>NZ_CP041063.1:0-1432613 GCF_011082085.1 Bacillus sp. Cs-700
AGTCGTATTTCTTTTTCAAGCTGCCCTTCAATGGTAACGGCAGCAACTCCAGGGACGGAGTCAAGTGATGGCTTAATTTGATCTTCAATCACTTTTTTAACAGCGGTAAGGTCTTCTTCTGAGCCGGCAACACCAAGCTGCATAATGGGGATATCACTTGGATTAAATCGCAATACTTTTGGGATTGGAACTTCAGATGGAAGAGTATCTCTCACGGCATCAATTTGTTCCCGCATATTAAGTGTCGCAAAATCCATGTCGGTACCCCACTCAAAAGAAACGAGGATTAACGCTCCGCCATTTTGTGAGACTGAAGAAATGCTTTCGACATTTGGAAGAGTCCCCATGACATTTTCAAGAGGGGAGGCGAGTAGATTCTCAACCTCTTCAGGTCCAGCGCCTTCATAAGTAACGGTTACCGCAGCAACAGGAAACGTTAAATCTGGAAAAAGGTCGACCGGCATGTTTCGAAGTGAAACGGTTCCGATGATGAGAATGAAAATAATAACCATCCCCATGGCAATGGGGCGAAACACGGAAAGCTTAGCAATATTCATATGGACTCAACTCACTTCTGTACCTGGATTTCGGATGCCTCATTTAAGCGGTCTTTTCCTTCTGTAATCACTTGGTCACCTTTTGAAAGGCCGCTTGTAATCTGAATGGTTTTATCAGTTTCTGCCCCAAGCTCAACATTGACTTGTTTTACTTTCTTCCCTTGAGGAACGTACACAAATGTTTCTTCTTCACCATAGATAATTGATTCTTTTGGCACAACGATGGCATTCTCAATTAGGTCAGTCTGAATGGTAGCGGTAGCTTTCATGCCGCCTTTGATTTTTAAATCTTTATTCTCAAGAGGAATTTCGATTAGAAACGAGCCCGTTTGTTCATTAGCGGTTGGAGGGATGGCTTTTAATTTTCCATCAAATGTACCATCAACTCCGTCGAATGTAATCGCTACATCTTGATCCTTTTTTAATTGCGATATTTGAAAGCTATTCACCTGAAATGTTGCTTTGATTGGATTTAAATTAACGACGACTGCAAGAGGCGTACTTGGTACTGCCGCTGCATTTTCTTCGGCATTAATCTGAGAAACAATGCCATTAATAGGTGATTCAATTGTTGTCGCATTTAAGACATCCTGTGCTTGATTCAAACTTGCTTTTGTTTCGGATAGCTGTGTTTCTAATTGTGTGACATTACCAGCAGACATTGAAGGTACCTGTGCAGCTGCTTGTGATAGCTGTGCTTGCTTGATTGTCACTTCAAGACTTTCTTTTAAAACATCTGCTGCAGTTACTTCTTCAGAATCCAACTCACTTAGAAGCTCTTTAGAGCGCTCGAGAGAATGATTTAATTCTGATTGAAGATCTTTCAGTTCCTGAGCACTTTTCTCAGCTTGTCCAGAAAGCTCTTTGGCTTGATTAACAGCCTTCTCGAGTTCGTTCACTGCATTAGTAAGTTGAGTGACATTTTCTCGTGCAGTTGAATCATCTAGAGCAGCAATTAAATCTCCCTTTTCAACTGTGCTTCCAACCGTCACGTTTATCTCCGTCACTTTAAGCGGAGAAGGTGCAGCAAGAGGGATGGTTACTCCGGGGGTAGCTTGACCGGATAATTCAAGATCATTTGAAATATCTTTTTGATCAACCGATGCTACTTCTACCGGTATTGGTTCATTTGCAGTTTCTTGATTTGTAATCTCTTCCGTTGTACAAGCGCTTGCAAAGACAAGCATACTAGCAAGGAAAACAGCCTTTTTCATATTATTCACCTCAGAATTAGTGTATCTCTTACGAATCGTATCATGTGAAGCAAACTTTTTTTATCTGAAATTCAAACATTTTTATAACAATACAGGTTTGGATAGTTGGCGATGGGGAATATAGGAGTTAGATTTAACATTAAACAATTGTATAGCTATTGTATAGCTTTTATGTAATTTTTGTCATCCCCTATTTATTTGATAAGAATTGTAGTATAATACAAATTGTGAAAAGATAATTTTTCTAATGTGGATTTGACGTTTACTTATAGAAAGGAGCAATTCCTTATGGTAACACTCTATACATCTCCAAGCTGCACATCTTGCCGAAAAGCAAAAGCGTGGTTGCAAGAGCATGATATTCCGTTTACAGAACGAAATATTTTTTCCGAGCCTCTAACAATCGAAGAAGTGAAAGAAATTCTACGGATGACGGAAGACGGAACAGATGAAATTATATCAACTCGCTCTAAAACATTCCAGGAATTGAACTTAAATCTTGATACGGTTTCATTACAGGAATTGTTTGAACTGATTAGCGAGCATCCCGGATTGCTTCGCCGTCCAATTATTTTGGACGAAAAACGACTTCAGGTTGGATATAACGAAGATGAAATTCGTCGTTTCCTACCTAGAAAAGTTCGTACGTTTCAACTTCAAGAGGCACAGCGTCTCGTTAATTAATAAAAAACTTCTACAGCATTGTCTGTAGAAGTTTTTTTGTTAGAAAAATTATTTATTGGATGTAAACGATATTCCCTTTTAGTTTCTTTACGAACCAGCCTCCAACAATAACTAAAAGAAGGAAGGTAACTTGAGTCGCAATTTCTAAGGAAGGGTAAGTATAGAAAAATGTTTTTAATTCAGATGCGCTTGTTAACATTTTGGCCGATGTAAAAGCTAAAATTCCAGCACCGATGTAAATTAAAATCGGAAAATGATCAAGGGCATGCATGATCATGCGACTCCCCCATACGATAATAGGGATAGAGATCACTAATCCAAAAACCACTAGCGGTAATTTTCCTTCAGAAGCGCCTGCTATTGCAA
This sequence comes from Bacillus sp. Cs-700, assembly GCF_011082085.1. Taxonomy (NCBI): domain Bacteria; kingdom Bacillati; phylum Bacillota; class Bacilli; order Caryophanales; family Bacillaceae; genus Bacillus; species Bacillus sp. Cs-700. Next base: position 2,822 of record NZ_CP041063.1, read on the forward strand.
GCACATTATCGAGGCCCATGATTAAATCAGCCACGACAATTGTACGGATCGCTCCCCAAAAAGAGAATGTCGAATGAATGGTTTCACTGCCCTCACTATCAATCACAAGTTTAAAGGAAATGTAGAGAAGAAAGAGGCTACCGACAATTAATAAGAAAGGGAGCATTAATAAATAGACAGCCACTATTGTTAGTGCTATTCTAAGTCCAACGGCAATAGCTGTACCCATCATAATGGCTTTACTTCGATGAGAGGGAGGGAGATTACGACAGGCGAGTGCAATGACAACTGCGTTATCTCCACCAAGTACGATATCAATTCCGATAATGAAGAAAACCTGAGTAATGGTTTCTAAGTTAAACAAGGAATCCACTCCCGAGTAGCGAATTTTTTAATCTCATGACAGGAGCACTTTTGGGCAAGCTATACACATAAATAAATATATCGTGTATATGGTGTAATATGAGTGAAAAAATCAAACGATTTTTTATTTCCATTCTTTGATGGTTTATCATAGAATGGTATTACAAGAGAAAAGTGGTTAATTTGAGCCACTTAAGGGAAAGAGGAAATTAGGAGTATCCCAGAGGGAATAGCCTTCCGGTTAACTAAACAGGAGGGAGAGAGTGCACATGGAAATCGAACGCGTCAACGCGAATACATTGAAATTCTTTATTACGTATAGAGACATTGAAAATAGAGGATTCGATCGAGAAGAAATTTGGTACGACAGAGAAAGAGGAGAAGAATTGTTCTGGGAGATGATGGATGAAGCTCATCAAAGAGAGCAGTTTTCACTCGAGGGCCCTCTCTGGATTCAGGTTCAAGCTCTTGAAAAAGGACTTGAGATCATTGTGACTCGTGCTCAAATGTCAAACGACGGATCTAAACTTGAATTACCGATTTCAGAGGAAAAGCAGCTTGATCTTCCACTTGATGAAAACATGGATAAAATTCTTGATGATAAATTTGCCCTTCAGAATAATTATGAGCCAGAAGACGAGCCTGAACCTCTTGAAGGAGAAGAGCTTTCCTTTATGATCGCGTTTAGAGATTTTGAAGATGTCATTTCATTATCGCACGGATTTGATCCTGTTGGAGTTGAAAATGGTCTATACCATTATGAGGATCGTTACTATCTCCACGTTGTCTTTGATGATACATTGATAGAAGAAGATCAAGACAACCGTTTAAGTCAGCTGTTGGAATATGGATATGAGACAGAATTGACGATTCACCGCATACAGGAATACGGTAAGGAGATTCTCTCTGAGGAAGCTTTAGAACAACTCCGCGGACACTTCCCACTCTTATAAAATGATGCCGATTTCCAATGGGAATCGGCCTTTTTATATGTAATATACAAAATCCAGTTGCGAAACGAAGAAGGACTATGGACCTTCGAAGCGAATAGAGGTTAAGGAACAATTGAAAGAGAGGTGTTGTGATGTTAACAGCTCGAGCGATGAATGGAAATTTGCTCAATCTTGCAGATCGGCAATATCGTCTAGATGAACTTATCCAATTAAGACGTTCTACTTCCTACTTTTGTCCAGGATGTCGACAACCTGTCGTCATGAAACTAGGTGAGAAGAGGACCTGGCATTTTGCTCATCATGGAAGTCTCACGTGTGAGACTCAGTGGGAACGTGAGTCAAACGAGCACCTAACTGGAAAGCTTCAGCTCTATGAATGGTTGAAAAAAGATTATTCTAATGTGGAGGTGGAGTATTTCCTAACCAAAACAAATCAGCGCCCCGATTTATTTCTTCCTCATTTGCAAACGGCAATAGAATATCAGTGCTCTTCTATTGAAGACAAACTTCTTACAAAACGAACACTTTCTTATGAATCAGCAAACATTCAAGTTCAATGGATATTAAGTGCAAAACGCCTAAAAAGATCGTACCAATCCATTTATACGATGTCTTCAATGGATTGGGCAGCAGCTTCCCACCATCACCGTTTCCCAACCATTTATTATTATTGCCCCGTAGAACGAAAATTCGCGACTGTCCTTCTTCATCATAGCTTAACTCCTACCAAATTTATTTGTTCCACATTGTATACCTCTGCTTTCAAGACATCATACAACCCCTTTTTTACGAAACTTCCTGATCGTGAAGAACAGCTACATTCCTCTTCCATTTGGCTTAAGCAAAAGAAAATTTGGCGTCAAAATCCCCATGGTGAAAGATCATATGCCTTTTTTTATCTGCGTAAACGTTTATATGCTGCCGGTCATTCAATTCGGTTTTTTCCTTCAGAAGCCGGCATTCCCTCTGACGATAATTACTGGATTGAAACACCTGCCTATTTGTGGCAGACGTGGATTCTCCTTTGCTACCTTCCTACGATTCATTTCCACAGTGGTTTTACATTTCAGTCATTGTTTCATGCATTTGCAGAAGTTATTTCTTCTGGCTTGATTCTACTAAGATATTGTCCAGCTCATATTGATGGTGTTCGTGCTGCTCTTCAAGGTTATGTAAAGCAATTAGTTCGGTTAAAAGTGTTAAAAGAATGGGATAATGAACGATATGAAAAGCTTTATCAACCGACGATTCATAAACAAGTAGAACAGTGCTTCCATTTTGACAAATTGATGCATAGGAAGCTTATTTAGCTTGCAAGGTTTGTCGAGCGAAATTGTAAGCATCATTAAGAGAATATGGTACGATAATGAATGTGAGGAAATTATTTGATGGAGGTGTCGATTCATGGAAGAGAAAAAAGTAAATGCACTACCTAAAAGAGATGAAATTCCGGTTGAAGATACGTGGGAATTAGAAGCGATCTATGAAAACGATCAACAGTGGGAAGAGGAATTTAATGAAATAAAAGCACTTCTTCCACAAATGAAGGAATATAAGGGAAAGCTTGCAGAGTCGGCTGATAAGCTATATAACGCTCTGCAAAAACAAGATGAAATTACGATTAAACTTGGTAAGCTTTATACATACGCTCATATGCGCTATGACCAGGATACAACGAATTCGCATTATCAAGGGCTTAATGACCGTGCGGCTAATCTTGCAACACAAGTTAGCAGTGAATTAGCCTTTGTTGTACCAGAAATTTTAAGCGTACCTGAAGAGACGATTAAGCAATATTTGAGTGACAAGAAAGAATTAACGCTCTATGAGCACGCCCTTGATGAAATTAACAGAGAGCGGCCACACGTTCTTTCAAAGGAAGAAGAAGCGATCCTAGCAGGTGTGAGCGATGTTACAAGCAGTTCCAGCAATACGTTTGGTATGCTAAACAATGCAGATATGAAGTTTCCGACCATTAAAGATGAAAATGGCGAAGAAGTCGAAGTTACACACGGGCGATACATCCGTTTTCTTGAAAGTAGCGATCGACGTGTAAGAAAAGATGCGTTTAAAGCTGTTTATGACACGTATGGTAAATTTAAAAATACGTTTGCATCTACTTTAAGTGGCGCAGTAAAAAAAGATAATTATTATGCAAAAGTGAGAAATTACGATTCAGCAAGACAGGCAGCGCTTGATAGTAATAACATTCCGGAAGATGTTTACGACAACCTGATCGAAACCGTGCATAACCGCTTGGATTTGCTACATCGTTATGTAAAGTTACGTAAGAAAGCGCTTGGACTTGATGAGCTTCATATGTACGATATGTATACACCTCTCGTCTCTGAAGTGAAAATGGAAGTTTCTTATAACGAAGCAAAAGAGTATATCGTAAAAGGGTTAGAACCACTTGGTGAAGAGTACAAGAACATCCTTGAAGAAGGATTTGCTAATCGTTGGGTAGATGTTCAAGAGAACGTTGGGAAGAGAAGTGGAGCTTACTCGTCTGGAACTTACGGGACGCGTCCTTATATTTTGATGAACTGGCAAGATAATGTTAATAACCTCTTTACGCTTGCTCATGAGTTTGGTCACTCGGTTCATAGTTATTATACGAGAGAAAATCAACCTTACCCATATGCGAACTATTCCATTTTTGTTGCGGAAGTAGCTTCCACGACGAATGAATCATTGTTAAATCATTACTTACTTGAAAATACTTCAGATAAAAAAGAAAAGCTTTACTTATTGAATCACTATTTAGAAGGATTTAGAGGAACAGTGTTTAGACAAACAATGTTTGCGGAGTTTGAACATATGATTCATAGGAAAGCTCAGGACGGTGAGCCACTAACGCCTGATTTACTTTCATCTCTTTACTATGACTTAAACAAGACGTATTTTGGGGAAGATCTTGTGATTGATGATGAGATTGCTCTTGAATGGGCGAGAATTCCTCACTTTTATTACAACTATTATGTATTCCAATACGCGACAGGATTTAGTGCAGCAGCGTCACTCTCAAATCAAATTCTTGAAGAAGGAGACCAGGCTGTCTCAAGGTATATTGATTTCTTGAAAGCTGGTAGCTCAGACTATCCAATTGAGGTACTAAAGAAAGCTGGTGTGGATATGACTTCATCTAAGCCTATCAGTGATGCGCTGGACGTATTTGAATCCATTCTAAACGAAATGGAAAACTTGTTGTTCGAAGCCTAATTAAAAGACCTTCTCCACTTTGGAGAAGGTCTTTTTTAGCGATTAAATCCTCTGAATTGATTGCGAGAATTGAACATACTAACAGTAAAGAGAATGGAAGCAAATAAAAGTGCTGCTCCAATTGGTACCGGAATGAATTTTAGTAGACCCATAAGAAACATTACAAAGCTGATCACAATGAAGGCAATGCCGATTATTAGATAGAAGCGCATCATTTTCCCTCCTCGACCTATACGTATGACATACTTGCATACTTATAACCTTCAGTAAAAAGTCGAAAAAAAATAGCCCCGCTGGGACTATTTTTTTCCTTATCCATTTTTGACAGTACGCCAGAAAGAGCCGTGTTTGGCAGGAACTTTCTCTACCTTTTGTTTTAGTGCTAGCTTCTTCATCGCTGCGTCCGCTTCTTCGCAGCTCATGTCATACACAACTGCGACTTCTTTTGTCGCTACAAACTGATACCGATCCATAAAAGCATCTAACGATGGAAGCGGTTCTGGTGTTGGCTTTGTCTTTAACATTTCGGTAAGAATTCGTACATACACATCATAGTCATAAAGGCCTGTAATCTTTAGCCCTTCTTCTTCAATGTTTTCATTGAAAAAGACAAGTGTAGGTAGTTCATTGACTTCCATTTCAGACGAAATTTTCAAATCACATTGAAAGGCTTTTACAGCTGCTTGAGAATGAAGATCTTTTTTGAATTCGTGAACGTCAAGGCCCGTTTCTTTAGCAGCTTGTACGAGATTTTCTTCCTTCGTCATATTTTGCTTCTGTATAAAAAGTAATTCTCTCATTTTGCGAAGGAAGTTAAAGCCTGGTAGCTTTCCTTGAAGCTCTGCAGCCTTAATGGCGATCGATGCGATATAAGGGGTGTCCATAGGGTCCTCATACCATAGATCGCCGTCACAGGACATGCCAGAGCGGCTTGCAGTCCGTTCCCAGCGTTCGGCTACATCAGCGTGTGTTGTGATGCCTTCATTTTTTCGTTTAAATGAGTTAAATGTTTTAATGTTTCCTCCAACTAAATGTCGGATCCGGAACGTATGTCCATATTCAAGTTGTAGTTTCTTAATCATTGGTTCAAGACCCCAGCAGTCAGGGCAGAGAGGATCTATAAATGAATATATTTCGATCGGTTTGCCCTTTTGAGTCTGGGCTGAACATGCTGCATCGGATTGTCCATTTGGATTGTAAGAATCGCAATAGGAACCAGTTACATTCGGTGTCAATTCGATTCTCCTTTCTCTTCCTGATCACCCGAGTTAACCATGTGATGGGCAGTGAACGTTAATCGCGTTAATAGGTGTTCTTTTAAATCTTCATCGAGTTGTACCTCATCCATCGCTTCTTGCATGCATGAAAGCCATGCCGTTGCTCGTCTCGGTGTAATTTCAAATGGAAGGTGTCTCGCTCTTAACATAGGATGTCCATGTTCTTCTGAATATAGCGGAGGACCTCCAAGAAATTGAGTTAGGAATTGAGTTTGTTTTCGAGCTGTTTCAGTTAAATCTTCTGGGAAGATTGGTTTTAATTCAGGATGCTCGGCAACCCGGTTATAAAAAGCAGTCACAAGCTGTTCTAGCTTTGCACCGCCGATATGATCATACATGTTTTGCTTCATAATGATTTTCCCCTTTGGCAGGTAGAACCTTATTTCAATTTCATTTTAGCAACCTCCCTACATAACAGCAAATAATCCGATTTGAAATCATTGCCAAACAATAAAAGAACAGGCCGTTTAGGCCTGTTCTTGGGAGGCGAGAAAGAAGCGTAAGATCTTGTTTTTCGCCTCTCGCTTTGGTATTTCATGCTTCTGAAGGAGGTGACTAAAAGCTCGTTCTCCAGCTTCAAAAGCGCTAACTTCAAATTCGAGTTCAAAATCTTCTTGGTTAAGGTATTCGCTATGATCAAGAACGAGAAGTCCTTCATCCAGCATGTATTCTGCACGATGTGTTGTTAAACGTCCTAGATGGATAAGCTGATTCTGAATACCGAACTCTTGAAGTTGAGTTAAGACTTCTCCTTCGGGTAAAGAAGCACTTTTCTTAATCGCTTCAAAGGTTTCAGATGAAATTGGCTGATGTGTTTCAAGCAATCCTTCGTCTGCAGGTTGCTTTAATGTTAAGACAAACTTGTCTTTTTTATTTCGAACGCGCAATGCAGCTCCATTTTCTCGAATTAGAAAGTTTGCTGTATCAAAATAATCATTCGTTTGCGTTTTAATGTCATTTTCTAACTTATAAGCAGTAAGTAAAGAAGTGTATTCTTCTTTCGTAAGCATATTTTTAAATTCAATTTCTAGTTCCTGTGCCAAGTACGAGTCCTCCTGTTTTGTTGGATATAAAAGAATTATGGCATATGTCTTGAAACAGAACAACAACGATGAAATACCCCAATGCATTATGATAAACTATTAGGTGATACATAATGGAAAGATTGAGAGGAGAGGTATTTGTGCCAGAACAATACTACATTATTACAGGGGAACTAACCGATCACACACTTACCTTTGGTTTGAATGAAAAAGTTGATCTAAGCCTCTATACAGCGACAGGCAATATGCTAGTGGATTCAGATTCCTTATCGTTTGTTTATTTACTTGACGGGGGAGAAGGGTATACATACGTTCGATTCCAGGAAGAAGTTTGGCCAATGTTAGCAAATGTTCTTGAACAGGACGTGAACGTTACTGTAACCTCTGACCACGGTTCATCGTTAGAACTTGTCGATCTAAAAGAGGAACTTGGCTACCTCATTGAGAATATTAAAGGTAATTCGAACTATGGAGAAGACATGAATCAAGCTGTTGAGAAAGTATTTCTAACAGCCTCGTAATAGATATCGTCGTTGGTGGTGGTTGGATGAAAAATTGGGAAGAATTCTTAGCCCCGTATAAGCAAGCAGTAAACGAACTAAAGATAAAGTTAAAAGGCCTCCGTGAGCAGTTTGAAAAAGCCGATGATCATTCTCCTGTTGAATTTGTAACGGGGCGAGTGAAGCCCATTTCGAGCATTCTTGATAAGGCAAAAAACAAAAGAATTTCGCTCGACCGGTTGCAAGAGGAGATGCATGACATTGCTGGGGTGCGGGTTATGTGTCAGTTTGTGGAGGATATTAATAAGGTGATCCATCACCTTCGTGGGAGAAAAGACTTCGATATCATTGAAGAACGTGACTATGTGACGAATCAAAAAGTAAGTGGCTACCGTTCTTATCATGTGGTTGTTCAATATCCGGTTCAAACAATTCAAGGTGAACAAATGCTTCTTGTTGAAATTCAGATCCGCACATTAGCGATGAATTTCTGGGCAACAATTGAGCATTCGCTTAACTATAAATACAACAAGAAGATTCCGGAGGATGTTAAAAAGCGTCTTCAGCGTGCTGCAGAAGCGGCATCTAAATTAGATGATGAAATGTCCGAAATACGCGGTGAAATCAAGGAAGCTCAAAAAGTATTTATGCAAAAAAAAGAAAATGAACAAAAGAAAGCTGAAAATTAAAGTAGACGAGGTGCCTATAGTGAAATTTGCGGTAAAGTCCAAAGGGGATCAAACCTCCAACCAACTTCAGCAGCGAATTAAAAATTATTTGCGTGATTTTGATCTAGACTATGATGAAGCAGAACCAGATATTGTGATTTCAGTTGGCGGTGATGGAACGCTACTCCATGCGTTTCACCATTATCAAGACCGACTGGCTGATACAGCGTTTGTTGGTGTTCATACCGGGCATCTCGGATTTTACGCTGACTGGACGCCTGAAGAAGTCGAAAAGCTAGTGATTCATATCGCAAGAACGCCTTTTCAAATTGTTGAATACCCACTGCTTGAAGTAACGGTTCGTTATTTGAATAGCTCGAAAGAAAATCGTTACCTTGCTCTTAATGAATGCACAGTCAAAAGTGTAGAAGGTTCTCTCGTCATGAATGTGGAAATTAAAGGTGATTTATTCGAAACATTTCGTGGGGATGGACTCTGCATTTCCACACCATCTGGAAGCACCGCTTATAACAAAGCGTTAGGAGGAGCGATTATTCATCCAGCGCTTCCTTCGATTCAGCTTTCTGAGATGGCGTCCATTAATAATCGCGTCTTTCGTACGGTAGGGTCGCCACTAGTCCTCCCGCAACATCATACGTGTCTTTTAAGACCTGTTAACGACGCTGATTTTCAGATTACAATCGATCATCTTTTTTTACTTCAGAAAGACGTAAAGTCAATTCAATATCGAGTGGCTGAAGAGAAAGTTCGATTTGCCCGTTTCAGACCATTTCCATTTTGGAAAAGGGTAAAAGAATCTTTTGTAGATGAAGTATATTAAGAAAAGAAAGTACTGTTCAATTTGGACAGTGCTTTCTTTTTGCTAAAGTAGTAATGAGGTGAATTTTATTGGAAATTAAAATGAACTGGACAGTTTTAGATAAAGAAGCAGACATGGTACTTAGAGAATTCCTTTTAAGAGAAAAGAACATATCACGGAGTATGTTAACGGATATCAAGTTTAAAGGAGGGCACTTGTTAGTAAATGGGGTCCACCAAAATGTAAGGACCATTTTAAATGAGGGTGATGTCGTCGAAGTGGTTTTCCCGGAAGAACAAATAAGCGACACGATGTACCCACAACAATTGCCATTAAGGATTTGCTACGAAGATGATCACTTTTTGCTGATTAATAAGCAAGCAAATCTCCCTACAATTCCTTCTCGCCATTCGACAGCATCCCTTGCGGAGGGTGTTTTGCATTATTATAAAACAAGCAACTTAAACACAACTATTCACGCAGTTAATCGCCTTGATCGTGATACGTCAGGTCTCGTTCTCTTTGCAAAACATCGTTATGCTCATGATCTACTTTCGAGACAGCAGAAAAATAAAGAAATGAAACGATCTTATCTTGCATTCGTGCATGGTGAGTTAGAAGAAGATGGTGAAGTAGAAGCCCCAATAGGAAGAAAGGATGGCAGCATTATTGAAAGAACAGTACGATCAGACGGACAGTACGCCTTAACCAAGTATCATATGGTGAGCTGGTACAACGATTTTTCTCTTCTTCGATTATCCTTGGAAACTGGACGCACACACCAAATCAGAGTGCATATGGCTCATATCGGCCATCCTTTATTAGGTGATGATCTTTATGGTGGAACGAAAGATCTTATTTCAAGGCAAGCACTGCATAGTGCCGAGCTTGAGTTCTACCATCCATTCCTACAGAAAAAGCTCCGATTTGAAGCGGAGCTTGAAGAGGATATGTGTGATCTTATTGATACGAAGTGAACTTCTCTGAAACGTAAGGCATGGATGATTGAACAGACGTTGTTTTCAGTTCCGGATAGCTTAGCGCTGTTAATTTGCCACCAAATACGCAGCCAGTATCAATGTTCACAGTATGATTGACCCACCTTGGTTCTAACACAGGGGTGTGGCCATAGACAATGAGCGCACCACCTTCATATTGACTTGCCCAGTCTTTGCGAATAGGCATCCCGTTTGGATGGGATTCGCCTGTTATGTCGCCGTAAAGTACAAAGGTTTTTACTTTTTTCCCAACTTGTCCAATGTATTTCTCTGGTATACCTGCATGTGCAGCAATTAATTCTCCATCATCAAGAGACAAATAAAGCGGTGCATTCTCATATAGGGAAATAAACGATTCTTTTATCGTTGTACGGTCTTTAGGTGATAACGCATTAAGTTCGGCCACCGTTGTCTCAAGACCGTGGGTTTGCTGAACGTTCCTGCCAATCAAATAGCGATAGAGTTTATTACAGTGATTACCAGGGCAATAGAACGCCTTTCCACTTGTCACGAGTTGAGAAACGATTTTGACAACCGCTAGAGAGTCGTTCCCTCGATCTGTGATATCGCCAGGGAAAACAAGTTTTCGCCCATTAGAATGAACGGGAACGCCACTACTCCAGTCATATCCAAGGCGTATCGTTAGCGTCTTCAGTTCATCGTAGCATCCGTGTATATCACTGATTATGTCGAACACTTCCTATTCCCTCCTTTTATTTTCTATCTTTTCCCTAAAGGTAGAACAAGTATCATCAAATCTAAGTTCTATATAAAAAAATAACCTGCCGGATTGGCAGGTTATTCAAACATATACGTTTTTGTTCGAGAGCGAACGTTTAAGACAAGACCAACTGCAATCATATAAGTTAAGAGTGCACTTCCTCCGTAACTTACAAAAGGTAGTGGGATTCCGGTGATCGGTAAGATTCGAATTGTCATTCCAATGTTTTGAAATACCTGGAAAGTAAGCATTCCGATAACACCAGCACAAAGGTAGCTTCCGAATGATTCATTGCTTTCAAGAGCGGTATGAATCATGCGATAAATGAGCATGAAGAAAATCGAAATCGTAATGCTTGCACCAATGAAACCAAATTCTTCTCCGATAACGGCAAAAATAAAGTCAGTGTGTGCTTCAGGAAAGTAAACAGTACCATCTGCATAGCCTTTTCCTTCAAGTTTACCTGATCCAATTGCTAGAATTGCTTTCGTAGCTTGATAGCCAGCGTCCGCATATTCTTCTGGAGCAAGCCAGCCGTAGAATCGGGCTAGTTGATACTCATCAAGTAAGTAAGCTTTAAAGAATGCCGGAAACTTGAAGAAAATAAAGACGAAAGTAGAAATACCCGCTACACCTATTAAACTTAAAAGAGAAAGAAGTCTCCAACGTACGCCTGATACTAGGGTGATGCTAACAACGATTGCTGTAAATACCATCGCTGTACCAAGGTCAGGCTGAGCCATAACAATAAGCAGAGGAGCAGCGGCAATACCGAAGATCTTCGCTAAAAGAATCAGATCTGTTTGAATGGTTTTCGATGGATGTTTTTCATGATGCGAGACAGAAGCGGAAGCAATGGCAATAATTAAAAAAATCTTCATAAACTCAGATGGCTGCACACTTCCGAGACCGGGAAGAACGAACCAGCTTTTGGCACCATTTCGAATTGGCGCGATTTGATAACTTCCAATATATTCTGGACTTACTGCTAGTAAAATTAGAAGAAGAATTCCAAATCCGTAAAGATACCAGGAAAGCTGTCTAAAGCGATCAAAATCAATGACCAGTGTAAGAGAAAGCACGAACGCACCTACGAAATACCATGTAAGCTGTCTTCCTGCAAAGTTAAAGTTTTTTAATTCTCCGGGTAGTGAAGCTTGCGCGCTGTAAATAGCAACAGTACTGATACACATAAGAAGAAATACAAAAAACAAAAGTGTGAAATCTATTTGTTGCCATGGTGTTTGATTGTCATTGTTCATGATATAATCCTTTCTAAAGAAAAGCGTTCCTTCTTTTAATCACATTTCCTATCTTATCTGAAATCCTTCCGTTTGCAAATCGGTTCCTGTATTTATTTTTGACAAAATAACTACACACCGACTAAGATAGGAAGGTAATTTTACTTTCTTTGCGTAATCGATTAAGGGAGCAGTACCTAAGCAAAGCTTATCGAAGTTTTACGATAAATGATATAGCCATATTTGAGCATTTGTAACTTTGTTATAAAAAACAACAGGGAGGTGTGCAGAGTGGCTTACCAGGAGCAAGAGACGCAGGCTTTATACGACGCACTCATACATCACTTAGATCAAGAAGAAATAGACGCATTTCGTGAGCTATTTCTCGACATTCACCCATATGAACAATCGCAGTTCTTTTTAACCGTATCAGAAAAGATTAGGCTACTTGTGTACACCTATTTATCACCACGAGAGATGGCAGAGATCTTCCAGAACTTCGATATCGAAGAACAAGAAGAATACATTTCAGAGATGGAGCCGGCTTATGCGGCCAAAATGCTTGCTGAGATGTACGCCGATGATGCAGTTGACGTATTAAATGAGTTAAATCCAGAACAGATTGCAAGCTACTTAACCATCATGGACGATGATGCAGCGGATGAAATTAAAGAGCTGCTTCACTATGAAGAAAAGACCGCCGGTAGTATTATGACGACCGAATTTGTATCAATCCGCGCACACCAAACGGTAAAGCGAGCGATGCAAATCTTAAGGCAGGAAGCACCAGAAGCAGAAACGATCTATTATATCTTCGTATTAGATGAACAAAAAAGGCTCGTTGGTGTTATTTCTTTGCGAGATTTAATTATTGCAGAAGAAGATACGTTAATTGAAGAAATCATGAATGAACGAGTTGTTTCAATTTCGGTTGGCGAAGATCAGGAAGAAGCCGCCAGAATTATGCGAGATTATGACTTTCTAGCCCTACCGGTTCTTGATTTTCAAAACCATTTACTGGGGATTATCACCCACGATGATATCGTTGATGTAATCGAAGAAGAAGCATCAGAGGATTATTCAAAACTCGCTGCGATTTCAGATGACGGTTCATTTGATCGAAATCCGTTTTCTTCAGCAAAAAAGAGACTTCCCTGGCTGATTATCCTCCTGTTTCTCGGGATGATGACAGCGAGTTTAATTGGTCAATTTGAAGTAACGCTCGATAAGGTGCCACTTCTTGCGGTCTTTATCCCTTTAATTGCCGGGATGGCAGGGAATACGGGGACGCAAGCCCTTGCGGTTGTTGTTAGGGGACTTGCGACGGGAGATTTTGAAGAGAATAGTAAGTGGACCTTAATTGTGCGAGAAGCAGGAACTGGTCTCATAACAGGCGCAACTTCTGGTGTTCTTGTAACGATTATTATTTTTTTGTGGAAAGGAACCTTTTTACTTGGCTTATTGGTTGGCTTTTCGTTATTATTTACGTTGATTGTCGCAACACTCGCTGGTGCACTTGTCCCATTATTAATGCATAAGCTTAACATAGACCCTGCTGTTGCTTCAGGGCCATTCATCACGACGATTAACGACATTATCAGTATACTTATTTATTTTGGAATGGCGACTGCATTTATGAGCCAGCTTGTTTAGCGCTTAAATGCAGACGTTTGGAGGAGGAAAGAAATGGAACACGGTGCATCCGTATCATCACTTGTTATTGTAGTCGTTATCGCATTTGTTATACCGTTTATCTTACACCGCTTCAGACTGAATTTCTTGCCGGTCGTAGTTGCTGAGATTATTGCTGGGATCTTCATTGGACAGAGTGGGTTTAATTTAGTTCAGGGAGATACGTGGCTTGATACGTTATCAACGCTTGGATTTATTTTTCTCATGTTTTTAAGCGGTCTTGAAATTGATTTTTCGGTTTTTGCGAATAAAAAGAAAAAAGTAAAGCTCCCGAGCGGTAAGTTTGAACCAAATCGTGTTCTTGTGTCCTTCATTGTATTTGTTCTTATTTTCGTTGTATCCTATCTCCTTTCGCTACTGTTTGTTGTTCTTGGATACACCGACAATGCGTTCTTTATGACACTGATTATCTCCACCATCTCGCTTGGTGTTGTAGTGCCGACATTAAAGGATGCCAATATAATGAAAAGCAGTATCGGACAAACGATTCTTCTAATTGCCGTTATTGCCGATCTTGCTACCATGATTCTATTGGCCATTTTTGTTTCTCTGAACTCAGGTGGAGAAGGGAACATGTGGCTACTTCTCATTCTTTTCGGAGCAGGGATCCTACTTTATTTCCTTGGCGCTTATTTCAGACATCTTTCCTTTATTGAAACGATGTCAAAAGGGACCATTCAAATCGGCACAAGAGCTGTATTTACGTTAATTATTGTATTGGTAGGAATTTCTGAAACAGTTGGTGCTGAAAACATTTTAGGTGCCTTCCTTGCAGGTGCACTTGTTTCGTTACTCTCTCCAAATACAGAGCTTGTCCAAAAGCTTGATTCATTTGGATATGGTTTTCTAATCCCAATCTTTTTCGTTATGGTTGGGGTGGAGTTAGATATTTGGTCCCTCTTCCAGGACCCGAAAGTCTTAATCTTAATTCCACTTCTATTAATTGCGCTTTTTGCTTCAAAGCTTGTGCCAGTAGTTGTTTTAAGGAAATGGTATGATACAAAAACGGTACTTGGTTCAGGAATGCTACTCACATCAACACTTTCTCTCGTTATTGCAGCCGCAGAAATTGGAGAACGTATCAACATTATTGATGATCAATTGTCATCCGCATTAATTTTGGTTGCGATTATTAGCTGTATAATAGCACCAATTCTCTTCAAGAAATTAATGCCAAAACCAGAAGAAAGTTCACATGCAAAAAAGCTTGCGATTATTGGGGCGAACCAAATTACGTTACCAATCTCTCTTGAACTTGATCCTGCGAATTATGAAACATCCATTTATCATACGAAGCAGGAAAAAGTGGATTCTGAGAAGCAAAGTAGTCACTTTAAAGTTATCGAACTTTCCGATTACAGTATTGATACGTTAAAAAACAGTTCAGTATTTGACGCAGATATTCTCCTTATCTCTTCAGGAGATGATGAAACGAATTCAGATATTGCGGTCTTTGCGAAAGAATATGGAACCGAGCGTGTCATTGCACGAATTGAGCTTACTGAAATAGCGGATCAGCTACGAGAGCTCAATATTGATGTGTTTTCAGTGTTCTTCTCCACAAAAGCTTTGCTAAAAGCGCTCATCGAATCACCAGGTGTCGTGAATATCTTTACTCGGGAAGAAAACGCGCTTTATCAAATTAACATGAACAACGTGGAATACAATGGCGTGCCGCTGCGTAGCTTCCCTTATCTAGGAGATACAATCATCGTTCGGATCTTCCGCGGCAAGGATTCGATTGTCCCACACGGTGATACGGAACTTCGAATCGGTGATCGCTTAATTGTTACTGGAAGTAGCGAGAGTGTAGATGAAGTTCGATCGCTGTTAAGCTATTAATGAAAACCCCTTTCTCATAATGAGAGAGGGGTTTTCTTATGTTTGGGCACTTAGGGAATAAATGTATCGGACAAGGTGATACTTTTTATCATAGGTGACAAAAAGGAGGAGAAGAGACATGCATAATGAAATGCCAAAAGTCATTTGTCCCGTTTGTGGAAGGTCCAATGAAATGGAGGAGTCCATCACGGCTCAGTCAAATCAGAATATCATTTTTGAGTGTCATACATGTGGGTATGAGAGACGAAATATTCAAACAAGTAAAGGGTGAAAAATCCTCATGGTGCATGTTCGTTAAACCATGTTATACTTAGGACGTGGTGCTAATAACTAATAATAAATTTGAGGAGGAGCATGGATATGAACCTGTCTCTTGAGAACCGTACATATGTTGTGATGGGCGTTGCAAATAAACGAAGCATTGCCTGGGGGATTGCACAGGCATTAAGCAGTGCTGGTGCACGATTGATTTTTACTTACGCAGGTGAGCGTCTAGAGAAAAACGTTCGTGACCTTGCAGGTACGCTAGATCGTGATGATTCTGTCATTCTACCTTGTGACATTACAAACGACGAAGAAATCGAAGCAACATTCGCTCAGATTAAAGAAAAAGTTGGTGTTATTCACGGACTTGCTCACTGTATCGCATTCGCCAAAACAGAAGAATTAAAAGGCGAGTACCTTGAAACAACGCGTGAAGGCTTCTTGCTAGCGCATAACATTAGCTCATATTCACTAACAGCTGTATCAAAAGCAGCTCGTCCACTAATGACGGAAGGTGGAAGCATCTTAACGATGACTTACCTTGGTGGTGAACGTGTCGTAAACAACTATAACGTGATGGGTGTCGCAAAAGCTTCCCTAGACGCAAGTGTGAAGTACCTTGCGAATGACCTTGGAAAAGACAACATCCGCGTTAACGCGATTTCTGCTGGTCCAATTCGTACGCTTGCTGCAAAAGGAATTGGCGACTTTAATTCGGTTATTAAAGAGATTGAAGAAAAGTCTCCAATGCGTCGCACAGTAACGAAGGAAGACGTAGGAAACACAGCACTATTCTTAATGAGTGATCTTTCAGGTGGAATTACTGGTGAGATGATTCATGTGGATAGTGGTTACAATATTATTGCAACATGATGGTTAATAGAGAAGTTAAAGGTTGTAGCACAACCTTTAACTTCTTTTTTTGTTCTATAGAAATTGGGAAAGTTGTGCTGTTTTACGCTTTTCATATTCAAAGGCTGCCAATAATTCTTCTGGCATGATTTCGTTTTTTCTCCCAAAACGTTCGCTAGCGGTTTCGTATAGTTCATAAGGAAAGAGCATGTCGATATACATGACGTTCTTTTGTTCTGATGTGAGCGGAGCCTGTTCTTCATAGGAATCAAGCATTAAATTAAACAATTCCTGATCCCAAGTGCCAGTGTCACCCATTAAAGGGATAATGACTTTCCGTAAATCCCGGATTGGAAGATCAAAGGTAGTTGTGTCTAAATCAATGATCCAAATTTGGTCGTTTGATAGCAACGTATTCCCTGTACCATAGTCCTGGTGGCAAAGGTTCGGCTGTTGTTTACACTGTTTTACCCATTCAGGATAATGAGATTGTTGAAGTAATGTTAGCGTATCTCTTCCTGAAGCAATATAGGCGTCGATTTCGTTTAAATATAGCTGACAAAATGGATCGTCTGGCGATTTCTCAGCAATCAACTTCCAGCTTTCCATCTGTTGACACCTTTTTATATAATGTTTCGGCCATTTTCCTAGCTTTGAGAAAACAGGAGCGGTGGGTGGAGGTGTATAGCCAACTGATTCTGTATGATAATCTGCTAGGCCTTTCATGATCCACTGGAGATCAGTTGGGACAGTTAAATCAAATGGTCTGCCTTCAATCCAATCATAAACCACAAAAAGAAATGGGCCATGCTTTGTATATAAGTGGCCATCTCGATTGGGAATGATGGCAGGCACCCGCATTCCTTTTTTAGCTAAATAGTCTTGAGCATGAATCGAGAAGAGGGCCTTCTTCTCAGGACGGTGAATTCTTTTTAAACATTTTGGTCCTTCATCCGTCATGAATTTCCACACTAAGGCCATTTGTCCTCCTTGAATCACTTCGATTGATTGGACGTTTACATTCCAATTAGGTAGTAAAAGTTCAGCCAATTTAATCAGCTTTTCCTGCATTTCAGGGGTAAGTTCTTGCACAGTTTCTTCGTTCTTTTCTTCTTTCACTTCTACTTTCTTTTGTTCGCTCTGCTTCTTGATGTTCTCCTCACTTTTTAAAGAAGGCTTAGGTTCGTCACTTGAGCGATATATCGTCTGATTATTGGTTGGAATGTTCCTTCTCTGCTGCCAGTTCGTCATAAACTTCACCTACCAATTAAGTCTTTTCATATTACCGTATGGAATTATCTAAAGTCATGACACAACTTTCAAAGGATTTAGTAGAAAGTTGGTTAATCAAGCCCTTTTTCATAAATAAGAAAATGATTTCGCACAACCCTTAAATCCACTCCGTATCATGGCTAATAAACGTCTATTTGTTAGTTATAGGTATATCCTTTGCTCGACGACAAAACGCTGGCGTGACATAGGAGAAAAGCGGTTCTTCTTTGTATTTAAAGGAGGGTGAAAATGAAAATTGCTTTAATTGCGACTGAAAAATTGCCTGTGCCAGCAATTAGAGGTGGCGCGATCCAAATTTACCTTGAAGCTGTCTCAAAACTATTGGCCAAACATCATCATGTGACCGTGATATCGATTAACGATCCAGACCTTAAGCAGTCAGAGACGACTCAAGGGGTCCATTATGTGCGACTAAATAAAGACAACTATGTGGCTGATATCAAACAATTTATTGATTCGAATCATTTTGATGTGATTCATGTTTGCAATCGACCGCTTTGGATTGAAGATTTAAAAGCGGCTTCACCAAATAGTAAGTTTATTTTAAGTGTGCATAATGAAATGTTTGCTCAAGGAAAAATGACCGATGAAGAGGGGAATCAATGTCTTTCCCATCTTTCGAAGGTCGTAACAGTAAGTGATTACATCGGTAAAACGATAACGAGTCGTTTTCCAACTGCAAAAGGAAAGGTTCAAACCGTCTATTCTGGCGTTGATTTAAGCACTTATCATCCGAGATGGACAAATGAAGGGAGAAAATTAAGAGAAGCGATTCGCTCTCAATTAAATCTCACTGATAAGAAAATCGTCCTTTTTGTAGGGAGACTTAGTAAAGTAAAGGGTCCGCATATACTCTTGCATTCATTACCAGAAATTATTGAGAAGCATCCTGATGCCCATATGGTGTTTATCGGGTCCAAGTGGTTTGGCGAAAATGATGTCAACAACTATGTCAAACATCTCTATACACTTGGCGCAATGTATCCAGAAAACATCACGTTTATTAAATTTGTCGAACCAAAAGATATTCCTAAACTCTATTCAATGGCAGATGTGTTCGTCTGCTGTTCACAGTGGCAGGAACCGCTAGCACGCGTTCATTATGAAGCAATGGCGGCTGGTCTTCCTCTTATTACAAGTGATCGTGGGGGGAACCCTGAGGTGATTAATGAAGGGAAAAATGGTTATGTGGTTCACCAATTTGACCAGCCAGAAGCCTACGCGCAAATGATTCAATCTCTCTTTTCTAGTGACTCATTACGTGAAAAACTAGGAAAAAATGGGCGTCTTAAGGTAGAAGGCGAATTTGGATGGAATCGTGTAGCGAGTAATTTAAAAACGGTCTACGAAAATGCAGTGAGACGTTAGAGGAAGGTGAGGGAGAAGAAGTGGGGGAAGAAAACAATTTTGACCTAGAGGAAAACGAAGAAAGCTCAATAAAGCATGCTAATCCGCATATGGAAGAGTTGGAAAATGTCTTAAGCTTTTATCCAATTGAGGTAAGCGACATCTCTTTACTTTTCAGTCGAGGCGGAAGAACAAAGTGGCTAATCGAGTCAAACGATCGTTCCTATATGTTAAAGCAAGAATACATTCGACCTGACAGGATGTTATATATAGCAGGAGCTCATTGGCACTTACAAGAAAACGGACTACCAATCGCGAGATTAATTCCAACAAAAAATAATGGATTATGTTTATCTGGTGAAGACCATGCTTATGTCTTATATGAATACTTTGATGGAGAACCAATGCTGTATTACGATACGGAACAGGTGATGAAAACAATGGCATTTATTGGTCAATTTCATCATGCCTCCAAAGGTTATAAACAACCTGAAGGGAGCAAGAAAAGGAGTAGAATCGATAAATGGCATAAGCTGTATCGATGGAAAATCCAAGAATTAGAAGGGTATCAAAAACTGGCAGCCAATTACCTTGACGATCCTTTTTCCATTCTTTTTCTAGAAAATGTTGACCGCATGCTTACTCGTGCAAGAGAATCATTAGCAGAGTTAGATCAACCACATTTTAATAGCTGGACGAAGGAAGTATTTGAGAGTAAATCATTTTGTCAGCAGGATTTTACGATGGCTCGAATGGTTGAAAAAGATGAAAAAGCGTTTATGAAAGATCTTCATTCTGTTAATGCAGACTTACCTGCACGTGATTTGCGTATTTTACTAAACAAAGTTATGAAGAAGCTAGCGGTATGGGATGATCAGCTTGCAACTGAAATGTTGATCAACTATGATCAAGTTCATCCATTAACGGAAGGGCAATATCGTGTCGTTTGGTCAGATTTGAAATTCCCGCACTTGTTTAGTGCGATCGCTCATAAGTATTACCTCAGTCAGAAGAAGTCATGGTCTGATGAGAAGTATATGATGCATATTCGGAATATTGTATCGGTTGAAAATTCAAAAGAAGATTTCCTTCATTCATTTGATGAAACTTTTCAAAAGATTAAAGGAGGGAGTCAATAAGTGGCACACACCTCTCAACATATGTCTATTCCGAAACTAGACTTAGAAGAATTCCATTTCTCTCCACCTGGATCAATGGGTTGGAGCTATACTGAATATGAAAAAATTGTGGATCATGATGATAAGAAATTAGAAATAACGACGACTTCAGCCTTACCTACGACAATAGCTAGAAAAAACTTAGTTGAACTCCCAGTTGGATCTGCTCTAGAAATTCACGAAGAAGTGGAAGAAGAGAAACAGATTGAAGAAGAAGTGGGGTCTTCTGAGGAGCATTTGGAAATAACCCCTATTGAAGAAAAGCAAAAAGTAGTTGTTCACAATGAGAGTGCTTTAAGCGTGAAGGCGATCTCACAACCACGTCAACTGTTTAATAAAAAACTGAAGCCTCACACACAAGAAATTCATAATGCGAAAGATACAGTAAGAAGTATGAGATTAGTGCCTGAAACAATGGAGAAGGATGTAGAAGTAGAACTGGAAAGCCCTCCTGTAACGAACGTATTGGAACAGGAGTTGCTTCACGAAACGATTTCAGAAACTGAAAATAAACCTACCTTAGTCGAATTAGAGCAGCAGGAAGATCATGACGGAGAGCCTGAAGAAGAAATCGACTATGATTTTCAAGTGAAAACGAAAGGTTCCACAAAAGCACCATGGCTTTCTATAAAGATAAGATAAAAAATTACTAGACTGTATCAACTGTCCTATACAAATCAATTTCATAAGCATATCTTATAAAGAATTCTTTTATAGAATACGAAAAACAAACGGGAGGAACGAAAAAATGTCTGAAAATGCAAAGCATCAAGAGGTATTGGCAAAGCTACAAGAATTACTTGCAACGAATGAAGTAGAAGAGGTTGGCCTTAAGTTTGAAATGGCTAATGGTGATGAGCATAAGTTTGAATTTGATTTAACTGAAGACGAAGACGAAGAAGAAGAGGAAGACGAAGAAGACGAAGAAGAAGAAGAGGAAGAAGAGGAAGACGAAGACGAGGAAGACGAAGACGAGGAAGACGAAGACGAGTAAACAGAAGAAGAGATAGAACCCCACGGTTCTATCTCTTTCGTTTTTTGTAGGATCGATCAACGATCCATCTTTCATGTATGAATTTAGGGAGTTTCTCAATTTCGATTTCAGTGTCAGGTTGTAGAGCTGCCTCATCTTTCGAATCTTCGATGGGAGGTTCGTTTGTTTGCCTAGAGAGATGACCGTCATACGCTTTCAAATAAATCGTCTCTAATCGTTCGGCAACATGAAAATATTGGTGATTTGCTTCAACGACCTTTCTTCCATTTAAGCTAAACTCAAGTGCCTGATCGGGATGGCTAAACAGATCACAGATCGCAGCAGCAAAGTTAGCTGGGTTTGAATAATTTTTCAACACAAGACCATTGTGCATATGTGTGATCACTTCTGCATTGCCACCACGTTTTGTGGTGATGAGGGGGACGCCTGCTGCCATGGCTTCATAATGGACTCTGGCGAGTGGCTCTTGCCACTGTGAGCTACATACAAAGACATCACCAAGTAAAAAAGAGTATGGAATTTGATCATGCGGGACGTACTGTGTAAAGCGAACATGTTCACCTAATGGCTCAGCCATTTTGTGTAACATCTTAACATACTTATTGGGACGATTATCACTAAACCATTTCCCACCACAAATGACGAGAACTGCATCCGGGTATTTTTCAAGGACTTGAGGCATTGCTTGAATGAGAAGATGGGGTCCTTTTGTTTTACTTAATCTTCCGATAAATAAAATGACTTTTTTTCCTGATAAATTGTTCTTTTGTTTTAAATAAGAACTTATTTCTTTGCCCCGTTCTGTCCACTTTGGTTCAAATTGCTTTAAATCTACCCCTGAATAAACGACATGCGTTTTTTCTGTTGCCTCGGGAAATCGTAAGATCACTGTCTTGCGTATATATTCACTTACCGTCATGATTGAGCTTACCGTTTCAACAACCTCCTTCCCTTCTTCGGCTGAAAGCTTATGTTCCGCAAACATTTCATTATGAAGACTTAACACAAACTGACTTTCTGGGCTGGCAGCCTTGTAGATCGGAATGGCTTTTGGACGATTGAAGACATGAATAACGTCAAAAGGTTTCTCCTTGGCTAGATACGAGGCAACATGGTAAAAATAGTTCGCTCTCGGAACACGAATATACTTGATCTGATCAATCTGCTCGGTTGTAGGGAGGGAAGGATCACTAACGGAGAAGATTGTTAGGTTATATTTTTCGGACAAAAAAGGACTGACGCCATCAATCATCATTTGAATAGCGCCGCCTTTAATAGCTGGAGAAGGAAGTTTCTCAGTACAAACGAATGCTAAATTCATACAGGGTCCCTCCCAGAAAGGTATATTTTCTTTAAATCTTCAATTTCGTAACGCAACCCTTCTTTTAAAGAGATCTTGGGTTGATAGTTTAACAACGTTTGCGCTTTTGTAATATCAGCCCATGTTTGGAGCGGTTCACCTTTTGCTTTTTTTGTAAACGTCACTTGGGCTTTTTTGTTCATTAATTGTTCGAGAAGTTGAATGATTTCAAGGACGGATGCACGTTCTTTTCCTCCTATGTTAATCGTTTCACCTATCACATCTTGAGCTCGACAAACAGCAGCTGTTGCCTTCACACAGTCATTCACATAAGTGAAATCTCTCGTCTGCTGACCATCTCCGTAAACGGTAAGAGGCTGATCGAGGAGCAGTTGTTTAATAAACCGATGAAAGGCCATGTCTGGACGCTGTCTAGGGCCATACACAGTGAAATACCGAAGGATAACTATAGGAACATCATAATACTGATGATAAACTCTACAAAGATGTTCACCTGTTAGTTTTGTAATGCCGTAGGGCGATAAAGGAATTGGTCTCATCTGTTCTGAGACGCTGCCACTTTTTTCGCCATAGACGGATGACGTAGAGATATAGATGAATTTCTTGAGAGATTGATTTTTACAGGCGTCTAATAGTTTTTGTGTCAATAACGCATTATGAAGAAGATAAGTCTCAAAGTCTTTTCCCCAGCTTGAGCGTACGCCAGGAATACCGGCAAGATGATAGATGACATCCACTTTGTGTATGAGGTCTGAAAGGTTGCGTGACAATAGGTCAATTTCAATTGAGGTAAAACGGTCGTTACTTAGAAGTGTTGTATTTCTCGCTTTCATGTTTCGATCAACGCCAATTACCTTGTCATGTGGGTTTTGTTGCAGTAATTCCATACATAAATGTGAGCCAATAAAACCACCTGCTCCTGTTACTAAAATGTTCATGGGCGGGCCACCCCCAGGTAGCGTAATCCTGATGCACGGATGGCTTTTTGGTCGAGGGTATTTCTTCCATCTAGTATGATGTTTCCTCTCATCAAGCGATTTACTTTACGCCAATCAGCCTGGTTAAATTCCTCCCACTCAGTAGCCACAATTAACGCGTCGGATTGATGCACGGCATTATAAAGATCATTTTCTTCTTTAATGTGATGGTTATAGGATGTGGCTTTAGGATCATAAGCGATAATTGTACATCCTTTTTCAATTAGCCGTTCACAGAGAATAATCGCTCTAGAGTCTCGAATGTCATCCGTATTCGGTTTAAAAGAAAGTCCCCAAACGGTAATTTGTTTCCCTTTAAAGCCTTTTAATGTTTCTGCAAGTTTATCTACGTAAATGTCCACTTGTTGATGATTTACTTTCTTAACAGCATCTAGCAAACTTGTTTTAATCCTTTTCTTACGAGCAGCATAGGTGATGGCGTCCAAATCTTTCGGAAAGCAAGATCCCCCATATCCTAATCCTGATTGAAGAAAATGGGGGCCAATTCTAGGATCGAGCCCAATCGCCTTCGTCACATCAAGGATGTTTACATTATATCCATCACAAATTCGCGCAAATTCGTTAACGAATGAAATTTTCGTTGCAAGAAAAGCGTTAGACGCATATTTTACCAATTCAGCTCCAGTTAAACTTGTTTCAATATAGGGTGCTTGTAAACTCTTATAGAGGTGCTTTACCTCATCTCTTGCTTGTTTCGACTTTGATCCGACCACGACTTTATCGGGATGAAAAGAGTCATAGACAGCGGTGCCTTCTCTCAGAAATTCAGGGTTCGATACAATATCGAACATTTTCTCATCTACTCCCTGATCGAGTAGGTACTGATGAAACCACTCATTACTTCCTGGTGGCACTGTGCTTTTGACAACAACCAATTTATAAGAAGTAATGTTCATAGCAATATGTTCAAACACTTTTTTAATAGCGGTTAAATCACTATCTCCGTTCGGTTTAGAAGGTGTTCCGACAGCAATCAAAAGAATCGGAGAGTTAAGAATGCAAGCTTCTCGGTCATCAGAAAAAACTAACCGACCTTGCTGCTGGTTCTTGACTAGTAATTCTTCTAAGCCTGGTTCGTGGATTGGAGATTTCCCTTTATTTAAGATCTCAATTTTTGAGATATCTTTATCAATCACATGGACATTATGACCAAGATCAGAAAGTAGGGCAGAAGTTGTTAATCCAACATAACCGGCCCCAACAATACAAATTTCCATCTAGAATTCCCTCCAGTAGCAGCTCTCTATACAGCATCATCTTATATCGTATTAGGCCTTATAGGGAAGGTGTGTTGAAATAGCCGTTTTCGGAGATAATTAGGCGATTGTCTAAGGAGGTAAGTATGTAAAATGAACATAAAGAAAAAACCTGGTTAAATGCTCCAGGTTTTACTAAATTATCAATTAACCATTAACTAAGCGAATGGCTTCAATCTTATTACAGTCTGCGATAAATGTACTCGTTTCATCTAAAAAAGTTGCACAGCATGTTTTTGAATCGAAGCATGTAAAGACAAGGTTAGTAAAGTCTTCACCTGACAAGATAATATCCACTATTCTACCAGCGGTCAGTTTTCTTAGCATTTTACAAATACAACTATTGCAATGATCATCTGAATGATTCGAAGCTTTTCCACACTCATTAAATAAGCTCATTTCTAATCCCCCTTTTCAAAACTCATAATTGTTAGAGATACTATACTTTATTTATAAAATAGAGAATTGCTTGTTTATAAGCCTATTAATCAAAAATGTTTGGAGCTAGTTCTATTCAGTTTTATAAATTTTTTTTATTTAGAAGGTATTGTCCTATACAGATTTTAGCTGACTACATAAACATGAAAGGAGTAGAATTTTTACTTATTTCAAAAGGAGGCAAAAATAATGGCAAGTTCACCACTTGTAAAATACCGGACGTTAATTGGCGTACCTCTTACCGAAGTAATTGTTCTCGGTGCTGATGAGGACTTAGTTTTAATGAACGTTGTAATAGTAGAAGTTGGCCGTGATTATGCAGTGTTAAATCAGGGTGGTTCGGGTGGCTTAGGAACAGTAATTGTTCCATTAGATAAAATCGTTGCCATCGTTTAAGTAAAGAGCTCCTTAATAGGGGCTTTTTTCTAATTACACGAAAGAGGCGGTAGTGATCAAAAAGATTAAATTATTATTTATTACGAAGGACTTAACCAATTACATTGAAAGAAGCACGATTTATTTAGTGGAGGAGCTAAGGGAGTTAACAGATTTAGTTATTTGGTCGAATGATGGACACATTGACTCCATATTAACTGAATTAGGGTTTACCCCAGATTTTATTTTGCTGAATGATTTTAAGTCCGATTACTCTCCAAAGATTCAAGGCTTGAAGTATTGTGGCATTCCAACTGCTATCATTATGCATGATTTGCATTACAGACGCTCTTCTAGGAAAAAGTTTATCGAAAAAGAAAATATTGACCATATTTTTTCGATATATCGAGATAAATTTAATAGTTGGTATCCTGAATATAAATACATGATGACATGGCTTCCTCATCACGTACCTACAACGATCTATAAAGATTATCACTTAGAAAAAGATCGGAAACTGCTCCTAATGGGCAGTACCGATCGAGAAATTTATCCGCTTCGTCATGCCATAGCGCATCAGCTGAAAGGTTATCCAGGTTTTGCTCATTATTCTCATCCTGGTTATGATCATATGAATCATAAGGAGGCTGGATATAAAGTAGAGGATGAGTATGCCAGGGAAATCAATCGCACTCGCATTTTTTTTACATGTGATTCAAATTTTCATTATCCTGTATTAAAGTATTTTGAAGTGCTCGGATGTCGAACGCTATTGTTAGCATCAGGTTCACAGGAACTAAGAGACCTGGGTTTTATCGATGGAAAAACATTTGTAGAGGTTAACCAACAGAATTTTATGGAGAAGGCTACCTTTTACTTAAATGAAGAGATTCTTTCAAAAGAAATTGTGATGAATGGGGCAAGGTTAATTGAAGAAAAGCACTCCACTGAAATACGAGCAAAGCAACTCGTGCAAAAAATCATATCACTTATAGACGATAAGTAGTTATAAAAAAAACTTTCCATTTGAGTGATTGGAAAGTTTTTTAGTAGCTTAAGATTTTAGTGAGATTTGTTTTAGCATTTTAGTAAAGTTTTCATTATATTTTTTGGGATCAAGCGTGCTTTTAATTTTTTCATTTGCCTGTTTAACTAGTTGATTTTTCATTTCAGCATTATTAAATACTTCTAGGCATTCAGACGTAGCTTCATCTAAATCGTCAATGTTTATTATTTTACCTGTCTCGTTATGAGTAAGAAAACTTCTTATTCCATCAGAATCAGTACTTACTACAGGACATTGGCAACTCATTGCTTCGACAACTGCATAACCAAACCCCTCTATCTGTGATGTAGCACATAGGAATCCTCCTGAGTCAGCAATAATAGAATAATAAACCGCCATTTCTTGATGTGGGATATTAGAGTGTACAGTTACAATTTCTTCCAGATGATGCTGCTTAATAAATTGTTGGAACTTTGTTTTTTCGCTTTCAGAAGCTAGCGTAGCGTCTTGAAACATCCAAACGTTTATATTGGGATTTTTTTTCATGATATTATTTATCAGTTGAAGAAATCCATACCAATTTTTATTGGGTTCTAATCTTCCTACCCATCCAATAATAGGGTTCTTTGCATGAAATGTAGATGTTACATAATGAAAATGGTCTGTATCAAAACAATTGTGAAAAGAGTAAGGCTTTACATTTGGAATAAAGGTTTGACATAACTGTTCCAGATGCGAGGTCCGAGGATAAAAAACAGCATTAGCGTAAGTTTGAATAAATGGTTGCGCGCTGACCATCCAGTTTCTAGCTGCTTTCTCTGTTCCAAGACCCTGAATTTCATATATTAGAGGTCCTGAGTAGCCTAGTTCACGAATTCGTTTTAAAAACAGATGATCCGAACATACCATTATTGCTGAATAATTTTGTTTTTCCAATAGAAGCTTTATTTCTTGATTATCATTTGTAACATATACAGGTATATCACAGATATTGTTATAACCGGTACCTTGTTGCATGTATAGAAGTTCGCAAAAAATCCCTGCTTCTTTTAATGCCTTGCATCTTTGCCGGTTTAATGTTTCAACTCCACCGCTTGGCAAGTAATAAACAAATAAAACCTTCATAATCAATCTCCTCCTAACTAACGCACCTCTTACACAATGTATGCTTATATAGATACTTTTCTACTAAACACGAGACCAAATCGATTTTGTGTTTAAAAAAAGCTTTGTTATAAGAAATTCCATTCCATTTGGTATAGCTTATCCTATGCTCCACAAAATGAAAGGAATAGACAAGTCTCTATATAAGTAAAAAATGATTTAACTAAATTAGGAGATTGTCCCTTGCAACCTATTCCAATCATCATAAATTATCTAGTACAACAAAATAATGTAGAAACGAGGTCAGAGATGAAAGTTGCGACAATTCTTGGAACGCGTCCAGAAATTATTCGACTAAGCCTCATTATTGATAAGCTTGATCGTTTAGCTGAAGAGCATATTGTCATTCATACAGGCCAGAATTCCGCGCATTCACTTAAAGAAGTTTTCTTTAAAGAAATGGGAATTCGTACACCTGATTATACGTTGGAAGGAAATACATCTTCTCTAGGTGAACAGCTTTCCATTATGTTTAAAAATGTTGAACAAATACTGTTAAAACACCGTCCAGATCGTATCTTAATCCTTGGCGATACGAATTCAGCCCTCTGTGCCTTATTAGGTGAAAGGCTCAATATTCCGGTAACTCACATGGAAGCTGGGAATCGATGTTTTGATTTAAACGTACCAGAAGAAAAGAATCGAAAAGTAATTGATGCGATTTCAAGCTATAACCTTCCTTATACCGTTCAAAGTAAGGAAAACTTACTGCGAGAAGGTTTTCCTTCAAACCGTATCTATGTAACTGGTAATCCAATCTTCGAGGTATTAACACATTATAAGAGTGAAATTGAGCAAAGTCAGATCCTTCACGCCCTTAACTTAAAAAAACAAGATTACTTTCTAGTGACGGTGCATCGCGCTGAGAATGTTGATAATGCCACAAACCTTTCTGAGATTCTTAATGGTTTAACAATGATTGCTGATCAGCACAAGAAAAGAATAATTTGTAGTATTCATCCAAGAACAAGGTCAAAGCTAACTTCAAATCAATTGCTTCAGTTAAACTCGTTGATTGAATTACACGAACCGTTTGGTTTTTTTGATTTCATTCAACTTGAAAAGTCAGCTTTTTGTGTGTTGACAGATAGCGGTACAGTTCAAGAAGAATGCTGCTTGTTTCATATTCCAGCTGTAACGGTTAGAACGACAACCGAAAGACCTGAAACCATTTCTTGTGGGAGTAACATTGTTTCAGGACTTAATGCAAAGCAAATAAAAGAAGCTACAAATGTCATGATCAATAGTCCGCGGAATTGGTCTTTTCCAACAGGCTATGATGACCCGGATGTATCGGACCGAGTCGTGAAATTTGTATTAGGAGGAATGAAGATTGTTCCGTAATAAAGTCATTTTAGTCACAGGGGGAACGGGGTCGTGGGGTAACGAGCTGGTAAAGCAGCTCTTGCAAAAATCTCCTGCTGAAATTAGGATCTTTTCTCGTAATGAAACAAGTCAGGTTGAAATGAAGAGGAAATTTCAACAGAATCCCCTGCTAACCTTTGTCATTGGTGATATTAAAGAGCGAGAAGCACTACTTGATGCGAGTAAAGGGGTTGACTATATCTTCCATCTAGCGGCATTAAAACACGTTCCCGTTTGTGAAGATCAACCGATTGAAGCCTTAAATACGAATGTAATCGGCACTCAGAATGTAATACGTGTAGCAATTGATAATAAAGTAAAGAAAGTAATCTATATTTCAACGGACAAAGCAGCGAACCCTTCAAATTTCTATGGCTTTTCCAAAGCAATGGGTGAGCGTTTAATTATCCATGCGAATACATTGAAATCTGATACCACGTTTGTTTGTGTTCGTGGAGGAAATGTTTTAGGGACAAACGGAAGTGTCATTCATGTATTTAACAATCAAATTCGCTCAAATAAAGAGATTGGGATTACACATCCGGATATGACCCGCTTTTTCTTAACGCTTGAGGATGCGATAAAGTTATTATTTAAAGCGACCTATGAAAGTCGTGGGGGAGAGATCTTCGTCATTAAGATGCCAACATGCAAAATTTATGATCTAGCTGAAGTGCTGATCGATGCATCAGGCGTTCAGGGGGTTAAGATCGTTGAGCAGGGAATACGACCAGGTGAAAAACTCCATGAAATCTTATTCTCTGAATATGAAAGTCAAACAACCGTTTATTATGATCAAGAATATTTTGTTATTTTACCTTCAATCGAAATTAAAGGACTTGAAGAACATTATTCAGCATTCAAACCTGTTAAGTTAACAAACTACAATTCAAGCGAAGATCTTATGACAAAGGATGAAATAAAGGCGATGCTGATTAAAGGTGGTTTTATGTAATGAAAATTCTTGTGCTCGGTGGAAAAGGAATGGCGGGGCACGTGATCGTTAAATACCTTAAAGATCAAAGGAAATCAGATCAAATCCTCTATACTTCAAGGGATCCATTGGATATAGAAGGATTCTATCTTGATGTTTTAAGTCAAAGCGAGTTAGAAATGCTCATTGACAAAACAGAGCCAGATTTAGTGATCAATGCGATTGGCGTATTAAATAACGATGCAGAAAAACATGAGCAGAAGGCATTCCAAATAAATGCTCTACTGCCACACCAGCTTGTAAAATTAATGAATCGAAGACGTGGTAAAGTGATTCATATTAGTACAGACTGCGTTTTTTCAGGAAAGAAAGGGAGTTATACCGAGTCAGATGCTCCCGATGGAGATAGCGTCTATGCACGGACAAAAGCAATAGGGGAGATTACTCAAGCACCACACCTAACGATACGAACCTCCATTATTGGACCAGAATTAAAAGCGGATGGCATTGGTTTATTTCTATGGTTTATGAGTCAAAAAGGAGAAATACCAGGATATCAAAAGGTTTTTTGGAATGGGGTTACTACGTTAGAACTTGCCCGGGTAATCAACCAGTTAATCGATGAACAGGTAGAAGGACTCATTCATCTTCATTCAAAGAATACAGTTTCAAAATATGAACTGTTAAAATTGATGGAGGAAATATTTGAGAAAAAAGATGTCACGATTGTTCCTTCAAATCCATTTTTTCTAGATCGTACCATCCTAAATACACGGCAGGATTTTCATTATACAGTTCCCTCATATCGTGACATGCTAATCGAATTGAAAAAATGGATGAAAAACAATGGGTAAGCCTACTATTCTGATTACAGGGGCTGATGGATATACAGGTAGACATGCTTTAAACTACTTCAAAGATTATCACGTTATTGGAGTAACGAGAAAAAAGAATGAATCGAAAAACAGTCACTTCGCTGATTTAACTAATGAAGAAAATGTTAATCGATTGATTGAGCTCATAAAACCGGATATGGTCCTTCATTTAGCTGGTCAGAACCATGTCGGAAGGTCCTGGGAGTCTCCCGTGTCTACAATTCAAACCAACTTTATGTCTACGTTGTATTTACTATCTGCCGTGAAAAATTATGCTTCAAAAGCTAAGGTTTTAGTAGTCGGATCAGCACTGCAAACAGAAACCTCATACCCACACCCTTATAGTTACAGCAAGTCGCTACAAGGAGAATTATTACAGGTCTGGCAACAATTCTACGGAGGAAATGCAATATTTGTCAAAACAACAAATTTAATTGGACCGGGACCATCGACGGGCGTATGTGCAAATATTGCAAAGAGAATCGTTGAGATTGAAAATAAAACAAACGATAATGAGGCCATTCTTTACCTTCAAAATAAACAAGTCATGAGGGACTATGTTGACGTTCGGGATGCCGTACGGGCCTATCATCTTATTTTAGAAACAGGTAAAACCGGCTTGGAATACGAAATTAGTTCAGGAGACGTGCGTTCACTTGAAGAGATATCACTTATATTTCAGAAATTATCTAAAGTCCCATTTACAGTTCAATTTGCTGAAAGTCAGCATGATCAACCCAAGTTACTAACTAGTTTAGCTTTGAAGGAACTTGGATGGAAAAGAGAATTTGATATACGTACTTCTTTCGAGCATACATTAGATTATTTTAGAGAGGTTTATAGAAAAGAAGGAGGGGATGACTCATGAAGAAAGTCTCCATAATTATTCCTTTTTATAATTGTGAATATATCGATAAAGCAATTGACAGTGCATTAGAGCAAACATATAGCAATATTGAAGTGATTGTGGTAAATGATGGTTCAACGACTTTCGCTGAAAAAATAGTTCCCTATTACAATTCTATTCGTTATATTGAACAAAACAATAAAGGAACGGCAGGTGCCCTAAATACAGGAATTAAGGCAGCTACAGGTGATTACTTTACTTGGCTTAGTGCCGATGATCTCTACGCAAAAGATAAAGTTGAAAAGCAATTGGCATATTTAGAAAAAAACAAAGCCGCCATTGGGTATACTTCTTACAAATTAATTGATCACAATGGGGAAGTAACGAGTGGATCGGTAGGTGTATCCTTTCCAAGTCGACTTGATTTTCTTAGACACTTAAAAAAAGGCTGTGCGATCAATGGGTGTACCGTTATGGTTGACATGCGGGTTTTGCGAGAATTAAATGGTTTTGATGAAGCCCTGCCTTACACACACGATTACGATCTATGGGTAAGAATTGCTGAACGCTACCCCTTTGCTTATCTTGATGAATGTCTAGTCTACTATCGCGTTCATAATGAAATGGGAACAAAAAAATTTCCTGAGGCGATTCGAGTGGAGCTAGCAAGTGTTCGACGAAAGCATCGTTCTGCGCTTAGTTTGGCGATTCAAGCGGAACGGAGGAAGTTATGAAATTTACTTTTCCGATCCTTACTCTTTGCAAAGGCGGCGCTCAGCGAATGCTTGCTGAGCTTGCGAATGGATTAGTTGACCGAGGACATGAAGTAATTATTCTCATGCCTTCATCAGGAGTGATTGAATATCCGGTTCAAGCAGATATAAAACGTATTCCCAATTCCTACGAGTTAAAAGAACAAGATTATCCTAAAGCTGATGTAATCGTATCTAATTACTATACGCTAGTAAATGAAGCTCAAAAAGCGAGTTTAAATCAAAAAGGAATTCATATTAGGTTAAGCCTCTGCTATGAACCTTCTTTTTTACCTGAACAAGAGCTTTCGTTTCCAAGCTATCACGTAACCCCACATCTTCTAGTGCTGTCAAAGTGGCATCGTGACTTAATTCAGCTCAACCATGGCATTACCGGCAAGATCGTTCCTGTAGGAATAAGTAGAAATTTTTACAATCAATATATTCGCTCACAAAATAAAGTACCGAACGTAACGGCTATTATTAGAAAACCCGAGGGTGGTTTTTCTTGGCATCGCGAACAGGAGTATTTAATGAATCAATTAATGTTTGTGCGAAAAGAAAATCCGGAGGTCCAATTCACATTAATTACGCCACCAAATGAATTAAGTTCTTCTCCAGCACTTCAATCGATAAAAGCTTCAGGATTGTATACCTTTCGTACACCGGCAGACGATCGGGAGTTGGCATATTATTACAATCAATCGGACATCTTTGTGAATTCTTCAACTTATGACACAGCTTCACTTCCGAGTCTTGAAGCGATGAAATGTGGTGCAGCGTTAGTAACCACATATAATGGAGGTAATGCCGATTATTGTGTCGATGGTATTAATTCGTTAATTTCGTATCGTTATGAAGACCGACTTTGTTCAGATATTCTAAAGCTTTTAAATCAACCTAATTTACGAAAAGAATTAGCGAGAAAAGGAGAAGAAGAGGCTGCGAAGTGGACTTGGGAGCGAAGTGTTCAAGCGATGGAAGACGCTGTTATGCAATTGAAAAAAACGACCTAAGCGGTCGTTTTTTTTAGTTGCTCGTTTTAACCGCCTGATTATGAGCGTACAAGTTACTGTCATCATTTCTCTCGAATAAGTTAAAAAGAAAGATGAAGGGGGGGAATGGCTTGATTAAGAAGGCAATCATACCGGCGGCTGGATATGGAACGAGGAGCCTGCCGATTACAAAAGTGATTCCTAAAGAGATGTTTCCAATCGGTGGAAAACCAGCCATTCAATACGTCGTCGAGGAAGCCGTTGCTGCAGGGATTGAAGAAATTTTAATCGTTGTGTCCAGATCCAAGAATCTCATTATGGACTATTTCGATGAGTCATTAGAGCTTGAAGCCTTCCTGAAGAAAATGAACAAAATTCATTTATTAGAGAAAACGAAATTACCAGATGTGCACATCCAGTATATCAGACAGCCTTATGCAAGAGGCCTCGGGGATGCGATCTTACACGGAAAGCATTTTGCGAACCATCAACCAGTAGCTGTGCTTTTACCCGATGATATTTTTATTGGGAAAGGTAAACTGGCTCTTGAGGAATTGCTTGAATTATATAAAGTGAAAAGCACGAATGTCATTGGAGTCAAAAGTGTTGATAAACAAAATTTAAAAGATTATGGCGTAATAAAAGGAAAAGAAGTGGCAACCAACATTTATCAATTATCCGATATCATTGAGAAGCCTGTTAAAGATCCTCCTTCAAATCTTGCTGTAACAGGCAGGTACATTTTTAATCCTTCTATTTTTCGGTATCTTGAAGGGTTAACCACAGGAAGAAATGGAGAAATGCAGCTAACGGATGCTATCAATGCTTCATTGAAGGAAGAACTCTGTTTTGCACGCGAATGCCTGTCAGAGCGATACGATATTGGAAAGGAAAAAGAGTACATTTCTCTTGTAAATAAGATACTAGAAAGTTGATTGCCTAAAACGGTTTGGATTGAAAGGATAGTGGTTAGTTTGAAAGGAGTAATATTGGCTGGAGGAAGTGGGACTCGACTTTCACCCATTACGAAAATCGTGAATAAACATTTCTTACCCGTAGGAAAATATCCGATGATTTATTGGTCACTCTTAAAGTTGAAGGAAGCGAATGTAGAGAACGTGCTCTTGATCATCAATGAAGACGATCAGCCTCTTTATGACAAATTAATTGGTGACGGGAAAGATCTAGGGCTAAAAGTTACCTATGAAATTCAGCATAAACCATTGGGAATTGCTCATGGCGTTTCCTTAGCAAGATCGTTTGTGGGGCAATCTAAATTCATCGTCTTACTAGGTGATAATTTATTTCAAGATTCGATAAAAAAGGCAGTAAATGATTTTAATCAAGATCACAAAGTGGCTCATGTCTTTTTAAAAAAGGTGACAAAGCCAAGGGCTTATGGGATTGCAGAAATTGAATTGAAGACAAACAAGATTAAAGCCATTGAAGAAAAACCGGTCAATCCTAAATCTGATCTATGTGTAACTGGAATCTATCTGTATGATGCTAGTGTTTTTCGTTATATTGAGCAACTGGTGCCTTCACATCGAGGAGAATTAGAGATTACTGACTTAAACAATCAACTTATTAAAGAAGGGCAATTAGGTTATCAAATGCTAAATGGATGGTGGATCGATGCTGGTACTCATGAAAGCCTTTATTATGCGAATCAGCTAATCAACGGGGATCGAAAGGAGTCTAAACATGAGTAAACAAATTCTTGTAACAGGAGGTGCGGGTTTTATAGGGTCAAACTTTGTTCGGTTACTTTTAGAGACAACTGATTGGTATGTCACCAATATCGATGCCTTAACTTATGCGGCTCATCCATCCATAGCGGGTGAATGGTCAAACCGAAAGAACTATCGGTTCATGAAAATCGATATCGCTGACATAGAACAATTAGAAAAAGCATTTGATGTTACCTATGATGTGGTGATCAACTTTGCTGCTGAAACGCACGTTGATCGGAGTATCGAGGATGCCAATGCTTTTGTTCGCTCAAATGTGATTGGTGTCTCAAATTTACTCCATTTGGTGAAGCAAGGAAAAGTGAAAAAGTATATTCAAGTCTCAACAGACGAGGTATATGGATCCTTAACTTCGAAGAAAAAGCCTTTCAAAGAAACTTCTAAGCTTTCACCGAATAACCCTTATTCAGCAACAAAGGCAAGTGCAGACCTACTTGTTCAATCCTTCTATCGTACTTATCATCTTCCGGTCATTATTACGAGGTGTTCAAATAATTATGGACCGTATCAAAATAAAGAAAAACTTATCCCAAAAATTATTGAGCATATATCGTTAAATAAAAAAATACCTATTTATGGAGATGGATTAAATATTCGCGAGTGGCTTTATGTAGAAGATCATTGTCGAGCGATTAAAAAGGTGATGTTGTCCGGAAAAGTCGGAGAAGTATACAATATTGGTTGTCATCAGGAGAGAACGAATCTTGAGGTCGTTCACTTTATTTTAAATTATATGGGAGGGCAGGAAGCGTTAATCGAGTTTGTGAAGGATCGTCAGGGTCATGATTTTAGATACGCACTCAACTACAGTAAATTGAGTAAGCTTGGTTGGGAGCCGCTCGTCACTTTTGAAGAAGGGATGGCAAAAACGATTGATTGGTATTTTCAAGGTAAGAACAGTTAAACCTCTTTCAGAAGGAGGAGATCAATTGAGAATACTCATTACCGGTGCAGAAGGTCAAGTCGGTAGAGCTTTATGTCGCAAATTCTCCGGTAAAGATGTTATTGCCCTTGGAAAAAGTAAGTTAGATATCACGAATAAAGATCACCTGCCGACTCTTTTGCTAGATGTGAAACCCGATGTCGTTTTTCACTGCGCTGCATACACTCAAGTTGATCGTTGTGAAAAGAATAAGAAAAAACCTTATGAAGTAAATGGTATTGCAACAGGGCTAATGGCTCAAGCATGTGAAAAGGCTGGAGCGAAACTCATTTATTATAGCAGTGATTATGTGTTTAATGGAGAGAAAAAGACGCCTTATATGGAATATGATCAAACAGATCCCCTATCAACCTATGGAATGAGTAAATGGATCGGAGAGAGACTTGTGCAGCAGTTATCTTCGAATGCAACCATTATTCGTACTTCATGGGTTTTTGGTCATGGTGGGGAAAATTTTGTGAATACGATGGTGAATTTGGCTAGACAACAAAAGGTGATTCAAGTCATAGATGATCAAGTCGGTTCCCCAACCTATGCAGAAGATTTAGCAGCGTATTCCGCGGACATCATGCTTCACCCTCCAGGCATTTATCACGTGACGAATGGGGGGGCATGTAGCTGGTATGACTTTGCAAAAAGGATTTATGAAGAGAGCGGGTATGATCCATCACTCATTCAACCGATTTCTTCAGTAGACTATGGAGTTCAAACGAAACGACCATATTATTCTGTTCTTGATCATAAAAGGCTTCTGGAGCAAGGCTTACAGGCTCCTCGAAAATGGGAAGCTGCTTTAAAGGAATATTTAAGGAAGGAGTTTGCCAATGATTGAAGGTGTGAAAATAAAGCCAATCCAAAGACACTGTGATGACAGAGGTTTTTTCGCTGAGCTCGTTCGAGATGATGAACCAGAATTATTAACGAAATTCGGGCAAGCCTCGTGGTCCATGAGTTATCCAGGCGTGATTAAAGCCTTTCATTATCATGAAAAGCAGGACGATTTGTGGTTTTTTCCTTCTGGTCACGCTCAGGTGGTGTTGTTTGATCTCAGAAAGGACGCTTCCTCTTATGGGATGACAGATGTTTATTATATGGGGGAATCTAATCAATGTCTGCTGCTTATCCCTAAAGGCGTCGCACATGGGTATCGGGTTTTAGGTGAAGTGCCAGCCACCATTATTTATTTTACTACTGAATCCTACGATGCTAGTGAGCCGGATGAACTTCGAATTCCATGGAATTCTGAAGATATTGGGTTTGATTGGGAAACGAAACATAAATAAAGGTGGGAAGATGCGATGAATCGTTTTTGGGGTAGCGTGATCAAGCCTATCTTACTTTCATTAAAGCTAAATAAAATCATTGAGATTGGTGCATATAAAGGTGAAAACACCATTCGATTACTAGATTATTGTAAAAATGTTGAAGGAAATTTAATTGTTATTGATCCCTTACCTTTATTTAACGTGGAAGAGATTAATCAATTGTACAAAGGACGCTATCAATTATACAAAAAAACAAGCTTAGAAGTTTTGCCTATGCTTAATGACTTTCAAGCTGTTTTGATTGATGGAGATCATAACTGGTATACGGTTTATAACGAATTAAAAGTGATAGAAAAGAAGAGTCTTTTTAATGAGAGCAAGTTTCCGATCGTATTTTTGCATGATACGGAATGGCCATACGGCAGAAGAGATATGTATTATAATCCAGAAAAAATCCCAAAAGAATTTAGAAATCCTTATAAAACAAGTGGTATAAAACAAGGGCAATCAGAATTAGTTAGGAGTCCCGATGCGGTTAATGTTCAGTTGAACAATGCACAATTTGAAGGAGGGAAACAAAATGGGGTATTAACGGCTATTGAGGATTTTATGGAAGAAACACCATTCCCTTTAAAGCTATTTAGACTCCACTCCAACAATGGGCTAGGTATCTTATGTCAAATAGATCCTAATGAGGAAAAGGTGATTCGTTATATCTTGAATGACGCAAATCTTTAAGTTAAATGACTGCTATTGAAAGAAGGTGTGGACGTGGCAGACAAGTATAATAAGTTAGCTTTTGATGAGAACTATTACCGAACAGGTTTAGGAAATATTCCTTATGATAGAGATATTCAGAGAGGACGATGGCTTAACTTCTTTTCTACTATTGCAGATCATGTGTTATTGAGTAATGACATTAACAGGGTTTTAGAAGTTGGTTGTGCAAAGGGTTTTTTAGTTGAATGTTTAAGAGACAGAGGGGCTGATGCATATGGATTTGATATATCTGACTATGCTATTTCTACTGTAAGGAAAGATATTAAGCCCTTTTGTTTGATTGGATCCGCAGATGATCCTAATCAATATGTAGGTATGTATGATGTGATTATTTGCATCGAAATTTTAGAGCACCTTACTGAAGAAATGGGTATGAAAGCTATCGATTTGATGTGTCAGCATACAAAGAAAATCCTTTTTTCTTCCTCACCAGATGACTTTGAAGAAAAAACACATATTAATGTGCAGCCACCAGAATATTGGGATCTTCAGTTTGCAAAAAATGGATTTGTAAGAAGTTTAGAATTGTGGCCAGAGCAGGTAGTGGCTACCCACACTGTTCTTTATGTAAAGGAAGAGGTTTTGAAAATCCCCGTAGAAATTCAAACAATGGAAAATGAACTTATAAGAATAGAAAGATTGTATCCTATTAACGGTCAGGAGGAAGAATTTGACATCGTTAAAGTGCAACTTACTAATGAGCTTATTGGGGTGATTCAAAAAAAAAGTGTCATTAATACAAAGCTCAAATACGTTGAAACTGAAATTTATACTGTTAAAAATTTAGATAAAAAAACGCTTCGTAATGATGTAAATGTAGATCAAATGAAGTCCTTCATCTTTGAAAAAGAGTTAGTATTAAAGAAAACGAATGAATTTCTGAAAAGTTTGTTGCAAACGATTAATAAAAAATTGGTTTATTGTCGCCAATCCTTTGATGAAAAAGCGACGCTTTGGGAAAAAGGGAGAAACAATTGGCTGATAACTACATGTGTAAACGATCCTTTAGAGAAGTTACAACAAGAAAATGAGATGAAACGTTTTACTCGAAACCCGCTAATAAGTATTTTGCTTCCTGTATATATAATTGACCACCGTATTTTAAGAGAGACCATTTCAAGCGTAAGGAATCAAACTTATCAAAACTGGCAATTATGCATTGTTTATGCTGATAAGAAAAATAAAGAAAACTTAAGGTATCTTGAAACCATCGAGAGAGAAGATCATCGAATTAATTTAATGTGCTTAGAGAAAAATGAAGGTATTTCTCAAAATACAAACCACTGTCTCAAAATGGCGCAAGGAGAATTCATTGGGTTTCTAGATCATGATGACTTAATCACTGAGGACGCCCTTTATGAAGTAGCCAAAGCAATAAACGAAAATGAAAAGGCGGACATTTTTTTTTCAGATCGAGACATGATTAATCAAAAATCAGATGTTAGATCTTCTCCATTATTTAAGCATGCTTGGTCCTGGGTAACTATGCTATCCGCTAATTATGTCATCCACTTTACTGTGATGAATAAAAATCTGTTTGAAAAAATTGGCGAAATTGATTCAGCATGTGACGGTGCACAGGATTTGGATCTTTTATTAAAAGCGTCAAAATTCGCTCGAGAAATTGTTCATATTCCTAAAATACTTTACCATTGGAGAGTGATCCCATCCTCAGCAAGTTCAGGCATTCAAGCTAAACCATATGTATTAGAAGCACAAATGAAAGCACTAAACCGTTACGCAACAAAAAACGATCTTAGTGCAAGTATTCAAAGGAATGATAACGGATATATCCAATTGAAATGGCATTTAAAACATAGGAAAGCTTTTGAAGTCCTGATTTATTTTGATGAAAAGTATCATGAAGATTTATTAAAAGAGACACTACATTCACTTGACAATCAATACTGCAAGCCGAACAAAGTGATTATTATTTTACCGTATGGATGTAATAAATTAAAACTAAAACTAGATGAACGATTTACATTACTTAAGGAAGAATCGTTTAAGAATTTAGGTGAATTGGAAACTTTTAAACAGCAGTCTAATGAATATGTCATGATCTTATGTGCTGGTGTAACGTTTATGAGTAAAAACACAACTAGTCAGCTAATCTCCTGGTTAGATGAAGGGGGATATGAAGGGGCTGCAGGAAAAGTAATTAATCAAAGTCAATTTATTGAAAACGCAGGGTATGTGATGGCCCCGGATAATCAATTGATTGAGCCATATAAAGGTTTTGATAAAAATGCCAATACAACATACGGGAGTGTGAATTGGTATCGCGAATACCTTGCTGTATCGGAAGTTTGTATCATGATGAAAACAAAGCGTTTTAGTAAAAAAATAGCAAAAAAACAGCGTTTGGATAGAAAGAACATCCTTGAAGCGCAATTAGCGATATGTACAGAAGATGATGTGAGAATGGTGTATGATCCGTTTATAAAGATTGAAACGCTTACTTCACTCAGTACCCCGTCTTTAAATGCGAAATTATCACAACAAGATAGTTATTTCAACAGC
Organism: Bacillus sp. Cs-700; assembly: GCF_011082085.1. Lineage (NCBI taxonomy): Bacteria > Bacillati > Bacillota > Bacilli > Caryophanales > Bacillaceae > Bacillus > Bacillus sp. Cs-700. Next base: position 43,678 of record NZ_CP041063.1, read on the forward strand.
GCAGTATGGGATTGGAATAGAAGTTTTCTTAAAAGAAATCTTTCAGATCGAAAGACGAAACTGTTGAGTAAAGTGGATGTGAAAACTAGCGTCGGCATCGAAATTGGCCCATTAACGAATCCAATTGTTACGAAAAGAGAGGGCGTTGTGTATTATATTGACCATACAAGTAAAGATGAATTAATCAAAAAATACCTTCATGATCCTAATATAGATATTACACAAATCAATGATGTGGACTTCATATGGGGAGAAAAAACGTTAAGAGAAGCGATTTCCGGTGATTTAAAGGTTGATTATGTGGTGGCTTCACATGTTATTGAACATGTCCCCGATTTGATTGGGTGGTTAGGTGAAATAAACGAGATATTAAATGTAGGAGGACATATTTGTCTAGCTATTCCAGATAAACGTTATACGTTTGATTATCAAAGGCAGCTAACTACGGTTGCTGAACTGATTGATTCATATCTGAACAAGCTAAGACGGCCTAGTCCTAGACAAATCATTGATTTTTATGCAAATGCGATCAAAATTGATACCTATGATGCGTGGAATAGAAATGTTGTGCCTGAGAAATGTGAGCGGTTTGGCTCAGAGGAGACTGGTTTAAAATTAGCACAAACTAGTATAAATGAAGGTGTATATGTAGATGTCCATTGTTCGGTATTCACTTTTGATTCATTTTTTAACGTGTTAGAGAATTTGTTTTTGCTCGATCTTTTGAATTTTAGGGTATCAATAGCTTATGAACCTGAGAACTATACAAATGAATTTATTGTAGTTTTAGAGAAGCTTCCTCAACTTGATAATTTAAAAGAAAAGCGTCGTATTCAACTCCATTCATTATCGCGTTTTCGAAAGCTATAGGTTTTACAGTGAAGCTAAAAGACTACTCATAGCTGTCTATGGTTAGTCTTTTATTGCTGTAATGAAGAGTCGAAGGGGGAAATTGATTTGTCAGATGTGATTACAGTCATTCTTACAAGCTATAACAAACCAGATTTTGTAGAAAAAAGCATTCAAAGTGTACTTAATCAAACCATATCAAATTGGGAATTATGGCTAATGGATGATAATTCCAATAAAGAAACTCAAAACATTTTCAAAGCATATTTCAACGATAAGCGAATCAATTTTTTTAACAGTCACATTAAGAATGAAGATCGTTACAAGAAAACAAGATACGCGACCTTAATTAATCAAGCCATTTCTCTTTCTAAAGGGAAGTACATTACGTATCTGACTGATGATACTACTTATCGATCGAATCGCTTACAGGTTATGACAGAGTACCTTAATCAAAACCCTTCTCATCATATTGTTTATGGTGGTCAATTACTCCAATATGTGGACGGAAATTGTAATGTCTTTTATGAAAGTGAGAGCCAGGCAAAAGAAACTTTGTTAAATGCAAGTAATAAGGTCGATCATTGTTCTGTGATGCACACTCGCGAAATTGCTGAAAAAGTGTATTTAACGTACGGGAGTTATTGGAATGATGATCCCATATTTTGGCATAATGCCGATGCTGAGTTCTGGAATCGTTTAAGTGAAATCGGACCCTTTTATCCAGTTGACGGCATTTTTGAAGTGGCCTTAAAGACCCCGTCTTCTTTTCAGGTACTAAACAAAGATGTCCCAGACCCTTTACCTAATGGTGTTCTTGTTAGAGGCTTATCCCAGGATATTTATTTAATAGATAACCAGAAAAAAAGGTTAATAACTGCGAAATGGTTTAACTACTTTAAATACCAGGCATCTAAAATTGTTCAAATACCCGATCCGCTTTTATATAAATATGAAACTGGCAAATCCGTCAATATGAGTAACTTACCATACCAATTTCTAATGAAGGAGAACGGGGTTGAAAACTACTTTTTGTATCAAAACAATCAAAAGAGAAAGATTCCAAATAAAGAAGTTCTTCAATTTTTTTCGCTTAATCAAATGTTAGCAGTAGAACTTTCCCCTACTTTTATTTCATCCATATCTTCAGGCAGTCCTCTTTCTTCAAAGATCAATCAACTTCAATTCCTACCGGATGGAAGGTTGTTCTCTTATAAAGATGATTTGTACTTGAGTCAAAATAACCATTTGCATAATATTGATGTTAACGTGGCTTTAAAATTAAAGTTTAATATGAGAGAAGCAATTAAGTTAAATGCTGAAGAATTCGGAAGTTATCAATTAGGGAGTTCATTCATTTGGACGTTTAAAACATATTAATCCTTTTTCTTTTCGACAGTGGTGAAAATGTAGTTCAAGGAATGAGAGATCGTATAATATTCTGATACTTTTTTCTCAGCATTCTTAGCGATCGTTTTTCTCAAATCATCATTTTGTAAGTAAAAGGTTACTGTTTCTAATAATTCTTTGTCGCCTTCAAAAAATACAACTTCTTTCTTATTTTGTAGATGAATAGGCAAATCTAGAACGGGTGTGATTAATTGAAATGACTGACATGCAGCAATATCAAAAGTTCGGTTGTTGACACTCTTAGGAATGACGCCACTTGAATTAGAATTGGCTTCAAGATTAAAGGGACGGTGTATATTTAAATTGATTTTCGCGTTTGAAAAATAGAGAGAGGCAAGTTCGGGCTGCACCCAAGGGATAATGGTAAGCGAATCTCGATGAAGATAGTCGCATAGTATTTCTTTCCATTCAGGGCCAACGATGATCATTTTATAATTGGAATTATTTAATAAATATTTGACCAATTGAATCCGATTTGGATAAGGACTACCAATGAAGCAAATATCGCTAGAATAATGTTTATTTTTTTCTCTCTTCATATAGATATTGGATTCTGTGCCGAGCGGCAAATAGTAGACATGTTTATGATCATTCTGAAGATATTTTTCATAGGCGGCCATGTCTATTGTAAAAATGTAATCATATTTATGAATGATGGGAAGCGTTAAGTCGATATAATAGGGATCTTCTGTCAACCAAAGGGCTATAGGTATATCTTGATCATCTATCCAATCTCTTAATTGAGGAGGAAAGGTATATCCAACCGTTGTGAGAATAAGGGCTGGATTAAAGTCCATTATTTTTTCTTTTAAATGATTTAATCCAGCAAATAAAGAAGCAGAGCTGCATTCATGTTTGCTAGCGTGAATTGAATTTATGATTGTAGCGTCAATGTACTTGTATATACCTTGAAAGCCTGATGAAATATAGAATACCTTCATCAATAACACCTCCATCTTTTACAAATATGAAAAGCAGGCTGCGGAAACAGCCTGCAAAAGTATTAAAGCGGAGTTACTGAAATACTTGCAATGTCTCTGCAGTCTACAACTGTTACAGCACCACTTGTAGAAGCCTGGCTGATAAATGTTGCACAGCATGTCTCAGGATCAAAACAAGCAAATGTAACTGGACCAAGTGGTGTAGCTACACCTACGATATTGATTGTTACAATTCGACCTGGATCCAAGTTTCTTAGTGTGTCACAAGCACATCCGTCGCACTTGTTACATTTTTGTGTCTTGTGTCCGTGATTATCATCAAAAAGACTCATAACTATGTCCTCCTTTTTTCGAATCTCACCTGAATTTTTCAGGGTTAATACACTATATTCTTTTGGTAACCAATGGAATAGATTGATACCTATTTATCACAGTAATTGGATTAACAACCAGTTGACTTTCTAAGAGTTGTTTCCATGCAGCAGCGGTTCGTTCTGCGATTGCGGTATCGGTCTCGGCGATTTTTTACTTGCTTGTCTGAACATGGTTCAAGTTTTTTTACCTGCTTTTTATTGCATAAACAAGCCATTTTATTCCCTCCTTCGTACAAGCCTTACTATATGATATTGATTAGCTACTTACCTGTGATAATGAATATGTGGATTTTTTAAAAATAAAAAGGAGAAAGATCGCTTTCTCCTAAAGTAAAATGCGAAATCATATAGGAAATACATCAGGGGCAAAACTAAACGAATAAACATCTCGACAATCAGCTGTGATGAATTCAGTAAATGGTGCTTCATTAAATTGAAACGCGATCTTTGCACAACACGTCGTAGGATCAATGGAGAACAAGGTGATGCCACTAATACGGCGTGTACCTTGTGGAAGTGGTGGTTGCTGAAGGCCAAGAGTGAAGGCCTGATTCGCTATTTGAATGGCTCCAAGCGCTACATTTGTTTTTCCTGCAAAGGTTTTACAAAAACAGCTCTGACAAGCTGTATGAACAGTTTCCGCTTTATTGCAACAGCTCATTTCTTTTCCTCCTTTCTTAATAGTTACGCTGGCAATGTTTGATAAGCTTGTATGCGATTACAATCAATGACCGTTTCAGCTGTATAGATGCCGTTTGGAAACCCAGGTACGACTACTCCAGCATTAAAAAGCGTAACGACTACAAAATGAGCGCAGCACGTTTCTTTATCGACTTTCGTTAAAGTGATACTTGCAACGATGAGCGTGCCTCCTGTTCCTGGAACTGGTCCAACCGCAACTGGAAAAGGAGCATCTTGTATATAAATTGCTGAAAAGTTTGGTGATTTTCCCCTTGTATCTTCAAAGGTGTCACAAAAACAGCTAGAGCACTTGATTTCTTCTTCCAAATCTATCTCTCCTTTCAATTAAGGATGATCATTTACTATAATAAGGTATGTCTTATATCACCTGATGTATAGATGAGAGTCTACTTGTCATGAGGGCTATCTTTATAAATAAAAAGAGATGAGGAAACTTATCCTCATCTCTTCTTACTGGTCATTATTTGGTTTCCATGTAACTTTCCCACAAGACTTACAGCCAGATTTCTTAATCGTAGGCTGTGTCGTTTCTTGTAAACCGGATCTCCTTCTTCTCTTTACTTCTTTATATAATGCCTGAATATCTTTCTTTTTCATGGTTTGCCTCCTGCTCTTATGACGAATCGTATTGATAAGATAGCTTATTCGAGCAGGAGGGACGGGGTGCCGGCCATTCAGTGTTTATTTTGAAAAGGATTAATCATTTTGGTGTTTTTTGACTTCGTTTGAAATTTAAATGGATTAAATGTTGTAGCTTCTTGATTTTTTGGTTGATTGGAAAATGGAGAGAGTGAGCCAACATCTTTTTGAATGGGTAATATCGTTTCATTTAAGTGTGAAGGCACTTTGGGAAGAACCGGCCATTCGTTTAAAGCATAATGTAACTGGAGTCTGGCGAAATCAGGATTAATGGTTAGTAATAATTCATCTACGAATCTTCTATAAGTAGAAAGAGAAATTCCGTCCAGTGGTTGGAAGGTTTTTCGAAGGAAACTTTGGATAATTAAGTAGTTCATCCAACGGATGGTATTCCTTTTGTTTTTGGAATGGATTCGGACAGTGATCGGAGTGTAATCTGTTGGAATCCAAATTTGTTCATGAATTACGTTTTTTAATTCATGATAACTGCTAGATGGTCTTAAATTATAAGTCATGTTCAAGAGCGTTAATGAAACAGGATAGGATAGTTTCTCTTCATATAGAATATGAAAATTAACATTATTTCCTTTTTCTTTAATGTCTGTGCTTAGTGTAACTCCTGTATGTTGCAATGACTTGCTGAGATCTTTAAAAGAAGCGAAATCTATCCCACTCACACCCACTTTACAATCAGTCAATCCAGGAAGAATAATTGCTTCATCGTTCTGGCTTCTAAGACCCCAATAGGGTAGTAGGATGTTCAATGTTCTTGTTTCTTCAGCAGTGAAGGTAAAGGTTGTGTTTCCCCATAAAAAACGATTCATTGAATCCTCTCCTTTAATTTGAACACCGCGATTTGATTTTTTATCATCCTAAATAAATTTGGGCAGCCCCGGTAGTTGCAAATCTGTGCTCTTTCCATACTATGTAGGGAATCAACCTATCATGAGAAAGAAAGGAAGGAACGATATATGGGTCACAAACCACATAAGAATCGCACTTCACCAACAGCTGCAAACAGCTTACAGGATGAGTGTATTCGCGTTCAAAAAGTATACGACTGGGTGACTGATCAATTATCTGTAAGAAAGACAATAGAATTTACAGATGAGCAGATCGCTTTGATTGAAGCAGCCATGGAAGATCCAACAAGGCGTCCGTTACGTATCGTTTGTAACGTACCAGAAACACCACCTTTGTTCCCGCTTTCTGGGAGCGACCAAGAAGGAGAAGGGTTCCTTTGTGAACAAATCGGCGAGAAGAGAGATGTCAATGTTGCACTTCCTGGAGGAGGATTAGCAGACGCTCAGCTAGTGGATTTACTTTTCACAGCTGATTTACAAGTTCTCGTTGTTGACCGAAATGGTGCTGTTGTAACTGAAGTAGATTGCAATACATCAATCTTAGAGTCGTTTGTTCTTTGTTTTCCGGATGGAACTGACTTGTTCTGTCGGATTACCAAAATTGTATGCCGCATCCCTTCAGGCACAGTGCTTTTAAACTGCCCGTCACCAACTTCATTCGATCTAGAAGTGATCTTCTGTGTAGACATCCAGGTAGAAGCTGAGGTGAAGCTTGAGGTTCTTGCTAAATTCTGTTCACCTCGAGGCAATGACTTAACGGCTGGAATTGATGATATTATCGATGAATGTCCACCGATTGAATTTCCTGCTCAGTGCCCAGATATTTTTCCTAGACCGAACTGTGACTGCTCTCTAACTGGAGAAGCTAGTGGCAGAACAACTGGAGAAGATGAAGGGACAGCTACACTACTTGCAAACATTTGCGGAGACTGCAGTTTAAATGGAAGTACATTAAAACTCAATTTCCATGATACTGATAGTAGTGATGGACGCCATAACTTTACATTCACTGCAACACGTTTTGAACAAGATACGCTACATTGCAATGAATGCGAAGGTGGATTGAAGTTTGTAGTAGAGGGCTCAGGAGTAACGGATACAGGAAAGCTACTTGATTTCAAGCTTGCCGTAGTCGGAGATGGTGACGAGCAAAGATTTGAAATGCATCTCATTAATCGTCGTGGCAAAACCGTATTTAACACTGGAACAGTAGAGGTTCACGAAGGTGAATTGGAAATTGAAGACTGTATTAATTTTGATGATGTAAAATTTAAAAAGCAGTCATAATATCTAAGTGCAGGAGATCATTTCCTGCACTTTTTTGTTATGAATAGGGTTTTCTTTCATACATATAGAATAGTGAAAGTTTGTTTGCGAGGGGGGCGAACTGTATGCAAGGAGAAAAGCTAAGTTATTCTCGTCTCGTTACCCGAACGAAGTATTTTCAGGAAAAGTCATTAGAGCTCGAAAAAGAACTGATATTCGCTCATGATCAGGTCAACGCCTTAAAGGGAAAATTAGCTTCACTAGAAGAAAGTGATCAAGAACGAATCAACTTAAAAAATGAACTTGAGCAATTACAGGAGGACATTGAAAGGAAGACAAAAGAAAACGTTGCTAAGATCGTAGAGATTGAAAAAAGAAGTGCCGTACAAGAAAGTAGTAAAAGTTATGTCAATAAGATTAAGGGATATGAAACACTTTTAGCAGAGATGCAAATTGATATTAATGAAAAGGATAAACTGATTAATCATTTGCAAGGTAAAATGAAAAACCTGGAAAAAAGAGCGAAGTTCTTAACGAAACCGAATGAAACGGAGGGAGATACAGAGGCAATCGAAGTAGAGGAATCTTATGCTGTAGCCTATTTTAATACTTCTGTTATTTTGAATGGGGAAAACTCATTTATTATTCGAGGCGCCTTACAAATTGAGAATTGCGGAACGAGGAAGCTGCATAATCCCATTATTTGTTTCCGGTTCAATCCCCCTAATACCGCTGTTTTAAAAGGAAAGGTTTTTCCTGTTGATGAGGCAGAAATGCGTTCAAAATCAAATAGTGAGCAAACGCAATGGGTATTTACTGAACATGACTGGCTTGAGAAAGCGAAAGAAAATGGAGAGATTTGGGTAGCGCCTTTACACCCGGTAACTGTCTTACCAGGTGAGCAGATTGCCTTTGACAGTTTTCAAATTCCTATAAGGTCAGAATTTAAAGAGTCCATTAATATTGAAGGATTTGTGTACTTTCAGCAGGATAACTATCGGATTAAAGTTTCCAATCAAATTGCAGTTAGCTATTAAAAAGAGTGCCCAAACCTAATATGGGATGTTTGCATAGAATACTACGTATTAGGAGTAAAAAGGGAGGGCATCAAATGTCAGAAAAGAAAAGAAAGCCGCAAGTTATCCATGTGAATAAGTTAATAGTAAAAGCAGACGAAGTGATCATTAAAGATGAAAGAGATCATCATCATAAAGAGGAAAAGCACAGGGAAGAAAGAAGAGAAGAGAGAAGAGAAGAAAGAAGAGACCCATGGGGGTTTTTTAATCATCGAAAGAATGATGAAGCTGAAAATAATGAAGACAGATACAAAGAAGAGGATAAAAGAAATGAAGGTTTTTCTTGGTTTTAAGAGCAGATATTATCTGCTCTTTTTACTTGTCTGAATATAAGAGCCATTAGATAGTTGTTAACTTATTGACTACATATTTAACGGGTGAAGTCTAGTTTGATATGAAAGAATCAAGCCATCTATGCAAATAATGAAATGAAAACTGAAACATTGTTTTAAATATTTCTCATATAAAACTTGATTAATCATATATTGTTTGAGGATATAGCGTCATAGTAGTGACATTAACAGTCAATGAAAGTGGATAACACTGAACACAAGAGAAGGGAGAGAAGGTGCTACGATTAACCACTGGTCGAGTGATGAGTAAGATTGTGAATAGTAGTGATGTTAATACCAGTACGGTAGAAATAGTGGGAACAAACCTAACCGCTAATCAAATTGTTTATGTTTCAGAATTAATCACAATTCCAGTGAATAGTGTGATTTCAAAGGATTATTATGCTGACCTCGTTGGATTCCGGTTTTCATTTCATATTTCTGGTCTGGCACTTTCACAAACAAGAATATCAGTTTGGGAAAGTCGGATGGAGTGATCCAAGCAGCACATAGACTTGGTCTATCTGAATTGAAAATTAATTAATAGCTTTTTACTCTTTTGATGTGGTTAATTTTTCATTGTGAAAAAAGGGGGAGTAAAATGCCATTATTGTATACTGGCCCAATCGATAATACTCCTGTAAATGGCAGTCGAATGACTCAACAGTTTTCGGTAAAAATAACCAATCGTAGTACCACAATGTATGGAACTGTTTCCATAGAGGGATATATTTTAAGCAGTACGAGAACTTTATATGTTCAAGAATTATTTAGTATAGCTCCGAATCAAGTGATAACTAAGACGTTTGTCGCGAATTTCAATTCTTTTGAGTTTCTATTCAATACAGGAGGAGCGGCAGAAAATACCATTGATGTATCAGCCTGGGGGAAAAATGCTGAGGGTCAATTGGTTTCTGCCCATCGATTAGTATCATCTGAATTGATAGGAGCTCAAATAGAAGGAGTAACAGGGGCGACGGGACCAACTGGAGCCACCGGAGAGACCGGTGCAACTGGAGCCACCGGAGAGACCGGTGCAACTGGAGTCACTGGAGAGACCGGTGTAACTGGAGCCACCGGAGAGACCGGTGCAACAGGAGCCACCGGAGAGACCGGTGCAACTGGAGTCACTGGAGAGACCGGTGCAACTGGAGTCACCGGAGAGACCGGTGCAACTGGAGTCACTGGAGAGACCGGTGCAACAGGAGCCACCGGAGAGACCGGTGCAACTGGAGCCACCGGAGAGACCGGTGCAACTGGAGTCACTGGAGAGACCGGTGTAACTGGAGCCACCGGAGAGACCGGTGCAACAGGAGCCACCGGAGAGACCGGTGCAACTGGAGTCACTGGAGAGACCGGTGCAACTGGAGTCACCGGAGAGACCGGTGCAACTGGAGTCACTGGAGAGACCGGTGCAACAGGAGCCACCGGAGAGACCGGTGCAACTGGAGTCACTGGAGAGACCGGTGTAACCGGAGCAACCGGCCCAGGAGTATTTCAGTGGGGAGAAGAAACCGTTATTTGGGCGGACTCCAGTGCAACTGGATTAGGAGACGGTACACCTTCAGACCCCTTTAATTCGTTGCAAGCTGCTATTAGTGCCGCAACAAGCAGTCCCTTCGCCACAACATTAGGCATGAGAGCTCGCTTAGTCATTTTAATTGCAGCTAATTCAGTATTTAATGAAGATATCGTAATACCTCCTGCCAGACATGTACAATTGCTTGGTCTTGGCCCATGGGTACTTGGAAGTGGCGATTTAGCATTTTTTAATTCTTCTGTTTCTAGGAATATAACGATTCAAACCGATTCTAACCTAGAAAACTCTTATAACTCTCAAGGTCCAGCATTCCAGTCACGACCTGTTACAGTTATCGGAACATTAGATAATGGTACCTCAGTGAGTACCCATACTAACTATACAGATGGTGCAATTATTAGCGGTGACGTAATATTTGAGAATGTTTATCTTCCAGATCCATTCAATACGATTGAATTTCAACTTTTAAATGCAAGGGTTCAAGGAAGTATCATAGGGGATTTAGTAAACCCGGCGCTAGGGCAACTAAATACTTATATTTATCACAGTCGAATCAATATTGTGGATAAACCTGGTATGAGAATTAATCGTATGGTTGACACAAGGGTAGACGGGACAATGCTTTTTACAGGGTATTCTAATATCGTTGATTCATGGATTCGTGGTAATGTATCCGTTACATCTGCGATATCGGATGTACCGCCAGTCGGTATCTATGATACACAGTTCGACACGATAACCTGGAATGGACCGCTTGTATTGGACACTTCTTCAAATTATTATTTTGTAACCTCAGCTTCTAGTTTAATAGGAATTAAAACAATACTGTACAGTCTAGCGTAAATTTAAATGTGAAAATAAATACTTTAATTCTTTTTACAAAATTGTAGAGCTCAGAGTGATGTGTGTAAGTGTTATCTATTAATGGATGAAGGAAAGAGGAGTATTTCAAATTTTTCATATAAGAAATGTAACGTAACTTCAGAAAAAATCGCAAAAATATTCGCTTCCGGAAGGGGATTTGGAGCGGTTGAGATGATCAAGGTGCTTGGAATGTAACGGGTAAGGAGGAGAGCGATTGTCTATCTTGACGACTGGGCCAATTGAAAATAAACCTACTAATGGTATCAGGACAACCCAACAGGTGACAATTATGATTTCGAATCGTAGTTCTGTCAATACCTCTACAGTAGAGATTGTTGGAAAGAATTTAAACGGAACTCAGACTGTGTACGTTTTAGAACTAATAAACATTCCTGTCAATGGTGTGGTTTCAAAGACTTATTTTGCAGACCTTGATGGTTATCAATTTTCGTTTAATATAACTGGTCTTGCAATGGCTCAAACAGGAATATCAGTTTGGGGAAAGTCAAATGGCACATTGCAATCGGCACATAGACTTGTTTTATCAGAATTGAAAGTAGATTAAACAGCGGATTTTACTTTCCTTAACAAACGGTTGAAGTGAAGCTTTTGAGGGGAAAAGGGGGGAGTAAAATGCCATTATTGTATACTGGCCCAATCGATAATACTCCTGTAAATGGTAGCCGAACGACTCAACAGTTTTCGGTGAAAATAACTAATCGTAGTACCACAATGTATGGAAATGTTTCCATAGAGGGATATATTTTAAGCAGTACGAGAACTTTATATGTTCAAGAATTATTTAGTATAGCTCCGAATCAAGTGATAACTAAGACATTTGTGGCGAATTTTAATTCTTTTGAGTTTCTATTCAATACAGGGGGAGCGGCAGAAAAAGTTATTGATGTATCAGCCTGGGGGAAAAATGCTGAAGGTCAATTGGTTTCTGCCCATCGATTAGTGTCATCTGAATTGTTAGGAGCTCAAATAGAAGGAGAAACAGGAGCCACTGGACCAACAGGAGCCACGGGACCAACAGGAGCAAGGGGAACTACTGGAGCAACAGGTGCAACGGGAGCCACCGGAACAGGAGAAACAGGAGCGACTGGGGAGACCGGAGCAACCGGAGAAACAGGAGCCACCGGACAAACGGGGGCCACTGGAGAAACAGGAGCGACTGGAGAGACCGGAGCCACCGGAGAAACAGGAGCCACCGGAGAAACAGGAGCCACCGGAGAAACAGGTGCAACCGGAGAAACAGGAGCAACCGGAGAGACCGGAGCAACCGGAGAGACCGGAGCCACCGGAGAGACCGGAGCCACCGGAGAAACGGGAGCGACTGGAGCCACCGGAGAAACAGGAGAAACAGGAGAGACCGGAGAAACAGGAGCGACTGGGGAGACAGGAGCAACCGGAGAAACAGGAGCAACGGGAGAGACCGGAGCAACCGGAGAAACGGGAGCCACCGGAGAAACGGGAGCGACTGGGGAGACAGGAGCCACCGGAGAAACAGGAGCAACCGGAGAAACAGGAGCAACCGGAGAGACCGGAGCAACCGGAGAGACCGGAGCCACCGGAGAAACGGGAGCGACTGGAGCCACCGGAGAAACAGGAGCAACAGGAGAGACCGGAGCAACCGGAGAAACGGGAGCCACCGGAGAAACAGGAGCGACTGGGGAGACCGGAGCCACCGGTGAAACAGGAGAAACGGGAGAAACGGGAGAAACGGGAGCGACTGGGGAGACAGGAGCCACCGGAGAAACAGGAGAAACGGGAGAAACGGGAGCAACCGGAGAGACCGGAGCAACCGGGGAGACCGGAGCCACCGGAGAAACAGGTGCAACAGGAGCAACAGGAGAGACCGGAGCAACAGGAGAGACCGGAGCCACCGGAGAAACAGGAGCAACAGGAGAGACCGGAGCAACGGGAGCAACGGGGGCCACCGGAGAAACAGGAGCAACAGGAGAGACCGGAGCAACAGGAGCCACCGGAGCCACCGGAGAAACAGGAGCAACAGGAGCAACAGGAGAGACCGGAGCAACGGGAGAAACAGGAGCGACCGGAGCAACAGGAGAGACCGGAGCAACAGGAGAGACCGGAGCAACCGGGGAGACCGGAGAGACCGGAGCAACGGGAGAAACGGGAGCCACCGGAGAGACCGGAGCCACCGGAGAAACAGGTGCAACCGGAGAGACCGGAGCCACCGGAGAGACCGGAGCCACCGGAGAGACCGGAGCCACCGGAGAAACGGGAGCGACTGGAGCCACCGGAGAAACAGGAGCAACAGGAGAAACAGGAGCAACCGGAGAAACGGGAGCCACCGGAGAAACAGGAGCGACTGGGGAGACAGGAGCAACGGGAGAAACGGGGGCCACCGGAGCAACCGGAGCCACCGGGGAGACAGGAGCAACCGGAGAAACGGGAGCCACCGGAGAAACAGGAGCAACCGGTCCCACTGGAACCATAGATCCAAATGTAACGATTGCAAATGTAGGTCCAAATGTAAATTCTCAATTTAGTGAATTAAGAACGGCGGCTAAAACGCCTATTATCGAATTGACTTCCGTGTATGGATTATCAGATTTACGAGATGTTGTTTCAACTAATGGTAGTGCAACCGTTTCAAGCAATGATACAGAGTTTGTTTTAACCACCACAGCTAACGGAGCAGATGCTGCAATATTGTCTAGTGCGGCAAAAGGTAGGTATCAATCTGGCTATTCTGGAGAGGCGGGTATTGGAGTCCGTCTCCCTGATCTGCCAACAGGTACTCAAGTTGTAAGGTGGGGATTGTTTAATGATGAAAATGGTATTTTCTTCGGGGTGGATGATACTTCATCGTTCGTAGGGATTAGGAGAGCCGGTGTAGATACGGTTATTCCTCAAGCTTCTTGGAATGTTGATCCGCTCGACGGCACAGGTCCAAGTGGAGCGACCTTAGATTTATCTAGTGGCAATATATTTCAAATGGATTTCACATGGTATGGCTATGGTGTCATTGAGTTTCGAGTTGTGATTCCAAACTCTACTACTCTTGCACAAGAAGTTATAACCGTTAATCGCTATTCTCCAAGTGGAGAAACGAGTCTTGCTGATCCTAACTTACCTTTACGAGCAGAGATTAATAATGATGGTACTGCAAGTGCCCTCCAGGCATTTGTTGGAGGTAGGCAGTATTCAATAATAGGGAACTACAACCCGACATTTAGAATTACATCTGAACGACGAACGATTACATCAACAACAACATTAACACCAGTTATTTCTTTTCAGCATAAGACTGAATTCCCAACAGGATCAGGTAGACCAAACTCAGTTAGTGTAACTCTAGAGGGGATTGATCTGGTAACAACTGATGATATTTATTATCAAGTTTTACTCGGTGGGACTCTGAATGGTTCGTTTGTTAATTTTCCAACTGCAACGACGAATATTCCAAACTCTGAAACGGGATTACTTGTAAATACGACATCCACAACTTTAACAGGTGGGCAGGTAATTCTACAGGGGTTAGCGGCGGCTTCTGCCCAGGGGAATAATCGAGTGCTGGCGTCCGCATCTCTACTGGATTTCGAACTACCTAATACCGAATTTGTGACACTAGCCGTTGCGACATTTACAGGAATTGGTTCGGTAGTTGCTACGTTCAGGGTAACTGAAGAATGGTGAGAACTTCCAGAGAATGGAGGGTTGATTTTGGCGGATATAAACATTACTAATATTGGACCAAATGTTAGTTCACAATTTGATGAGCTTCGCACTGCTGAAAGAACACCAATCGTAGAATTGACATCCGTTTATGGAGTTTCTGCTATAAGAGATATTGTGACTACAACTGGTGGGGGGACCGTTACAAATGATGCGACTGAATATTCTGTAAGTACTTCTACAGGCGGCACTGACGCTGCTACACTGGATAGTGCATTAAGGGGAAGGTATGAACCAGGGTATGCTGGTGAGGCGGGGATAGCTATCCGTCTCCCAAGTCTTCCTACAGGTACACAAGTTACGAGGTGGGGGTTGTTTGATGATCAGAACGGGGGTTACTTTGGGCGGAATGCAACAGATACCTTTGTAGCTGTTAGAAGAGGTGGAGTCGATACGGTTATTAATCAAGCATCCTGGAATGTTGATCCATTAGATGGAAGCGGTCCTAGTGGAGCTACGCTTACGTTAAGTAAAGGGAACATCTTTCAAATTCTTTTTACTTGGTATGGATATGGAGTGATCGAATTTAGAGTCGTGTTGCCAAATCCCACTACCCTTGCACAGGAAGTCATTACGGTTCACCGATATGCACCAAGTGGAGAAACCAGTTTTATTGATCCAAATCTTCCAATTAGAGTGCAGGTTAATAATGATGGAAGTACAACTGCACTTTCCATTCTTGTAGGCGGAAGACAATATGGGATTATAGGAAGATATAATCCCATATACAGAGTCACCTCTGAAAGAAGGACGGTTAGTGGAATAGGAGCAACACTGACCCCGCTCATTTCCTTTAGGAGGAAATCTGAATTCCCTGCAGGTTCAGGAAGATCAAACTCTGTTCAAATTAGTTTGGAAGGTATACAGATTTTCTCCACCTTAGATGTTGCTTATCAGGTCTTGATCGGAGGGACAATAAATGGCTCATTTGGAAATTTCCCTACTACTAACACGAATATACCTAATACTGAGACCGCTTTAGAAGTTAACAATACAGCTACAACTTATACAGCAGGGGAAGTAATAATCCAAGGTGCCACGTCAGGTGGTTCCGGGGTTAGTAGAGTCGTTGGTAAGCAGACGTTAATTGATTTTACTCTTCCTACAGACGAAATTGTTACGCTTGCCGCAGTGAATTTGGAACCAGGTACAGCAACAGTAACCGCTACATTTCTACTCACCGAAAGTTGGTGAAGTAAGAAAGAGTAATACTTGAACACATAATTGAACGAAATGGAAATTACTAATCTATAGGAGGAAATGGATTTGGTTTCAATCAGTTTGTGTTTAATTGTAAAAAATGAAGAAGATGTTCTAGACACTTGTCTACAATCTATTTTCGATATTGTGGATGAAATTAATATTATCGATACCGGATCAGATGATCTAACAAAAGAAATTGCAAAACGATACCATGCAAATATTTACGATTTTAAATGGGTAAATGATTTTGCAAGAGCTCGAAACTTTGCTTTTTCAAAAGCTACGAAAGAATATATTCTTTGGCTTGACGCAGACGATGTCTTTCTAGAAGAAGACCGTAATAAGTTGAAGAATTTGAAGAAAGACCTCGACCCTACTGTTGATTCAGTTAGGATGCATTATAATCTTTCTGTAGATCAATATGGGAATGTAACTTCAAGTTTAATGAGAAACCGTTTGGTTAGGCGAGATTGTCAATTTAAGTGGATTGGAGCTGTACATGAGTATCTTGAAGTAGGCGGCAAAATAATCAATAGTGACATTGCTGTACTTCATAATCCTGTTCACCATGATGCTACTAGAAACTTGAAAATTTATCAGGAAAGACTTGAACGTGGTGAACAATTTAGTCCAAGGGATTTATATTATTTTGCAAACGAGCTTAAAGATCATGGTATATATGAAAAGGCTATTGAGTATTATGAAAAATTTTTAGCAGGTCAAAAAGGATGGATTGAAGACAATGTGGCAACTTGTGCAAAACTTGCTGATTGTTATGCAGCTATCGGTAAGCAGCCCGATAGCTTACGTTCCATACTTCATTCTTTTTCTTATACTACACCTAGACCTGAATTTTGCTGCAAGATCGCAAATTATTTCTTTGAAAGTAAGGATTATGAAACTGCTATTTACTGGTATAAAATGGCTTGTGACGTTAAGGTTTCAAAGGATACTTTAGGAACTCAAAACCGTTTGTATTCTAATTGGATACCATATATCCAGCTCTGTGTATGTTTTGATTTATTGGGAGATTATCAACAAGCATACACTTACAATGAACTAGCAGGCTTAACAAGGCCAAGTGATCCGAAGTACCTTCATAATAAAGATTACTTAGAAAAAATGCTTCATTCGATATGTAAGAAGGTCTTAATCGCAAGCCCAATTCGGCAAGATCCTGAAACTCTAAAATATTTCCTGCAATCATTGAAGCAACTAAATAGGGAAGGAATAACATTTACTTACTATTTTGTTAATGATAATCAGGATACGAGATCTATGGAATTATTAAAGGATTTTCAAAATGAAGTTCAGGGAGTAATAATTGAAGATATTACTTCTGAAGAAGCGTACTTAAAAAACCATAAGACTCATTATTGGAAGGATAGTCTCGTATGGAAGGTAGCTAAATTTAAAGATTCAATGATTGAATATGCAAAGGAACGTGAATTTGATTATATTTTTCTAGTAGATTCAGATCTCGTCTTACGAAAGGAAACGATTCAGCATTTAATAGCTCAGAAGAAAGAGGTCATATCCGAGGTGTTTTGGACTAGATGGCAACCTGAGGCAATGGAACAACCGCAAGTATGGCTAACTGACGAATATACTCAATTTGAAAAAAAACCCGGAGAAGAGATTTGCAATAAAGAAGAAAACAAGAGATACCATGAATTTATTAATCAATTAAAACTGCCAGGAGTATATCAAGTGGGGGGGCTTGGCGCATGTACACTGATTTCTAGGTCAGCACTTGAGAAAGGGGTGTGTTTCAAGAAAATCCCAAACTTAACGTTTTGGGGAGAAGATCGTCATTTTTGTATTCGAGCTGGCGCGTTAGGAGTTTCTTTGTGGGCAGACACCCATTACCCGCCTTACCATATTTATCGGCAAACGGATCTTGAAAGTGTAAAAGATTTTATAAGAGAGGTAGGCATAGTTGAAACGCCTCATAAAGTTCTGCACGTCAATGTTTCCCATAAACCGCGAATAACATTATCCATGATTATTAAAAACGAAGGGGAAAAATACCTAGAAAACGTAATGAGAAGACATCGTGATTATATTGATGCCGCTGTCATCATCGACGATGGAAGCACTGACAATTCAGTTGCCATTTGCAAAGAAATTCTAAAAAACATTCCACTAACAATCATTAGTAACTGTGAATCAAAATTCTCAAATGAAATAATGCTTCGTAAGCAACAATGGGAGAAAACAATTGAAACAAATCCCGACTGGATATTAAACATGGATGCTGATGAGATGTTTGAAGAAGGGATCGATTCCCAACTCCGAGCATTAACAAATCAAGAAGACTTTGATCTTTATTCATTTCGTCTTTATGATATGTGGGATGAAAGCAACTATCGAGAAGATGAACAGTGGAAATCTCACCAACTTTATCGTCCATTTTTACTAAGATACAAAACCAAATTTACGTATAAATGGAAAGAACAGAGACAGCATTGTGGAAGGTATCCTGAGAATATTTTTCAACTTCCAAATAGCATATCTCAATTAAGAATAAAACATTTGGGTTGGTCAACAAAAGACCTTCGAGTAGAGAAATACAATCGATATAAGAAACTAGATCCAAATGCTGAATATGGTAAAAGAGAACAGTATGAGAGTATTCTTGATCCTAATCCGAAGTTAGTTAAATGGAAGAAATAGAAATAAATAGATCGATAAGGTAAGGTGTTTTGAGTACCAATCATCTACTCCTTATCTTTTTTTTGTAGAAATATACCCTCATCCTTTTGCCATTCCAATACTAATAAATCTCCTGGATGGTCGATTTTGTTTTCCTTAAGAACCTTATATAACCATTCTTCGTTGAATCCTGAATCATGTATGTTTTCCCAGTCAATTTTACCATCTGAAATAAAATCAACTGATAAATAACTTTGTTTAGACTGGAGATCAAAGTCTTGTTTTGCAGGCTGCTGATAATCTGACTTCTTTAATACGCTAATACTGCCATTCGTTTCAAGTATAGCGAATTCAACTTCTCGAAATGAAAATACATCTTTTTGACGAAGTAAATTCTTTAGTTGATTGATATCCAATTTGTTTTTCTTGAGTTGATGACGATTTATTTTTCCATGATTTATTACTATAGAAGGATTACCCTCTAAAATGTTTCGTGTCTTTCTAAATTTTTGTGTAATCCATTCCACGACATAAATCAATACACCCCATAACAATACTGCGTATATAATCGATAATAGATTGACTTCTTTATCGTAAATTGCATTTCCTACGAGTTCTCCAAGTACCAATGATGAGATAAAATCAAAAGGTGTGATTTGAGTAATCTGTGTTTTGCCAAGTGCCTTCGTAAGTATGAGTAAAGCGAGGAAGCCAACGAGTAGCTCTAATGTAATAGATCCTATACCCAAAGATTCACCATCTCCCTTTCCATTGGCATCAATTTTAGGATGCACGAAAAAGAATGATTTAATTGGTTTTTTTAAATTTTTGTTGATAAGAACATAATTTAAGAAAAACGAATAAGATAAGTCGTTAGCCCATGGATGATCGAAAAAGGTACAAAAAAAGACACTGGCTAGACCAGCGTCATAATGTTTTTATCATTGTAACGTGAGGAATTCCAGCGTCTATAAATTCTCCAGACACCGTTTTGTAACCAAGTTTCTCATAGAACCCTACTGCAGTCCTTTGTGCGTTAAGCTTTATTTCTTTAAGGTCTAATTCTCTCGCATGTTTTTCAATTGATTTCATGAGAAGTTGACCTAGACCTGTTTTACGATAGCTACTTAGCACGCAGATTCGTTCAGCTTTAGCTATCTGATTGATTACTCTAAAACGACCAGCAGCAGTTGGTTTGCTACTATCGTAAGCCACAAAGTGATAAGCTTGGTTTTCATAATCATCTATTTCTAATTCAGCTGGTACTCGCTGCTCTTCAACAAAGACAGCATGTCTTACTTGAAAAGTATCTTCCAATTCTTGCTTTGACTCAACAACTTTCACCTGCATTAGCGAACTTTACCAAGGTGGAACGTTTCAAACACTGTCCACATACCGTTTTCAAGCTGGTAAAGTAGTTGGAAACGATCGATCATTTCTTCGTGGTTAACGTCCTTCATTTGCAAGCTGCCATAGACATCAGAATGCTCATCGTCTGATAGGTTCTGCGCAATTGTAATGTGTGGAACAAAGTTATAATCGCGTTCAGAAAGCGCCTCTTCAGGGTTAAGCTGTCGATGCAAGTCATCAAGAACGTCATTTTCTTTCACTTTAAAGTAAATGACGTTATTAACAGGGTTAAAAGAACCGACTTTATAAACATGCATTGAAAAAGGTTTAGATTCATCAGAGATTTTGTGAAGCACAGGTGTTAACTTCTGAATCTCTTCTTCTGTTGCCTCAAAGCCCTCACGAAGCGTCAAATGTGGTGGAATGAGCGCATAGTGCGGATCATATCGTTTGCGAAAGGAGTTAGCGACGTCTTGTAGTTTTTTCGATGGGAAAATTGCAATGCCGTATTTCATATTCCATTCCCTCCTGGTTGATAGTCTCGATTGCCCTATATAGACAAGCCATATAATGTTCCATTTATAATTATACCAAAAATTCGAAAATAAGAAACGATAGACTGATTTAGAGTTTAAACATGTGTAAAAGCGAACGTTTCATATCCGGTTGCCAGTTTTTCCAAAGGTGACCGCCTTCAAATTCATCATAGAAGTAATCAAATTCTTTCTCAGTAATAATCTTGTTTAACGCTCGATTTGGTTCGATAAAATTCTTTGTTTTCCCATCAGTGGTAGGAACCTCTGTTTCTTCCTTTCCAATAATGTGATAGAGCGAGAGAAGTTCAGGCTCTCTAAATTCTTTCACTTGATTCATGATAGCTTCATCAACATAGGGAGAGTGAAGAATCGCACGGCCAAATGTGCGTGGATAATCTAGAGCGGCTCGCAGTGCAACGGTAGCAGCTAAAGAGTCGCCGATAAGCCCGCGACCATACCCTAGGTGATAGGTTGCATATTCTTCGTCCAAATAAGGAACGAGTTCATTTGCGAGGAATCGTAGATAATCATCACTTTGCTCTCCATCAGGATGATACTTGCGCCAGCGATCTTCTACACTTTTGTAAGGAATGCCGACTATGATTAGTTCTTCAATTTCATCATTTTCGATAAGTTCATCCGCTGTTCGCCCAAGACGCCCTAACTTAAAGTAATCGCTACCATCATTGGCGATTAAAAAGGAGTATTTGTATAAGGGAGAATAGTTATATGGTAAGTAAACTTGAAAAGGTATTTCTTCTTTTAAGTACTCACTATAAATCGTTTCATCCTTGTATGTACCTCTGTTCATTGTGATGCCTCCTATAAATTGTTGCAATTGTTAGATTGTTTGACAATGTAAAAAACATTAGTGATATAATGATTCTAACACATAAGTATTTATCGTTGACAGAGAGGGGTCTTATTATGAAGAAACGCATCCATAGTAGAGAGACAGAAGCAGCAGCAAAAGCCCTGATAAAAGAACGAGGCGTTACAATAGAGGATATTGCCGAGATTGTTTATGAAATGCAATACCCTTATGTAGATGAGCTTTCCATGGATGACTGTGTGGAGAGTGTTGAGGCTGTTTTAACGAAGCGAGAAATTCAACACGCTGTTCTAGTTGGTGTTGAATTGGACAAGCTAGCTGAACAGGGGAAACTTTCAGAACCACTTCAATCGATCGTGGAAACGGATGAAGGGTTATTTGGCGTTGATGAGACAATTGCGCTCGGTGCTGTATTTGGTTACGGAAGTATTGCGGTTACAACGTTTGGTCACCTTGATAAACAAAAGTTTGGTATTATACAGAAGTTGGATACAAAAGTAGGAGAAAGTGTTCATACTTTCCTTGATGACCTTATCGCAAGCATTGCCGCAAATGCTTCCAGTCGTCTTGCACACCGCCTTCGTGATCGAGAAGAAGCGTTAGATAAGGAAGAGCGTGAAAAGCGCGATAAAGAAGAACGGATCGGTTAAACAAAAGGGCATCAATCGGATGCCCTTTTTCTAATATTTTCCCAAGAAAGGATTGACAGTTGTTTAAATAGTCGTGTATATTAATAAATGTCCTTACTCTACTGATCCGTTAGCTCAGTTGGGAGAGCGCTACCTTGACAGGGTAGAGGTCGTTGGTTCGAGCCCAATACGGATCACCATACATAAAATTTGCAAGCTGCAACTCAATTGAGTTGCAGCTTTTTAATGTTGCCATCTTTTAAAATTCTGGCAAATGATCGAAGTTGTTCTCTTTAATCCCATCAGGCTCACTACGGATAATTTCTCTACCGTACTTTTCGAAAACATCCACTCCAGAAATCCGTCCATTCTTTGCTTCTTCAAGGGCTTGAAGGTAATCAAGCTCTTCGCCAGTATTGGTTTTAAATGCAATGAGATCGCCTTCATCATTTTTTCTTACAGCAGTAATCATTCGAGCGTTTTCATTCGGTTTTCTAGAAATGTCGTTGGATGTATTTCGAACATATTCTTCATATACTTTGTTAAATCTGTCCATCTTCATCACTTCCTTCTAATGATTTGCGATTTGCAACAAGCTTGGGGTTTCAAGTTCCCAGCGATTAGATATCGGATTCTTTTTTGCAGTAATCTTAATCGAAGTATGAATAACTCCAGTGTCTTTAATATAAATCTCGACCTTTCCTTGATGGTGATGAACATAAGGTGATGTGTCACTTTCATGAAAAGTCCATTTTGAGACTGTTAGCCGGGAAAGTGAATCATACTCTTTATCTGTTAACTCCGTTGTAAGGATTCTCCTCAATATGGATGTATCGGAATTATTTATGGCAAGCATCATAATTTCAATAAGATTCTCTGGTGTTGATGTCGTTAAGTATTCATCTAGTTTACCACCAGCTTTAAGGACCATTAACTGATGAGCGGGGTCAGGCGTTGGCGTTTTATGGGTCGTACTATTAAGAAAGTGTAGGCAGAAGTGTCCATTAAACCCGTTATCCAATGCTCCAGCACCATGAGGCATGCCGTTCATTGAGGCGGCTATTGTTCTTCCTTCATGTAGAACAATAACGGCTCTTCGTTTCCAGCTCCATTCTTTATAAATATCTTTTAGAACTTCTGTATCTTCTTTCGTAAGAGGTTGTATATCAGCATGATGACTTCCTGCCCTTCGCTGCACATGAAATGTCAATCCACTTTCAATATCAACAATCGTAAAAATAGCTTTTCGTGGAACGACCCTATCTACTTTTTCCCAGGGGAGAAGGGCAATTTTACTATCAATTGGTACTAGATCATGGAAGGACTCTACTGCAAGAATGCTTTCAGAAAAGCAAAAAGTGAAAATGATAATTGGAAAAATGAATAACCGTTTCATTAGCTCCCCCTTTTCTTATTCATCATCTTTATTTTGCGCAAGCTATTTTGAACTATTCTATTTTATAAAGTTGCCTTATGATGCATACTACAACCGAGTTCAAAAGGGGGATAGGAAATGATTTCATTATTTTTAGCCATGTCACTCGCCTATTCTGAAGATGGAATAGATCAGATGATTATTCATAAGGAAGATAGCAAACCGATTGTTATTGAAAAAAACACACTATTTCACGAATGGATTGGGTCCCCATTTTACGATGAAGATCAGCTGGGTGAGTTAATGAATAAGGTTGATACTTCTATTTCAAAGTTACCACAAAATGCCTACCTGGAAGAGGGAGGAGCGATTAAAGAAGGGGTTAACGGCTATCGCTTAAACAAAGAAAAATTCCAAGTGAAGATGTTACAAACAATGTATCAAGAGGGGACAACGTGGATTAACCCAGATGTTAAGATTGATTATCCAAGAGTGAATTCAGAGTTACTGGCTTCAATTCGAAGAAAACAAATCGGTGCATTTGTCACTCACTTTAGAAAAGCTAACCTTGAGCGAACGTCCAATATTGTATTAGCTGCTGAAGCGATTAATAATACCGTTGTGTTTCCTGGTGAAAAGTTTTCGTTTAATCAGACCGTTGGGAAACGAACAAAGGAGAAAGGGTACTTACCTGCGCCAATTATTATTAGAGGAGAATTATCTGAAGGAATTGGCGGAGGGATTTGTCAAGTATCCTCTACTTTATTTAATGCCGTTGACCAGGCAGGTGTTCAGATTGTGGAGCGCTATTCACACAGTCGGAGTGTACCATATGTAAAACCTGGTAGAGATGCAACCGTAAGCTGGTATGGACCTGACTTTTCTTTCAGAAACGATCGTCATCAGCCATTGCTAATTAGAGCAAAAGTAGTAGAAGGATCTGTAGTTATTCGTATTTTTTCATCTGAAGATGAGTGACGTCTCGTTCTGGTCTTATTTTGTTAAATTCTTTAAGAGTAATGGTATAATTAAATCATTATACTTTAAAGGAGACCGCGTATGGAAAACCAAAAAAACCAGCAACCGAAATTTTCTTCCATGCTTCCAAACGGCTCTGAGATAGAAAGGGAAAATTTGACCCTTGAACTGATGGAAAAAAGCCGAAAACTTGATCATATCTTTAATCACTCAAGAGATGGAATGACCCTTTCCGATCAAACTGGAAGCCTGATTGAAATCAATCAGGCTTGCTGCGATATTTTTGAATTGGATATGGAATCGATTCATTCAAAAAAAATCGGGCACCATGTTGCTCCTGAAGGTATACGCACCTTTCGGAAAATGAGAAGGGAGTTAGTCGATAAAGGTTATGTCATTGAAACGCTACCTGTCATTCTTGAAAATGGAAAATGTAAATTTGTGGAGTTATCAATTACTTATAAGGTTTATCGAGAATTAAATTTATCGATTATACGGGATGTGACGGATGAGCAGTTATTGCTAACTCAGCTGGTGGAAAACAAAGAGAAATTAGCGAGCATTTATGAAAATGCGCTTGATGGGATATTAATCTGGAATAATGAGCGGATGATTACGGATGCGAACCCTGCAGCATGTCAGCTTTTTAATACAAGTCTTGAAAGAATGAAAACCTATAACTTATTTGATTTTCTTGAAGGAAACAATATATCAATTGGGAAAACGTTTCAGGAAGAGCTAGAGCGTGAAGGAGAGCTACGAGGAGATATCCAGTTTACAATGCCTGGAGGAGAAAAGAAACAGCTTGAATTTACAACGAAAAAAAGTGTTACTGGAACGATGTACTTAACAATTTACCGTGATATTACACATACAACACAAATGATTCAAGAACTTCAGCGGAGCGAAGAGCGCTTTCGTCAGCTTTTTGAACGTGCGTTAGATGGTATGGCTATTCTAAATGGAAATGGTTATCTAATTAATTTGAACAGTGCCTTTTGTCAGATGTTTGAAGTTGAAGAAGAAGAGATTATTTCAACGCATTATTCTCATCTTGAAAATGGCTGTGATATTATTTGGGATAATGCTGCTACGTTAGGAAGAAGTGGGGAAGGAAAAAGAGTTAAGAGCAACGGCGAACAGAAGTATTTTAGCTTTACATTAAGTTATCATATTTATCCAAACCATCATCTTGTGATTATTCGGGATATGACAGAGATCAAGAATGCGGAGGAGGAGCTGCGACAAACGGAAACGAGTAACGTTCTTGGTGATCTTGCTGCAAGTGTAGCACATGAAATTCGTAATCCACTATCGACCATCAAAGGATTTCTCCAGTTATTAGATGGAAATGAAGCGGTTAACCAAGAATTACTTAACGTCGTGGGGAGTGAAATGGAACAACTCGAAGGAACCATAAATGAATTTCTCCTACTTTCAAAGCGTGAATTCGTGCCCTATGAAGCTGTGAATTTGAATGAATTAATCGCTGAATTAGTTGAGCGATTAGCTAAGAAAGCTGCCGATCGGAAGATAAATATCGTCGAATTCTATCAAAGTGTAGACGTATCATGTACATGTATTCGCTCCCATATTAAACAAGTGATAACGAATTTAATTAACAACGGAATTGAGTCCATGCCTGATGGTGGTCAGTTAAAAACAAAATTGATGACGACAGACCGTGGGGATATCGTGATTGAAGTTGAGGATGATGGGAAAGGAATACCAGAGCATTTAATAAATCGCTTAGGTGAGCCTTATTATCAAACCACTGAGAAGGGAACGGGGCTCGGATTGATGGTAAGCTATAAAGTTATTAAAGAACACGGTGGTCGAATTGAGGTAACGAGTCGAGAAGGAACAGGAACGGTTTTTCGTATTACGTTACCAGTAAACCAGCCATTCGGTCATACAGAGGAGGTAGAGAGTTGATTGAGATACAACGTATACACCATGTTAGCCTGGCCGTAACAGACATTGAAAGAGCAAAAAGATTTTATCGAGAAGTTTTGTGTCTAGAGGAAATTGATCGACCGAATTTTGGCTTTCCAGGCGCCTGGTATCAGATCGGAAGTCAGCAACTTCATCTGATTGTTTATCCGGAAGCGAAAACGCTTCGTGGGACAAATGAATTATCTTCAAGGGAAGGGCATTTTGCCTTTCGCGTAAAGAGTTATGACGAAACGCTTCGCTGGTTTAAAGAAAAAGGCGTAACAATTTATGAAAACCCAACGAGTAAAAGTGGTTTTGCGCAAATTTTTGTTGCCGATCCTGATGGAAATTTAATTGAGCTAAATACAGAGCAATAAAAAGACGCCTGATGGCGTCTTTTTATTATGGATGAGAAGGAAATTCGTTCTTTTCACGCTGGGGATTAGCGCTTTTTTTCGCTTCCTTTACAACTTCCTTCGCTTTTTGTGCCCGTTTCTGATCTTCCTTCGCTTTTTCTTCAATCTTTCGAATCTCTTCTCTTGAATGTTCCACTTTTATTACCCTCCTATTTTTTACACAAAAGTTGATGAGTGAATTGAATAAATGGTTATTTAACGTACCTTACCGTAAATTGATAAAAGAATCAAGTTTTTTCTGTTTATTCCGACATCTTATCTTTTCTCTACACATATGATGGAAAGAAATGAACAGAGGGGGACTTCGATGGTAGGGGTATTGTTAACAATGGTTGTGCTGTTTCTTGGACTGGCTCTTTTTATGGCAGTCGTATGGAGTGCAATCAAAGCGGATTCTGCAAAGTCTGATCTTGAAATGATGTGGGAAAAGTATGAAGAAGTGATTAGGAAAGAAGACGTGCTCTAGCCCGATTAGGGGCTTTTTTCTTTGGAGTAAACGAAAAAGAGTTGGCTAAAATGTGATGAGATGTTGTTTTCAAATCTTAGAATCAGGGTATTTTAAAATAGAATTGAGGTGAAGCAACAATGGGAATACGAACGAAATTACGAAGAAATCGAACTCAAAAAAAAGGAATGCCTCCTGGGTCTCTCGTTTATATTGGGGATGAACAAACAGAAGAAGTAACCATTTCAGCGATCGCTTTCGACAGTGATAAAATTGACGAATACAAGAATGCATCACTTGATGAAGTGAAAACAATGATTGATTCCGAAAAAGTTACCTGGGTTAATGTAAATGGTGTACATAATGTTCAACTAATTGATCAGATAAGCAAGCATGTGGGGTTACACCCATTAACAACAGAAGATATTTTAAATACGGAGCATCGACCAAAAATCGATTTTTTTGAAGATCATTTATTGGCGATTGTAAAAATGCTTGATTTACCAGAAGAAAGCCCGGATCTTGATGATGAGCAAGTTAGTTTTATCTTGATGGAAAATACCGTCATTACTTTCCAAGAAAAGAGCGGTGATTTATTTGATCCTGTCCGCCTTCAGCTTCAGGAAAGTAAGGGACGTATAAGAAAAAGCGGTGCTGATTTTCTTTTCTATTCGCTACTCGATGTCATATTTGATCAATATCTTATCATAATGGATGAGATGGATGATCGAATTGCTCAGCTTGAAGGAATGATTATGGAAGATCCTGATAATCATTCGCTACAAGACATTAATCAGTATAAGAACACCATCCTTCAATTAAAGAAAACCGTTTGGCCTGTTAGAGAAGTTGTGAACAAATTAATTAATCGCAAAGTTTCTTACATTAAAGAAGATATCTCTTTTTACTTACAAGATATTCATGACCACATCGTTCAGGCGAATGATATGGTCGAAACATCAAGGGGTCAATTATATGGCTTATTGGATGTGTATTATTCTAGTTTAAGTATGAAAATGAATGAAATTATGAAAGTGTTAACCATTGTTTCCACTATTTTTATTCCATTAACGTTTATTGCAGGAATTTATGGAATGAACTTCAATAATATGCCTGAATTAAGTTGGGAGTGGAGTTATCCAGTTGTATGGATTGTCATGATTATCATTACTGGATTAATGCTCATGTATTTCAAACGGAAAAAGTGGTTCTAGGAGGAGATATTGATGGAAAAAGTCGCTGTTGTGACAGGTGCTGGTCATGGAATAGGGAGAGGCGTTGCGGTTGCTTATAGCGAGCAGGGATATCGCGTTATTCTTGCTGATGTAAATGAAGAAGGTTGCAAAGAAACGAAACGTTTAATGAAAGAAGATGCGACAGATATCATCCTAACAGACGTAAGTGAGCCAGAGGCGATCACCAGTCTTTTTAATAATGTAGAAGAGAAATATGGACGATTAGACATTTTAATTAACAACGCAGGCTTATCAGAATTCAAGCAAATGGATGAGCTAAGCGTGAACGAATGGGACGAGGTTATGAACACAAATTTAAGAAGCGTTTTTCTTGGATCACGAGCAGCGGCAGCCGTAATGAGAAAAAATAACGGAGGATCAATCGTCAACATCGCTTCTACAAGAGCTTCTATGTCAGAACCAAACAGTGAAGCATATGCTGCTACAAAAGGTGGAATCGTAGCGCTCACACACGCGCTTGCTATTTCCCTTGCTGATGACCATATCACCGTCAATTCAATAAGCCCTGGTTGGATTGAAGTGGAGAATTATGAATCTCTGCGTAAGGTCGATCATGAGCAACACCCGGCAAAAAGAGTGGGGAAACCTTCTGATATCGGACGTGCGTGTCTCTTTCTAACAAATGCAGCGAATAATTTTGTGACTGGTGAGAATCTGGTGGTTGATGGGGGCATGACTCGAAAAATGATTTATGAGCATTAATCGACTTACAGTTAACGGACAATCCCCATTCATGTTACTATAAAAGCAGACCTTCCTTAGAGAAAATTAACAGGGCGAATCATGCTTGAGGGGACGTTTTAAATGGCAAAACATATGGAAGTACCTAATTTGTATGAAACAGGAATTGAAGATCTTGTAATTTCAGCAGAAAAAGTGGCGCATGTACAGCTGACGAATCCTTTGGAGCACGCAATGCTTATCTTGATCAAGTCGGGCTATTCATCGATACCCGTATTAGATACAGAATATCGGTTAAAAGGATTGATCAGTCAGCCGCTAATCCTCGATTCGATATTAGGGATTGAGCGAATTGAATTTGAAAAGTTAAGTGAATTAGTTGTCCAGGAAGTCATGAATACGGATATACCGTGCATCAATGAAAAAGATGGTTTTTTTAAAGGGTTAAAGTTAGCGATTGACCACCCGTTTCTCTGTGTTGTTGATGATGAGAACATCTTTAAAGGTATATTGACGAGAAGAGCGCTTCTTAAATTCGTTAACCGTTATTTACATGAATCTTCCGTACGACAGTCATAATGATTTACCCGGTTCTTTAACCGGGCTTTTTTACATAGGTGGAGTTGAGAAAAATGAAATCGCTAACAAATCAAATATCCTATAGTATTAGAAAAAAAGAAACAAACCGACCACTCGTTCTCGGTGCGATTATAATTGGTATGTTTATGGCGGCAATTGAAGGAACGATTGTTTCTACAGCTATGCCTGGCATTGTAGGGGATCTTGGTGGATTTTCAACATTTAGCTGGGTTTTTTCAGCATACTTATTAATGTCTGCGATCACAGTGCTGATTTTTGGAAAACTTTCTGATTTATTTGGAAGAAAGCCCATATATACGATTGGCGTGGTGATTTTTCTAATCGGATCACTTTTATGTGGGTTTGCGGAGTCAATGGAAGCGCTTATTGTTTTTAGGCTCATTCAGGGAATAGGGGCAGGGGCCGTCCAACCGATTGCTCTTACGATTGTAGGAGATATGTATACAATGGAAGAAAGGGCAAAAATACAGGGGTATCTTGCAAGTGTATGGGGAATTTCAGCTATTGCAGGACCAGCCCTAGGCGGTGTTTTTGTTCAATACTTAGACTGGGCTTGGGTTTTTTGGATGAACATCCCGCTTGGTATTTTATCGCTGATTGGAATTGTTCTTCTGCTTCATGAATCCATTGATAAAGAAAGAAAATCAATCGATTATGCGGGAGCAGCACTTCTACTTATGTCCATCAGTGCGCTAATGGTCGTGTTAATTGAAGGAGGAGTTCACTGGGATTGGACATCAGCTCCGATCTTCATTCTCGTCAGTATTTCAATTGTAGCGATGGTTCTGTTTTTTAGAGTAGAACGAAAGGCGAAAGAACCGCTAATGCCACTTGGGATTTGGCGGGACCCTGTTATCGCTATTTCAAATTCCGTTACGTTTACAACCGGGATGATTTTAATTGGAGTTTCGAGCTTTCTTCCGACATTTGTTCAAGGAGTTATGGAAGAGCCCCCGATCATTGCAGGTTTTACCCTTACAACGATGTCGATTGGGTGGCCGATTGCATCAACGATTGCTGGGAAGCTTGTAATTAAAATTGGGTTTAGGGTCACTTCCGTGCTTGGAGGTATCGCGCTTATTAGTGGTTCTGCCATCTATCTTTTAATGACTCCAGCCCTTGGCCCTATTTTTGCAGGTGTTGGTTCGTTTTTCATCGGGGTTGGAATGGGTTTAACCTCTACAACGTTTATCGTAGCCATTCAAAGCGCTGTCTCATGGAAACAGAGAGGCATTGCAACTGCTTCAAATATGTTTATGAGAACATTAGGAAGTGCAGTCGGTGCAGCATTACTTGGCGGTATTTTGAATAGCCGTCTGCAGAAATACTTAGCAAATCATACCTCAAGTGACGAGGTGAATATCAATACAGCGAATCAGTTACTTGATGAAGCAAAGAGAAAAAGTCTTGACCCAACAGTTCTTGAACTGTTACAAAATGGATTAACTACTTCATTGAAATGGGTATATGGGGGAGTAGCTGTCTTCGCACTCATCAGTTTTGTTCTGGTTCTTTTTTTACCCAAAAAAGCGGAGTCAACTTCCGACGAAAAAGAATTTCATCATGAATAAAATTGAGAAAAAACCCGGCTCGGTTAAGAGCCGGGTTTAGCTATACGTGAAAGGAACTCAATTCGATTACAGAAAGGATCAAAGAAGGTAAAGCGCTGAAGACCTTCGATTGGGGTTTCCTCTTGAATCATAATGCCACTTTTTTCGAGATACGCTCTTACGTCATTTAGGTTATTAATCTCAAATGCAGGGTGTCTTTTACCAGGGACGATCGTGTCCTCTGTTCCGATATGAAGCTCAATGTTCGCTCCTTTAAGCCAGAAGCCACCATTTTTCTTTAACGCTTCTGGTTTATCTATTTCTACAAAGCCTAATGTTTCAATATAGAATTGTTTCGCTTTTTCTTCCTTCCCTGTCGGTATGCAAATTTGAACGTGGTGAAGGCGTAGGTAGTCGATAACCATTTCAGCTCACTCCTAAAATTGAGTTTTTATAAGACTATAGCAAACTTGAAAAATCAAAAGAATCGTCATCGACCGTAGTAACCAGTTTACTTGACGAAAAGAAAGTTTATTTGCCATTCGAACAGAAAGTTGAGCCCCAGTAATGGATCCAGCTGCAAGAGGAAGGGCAATTGCCATACTAAGATGACCATTAAGTAAATAGACGATGACGGCTCCTGTACAGCTTAAAAATGTATTAAACCTTGTGAGTCCAATGGAAGTAAGATAGGCGATTCCACTTTGACGAAAAAGATGCATCTGTAGGGTCGCCTGTCCAGGACCGAATGTTCCGTCATACCATCCAATGAGACCAATGAAAGGCAAAGATTTAACGGGTACTTTATGCGATGAATGATTTGACTGTCCTTTTTTTATAAAGGATAAAGCTAATGCAATAACAAGCATTGTACCTGCGAAAATTTGAAGGGCCTGCTCGGAAAGTAAGGAGGCAAATAGACCACCAAGAACGCCACCACATAGCGCAATAGGGCCAGTTTTTAAAGCTTCCTTCATTGATAACTCTTTTCTCTTAAATAATACATAAAAGCTAGAGAATGAGCTTAGCATATTGGAGAACTTGTTCGCTGAAATAATGGAATGAATGGGAAGTCCTAGTAACATCATGGAAGGTACGTTAATCAGACCTCCGCTTCCTGATAAAGTGCCAACAAAGGTGGCAATAAGCCCAATGCCAAATAAGAAAAGTGAGTCCATGAACATCATCTCCATATGAAAGATCTCATTCATAGTATAGTCACCTTTCTTCCATAATGAAATTAGATTATAATAATGAATTACGATAAGTTATCCTTATGGATAAAGCTTATTGGTGAGAAAGGAGGGATTCGATGAGCTCTGAATATCAAGTGTTATCGATCCTAGCTGAAGAAGCAAATATGCGGAGAGCCGCTGAAAGATTGTATGTTTCCCAACCAGCTTTAAGTCAACGACTACAATCAATTGAAAAAGCGTGGGGTGTTCCGATTTTTCTTCGATCCCAAAGAGGATTAACGATTACACCAGCAGGTGAGCGAATTATTGCTTTTGCGAATGATACGATTCGGAGAGAAGAAAAAGTGTTTGAAGCGTTGACTGCCTTAAGTTCAGAAGTTCACGGAACGTTAAAATTAGCTGTTGCGTCGATTATTGGACAATATTGGCTTCCTGCAGTGTTGAAGAAGTTTGTTGAACATTATCCAAGCGTAAAAATCTCACTTGTCACCGGATGGAGCAGTGACATTTTACGCTACTTGTATGAAGATGATATTCACATTGGGATCATTCGTGGAAAGCCCGATTGGCGAGGGAGAAGTCAGTACTTGCTTTCAGATGAGCTTTATCTAGTGGATACAGCGATTCAATCGATGGAAGAGCTGAAGGAAACAGAAAAACCGTTTATACAGTTTAAGAGTGATTCGACTTATTTTCAGGAAATACAAGAGTGGTGGCAAACTCAGTCATTCGCACCCCCAAAGAAAACGATCGTCGTCGATCAAATTGAAACGTGTAAGCAGATGGCGTTAAATGGGATCGGCTATGCCATACTACCTTCGATTAGCATTACAGAGAATGATAAAGAGTATTTTCGCATTCCTCTTAAAGATGGTGAAGGATTGCCATTAAAGAGAGATACGTGGTTATTAACCAATGATACCGCAATGCAATTGAAGCAAGTTCAAAAGTTTGTGGAATTATTAAGTGAATAGCTTGTAAGATTAGACTTCACGTAAACGATCATGTACGATAAAATGTGTAACATGCTTTGTTTTATAAGCATGATAACAAAGGAGGAATTATCCAATGAAAATGATGGATGCAAACGAAATTATTAGCTTTATTCAAAACAGTGAGAAATCAACTCCTGTGAAAGTACATATTAAAGGAAACCTTGAAGGAATTGACTTTGGTAGTAACACGAAGTCATTCATTACAGGGAATACTGGTGTTCTTTTCGGAGAGTGGAAAGACATTAAAAAGGCGCTTGAGTCTGAAGCTTCAAATATTGAAGATTACGTTGTAGAGAATGACCGTCGTAATTCTGCAATTCCAATGCTTGATCTTAAAGGTATTCAAGCACGTATTGAGCCTGGAGCTGTTATTCGCGATCAAGTGGAAATTGGAAATAACGCTGTTATCATGATGGGCGCAATGATCAATATCGGATCTGTTGTGGGTGAAGGAACGATGATCGACATGAACGTGGTTCTTGGTGGACGTGCGACTGTCGGTAAGAACTGTCATATTGGTGCAGGCTCTGTGCTTGCTGGAGTTATTGAGCCACCATCTGCTAGCCCTGTTATCATCGAAGACGATGTTGTGATTGGTGCAAACGCAGTCGTTCTAGAAGGCGTGAAAGTAGGAAAAGGTTCAGTAGTTGCAGCCGGTGCGATTGTTACAGAAGATGTTCCTGAGTATACACTTGTTGCTGGAACTCCAGCACGTGTGCTTAAGAAGATTGATGATCAAACTCGTTCGAAAACTGAAATCAAAAAAGAGCTTCGTCAGCTACAAAACGACTAATTCCAATGGATATTTCATCTATCCGTAGGGATTTGCATCGAATTCCTGAACGAGGGTTCCAGGAATTTAAGACGCAGCAGTATTTGCTTCATTTTATAGAAAACTTGCCACAGGACCGTCTCCAGGTAAAAACTTGGAGAACGGGTATCCTTGTCCTTGTTCAAGGAGAAAATTCATCAAAAACAATCGGCTACCGAACAGATATTGATGGACTTCCAATTAAGGAAGAGACGGGATACGCGTTTCAATCTGAGCATGACGGATACATGCATGCATGTGGACATGATTTTCATATGACAATTGCGCTCTCGATCCTTGAATATTATGCAACTCATCGCGTGAAAGATAATTTATTATTTGTTTTTCAACCAGCAGAAGAAGGCCCAGGCGGTGCACTTCCAATGCTTGATAGTGAAGAGTTTAAAGCTTGGAAGCCTGATCAAATGATTGCGTTACACATTGCCCCCGAATATCCAGTTGGGACGATCGCAACGAGACCAGGTTTGCTTTTTGCAAATACATCTGAGCTGTTTATCGATTTAACTGGTAAAGGGGGTCATGCTGCCTATCCCCATCACACGCGTGATATGGTCGTTGCCGCTAGCCATCTTGTCACCCAGTTCCAATCCATTGTAGCGCGGAATGTCGATCCGCTCGACTCAGCGGTTGTGACAGTTGGGAAAATTGACGGTGGTACAAAGCAAAACATCATTGCAGAAAAAGCGCGATTAGAAGGCACCATTCGTACGCTTTCGGCTGATTCAATGTCAAAAGTAAAGACCCGTATTGAATCGATGGTAAGAGGGATTGAGGCCTCATTTGAGTGTGAAGCTTCTATTGATTACGGTTCAAACTATTATCAAGTGAGCAATACGCCAGAGCTTGTACAGACGTTTATGGATAAAATGGAGTCTCTCTCTGACGTTACATTAGTGGAATGTCGTGAAGCCATGACCGGTGAAGATTTTGGTTATTTCTTAAAAGAAATTCCTGGATTTATGTTCTGGCTTGGTGTAAATTCTTCATCAGGTCTTCATACATCGACATTGAAACCAGATGAGTCGGCAATTGAAACGGCGTACCTTGCGTTAACTTCCTATTTAAATGAAATAGCAAACTAAGTACATGAGCCTTCAGGTAACTATACCTGAAGGCTTTTAACGTTTCGTAGTGTATAATTCAACGATCGTTGGTGAACCTAAGAGGGTGTCATGTTACATAATTAAAAGGGAAGGATTGATTAGAATGAAACGAATCGCAGTTGAAGACACGCTTTCTGATGTGGCTCAAGCTTTACAAGCAAAAGGATATGAGGTTGTATCTCTAAAGCAAGAAAGTGATGCAAATGGCTGTGACTGTTGTGTTGTCTCAGGTCAGGATCAAAATGTGATGGGGATGCAGTCGGTTAGTACGCAAGGATCAGTAATTAATGCGGATGGCATGACAGCTGATCAAGTATGTCAGCAAGTGGACAGTCGCTACCAATAGAAATACACAAAAAACCCCTAAAATAAATTAGGGGTTTTTACTTAATTATTTTTTTCTTTTTTTACCCAGTTTCCATTATCATTCTTTTCGTATTTCTCTTCCACAGCACTCCAAGCGACTTTAAAGGCCGTTTTCTCAGAATCATATTGTTCAGAAGCTGAGTTGAACGCTTCTTTAAAAATATCCTGTGCGTGGCTCGGTAAGTTGTCTTTCACTTGATCTGGTAGTTCACTTTTTGAATTGTAAGGCAATTAAATCACGCTCCTCTGTGTGATACCTTTACCCACCGAAAAACGACACTAAACTACTGTTCTTTCTTTTCGATAAATACTTGGTGAGGAAATGGAATTTCAATTCCGTTGGCGTCAAGCGCTTCTTTAATTTCTTTGCGAAGCTGTCGTTCCACACCCCATTGCTCCATGTTTTGTGTTCGACATAGTACACGAAGAACAACATCAGATGAACCTAGGTTCTGAACACCTAGAACATCAGGTCCTTCGACAACAGCTTCGTTTGTTGCAGCAACATTGTCACACACTTTTTGAATGACACGGATCGCTTCATCAATGTTGTCACTGTAAGAAATACCGATGTCAACAAGCGCTCGCATGTTACCACGAGAATGGTTGCTTAGTGAGCTAATTTCACGATTAGGTACATAGTTTAATGTTCCATCGAATGAACGGATATGTGTGGTGCGAAGACCAACTTCCTCTACAATTCCACCAAAGCCACCTGCAGTGACGTAATCACCAACATCCATTTGCTTCTCAAGAAGTATGAAGAAACCTGTGACAACGTCACTCACAAGACCTTGAGCCCCAAAACCGACAGCAAGTCCGATAATACCGGCCCCAGCAATTAACGCTTTAATGTCAAAGCCAAATGTTTCAAAAATAATAGCAACAGCCATAAAGAGTAGAACGTACGTATAAATGCTTTTTGATAGATTCTTCAGCGTGTTCGCTCTTCCAGGGCTCATGTTTTGTTTCTCAGATACTTGAGTAAAGGTTCTTTCAATAAATCGGTTTCCAATTGCTTTTACAATGGCGTAAATGATTAAGATAGCAATAAGCTTAAGAACAATTATGCCCGTATCCACTAAGAAACCTTCCCAGTTAATGTTGTCAAATAAATTCAATAGACTTCCTCCTTTAGTTCCCACTACATAAATAGGATAAGCACTCGGTCAAATTATAGCGAAAATTGTCATCATAATTCAAGTAAAGCGTTAATACGCGACGAATGAAATGATTTTCGATATACTAAAACTACCCTGTTTAGTACGTGGTAAACGTGGGTACGATAGTGGGGGAAGGTAATTAACCCACATTAAATTAATTATCATTTAATATTGACTAAAAATAAATCGTGTACTATAATGTCATTTGTGGGCGAAAGCCGCAGGATATTTTCTAGGAGGGATTTACACATGGTAGAACGCATGGTAGGTAAACAAGCACCTCGCTTCGAAATGGAAGCAGTGATGACAAACAAAGAATTTGGCAAAGTAAGCCTTGAAGAAAATATGAAGAACGATAAATGGACAGTCCTTTTCTTCTATCCAATGGACTTTACATTCGTATGCCCAACTGAAATTACAGCACTAAGCGATCGTTTCGAAGAATTCGACGATCTTGATGCAGAAGTAATCGGTGTATCAACTGATACAATTCATACACACCTTGCATGGATCAATACAGACCGTAACGATAATGGTCTTGGTGATCTTAACTATGCACTAGCTGCAGATACAAACCACAAAGTATCAAAAGAATACGGCGTATTCATTGAAGATGAAGGTGTTGCACTTCGCGGACTATTCATCATTAACCCTGAAGGTGAGCTTCAGTACTCTGTTGTGAACCATAACAATATTGGCCGTGACGTAGACGAAACACTTCGCGTCCTTCAAGCACTACAAACTGGTGGCCTTTGCCCGGCTAACTGGAAGCCAGGCCAAGAAACACTTAAATAAAATCAACTAACCCCAGAGAGCAGCGCTCTCTGGGGTTTATTTTAGTTTAATTAACCTCTTCGTCTTGGAAAAACTCCGCACAGTTACCATTCATTTAAAAAATTCCGAATTTTAGGCCGAATAGGTGGTTATTTATTTCGAATTCCGATATATTATGTATATTGTCACTTTATTTATCATTACATACTGTTAAAAGGTGGTGTTGGAATGGAAACGTTTAAAAGATTGAAAGACTTTTATTGGCCATATAAGAACCTTTTTTTATGGTCTGTGTTTTCCCTTCTATTTGTAACAGGTATTACCGTCCTATATCCTATGCTTCTTCAATTCACAATTGATGATGTAATCCTCAAGCAAGAATACAAATGGGTTCCGTATCTTGCATTTGGTTTTATAGGAATTATGATCGTGAAAGGGACCGCTACATTTTTTCAACAATACTTAGGAGATCTGTTTGGCGTTACAGCTGTTTACAGGCTAAGAGAGGAGCTTTATAAAAAACTGCAGTATTTGCCTTTTCGTTATTATGATAATGCAAAAACGGGAGACTTAATGTCGCGTTTAACCGCTGATGTAGAAGGGTTTCGCTTTTTCTTATCATTTGGATTTGCTCAGGTGATCAATTTTGTTCTTATCATAAGCTTTAGTTTAATCGTAATGTTTAGCTATTCAGTTCCGCTAGCTTTCGTTACGTTAGGGATGCTGCCTTTTCTTGCGATTGTCGTTTATCAATTTGATAAGCGGGTCCATCCTGCGTTCCGTGGGATTCGAAAGTCAATGGCACGCTTGAATACAAAAGTACAAGAGAATATTAGCGGCATTAATACCGTGAAATCACTCTCTAGAGAAGATTTTGAAATTGATAAATTTGTAAACAGTAATACGGATTATCGTGATAACTACTTAACAACATCTTATATCTGGGCAAAATTCTTTCCGTTAATGGAGTTTATCGGTAACTTATGTGTTGTTTTTCTTCTATCTTATGGTGGTTATCTTGTCTTTCAAAACCAGCTACAGCCAGGTGAACTAGTCGCTTTCTTTAGTTTAGTGTGGTATATCATCTGGCCAATAATGAATCTTGGATTTGTCATCAACACCTTCTCTCAATCAAAAGCGTCAGGTGAAAGGTTGTTGGAAATTCTTGATGAGCCCGAAGATATTTACGATTATGAAGACGCTGTTAATGTTGACCGTCTTGAAGGAAATGTAGCTTTTAACAATGTAACCCATCAGTATGCTGTTGATGACGATGAAGCGTTAAAAAACATTACATTTCATGCTCCGAAAGGGACGACGATTGGTTTATTAGGAGCAACAGGAGCTGGTAAAACGACGCTTACTCAGCTCATCGCACGGTTTTATGAACCCAATAGCGGTGAGATTATGATTGATGGTCGAAATATTAATGAGTATAGCTTGAAATCGCTCCGAAAAAATATCGGCGTCGTTCTTCAAGAGACATTCCTTTTTTCATCAACGATTAGAGACAATATTGCTTACGGTGATCCTGACATCTCGTTTGATGCTATTCAGGATGCTGCAAAAAGAGCACAGGCCCATGACTTTATTATGGAAATGCCAAATGGATACGATACCGTTTTAGGAGAGCGTGGTATGGGACTCTCTGGTGGCCAAAAACAGCGGATCGCGATTGCACGTGCAATTTTAACAGATCCAAGTATTTTAATTCTTGATGACGCCACTAGCGCAGTTGATATGCAGACAGAAGTAAAGATTCAGAAAGCATTTGAAGAAGTGATGAAAGGGAGAACAACCTTTATCATCGCGCACAGAATTTCTTCACTTAAACACGCAGATGAAATCCTTGTATTAAACGAAGGAGAAATTGTTGAGCGTGGGAAGCACCAAGAATTGATTGAACAGAATGGATATTACCGGAGTATTTACGATATTCAATACCAAGATCGTAAGGAGATAATGGCCAAACAGACTGGATGAAATGGGGTGAAGGCTTGAAGCAAAATCGAAGAGAACGGTTCCATTATTCGCAGGATACAGCGATTGAAAAGCAGTTTAACTGGAAACAGATGTCACGACTGCTTGGGTATATGGAACCCTATAAGAAAAGTTTATTACCAAAAGCGATTATTTCAATGCTGCTTTCAACAGCAGTTCGACTAATTGTCCCGATCTTCATCGGGGTCTTGTTATTTGATCACGCAATAAAGAATCAAAATCAAACGTTACTTGTCCAATTAATTTTTGGAATAGCAGGCTTGTATTTGCTATCGTGGATCGCCAATACGTATCGAATTAAATGGACGAATCAACTTGGTCAATATATTATTTATGACATTAGACAGGGTTTGTTTAAGCATATTCAGCGACTTTCCCACGGCTTTTTCGATAAACGATCGGCAGGTTCGATCCTCGTTCGAATTATCAATGATGTGAACTCCATGCAGGAGCTTTTCACAAGTGGTGTTATTAACCTACTAATGGATATTGTTTTATTACTAGGAATCATTGTGATTATGTTTGTGTTAAGTCCTCAATTAACGCTCGCGATTATGATCATTTTGCCGCTTATGTTTTTAATCTCAACGAGCTTAAGAAAACGAATCCGTCGATCCTGGCAGGATGTTCGAATCAAGCAGGCGAAAATTAATTCACACTTAAATGAAAGCATCCAGGGAATTCGCGTTACTCAATCCTATACCCAGGAAAAAGGAAACATGGAATTTTTCCAGGGCGTAAATCAAGAGAATTACGCAAGCTGGAAAGATGCCACGCAAAAGAGTGCTATTTTTAGACCGTTTGTTGAAATGTCAAATGCAATTGGAACGGCCATTTTAATTTGGTTTGGCGTTTATCTTATTCAAAATGGAATGGATTACGGTGTTTTCGTAACGTTTGCTTTCTATCTAGGGATGTTCTGGGAACCTATTTCTCGTTTAGGGCAAGTTTACAACCAACTCCTTGTAGCTATGGCTTCTTCAGAAAGAATTTTTGAGTTTCTAGATGAACAACCAAATGTTCCTGAAAAGAAAAACGCAATTGAGCTCGACGACATTAAAGGAGAAATCACGTTTGAAAATGTTGAATTTTCCTATGATGAAAGTCGTAAAGCGCTCCATGAGTTAAGTTTGAAAATGCAAGCAGGTGATACGGTTGCGCTTGTTGGCCATACCGGTTCAGGTAAATCAACCATTGCAAACTTAATTAGTCGTTTCTATGATCCGACCAGTGGAACGGTTCGAATTGATGGTATGGATTTAAAAGACGTAAAACTCGATAGTTTGCGAGAGAAGGTGAGTGTCGTTCTTCAAGATACGTTCATTTTTTCCGGAACCATTATGGAGAACATCCGTTTTGGACGTCCAGGTGCAAGTGATGAGGAAGTGATTGAAGCAGCTAAAGCGGTAGGGGCTGATCACTTTATTCAGCGCTTAAGCAATGGTTATGAAACTGAAGTAGAGGAGAGAGGGAACGTTCTCTCGGTTGGTGAAAGGCAGCTATTGTCCTTTGCAAGAGCACTGCTCGCTGATCCCCGTATTCTTATCTTAGATGAAGCTACCGCAAGCATTGATACAGAAACCGAGCTTAAAATTCAAGAAGCCTTGAATGTCGTTCTAGAAGGTCGAACGGCCATTATGATTGCACATCGACTTTCTACCATTCGTGAAGCGGATAATATCATCGTTCTTGACCACGGTCGAATCCTAGAACAAGGAAATCACAGTGAGTTGATGCGTAAAGGCGGAACTTACTATGAGCTTGTAAAATCACAGTTTAATATGATGGATGCTGTTTAAAAAAAGAAGCCTGCTTGGCTTCTTTTTTTTGGATAGAACTTAACGAAAAGAAATTTTAATAAATGTGAACAGATTATTAACGAACAGAAAATTATTCTTACGAAAAAAGATTGTGATACTTGTCACAATCTCAACGATGATTCATAATAAAGGTGTAAACAAGAGGTTCACTGTTTCTATGTGCATTGATCAGGGAAGATGAGTAACAGATGATGAGAAATTGGTACAAAGGGGATGAGCAATTTGGAACTAGATTCAGCGATGCTAAGTCGGCTTTTAACAAGTCTAACGCTAGGCTTTCACATTATTTTTGCGACGTTAGGTGTCGGTGTCCCGTTATTAATTAGTCTAGCTGAATGGATCGGGATTAAACGAAACGATCCCTATTATACGTTACTTGCTCGGAGGTGGGCGAGAGGTTTCGTCGTTACCGTAGCGGTAGGTGTTGTGACAGGTACTGCTATTGGGTTACAATTATCACTTTTATGGCCTAACTTTATGCAGTTGGCGGGTCAAGTCATTAGTTTACCGCTATTCCTTGAAACATTTGCTTTCTTTTTTGAAGCGATTTTTCTAGGAATCTATCTTTATACTTGGGACAGGTTTAAAAAGCCGATCTACCACTGGTTAATTTCAATCCCAGTTGTCATTGGCTCAACGTTATCCGCTGTCTTTATCTCAACAGTTAATGCATTTATGAACTCCCCGCAGGGTTTTGATATGGTAGATGGTGTGCTTACCAATATCCAACCACTTGCAGCAATGTTTAATCCTGCAACGCCAACAAAGGTTGGGCACGTTGTGATGTCAGCATATTTAACTTCTGCGATCGTACTAGCCGCTATTACAGCGTTCCATATGTTAAAGGGAAAGCGCAGTACGTATTATCGAAAAGCGCTCAAATTGACGATGACGGCAGGTTTTATCTTTGCGATCGGAACAGCTGTCATTGGAGATTTTTCAGGGAAATATTTAGCTGAGTACCAGCCGAGTAAGCTAGCTGCTGCAGAGTGGCATTTTGAGACGTCTGAAAATGCTGATCTCGTTGTTGGTGGTTTTCTAGATGACGAAACGAACGAAGTGAAATATGGTCTTGTTTTACCTAATTTCTTAAGTATTCTTGCCCATGGTGATCCTAATGCTGAAGTAATGGGACTTGATCAAGTTCCGGAAGATGAAGTACCGCCGCTTTACATCCACTATTTATTTGATGGGATGGTCGGCATCGGGATGTTTTTGGCCGCTTTAACGTTCTTTTTTGTGATCGCTCTTCGATTAAAACGTTTTAATACCGAAAATAAATGGTTCTTGCGCCTCATCGTCCTTGCTGGACCGCTCTCAGTCCTTGCAAT
The DNA here is from genome assembly GCF_011082085.1 of Bacillus sp. Cs-700. NCBI lineage: Bacteria > Bacillati > Bacillota > Bacilli > Caryophanales > Bacillaceae > Bacillus > Bacillus sp. Cs-700. The sequence goes on from NZ_CP041063.1 coordinate 86,264, forward strand.
CGAATTTGGATGGATTTTCTCGGAAGTGGGCCGTCAACCGTGGATTCTATGGGACATAATGAGGACGGGTCATGCTGCTACGTCTGCAAATGGTGTAGGATGGATGTTTGTTCTTTTCCTTCTCCTATATATTGTACTTGGCACGCTTTGTGTAACTGTGCTTAGAAAAATGTTCAAAACAAATCCAGCTGAAAATGAGCTAGAGGAAATTGCTAGAAGGAAATAAGGGCTTTCAATAAAAGGGGTGAAAAAATGGATATTCAATTACTTGGAATTACCGTTCTGTGGGTTTTTCTTTATGGCTATCTCATTACAGCCTCCATTGATTTTGGAGCGGGCTTCTTTGCTTACTATGGAGAGCTTACGGGACGCGACCACATTATTAATAAAATCATTAGTCGTTATTTATCACCTGTATGGGAAGTGACCAATGTTTTCTTTGTCTTCTTTTTCGTTGGCCTCGTAGGCTTTTTCCCTGATACGGCTTATTATTATGGAACGGCTTTACTTGTACCAGGTAGCATCGCCATTATTCTTCTGGCGATACGAGGGTCATTTTATGCATTTGGAAACTATGGAGCGAAGAAAAGCCGAGTTTATACGTTTTTATATGGGGTTACAGGCTTATTGATCCCAGCTTCACTTTCAACTGCTTTAACGTTATCAGAAGGTGGATTTATTGAAGAGGTTAACGGAGAAGTGAAATTTTTTGCCGGAGAGCTATTTTCCAGTTTTTACTCATGGTCTGTTGTCCTGCTTGCGATTGTATCCGTGCTCTTTATTAGTGCGGCGTTTCTCACTTACTATGCTAGTCGGGCGAACGATGAGCCCGCGCTTGAGCTGCTTAGAAAGTACGCGCTGTTTTGGAGTGCACCAACAATTCTATCGAGTATTCTGGTTTTCGTAGCACTACAACAACATAATTCCGTGCATTTCGAACGAACGCTAGATTATGCCTGGTTCTTTATTGCTTCCCTTTTTTGTTTTTTAATTGCGACGTATTTGATTTTCCATCGTAAACGATATGGAACAGCATTTATTTTCGTGATGCTTCAATTCTTTTTCGCATTTTTCGGGTATGGCATTTCCCACTTACCATGGATTTTATATGATCACATTACCATTTATTCAGGGTATACGAACGAAACAACTGGGGTATATCTTGTTATCGCCTTTATAGCTGGTCTTTGCTTACTCGTGCCTTCCCTCGTGTTATTAATGAGGCTATTCTTATTTGACGCAGAGTATGTAAAGGGGAATAAGTCCTGAATAAGAAATATTGACACTGATGATAAGAGTGGTAGGATAGATATGATAGTGCGTCAGCAGTGTTGCTGGCGCGCGTTTCTTTCTGAATGAGTAGGAGGAGTGTGTCTTGAAAAAGCAATTTGCCGTTATTGGACTCGGTCGTTTTGGAGGAAGCATTTGTAAGTCACTAAGTCAGCAGGGGATGGAAGTTCTTGCGATTGATATGGATGAAGATAAAGTGAATGAGTTTTCTTCTGTAGCGACACATGCTGTTATCGCTGATTCAACTGATGAAAGTGTTCTTAAAAATCTTGGTATTCGTAACTTTGATCATGTTATCGTAGCCATTGGTGATAATATTCAATCGAGTATTTTAACGACGTTAATTCTAAAGGAATTGGGCGTAAGCAAAATTACGGTAAAAGCCCAAAATGATTATCATGAAAAAGTATTAAACAAAATTGGTGCAGATAAAATTGTGCATCCCGAACGAGATATGGGTGTTCGGATTGCTCATAGCATGATCTCAAATAGTGTATTAGACTATTTAGAACTCTCTGATGAGCACAGTATTGTAGAGCTGATTGCAAACTCGAGAATGGATAATAAAACAATCATTGAATTGGATATTCGCGCAAAGTATGGTGCTAATATTGTTGCCATCAAAAAAGGTGATGAGATTATCGTCTCACCTCAAGCTGACCAAAAGATATCAAAAGGTGATATTCTTATCGTAATCGGCTCAGATCAGGACATTAACCGCCTTGAGCGACAAATTTTAAACCGTGATTAATCTATACACATAAAAAACAGCCTGTCGAACGATCGACAGGCTGTTTTTATTTGATTAAATTTCCATAATGATCGGAAGGATCATTGGGCGACGTTTCGTTTTTTCGTATAGGAAAGGAGCAAGAGTATCTGTAATTTCATTTTTAATTTCAGACCACTGGCTAGTACGCTTTTCCATTACACCATTCAGATGCTTTGATAAAAGCTCTTGAGCATCATTAATCAAATCACCGGATTCTCTCATGTAGACAAATCCACGAGAAATGATGTCAGGTCCGGAAAGAATTTTAAACTCTTTCATGTTAATGGAGACAACAACAATAACAAGACCTTCTTCAGAAAGGATTTTACGATCTCGTAGCACAATGTTGCCAATGTCCCCGATTCCTTTTCCGTCAACATAGACAGATCCAGAAGGGATTTTACCACTAATGGAGGCTTCATTTTCGCTTAATGCGAGAACTTCACCGTTGTCCATAATGAAAGAATGATCCTGCGGAATGCCACAATCTTGTGCGAGCTTTGTATGCATCTTAAGCATACGGTACTCACCGTGAATTGGCATAAAGAATTTAGGCTTAATGAGACGAAGCATAAGCTTCTGCTCATCTTGCCCACCGTGACCAGAAGTATGGATGTCACTTAGTTTATGGTGAATCACATCAGCACCTGCGCGAGATAGTTGGTTAATGATTCTCGATACACTTACCTGGTTTCCAGGAATAGGTGAAGAAGAGAAAACAACTGTATCTCCAGGAATGATTTGAATTTGACGATGTGTCGCGTTCGCAATTCGAGAAAGAGCAGCCATCGGCTCTCCCTGACTTCCTGTACAAAGAATGGTGACTTTATTTTCTGGAAGTCGGTTGATTTGATTCGCATCAATAAATGTATCTTTAGGTGCATTAATGTACCCAAGTTCCTGACCAATTGTAATGTTAGATTCCATACTGCGGCCGAAGACTGCTACTTTACGTCCGTTTTCAACTGCAGCTTCCACAACCTGTTGAAGGCGGTGAATATTTGACGCGAAAGTTGCGAAAATGACACGGCCATCTACTTTTCTAAAGATATCCTGGATGGTTTCCCCAACGCGGCTCTCAGACATTGTAAAGCCTGGAACTTCACTATTTGTACTATCAGAAAGAAGCGCTAGAACGCCTTCTTTACCGATTTCGGCCATTTTAGTTAAGTTTGCGGGTTCGCCAACCGGTGTGAAATCAAACTTAAAGTCTCCAGTATGAACGATGTTACCAGGAGGTGTTTTAACAACAACACCATAGGAATCAGGAATACTGTGAGTTGTTCTAAAGAACATTACTGATGTTTTGCGGAACTTAATAATGTCTTCTTCTGTGATTTCATTTAAAGAAGCGCCTCGAAGAAGTCCGTGCTCTTCAAGCTTATTGCGAATAAAACCTAATGCAAGCTTACCACCATAGATTGGCACGTTAATTTCACGAAGTAAGTAAGGGATGCCGCCTATATGGTCTTCGTGACCGTGAGTGATAAATAAACCTTTAATTTTATCCTGGTTTTTAACGAGATAAGAATAATCTGGAATAACATAGTCAATTCCTAGTAATTCTTCTTCTGGGAATTTAATCCCAGCATCAACAAGGATAATTTCATCCTGAAACTGAATACCGTACATGTTTTTACCGATTTCTCCGAGTCCACCTAAAGCGAACACGGCGGTTTGATGATTTTTAACAAATTTCATAGTCTATACATTCTCCAATTCAAAGTGCTCTGATTTTTGCTCAAACGCCAGGAAGTCATCTTCCACGGTTTGAATAAATTCGATATTGAGGTCGCGGTCCTTTAATTTGTAGCGAACTTCCCGTTCAGAAGTAGCCTCTACGTAAAGGCTCATTGTTCGCTCTCTTACAGGAACCTCCTTTTTTGTCTCTTGATAAAATACCTTATAAATCATTCTAAATCTCTCCTTAACTCAGACAATTTGTGTGCATCTTCGTTTATTATATAGGAAATTGGTTTCTTTTTCATGTTTCTAACCACATTTCCATAAGAAATAGGAGAATTTGCACGAATTTAAGGGTAGAAAAGGTTAATCAATGGAATATTTAGGTTGTGGAAATAGCACGTTCCTCCAGGTTTTTTTTAATTTACGCTTCATTTTTCGATACATTAAGCTCATCCTTCCTTTTTTAATAACTATTTTTATTATTGATCATGGCGTTAAGAATTAGTTTGGAAAAAGATGGAGAAATAATAAGGACACCATTTCCTTAATCATGTAACATGTTAATGAATTAGCTTATAAGGAGGTTGAGATTTGAAGTTATATGTTGCGCTTATTTCATTAAGTTTAATATGGGGCATGTCGTTCATGTTCATTAAATTGATTGTTCCGATTACGGGGCCTTGGGGCGTAGTCTTTTTTCGCTGCTTACTTGGTGCAGTATCGATTTTTTTTTACTTAATGATAAGGGGAAGAATAAAGAAGTTAAAAGGCAATCATAAGTGGGGAAGTCTTATTCTAGTAGGGATTATGAATGCGCTCATTCCCTGGGGAATGATTGCACTTAGTGAAGAGCGGATCTCGAGTAGCCTTGCTGCTACGTTAAATGCGACTACACCATTATTTACAAGTATTCTTGGCGCTTTTTTATTTGGACGTATGCTATTTCTGAAACAGTGGACTGGTATTATTGTAGGATTTATCGGCATCCTTTTTTTAATTGATCTTGATCTAAGTGCATTGGTAAAAGGCGAGTGGAGAGGGGTTTTTCCAATGCTAATCGCTACAAGTTGCTATGGGTTTGCTTCTCAATATACAAAAAAGAACTTAAAGGGCGTACCTGTTGATGTGTTGTCGTTCATTACGTTAACGATCGGAGCGATAGGAGGACTTCTAATGATGACTACTAGTGGAGAAGGGGGTATTCAGTTTACGTTACTCCTTCAACGTGATATTCTAATAGCGCTAATTGGTCTGGGGGTGTTCGGATCGGGTCTTGCATATTTGCTCTTCTATTATATGATTCAACATGGTAGTGCAGAGTTTGCGACATTAGTGACATACCTTGTACCTGTCACCGCCTTGATCTGGGGAAGCCTCTATTTAAATGAAAACATCACACTACCTATGGTAGTAGGCTTGCTACTTGTGTTTTTTGGAGTTTATTTATCAAGTAAACATCAAAGAACAGAATCAAACATGATAAGAAAATCAGCATAACTTTTTTCAAGATAGTTATAGTAAAAAATAGCGGAAACAGGTGAATGACGATGCATAACGAAAAGATTGTATTTTTTGATATTGATGGCACACTTCTTAATCATGACAAAAAAATACCAGTGTCAACACGGGAAGCTTTAAAAACACTAACAGAGAATGGGGTTCATGTTGCCATTGCAACAGGTAGAGCGCCGTTTATGTTCGCCGATCTTAGAGAAGATCTTGGAATAGACACGTTTATCAGTTTTAATGGACAATACGTGAAGCACCAGGACAAGGTTGTTCATACAAATCCATTAAGCCGCGATGAAATTACAGTTCTTGAAGAAGAAGCCAAAAAAAATGGTCATCCAATGGTATTCCTTGATCACGAAGCGATGATGAGTAACCATGATGAACATCCTCATATTATGAAAAGCATGGACGACTTAAAAATGCATTATCCTGGATATGACCCTTCCTATTATCACAATAGAGAAATTTATCAGGCGCTCCTGTTTTGCGAAAGTAATGACGAGGGTGGCTATCGTGATGCATATGGAAACCTTGACTTTATCCGCTGGCATGATTATTCCATGGACGTGATTCCGCCTGGAGGTTCAAAAGCGAAAGGGATAGAAGCTATGATTGATCACCTTGGATTTAAACGAGAAAATACGTACGCCTTTGGAGATGCACTCAACGACATCGAAATGTTGAAGTTTGCAGGCACGGGAGTCGCAATGGGAAATGGATATGATGAAGTGAAAGAAGTGGCTGATTACATCACGGATCCAGTCGACCAAAATGGTATTCAAAAAGGGTTAAAAAAAGTCGGTTTACTATAAAAGAAGGGGATCGCCTATTGATACGGCGATCCCTTTGCTCATTGTAGAATCAATCTTATCGACCTAGAGGTGTTAATTCACTTGCTTCTTCATTGTTAATCCGATCGTAAAACATAACGCCATCAAGATGATCAACTTCATGTTGTACAACGATAGCAGGCAGCCCCTTTAATCTTAGCTTTAGTGGATTACCTTCAGCATCAACACCCTTGACTGTAATCCGAGCATATCTCGGTACAGCACCAGGTACTTCACGATCAACGGAAAGACAGCCTTCTCCTCCATCTAAATACGTTTTTTCAACGGAATGACTAATGATTTTTGGATTCATAATGCCATAGCTATATAGCGTGCCTCTATGGTCAGAGACGTGTACCGCAATCATACGTTTGCTAATGCCGATTTGTGGTGCAGCAATTCCGATACCTGAGCGTAACTCATACTTTAAGGCAGCTTCAGGATCTTGACTATTAATAAGGAATTCAAGCATTTCTCTTAAGGTTTGCTTTTCTTGTTCAGTTGCAGGAAGGGTAATTTCATTTGCAACTTCAGTTAGGATGGGATCCCCTTCTCTACGAATGTCTTTCATTGTTAACATGGTATGTTTCACTCCTATTCGAAACGGTCTATCATAAGTATATTCAACTTTTTGTAAGGGTTAAAGCAAATGCTCTTTTATTAGTGACTGATAATGAAAAAAATACAAGTGGCATCATTTATCACAGTGTAAAAGAGAATCTTACAATAGTGATAGTTTAGCACAAGCCGATTTAACAGGGAATCCTCTTGAGTGATCTGTCTAGAAGGAATATGTGTAAATTATAGCATTGATTAAAAATGGAGTATTCTATTGAGATCTGTATTATGGTATAGTAATCAGGGATGTAATTATTATGGTATGAATTGGATATGTGGGGGGACTTTTTTTGCTACGTAAATATCGTTTGGGAATTTTTTCTCTTTTTTTCTGTTTTCTAATGGTTGGGTTAGCTGGTTGTCAGTTTGGTGGGAGCCCAGCAGAAAAAATGTATGACCATTTAGAGGAAGCTGTTGCTCTTGAAGATCAATTTAGAGAACAACAAGAACCTTTGGCGAAGGCAGAGAAAAAGGAGCAAGACATTTATAATGAGATTGTTGCACTAAGTATGGAAGAGTTTGATAAGATCGAAAAGCTTTCGAAAGAAGCTGAAGAAAATGCAGAACAGCGACTTGAGTATTTAAATAAGGAAAAAGAAAGCATCGATGAAGCATATGAAGAGTTTGAGGAAGTTAAAGATCTAACAGAGGACCTTGAAACGGATGCAGCTAAGAAAGATGCCAAGAACTTGATTGAAATTATGGATAAGCGTTATGAAGCTTATGGAAAGCTACATAAAGAATACAAAGCAGCTGTTGAACAAGATCAAAAGCTTTACAGCTCACTACAAGATAAAGAACTAACTTTAGAGCAACTCCAAGAACAAATTAAAGTCGTTAACGAGAAATATGGCAAAGTGGCTAAGCATAAAGAAAGTTTCAACAAATTCACGTCTGAATTTAATGAAGCCAAAAAAGCTTTTTATGAATCAGCTGAATTAAATGTGAATTACGGAGAATAGAAACCGCTCATCTGAGCGGTTTTTTCTATATGATTAGAAAGTACTTTGAACGCGCGGCCGTAGTATGAATTAAAAAAAGAAGCATTTTTATCATGGAACTTGAAGCCATTTCTCGTCATAAGGAGTGATAAAAGATCTGTTCTCCTAATTATTTACACTAATACAGTCTATCAAAACAGAATGTAACAGTTTTTATATCATCCCTTGCTATGCATTTAATAAATCAATTAATTGACTTGAAACTTACTGTATTGTAAACTTAAAAACGAACTTACTCATGAAGAGAAGCACTCCCTTAATCTTACTGATACAGACTATTATTCGCAGTAATACATAGCACTAGGGATTATTTCTTCAGAATTAAGGGTATGACATTGAGTGTTGTCTTAAGTAATGCAAATTAATGAATGGTATTTGTCATTTAATAACGTTGAAATGGACATGCTAGTGATGTCTGTAAACTGAACGACCCACTCACAATTGCAACATTTGCAATTCAATAATCTATCTCTTTATGAATGAAAGGATGAGGTGAAAGGTATGGGAACTAAAACCATCGAAAACATCGAAGGCCAATTCGAAATGTTCCAGATTCTAAATGAAAATGGCGAAATCGTTAATGAAGAAGCAATGCCTGAACTATCAGATGAGCAGCTTCAAGAATTAATGCGCCGCATGGTGTACACACGCATTCTTGACCAACGTTCAATCTCTTTGAACCGTCAAGGACGTCTTGGCTTCTACGCACCAACTGCAGGACAAGAAGCTTCACAACTAGGAAGTCAATTTGCACTTGATAAAGAGGACTGGATTCTTCCAGGTTATCGTGATGTTCCTCAAATCATCTGGCACGGTCTTCCACTATATAAAGCATTTTTATTCTCCCGTGGTCACTTTGTAGGAAACCAGGCTGATGGTCTTAACGTATTGAGCCCACAAATCATTATCGGTGCTCAAATTACACAAACAGCTGGCGTTGCTCTTGGACTTAAGAAAAAAGGCAAGAAAAACGTAGCAATCACTTACACTGGTGATGGCGGTGCTTCTCAAGGGGATTTCTATGAAGGAATGAACTTCGCAGGTGCTTATGCTGCTCCAGCGATCTTCGTTGTGCAAAACAACCGTTTCGCAATCTCAGTTCCAGTTGAAAAACAATCTGCTGCGAAAACAATCGCTCAAAAAGCAGTTGCAGCTGGTATTCAAGGTGTTCAAGTAGACGGTATGGACGTTCTTGCTGTTTATAAAGCAGTTACGGATGCTCGTGAGCGCGCAATTAATGGTGAAGGTCCAACACTAATTGAAACAATGACTTACCGTTATGGTCCACATACAATGGCTGGTGACGATCCAACACGTTACCGTTCTGAAGATCTTGATAGCGAGTGGGAAAAGAAAGATCCAATCGTTCGCTTCCGCAAGTATCTTGAGAGCAAGAACCTTTGGTCAGAAGAAAAAGAAAATGAAGTAGTTGATAATGCGAAGGACGAAATCAAAGCGGCTATTAAGAAAGCAGATGGCACTCCTAAGCAAAAAGTAACAGATCTTATTTCTAACATGTACGAAGAGCTTCCACAGAACCTTCGTGAACAATACGAACAATATAGTGCAAAGGAGTCGAAGTAAGCTATGGCGCAAATGACAATGATTCAAGCAATCACTGATGCGATGCGTACGGAGTTGAAAAATGACGAGAACGTACTCGTGTTTGGTGAAGACGTAGGTCAAAACGGCGGCGTTTTCCGTGCGACAGAAGGACTTCAAAAGGAATTTGGCGAAGATCGCGTGTTCGATACTCCGCTTGCTGAATCAGGTATCGGTGGTATGTCTATCGGACTTGCACTTACTGGATTCCGTCCAGTACCAGAGGTTCAGTTCTTTGGTTTCGTATACGAAGTAATGGATGCTATTTCCGGTCAAATGGCTCGTCTTCGTTACCGTTCAGGTGGCTCTTTCCATGCGCCGATTACTGTACGTTCACCATTTGGTGGCGGCGTTAAAACTCCTGAGCTTCACGCAGATAGCCTTGAAGGATTAATGGCACAACAGCCAGGACTTAAAGTCGTAATCCCTTCAAACCCTTATGATGCAAAAGGACTTCTTATTTCTGCGATCCGTGATAACGATCCAGTTATTTTCCTTGAACACATGAAGCTTTATCGTTCTTTCCGTCAGGAAGTTCCTGAAGAAGAATATACAATTGAAATTGGTAAAGCTGAAGTGAAACGTGAAGGTACTGACATCACAATCGTTACTTACGGTGCGATGGTTCAGGCATCACTTAAAGCTGCAGAAGAACTTGAAAAAGATGGCATTAGTGCTGAAGTTATCGACCTTCGTACGGTTAGCCCACTCGATATTGATACAATCATTGGATCTGTTGAGAAAACGAATCGTGCAATCGTTGTTCAAGAAGCTCAAAAGCAAGCTGGAATTGCTGCTAACGTTGTTGCAGAAATCAATGACCGCGCAATCCTAAGTCTTGAAGCACCAGTACTTCGCGTAGCTGCACCAGATACTGTATTTGCATTCTCTGCAGCTGAAGATGTATGGCTTCCTGATCATACTGATATTATCGAAAAAGCAACTCAAGTTGTTAATTTCTAATTAACTCTTTATAAAAAAACATGAAGTGAAGCTGCGATCCGCGCTTCGCTTCAGATCTTATATGAGCAAAATTTTTCTACAATTAGGAGGCGAAGTCCCGTGGCATTTCAATTTAAGATGCCGGATATCGGTGAAGGTATCCATGAAGGCGAAATCGTAAAATGGTTTGTTAAATCCGGAGATGAAGTTAAAGAAGACGATATTCTTGCAGAAGTACAAAACGACAAAGCTGTTGTTGAAATTCCTTCCCCAGTAGACGGAACAGTTAAAGAAGTTCACGCTGAAGAAGGCGCAACTGTAATCGTTGGAGACGTAGTAATTACTTTCGACGCAGAAGGTTATGAAGATGCAGAGGAAGAACCTGCAGCTGAACAGCCTCAAGCTGAAGAAGAAGCTCCTAAAGCAGAAGCAAAATCTGAAGCAAAAGAAGATAGCGCTGGATCAAAACCACTTCCTGAAGATGAAGAAGAAACAGATCCAACAAAACGCGTTATTGCTATGCCAGCAGTACGTAAATATGCTCGTGAAAACGGCGTAAGCATTTCCAAGGTATCTGGTTCAGGTAAAAATGGTCGCGTCGTAAAAGAGGACATCGACACTCACTTGAATGGTGGAGGCGAAACTGCTTCTGAAGCTCCAGCAACAGAAGAAAAAGCTGAAGCGAAGCAAGAAGCTACTACATCAGCTCAACCACAAGCATCTGCACAGCCGGAAACTCGTGAGAAGATGAAGGGTATGCGTAAAGCAATTGCAAAAGCAATGGTTAACTCGAAGCATACTGCTCCGCACGTAACTCACATGGATGAAGTTGTTGTAACAGATCTTGTTGCTCACCGTAAGAAGTTCAAACAATATGCTGCAGACAAAGATGTGAAGCTAACTTACCTTCCATACGTTGTAAAAGCTCTTGTTTCTGCACTTCGCGAATTCCCTATGTTGAATGCATCAATCGATGATTCCACAGAAGAAATCGTACACAAACATTATTACAACATCGGTATCGCTGCTAACACTGACGCTGGACTAGTTGTTCCTGTCGTAAAAGAAGCAGACCGTAAACCACTTCTTAATGTTTCATCTGAAATTAATGAGTTGGCTAAAAAAGCTCGCGATGGTAAACTATCAGGGGACGATATGAAAGGTAGCACATGTACTATTTCTAACCTGGGTTCTGCTGGTGGTCAATGGTTCACTCCAATCATCAACAACCCGGATGCTGCTATTCTTGGTATTGGTCGTATTGAGGAGAAGCCAGTTGTTATCGACGGAGAAATCGTTGCTGCACCTGTTCTTGCTCTATCGATCAGCTACGACCACAGACTTATTGATGGCGTAACAGCACAACTTGCTCTTAATCACATCAAGCGTCTGTTGAACGATCCACAACTCTTAATGATGGAGGCGTAATAATATGGTAGTAGGAGATTTTCCAATCGAATTAGACACACTTGTAGTAGGAGCTGGACCAGGTGGATATGTAGCTGCAATCCGTGCAGCACAGCTTGGTCAGAAAGTTGCCATTGCTGACAAAGGAACTCTAGGCGGAGTTTGCTTAAACGTTGGTTGTATTCCTTCAAAAGCAATGATCAACGCATCTCATAAATATGAGTCTGCAAAGCACTCCGATGATATCGGAATCACAGCTGAGAACGTGAGCGTCGACATGAAAAAAGTACAGGAGTGGAAGTCTTCTGTTGTTGATAAGCTTACTGGCGGCGTAGCAGGACTTATGAAATCAAATAAAGTTGATGTTATCAGTGGTGAAGTTTATTTCGTCGATAAGAACACAGTTCGTATCATGGACGAAAAGAACTCTCAAACGTATACATTCAACAACTGTATCATCGCAACAGGATCTCGCCCAATCGAACTTCCAAGTTTCAAATGGAGTAAGCGCGTGATTTCGTCAACTGGAGCACTTGCACTTGACGAAGTTCCTAAGAAAATGGTTGTTATCGGCGGAGGGTACATTGGAATCGAACTTGGTACTGTGTATGCAAACTTCGGTACTGAAGTAACAATCCTTGAAGGTACGAAGCAGATCCTACCTGGATTCGAAAAACAAATGAGCTCTCTTGTTTCTCGTCGTCTTAAGAAGAAAGGTAATGTAGAAATCATTACTCAAGCTCTTGCGCAAGGCGTTGAAGAAACAGAAGACGGCGTAACAGTAACAGCAGAAATCAAAGGTGAAACGAAGACGTTTGACGCTGATTATGTGCTTGTTACAGTTGGCCGTAAGCCTAATACAAATGAAATCGGTCTTGAAGAACTTGGCGTTGAAATGACGGACAAAGGTCTTGTGAAGATTGACAAGCAGTGTCGTACAAACTTCGATAACATCTATGCAATTGGTGATATCGTTGAAGGTCCTGCGCTTGCTCACAAAGCTTCTTATGAAGGTAAAGTAGCTGCAGAAGTAATCGGCGGTGAAAACTCAGTAATTGATTACCTTGCAATCCCTGCAGTGGTATTCTCTGATCCAGAACTCGCTTCAGTTGGTTATACTGAACAAGAAGCAAAAGATCAAGGATTTGAAGTGAAGGCATCTAAATTCCCATTCGGTGCTAACGGCCGTGCATTGTCTCTTAACGACAGTGAAGGATTTATGAAGCTTATCACTCGTAAAGAAGATGGCCTAGTGATCGGTGCTCAAATTGCTGGTCCTAACGCTTCTGATATGATTGCTGAGCTTGGTCTTGCAATTGAAGCTGGTATGACAGCTGAAGATATTGCACTTACAATTCATGCTCACCCAACACTTGGAGAAATTACAATGGAAGCTGCTGAAGTAGCTCTTGGTACTCCAATTCATATTGGTTAATTTCTTATTAAAAACTTCGGAGACACTAAGTCTCCGAAGTTTTTTTGGTGGGTGAAGCTTGTTTTAGAATTGATTGAGCGAGAGGAGCCATTTTTAGCGATAAGAGGACATACATATGAATAGGAATATTGCTTTTGGTGGAGGTGGTCTGGAATGTATTGAAAAGTACTTTGCTTTCAGTTCATGATCTGGTTTGCTTTTTTTCAAATCATTCATCATTCTCCACGAGATCCAATTGGATTTAAAGTTGTATTGTTTCTCGTTTTTCTCTATCTAGTTTGTACGATTTCAATACAAATGGTGACGAGGGGAAAGGAGCTTCTTTTTCTCATTTCTTTCTCTACAACTATTGCATTAGTCATTAATTATTTCTATATCTTAATCATATGAGTTGTAGTCCATAAAAAAGTGCACTACCAAATTGGTAGTGCGCTTTTATTATTTTGACTCATCTTTTTTAGGTGGTCTTGGCGGTATTTTCTCTTGTTTAAAAGCTTTTAATAGAGAGATAATCATACCGATTATGATAATGGCAAACGGAAAAGCGGCTATGATAGACGCAGTTTGCAAGGCACCGAGGCCACCTGACCAAAGGAGAACTGCAGCAGCTGATGACTGAATCACACCCCAAGTTAATTTCACTTTGGTTGAAGGATTCATACTTCCGTTCGTCGTTTGCATCCCAAGAACAAATGTTGCTGAGTCAGCCGATGTAATAAAGAAGGTACTGATTAGTAATATCGCAATGATCGACATCAATGTACCAAGTGGATATTGCTCAAGTACAGCGAATAGTGCAACTTCCATACCCTGGTTGTTAATAATGTCGTAAATACCTGTTCCGGCCATATCAAGAGAAATGGCTGAACCTCCAAACACGGAGAACCATAATGCACCAAAAATCGTTGGCACTAAAAGAACACCAAGAACAAATTCTCGAATCGTTCTACCTTTTGATACACGAGCGATAAATGTTCCTACAAATGGCGCCCAGGCAATCCACCATGCCCAGTAGAAGATTGTCCAGCTCTGAATCCATGATGACCCTTCAAATGGTCTCATACGAAGGCTCATGCTAGGTAAATTTTGAATATAAGAACCAAGAGTCGATGTAAACAGGTCCATAATAAAGTTTGTTGGTCCTGCAAAGAGTAGGAAGAACATAAGTAAAATCGCAAGGACAATGTTTGTATTACTTAAATATTTAATTCCTTTTGAAATTCCAGTTGATGCGGAAATCATATAGAGGACCGTTACAACTAAAATAATAATTAACTGTGTTGTAAATGAATTTTCGACCCCGGTTAAATAAGAGATTCCTCCACCGATTTGTGAAGCTCCGAATCCGAGTGAAGTAGCGACACCAAATACGGTCGCAATAACAGCGATAACGTCAATTATTTTACCGATTGGTCCATTTACTCGCTCTCCAAGAATCGGATAGAAAATAGCACTAATAAGACCTGGTGCTCCTTTTCTAAACTTAAAGAATGCTAATGCTAACGCAACGGTGGTATAAATCGCCCAAGGGTGTAGCCCCCAATGGAAGAAACTATACTGAAACGCAAGTCGTGCTGCTTCATCTGACTGAGAAGCTGCGCCAGCGGGTGGATCATAATAATGGAACATTGGTTCTGCAACGCCCCAGAATACAAGTCCAATTCCCATTCCAGCTGAGAATAACATCGCAAACCATGTAATGAGATTATACTCCGGTACATCTGTTTCTTTTCCAAGTCGAAGTCTACCGTACTTCGAAAAAATAAGATAGATCGCAAAAATTAGAAAGCCTGACGCTGCTAATAAATAAAACCATCCAAACTTCACCTGAAGAAAGCTTTGAAGTGAAGAAGTCGTTGCATCTAAAGACTCTGGAGAAATGGTTCCCCAAGAAATAAAGAGAAGAGATAATACTACAGAGATTATAAAGACTGCTGTAAGCTTATTCAAATTTCATCATCACCTTTCTGAATAATTAACTGTACTTTCATCCGAAAAGCTTTTTTAATAAATCAGAAATAAAATGCATGTGTACTCAATTTCACCTGTCGTTACCAAAACTATGCAGCAAGCACCCTATTTCCTATTATTAACAGGCTTTATAACGGATCGCGAAATTTGCCACGTTGTCTAGTATATTTGTTGAAATCAACGTTGTAAAGGGAAATACCATGTCAGAGAGGTAGTCAGAATTGTAGGATAATGAAAAGGGATTTGTTGGTTAAATGTGACATTCTTCTCTTTCACCAGCTCGATAATTGGTTTATGATGAAGGGAGACTACATAAGGAGAGAGAGAAATGACAAATACGTTAAAATGGATGATGTTAGCACTACTGGTTTTTGTAGCTGCTTGCTCAACGAATGCAGGATCGGAACCAAATACAGATGCATCAAAAAACGAAGCTAGCAATAGCCAACAGGCTTCAAACGAGGAAGAAACGAGCGAAGACTCTTCTGATGAAGAAGCAGATTCAAAAGAGGCGAGTGACCAAGAGGAGAAGAAAGAGGAAGAAGAGGCCACTGCTGAAGAGACAGAGCCTGAATATCGCTTGAATGAAGCATTTTGGGGATTTGAACCAATAAATGATGCTCCAGCTGAAGCGGTGCTTCTTACAATCGATGATGCACCAGATAAAAATGCAGTTGAAATGGCAAAGACACTTAAAGAACTCGATGCTCCTGCAATTTTCTTTGTGAATGGTCATTTTATTGATACTGATGAAGAAAAGGCTAGATTAAAGGAAATATATGAGATGGGCTTTGCAATTGGTAATCATACGATGACGCATGCTGATTTGAAATCTTTATCTGAGGATGAGCAAAAGGAAGAGATTTTGAAATTAAACGAGATGATTGAAGAAGTGATTGGGGAGAAGCCGAAGTTTTTTAGAGCGCCATTCGGATCAAACACTGATTATTCCAAATCACTTGCTAAAGAAGAAGGCATGCTTGTGATGAATTGGACGTATGGATATGATTGGGTAAAGGAATATCAAAATAAAGCTGCACTAGCTGACATAATGGTCAATTCACCACTTCTACAAAATGGAGCAAACTTGCTTATGCATGACCGTGATTGGACAGCTGCGGCCATGAGTGACATTGTTTCCGGATTAAGAGATAAAGATTATGATCTCATCAATCCAGAACAAATCGAATTAGTCAAAAAATAAACAGCCAATTGGCTGTTTATTTTTTTGTGTATCGCATTTTCCGACCATTAAAAAGGATGAGATCTGCTTTTAGTTTTGTTGCAAGAAATTTACATAGTTCATTTGCTTTTGCTTTATCACCATGAGTCGATTGATCCGGTAAAACAATCTGGATCTTTTTTTCAACTAGTCCAATGACAATTGTACGGTATCCATCATTATTACCCTTTAAATAAAACCATTCATCAGAGTCAGCATTTTCAACAAGTGTATAAGGAAAAGCAAAGTCACCGTACGACCAGGAAAGCTGTTCTCCTGTTTTCGAAGTAATGTTCATGTAATAAGTGAGCAGTTCTTTAACGTGAATGAGTGACAGATCCTCGTCTGTTACGGGAGTGAGGTAAGCGCTTTGTGGCATCGAATCCTCCTTTCTTCATCTCCATTAGTTTACAGGCAAAAATGTTTTCTGACAATTAGTAGTTTAGAACACATAATAGCGTAAAAAGAATATAATGTGATATACAATATAGTGTTGACAAAACAATTGTGACACACTATTATGGAATTAAGCGAAACGGAAGCGTTTTCAAAACTAACTTAAGGGGTGTTGAGAATGGGTATTATCATTTGCCAAACTTGCGAGAAAACAATTGATCACGTTCATGAAGAAAAGGTAAGCACGCTTTATAGCAGATGCCCGGAATGCAATAAAAAGGATAAAAAATAATTTTGATAAGACAAAGAGGCTGCCCTAGGGCAGCCTCTTATTTAATTGCCTTATATTCTTTAATCACACGGATATCGTTTAATTCATCATCTTCAGGTCCTTGAACAGGAAGACCAGCTTCAATATTTTCCACAATATATTTTAAGTTTTCTTCCGTAATGATTTCACCAGGAATAAAGATTGGAATGCCTGGTGGATAAACCATAACGAATTCAGCGATGACGCGCCCCGCTGACTCAGTAAATGGAATAATTTCCGTTTCGGAATAAAAAGCATCCCTTGGAGAAACGGCTAGCGTCGGTATATCTGGAGCATGAACCTCAAACTTTTCAGCAACTGTACCATCTGACTCTTTAAAAGCTTCTACCATATCTTTTAAGGCGTATACAAGAGCATTAACGGATTCCTCATTATCCCCTGGTGTGACGATACAAAGCAAATTATACAAATCAGAAAGCTCCACTTCCAGATTCGCCTCTTTTCGTAACCATACTTCTGCTTCATAGCCCGTAATCCCTAGATCGTGGACAGAGATAATTAGTTTTGTTGGATCATAGTCGTAAGTGGCATTCGTTCCAAGAATTTCATTCCCAACACAATAGAGTGGTGAGATATCATTAATTTGATTCCGTGCTCGGTCTGCTAGTTGTATCGCGTTTTCGATTAACTCGTACCCATCCATCACGAGTCTCTTTCTTGCAACATCAAGAGAAGCAAGGAGAATATAAGAAGTAGAAGTTGTTGTGAGCATGCTGATAATAGTTTGTACGCGCTTAGCAGAGATTAGGCCTTCTTTTACATTTAGCACAGAGCTTTGTGTCATGGATCCACCGAGTTTATGAACGCTAGTTGCGGCCATATCTGCACCTGCCTGCATTGCTGAAACTGGCAAGCGATCATGAAAATGAATGTGAACACCATGTGCTTCATCAACTAAAACGGGAACGTCATATTCATGAGAAATTGACACAATTTCTTCTAAATTCGCAGAAATCCCGAAATAAGTAGGATTAATAACGAGAACGCCTTTAGCATCGGGGTGCTGTTCGAGCGCTTTCTTTACTGCGACCGGAGTGATGCCATGAGAAATGCCGAGCTTAGGATCAATTTCAGGGTGAATGAATACGGGCGTGGCACCTGAAAAGATGATGGCAGACATGACTGATTTATGGACGTTTCTTGGCACGATAATTTTGTCACCAGGAGAACATACGGTCATAACCATTGTCATGATTGCGCCACTTGTACCTTGAACCGAGAAGAAGGTGGAATCGGCACCAAATGCTTCTGCTGCAAGGTCTTGAGCTTTCTTAATTATGCCATGTGGATGATGAAGATCATCAAGAGGCTGAATATTAATTAAATCAATCGAAAGTGCATTATCTCCGATAAATGCACGAAATTCAGGATCCATTCCATTTCCTTTTTTATGACCAGGAATATGAAATTGAATGGGGTTTTTATTTGCGTGGTTAACTAAACCAGTGAATAATGGTGTTTCGTTTTGTTGCAAATCAAGCACCTCTTTATTTATACTTTAGTACAGATAGCATTCCACCAACGTTTGGGGAATGAGAATTTGATTTTGAATGAGCTTTTTATCCTTAAACAAACTGAGTATAATCACATAAGTACTATTTTGCAAGTTTTATTTAGATGCTAGGTCTCTTTTATAGTTCTAAAAAAGGAGATCCTCTCTTATTCTCGAAATGAATGATGGGAAGGAGAGGATAAGTGATGAAGTGGAAGACGCGATTTACGGAGTTATTAGGTATAAAGAAACCAATTGTTCAGGGAGGACTTGCCTACCTGGCCTATCACGAGTTAGCTTCTGCGGTTAGCAACGCAGGTGGGCTAGGTCAGCTCACAGCAATGTCTATGGACTCAGAAACACAGCTAAAAAAGGAAATATACCTTACAAAAAGTCTTACCGATCAACCATTCGGAGTCAATTTTGCAATTGGCCAGCACGGGAGGCCATTTGAACACATGCTTGACACTGCTATCCAAGAAGGAGTAGAAATCATTTCGGTTACAGGTGGTAATCCTAAGCCTGTTTTTGATATGGTGAGAGGGACAAACGTGAAAGTCCTTGTTTTAACAGCTGGGAAGCGACAGGCGATTAAGGCAGAAGAGCTAGGTGCAACAGCCGTCATGGTTGTTGGACAAGAAGGTGGTGGACATCTCGGAAAGGAAGATACTGGGACAATGGTTCTCGTTCCTCAAGTAGTTGATGCAGTTTCGATTCCCGTTATTGCATCAGGCGGAATAGGAGATGGGCGGGGATTAATGGCTTCTCTCGCACTTGGCGCTGAAGGAATTGAAATGGGAACAAGATTTATTGCTACGAAAGAGTGTACACACGCTCATGATGCTTACAAACAACGTTTGTTACAGGGATCCGAGACGGATACAATGATTATTAAACGAAGCCTTGGTGCGCCTGCACGAGTAATCCGAAATGTATTTGCTGAACGAATTACTGAAATTGAAGCAAGTAATGGTGGATATGATCTTCTCAAAGAATACATAAGCGGTGAAGCGAACAGGAAGTTTATATATGAAGGAAAAGATGAAGAAGGTTTTGCGTGGGCAGGACAGGTGATGGGTGCGATTCATGATGTTCCTTCCGTACACGAGTTATTCGAACGGATGGATCAAGAAGCAAAAGAGATTCGAATAAAATGGCAACTTTAGAGAGGGGTTAAAAAATGGAAGTCCAATATCCTATTTCCATTGATTGGAGCAAAGACGAAGTAATTAAAGTAGTTAATTTTTTTGAATTGATTGAGAAAGCCTATGGTCAGGGTGTTCATAAGGATGAATTAATTAGTAGCTATCATGAATTTAAAGATGTTGTTCCTTCTAAATCGGAGGAAAAACAAATCTTTAAACAGTTTGATAAAGAGACGGGCTTTTCAACTTATCACGTTGTCAAAGAAGCGAAGCAAACAGAACGTGATCGAGTAAAAATGACAACATAAAAACCAGGGGGAAACCCCTGGTTTTTATGTTGTAGGTTGAAGTGAAAGGTGATAAAACGGCATAAGCGTTTCAAACGTTTTTTTAACCTCTTGAATAAATTGGTCCCCGTCTTGCAAAAGGGGATCATCACTCGTAAAATGCCGTCCAATGAGAAACTCCCCTTTTTTTACATCGCGGAAGCGGGTGAGAACCTTTTCGATCTCAACATCTTTAAGAGGTTGACTTGCTTTTTTCTTTGTATGATCAGTGGAAATCCAATAAGATACCGGAACGTCTTCTTTAAGCTTATGCATATGTTCTAAAAGTAACGTAGCCATTTGTGGCTTTCCTGGCAACTCATAAATGTAAGCGAGCCATACAAAAACATGATCATCAAATAGGCCTATTTGAAAGTGAGGGGTCATTTTGTATCCGCGTTTATTGTGAGAAAATGCCATCCATGTATCAACTGGTGGGTTCTTTGTTCTTCGTGCATGACGTGCAATGTGAAGATGCATTTCATTACCAGCAAGCATTTCTAGATCACTTTTCACGTCGTCGCTGATTGCCTGAAACTTTGGCTGTATTCGTTCTTGAATGGCTTCCATTCTCGCATCAAGTCCTTCGATTTCGAAGGCGTTAAAATCGTGTTGAGTAAATCCGTTAAATGACATAATATCCTCCATTACGACAAAATTTTATACATTTATAGTAACATAGAACTGCAATTTATATGAAAACTGACGATTGATGTGTAAGGATAGGTTTGAAAAAGAAGCAAAAGAGGAAAAATAGTAACAAATAAAGAGGTTGCATAGTGAGCAGGGAAGGCATAAGATATAGTAATCAAAGCAGAAATATCAGAATATTCCGTCTTATAAGGTTCCTCTGATAACTATGACTGCTTAATCGAAAAGAAGAGGGGTGTAGGTTACCATGAAACAAGTGATTCAGTCATTACAAAGAAACGAAGCAGAGAAGCGGATTCCGGTATTGAGAATGGAGATTGACTATGAGCTGGCAACGCTACACGATGCAATGACGGCTAGTGATCAAGATGGAATGGCGAGATGTAAAGTGAAGCTTGAAGAACTTCGTAAAGAAATGGTTAGATTAGAAGCGTAGCGAAACGAACCTTGCAAAAAGGTTCGTTTTTTCTTCTTTTCCTGTCATAATAAGAACTAGCATGAAATATACGGTAAAAGGAGATCGAAGCATGACACAGCAGACGAATTGGAATCGCGTATATGATGATACCATTAAATGGATTAAAGAAGCGGGAGAAGAAATCATGTCTTCCTTTACAACATCTTTTAACATTGAGTCAAAGAGCAATCCGAACGATCTCGTTACGGACATTGATAAGCAAACTGAGAAATTTTTTATTCAGAAAATAAAAGGTACATATCCAAATCATCGCATAATGGGAGAAGAAGGATTTGGAGATAAAATAGATGATTTAGATGGGGTTATTTGGTTTCTTGATCCGATTGATGGAACGATGAATTTTGTTCATCAACAAACCAATTTCGCGATATCGATCGGGATATACGAAGATGGAGTAGGGAAACTGGCGTTTATTTATGATGTAACAAAAGACGAGCTATATCATTGTAAAAAAGGTTCAGGTCTATACCTTAATGATAAACAAGTAAAACCGTTGCAGTCGACAAATCTTTCAGAATCCTTATTAGCTATCAATGCAACGTGGGTCACGGAGAATCATCGTATCGATCCGCGCACCTTCTCACCTCTTCTTAAAAAAATAAGAGGCACCCGGTCTTATGGTAGTGCTGCAATTGAGATGGCTTTCGTAGCAGCGGGGCGTCTTGATGGGTATGTCTCCTTACGGCTCGCCCCCTGGGATTTTGCTGCTGGTAAAATGTTAATTGAGGAAGCGGGAGGCATTTGTACTACAGTGGATAATAAGGAAATTGATTTGTTAGATAAAAACACCATCTTTGTCGGTACTTCACTGTTTCATTCACAGGTTCAAAAAGAGTACATCCAACCAGCGCTTGATCAAAATTTCTATTTAAGAACTCCTTCAACAAAATGAAATCTGTAACTTCGACAAGCAAAGAAAGGTTCGCAGACCTCCTATTAGAATGGACAATGGAAGATAAAGATTGGCTTGAAGAAGAATTTGGGCGGATGCCAATCGCAGAAGATATAGTTACCTATATACAAGCTTATGAAGGAATGGGATGTAAATTTAGGCTTTGGTTTAAAGATGAAGCCCCTGTAGCGATTACAGCCGTTCTTGATCAGGCTCCATCAAATCAGAAGTCGTGGTTAGGTACGATCGTTGTCGATCCTGTTCAGCGAAGAAAGGGAGTCGGTCATGACGTTATTCAGTGTATAGTAGGTGAAAAAAAAGAGGTTGTTTTTGCAGGTATTCCGTTAGAGCAGAATGAGTGGAGTTTGTTTTTAGGGAAATGTGGGTTTGAACAATACGCTATTGAAGGTGAAGGAAGAAAGTATTTAACATTTGTACATCCTAATGAACATTAAAAGACTTTTAAAAAGAGCTGTTCAGTGATGAACAGCTCTTTTTAATGTTATTGTTCAGCTTTACGTTTAATTCGAAAACCCATTCCCATAAAGAAACCTACTCCAATAAATGAAAGAAGTCCGCCGATCCAGCTTTGTTCAGCTATAGAAATACCGATTGCACACATGCTTGCAACCGCCAGAATGGCCATTAAGAGTAAAAGGAATTGATGCTTGTTCATGCGGAAAGCCCCCTTTATAGTACTAGTGTACAATAACCGCGTTAAGCTGGAAAGAAGAGAAATTTCGCCTTAAGCGATATATGTGTTATAATGATCTAGTTATTGAGTTTATCGTCAGAAATAAGACGAGAATACGAGGAGAGAATAATTAATGGCAATAAGAGAAGATATTCGTAACATCGCAATCATTGCCCACGTTGACCACGGTAAAACGACGCTGGTAGACCAAATGCTTCATCAATCAGGTACGTTTCGTGATAACGAGCAAGTAAGCGAACGTGCGATGGATTCGAATGACCTTGAAAGAGAACGCGGGATCACAATCCTTGCTAAAAATACGGCAATTAACTATGAAGACAAACGAATCAACATTATGGATACACCTGGTCATGCTGACTTTGGTGGTGAAGTTGAACGTATCATGAAAATGGTAGACGGTGTTCTTCTAGTTGTTGACGCTTATGAAGGCTGTATGCCACAGACACGTTTCGTGCTGAAGAAAGCTCTTGAGCAGAAGCTTACACCAATTGTAGTTCTTAACAAAATTGACCGTCCTGCAGCACGTCCTGAAGAAGTTGTGGATGAAGTTGTTGATTTATTTATTGATCTTGGCGCGGATGAAGATCAGCTTGACTTCCCTGTTGTCTATGCCTCTGCAATTAACGGAACAGCTAGTCTTGATCCTGAAGTGCAAGATGACAATATGAAAGTTCTTATGAACACAATTATTGATAACATCCCAGCACCAATTGACAACAGTGACGAGCCACTTCAATTCCAGATCACACTTCTTGACTACAACGATTACTTAGGAAGAATTGGTATCGGACGTGTGTTCAGAGGAACAATGAAAGTCGGCCAGCAAGTTGCATTGATGAAGGTTGATGGAACAGTTAAACAGTTTAGAGTAACAAAGCTCTTTGGTTTCATTGGCTTGAAACGTACAGAGATTGAAGAAGCAAAAGCTGGAGACCTCGTTGCAGTATCTGGTATGGAAGAAATCAACGTTGGTGAAACAGTTTGCCCATACGATCATCAGGAAGCACTGCCTATCCTACGTATTGATGAGCCAACGCTTCAAATGACGTTCCTTGTAAATAACAGTCCTTTTGCTGGTAAAGAAGGTAAGTACATTACAAGTCGTAAAATTGAAGAACGTCTTAGAGCACAGCTTGAAACAGACGTAAGTCTTCGCGTTGAGAACACAGATTCTCCAGATGCATGGGTTGTATCAGGACGTGGTGAGCTTCACCTTTCAATTCTGATCGAGAACATGCGTCGTGAAGGATTTGAGCTTCAAGTTTCAAAACCTGAAGTTATCGTACGTGAAGTAGACGGTGTTGCAAGTGAGCCTGTTGAACGTGTTCAAATTGACGTGCCTGAAGACTACACTGGTTCTGTAATGGAATCACTTGGTGAGCGTAAAGGTGAAATGGTTAACATGGTGAACAACGGTTCAGGTCAAGTTCGTCTTGAATTTATGGTGCCTGCACGTGGTTTGATTGGTTACTCAACTGAGTTCCTTACACAAACACGCGGTTATGGTATTATCAACCACACATTTGAAACGTATATGCCTCTTATTAGCGGTCGTGTAGGTGGACGCCGTGCTGGTGTACTTGTTTCCATGGAAAAAGGAAAAGCATCAGAATATGGTATTATGGGTGTAGAAGACCGCGGTACAATTTTCGTAGCTCCAGGTACTGAAGTTTACGAGGGAATGATCGTTGGGGAACACACTCGTGAGAATGACATCACAGTTAACATCGTTAAAGTGAAACAGATGACAAACATGCGTTCTGCCAACAAGGACCAAACGGTTTCTATGAAGAAGCCTCGCGTTCTAACGCTTGAAGAAGCACTTGAGTATTTGAACGATGATGAGTATTGCGAAGTAACACCTGATTCGATTCGTCTTCGTAAGAAAATCCTTGATAAGAACGAACGTGAAAAGAACGCTAAAAAGAAAAAAACAGCCCAATAAGGGTGTCTAATGCGATTCAAAAGGGGCATCCCTTTTGGATCGTTTTTTATTGTTTTTATTCTTATTTTTTCTGTCCTATGTAGGACTTTTTTTCTAAATAGAAAGAAATCGTTTACTTTTATTTGTGATTTCATTTATTATGCTTTTATACCGGGGGTGGAAAAATGAATACAGAACCTACTATACAATCTGAAGATTTATCTTTTTTTGCTAAGTTGGTTGGCATTGAAGACAATATGACGATGGGATTTTATTTGCTATATGCGATTATTGTTATCCTATGTATTGTTGTTTATCGTCTTGGCTTTGCCAAAAAACTACCGATCCTCAAAAACGTCATCGTATACGCTGTTCTTGTTATTGGGTGTTTTCCGCTAACCTTTTTTGGAATAGGATTGCCTGTTGCTGAAGGATTAGTGGCTTCTGCTGTCGTATTAATTATTTATAAGATGCGACTTAACCAGTCGAAGAAAAAAGAAGCCTAGCTTCAAAGGAGGGAAGCTTTGAATCTTCAGGATACAATGTACAATTGGCTCAGTATTAAGGTTGTGGCAAATCAAAGACAGAGCGATCAGGCGGCGCAAGATACGTATGAATTCTTTCATGAACTATTAACGGAAGATCATCTGGTTTCTGATTTGAAAGTGAAGGTCTCACATGACTATTACGTTGTCCATTATCGACAAAACGGAGAAGAAGATTCAAAGAAGTTTCCAGTGGAGTTAATCGAAGCGCTGTTAACTTCGATTGAAAATGAACCAAAATATAACCATCAATAAGGAAGAAAGACGTGCTCGGAGCACGTCTTTCTTAAACGAAGTTATTTTTCACTCCATGTATAGATACGGAACAAGAGCGCAGCATAAATTAAATGCCCAAATGTCCAGTAGCTAATGGCTGTAACGTCCAATAAATCAGGAGTTGGTTTTATTGCTAGATAAGTGAGCGGAAAGTATAGAAACACGGTGGGTAGTGTCAGCACATAGGCAAAAATAGCCTGCGCTCTTCTTTGATGTGCAAAATAACGGGAACTTCCAACGCTGTAAACAACACCGATAATAAGAGATATTATTAGATGGAAAAGGAATTCAACCCATTCTGGCCAATTGATATTCCCGATAATCGGTATAAAATCAATGTTTAGAAGAAGGGTATAAACAAGTTTACCTGTTACGGCTTCGATTCCTTTTAAGAGGAATCCTAGAGCGATTCCCGCAATCGCACCAGCAATAAGTCCAGACTTGATTTTACCACTCATCATTTGTTTCATCCTGATGAAACAGTTTGAAATTTCCTGTATCTTTACGTTCTTTTGTGCGACTTTCAATTCGATCATTGCAGGTGTCACACATATAAGTGTGGATCGGTCGATTGCGAAGTTTTTTAGCTAGCGGACTACCGCTTTCAATTTTTTCAATTTTATCACATAATACACATTTTACACGCATTGTTAACACCTCTCATTCCATGTTGCTAGTATAGCATGAATAATCGTTTCCTTTGCAGTATAATGCGTTAAATCGAAGGAATTAACTGGAGGGAATAGTATGCCTAATAAAGTAGACGTTACTCTTTCAAATGATCTTTTAACACTTCTTAAAAGAGAGCAGTATGTTCTTCTTTCAACAATTGATCATGAAACAGCCGGGCCAAATGTAAGTGCCATTTCATGGCTTTATGCGGTTGATCAGCAGTCAATTGTATTTGCTGTTGATCAAAAGTCGCGAATCGTCTCTAATATCAAGGCGAATGATCAGATCTCAATCACGCTAATAGGAAATGAAAGTACTTATGCCATTACGGGAAGAGCTCTTTTAATGGAAGAGAGGATGGAAAACGTTCCGCTGAAGCTTACGAAGTTTAAGCTGGATATTAAGGAAGTACGTGATATTATGTTTTATGGAGCAAAAATGTCGGTAGAGCCTGCATATGAAAAAATCTACGATCCAGAAGCAGCGGCTAAGTTAGACCGCTCAGTGATGGCGCAGCTCAAAAAAGAAACGAACCGCTAATGGTTCGTTTCTTTTTTTTGAAATAGAATCTAATTACCTGTCTAGATCCTGTTCTTTTTGCTGTTGTTTTAATTCGTTTTCTTTTGACTTAGGTAACTGTTTATCGTTCGAGCGAACCGGCTCTGGTTCGGATTTATTGGATTTGCTAGGAACTTCAGGCATTAACCTGCCAACAATATCTGCTAGTTCCTCCATTATGCCACCTACAGGGTGCCCTCGTTTGATTTCAGTTGCCATTTGTTTTAATCGATAAGTTGTATCTGCATCTGCAGTAATGACGGCATTTGCACCGTATGGATCTTTTTGAAGTGCTTCTGCTACCGTATATTTAATTGAACTAACGCGAGAACGATCGAGCTTTTGGTTTACATCAATTCCCACTACTGCATATTTTCCAGTAACAACTGCGGTTGCGTCATTTACATCAGGAACTTGTTTGGCAACAGTGACAAGATGTTCTGCAATCTCTGTCGCTGACATATCTTGGTTTTCAGGTGTGCGCACCGACTGCTTTACGTATTGTATGCGCTCGGTCTGCTCCTTTTCTTCTACGATAGGTTCATCATTTGCCTGACAGGCTGCAAGAAGAAAGAGAGCGATAATCCATTGAATTTTATACATTCGATTACCTCCGTAATGAGCAATTTAGAAACAAATCACTGCAGTTTGTTAATTATTTTCTGAATAACCGTCTAACTTTATACGCTAGTTCATAGATTATAGAAAACGTAGATAGTCCCAACTGTTTTTCGTACCTGTTATAGCAATTTAAATTTGGTCAGGAGGCGAAGTGTTGGATAAGGTTTACGTCCTAGATACGAACGTGTTACTCCAGGATCCAAATGCGATTTATTCGTTTAATACGAATGAAATTGTCATTCCGGCTGTTGTGTTAGAAGAAGTGGATTCAAAGAAAAGATATATGGATGAAATCGGGAGAAACGCAAGGCAAGTATCGCGCATGATTGATGGCTTTCGAGAAAGAGGAAAGCTCCATGAGTCGATTCCTTTAGAAAATGGGGGAACGCTTCGAATCGAACTCAACCATCGATCATTTCAATACTTACAAGATAAATTTGTAGAGAAAACAAACGATAATCGGATTCTAGCCGTGGCATTAAATTTATTTCTAGAAGAAGGAAAGTTAAAATCAGGACGTACCGTTATTCTTGTGAGTAAGGACGCGTTGGTTCGTGTCAAAGCTGATGCAATGGGAATACAGGCAGAGGATTTTTTAACTGATAGAGTCGTGGAATTTAACCAAATTTACACAGGGTATGAGGAGAGATATGTCGATTCAGAACTGTTGAATCAATTTTTTGAGAAGCAATTTATTGACGCTAAGAAACTAAAGGGAAGGCCGCTCTATCCTAATCAATATGTGATTTTAAAAGACCCTGTACAGGCCTCTTCATCGGGGATTGGTAAAGTCGACAAAAATGGGAACAAAATTGAAAAAACGGCGATGGAAACGGAGTATATGTGGGGGATTGGTCCTCGAAATGTTCAGCAAAGAATGGCATTGGATTTGCTTGTTCGAAGTGACATTCCTCTCGTTACGCTAGTAGGGAAGGCAGGAACAGGTAAAACGTTGCTTGCGATGGCGGCTGGTTTAATGCAAACAGAAGATTTAAATCGATACAAAAAGCTGTTTATAGCAAGACCTATTGTACCAGTTGGAAAAGATATTGGTTTTTTACCTGGTGAGAAAGAAGAGAAGCTTCGCCCCTGGATGCAGCCGATCTATGATAATTTGGAGTACTTATTTAATGTGAAGAAAACGGGTGAGCTTGAAAAGATTCTCTCGGGAATCGGTTCCATTCAAGTAGAAGCACTGACGTATATTCGTGGTAGGAGTTTACCTGATCAGTATATTATCATCGATGAAGCACAGAATTTAACGAAACACGAAGTGAAAACCATTTTAACGAGGGTGGGTGAAGGTAGTAAGATTGTGCTTCTCGGTGATCCGCAGCAAATTGATCATCCCTATCTAGATGAATATACAAATGGACTGACGTATGTTGTAGAAAAATTTAAAGATCAGCCGCTTAGCGGACATGTTAAGCTCGAGAAAGGTGAACGTTCTCTGCTTGCCCGAATTGCAGCTGATCTTCTTTAAATGACGGTAATACCTAAAATATTCTTAAGGGGGTCTGAAGCATTAGATCCATCACCAAAATAGAAGTGGGTAGGTCCATCTTCCCTGAGCGGCTTTCCGTCTTTTGAAAAGCGAAGAAAGCCGTTCATCGCTTCTTCCATTGTTAAAACATGCTGGTTACCATCACGCGATTCAAGCTGAACCTTTTCACCATCGGGCTCTGCATTTGAGAGGAATGGTTTTAAAGGAATAACAAAGCTTCCGGTTAAAACGCGTTCTTTCTCAAAACGTTTAATGCTTTTGTTAACGGGAGGTTTGATCCCCGTACGTTCTCTTTCCCACCGCTCTGCTTGAGCTCGGATGTAATCGTTCTCATTCTTTTTAATTGAATCGTCAAATTTCAGAAATTCTTCTAGTTCAATCTTGCGATCATCAAAAATCCATACGCTTGCATCTAAGGTAATGGCATAATTGACTTTCCCCTTGATGGGTAGAATCGTTTCCATCTCATACACCCCACTATCAAAATCTTTTGCAAACCAAGTATACCGGTTATGCTTGTATTTGTCACATTTGGGGAACAGTAGGGCGAGAGTCAATTTTTTTCGAGCGGGAGGATTTAATATGAGATGTCGTACAGAAGAAGAACTAGTAGAACTAGTCAGACGAAGTAAACCTTATACAAAGGATGGGAAAGTAGCGGACTATATCCCAGCTCTTGCAAAAGCAGAGCCCGATAAACTTGCGATTGCCATTTATTCTAAAGAAGATGGTTGCTTATCTGCCGGGGATGTTGGTGAGACGTTTACATTACAAAGTATCTCTAAAGTTCTTACGTTAGCTCTTGCCATCATGGATGCAGGAGAAGAGCACGTTTTCTCAAGAGTAGGGATGGAACCGACTGGAGATCCGTTTAATTCAATTGCGAAGCTTGAGACAATGGTGCCCTCAAAACCTCTTAACCCAATGATAAATGCCGGAGCTTTGGTTGTAACAAATATGATTCATGGTAATTCAGTGGAAGAAAAAGTTGGACGGATTTTACAGCTCATACATGACATGACGAATAACTCGAGTATCGGAATAAATATGGAAGTAGCTGATTCAGAATATAAGTCGGCCAATCTTAATCGAGCATTAAGTTACTTTATGAAACAACATGGCATTATTGACAATGACGTTGAAATGCTTCTTGAAGCCTACACAAAACAGTGTGCTATTGAAGTGAATTGTAAGGACCTTGCTAGGATCGGGATGGTTCTTGCAAATGAAGGTAGGGATCCTGAAACAGAACGGAGAATTATCCCTAGATACATTGCGAGAATTGTAAAAACATTTATGGTAACGTGTGGGATGTACAATGCTTCAGGTGAATTTGCCATTAATGTAGCGATACCTGCGAAAAGCGGCGTTTCGGGTGGGATTTTAAGTCTTGTACCAAATGAAATGGGAATTGGAGTCTACAGTCCGCCACTTGATGCGAAAGGAAATAGTATTGCAGGTAATAAGCTCCTTGAGAATTTATCTTCCCAGTATGGACTAAGTATTTTTTAAAGATGGTTGCGGTTACCCTGCTTTTTCTTGCAATTTTTTTGTATTCCTTTTATGATAAGAGAAGGAATGGGAAAGGGAACGGAGGGATCAGATTTGTCAACTGGTATGGCAACAGGACATCGTGAAAAAGCATACGAGCTGTTAAAGGCCGATGCTCATAAGATCCTAAAACTTATCGAAGTTCAAATGGAGAATTTAACGATGCCTCAGTGTCCTCTGTATGAAGAGGTTCTTGATACGCAAATGTTTGGTTTATCTCGCGAAATTGACTTCGCGGTTCGTCTTGGATTAGTTAATGAAGAGGATGGGAAGGAATTGCTTGAATCACTCGAGCGCCAGCTTTCAGCTCTTCACGAAGCTAGTATGAGGAAATAATGAAAGCTCAAACTATCGTAGATAGTTTGAGCTTTTTGTTTTTCTATGGAGAACCAATTTAAATGAGTTCAAAGTTAAAATGGCTTGTTCTCTTATAAGCAGACACATTAATTTCCGAGTATGCGCAGAAAATATGATAGAATACGAGTAGGTAATGAAAGAATTCAGAAGATTTTAGGAGTAGATACGAATGAATGATTTGCTTATGGTGCTCCTGATCATTGCTCCAATCAGTTTGTTATTTCATGAAGCAGGTCATACACTGGCAGCAAACATTTTCACATCCTCCAGTGTAAACCTTCATCTTGGGATCGGACCAAGAGTATTGACATTGAGGCATTCTAGAGGAGAAGTAGCCGTTAACGCCTTCTATTTTGCAGGAGGAATGACCATCAGCGCACAACCTGAAAAAGCCTATGCAAAAGTAGCAATCGCCATAGCAGGTCCACTCGTTAACCTCATGATCGCCGCACTTACACTTCTTTTTCCGTTCCATCCATCTATCACAATCTGGGTTTTATTCTTTAACCTCTGGCTAGGCATAACCAACCTGATCCCTTTCAAACTGCTAGGAAAAGAATCAGACGGATGGACCATAGTAAAAGCGATTATCAAAAAAACTTAATTTCTATAGGACAGGCAGGTTTCAAACAAAAACCATCGAAACCTATACATACTTCGAAAAGCGGAAGTGGGCGTTTAGACACGGCAGGCACTGGAGCCTTTTCATTTGAACACGTTATTTGTGTTCGGATGAAAAGGTGAAGTGACCGAGTGTCTGCCCACTGCAGCTAGCCCGAAAAGCGGAGACGAGCGTTTAGAAACGGAGATATTGGAGCTCTTGAACTAGAACACGCTTTTTGTGTTCTGGTGAAAGAGTGAAATATCGCAGTTTCTGCGAGTCAAAGCTAGACAAGAAAAGCGGAAGCGCCTGTTTAGACACGGCAGGCACTGGAACCTTTTCATTTGAACACGGTCTTTGTGTTCGGATGAAAAGGTGAAGTGACCGAGTGTCTGGGCGAAGCAGCTGGACAAGAAAAGAGAAGCGGGCACGCTTAAATCAACAGTGTTAACCGGGCTAAGAAACACTTAAAAGGTATCTAAATGAAAACGAACAACCTCAAATCGAACTGTGAACTGATGAGGACTTCTTAAGAGAAAATAAACAGGTAGGATGACGTCTATGATTAAAAAATTATTTAAGCATTATGATTACTCGCTAATCATTAGTGTGCTACTATTGTGCGGATTTGGGCTTGTGATGGTTTATAGTGCAAGTATGGTTTGGGCTGTTATGCGTCATGAAACAAATAGTGCTTATTTTTTTAATAGGCAAATTATTTGGCTAGCAGCTTCCCTTATTATGTTTTTACTTGCGATGATGTTTCCTTATAAAGCGTATCGGAAGTTTATTGTACCGATCCTTGGATTATCCGTCATCTCGCTTTTGCTTGTGAAAGTAATCGGCTCAACAACGAATAATGCTCAAAGTTGGATCGAAATCGGTGCGTTTAGCTTTCAGCCGTCTGAGTTTGTCAAACTTGGGTTAATTATTTACCTTGCTGCCATTTACTCCAAAAAGCAAGCTTATATTTCTAATTTTGTAAGAGGGGCTATGCCACCACTTCTCGTAATTGGATTAATTTTTGCATTAGTTGCTTCACAGCCGGACTTAGGTACAGCTATGATTATCGCATTAACTTCTGGAATCGTGATTTTCTGCTCTGGAATGAAGTGGAGTCATATTTTGGGCCTTATTATAATCGGTGGCATTGTGTTCGGCTTAGCCTGGATGTCACTATCGCCTGAACAAGCTTCAAGATTTACAGGTGCTTATGATCCTTTTTCAGATCCAGAAGATAGCGGCTTCCATCTTATTAATTCTTATATTGCGATAGCATCAGGTGGCATTACTGGTCAGGGATTTGGACAAAGCATTCAAAAATATGGCTTTCTCCCTGAGCCCCATACCGATTTTATTATGGCGATTGTCGCTGAAGAGTTGGGGCTGTTAGGGGTTGTATTTGTAATTGGATTGCTAGGCTATATCGTCTTTAAAGGGTTTGTTATTGGAATTCGATGTAAGGATACTTTCGGCAGTCTGTTAGCGATTGGGATTTCTGGAATGATTGGTGTTCAGACAGCCGTTAACTTGGGTGCTATTACTGGCTGGTTACCCGTTACAGGTGTTCCGCTTCCATTCATTAGCTATGGAGGTTCATCATTAATTCTACTTATGATATCTGTAGGGATATTAATAAACGTTTCTGCGTTTGTGAATATAAGAAAAGAACAAAAATCAGGATATGTGAACAAGGATAGCAACGTTCAAATGGAGCTTTAGTTTAAGGAGGAATTATCATGACCGCTATTTCAAAAATTCTAGTCGCCAACCGAGGAGAAATCGCAATTCGTATTTTTCGTGCCTGTACGGAGTTAAATATCCGGACAGTCGCGATCTATTCAAAAGAAGACAGTGGTTCTTATCATCGATATAAAGCAGATGAAGCTTATCTTGTTGGAGAAGATAAGAAGCCGATCGATGCTTATCTTGACATTGAGGGAATTATTGAAATTGCCAAAGCAAATAACATCGATGCGATCCATCCTGGCTATGGTTTTCTTTCTGAAAACCTTCAGTTCGCTAAACGCTGTGAAGAAGAAGGCATCATATTTATTGGTCCAGAGCTTGAACACCTCAGAATGTTTGGAGATAAAGTGGAGGCGAGAAAGCAAGCCATTCTTGCGGGTCTTCCTGTTATCCCTGGAACAGATGGCCCGGTGGAAGGACTAGATGAAGTAAAGGCTTTTGCTGATGAAAATGGCTATCCTCTGATGATAAAAGCTGCTCTTGGTGGCGGTGGAAGAGGAATGCGAATTGTTCGAAGTCAGGAAGCGCTGGCGGATGCATACGATCGTGCGAAATCAGAAGCGAAAGCAGCTTTTGGGGCCGATGATATTTATGTGGAGAAGTTTGTCGAGAATCCTAAGCACATTGAAGTTCAAATTCTTGGAGATAAACATGGAAATACGATTCATCTCTATGAAAGAGACTGCTCTGTCCAACGTCGTCATCAAAAAGTTGTTGAAGTAGCACCAAGCGTATCTCTTAGTGAGGATGCTAGAAGAGAGATATGTGAAGCTGCAGTTAAGCTGATGGAAAATGTACAGTACGTTAACGCAGGTACAGTAGAATTTCTAGTTAATCAAAGCGGTGAGTTTTATTTTATAGAAGTAAATCCCCGCGTGCAGGTTGAACATACAATTACAGAAATGATTACGGGAATCGACATTGTGCAATCACAAATAATGATTGCAGAAGGTGAAAATATTCATGGTGAGCGCCTCGGTATTCCAGAGCAAGAGGCCATCGACTGTCACGGATATGCCATTCAATGTCGTGTTACAACAGAAGATCCGGAGAACAACTTTATGCCAGACACCGGAAAGCTTATGGCTTATCGCTCAGGTGGTGGCTTTGGCGTTCGTCTGGATGCAGGGAATGCTTACCAGGGCGCGGTTATTACGCCGTACTATGATTCATTACTTGTTAAGCTTTCGACCTGGGCACTAAGCTTTGACCATGCTTCATCTAAAATGGTCAGAAATTTAAAAGAATTCCGGATTAGAGGAATTAAAACAAATATTGCTTTCCTTGAAAATGTAATGAAACACGAGAATTTCCGATCAGGTGTTTATGATACGTCATTCATAGATTCATCACCAGAGTTGTTTGTGTTTCCAAAGCGAAAGGACCGCGGAACGAAGATGCTTTCGTACATTGGGAATATTACGGTTAATGGATTTCCTGGTCTTGATAAAAAGAAAAAACCAACATTTCCAAAAAGAAGGGTGCCACATTTAAAATACAGTGAAGAAATCCCTCGAGGTACGAAGCAAATTCTTGATGAAGAAGGGGCAGAGGGACTTGTACAATGGGTGAAAGAGCAGAAGAAGACTTTGCTCACCGACACGACATTCCGAGATGGGCATCAATCGCTCCTCGCCACAAGAATGCGTACAACAGATTTACTTCACATTGCAGGTCCAACAGCGAGAATGATGCCGAATTTGTTTTCAATGGAAATGTGGGGCGGTGCAACGTTTGATGTTTCTCTCCGCTACTTAAAAGAAGATCCGTGGGATCGTTTAATAAAATTGAGAAAGCAAGTGCCGAACGTCATGTTCCAAATGTTACTCCGCGCTTCGAATGCCGTCGGTTATAAGAATTATCCAGATAACTTAATTCGTGAATTTGTACAAAAGTCTGCTGATGCTGGTATTGACGTATTCCGTATATTTGATAGTTTGAACTGGGTGGAAGGTATGACAAAGGCCATCGAGGCAGTGCGTGAAACAGGGAAGATTGCTGAAGCATCGATTTGTTATACAGGGGATATCTCTGATCCCTCTAAATCAAAATACAACTTAACTTATTATCAGGAGCTTGCTAAAGAGTTAGAACAAGCAGGAGCACATATTCTTGGTATAAAGGACATGGCTGGACTTTTGAAACCACATGCCGCATATGAACTCGTTTCAACTTTAAAGGAAACAGTCTCAATCCCAATCCACCTTCATACGCATGATACGAGCGGTAACGGAATCTATACATACGCAAAAGCCATTGAGGCAGGCGTAGATATTGTAGATGTAGCAGTAAGCTCTATGGCGGGGTTAACATCTCAACCAAGTGCCAATTCCTTGTATTATGCACTTGATGGTTCAGACAGAAAGCCGGACATCTATATCAATGCGCTAGAGCAATTGTCTCATTACTGGGAGGATACTCGAAAATATTATAGCGGGTTTGAAAGTGGCATGACAGCTCCGCACACTGAAGTGTACGAGCATGAAATGCCAGGCGGGCAATATAGTAACCTTCAACAGCAAGCAAAAGGTGTTGGTTTAGGAGAACGCTGGGATGAAGTTAAGCGGATGTACCGAAGAGTTAATGAAATGTTTGGTGATATTGTAAAAGTAACCCCTTCTTCAAAAGTGGTCGGAGATATGGCGCTATACATGGTCCAAAATAACTTAACTGAAGACGACGTTTATGAACGTGGTGAAACGCTTGATTTTCCTGATTCTGTAGTTGAGCTATTCCAGGGTTACCTTGGTCAGCCTTATCAAGGATTCCCAAAAGAACTACAGCAAATTATTCTTAAAGGGAGAGAGCCCATTACGACAAGGCCGGGTGAACTGCTCGAACCTGTGAATTTTACAGATTTGAAAGAGACTCTTTACCACAAACTAAATCGTCAAGTCACGAGCCATGATCTTATCTCTTACGCTCTCTATCCAAAAGTCTATCTAGAGTATGAAGAGGTTCAAGAAATGTTTGGTGACGT
This sequence comes from Bacillus sp. Cs-700, assembly GCF_011082085.1. Classification (NCBI taxonomy): domain Bacteria; kingdom Bacillati; phylum Bacillota; class Bacilli; order Caryophanales; family Bacillaceae; genus Bacillus; species Bacillus sp. Cs-700. The sequence continues at coordinate 122,316 of NZ_CP041063.1, forward strand.
ATCTGTTCTTGATACGCCAACCTTCCTCTATGGCATGCGTTTAGGTGAAGAAGTTGAAGTAGAGATTGAACAAGGTAAAACATTGATTGTAAAACTAGTATCCATCGGAGAGCCAAACATAGAAGGAAAGCGTACGCTTTACTTTGAGTTGAATGGTCAGCCTCGTGAAGTAGTTATTAAAGATGAAAATATTAAAACTGCTATAGCCGCTAAACCAAAAGCAGATCGCGCTAATCCTAACCACATTGGTGCAACAATGCCTGGAACAGTGATCAAGGTACTTGTTGATAAAGGAGAGAGAGTAAACAAAGGCGATCATCTAATGATTACAGAAGCGATGAAAATGGAAACAACTGTTCAAGCTCCTCGAAGTGGGGTTGTGGAACATATCCATGTAGCAAATGGTGAGGGTATTGAATCAGGAGATCTATTGTTAGAAATGAACGAATGAAAAAAAGCTGCGCATTTTGCGCAGCTTTTTTTATTGTCTGCCACTTCGTAAGGAAAGCATGACAAGGTAGAGCAGAACAGTAAAGAGTCCAGATATAAAAAGTCCGTGGAAAAGAGCAAGAAATAAATTTAGATTTGAAATGACAACAAGCATACCGCTCAAGGCCTGTAAACTTACAAACACAAACGAAACAATAAGACCTGTTCGCATTGTTCCTTTAGATTTAAACTCTTTCAACCCAATAATTAAAATATAAAGCAGCCAAACAAAAATGAATATTGCTGCCGTTCGGTGTAACATTTGAATTCCTTGCGGTCCAGTTACCGCAAAAAGTTGACCATCGCTACAAAACGGGACATTCTCGCATGCCATGCTCGCCCCTGTATGGCGTACTAGCGCACCTGTATAAACCACAATATAGGAATAAATGGTGATCGCGTACAAATGAATGCGAATACGCTTAGGGACATGAGGCGTTTTTTGATTACCCGAAGCTTCAAATACGAGAATGGTTAAAAGAACGACACTTGCAAAACTAGCTAGCGAAAAACCAAAGTGTGAAGCAAGGATAATATCTGACTGCCCCCAAACAACAGCAGCAGCGCCAAGCAATCCTTGGAAGACAATTAAGAATACGGAAGCAATCGCTAGAAATTTCGTTTCGCGAAGATGTCCTATTTTTCTCCATGTCCATATCGCAAGAATAATAACGAGGAGTCCTAAAGCTGCTGAAACGATTCTGTGACTGACTTCAATAATCGTTTCAATTTCAGGTGCCTCAGGCAGAACCTTTCCATAGCAGAGCGGCCAGGAGTTACCACAGCCGTCACCTGATCCAGTTTTTGTTACGACAGCACCCATTAATAGAACGAGTAACATGCCAAACGAAGTTAAAATCCCGAATAATTTCAACAATTTATTCACAAATAACACCTTCTTATCTAATTGAGTGTAAATCATAGTACAATGAATGTGTGAAGAGGCAAAACCAACATTGTGCGTATGAAAGGATAGACCATTATGAAACGACGTATACAAAACAATTAGATTCGTTTATAATGGATAAGGATTGCGGATACTGCTTCCTTTCACAAAACCAACATTATCTTACCATAGCTGTTAGCAAGATATAATAGTAAGATGTGAAGATTGATTTACATTTTGCTGAACAGAATGGAAGAAACCTGGAGGGGTAATCGTGATAGCAAATAATAAACAGGGCTTACACAGTCTTCTTATAAGATTGTCTAACATGAATGATCGAAAGACTGATTTACTTCAGTCGATTGAAAAAGGAGGTGTGTAGATTGAGTAAAGCTAGAACTGCATATGAAGCTTCGAACCGCGTTATGGAACCAGGTCCGTTATCAGAGGCAAATCCGTCTGGTACTTGGAAGGATTTCTTAACACTTACGAAATTAGGAATTGTTTTTGATAATTTAATTACCGCATTCACTGGACTATGGGTTGCCTCAGTTGCTGCAGGATTTGATCTATTCGCTAATCCAATGGTACTTATTCTTACAATGTTGGGAACAGCTTTTGTTGTTGCCGGGGGAACATCGTTGAATAATTACATTGACCGTGATATTGATCAGGTGATGGCGAGAACAAACACACGTCCATCTGTAACCGGTAAAATTCCAGCAAACCAGGTATTATTTGTAGGTCTCGGGCTATCAATAGCTGGAACGATCATGTTGCTAATCGTTGAACCGATGGCAGCGTTGCTAGGTCTATTAGGGCTTGTGATCTACGTTGTGCTCTACACAATGTGGACAAAACGGACAACTTCATTGAATACGGTTGTTGGCTCGTTTTCTGGTGCGCTTCCGCCACTTATTGGCTGGGCGGCAATCGACCCAAACTTAAGTCCAGTAGCATGGGGAATGTTCTTGATTATGTTTATCTGGCAGCCGCCTCACTTCCTCGCACTCGCGATGAAGCGGGTAGATGATTATCGAGATGCTGGAATTCCAATGTTGCCAGTTGTGGCAGGATTTCCAATGACCAAGCGCCAAATTGTATTATATACAGCTGCACTTGTGCCAGTTTCCCTATTGCTTTACAGCTTTGGGCCAGTATATATTACCGTGGCAGCCATTCTTGGTTTCGGCTGGCTCGCAATTGGCATAGCAGGATTTTTTATGAAGGATGATATAAAATGGGCGCGAATTATGTTTGTATACTCGCTTAACTATATTACAATCCTATTCATTGTTATGATTGCTGTAAATATTAATCCTTAAGAGTATGAATGAAAGTATGGTCAGACACGGTGGGTAGGGATGCCCACCTTGTCTTCCTATAACTCAATTTTGAGTAAAAGCTATTATGAAAGTGAGGTTTAAGGTGCAAATGAAACGTTGGAGAAATGTTTGGCGTTTTTTACCACTGCTATCGGTAATTGCGTTAGCGCTTACGGGTTGCGGGAACGAACAGCTAACAGCTATGCTTCCTAAGGGAGAAGGGGCTGAAATGCAATTTAATCTCATGATGTTAAGCCTTTACATCATGATCGGGGTTTTCGTTGTAGTAGCACTCATTTATACAGTTGTGCTTGTTCGTTTCAGACGCCGTGGTGAAAGCGACAATGAAATTCCAGAGCAAACGGAAGGTAACGTAGTTCTTGAGATTCTATGGACAGTTGTTCCGATTATTCTTCTTTTGATCCTTGCCGTACCGACAGTTATGACGACGTTTGCATTGGACGAAGGAACTGAAAAAGTGCCTGAAGGTGCAACCGTTATCAAGGTAACAGCACACCAATACTGGTGGGAATTTGAATATCCGGATCTTGAAGTGAAAACGTCTCAAGATTTATACATCCCAACTGGAGAAAGAGTTTATTTTGAACTCGTTTCCAAGGATGTAACGCATTCATTTTGGGTGCCAACTTTAGGCGGGAAAATGGATACGAACACAGCTACAACGAATAAAATGTGGCTGAATGCTCAGGAACCTGGTACATATTATGGTAAGTGTGCTGAGCTATGTGGACCATCACACGCATTGATGGACTTTAAAGTAATTGCTCAAGAAAAAGAAGACTTTGAAGCTTGGGCAGAGAAAATGAAAGAAGCCGGTTCACAAGCAGCTTCTGATCAAGCAGCTCAAGGGGAAGAAATCTTCGCAAACAGCTGTATTGGGTGTCACGCTGTAGGTAGTGAAGGCGGTAACACCGGTCCAAACTTAACAAACTTTGGAGATCGTGAAAAAGTCGCTGGAATTCTTGATCATACAGATCAGAACATTAAAGACTGGATCAGTAATCCTTCAGAATTCAAGCCAGGTAATAACATGCCTGCTTTTGGCGATCAGCTAAATGATGAAGAGCTTGATGCTTTAGTTGTTTACTTGCAAGGACTAAAAGTTGAAGAATAGTCATCGGAAATAAGGAGGTTTCATTCGTGTCAGCACATGCTTATAAAAAGAAAAATCCTGTATGGGATTGGCTTACTACCGTTGACCATAAGAAGATCGGGATTCTGTATCTCGTTTCCGGTGCTTTCTTCTTTCTACTCGGTGGTTTAGAAGCGATCTTACTACGGGTGCAGTTGCTTTATCCAGAATTTGATTTCGTAGGAGCTGAAACATTTAACCAGTTGCTTACGATGCACGGGACGACAATGATCTTCCTGGCAGCCATGCCGCTCATATTTGGGTTTATGAATGCGATCGTGCCGCTCCAAATTGGGGCAAGAGACGTTGCGTTTCCATTTGTAAACTCCCTTGGCTTCTGGTTGTTTTCACTTGGTGGCGTGCTTTTGAACCTTGGTTGGTTCATGGGCGGCGCTCCGGATGCTGGTTGGACCGGGTATGCACCACTATCAACCACAAGTCCTGGTAACGGAGTTGACTTTTACGTACTTGGACTTCAGATTTCAGGTATCGGAACGTTAATCGGGGGAATTAACTTCCTAGTTACCATTATTAACATGCGAGCACCAGGTATGACCTTTATGCGTATGCCTTTGTTCACATGGTCTAGTTTTATTACATCAGGTCTTATTCTTTTTGCTTTCCCTGCACTTACAATTGGTCTTGCACTACTTATGTTTGATCGTTTGTTTGGTTCTCAGTTCTTTGCAGCTGAAGCAGGTGGAAACCCGATCATTTATGAACATCTTTTCTGGATCTTCGGGCACCCGGAAGTTTACATTCTTGTTCTTCCAGCTTTCGGTATGTTCTCTGAAATCATCGCAACTTTCGCAAGAAAGCGTCTTTTTGGTTATTCAGCAATGGTTTTCGCAACGGCTCTTATTGGTTTCTTAGGTTTCATGGTATGGGTTCACCATATGTTTACGGTTGGACTTGGCCCAATTGCAAACTCTATTTTTGCTGTTGCAACAATGTTAATCGCTGTTCCTACAGGTGTAAAAATCTTTAACTGGCTCTTCACAATGTGGGGAGGAAAAGTAAGTTTTCCAACGGCTAACTTATTTGCAGTAGGATTTATTCCTTCGTTTGTACTTGGCGGTATGACGGGGGTAATGCTAAGTGTGCCACCTGCTGACTATCAATACCATGATAGTTACTTCGTAGTTGCTCACTTCCACTACGTTATCGTTGGTGGGGTAGTATTTGGTCTCTTTGCTGGTATGTACTACTGGTGGCCGAAGATCTTTGGAACAGTATTAAACGAATTCCTTGGAAAGCTTCATTTCTGGTTATTCTTTATCGGTTTCCATTTAACGTTCTTCCCGATGCACTTCCTTGGACTTATGGGAATGCCGCGTCGAGTTTATACTTATCTTTCTGGTCAAAGTCTCGATGAAGCGAACTTCGCAGCAACGATGGGTGCTTTCTTAATGGGACTTGCAACGATTATTATGGTTTGGAACATTATCCAAACATCTGTTAAAGGTAAAAAAGCTGGAAATGACCCGTGGGATGCACGTACACTTGAATGGGCGATTGCATCACCTGCTCCAGAATATAACTTTGCTCAAACGCCACTTGTACGAGGCCTAGATGCCTGGTGGCTTGAAAAACGCGCAGGTAATAAGGAAATGATTGCGGCTGAGCCGTTAGATGATATTCATATGCCGGATTCTTCTATTCTTCCGCTTGTTCTTTCTCTTGGCTTATTTATTGCAGCTCTTGCAGCGATTTACTCAAGCTGGATAATTGCGATAGGTGGTCTTGTGATTACGGCAGGTGCGATGATTCTTCGCTCTGTCATTGATTATCACGGCTATCATATCCATAAGGAAGATCTGCCTGCTGAAGGGAGGGAAGGCAAATGAAATCGAACGAAACAATGACTAAATTGCCTGCCAATCCAGAACGGGCTACATTAGATGGTAAAAATAAATTTCTTGGTTTCTGGTTCTTCCTCGGAGGCGAAACCGTGCTTTTCGCCTCGCTTTTTGGGGTATACTTAGGATTAAGGAATGCAACAAACGGTGGAGTTACATCGAATGAGTTGTTTGAACTTCCACTAGTCTTCATTGCAACTATGCTTTTATTAACGAGTAGTTTAACGTCTGTATTTGCAACTATGGCTCTTAAGACCAATCATTTTAAGCGGATGATTGGATGGTTTGTTGTAACAGGACTTCTTGGCCTTGCTTTCCTAGGCCTTGAGATTTATGAGTTTAATCACTATGTCCATGAATATGGTCACACGATTAAAAGTAGTGCATGGGGATCTGCTTTCTACACGTTAGTAGGTACTCACGGAGCTCACGTATTTGTGGGAATTTCCTGGATTACGATTCTTATTATTCGTAATCTAAGAAGAGGGATGAACCTGTATACGGCGCCGAAATTTTATCTCTTTGCTCTTTACTGGCACTTTATTGACGTTGTATGGATTTTCATCTTTACAGTCGTTTACCTAATGGGAAAGGTGGGTTAATTTAATGGCACATCATGAAGGTCATGATACACTGTCAGAGCACGACCAAAGTCATCTCGACATTCATCACAAGATTGCTCATGAAAAGGAATTTAAGCAACAGATTGTTTCTTTTGCCATGATGATTTTCCTAACGATGATTGCATTTGTAGCTGTAGCAAGTGATGCGATCTCTGATGCTTTTACCGTTATTTTCATCATGATTCTTGCAGGTATTCAGCTGGTATTTCAACTTTATATGTTTATGCATTTAAGCCACAAAGGTCATCAGTATCCAGCATGGGGGATTTTCTTCGGAGTATTCGTAGCTGGTACTTGTGTAGTTGGACTAATGGGCATGATCTGGTAATCAGAATGAATGAGAGAAGAAGCTGTTCACATTGAACAGCTTCTTTTTTGTGCATAATAAAAAGCGCAGCAGAGTGCGCTTTATTATTAAAGTTTAAAATTAAATTTAATTAGTCCAGCTTCTCTTGCTGAATTGAATGCGATTAAAAGAATCGGTCCGATAATAAAGCCCATAATGCCAAGTAGTTTTAAGCCGATGTACATCGAAATGAGCGTAGACAGTGGAGAGAGTCCAATATGACGCCCCATTACTTTAGGTTCTACTGTTCGTCGAATAACAAGCAAAACGACGGCGAGGATCGCCATTTGACTTCCCGTTGCGATGTCACCTGTAATCAAGTAATAAATGGCCCACGGTCCAAGAATAACAATCGAACCAATAATTGGAATGAAATCAATCACCCATATAATGAAGGCCATTAAAAGCGCCACTTTTGGTGTAATCAATAAAAGGCCAATTAAACTAACGACAAAAATGATGATGCTGACAAGAAATTGCGCTTTAAAAAACCCAAAAATAACGTAAGATAAACGACTCGTCATAAATTGAACTTTCTCAGCCGTTTGGACAGATAAATAAGAATAAGATTTTTTCTTAAGTCTTGGTAAATCCATTAAAAACAAGAAAAGGGCAATTAAATAGACAACAATACTGACTAAATAATTTGGAATGCCTGTAACAATGATGGTAATGATTTTTAAGTAATCAATGCTGCTGATTGTATCCTTCGTGTTTTCAAGGAATCGATCAACTTGATTGGTAAATTCCTGAACGAATTCAGGGGGGAAACTTTTTGAAACAGCTTCCATGTTTGATTCCATGTTATCCCACAACTGAGTAATGTTTTGTATGTACAGCGGGGAATTTTCGACTAACGCTATTCCTTCGGTAATCACTTTGGTTATAAGGAAGTAACCTAATAACGCAATGAGGATTACAAATAAAGTGAACACAATAATAACTGGAAAATACCGCTTCAGTTTCGTATTCTTTTGAATCAGTTTAACAGCTGGATCAAGGGCAAGGGCGCTGAGAAACGCGAGAATAAGAGGAATGGAGACGGGTAAGATCCAGAAAGCAAGCACTGCTAAAAGCGCAATGACCAATAATATTAGTAAGAATCGTTTTGTGAGGAACTTTGGCAATCTTGTTCTCCTTTCTAAGTCAAACCATCTTACTCTATTATAGTACGGACTTACACGCTTTACCAGTAGAGAGAAATGAATTATTTGACGAATAATTCATTTTCAGCCGTTCATATAATAGTAGGAGAGAAGGGCTAGAGGGGGGAAAACATCATGAGAAAACCACTTCAACAAGGAAGCCTGACCATCTCAGAAAACGTGATTGATTTTATTTTAGAAGTTGCAATAAAAGAGACAGAGGGGATCCACTCGATTGAAGCGCCAGTTAAAAAAACGCTGAGGAAGATGGTTGGGAAAGGAAAGCGATCATCTTTCCAGTATGAAAACATGCAGGAAGATGGGGGATTAGCGTTAAAGGTAGAGGTAGCTATTGATTTTGGTGAAGTTATTCCATACACATGCTTCGTTCTCCAAGAACGAATTAAAAATGATGTTGAAAAAATGACTGGGTTACAGGTAGATGAAGTGAACGTTGTTGTTGCAAGTTTGCATTTAGAAGTGGATGATGAGCAGATTTAAAGAAAACTCCCTCCTTAGCAATGGAGGGAGTTTTTTAGTATGCTTATTTTGAAATGAACATTTGCGTCCAGTAGTGGCCATATGAACCGCCAGAGATGTAACCTACACCAATTTCAGTATAACCGGGGTTCAAGATGTTTTTTCGGTGACCTTCACTATTCATCCATGCCTTCACAACTTCTTCAGGAGTAGCTTGCCCTGCAGCGATATTTTCACCAGCACTTCGATAGCTAACGCCGAAACTTTCAAGCATGTTAAATGGCGAGCCGTACGTCGGAGATTGATGTGAGAAATAATTTTTGTTTCTCATATCTGAGGACTTATATCTTGCAACTCTTGCAACTTGCCAATTCCATCTTAACGGAGATAGGCCATTTTTTGCTCGTTCTTCATTTGTTAAGTCCATGACTTGTTGACCGACATCTTTTGATTTTTCGATGGATGGATTAGCGGTTGGTACGTTGACTTGATCACCAGGATAAATAAGATCTGGATTTTCAAAGTGCGGATTGGCGCTAATAATTTCTGTAAGACCGATTCGATAGCGCTTCGAGATTTTCCATAACGTATCTCCAGATTTCACCGTATATGTAGTTTGACCAAGTGCCACATCTGGAAGAGCTACCATCGTTACGAGAAGACATGCTAGCAGTAAAAGCTTTTTCAATTGATCATCTCCTTTCCATCGTAGTTTGACCAGAAGCGAAAATAATCATTCTGAATAATTTAATCATTTATTTCATTTTAGTTTGGACAAGATAATAGTTAGGCGTATTAAAGGTTATTCAACCAAGTAAACATTGCAACTACACTGCTCGTTATACTATTATTAAAGAGTGACCGTGTGGTGAATTACAAAGGAGGCAAATGAATTATGAAATTTGATAAAACTGGTCTTGAATCTACGATCGTTCAATTTCCGATTCTCGATCACATCATGCATGAAAACGGTTTAGTTCTTGCTGGGCAATGGGATTATGAACGCGTTACATATGATTATAAGTTTGAGGATATGACAAACGGTGATGTTTACTATCTTCGAGTACCTGGCGTTGCAATCGAAGGTATGGTTGAATCCTCTTATGCTGTTATTAAATTAGGCAAGCCTTATGTTGGAAAGCATTACTACCCACATGGCGTGGAGTATGATGAAGAGTTCCCAGAAACAATTCTTAACACATGCTATAAGAAACTCGAAATTCTTCGTGATCAATTAGGTTCAGCTCTTCAAAGAAGTATGGTTTCAGTAGGGGATTTAGCTCAATATGTTACGCCAACTAAACCGTCTGATAGCGTTGCTGAAGCAGCTGCTATTATGAAGAAGGAAAACGTGACGATTGTGCCTGTGTGTGATGGAGAAAACTTAGTAGGTATTGTAACGGATCGTGCCATTGCGGTAGGTGGATTTGCCGATAATCAAGCGGGAATGACGAAAGTGGAAGAGCTATTAGAAAAGCCTTCGATGACACTATCACCGGATATGAAACCTGAGCAAGCAGCAGAATTAATGAATGAATCGCGCTTAACAGAAGTTATTGTCGTAGACGGAGAGCGTTTTGTTGGAATCGTTTCCTATTTCCATTTAAAAGAAAAAATGAACGCATAAAAAAAGAAGAGCCTCGGTGCTCTTCTTTTTTTGCCATTATTAAAAGAAATGAACGATCGCCTTTTAGTATGAGTGTATAGTCGGGGGAGTATCAGTCTAATCGTTGCAGTTTCTATAATGGATAAGGCATAATAGATACAACGAAATGGAGGCGACTGTACTATGAAAAATGTCCTTCGGTTCGCTTTGCTAATTGTTGTGATCGTCATTGGAATGGACGTTTACGACAAGGTCGAGTGGCGTAACATCGGCACAGAAGTTGAACGAATCATTAACGAAGAGAAATTCGTGTTGGAAAACACAACAGAAGGCGTGAAGCAGGAAGAGTCAATAGCGAAAGATGAACCACTACCTGAGCTAACAGGCATAGAAAAATGGGTAGGCCAAGAAGTTGATACAATGAAATCGAATCTGGGTGAACCTGATCGAATTGACCCTAGTTCTTACGGATATGACTGGTGGATCTATGAACAGTCTAACTCAGCTTATTTACAAATTGGTGTAGAAGAAAATCGAGTTGTCACGGTCTTTTTTATGGGAGATGTGGATGCTGGCGAGAGATACCCAATGGGAGAACAAGCTTCTACTATTTTCGAGGACGAAGCACCCCAAAAGGAGATTTCCGTGAAATTTGATGCTTATGACTATCGTTTTCAATTAACAAAAGAAGAACAGCAGCTAAAACCGTTAGTGGCCATCCACGAAGGATTATTTGCCCAATATTATTTTGATAAATTTAATGGAAGCTTGCGGGCAGTTAGAATTGCTGAGCCTGGTGTTCTCATTAAACAAAGACCATATGCCGTTTCTTACCGCGGTGGATTGCTAGAGCCCGAAGAGTTATCAGAAGAAGAATGGCAGGGCGTACAGGCAGCGATGGAAAAGCAAATACACGCAATGACAAATGTCCTTCGAAACCTTTCAGATAAAAAACCACTAGGTTATAACGATGAAGTTGCCGAAGTGGCGTTTGGTCACAGCAAAGATATGGAAGAGAATCATTATTTTTCACATACTTCTCCATCTGAAGGAGAGCTTTCCGATCGTTTAAAGGAAGGAGACGTTCTTTATAGTTATGCAGGAGAAAACATCGCAGCCAGATATCCTGATGCAGGAGCTGCGATGATTGGTTGGTTGAACAGTAAAGGACATCGTGAAGCGCTTCTTAATGAAGAATTTACTGAAATTGGTGTTGGGGTTTTCCGCTACTACTATACTCAGAATTTTATTAAACCTTTCTAGGGATAACGATAAAATTACCGGTCGCAGTGGCAACGATTGTACCATCATCTCGATAGACGTTCGCTTTTATGACCCATCTCGCATGGCTTTTAAACACGATATGGGAGCGGCATCTTAATTCATTGCCATCGCCTTTAGATAGGAAGTGGATGTTCATCTCAGATGTCACTGCTGCCTGATCAGAAGGAAGTGATTGGTGAACAAGTGAGCCCATCGCAATATCAATTAAGGATGCCGTGATGCCTCCATGAACCATTTGAAGAGGATTATGCACAAGGTCTCGAACGGGTATGATGCTTTCGTATGTATTTTCATCGAGAAGCTTGCTCTTGATTCCCATTAACCCAGCTAAATACGTCTTATATTCATTTCTTTGTTTCTTTAACACGCCTTCTAATAATGAATAGAGAGTTTTTTTCATGTTCATCTGCCTCAGCTAGGATTTCTGAAAAAAATTGAAGTAGTTGCTGGTCTTCCATATAAGTACCATTCCTTTTGACAAGTTATTGTTTCTATTAGTTTATCAATAATGGTCGTATACACCAATAAATAGGCGCACAATTGTTAAAAGTCTAATTATGATGTAGTAAGACCATTTAGGTTGTATGGAAGTGGAGGTGGCGAATTTGCCTGAAGCAAAGGAAAAGGGAAGTCAAAAAGTTCAGGAATTTAAAACGTTCGTCAAAGCTCATCCTCATGTACTAAAAAAAGTGAAGCAGAAGGAAAAAACGCTTCAAGAGTTGTTTGAGGAGTGGATGCTTTTTGGTGAAGAGGATCCAAGCTGGTATGAAGAAAATCAAGAAGAAAATCCAGAAAAAGATCGAGAAGCAACTAATGAAAAAGGGATAGGTAGCATGCTTGGGGCGATTAAACAAATGAATTTTGAAGAGGTTCAAAAGGGGATTGAGCAATTCAGCGGTGCCGTATATTCAATTCAAGAGGTATTGTCCCAATTTCGTAAACCAAAGGCACAGCCTCCTTACTCCCAATCCCATTCTCCTTTCCCGTTTCGACATGACTAGGAGGAGATGCAATGCGTGAGGAAGTACAGGAGTTTTTAGCCAATCGTCAGGATCTTGTTTTTTTTCTAAGGAATCAGCCTGTTTGGTATCGCCGATTAAGTAGAGAACCATATGCTTTGAAAGAGTTTGAAGAAGCATCAAAAACGTTCTACGGTCAGACGTTTCCGCAAAAAGTTGACCGTTTCCAGAACCAATTAAACATGGTGAATATGATGCTTGCTTTAATGACCCAATTAAAAAATTAGGGTCTTTTTTTATTATTCTTTTCACTCGTGGGCACACTTAGGAAAGAAGGGGTGTGGATGCACATGGTTGTTAAGCGTTTAGGAAGGCATCTGATGGTCATTGCTTTTATGATTAGCTGTTGTGTACCAGTTGTTGGGTTCAGTCAAGCACTGCAAGAAAATGTCTCAGCTAAAGAGAACACAGAGCCAGTTATATTAAATCATCGGGTGAAAGGCTCTGCCGTTTTTATTGAGTGTTTGATTCCAAATTTTTCATTTGACGATGGAAATACGACAAAAGAGTACCATGGATACTTAGATGTCTATCTCGATGGTGAAAAGTATCAAACGGTTGACCGAGCTGCGTTTGTCGTACGTAACTTACCTGAAGGAAAGCACTCGATTCGTCTTGATATTATGCGTGAAGACGGTGGGCGGTATTTATCGTTAAAAGAAATGAAAGTGGAAATAAAATAAGCCTCTAATAGGAGGCTTACGGTTAAGATATTTGCTTAAATGGCGTTGTTGGCGGGACGATAGGTGGAAACTGCTCTTGTAAATAGTTGAAAATCAATTTCTCAACTTCAATTCCCTGGTGGACAAGTGCTTGATTACCAAATAAACAGTTGAATTCCAAAAAGTAATACTTTCCATTAGAACAAACAACATCAAAACCGGCATGATTAATCCCAAGCGCTTTTGCGGTCTGATCAACTAACTGGAGCGCTTCTTCAGGAATATCATGGAAAGAAAGTTTACCTCCTTGTGCAACGTTATTTAGAAAAGATTCGCCTCCAACACGCCAATAGGCTGATACAACAGAATTCCCAACATAAACCACGCGAAGATCTTTCTCAATAGGCAAATATTCTTGTACATAGAGAACCTCATTGCGCTCTGCATAAGCACGGAACTCTTCCTCTGTTCGAATCAGAAAAACACCATTTCCCATTGAGCTTCTAACTTCTTTTGCTACAAAAGGGAAAGGGAACGTATTTAGAATGCGTTCAATTGACTCGTTAGAACGTCCTGCAATTTCGGTATAAGGCATAAGATCTGGCGAAAGGGACCAAAAAGCTCTCGTCATTTCAACTTTATCGAATCCAAGTTGAATCGATTGGATCGAAGGGAAAATCTTTTTATTTAATCCATAAACAAGAGAATTCACCTGCCACTTTTCTGGAAATAGCAGCACATCTGCTTCTCTAATTGAATGAATATCTTTAAACATATGATCGGGTTTAAGATAAGATACGCCTGACATACCAAGAGTTCGAAACGGATTGAACGTAATAAGTTTCACAGTTTTCTTTGTCTTCCTTTCTTAGATGAAAACACATAAATCTAGAAAATTATAGATCCGATTACATAAAAAGTCAATAACCAAATCGTGGATATTCACTTAACTACTATAGTAGAGGACTGGTCAGGGGGTTCCTAAAAGTGGTAAGATAAGGGTGGAGGTGTAGGTATGATTGCTACTCTAGATAGTGTTATGATTTTAGATCAGGCTGAAGAGCTTGGATTTTTGATAAAAGATTCAGAAGTAGCTCATGAATATCATGAGGCTAGGAAGCAGTTATCGAAAGATCGGGAGGCGCAGCGTTTAATTAAACGCTTCACGGAAATGAAAGAACTTTATGATGAGGTTCAGCGTTTTGGGCGTTATCATCCTGACTTTATGACGATTACTGTAAAAGTACGTGAAGCGAAGCGAGATATGGACCTTCACGAAGCAGTAGCCGCATTTAAGAAAGCGGAGACAGAACTTGAAGGTCTTCTTGTAGAGGTTTGTTCTCTATTAGCTGGTGAAGTTTCTCCTTCTATTAAAGTTCCTTCCGGAAATCCTTTCTTTGATAACCAATCGTGTGGTGGAGGCTGCGGCTCAGGCGGCAGCTGCGGTTGTGGATAACCAGAGCATTTGCTCTGGTTTTTCAATTTCGAAACCGAATGCAGTCGGGACAGAGGTTCCCGCAACAAAACATCTTTTCTTGGGGTACTAAAAATCGCACGCGATAAACAAGCAGCTGCTCTTCTTCACGAACGAAGGAATATTCCATCCTTAATTGCTTTCCTCGCATGCTTTTAGCAGCTTCCAATTTAATTAACATCTCAATCTCAGCTTTTCGAATATTCGAATTTACTGTAAGATAGAGAAAGGGAATACCGGTTATTGTTTGTTTTGAAACGGTGTTCACATAAGTTGATTCGGCCAGTCGATTTAGAAATGGATTCCATATCTCATTAAGATTCATTTTAGAGCATCCTTTCTTAAAGACGGTCTCCTAATATCGTAACTGAATCATCATCAAATGACCACTCCGTTTAAGAGTGGAGTTCATAAGTAAAGGGGAAACGCGTCATGTTTGTAGAACGGGTTGGCCTAGCAGTCTATATTCAGTCACTAAAGCATGCCAAACAGCTAAGAAGGTTTGGAAATGTTCACTACGTTTCCTCAAAACAAAAATATGTCGTGATTTATATTAATCTCGATCAATTGGAAACAACGAAAGAGCGCCTGAACTCTCTTCACTTTGTTAAGAGAGTGGAGCCATCAAAGCGTCCAGAGGTGCAAACTGAATATCAAAACGCTAAGCCTGATAAAGCAAAACAATATGATTACAAAATGGGTCTCTAAAAAGCTAATCCTTTTAGGAGGCTTTTTTTTATGTCCTTTTTTAATAAAGCAGTTCTAAACGGTTGATTATTTCGGTAACCGAAGTATATAATGGTCGAATTAAAGGAAGTGACATGGTGGAGAATTGGAAACGAAATGTATGGATTTTGTTTGGTAGTCAATTTTTAGTCCTAGGTGCCATGACGATGATCATGCCATTTCTCCCTTTATACGTGCAAGAACTCGGTGTAGAAGGGGAAAGTCAAATTAGCCTCTGGTCAGGCGTCATTTTCGGAGCGAATTTTTTAACAGCATTTTTATTTTCACCATTCTGGGGACGTATGGCAGATCGCCATGGACGAAAGCTAATGCTTCTTCGTTCTGGCTTCGGTATGGCAATCGTTATTATTTTAACCGGATTTGCCACAGGTCCCTGGTCTTTACTTGGTTTACGTTTGCTTAATGGGGTTGTTTCAGGGTTTATCCCTGCTGCCATTGCACTTGTTGCAACGAATACACCAAAAGAGCACGTTGGGTACGCGCTCGGTACGCTAAACTCAGGAGCGGTTGCAGGTGCCATTTGTGGTCCTTTATTTGGAGGATTAATGGCAGAAACGTTTGGCTTTCGAATGATCTTTAATATTACTGGTATTGTTATTTTACTTGCAGCATTTGTTGTATTATTTCTAGTGAAAGAAGAGAAAAAACCAGAACCCTCAGCCAAAAATGAGAAAAGCAACGCGATAAAAGATTTCAAAAAAGTAACGGTGCATTCTCCGATGCTATCGTTAATGCTTGTAGGTTTTCTTGTACAGTTTGCGCTTCTTGGTATGAATCCACTCATTCCTCTTTTTGTACAGCAGCTTACAGCAGGTGGAAATGTGGCTTTATTTGCAGGTATAGCCGCTTCTGTCATGGGAGTAGCAAATATGTTAGCTTCACCTAAACTTGGAAAAGTTGGAGATCGTAAAGGCTCTCACCACGTTCTCTATTACTCGTTAATAGGGGCTGCGATCTTTTCTATCCCTCAGGCGTTTGTTCAAGAACTTTGGCAATTAATTGCTCTTCGCTTTTTATTAGGGTTATGTATTGGAGGATTGCTTCCTTCAGTCAATTCGTTAGTTAAAACGTTATCGCCTGCTGGCATGGAAAGTAGAACGTATAGCTTCTCGAATAGTGCGGTATATTTAGGGAACTTACTTGGACCTATAACGGGGGGAGCCATTGTCGCGTTGGTTGGGACAAGAGGTCTGTTTTTATTTGCAGGGATCATATTGTTGATCAGCGTAGCGTATGTAAAAAGAAAAGTTCTCCCAATCCTTGATCGGAGACGCACCGTTTATGAAGCAAAAGAAATTCCATCTTAAAAGCAGGAGCCACTGGCTCCTGCTTTTGTTTATTCTATGAAATTACTGAAGCGGAGGTATTAAGTTATTTAAGCGAAGTATCCCAATAATGTAGTTGAAATAAAGATCTACTTCGTTAAATTCACTTGAAGGCTTCACTTCAATGGGGATGATTGGCGTCTCAATCTCATCGCTTAATGCTTCAAATAGTTCCTGGCGCTGTACAGCATGCTCTTTTGCAGGAATCCCTTCTCTAGATATGTAAAGAGGCTGTAGGTTTCCTTCTCCAGCGGGTTTTAAGACGACTACTGGTGATAAAACCTCCCTGTTATTCTTAATGGTTTTAAGTACGAGTAAACGGTGGACGCGATGTGAATTCGTTCTTGCAAGTTCAACTAATTCATATATATCAGAATAGCCTTCACCAAGCTCGATAAAGCGTTGAATCATGTTGTCATTCTCCTTTCCTTTAAATCAGAAATCCAATCATAATGTAGCATGAATTCTTTATGATGGAAAGGATGAAGCGTTTGCATTAGAATGAAAGAAAGGAGGTTCTTCTATGGGCTCGATTCTGCTTCTGGTTGGTTTAGTAGGTGGGTTGCTTTATCTATACTGGAAAGGAAGACATGATGAAGAGGAAACCGTCGATAAAAAGTTGATTCAGGGATTGATTATCACAGACATTCTTGCTGCACTTGTGTTGCATGGTGTCATCACAGCTGCGGAGGCTGAATTGCTTTCAGAGCAATCTCTATCAGAGGTAGAAGATTATTTGTTTAATCATACGAGTATTACAGAAGGATCATTTAGCGACTGGGTTCATCACGATTGGCATGGTGTGCAGGTTGATGCACTCGACATTGATTCTGGCTAAAGTAAGAAACCTTTTTTATTCCATATGATAAAAAAACCCGCAGGATTTCCTGCGGGTGCCTTAAGCTGTGAAGCTAAGGCAAATGGGAGAGGAGAAACCGGAGGAAGAACTTATGGGGAAACGTAAGTCTTCTTCCGCGGTTGGCAACATCGTTATGAACGATGCTACTACGTTTAGTATCACCATCCCAAAAACGTTTATACATGGATTTTAGCTTTCCCTTTTTTTGTGGTAGGATAAGTAGGAATATGGAAACGATAAGGTTGTGAGAGAGATGCGTATAATTGCAGGAGAATGTAAAGGAAGGCAAATTAAGCCTGTCCCTGGAACTTCTACAAGACCAACAACAGATAAAGTAAGAGAATCAATTTATAACATCATTGGCCCATTTTTTGAAGGTGGTTTCGCTCTTGATTTGTATGGCGGTAGTGGAGCACTAGGCATTGAAGCTTTAAGTCGTGGTATTGAAAAATGTGTGTTTGTTGATCGAGAAAGTAAGGCGATTGAAACAATTAAATCGAATTTGGAGCAAACGAATTTTACGGAATCGGCTGAAGTTTTTCGGAATGATTCAAAGCGTGCGCTAAAAGCTCTTCAAAAACGAGAGGTTAAATTTTCACTTGTTTTATTAGACCCTCCATATCATAAAGAGCAAATCTTGCACGACCTTGAAAAGCTTACGGCTTATCATTTGTTAGACGATCAAGCAACGATTGTCGTCGAGCACAAAAAAGAAGTGACGCTTCCAGAAGCCTATGCGGGATTGCGAATGATTCGTGAAGAAACGTATAGCGGGAAAACAACGATATCCATTTATACATATGAGCAGTTGCGTGTTGAGGAGGAGAAATAGTCATGGCAAAAATTGCAGTATGCCCGGGTAGTTTTGATCCAGTAACTTTTGGTCACCTGGATATTATTAAACGAGGTGCAAGAGTGTTTGATGATATTAAAGTTGTTGTGCTTAATAATCAGAGTAAATCCACGTTATTCTCAGTAGAAGAGCGTGTAGAATTGTTAAAAGAAGCAACGAAAGACATTCCGAACGTTACCGTTGATTCTCATCACGGCCTATTAATTGAGTATGCTAAAAAAGTTGAGGCGTCAACGATTTTACGCGGATTGCGTGCGGTATCTGATTTTGAATATGAAATGAAAATTGCTTCAATTAACCGAAAGCTAGAAGATGAAATTGAAACTTTCTTTATGATGACCAACAATCAATACTCCTTTTTAAGTTCAAGTATTGTAAAAGAAATTGCGAAATACCATGCACCTGTCTCCGACCTAGTACCTGAGATCGTTGAAAGTGCCCTCAGACAAAAGTATGCAGAATCCCCGTTAAGTTAACGGGGGTCTTTTTTCTACTTAAATATCCGTTGATTCCCAGCACGGTAAGTAACAAGAATGATAAATGTAAGTAATGAAAAAAGTGTGATCCAGGGTCCTGTTAGCGTAAGAAAAGAATAGACGCTTTCAATAAAAGAGGGGGCATCTTCTCGATTTAATACGGGAAGAGAGCCGTTACCTGAAGATAAATAATCCAAATAAATAGGTTTCCAAATGACAAGTGTAAGAAAAGCTGCGAAAAAGCCATGAAGCAATCTCGCGAAAAAAAATGGCTTGAACCGAATGTCGGTATCTGCCAAAATACTTGCTACCTGTGCTTGAACGGAAAATCCATTAAAAGCGAGAATGAAGCTTGTGACGATCGCTTGAGCAAGAAGTGTTGTAGAGCTTTCACTTGCTAGTCTGCTTCCTAACGTAATTTCAAACATTCCAGAAAGTAATGGGATATCGAGCTCGGGTGATAGCTGTAACAGTAGCAGGATGGACCGAATTACTCCTGCAAGTATAGCAGCGATTCCAATCACACCGAGTAGCTCATTTAAAACAGAAAACAGAATGATGAAGCCACCAACCATTAATAATGTTTTAATCGAAGAATGAACAGCATCACCCATCATTTTTCCGAATGGCCGTGTATCTATAAGCCGTGTTTGATGGAGAGCGGTAAAAGCAAGTCCGAGTCGTGACTCAGAAGAGCGAATCATATCAGTAGAATGAGCTTCTTCGGGATGGTGAAAACGCATCACGAATCCAACTAGAATATTACCTGTGTAGTGGGCGATCGCTAAAATAACGCCAAGTGCGGGATTATGGAAAAAACCAACTGCAACGGCGGCGAAAATAAAAAGCGGGTTTGAGCAGTTTGTAAACGAAACAAGACGTTCTCCTTCAATGGCAGTAATGTCATTATTTTGACGAAGATGAGCGGTATATTTCGCCCCTGCAGGAAAGCCTGACGCGATGCCCATTGCAAATACAAAAGCACCTGAACCCGGTACACGAAAAAGGGGTCTCATCAAAGGTTCTAGTAAGATGCCAATAAATCGAACAACGCCGATGCCGATTAGGAGTTCAGAGATAATAAAAAAGGGTAATAGAGATGGGAAGACTATATCCCACCACATGGATAAACCGCTTTTGGATGCCTCTAGTGTATGATCAGGAAATAAAATAACGGCGAGAGCAACGAACGTCACGGACGTTGCAAGCATTATGGTTTTCATTACTTGAACGTTCACAGTTTCATTCCTCCCACTTCTCAAATCATGAGCAGTTAGCGAAAAAAGATTCTCTAACCTGTCCGATTATTAAAATATACGTATGTGAGGCACAATTAGACCATATGATTAAGCAGGTATAGACAGGGAGGCGTTCTCAGGTGAACCGTCCAAAGATCGGATT
This sequence comes from Bacillus sp. Cs-700, assembly GCF_011082085.1. NCBI lineage: Bacteria > Bacillati > Bacillota > Bacilli > Caryophanales > Bacillaceae > Bacillus > Bacillus sp. Cs-700. The sequence goes on from NZ_CP041063.1 coordinate 142,328, forward strand.
AGCTCTCGGTTCTGGTGGAGCAAGAGGATTCGCTCATTTAGGTGTGCTTAAAGTATTACTTCAAGAAAAAATCCCGATTGATTGCATTGCCGGAAGTAGCATGGGATCACTCGTCGGTGCGATTTATGGATCTGGACATGATGTCGAAACGATGGAGAAAATGGCATCGCTTTTTCGCAGAAAGTATTATTTAGACTTTACCGTCCCTAAGATGGGGTTTATTGCGGGCAATAAAGTGAGAAGTTTAATTGAAACGTTGACTCATGGAAAACAGATAGAAGACATGGATCCTCCGCTTGCGATTGTGGCAACAGACATTATTAAAGGAGAAAAGGTGGTTTTTCGAACCGGATCTGTAGCGCAAGCGGTAAGAGCAAGTATTGCGATACCGGGGATATTAGTTCCCGAAAAGATTGGAGAGCGCCTTTTAGTAGATGGAGGTGTCATTGATCGCGTCCCGGTTTCTGTTGCAAGAGAAATGGGCGCAGATCTTGTCATTGCTGTTGACGTATCCAACGTAAAGAAAGAACCTGATGTGACATCCATTATAGACGTCATTATGCAAAGTATTGATATTATGCAGAATGAAATGGTGAGGCTGCATGAAATTAATGCAGATGTCATGATAAAACCAGGGTTGGAATCTTTTCAATCAAGAGCTTTTACAAACGTAGTGGATATCATTAAAATCGGAGAGGAAGAAGCCTATCGCCACCTTGAACAAATTCATCGGGCGGTGAAGGTGTGGAAGGAGAAAAACAAATGAATCGAAGCACCAAGAAATTCACCTATGTTTGGGCAATTGTTATTGTATTGGTGGCGGCCTTTACATTTATTGACCTCCCCTATTATGTGACAACACCGGGAGAAGCGAGAGTATTAGATGAAGTAATCAACGTTGATGGTGGTTCACAAGATGGTGGAGAATTTATGCTGACGACTGTTCGAGTGGGAGAAGCAAACGTTATTCAATATATCTGGGCCCAATTTAACGAATATCATGAGTTAATTGAAGAAGATTTGATTAAACGTGAAGGTGAGTCGGATGAAGAGTACCATCAAAGACAGCTAGATGTTATGGCAAACTCACAAACGAGTGCGACAATTGTAGCATACCAAGCAGCGAATAAGGACATTACCATTACAAAAAATGGTGTTCTCGTAACCGGAATCATTGAAGGAATGCCGGCAGATGGGAAGTTAGAACTAGGAGATTTAATTGTTGAGGTTGATGGAGAGAAAGTGGAAGAAACCGAACAGCTTCTTGAGCAACTTGGCTCCTATGAAAAGTCAGACACGGTTAACTTAACCATTAAAAGAGAAGATAAGGAAATGAAGGTGGAGCTTGGTTTTGCAGATTTTCCTAAAGCTTATAATGCTGAAGACGGTAAAGTAGGTGTTGGAATTACAGGTCCTGTGACAGCAACAACGATCGAAACAGATCCTTCTATTAAAATCAATACGGACGAAATTGGTGGACCATCAGCAGGGTTAATGTTTTCACTTGAAATTTATAACCAATTAACAGAAGAGGATTGGACAAAAGGGTATGAAATTGCTGGAACAGGTACAATCAACGACGAAGGTGAAGTTGGACCGATTGGTGGAATAAAACAGAAGATCGTGGCTGCAGATGGATCAGGGGCAGAAATTTTCTTTGCACCGGTTGCTCACTCCAATTATGATGATGCCCTAGAAGCAGGAAAAGATATTGATACCGATATGAAGATTGTTCCTGTGGAAACTTTTGAAGATGCTCGTGAGTACTTAAAACAATTGAAAGAAAAGTAAAAGCATTCCTAATGCAAAAAAGCCTGGCTTACTGCCAGGCTTTTTTAGATCATTAACGGGACAGATTTATATTCTTTTTTAAGAAAGTCTTCTTGATGCTGACCATTGTAGCCGAGTGCATAAACAAGGCTTGCTCGTCTTTCAATTGTGAGAAATGGGTGGTCTGATTGATTGATATTGGAAACGAGGGGAATAGAAAGTGCCCCTTTTTTCTCACTAAGAAACGTTCGACCTGACTTTGTCATCCCAAGAATACGGATATATGGTGCTTCCCCATCTAGTGCTGGCTTCATGTCCTCCTTAGTCGTTTGCGTGAGGACGTGAAGAGCGAACCGTTGAATTCTTGTCCACGTGTATCGTTTGGTTTTGACAAACTCCATAAATGATTGAAAACTTGGGGCTTTCTTCGCCATTGTAATAAGACGGTTCTCAAGCCCTTCTTCCGCTTCATAGATGAACGAAAGGTCCTTGTTGTTCGTCGTAAGTAGTTTATAACGCAACAGGTGATAAAGCTTGTGCCACCCGTGGAAGTCGCTATATGTATGCTCATAGTCGAGGAGCTTCTGGTAAGTTGGATTTGGCACGTAATTGATGATGTGATCAAGGGTACTACCTTTTAATAGCTTGCTTCGAATACTTGTTGCGCTTGCAATTTCCACATCGTCAAAGTCTTGATCATGGTAACCTGCTTTTGTTCGTAAGATTGTATAGGGCTCTAGATGAGAATTAAGATCTTGAATCGCTTTAACATAGTGGTAACCCAGTATGTTATTTGGTTGAGAGAGATCAAGTACGTTTGCGTGTCCATCTAGACTCTCAAAAGCAAGCGATGACGCTTTTGGATAGCTATTTCCCTGGCCCATGTAATATTTAATTCGTTCGTTATATTCTGGTTTATTGTGATGAATAAATGTAGTTGTCTTTTGGAACTCCTCTATTGCACCTGATTCACTCCCAAAACAGACGGAATCAACTCCGAGGGAAGATAGGAGTGAAATAGCTCCTTTTGCAAAGATTTCCGCTTTTTGGGTAGCATAAACGTAGGGGAGTTCAATTACAAGATCAACGCCATTTCTTAGAGCCATCTCTGTCCTTGTCCATTTATCAACGAGTGCTGGCTCTCCCCTTTGAAGAAATGAACCGCTCATAACGGCAATCACCACATCAGCATTAGTCGTTTTTTTCGTTTCTTCTAGATGATAAAGATGCCCGTTATGAAAAGGATTGTACTCCACAACAACTCCAGCAGCTTTCATACAGTCGCTCCTCTCGATCCAAATCTAATTGGACGTCCATTTTTATTAGTTGAATTAAAGGTTTTTTCTCTGGTATGATAAACATTATACCAAGATTACTAATGAAACAACTGGTGTAAAGAAAAAATATTGACATTTGCTTAATTTGTAGCTATAATACTTTTGTTGCCTTGAGGTGATACACAGATGAAATGGTCAATTGAACAATTGAAGTCCTATAAATTAAAAGGCCTTACAATTGACGAAGAAGTGAATGTAGAGGAACTGAAGGAACGTAATCCAGATATACGTGAGATTACGCCAGTTCATGTTACTGGTGAAACATCGTTTCATGGTAATAAGGTTACCTTTCATCTTACAGTGAAAGGCAAAATGGTTCTACCATGTGCCAATACACTTGAAGATGTTGATTTTCCGTTCGTACTTCGCCCAATGGAGACATTTGTGCTTGAAGCAAACACAAATGGCGTTGATTTTGAGGTGGAAGATGAAGAAATTCATCAAGTTTCGGGAAATACGGTTGACTTAGTTCCGTATATTAAGGAAAATATACTTTTGGAGATTCCGATTCGCGTTGTGAAATATAGCTCTGAATCGGAAGAAATGCCAAAAAAATCGGGTAATGGTTGGGAAGTAATTACGAAGGAACAACCGAAAGAAAAGGTTGATCCTCGTATGGCCGGTTTAGCTGATTTTTTCAATAAGGAAAATGAAGATAACTAGATCAAAATTTCCGTAAGACTGTTAACTTTTTAAGGAGGTGGAAACAATGGCAGTACCAGCTAGAAGAACTTCTAAAACGCGTAAAAACAAGCGTCGTACTCATTATAAATTAGAAGTACCAGGAATGGTAAAGTGCCCTAATTGCGGCGAATACAAACTTTCTCACCGTGTTTGTAAAGAGTGTGGAAATTACAAAGGTGAAAACGTAGTAAGCAAGTAATTTTGCGAAACAGAGAGAGAAATCTCTCTGTTTTTTTACATGTTGAATTATTTGATTTTTCTAAAAAGGAGAGGGCGAGATGACAAGTGTGATCGTTGAACATCGTAATCGAGCGGCAATCGTAACGATTCATCGACCAGAACAACGTAATGCGATTAATGACGGGGTGATGGATCAAATCATGCACGCGATTGAAAAAGCTGAAGCAAACGAAAGCGTAAGCTATATTGTGATTACAGGTAGCGGAGAGGAAGTTTTTTGTAGCGGTGGGGATTTGAAGGCATTTCAAGGGCTTAAGACAGCTGAACAGGCTTACCCTATGCTTCGTAAAATGGGTAATGTTCTTGATCGCTTGTTTTTCTGTAAGAAACCCACTGTTGCGCTTTTGAATGGTCATGCAGTTGGGGGTGGGCTGGAGCTTGCAATGGCATGCGATTATCGGATTGCTAGAAAGAACACCAAGGTAGGCTTTATACAGGGATCGATCGGGTTAACAACTGGCTGGGGCGGATCTACATATGCCTTAGCGAGAATGAATCATACTGAAGCTTTGAAGATGCTTATGAGCGCTGATCGCTATTCGAGTGAAGAAGCTTTTTTAAACGGTTGCCTTACATATATTACGAATGATCTTCACTGGGAAGAGGATGCTTACCGCTACATAGAAAATCTTTTGAAACGGTCTCCACTAATTCTTTCTACTTATAAAACCTACTGGGTCAATAGCCTCGATCCACATCTCATCCGTCATCGAGTTGAAGAAGAAATTAGAAGCTGTGCTCGCTTATGGGATACAGAGGAGCACCATCAAGCCGTTAAGGCATTTTTAAACAAGAATTCGTAAATTTGTATAGTATAAATCGGTTTCATTCGATCAATTTTAGGTTGAAAAGGTCTATCCCTTTCTCTTAAGGACTAAAAAATAGATTCTTTCATAAATACAAGAGTCTACTATATCTAGTAAACGCATATGATGACTGTAAAACAGTTATTGGGGGATTGTGATTGGTACCGATTCGCCAGGATGCTTGGTCGAAAGATGAAGATGTATTATTAGCTGAGGTTGTCTTACGTCACATTAGAGAATCAAGTACACAACTCGCTGCATTTGAAGAAGTAGGTATGACGCTGTCTCGAACTCCAGCAGCTTGTGGGTTTCGATGGAATTCGCTTATTCGTAAACAGTATGAGGCGGCGATCACATTAGCTAAGAAGCAGCGCAAGGAACAGAAAAAAAACCAAGTGGAAGTGAAAGTAGATTCATCTGAAGAAGATCGAAGCATCGATTTAATCGATGAAGCCATTAGCCTATTGATAACATCGAAAACGTATCTCACTGAAACAAGTAAAATTGAAGCGTCACTACAGGAGGCGCTGGCTGAAAACCTTCAGCTTAAGCAAAATCTTCATCAGTTAGAAAAAGAGTACCTGACCGTTCAGGAAGATTATCAATCATTACTAGAAATTATGGAGAAAGCAAGGAAAATGGTGATCTTTCAAGAGGACGATTCAGGAAGTTTACGGTTTCAAATGGATGCGAACGGTAACTTAGAAAAAATAAAAAAATAGGAGCGTGTCAGCTCCTATTTCTTCGTTACTCCTGTTCGCTTACGCCTTCAGGATACCATACATAAGGATTTTCTCCACGATCGCGTTCGGGCTGATAGGTGACTGCATCAAAGCCCATTTTCTCCCAGAATTCACCCGAACCTTGTCTCGCGTTCGTTTTTACCGGCAAATTAAAGGTTTTTGCGAAATTCACTAGCGTGGAACCATAATCACGATTATGATATTGCGGAAGTACTTCAAGTTTCCACAACTCAAGGTAATCCTGCGGTGGATCAAAATAGCGATCGTATTTGCCATCGATGCGATACAAGCTCATTCTAGCAACAAGCTTATCTCCATAGTAAATCCCATAGAATGGAGATTCGCTATCATTTTCAATGATGTTATCTTGCAGGTCTTCCATCATTGAAAGTTCTTGAATACCGAATTCTTTAAACTTCTTAAACTCCTCGAGAGTTTTGTAATTGATTACAAGTGGACGAACTGTTAGATCTACCATAGTGGCCCCCTCCATGCATGCTTCTTATTCTCTTAGATGATTAGAAGTAAAACAACTTCTACCTTTCTATTATAACCGAAAACACAAAACTTTTCCTTATTTCAAAAAACAAAGTATAAAAGGAATAATTTGAATATTTATTGAAACGTGAAGGTCATTTAATGATATGATAAATGTAAGGGTTTTCAAACCTGTTAATTCATTATTGTGGTGAGAGGGGCGATACTTTGAAAAAAATCCTAATTGCAAATCGTGGGGAAATTGCGGAACGAATTATAAGAACATGCAGCAAACTAGGTCTTGAGACGGTTGCTGTTTATTCGAGTGCAGATAAGGATCTTCCATATGTTAAGCAAGCAACAGTCGCATATGAGATTGGTGACCCGCCTGCAGCAAAGTCATACTTGAATCAGGAGCAAATTCTGAGGGTAGCAAGTGAAGAGAACGTTGACGCGATTCATCCTGGCTACGGATTTTTATCTGAAAATGCTGCATTTGTAAGGAAAATCAATGAACAGGGAATAACGTTTATTGGCCCTAGCGCAGATGTTGTGGAAGCGATGGGCGACAAGATTACAGCGAGAAAAACGATGCAGGAAGCTGGTGTACCGGTCGTACCAGGCAGCGGTGAAATTGTGGATGTAGCGGAGGCCGTTGCATTTGCGAATGAAATCAACTATCCCATTATGTTAAAAGCCGCTGCGGGTGGTGGTGGCATTGGTATGCAGCGTTGTGAAAATGATCAAGAGCTAGAGAAAGCATTTGTATCGAGTCAAAACCGTGCAAAGGCTTATTTTGGGAACGGAGCAATGTTTGTAGAGAAATTCATTGACGATGCGCGACACATTGAAGTGCAAATTGTAGGAGACAATCATGGAAACATTGTTCACCTGTATGAGCGAGATTGCTCGATTCAAAGACGAAATCAGAAGGTGCTAGAGGAAGCGCCATCACCATTTTTGTCTAAAAGCACCCGTATCCAAATAGGAGAAGCTGCTCTACTAGCTGCTAAGCATGTCCAATATACGAATGCTGGAACAGTTGAATTTGTCATGGACAAGGATGAGAATTTTTATTTTCTAGAGATGAACACTAGATTGCAAGTGGAGCACCCCATTACAGAAGAAACCATTGGTGTCGATTTAGTTGAATGGCAAATCAACGTTGCAGAAGGAAAAGCGATCCCTCTGAAACAGGAAGACATTCAACCTACCGGTCACAGTATTGAGCTTAGACTATATGCAGAAGACCCAACTTCCTTTATGCCTTCACCTGGAAAGATTGAAACGCTCCATTTTCCTAAAATGGAAGGAGTCCGGATTGATTCAGGTTATGAAAGCGGCTCAACCGTCTCCCCGTTCTATGATCCGATGATTGCGAAAATCATTGTATCAGGCTCAAGTCGCGAAGAAGCGATTAAACGATGTACAGACTTCTTTACTTCATTTTCGCTGACGGGGATCAAGCATAATGGACCACTTTTTGCCCAATTACTTAAAGAAGAGAATTTTCAACAGGGGAAATATTCAACGTCTTATCTATCAAAAATTCTTGTCAAAAAATAATACTACTGAAAAGGAATGATGAACATGCAAGAAATTAAAGCATCAATGGCGGGAACAGTTTTAAATGTAATGGTCGGCGAAGGAGATGCGGTTACAGCAGGACAAGAACTCGTAATGCTTGAATCGATGAAAATGGAAATTCCGATTGAAGGTGTGGAAGAAGGAACGGTTGCAGAGGTTAAAGTGAATGTTGGCGATTTTGTAAACGAAGGCGATGTACTCGTAACGGTAAAGTAAGCGTGTGTTCTGAACGAGCGCTCGATCTAACCCTAACAGAAGGAGGAGTTTTCAATGAATCATCTAGAAGAGCTTTTATCGTCTAGAGCATCAGAGGTTGAGTCTGGCGGTGCTGAGAAATATCATGAGAAGTTAAAAGAATCAAACAAACTTTTTGTGCGTGATCGTCTGAAGCTTCTGTTTGATAATGGCGATTATTTGGAAGACGGAAAATTTGCAAACCACCTTGCTAAAGATCTACCAGCGGACGGTGTAGTAACAGCGATCGGTAGCGTGAATGGTGAAAAGGTATGCGTGATGGCGAATGATTCCACTGTTAAAGCTGGCTCATGGGGAGCGCGTACAGTGGAAAAGATTATTCGCATTCAAGAGACAGCGATGAACCTTAAAGTGCCTCTTTTATATCTAGTAGATTCAGCTGGCGCGCGCATTACGGATCAGCTAGAGATGTTTCCGAATCGTCGCGGAGCCGGAAGGATTTTTCATAATCAAGTAAAAATGTCTGGGATGGTGCCGCAAGTTTGTTTGTTATTTGGTCCATCAGCGGCAGGTGGTGCTTACATACCGGCATTCTGTGACATCGTAATTATGGTGGATAAAAATGCTTCCATGTATCTCGGCTCTCCGAGAATGGCTGAAAAAGTGATCGGTGAAAAAGTGACGTTAGAACAAATGGGTGGTGCGCGGATGCACTGCAGTACAAGTGGGTGCGGCGATGTTCTTGCTGATAATGAAGAGCATGCAATTGAACTTGGAAGAAGCTATCTAAGTTATTTTCCGGGTAATTTCCATAAAAAGCCGCCTCATCTAGAAGGAAAACTTCCTTCACTTGAAAAATCAATCAGCGAGATTGTTCCTGAAAATCAAAATGCGCCATTCAACATGTATGATTTAATCGAGGCACTCGTTGATAAAGAAAGTTTTTTTGAAATGAAAAAGCTATTTGCGCCGGAATTAATTACAGGCTTTGCAAGAATTGATGGACGAGTTGTAGGGTTGATTGCAAACCAGCCTAAAGTAAAGGGTGGCGTGCTTTTTGTTGATTCAGCCGATAAAGGAGCTAAATTTATTCAGCTCTGCGATGCATATCATATTCCGCTTATTTTTCTTGCGGACGTCCCAGGCTTTATGATTGGAACGAAAGTAGAAAGTGCTGGCATTATTAGACATGGGGCGAAACTAATTGCGGCAATGAGTTCTGCGACCGTGCCCAAAATTTCAGTTGTTGTTAGAAAGGCCTATGGGGCAGGCTTGTATGCCATGGCTGGTCCTGCATTTGAGCCGGATTGTTGTATTGCGCTTCCAACTGCCCAAATTGCTGTAATGGGCCCTGAGGCGGCTGTGAATGCTGTGTATGTGAATAAGATCAATGCGATTGAGGATCCAAAGGAACGAATCGAATATGTAAAAGAAAAACATCAGGAGTACAAAGAGCACATTGACATTTATAAACTAGCATCAGAGTTAATTGTTGATGATATTGTGCCTGGAAGTGAACTACGTAATGTGTTAGTTGAGCGATTAAGTTACTATGAATCGAAAGAAGTGGAAGCACCATCTAAAAAACATCCGGTCTATCCGGTATAAAATGCTGAAAATCCCTTAACTTAACTGTTAAGGGATTTTTTTCTCATCAACATGATGAACCTGTGCTAAACTTTAAAATAAAGACTCACGATAAGGTGGGGGAGATGTTGAACGTAACGATCATTGGAGCGGGGTCAATTGGATTACTAGTGGCTGCGAAGCTTGCTATGAATGGCCAAGTAGTGACAGTTGTATGCCGTCGCAAACATCAGGCTGATCAGCTCCGCAAAGGCATTAACTACATAAATAGACGCAAGACTCAGTGCGTCAAAGTACAGGCAACACATCATCTGTCGTCCAAAAAAACGGATTTACTCATTGTGGCAGTCAAGTCAAATCAGGTTCCGTCAGTACTGTCGTTGATTAAAGAAGTGTATCAAGATTCGAATTTGCCGGATATCCTTTTTATTCAAAATGGGATGGGGCATCTTTCCTTAATCAAGTTGTTGCATCATAATGTTCTTGTCGGGGTAGTCGAACATGGTGCGCTGAAGATCGATGAAAGAACAGTTGAACATACTGGTGATGGAAGTATTAGAATGAGCGCTTATTCAGGTGTTCCTAATGTACGAACTGCGCTTTCTAGCGAAGACTTTCCGGTTCATTACGAACATGACTGGTACGAGATGCTTGCGAGAAAATTAGTCATAAACTGCGCGATTAATCCACTTAGTAGTATATATGGTGTTTTAAATGGAGAGCTTTTGCAAAATGCAAGGTTTTATAGTCTGATGAGAGAATTAGTAAAAGAAGCTTGCGAAGTTCTCGAGTTAGAATTTGAACGGTCATGGAATGATGTGCAGCTCGTATGCAGAAAGACGAGCGCGAATACGTCTTCGATGCTCGCAGATATACAAGCTGGAAGATTAACCGAAATCGATGCAATCACAGGATACGTACTAAAAGAAGCGGAGGCACGGGGCAAATATGTTCCTTTTTCAAGGTTTGTCTTTGATAGCGTGAAGGGTCTTGAGATGGTAACGAGATAGAGAAGGGAGTCTCATGCAATGGAAAACCTCTTATCATGGATTGTAGCAACGGCTGTGACAGCCCCACTGCTCGCATGGTACCTGGTCTATATTATTACGGTAAAAATGACACGAAAGAAAAAATTCTCTTTTCGTCTTGCAGTTGATCTTTCTACAATCTTTTTTATTTTAAGTGTGCATTTTATTCTAATCGAATTAGTTGGAAAGTCTTTTCTGTGGGTTATTTTATTAATGATTATTGGAGCTGCAGGAGCCTTTACGATTCTGCATTGGAAAACGAAAGATGACATTCACATTCATAAAGTGATAAAAGGCGCGTGGCGATTTAATTTTCTATTGTTCTCGACAGGGTATGTTGTTCTTTTGCTTATTGGGTTAGTTCACCGAATTATTTCGGTCTAACTCATAAGCTTTTTTTTTGGTAGCAATGAGGAAGTTTGATATACTAACAAAGGATTAAATAGGCGGATTTCAGTAACGGTGTCAAGAAAGGAAGAAATATTAATGAGACTCAAAGAAACATTCCTTCCAGGATCAAATGTCATTGCGGCAGATTATATCGCTGAGAAAACAACGCTCTCAGCTTTTTTTGACTATACATATCAGCATGATTCTTCGTATGAAGAGCGATACAAAGAGTTAATGGAGCGTCATCAAGATCGTGCGAATTTAACGGAACACTTGATGGGGTTTAATGAGAAATTTGAAGCTGAAGGACCTGCGCTTAGAAATATCGAGCGTTTACAACAACCAGAATCGGTCACAGTTGTTGCCGGACAACAGGCTGGCGTATTAACTGGTCCTCTTTATACGATCAATAAAGCGATATCAGTCATTAAATTAGCAGAAGAGAAAGAACGAAAGCTAGGGGTACCTGTTATACCTGTTTTTTGGGTAGCGGGTGAAGATCATGATTATCATGAAGTGAATCATATTTATTTGTATGATGAAGGACGCGAGCGTAAAGAGGCAGTGCCTCAAAAACAAATGACCAAGCAGGCATTATCCGATATATCGCTTAATCGTGACGCGATGAACACGTGGACGCGTGACATGCTCAAACGATTCGGGGAAACTTCATATACGAAAGAGATACAAGCGTTTCTTGAAGGAGTAACAGAGAAGTCAACTACTTATGTGGATCATTTTTGTTACATCATGACAAAGCTTTTTTCAAAGCATGGACTTGTGCTCGTAGATTCAGGTAACCGAGATTTTCGCCAGCTTCAAACGGACGCGTTTAAACAAATGATTCATCAAAACGAAACAATTAATGACGCGGTCTTAACCCAGGCGGCTCATCTTCGTGAAGAAAATTATCCAATTGGTGTTGACCTTGATGACCAACAAGCAAATTTATTCGTAAAGGTAAATGGCGAGCGAATTTTACTAGAACGACTAAACGGAAGATTTGAGGGAAAAACGACTTCCGTTTCATTCTCGAAAGATGAACTGCTTGATTTAGCGGAACGTCAACCGGAAGATTTAAGTAACAATGTTGTGACGCGACCGATCATGCAAGATTTAATGTTTCCTGTGCTAGGATTTGTGGCTGGACCGGGTGAACTTGCCTACTGGGCTCTACTGAAGCCGGCTTTTCATACTTTTGGAATAAAAATGCCTGTCATCGTGCCGCGACTTACATTTACGTTTGTGGAGCGACATATTCAAAAGTATGTCGCTGACCTCTCCTTATCAGATGATGACATACTAAAGTCAGGGATCGATCACTCAAAAGAAACCTATATGCGCCAGTTAGATGATGTAGGAATTGGAACCACATTTAACGATGCTAAGTTAAAAGTGGAGGAAATTCATCAAAAACTTCGTGATTTAACAGAATCTGTTGATCGAGGACTTGACCGCTTTGCCGAAAAGAATGGCCGGTTCCTTCAAAGGCAGCTTGATCTTCTTCAAAAAAAACTCTATCAATCACTCGAGTACCAGCATGAAAATACGTTGGCTAAATTCGATGAGGTGGGATTTGCATTAAAACCTAACGGCGCTCCGCAAGAGCGAAAGTGGAATGCTGTCTATTATTTAAATTGGCATGGTTTGGATTTTGTGGATCAAATGATGGATCTGGAGCTTTCCTTTAATGATCAGCATAAGGTGATTTATCTTTAGAGGATAGAAGGGACAGGAGCGGTTATTTCGATTCCTAACCATATAGTTTAAAAGCTGCCAGAGGATTCTGGTAGCTTTTTTTAGTTGGCCAATAACCTCTGAAATGGGCCAATATAACATGATGAGGCATCCTTTCATTCGACAAATTGCGGGGGGTGACAGGCACTCGTAGTCAAAACCAAATATTTTTAAAGAAAAATCCTGCTGAACAGCAGGATTTTTGTGTTGTGGTACGAATTATTTTTTTAGTGGTGAAAAGTGGGGAGTTGTGGTAACTTAGAGGTAGAAAGTGGGAGAGGTGGATGGAGCCATGTTTATGGGGGAATATCAACACACTGTTGATGAAAAAGGCAGAATGATTATTCCCGCTAAGTTCCGTGAAGAACTTGGAGATAGCTTCGTCCTCACCCGCGGGTTAGATAAATGTATCTTCGGCTACCCAATGACCGAATGGGAAGTTCTTGAAGAGAAAATGAAATCACTCCCTTTTACAAAGAAAGATGCTCGTGCTTTTACCCGATTCTTTTTCTCAGGTGCAACTGAATGCCAACTGGATAAACAGGGCAGGGTAAATATTGCCGGAACATTACGCCAGTATGCAGGGCTTGAGAAAGAGTGCGTTGTAATTGGTGTTTCAAATCGATTAGAAATTTGGGACAAAGCGGTCTGGGAAGAGTATTTTAATGCATCAGAAGATTCTTTCTCTGAAATCGCGGAAAGTATGATGGATTTCGATTTGTAGAAGGTCAATATGGAATGAAGGTTAAGGTGTCGCTATGTTTGAACACATTACAGTATTAAAAGAAGAAGCAGTAAATGCACTAAATATTAAAGAAGATGGCATTTATGTAGACTGTACGCTTGGTGGCGGAGGTCATTCAAAAGCAATCCTGGATAAGCTTACCACAGGACACCTCTATGCTTTTGATCAGGATCAGTGGGCAATCGATAATGCCAAAACAACACTTGCAGGGTATGAGGAAAAGCTCACGGTTATCGAACGAAACTTTAGCTTTATTAAAGAAGCGTTAGCTGACCTCGGTGTTGAAGGCGTTGATGGGATTTTATTTGACCTTGGTGTTTCCTCTCCGCAGCTTGATAAAGGTGAGCGGGGGTTTAGTTATCAGCATGATGCACAGCTGGATATGAGGATGGATCAATCTTCCAGTTTATCAGCGTATGAAGTGGTGAATGAGTGGGAGTATGAACGTCTCGTCTCGATTTTTTTCAAATTTGGTGAAGAAAAGTTTTCAAAACAAATCGCTCGCAAAATTGAAAAAGCAAGGGACTTAAAACCGATTGAAACCACATTTGAACTCGTTGATCTCATTAAAGATGCTATTCCTGCACCTGCGAGAAGGAAAGGGGGACATCCCGCTAAAAGAATTTTTCAAGCGATTCGTATAGCGGTAAATGATGAGCTGAAAGTATTTGAGCAGGCTCTAATTGACGGAATGTCCATTTTAAACCCAGGCGGGCGGATGAGTGTTATCACATTCCATTCTCTTGAAGATCGGATTTGCAAAACAACGATGAAAGAAGCGGCTTCGGGGCCAGAACTTCCACCGGGAATGCCGATTATCCCAGATGCATACCAGCCTGATATGAAGCTTGTAACAAGGAAGCCAATTCTACCATCTGAAGAAGAGCAGGAAGCAAACAGACGTGCACGATCAGCGAAGCTTCGCGTGGCAGAGAAAATGTAAAGATAAAAATAAAAGAAGGTGCAAGGGGGAAAATGATGAGTAACCTGGCGTATAAGTATCAGCAGCAGCATCAAACGCAAAAACAAGTTGAAACAAAAAAGCAAGCGGTTTATGTAGAACGTGGACGTATTACAAAAGGGGAGAAAATGCTCTGGATGATGCTTGTACTTACGTTTGTGGCCGCGTCAATCTTTATGGTTTCGAATTATGCTACGATTTATAATTTGAATACGGGTCTGCAGCAAGCAGAAGCAGATCAACGTGCTCAAGTGAAACAGAACGAAGAGCTTCAAGTGAAAGTAACTGAGCTAAGTGCACCCGGTCGAATTGTGAACATTGCCGAAGAAAAATTAGGCATGGAGCTAAATGATCAAAACGTAGAAGTGATCAACAAGGGATCATAATTTCGGAGGTTTGCACTGTCATGAAAGAATCAAACAAGAACTCACATATTAATGTTGGAGCAGCGATTTTAATGTTACTATTTGTCCTGCTCTTTTTTGCTTTTATTGGAAGGTTTTTCTATATTGAATGGACGCAGGCGGTTTCGGGTTCCGATGGTGAAAAAGTGGACTTAATGGAGTTAGGAAAAGATAAGTGGACGCGAAGCAAGATTCTTGAAGCGGATCGCGGTACGATTTATGATCGTACCGGAGAAAACGCGCTTGCCACTGACATTCCTTCATTTACACTGCGAGCCATTTTAGATGAAAATTATGAAGATCATGTAAAAGATGTTCCAAAAACTGCGGCTGCTCTTGCGCCGATTTTAGAAATGGAGCAATCCGATGTTACTGAAATTCTATCTAGAGAAGAACTATTTCAGGTGGAGTTCGGAGCATCTGGAAAAAATTTAAGCCTTACTCAAAAAGAAGAAATTGAAAAACTCGACTTACCTGGAGTTGGCTTTATTCCAACGAAAACGCGCCTCTATCCTAATGAAGAGTTTGCTTCTCATCTCCTTGGGTTTACAAACGAAAATGAAAAAGGTGTCCAGGAAGGCTTGTTAGGTTTAGAAAAGGAATTAAATAAGTATCTTGTTCCGCAAGAAGGGAAAGAAACGTATCAAAGTGATCGAGAAGGGTTTAAACTTCCTTATGGAAATGAAAACATCACCCCTTCAAAAAGCGGGAATGACGTCTATTTAACGATTGACCAAAAAATACAGGTATTAATGGAAAACGCATTAAATGAAGCGCAGGAGAAATATAACCCTGAGCGAATGACGGCCATCGTTGCCGATCCGGATACGGGTAAGATATTAGCGATGGGAAATCGTCCAACGTTTGATCCCAATTTAAGAGATGTTTCGAATTATACAAATATGGCATTAACTGCGTTTGAACCAGGCTCTACAATGAAAGTCTTTACGGCTGCAGCAGCTATTGAAGAGGGCGTGTACAACGGAGATGAACTTTTTCAATCAGGGCAATATTCTGTACCAGGTGGTCGGGTAAGTGATCACAACGGTGGAGAAGGTTGGGGCATGATTAGCTTTGATGAGGGAATTCGGCAATCCTCCAACGTAGCAGCATCCATTTTAGTGAAAGAAAAACTAGGTTATGACAAATACGAAGACTATTTAACAAAATTTGGATTAGATGCTAAAACGGGGATTGATCTTCCTGGAGAAGCTTCTTCAAGAATTACTTATAGTGGAGAACTTGAACGGATAACGACTGGTTTCGGTCAAGGGTCTACCATTACACCGATTCAACAAGTTCAAGCGATTACTGCAATTGCAAACGGTGGAAAGATGATGCAACCTTATGTCATTGAGAAAATTGTTGATCCAGAATCAAATGAAGTGAAACTTAATCACGAGCCAAAAGTAGCGGGAGAGCCAATTTCGAAAGAAACAGCAACACAAACCCGCGATCTACTTCGCACGGTTGTGACAGACGGAACGGGAACACCATATAACATTGAAGGTTACGAGATTGCTGGGAAAACAGGTACAGCACAAATTTCTGAAGGATCAAAAGGATATATGAGTGGATACGGAAACAACATCTTCTCATTTATTGGAATGGCCCCTGCAGATGATCCAGAATTAATTGTTTATGTAGCGGTTGATCGACCTGAACTCGAGTATCCGGAACTAGGAAGTGACCCCGTTTCTCTCATCTTTAACACGGTTATGAAAAATAGCCTTCAATATTTGAATATCGATCCGATTGAGAAGGAAGATAATCCTTCTGAGGAAGCTGAAGAGCCAGAATCCGGTCAAATATTAAAAGATGTAACAGGCATGAGTGTAAAGGAAGCTAAAAAGCAGCTTGAAGACAAGGGCTTATCTGTCATATCACTTGGCGAGGGAGAGGTTATTGGTCAATCCCCTAGGCCGAGTACGAAAATTCTCAATGGTGAACGAATTATTTTGCAAACGGAAGGTAAGGCCACGATGCCTGATATAACAGGTTGGTCTCTTGCAGACGTAATGAAGCTCGTCGAGTTGGTTGAGTTAAAACCAAATGTGATGGGATCAGGTTATGTGGTGAAGCAAGGTATTGAAACAGGAAGTACGATCAAAAAAGATGACTATCTTGTAGCCGAATTAAAGACGCCTTCTTCTGAAACGGAAGAGGAAGAAGAGCCAGAAGAAGAACCAGAACCAATTACGGACTAGCAGGTCTATCCTTCGAACCGAACACATATAGTGAAACGAGCATAATCAGGGAGGATGAGTTTATGCGCGTTTCGAATGTCACTGTTCGAAGAAGACTTGTGATCGCACTTATTGTTGGGCTATTTGTTTTTGCTGTGGTAGTTGTAAGACTTGGCTACGTACAGCTTGTTATGGGAAGTTGGCTTAGTGAGAAAGCGAAGGATTCCTGGAGTCGAAACATTCCGTTTGAACCTAGTAGAGGAGAAATCCTGGATCGTAACGGTGTAGCTCTTGCCACAAACGTGAGTGCTCCGTCTGTTTTGATTGTTCCTAGACAGCTCCAAAATCCAGCTGCCACTTCCGAAGCTCTAGCGGCGTCCCTTAATACTAGCAAGGAAAAAGTTTATGAAACTATCACTCAGAATGAATCGATGGTCTGGATTCGCCCTGAAGGTAAGAAAATGACGAACGAGAAAGCAAATGAGATCCGAAAATTGAACCTATCTGGAGTTTATATTGCAGAAGATAACAAACGCCACTATCCAAATGGCGATTTTTTAGCTCATGTGCTTGGGTTTAGTGGCATTGATAATCAAGGGTTAACAGGGATCGAGCTCTATTATGACGCTGAATTAAGTGGGGAAAAAGGACAGGTGGAATATTACGCTGATGCCAAAGGAAAGCGAATGCCATCGCTCGCAGATGATTATACAGAACCTGTCGATGGACTTGATCTTCGGTTAACGATTGATTCCCAAATCCAGACGATTATGGAAAGAGAGTTAGATATCGCTGAAGCAACCTATCACCCAGATGGCGCAGCGGCCATCGCAATGGATCCAAATACGGGTGAGATTCTTGGAATGACTTCAAGGCCAGATTTTAACCCAGAAGAATTCCAGGATGTATCTCCTGATGTTTGGAACCAGAATAAGCCTGTTTGGAGTACGTATGAACCGGGGTCAACCTTTAAAATAATTACTCTTGCTGCAGCACTTGAAGAGGGAGAGGTGGATCTTGAGAAAGATCATTTTCATGACCCAGGTAGCATTGAAGTGGCAGGAACAAAATTAAGATGCTGGAAAGCTGGAGGTCATGGAAGTCAGACGTTTTTGGAAGGCGTTCAAAATTCCTGTAACCCTGGTTTTGTTATTTTAGGAGAACGTCTTGGTAAAGAAAAGCTTTTTTCCTATATTGATAAATTTGGATTCGGTGACAAAACGGGCATTGATTTACAAGGAGAAGCGAGCGGGATTCTTTTCGATGTTGATAACGTAGGGCCACTTGAACTTGCGACGACGGCATTTGGCCAGGGGGTCTCTGTCACGCCTATCCAGCAAGTAACGGCCGTTTCTGCAGCCGTGAATGGTGGAACACTTTATGAACCATATATCGCCAAAGAATGGCTGGACCCAGAAACAGGGGCAGTTGTAAGCAAAAACACGCCACAAGCGAAGCGACAGGTTATCTCTGAGGAAACTTCCAAAGAAGTAAGGCACGCGCTTGAAACGGTTGTTGCCCTAGGAACTGGAAAGAACGCCTATGTGGATGGTTATCGCGTCGGAGGAAAGACAGGAACAGCTCAAAAGGCTAAAGATGGAGCTTATCTTAAAAATAATCATATCGTTTCCTTTATCGGTTTTGCTCCGGCTGATGATCCACAAATTGTCGTATACGTTGCGATCGATAATCCGAAAGATACCCTTCAATTTGGAGGGATTGTAGCGGCACCAATTGTAGGTAATATAATCCAGGATAGTTTGACGGTTATGGGTGTTGAAAAAAGGGAAGACCAAATTGAGAAAGAAACGACATGGCAGGATGAAGAGATGATTGAAATGCCGGATTTAGTGGGTATGTCATCAAAAGAGATTCGTGAAGCGATGTATAATTTGAAAATTGATTCAAGTGGGGAAGGCGATATTGTTGTAGCCCAGGCCCCAGAACCTGGTGTGAAATTACCGGTTGGTTCAGAAATTCGGCTTTATATGGGTGACAAATAAGCGACCGGTGAGTACAATAAGTAGTGAACAAGCCAAGGCGTATGCTCTTGGCTTGTTTTCTGAAAATATGTCAGCAAACTAGAAAGGTTTGAAAGAAATGAAATTAAACGATCTTCTTCATGCATTACTTACATATAAACAGGTAGGAAAAGGCGATCCAGAAATAAAAACGATTGAAAGTGATAGTCGTGCCGTAACAGATGGCAGTCTCTTCGTTTGCATTCCAGGTTATACAGTAGATGGGCATGATTTTGCAGAGCAGGCTGTTCAACAGGGAGCCGTTGCTCTTATATCAGAAAAAGAGATTAATGTTTCAGTACCCGTTATTCTCGTTCGTGATGCCCATCGCGCCTTAGCTGAACTTGCAAATCGTTTCTATCAAAATCCTACGAAATCATTTTCATTAATTGGCATCACAGGAACGAATGGGAAGACAACCGTTTCTCATTTAATAGAACAGATACATAGAGATAAAAAGCAAACAACAGGGTTAATCGGAACGATTAATATGAAAATAGCCGATGAAGAATTTGAAACGAAAAACACAACACCAGAACCACTCTTGCTTCAAAAGCAATTTGCTAAAATGCGAGATCGTAATGTGGACACGGCCGTTATGGAGGTATCTTCTCATGCCTTAACACTAGGACGCGTGAGAGGTTGTGATTATGATATTGCTGTGTTTACAAATTTGACGCAGGATCATCTTGATTACCATGGTACGATGGAAGAATACCGTCAAGCAAAAGGTCTTCTTTTTTCACAGTTAGGTAATACATATGATACAGGGAGAAAAAAGGTAGCCGTCCTTAATGGAGATGATGACGCTGCGCAGCAGTATGAACAAATGACATCTGCTCATATTTTGAGATATGGCATTGATCGTCCTGCAGATATTAAGGCAGATCATATCTCTTTTTCTGCGAATGGGACAAGATTTCGCTTAAGTACCCCAGAAGAAAAACGTGACGTAAAATTGATGCTAACAGGCAAATTCAGTGTATACAACGCACTTGCAGCAATTGCGGCTTGTCTTGCAAATGGTTTAGATCTTGATCATATTTTGAACAGCCTTGAGAAAATCGCAGGCGTGCCTGGACGTTTTGAACTTGTAGATGAGGGTCAAGGCTTCCCCGTGATCGTTGATTATGCTCACACTCCAGATAGTCTTGAAAATGTCTTATTGACAGTTAAAGAAATGACCGAAGGAAACGTTTTTGCAGTGGTTGGTTGCGGGGGAGATCGTGATCGAACAAAACGACCACTCATGGCTAAGATTGCAACCGAAATAGCGGATACTGCTGTACTAACATCAGACAATCCACGAAGTGAAGACCCAGAACGCATTTTAGATGATATGGTCGAAGGTGTGAAAGGTCACTATGTGCGGATAACGGATCGGTCAGAAGCGATTCGACATGCGATTCAAAATGCTGTTAATGGAGATGTCGTCCTTATCGCAGGAAAAGGACATGAAACCTATCAAATCGTTGGTGATCAAGTTCTTGACTTTGATGACCGAGAGATCGCACGTCAAGCAATAAAGGAGCGAAAAGGATGAAATTTTCATCGGTATTACTAAACAAAATTAGCCAAGGACCAGTTGATCACGAACTGGTCTTTGAAGGTGTGGCAACCGATACGCGTAAGGATTGCACAAATAAATTATTCGTACCAATCGTGGGTGACGTTTTCGATGGACATCGTTTTATCGATGCTGCCATCGTTAATGGTGCTACCGGAACACTTTGGGATAAAAGCAAACCGTTTCCTAAAGACCTCGTCGGGAAAATCAATGTTTATGAAGTGGATGATACGACAGTTGGATTCCAGGAGTTAGCGAAACAGATTCTAAAACAGCAAAAACCTTATGTGATTGGTGTTACAGGGAGTAACGGGAAAACGACCGTCAAAGATATGCTTGAGGCTGTTCTAAGTCCAAAATATAAAACATTTAAAACGCAAGGTAATTTAAATAATCATTGGGGACTGCCAATGACCGTGCTTGCGATGCCTGATGACACAGACGTGTTGATTTTAGAGATGGGAATGAGTGGTCCCGGAGAAATCTCCCTTCTTACCCAAATCGCACAGCCTGATGTAGCGGTTATTACAAATATCGGAGAGTCACATTTACTTCAACTTGGTAGCCGTGAAAATATTGCTAAAGCAAAGATGGAAATTGCCGAAGGACTTAAGTCTGAAGGCGTTCTCGTTATTGATGGCGATGAGCCACTTCTGAAACCGGTTCACAAAAATGTGATTTCTTGTGGCTATGAAGACCATAACGATCTTCAAATTGATCGTATTGAAAAGAGAGAAAATGGCTATGTGTTTACTTTAAAAAATGAAAAAGAGCCGTTCGAAATATCTTTGTTAGGTAAACATAATATTAAAAATGCTGTTTATAGCATCGCTTCAGCAAGAAAACTAGGGATGACTGATGATCAAATTCGCAAATCGTTATCTTCTTTAACGTTAACTGGAATGAGGCTTGAAAAATTCCGGTCATCTACTGGTGCGTTAATTATTAATGATGCATATAACGCAAGTCCAACCTCAATGAAAGCAGCATTAGAAACGCTTGCTGAGTTAGAAGGGTTTAATAAAAAAATCGCTATTCTTGGTGATATGTATGAACTTGGTGATCAGGAAGAATTTCTTCACCGAGACATTGCAACCGCGGTAAAACCGTCTATTACAGAAGTGATTACCGTTGGTGACAAAGCAAAGTGGATTTATGATGGGATGACGGAAAATGAAACGCAAGTATCTGCTGTTTCCTTTGACAACAAAGAAGATGCCGCATCATATTTATCGGGTCGACTTGATGATCAAACAGCTGTTTTATTAAAAGCATCAAGAGGACTTGGACTCGAAACCATACTACAGGCATTAGGGAAAGAATCATAAGGAGGCAGTACAGTGATTGAACAATTATTAATTTTTAGTTTGCTAACATCATTTATTATAGCGGTGCTTGTATCACCGGTATTTATCCCATATTTAAGAAGGCTTAAATTTGGACAGAGTATTCGAGAAGAGGGACCTAAGTCACACCAAAAGAAATCTGGTACACCGACAATGGGTGGTCTCATTATTATTCTTGCGATTATAGTAGGGACAGTAATCATCGCACTAAAATATGACGAGATCTCCACTCAAATCTGGCTACTGTTGTTTGTGACAGTGGGATATGGTCTTATTGGGTTTTTAGATGATTTTATTAAAGTAGTGAAGAAACGTAACCTTGGTTTAACCTCAAAGCAGAAATTGCTAGGTCAAATGGTTATCGCTATCCTCGTTTACTTCGGTTTAAGAACCGTTGGCTTTGATACGGCCATTCGCGTTCCTGGTACAGAAATTAGCTTTGATATTGGCATTGGGTATGTGTTGTTACTCTTTGTTATGCTTGTTGGCGCATCGAATGCGGTTAACTTAACGGACGGATTAGACGGTCTTGTCGCAGGTACATCAGCCATAGCTTTTGGAGCTTTTGCCATCTTAGCAGCTTCGGTTTATATGTACGACGTAGCTATTTTCTCAGTAAGTGTCGTTGGTGCTGTTCTTGGATTTCTTGTTTTCAATGCACACCCAGCAAAAGTATTTATGGGTGATACCGGGTCACTTGCTCTTGGTGGCGCCCTTGCCGCTGTAGCCATTATGACCAAGCTTGAGCTTCTCCTAGTGATTATTGGTGGTGTCTTTGTCATTGAGACATTGTCAGTTATTATTCAGGTGGCTTCATTTAAAACAACTGGGAAGCGAGTGTTTAAGATGAGTCCGCTCCATCACCACTACGAACTTTCCGGTTGGACGGAATGGCGCGTAGTTGCTACATTCTGGACTGTAGGTTTACTTTGTGCAGCATTTGGAATCTATCTTGAGGTGTGGATGTAATGAAAAAAGTAAATTATGAAAATAAATGTGTACTCGTATTAGGCATCGCGAAAAGTGGATTTGCAGCAGCAAAATTGCTTCGTTCTCTTGGCGCAACCGTTACAGTCAATGATCGCGAGCAAGTTGAGAATAATCCAAAAGCTATTGAACTTCAGGAATTAGGTTTTGAAGTGATCGGTGGGGGACACTCGCTCGAGTTACTTGATGGAATTGACTTAATTGTTAAAAATCCTGGGATTCCATATCAAAACCCGCTCCTTGTAGAAGCAGTAAAAAGAGATATCCCAATCGTAACTGAAGTGGAAATTGCCGGAGAGATTTCTGAAGCGCCATTTATTGCGATTACTGGTTCAAACGGAAAAACAACAACGACGACTTTAATTGGTCAACTATTAAATCAAACGCCGGCTAATCCGATCGTCGCTGGAAATATCGGAACGGTTGTTTGTGAAGTTGCAGCCGAAGCAACACCTGATCAAACGCTTGTAACGGAGCTATCAAGCTTTCAATTACAAGGTACGGTAAATTTCCATCCACATATTTCTGTTCTTCTTAATCTTTATGAAGCGCATCTTGATTATCATGGTACAAAAGACGCTTACGCAGCAGCGAAGGCCCGTATGTTCCGAAATCAAACGAACGAGGATTTTGCCGTTTATAATGCAGATGATTCGCTAGTTTCTTCGTTTGCAGAAGCTTCAAAAGCTTCTCTAGTTCCATTTTCAGCTACTAAAATCCTAGATGATGGTGTTTTTATTGAAGATAGTTGGATCGTCTTTAGAAAAGAAAAAGTGATCAAAATAGATGAGTTATCCATGAAGCAGAACATTGAGAATACACTTGCCGCTATTGCTGTAGCGAAGTTATCCGGTGTGTCGAACGAAAAAATTCATCAAGAACTTACGAATTTTCATGGTGTGAAACATCGCCTACAATTTGTTGGCGAAGTAAGTGGACGTAAATTTTTCAATGATTCAAAAGCAACGAATTCAATCGCTACAAAAAAAGCGTTAGATTCATTTGAGAAGCCAGTAATCCTTCTTGCGGGTGGCCTGGATCGTGGAAATGACTTTGATGATTTAAATACCTATTTTAAAACAAAAGTAAAGCACTTGATTACGTTTGGGGAAACCGCTTCGAAATTGAAACAAACGGCTAACCAAGCAGGACTGAATTCTGTCACAGTTGTCGATAATGTAGAAGAAGCTGTTTCAACAGCGTATCATCTATCCGGAACGGGAGATGTTATTCTTCTTTCACCAGCTTGCGCAAGCTGGGATCAGTTCAAAACGTTTGAAGAGCGAGGAGACATCTTTATTGAGGCAATGCATAGACTCTAATGAGGGGTTGTCTTGCTTATCCGCGAAGTTCGGTTAGGTAAAATCGACATAACGGAGTGTGGGTCCATTGCCGAAAACAAAATCAACGCCAGATCTGGTCTTTTTAACTGCAACACTTGTTCTGTTAGCAATTGGATTAATTATGGTTTACAGTGCAAGCGCCGTATGGGCCTCCTATAAATTTGACGATGCGTTTTTCTTTGCGAAGAGGCAGCTTCTTTTTGCAGGCGTAGGCGTGGCTGCCATGTTCTTCGTTATGAACGTTGAATATTGGACGTGGCGGACATGGTCAAAAGTAGGAGTGCTCATCTGCTTTATCCTGCTTGTCTTAGTACTTATTCCAGGAGTAGGACTTGTTCGTGGAGGAGCGAGAAGCTGGCTTGGTGTTGGTGCGTTTTCAATTCAGCCTTCGGAATTCACAAAGCTTGCAATGATTGCTTTTCTTGCAAAGTACTTATCTGAAAATCAGAAACGAATTACGTCGTTTAAAAAAGGTCTCGTTCCGTCACTCGGACTTGTCTTTGTTGCATTTGGCATGATCATGCTTCAACCGGATCTTGGTACAGGAGCCGTGATGGTTGGAACGTGCGTTGTGATGATTTTTATTTCGGGCGCTAGAATTGCACATTTCGTGTGGCTTGGTATGCTTGGTTTGGTAGGGTTTGCTGTACTCATTTTATCTGCGCCATACCGAATTGCGAGAATTACATCTTACCTCGATCCGTGGAGTGACCCATTAGGTAGTGGTTTCCAAATTATTCAGTCCTTATATGCAATAGGACCTGGAGGGTTGATGGGGCTTGGTCTAGGACAGAGTAGACAGAAGTTCTATTATTTACCTGAGCCACAAACGGACTTTATCTTTGCCATATTATCAGAAGAACTTGGGTTTATTGGCGGAAGCTTTGTGATCCTTTTGTTTGCTCTTCTTCTCTGGCGAGGAATACGAATCGCCTTACGAGCACCTGATTTGTTCGGAAGCCTCCTTGCGGTTGGAATTATTGGCATGCTAGCGATCCAGGTCATGATCAATATCGGGGTAGTGACCGGTTTAATGCCTGTTACAGGGATCACCTTACCTTTTCTTAGCTATGGAGGATCTTCCTTAACTTTAATGCTTGTTGCGATGGGCGTCTTATTAAATATTAGTCGATATGCAAAGTTCTAAGCGGTATATGTCGTAAAAGCGCTCTTTTTGAGCGCTTTTTTCAATGTTTTTGTAACTGTTTTTTCCATTGACTGAACCATTTATAACTAAGAAATATTCGATGTGGGAATGCGGTTATATTTCTCTGGGATGAATTTCCTTCAAGAGGATAATAAGTGGTAAACTTATGCTATAATGATTGAAATAAGAACTATCTGCTGGATCATGCCGTTCGGTTGCCATGATAAGCGTTTATACATCTTAAGGGTAGACAGAAGTTCAATCACCGGAGACGGAGGCAAGACAATGGAAGATCGCAAAGTTGTAACAATTGAAGACCGGATCCCCACTCTGAAAGCACAGCGGAAGCAACGTGCGAATCGAAGGTTGGTTGTATATCTATCAATCTTTTTCTTTCTTATTTTGCTGATTATTTACTTCCAATCTTCCTTAAGTCATATTCGGAACGTAGAAGTTTCTGGAAACAATTACGTTTCTGATAAAGAAATCATTCAGTTGAGCGAACTAGATAATAGCGTAAGCTTTTGGAACTTAAACACTGAGAAAGTAGAAATGAAGGTTGAGGAGTCGAAAGAAATTGCAAATGTAACTGTGTCAAGGCAATTTCCTGCGACTGCAAAAGTAAAAGTTGTTGAAAATGCGCGTGTGGCCTATTTGAAAAAGGGTAGTCAGTATTTCCCGATTTTACAATCTGGTGCGATTCTTGATGCGCTTCCTAAAGGAGATACGCCAGTAAGCGCTCCGATCTTAATGCAGTGGAATGAAAGTACAGAGCTATCTGACATGGCAGGAGAGCTTCGGAAGGTAAATTTAAGTATCATTAATCGTATTTCTGAAATACACTACACGCCGGCTGGTGATAAAGCGTTTAACTTAACGCTCTATATGACAGATGGTTATGAAGTAAAAACAAGTATTGCTGATTTTTCTGAGAAAATGAATAGTTACCCACTGATTGTAGAGAAGCTTAAGGATAAAGCTAAAGGAGTTCTTTATTTGAATGAGGGTAGTTGGCTAGAGCCATACGAAGAAGTTCCGACAAATGATGAAGAGAATAAAGAGACTTCATAAAAATGTACGATAATACTTATTCGAATGGACAGGGAATGCTTTTCATAAACGAACGGTTATAAGCAGGGTATCGCATAAGAAAACCACTTAATAACATAGCAGAATGAAAGAAAACAACAAATTTCTTTTAATTACCTGAAACAGTGACTTTTCTACTGCTTTCACATGGTGTAGACTAATACGTATGCACTGCTTTAGACTAACTCTTCTTGTAAAGGGAAAGTAGGCGAGGAGAGTAGGGGTTTGTTACCCAAAAAAATGAGAGTAATTCTCGTATAAAAGAAGGGAAATAACCGAATTTGTGGAATAGAGTCCTTATATCATATTCTTCCTGGGACTTCATGAAGCAAGGCTTGAGGAAGTTTAGTTTGAATCAATGTTGTGTATATAAAGGTGTTGGACATTTTTTCAACCCTATTATAGAGAAACTATTAATACCTGAATATGGTAGCATTTTGAAGGAGGTGCCAGGAGAATGAACAGCAATGAGATTTATGTGAGTCTAGACATCGGTACATCCAATGTGAAAGTAATCATTGGCCAGATGACGAACGATTCTTTAAATATACTAGGAGTTGGCAGTGCGCCTTCCGATGGAATTCGAAAAGGATCGATTGTGGATATAGATGAAACTGTTCGTTCAATTAAACAGGCAGTAGAAAACGCAGAAAGAATGGTAGGTTTATCGGTTCGTTCTGTGATTGTGGGGATCAACGGCAATCACGTCCAGCTACAGCCCTGTCATGGGGTAGTGGCGGTATCAAGTGAGGATCGTGAAATTCATGATGAAGATATTGCTAGAGTAATTGACGCAGCACAGGTTGTTTCTATCCCTCCTGAGCGAGAAATTATTGATGTAATTCCAGGTCAATTCGTGGTTGATGGACTGGATGGCATTACGGATCCACGTGGCATGATTGGTGTGCGCCTTGAAATGGAAGGGACAATCATTACAGGTTCTAAAACAGTATTACATAATTTATTAAGATGCGTAGAAAAAGCGGGTCTTGAAATTGCTGATATTTGTCTACAACCGCTTGCATGTGGATCAATGGCTTTATCAAAAGATGAACGTAATCTTGGCGTAGCTCTCGTTAACATGGGTGCTGGTTCGACGACGATTTCCATCTTTGAAGAAGGGAACCTGAAAGCCACGTCTGTTTTACAAATTGGTGGCGATCATGTAACAAAAGATATTTCGATTGGTCTTAGAACAACGACTGAAGAAGCTGAGCGAATTAAGATCAAGCACGGCAATGCTTTCGTTGATCTTGCTTCAGAAGAGGAAGCTTTCACTGTATCCACAATAGGCAGTTCGGCTGAACAAGAATTTAATCAGTACGAATTAGCTCATATTATAGAACCTCGGATCGAAGAGATGTTAGAATTGATAGAAGACGAAATTAAGCGAATGGGAATTCGTGAATTGCCGGGCGGATTTGTTCTAACCGGTGGTATGGTCGGAATGGACGGTGTACTTGAACTCGCACGAGAAATTCTGCAACATAATGTACGTGTTGCTGTCCCAGACTATATCGGCGTACGCGAACCGCAATATACAACTGGCATTGGTCTTATCCAATTCACGTATAAAAACGTGAAGATTCAGGGTAAAGAAGTCGCAGCATCACTTAACCCTGAAGAAGAAGTGAAGCCCAAGCGTAGAACAAAAGCCGAACCTCAACCAGGTGAGAAATCTTCTTCACCGGGTATGAAAGAGAAAGTAAAGAATTTCTTTAATCTATTTGTTGAATAAAGGGCTATTACAAGATTAGGAGGACCTGAGATGTTAGAGTTTGATATGAATATGGAACAATTAGCACAGATAAAAGTAATCGGTGTCGGCGGAGGCGGAAGCAACGCTGTTAATCGTATGATTGAAAATGGTGTACAAGGTGTTGAATTTATTGCGGTTAACACCGATGCACAGGCATTAAACCTAGCGAAGGCAGAGGTGAAGATGCAAATTGGTGGTAAATTAACAAGAGGTCTTGGAGCTGGAGCTAATCCTGAAATTGGCAAGAAAGCTGCAGAAGAAAGCAAAGAACAGATCCAGGAAGCACTTAGTGGTGCGGATATGGTATTCGTCACGGCAGGAATGGGTGGCGGAACAGGTACTGGAGCAGCACCTGTTATTGCTGAAATCGCAAAAGAGCTTGGCGCATTAACCGTAGGTGTTGTGACGCGTCCATTTACATTTGAAGGTAAAAAGCGTTCAACACAAGCTGTTACTGGTATTGCTATGCTGAAAGAAAAAGTCGATACGTTAATTGTTATTCCTAACGATCGTCTACTGGAAATTGTAGACAAGAATACGCCAATGCTTGAAGCGTTCCGTGAAGCGGACAACGTTCTTCGTCAGGGTGTTCAAGGTATTTCTGATCTTATTGCGGTACCAGGACTGATTAACCTTGACTTTGCGGATGTAAAAACCATTATGACTGAACGAGGTTCTGCTCTAATGGGTATCGGTATTGCAACTGGTGAAAATCGCGCATCTGAAGCAGCTAAGAAAGCTATATCAAGTCCACTTCTTGAAACATCAATTGATGGAGCAAAAGGTGTTCTAATGAACATTACAGGTGGTTCTAACCTGAGTCTTTATGAAGTGAACGAAGCGGCTGATATCGTTTCTTCCGCATCTGATGAAAATGTGAACATGATTTTCGGTTCTGTTATTAATGAAGATCTAAAAGATGAAATTCTCGTTACTGTGATTGCGACAGGATTTGACGAGAATGAGAATAAGAAAAAGACGGTTCCACGTCCTTCTGCTCAGTCGAAGCAAAGCGCTCCGATTCAGCAACCTAAGCACGAAGAAGAAGAAGCACAGCCGGAACCATCCAAATTTGGCGCGCGCGCTGACGAATCCAATGACACATTGGACATCCCTACGTTCTTACGTAATCGTAAACGCAATCGACGCTAATATGAAAAACCAGCTCTTTTTGAGCTGGTTTTTTTATTGGAGAAATATATCGTCACTCATGAGTCTATCCTTAAAATGATTGCGCTTTCTAATAGAAATGTGAGTTGCTTTCCTCTTCTAACATTTGTTAACATAGTAAAAATTATATTTTTTCTGAAAATGGTGTTGTGTTCATGGGCAATCACACGTATAATGTCCATTATATAAAAACAAGTGTCCTCACCAGAAGGACAAAGGAGTGGAGAGAAAATGAAGGATTGCGTATCAGTTGGATTATTAGGACTAGGAACGGTTGGTAGTGGTGTCGTACATATGATTGATTCTCATCAAAAAGAATTGCAGCAGCGAGTTGGCTGTGAAGTGAAAGTAGCTAAAGTTCTTGTAAGAGATATGGATAAAGCACGAAGCGTAGATTTAGATGAAAGTGTACTAACACTTGATCCAGATGATGTTATCAATAATCCCGAAGTTGACGTAGTGATTGAAGTAATTGGTGGAATTGATCAAGCAAAAGAATTTATTCTTTCATCACTTCAAAATCATAAACACGTTGTGACTGCAAATAAAGATTTGATGGCCATTCATGGAAGAGAGTTACTAAGCGCTGCGGTTGAGAATGAAAGTGATCTTTTCTATGAAGCTAGTGTAGCAGGTGGGATTCCAATCCTTAGAAGTTTAGTAGAAGGATTATCTTCGGACCGCATTACGAAATTAATGGGGATCGTAAATGGCACAACAAACTATATTTTAACAAAGATGACAAAAAACAATGTCCCTTACGATAGTGTTTTGAAAGAAGCACAGGAGCTAGGCTTTGCAGAAGCAGATCCTACAGCGGATGTAGAAGGACTTGATGCTGCTAGGAAAATGGTTATTCTTGGAACGCTCGGCTTTTCAATGAAAGTAGGCTTAGACGATGTTAAGGTAGAAGGCATTACTCGAGTAGATGAAGATGATATTGCATACAGTAAAAAGCTAGGTTACACCATTAAATTATTAGGAATTGCGAGTTCAACAGATGGTTCGATTGAGTTATCCGTTCAGCCAACCTTGCTTCCGTCAAGGCATCCATTAGCTTCCGTTAACGATGAGTATAATGCAGTCTATGTATACGGTGAAGCCGTTGGAGAAACAATGTTCTACGGCCCTGGTGCTGGCCAGCTGCCAACCGCAACGGCTGTTGTATCGGATCTTGTTGCAGTAATCAAGAACATGAGACTAGGCGTAAATGGAAAAAGCGTTATTCTTCCACAGCATGATCGTAAGCTTAAAGATGATGAACAAATCAAAAGTAAGCATTTTATTCGCTTGATTGTAAAAGATGAACCTGGAGCTTTTTCTAAGATCTCACACCTCTTCCAGGATCGCGGCTTAAGTTTAGAAAAATTAATTCAAGAACCTGTTGTCAATAAAGGAACTGCAGAACTTGTCATCATCACACATGAAACAAATCAGAGAGCATTTGAGGACGTGCATAATCGATTAAGAGATCTGGATGTTGTTGTAGAAGTGAAAAGTCGCTACCGCGTGGAGGGAATGTAATGAGCTGGAACGGACTAATTAAGCATTATAAAGAGTATTTACCACTTACAGAGGAAACGCCGCAGCTCACTTTAAATGAAGGAAATACCCCTCTCTTAAAGCTTGATCAACTGTCAGACGAACTTGGCATTTCACTGCACGTTAAAATTGAAGGGGCGAACCCGACTGGCTCTTTTAAAGATCGTGGTATGGTGATGGCGGTAGCTAAAGCAAAGGAAGAAGGCAGTGATGCGATCATTTGCGCATCAACTGGTAACACAGCAGCCGCAGCAGCTGCCTATGGAGCAAGGGCAGGTTTACGCTGTATCATCGTTATTCCAAAAGGAAAAGTAGCGCTTGGAAAGCTAGCTCAGGCAATGATTTATGGTGCAGAAATTTTTGAGATTGATGGAAATTTTGATGAAGCGTTACGAATGGTTCGTGATATTGCTGAAACAGAACCAATTGCACTAGTAAACTCTGTTAATCCTTATCGTTTAGAAGGGCAAAAAACAGCGGCTTTTGAAGTCTGTGACCAGCTAGGTGAGGCACCAGATGTGTTAGCTATTCCTGTTGGAAATGCGGGCAACATTTCAGCTTATTGGAAAGGCTTCAAAGAATATGTCTCAGAAGAAAATCGCCCTCAAATGCGAGGATTTGAGGCTGAAGGGTCAGCGGCAATTGTTCAAAAGAAAATCATACCGAATCCAGAAACGATTGCTACGGCGATCCGAATCGGCAATCCAGCTAGCTGGCATCTAGCTGAGGAGGCTGTTATCGAGTCAAAGGGGAAAATTGATAGTGTAACAGATGATGAAATCCTGCATGCTTATCAGGAACTTGCTAAAAAAGAGGGTGTCTTTGCAGAACCAGCCTCTTGTGCTTCAGTGGCAGGAGTGATGAAACAAGTCGCTTCTGGCGAAATTAAGAAAGGAACAAAAGTAGTTGCGGTCTTAACAGGTAATGGATTGAAAGATCCTGCAACTGCGATGGACAATGTGATCGCGAAACCACGAGTTGTCGCAGCAGATAAAACAGCGTTTCTTGAAGAACTTAAGGGATGTGTCAGCCATTGATAAAAGACGAATGTCTTTACTTGAAAGTTCCAGGAAGCACGTCAAACCTTGGACCGGGATTTGATTCAATTGGTCTTGCCATCAATCGTTATTTACATGTAAAAATTGAACCTTCGACCGAATGGTCTTTTCACTATATTGATTTTGATGACCGTTTTCCATCTGGAAAAGACAATATGATCTATCAAACAATTGAAGAAATTGAGAGAAAGTATGGGAAAGTGAAAGAGCCGAGGCCTTTCGCTGTCACGATGACAAGCGAGCTTCCTTTAGAAAGAGGGCTTGGGAGTAGTGCTGCAGCGATTGTAGCGGCTGTAGAAATAGCAAATTATGCAATGGAGCTTGGTCTGACGTTAGAAGAAAAAGTGCAAATTGCTACGGTGTTTGAAGGTCATGCTGATAACGTTGCTGCCTCTCTTTATGGTGGTTTAGTCATCGCTGCAGGCCAAGAGGGTTTAGACACAATATCACATAAAGTTATGGATTTAGAAATGGTAGCCTTAATTCCAAATCATAAATTAAAAACAACAGATTCTCGTTCTGTTCTTCCTAATATGTTACCTTATCAGGAAGCTGTGGAAGCGAGTAGTATTGCAAATCTTTTTATTGGGGCAGCACTCCAAAACAATTGGAGGTTAGCTGGTAAATTAATGGCGCGTGACCTTTTTCATCAGCCATATCGAAAGCACCTTGTACCTGATCTTGAACAAGTCCATGAATTTGCAATAAGTCATGGTGGATACGGTGCTGCGTTAAGTGGAGCTGGACCAACTTTAATTGTCTTTGCTCCAAGCGGCTCCTCAGAGTATCTTCAACAATCGCTAGCAAAGCGTTTTCCGATTTACCAATGTGAAGTGCTTCACCCAACGTCTACCGGGATAGAAGTAACCGTTGGAGCTTATGAAAATCAATCAATCTAAGAAGAAGTCGCCCTCAAACAGGGCGGCTTTTTCTATTTGAGAGGGATTGTTGATGGCTGACAAAACTAGTGATAATTATCCAAAATAACCTCAGTCTAACCCGCACAATCTGACAGGTTTATCTGTCAAATTAGTCTATACTTAGAATCAAAATCGCAAGGGGGGAGGTACTTAGTGGCAGTATACCTTGATGTGATTTGGCTATTGAATTTTTGTTTCGATTATATGCTACTTGCGCTAACCGGGATACTGCTAAAGAAAAATGTTAAGAAAAGACGACTTGCGACAGGTGCATTAGTTGCTTCTTTTTACGTTCTTTTTCTTTTTGTTCCATCATTGAGTTTTATGACACTTCCACTGATGAAATTACTTTACTCCTTCGTGATTGTTTTCATGACGTTTGGATTTACGCGATTCCGTAGTTTTATTCAATGCTGGCTTCTTTTTTACTTTGTGACGTTTATGATCGGTGGAGGAATGATGGGAGCTCATTACTTTTTTCAGCAAGATGTGACGGTTGTTAACGGAGCAATCGCAACAAAAAGTACTGGATTTGGTGATCCGATAAGTTGGGCATTTGTCTTAATCGGTTTTCCTGTAGTATGGCTTTTTTCGAAAAGGAGAGTTGAGAAACTTGAAACAACGCGCATTCATTTTGATCAATTGGCCAATGTGTCAATCCGAATTGATGAGGTAACAATTTCAGCAACTGGATTGATCGATAGTGGCAATCAGCTTCAGGATCCGTTAAGTGGTTCACCGGTAATGATTCTTGATATGACCGTACATGAATCGAATTTCCCGCCAACTTTAATTGAGAAAGCAAAAAATATTACCGAATTTCAAGATGAGGGAGAGGGGGACCGCTGGGAACACAGGTTACGAATTGTTCCGTTTCGAGCAGTCGGACAAGATCACCAATTCTTGTGTGCTGTAAAGCCGGATGAAGTGATGATCTCATTAGAAGGTCGTTCGTTAACAGTAAAAAAAGTGCTTGTTGGGTTAAGTTTTCATTCTATTTCTGGAGAAAAAGATTATTCGTGCATACTTCATCCGAAAATGCTGACAGGACATAAGGCGACTGCGTCATAGAAGATAATTCAAGACGATCAAGGAGGAGTTTTGGATGGGGAAAATAAGAATTAAGATTGTTCTCTGGTGGCAGCGTATCTTAATGAAATTAGGAATTAAACCTGATGAAATTTACTACATAGGAGGGAGCGAAGCGCTTCCTCCTCCTCTATCGAAAGACGAAGAAGCACATTTGTTAATTCAGTTACCTAAAGGGGATAAAGCGGCAAGATCAATCTTAATTGAACGGAACCTTCGCTTAGTCGTTTATATAGCGCGGAAATTTGAGAATACGGGAATTAATATTGAAGATTTGATAAGCATAGGCACAATAGGATTAATTAAAGCTGTGAACACGTTTAATCCTGAGAAGAAGATCAAACTTGCTACCTACGCTTCACGGTGTATTGAAAATGAGATTTTAATGTTTTTGAGAAGAAATAATAAAATCCGATCTGAAGTATCGTTTGATGAGCCGCTTAATGTGGACTGGGATGGAAATGAATTGCTTCTTTCAGACGTTCTTGGTACGGATGAAGATATTATTACGAGAGGAATTGAAGCTCGCGTTGATCGTCGTCTGCTTGTTAAAGCGTTAGAAACTCTAAATCCACGAGAAAAACAAATTATGGAGTTAAGATTTGGTCTAGCGGGAGAAGAGGAGAAAACGCAAAAAGATGTTGCCGATCTTCTCGGTATATCTCAATCTTATATTTCAAGGCTTGAAAAACGCATCATAAAACGTCTTCGAAAAGAATTCAATAAAATGGTCTAAGCATGTTAAGAGAATAGATGCATAAAATTCCCACTCGCGGAGATACTTTACTTTGACAGCATCTCCGATGAGGAGGGAATGAGTTGACACGAAACAAAGTCGAGATTTGTGGAGTAGATACCTCCAAACTTCCTGTACTTAAAAATGAGAAGATGAGAATTCTTTTTAAGCAGATGCAGGAAGGGGATATATCAGCACGTGAAGAATTAGTTAACGGAAATTTAAGGCTAGTTCTAAGCGTGATCCAGCGATTCAATAATCGAGGAGAATATGTGGATGATCTTTTTCAGGTAGGGTGTATTGGCCTGATGAAATCCATAGATAACTTTGATTTAGGGCAAAACGTGAAATTCTCTACTTATGCAGTGCCAATGATCATTGGTGAAATTCGTAGGTATCTCCGTGATAATAACCCAATTCGGGTTTCGCGATCATTGCGGGATATCGCTTATAAGTCTCTCCAGATTAGAGATAAGTTAATGACGAAGAATTCTAAGGAACCAAATCCCACCGAAATTGCAAAAGAGCTAGGCGTAACGAAAGAAGAAGTTGTGTTTGCGCTCGACGCCATTCAGGATCCTGTTTCATTATTTGAACCGATCTATAATGATGGTGGTGATCCGATCTTTGTAATGGATCAAATCAGCGACGATAAACAAAAAGATATTCAGTGGTTAGAGGATATTGCACTTAAAGAGGCAATGACTCGATTAAATCAACGAGAAAATTTGATTTTACAAATGCGGTTTTTCCAGGGGAAAACCCAAATGGAAGTAGCGGATGAGATTGGGATATCACAGGCCCAGGTGTCTCGTCTTGAAAAAGCCGCGATCCATCAAATGAATAAAAATATTCAAAGTTAGAATGAGACCTGAGAAACAGGTCTTTTCTTTTGCCTGCATTTCATATAATGAGTTGAAAGGTGGGTGCGTCATGATAAAAATTTCTGAATTTCAGGTCAAAGATGTTGTGAACGTATCGAATGGACGAAAACTTGGTCACATCGCTGATCTGGAAATTAATTTAACTACAGGTAAAATAGAAGCGATTGTGATTCCGGGTGCAGGTAAGATGATGGGGTTATTCGCGAGAGAAAGCGATGTCGTTATTCCGTGGCGAAACATTGTTAAGATCGGTTCCGACGTGATTTTAGTAAGGCATCACGATACGGCAGATGGCGAATCTTTTCAGAAAGAATCGTAAGCTCAGAAAGATGTAACAATCTATCTCCCTTAGCTTCAACATATTATGATAAAATAAGGTATAAACTGTATCATGGTATAAAGGGGTGCAACTGTGGCGAACGAACCATTTCATGCAACAATGAAACAAACTTCACTGGAACTGAAATTTCCAGATCAAGCTGAGCGAAAAAATCAACCAATTGCAGGTTTTTCGACTCGCAGAAACGGAGTTAGCCAGACTCCGTTTTCTAGCTTGAATCTTGGATTTCACGTACCAGATGAAGCGAAAGATGTGCTCGAGAACCGAGAAATTCTTGCAGGTGATATTGAGCGACCACTAAATCAGTGGGTCGTTGGAGAACAAATCCACGGCGCGGCTCTTGCAAAGATTTTTTCAAAGGATAAAGGACGTGGATCAACGGATCATCACGATGCGATTTCAAGCGTCGACGGATTATATACAGATGACGAGGGTGTTTTATTAACGGCTCTTTATGCAGATTGTGTTCCATTATATTTTTATGCCCCAAAAGCGAATCGGGTTGGTCTTGCCCACGCAGGGTGGAAAGGAACGACGAAGAATATTGCTGGAGAGATGATCAATGCCTGGAAGCAAGATGGTATAAAGGCTGAGGATATTTATGCAGCGATAGGACCTTCTATTGGGAAGTGCTGTTACGAAGTTGATGATGGAGTAGTCAATCAGGTCAATTCACTCCTTTTAAATAAAGCTACACTGTATGAAGAGACGTCAAAAGGAAAATATCAGCTTGATTTAAAAACTGTTAATCGGGAATTACTTCTAAAGGCTGGTGTTCAATCGAGTCATCTATCAACTAGTAGCTACTGTACAAGCTGCAGCGATCTGTTTTTCTCTCACCGAAAGGAAGAAGGGAAAACTGGAAGAATGATGGCATACATAGGACTCGGGGAGGTATAGCATTAACGTGGATGTAAGAGAAAGTTTCACTACGATTAAAGAAAAAATAAACGCAGCAGCCGAAGCTTCTAGCCGAAATCCAGAGCGAGTAAACGTCGTAGCTGTTACAAAATACGTAAGTGTTAAACGTACAAAAGAAGCGCTCGATGCAGGGTTAACGCATTTTGGTGAAAGTCGTGATGAAGGACTTTTAGAAAAAGTGGAAGCACTTGGGACAACGCCCTCCTGGCACTTTATCGGAACGCTACAATCACGTAAAGTAAAAGAAGTTCTTCCATTTGTAGACTATATTCATTCACTTGATCGTCTTTCTTTAGCAAAAGAAATACAGAAACGAGCCGATCGTGAAATTAACTGTTTTGTACAGGTGAACGTATCTGGTGAAGATTCCAAGCATGGCTTATCATTAGATCAAACGATTCCTTTTATTGAATCGCTGAAAGAGTTCTCATCGATTAAAGTGATCGGGTTAATGACAATGGCTCCGCATACAGATGATCGAAATGAAATTCGATCGGTCTTTAAGCAACTCCGTGAGCTGGGAGAACGTATTCAAAACCTTTCACTCAGTCATGCTCCTTGCAACGAGCTTTCAATGGGCATGTCTAACGATTATGAAATTGCAGTTGAAGAAGGTGCAACTTACGTTCGAATTGGATCGTCACTTGTCGGTAATGAAAAATAAATTAAGCTCTCCAGGAGGTGCAGGGAATTGGGTATTAAGACGAAATTCAAACAGTTCTTTGAACTTGATGATGAGACAATAGAATTGGATGAGCAGCAGGAGAACGAAGCCTATATGGAAGAAGAAGAGCCTGAAGTAAGCAGGGCAAATCGAAAAAGTAAACAAAATGTTGTCAGTCTTCAAAGCGTTCATAAGAACTCAAGAGTTGTGCTAGTGGAACCTAGAGTGTATGCTGAAGCTCAGGATATTGCTGATCATGTGAAAAATCGGAAGTCCGTTGTCATGAATCTTCAACGTATTCCGCAGGATCAGGCGAGACGAATTGTCGACTTTTTAAGTGGAACCGTCTATGCTGTTGGGGGCGATATTCAGAAGCTTGGTCCGGAGACATTCTTATGTACTCCGGATAACGTTGAAATTTCAGGAAATATCACAGATGAAATTTATGAAGACGAGTAAGTAAGAAAGGGTGAAAAGTTTGAACATTGCTTCAATCTTAATTTCAGCAGTACAAATTTATACGTGGATTCTCATCATTTACATTTTTATGTCATGGATCCCAAATGCAAGAGAATCTTCAATTGGCCAGATGATTGCTTCGATCGCAGAGCCTTACCTTGCACCGTTTCGCAAATTTATTCCACCAATCGGAGGCATGCTTGACATTTCACCGATTGTTGCGATCTTTGCGCTTCAATTCGTCCAATACGGAATCGCTGCTCTCTTTAGTTTCGTAAGTTAATGTCGATTTACGAACATTACCGACCTGAAGAACGGACGTTTGTGGATCGCGTTTTGCAGTGGCAAGATGAGGTTCAGGAAAGATATGCGCCCAGATTAACAGATTTTCTAGATCCGCGAGAGCAGGATATGGTGAGACAAATCATAGGAAATCATCCTGATGTGGGAGTGTTTTTCTCAGGTGGAGTGGAAGGGTCTGAACGTCAAAGGGCTCTTCTTGTTCCACCTTACTTTGAGCCTTCAATCGAAGATTTCGAAATAACAGCATTTGAAATTACATATCCAGCTAAGTTCCTTACACTTACGCACCCTGATTTGCTTGGTGCAATGATGGGCCTCGGGATAAAACGAGAGAAGTTTGGGGATATCATCGTAAATGAAAGTCTTGCACATCTTATTGTCGCAAAGGAGATTGCAGACTTTGTTCAAATGAATTTGACGCAAGCTGGTAAAGCTTCTCTTTCTCCAGTAGAAATTTCACTTGAGCATTTACATTTGCCTGAAGCAGTATGGGACGAGCAGGCAGGGACGGTAACTAGTCTTAGACTAGATACTGTTCTCGCTGAAGTTTATAACCTCTCAAGAGGTAAAGTCAGTACAATGATTGAGCATGATCGTGCGAAATTAAACTGGAAGATTGTCAGTCAACCTTCTGCTGAAGTGAAAGAGGGAGATTACTTATCTCTTAGAGGCTCCGGTAGAAGTAAAATCGTTTCAATCGATGGGAAAACAAAGCGAGATAAATGGCGAATCACTTATCAAATTCGTAAATAGTTTGTCACAAATAGAAGGAATATCCAAATCGCTGTCGAAATAAGATTAAGCCGGGTATATGAAATGAGAGTAAATCGGAGGTGGCTGAATTGCCTTTAACACCATTAGATATTCATAACAAAGAGTTTACTCGCGGTTTCCGCGGTTATGATGAAGATGAAGTCAATGAATTTCTCGATCAGGTAATCAAAGATTATGAAACGGTAATCAGAGAAAAGAAAGAATTGAATGAGAGAGTGAAACTATTAGAAGAACGACTAGGACATTTCTCTAACCTGGAAGAAACGTTAAACAAGTCGATCTTAGTTGCACAAGAATCAGCAGAAGAAGTAAGACAAAATGCAAAAAAAGAATCTCAGCTTATTGTTAAAGAAGCAGAAAAAAATGCCGATCGCATTATTAATGATTCACTTGCTAAAGCGCGGAAGATTTCAATGGATAACGAAGAGCTAAAGAAACAAGCTGCCGTTTATCGCACGCGTTTTCGTATGCTAGTTGAAGCTCAACTCGAGATGCTTAATAATGAAGACTGGGATGGACTTGTAGCCCGATTTGAAGAAG
The DNA here is from genome assembly GCF_011082085.1 of Bacillus sp. Cs-700. NCBI lineage: Bacteria > Bacillati > Bacillota > Bacilli > Caryophanales > Bacillaceae > Bacillus > Bacillus sp. Cs-700. Next base: position 181,864 of record NZ_CP041063.1, read on the forward strand.
AGGAAGAAGAGCAGCAGGAACAAATCGAAGAAAAAGCGTAATGCACTTATTTATTTTTTTGTCATTTCCTTGACTTCTTATTTTTATTTAAACTATACTTCTAGTAATAGCAATAACGATCGACGAAGATGGGAAGAGTACCTAATTCTTACTTAACAAAGCGAGCCGGGTATGGTGTGAGCCGGTGTTAAACAATTAGGGAAGATCGCCCCTGAGTCCCGTGCTGAACGATAAGTAAGCCTCGGCGAATCATTCACGTTACGAATGCAAAGTGAGCGTAAAGCTTAATTTGGGTGGTACCACGGGAAAAACCTTCTCGTCCCTATTTGGGGACGAGAAGGTTTTTTGTATTTGACGAAAGTGATGCCGGGGATTTGCTTGCTACGGTCGTTGGTCGTTATAAGTTGAAGGAGGAAACCTCATGAGCTTCAAAGAAACGCTCTTAATGCCAAAAACAAAATTTCCGATGAGAGGAAATTTACCAAATAAAGAGCCCGACATGCAAAAAGAATGGGAAAACATTAACCTTTATGCAAAAGTCCAGGAAAGAACGAAAGACCGTCCATTGTTTGTGCTACACGATGGACCTCCATATGCGAATGGTGACATTCATATGGGCCACGCTGAAAACAAAGTGTTGAAAGATATCATCGTTCGTTATAAATCAATGAACGGTTTCAGTGCACCTTACGTTCCGGGTTGGGATACACATGGGCTTCCAATTGAGCAGGCGTTAACAAAAAAAGGTGTCGATCGTAAAAAGTTAACGGTAGCTGAATTTAGAAAGAAATGTGAAGAGTACGCATTAAAACAAGTCGATCGTCAGCGCGAGCAGTTTAAGCGTCTTGGTGTTCGAGGCGATTGGGATAACCCGTACATCACACTTCATAAAGGCTACGAAGCTCAACAAATCAAAGTGTTCGGTGAAATGGCGAAGCGCGGTTACATCTATAAAGATAAGAAAACTGTTTACTGGTCTCCAACTTCTGAATCTGCATTAGCAGAAGCTGAAATCGAGTATCATGATAAGCGCTCTCCTTCCATCTATGTTGCATTTGATGTCAAAGATGGTAAAGGTGTGCTTGCAGGTGATGAGAAGTTTATTATCTGGACTACAACACCATGGACGATCCCTTCTAACCTTGCGATTGCGTTAAATGAGAAATTTGAGTACAGCGTTGTTGATGCTGACGGAACAAAATATGTCGTTGCAACAGAACTTGTTGACCAGTTAAAAGAAGAGTTTGAATGGACGAACGTAAGTGAAGTGAAGCGCGTTAAAGGTAGCGAGCTTGAATACGTAACAGCTCAGCATCCGATCTATGACCGTGAGTCTCTTGTTATTCTTGGTGAGCACGTCACGCTTGACGCTGGTACAGGATGCGTTCACACGGCTCCTGGACACGGGGAAGATGACTACTTGATCGGACGAAAGTATAAACTTGATATCCTTTGCCCGGTCGATGAAAAAGGGGTCTTTACAGATGAAGCTCCTGGTTTTGAAGGGATGTTTTATGATAAAGCGAATAAGCCAATTACAGAGAAGCTTGAAGAAGCAGGCGCTCTCGTAAAGCTTACGTTCTTCACGCACTCTTATCCGCATGATTGGCGTACGAAGAAACCAATTATCTTCCGTGCAACAGAACAATGGTTTGCTTCTATTAAAGAGTTCCGTCCAGAGCTACTTCAAGCTGTGGCAGATGTGAATTGGTTCCCTACTTGGGGCGAGATTCGCCTTCATAATATGGTAAAAGATCGTGAAGATTGGTGCATCTCTCGTCAACGCGCATGGGGCGTTCCGATCCCGGTATTTTATGGCGAAAATAATGAGCCAATCATTACAGATGAAACAATTTCTCACGTATCCGATCTATTCCGTGAACATGGATCAAATATCTGGTTTGAATGGGATGCAAAAGACCTTCTCCCTGAAGGATTTACTTCAGAGCACAGTCCGAATGGAGAATTCCGGAAAGAAATGGACATCATGGACGTTTGGTTTGATTCAGGTTCATCTCACCAGGCTGTACTAGAAGAGCGCAGTGATCTCGTTCGTCCTGCTGACTTGTATCTTGAAGGTTCTGATCAGTATCGTGGTTGGTTTAACTCATCTCTTTCTACAGCTGTAGCTGTAACTGGAAAAGCACCTTATAAAGCGGTTCTAAGCCACGGCTTTATCCTCGATGGTGAAGGAAAGAAAATGAGTAAATCTCTAGGAAACACAATGGTACCGAACGATGTAATGAAGCAATTAGGCGCAGATATCCTTCGTCTTTGGGTCTCATCAGCTGATTACCAGGCTGACGTGAGAGTATCAGATGATATTCTAAAACAAGTAGCTGAAGTGTATCGTAAAATTCGTAACACGTTCCGTTTTATGCTTGGTAACTTGGAAGGCTTTGATCCAGCTCAGCATCAAGTCGCTTATGAAAACCTAGGTGAACTTGATCAGTATATGCTTGTGAAGCTAAACAATTTAGTATCAAAAGTGAAGAAAGCTTACGATGAGTATCAATTCTTAACGGTTTACAACACGATTCATAACTTCTTCACAATTGAAATGAGTTCCTTCTACCTTGATATTGCAAAAGATACGCTTTATATCGAGCATGAAGATCATCCAAAACGCCGTGCGATTCAAACTGTTCTTTATCAGACGGCTGTAGCGTTAACAAAACTTCTTTCTCCAATTATCCCGCATACAGCTGAGGAAGTTTGGCAATATGTTCCTGGTGAAAAGGAAGAGTATGTACAGCTTTCTGATATGCCAGAAGTGAAAATCTTTGAAGGCACTACAGATCTAGAGCAAAAATGGGATCATGTCATGGAACTTCGCGATGAAGTGCTTAAGGCATTAGAAGAAGCTCGTAACGAGAAAGTAATCGGTAAATCATTAACAGCTCAGCTTCATATTTACGCTGATAAAGGAACGAAGGAGTTGCTTGAAGGCGTAGCGAATCTTGAGAAGCTCTTTATCGTATCTGGTGCTACAGTTGCCGGTACGAAGGCTGAAGCACCTACAGAAGCGAAAGTATATGAAGAACTAGCGATCGCTGTTTCACCTGCTGAAGGAGAAACGTGTGAGCGCTGCTGGCAAGTGAAAACGGATGTTGGCACTGATAGCGAGTACCCAACTCTTTGTGCTAGCTGTGCTGAAACGGTTAAAAATCATTACTAATCGTGATCGTAAACGAAAAGACGCTTTGCAATTGCAAAGCGTCTTTTCTATATGGTAACCGCAGTTTCGATTGTCTGCTGAAGCAAGCTGTGCTAAACTTTCATAGGAAGTAACATTTGATCGGAGGAGCGCTCGTGTGGAAATATCTCATAGCCATTGGCATCATTGTACTAGATCAGTGGACGAAATGGCTTGTTGTGAAGTATATGGAATATGGTGAAAACATAACGTTGATCGATGGTTTTCTTTCTCTCACATCTCATCGAAATCGGGGCGCGGCCTTCGGAATCCTACAAGGACAGATGATTTTCTTTTATATTATTACGATTTTCGTCATTGGAGCGGTTATTTATTATATGAGACAGTATAAGCATAGCCGTTTCGTTAGTGTAACTCTCGCGCTCATACTTGGCGGTGCAATTGGGAACTTTATTGATCGAGTCCTTCGAGGAGAAGTAGTGGATTTTGTAAATACGTTCATCTTCTCTTATGACTTTCCGATCTTTAACGTTGCCGATGCATCACTTGTTGTAGGGGTTATACTCATTTTTATCGGAACCATTTTTGAAAGTAAGCAGGCTAAAGGGGAAAACTAATGGAAAAATTCACATTTAAAGTAGCAGAAGAAGAAAAAGGTGAGCGAATTGATAAGCTCATTACTTCTTATGAAAGCGACTGGTCGCGTAGCCAGGTTCAAACTTGGATCAAAGAAAATAACATCCAAGTAAATGGGGAGCCAGTTAAAGGTAATTATAAAGCAACAGCAGGCGATCAGATTGAAGTAACCGTTCCAGAGCCTGAGGAGTTAGAAATTGTTGCGGAGAACTTAAATCTAGAGATCGTTTATGAAGATGCAGATGTACTTGTCGTGAATAAGCCTCGTGGAATGGTTGTTCATCCCGCACCGGGCCACGCTAGCGGCACGCTTGTAAACGGACTAATGTATCAAGTGAACGACCTAAGCGGCATTAATGGCGTTGTTCGCCCTGGGATTGTGCACAGAATCGACAAAGATACATCAGGTTTGTTGATGGTTGCTAAAAACGATAAGGCGCATGAATCACTCGTAAAGCAACTGCAAGCCAAAACAGTTAACAGACTGTATACGGCCATTGTACATGGCAATATTCAGCACGATGTAGGCACGATTGATGCTCCAATCGGACGAGATCGTCAAGATCGTCAAAAAATGACGGTGACGGATGAAAATAGTCGCGATGCTGTAACACATTTTCGTGTGCTTGAGCGATATCAGCAATATACGTATGTGGAGTGTAAGCTTGAAACAGGTCGGACGCATCAAATTCGTGTGCACATGAAGTATATCGATCATCCTGTCGCAGGGGATCCGAAATACGGACCAAGAAGAAAGTCGCTTCCAATTGACGGTCAAGCTCTACATGCAGGAGTACTTGGTTTTCGTCACCCTGTAACGGAAGAGTGGCTTGAATTCTCAGCGCCTATTCCTGAAGATATCGAACGCTTATTAAAAAGACTTAGACAAGATTAAGGTTGACTTTAGAGAAGATCTCTGCGATACTCTTTGTAGACAACAGCATACCCTTTAACGACAGTCCCGTGAGGCTGCAAAGGAAAATCGGCTGCGTACGAACGCTACATTTGTATGCCCAAAAACCCTTTTGCCCTCATGGCGAAAGGGTTTTTTATGCTAAGGAATAGAAAGAGAGAGGGGCGGTCATCATGGAAAACAAGCGAATTTTGCTAGATGATCAAGCGATTCGAAGAGCACTAACAAGAATTGCGCATGAAATACTAGAACGCAATAAAGGCATCGAAAATACAATGCTTGTTGGGATAAAAACGCGAGGCATCTATTTAGCTGAAAGGTTAGCTGAACGAATTGAGCAAATCGAAGGCTCAGCGATTTCCGTAGGAGAAGTAGACATCACGATGTATCGGGATGACTTAACACACAAAAATGAAGATCAGGATCCGCTGATTAAAGGCACAAGCATCTCCAAAGATGTGAGCGATCAGAAAGTGATACTCATTGACGACGTCCTATATACTGGTAGAACCGTCCGTGCAGCAATGGACGCCTTAATGGATCTCGGTCGTCCATCACAAATTCAACTAGCTGTGCTGGTGGATCGCGGACATAGAGAATTACCGATTCGGCCAGATTACGTTGGTAAGAACGTGCCAACATCAAAAGAAGAAATCATTGAAGTCGCTCTTACAGAAGTAGATGACTTTGATCAAGTTAGCTTAACACAATCATAAATCGTGCTCCCTTTAATTCCGTCCAGAGAGACGGCCAAGGGAGGAACCGCGTTCCGTTATAGGACACGCGCGTACCTCCTTGCGGCCATGCAAGGAGTTTTTTTATAAGCATGGCCGGGACACGCACAATCAAGGAGGAAAACATCATGAAACAAGTACTAGGAATTCGAGACGTTCCAAAACCATCAAGTTGGCTTACATTAAGTTTACAGCATTTATTTGCCATGTTTGGCGCAACGATATTAGTTCCGTTTCTCGTCGGTCTTGATCCGGCCGTGGCTCTTGTCTCAAGTGGACTTGGTACACTAGCGTATCTCTTAATTACAAAAGGTCGAATTCCTGCTTATCTCGGCTCATCATTCGCATTCATAGCGCCAATCATATCAGCAGTATCATTACATGGCCCTGAAGGAGCGATGATTGGGAGTTTCTTTGCAGGAATTGTTTATGGATTAGTTGCGATCGGAATTCGAACACTTGGCTTAAACTGGCTCTTAAAGCTGCTGCCGCCGATCGTTGTAGGACCGGTCATTATGGTGATTGGGCTCGGGCTTGCGGGAACGGCAATTGACATGGCCATGAACAACCCGGCAACGGAAGCTTATAGCGGCACACACTTTACTGTCGCGCTTGTTACGCTTGGCATTACCATTCTTGCTTCGATGTTTTTAAGAGGATTTTTCAGCCTGATCCCGATCTTAATCGGCATTGTATCAGGATATACATTTGCTTACTTTATGGGCATTGTCGATTTAACACCGATTAAAGAAGCTTCATTCTTTCAAATGCCCGACTTTATCATCCCGTTTGCAGATTACAACCCAGTAGACGTCTTCTCATGGGAAATCCTGTTTATCATGGTTCCCATTGCGGTTGTCACGATCGCTGAACACATTGGCGATCAGATGGTCTTAAGTAAAGTAGCTGGAAAAAACTTCTTAAAAACACCAGGTCTTCATCGTTCTATTCTTGGTGACGGCGTAGCGACAATGATTGCATCTTGTCTTGGTGGACCGCCAAACACAACTTACGGCGAAAACATCGGTGTGCTTGCCATTACACGAGTGTTCAGCGTCTTCGTTATCGGAGGAGCCGCTGTGCTCGCACTCATGTTCGGCTTTGTAGGAAAAATAACGGCGCTTATCTCAACCATTCCAACCGCCGTCATGGGCGGAGTTTCAATCCTTCTCTTCGGAATTATTGCTTCTTCAGGCTTACGCATGCTAATCGATAACAAAATCGATCTTGGAGAAAAGCGAAACTTAATTATCTCCTCTGTTATTCTTGTTATCGGTGTAGGTGGTGCCTTCATCCAAGTAAGTGATAACTTGCAAATTGCTGGCATGGCTCTAGCTACGATTATCGGTATTGCGCTAAACTTGATCCTGCCTGGGGGAAGCTCACAGCAATCCGTAGAAAAAATGTTTGAAGAAGATCTAGATAACAATGAACCAGCTGCATAGTATCATCCTTTAAAAAGGTACAGAGAGACCTAAAAGGGTGGAAATGAGAGGCGTTGACACAACGCGTCTACCTTTCTGCACCCTGACAAACGCTCAGGGTGTTTTTTTTGAACAAAAATGAAGGAAATGGAGTGAATGATTTGAAGCATTTACTTGATATGACGTCTCTTACACTAGATCAAATTCAGGAGATATTACTACAGGCTGAGCGTTTTCGAAAAGGAAAAAGTCTTCAAACCCAGGAACCTGTATTTATTGCCAATCTTTTTTTTGAGCCTTCTACAAGAACGAGATTTAGTTTTGAAGTAGCAGAAAAGAAATTGGGATATGAAGTGTTAAATTTTGAAACCTCCTCATCCAGTGTTCAAAAAGGAGAAACGCTGTACGACACGATCAAGACGCTTGAAGCAATTGGTGTAAACGCAGTGGTCGTGAGGCACAAGGATGAAAGGTACTTCGCACCATTACTTGAAAAAACTTCGATGTCGATCATAAATGCTGGAGACGGATGTGGTCATCATCCGACACAATCTTTGCTTGATCTTCTAACGATTCGGCAGGAGTTCAAGCGTTTCGAAGGTCTTCACGTTGTGATTGCTGGAGATATAAAGCATAGCCGAGTAGCACGCTCAAATGCTCACGTATTAAAGAGGCTAGGAGCAAGGGTAAGCTTCTCCGGCCCACCTGAATGGCAAGATGAAACAATGAATGAATTTCCATTTGTAACGATAGATGAAGCAGCGGAACAGGCAGACGTTCTCATGCTCCTCCGTATTCAAAATGAACGACATGAAAGAAAAAGCAACACGGGTTCTTATCTTGAGTCATATGGGCTAACAATCGAGCGAGAGAAGCGTATGAAGAAACATAGCATCATCATGCATCCGGCACCGGTTAATCGAGGCGTAGAAATTGATACAACGTTAGTGGAATGCGAGCGCTCAAGAATTTTTAAGCAGATGGAAAACGGTGTGTATGTTCGAATGGCCTGCTTGAATTTAGTTCTACAACCTAAACAGAAAGGGATGGTCGTGTAATGCTAATCCAACGCGCGAAACTAATAAACGAAACTGGAGAATTGATCGAGCAGGATGTACTTGTAAATGAGGAAGGACGAATTGAAGAAATCGCAAAAGGTATTGAAAAGGGCACGCATGAAACGTTTGATGCAAAAGGAAATCTTCTCGTTCCTGGTCTTGTTGATCTCCACGTGCACTTAAGAGAACCGGGCGGTGAGCATAAAGAGACGATTGAAACGGGAACGAAAGCAGCAGCAAAAGGTGGATTTACGACAATAGCGGCGATGCCGAATACAAGACCTGTGCCAGACAATGAAGATACGATGGAGAAATTAATGAATCGCATTAAGGAAACGGCTAGCGTACGGGTCCTTCCATACGGAGCGATTACAACAAGGCAGCTTGGTCAAGAGCTTACAAATTTCAAGGCGCTTAAAACTCATGGCGCATTTGCGTTAACAGATGATGGCGTTGGCGTCCAGAACGCAGGCATGATGTTAGAAGCGATGAAGCGTGCGGCAGCGAGTAACCTATCCATTGTCGCTCATTGTGAAGAAAATACGTTGATCAATGGCGGAAGCGTTCATGAGGGGAATTTTTCAAAAGAAAAAGGATTAAACGGTATCCCGTCTGTATGTGAAGCTGTACATATTGCAAGGGACGTTCTGCTCGCTGAAGCAGCAGGCGTACATTATCACGTTTGTCATATTAGCACGAAAGAATCGGTACGCGTCGTCCGGGATGCGAAACGAGCGGGAATTAACGTCACTGCAGAGGTGACACCGCATCACTTGCTTCTATCAGAAGATGACATCCCTGGGCTTGATACAAATTATAAAATGAATCCTCCATTACGCTCGAAGGAAGATCGAGAGGCTCTACTTGAAGGCCTGCTCGATGGGACAATTGATTTTATTGCAACAGATCATGCCCCACATTCACAGGATGAAAAAGCACAATCAATGGAGAAAGCACCGTTTGGTATCGTTGGACTGGAGACTGCCTTTCCACTTCTTTATACTCATTTTGTTGAAAAAGGGACGTTTACGCTCAAGCAACTTGTGGATTGGTTAACGGTGAAGCCAGCACGTGCATTTGGTTTAGAATACGGCACGCTTGCGAGTGGCGTACATGCCGATATGACCATTATTAATTTATCAGAGGAAGAGGATATAAATCCGGAGTTCTTTGTCTCAAAGGGGAAAAACACCCCATTTACTGGGTGGGCGTGCAAAGGATGGCCAGTCGCAACATTTGTAAATGGAAAAATCGTGTTTGAAAAGGGGAGCGATCAATGATGAAAAGACAGCTAATTCTAGAAGATGGGTCCATTTTTGTAGGAAAAGCATTTGGTAGTGACATCGAAAAAAGCGGTGAAGTTGTTTTTAACACAGGCATGACGGGCTATCAGGAAATTTTATCAGATCCTTCTTACTGCGCTCAAATCGTCACGCTAACGTATCCGTTAATCGGAAACTACGGCATTAACCGAGATGATTTCGAATCAATTAACCCATCTGTACACGGCCTTATCGTTAAAGAAGCAACGGCTGTGCCAAGCTACTGGAGAAATGAAATGACGCTTGATGAACTGCTTCGTGTGAAGGGCATTCCCGGGCTAGAAGGAATTGATACAAGAAAGCTCACAAAGCTGATTCGTTCGAATGGAACACTAAAAGGAAAGATGTGTAGCATGGACGTCGATCCAGAAAAAATTGCGCGTGATCTAAGAGAAACGCCGTTAAAACGAGATCAGGTGAAGCAGGTGTCCATTAAAGCACCATACGCAAGTCCAGGAAGGGGCTTCCGCATTGTCCTTGTCGATTTCGGGATGAAGCACGGCATATTAAGAGAACTCACAAAGCGGAAATGTGATGTTGTGGTTGTTCCATACAATACATCAGCGGAAGAAATTCTTCGCCTAAATCCTGATGGCGTCATGCTTAGTAACGGCCCTGGGGACCCGAAAGATGTTCCCGAGGCTGTAGAGATGATCAACGGAATCCTTGGTAAAATCCCGCTCTTTGGCATTTGTCTTGGTCATCAGCTGTTTGCCCTTGCTTGTGGAGCAAATTCAGAGAAAATGAAGTTTGGTCATAGAGGATCAAATCATCCGGTAATGGATTTAACTACAAAACGCGTGGCGATTACTTCACAAAATCACGGGTATACAATCGCACCTGAAACGCTAGAAAAAACGGAGTTAGTTGTTACACATGTTGCCGTAAATGATGGGTCAATTGAAGGGGTTAAACATAAGGAATATGCAGCCTTCAGTGTGCAATACCATCCAGAAGCTTCACCTGGTCCTGAAGATTCCAATGAACTTTTTGACGACTTTATCGCAATGATTACAACATTCAAGGGGGAAAAAACATATGCCTAAACGTACAGATATCCAAAAAATCCTTGTGATCGGATCAGGACCGATTGTTATCGGGCAAGCAGCAGAATTTGACTATGCAGGGACGCAGGCTTGTCAGGCGTTAAAAGAAGAGGGATATGAAGTGATTCTCGTAAACTCGAATCCGGCCACCATTATGACGGATACAACGATTGCGGACGAAGTTTACATCGAACCACTTACGCTTGATTTTGTTAGCCGCATCATTCGAAAAGAACGACCAGATGCTCTTCTTGCGACGCTTGGAGGACAAACTGGACTAAATATGGCAATGGAATTATCAGAAGCGGGCGTTTTAAAAGACTATGAAGTAGAACTTTTAGGTACTAAACTTGATGCAATTCAGCAGGCAGAGGATCGAGATCTGTTTCGTACGCTCATGAATGAGCTAAACGAGCCAGTACCGGAAAGTGATATTATTCATAATCTCGAAGAAGCCTATCGATTTGTGAAGCGAATAGGCTACCCGGTCATCGTTCGCCCTGCCTATACGCTCGGAGGAACAGGCGGTGGAATTGTAAACAATGATGAAGAGCTAGAAGAAATTGTTTCAAGTGGACTTAAGTACAGCCCGGTGACCCAATGTCTTCTCGAGAAAAGCATCGCAGGCTTTAAAGAAGTAGAGTATGAAGTGATGCGTGACGGTCAGGATCAGGCGATCGTCGTTTGTAACATGGAGAACATTGACCCAGTTGGCATTCACACAGGTGACTCCATCGTTGTGGCACCTAGTCAAACGCTATCAGATCGCGATTATCAAATGCTACGAAACGTCGCGCTTAAAGTCATTCGCGCCTTGAAAATTGAGGGAGGCTGTAACATTCAGCTTGCGCTTGACCCATACAGCTTCCAATATTACATCATTGAAGTAAATCCTAGGGTTAGCCGTTCCTCAGCACTTGCATCGAAAGCAACGGGCTATCCAATTGCTAAACTAGCAGCAAAAATAGCGGTTGGACTCTCTCTTGCAGAAATGAAAAACCCGGTTACAGGGAAAACGTATGCAAGCTTCGAACCAGCTCTAGACTATGTTGTATCAAAGATTCCAAGATGGCCATTTGATAAATTTGAAAGTGCGAACCGTAAATTAGGAACGCAAATGAAGGCAACGGGTGAAGTAATGGCGATTGGGCGTACGCTAGAAGAATCCTTCTTAAAAGCTGTGCGTTCTTTAGAATCGAACGTCAGTCATATATGCATTCCAGAATTAGCTGAGCTTGACGACGAAACGCTGGAGAAACAAATTCGTTTCGCAGATGATGAGCGCATCTTTGTTGTAGCGGAAGCATTTAGAAGAGGAAAGACCATGAAACAAATTCATGACTGGAGCATGATTGATCATTATTTCCTCGTGAAGATCCAAGGAATGATTGAGCTTGAAAACAAACTAAAAGAAAATAAAGGGAATCTTGATCTTTTACTTGAAGCAAAACAAAAAGGGTTCTCAGATGACATCATTGCAACTCTCTGGAATCAAACAGAGCTTGAAATTTATGAGCTCAGAACAAAAGAATCCATCCGACCTGTCTACAAAATGGTCGATACCTGTGCAGGTGAATTTGAATCGGAAACACCGTATTACTATTCAACGTATGAGGAAGAAAATGAGTCGCTAGAGACGCCGAAAGAGAGCGTGCTTGTGCTTGGTTCAGGACCAATTCGAATCGGGCAAGGAATTGAGTTTGACTACGCAACCGTGCACAGTGTTTGGGCAATTCGCGAAGCGGGATATGAAGCCATTATTATTAATAATAATCCAGAAACGGTTTCAACGGACTTCAGTATTTCAGATAAGCTATATTTTGAACCATTAACAGTAGAAGATGTGATGCACGTCATCGATCTTGAAAAGCCTAAAGGCGTAGTCGTTCAGTTCGGTGGCCAGACGGCTATTAATCTCGCAGACGAACTATCAGCTCGAGGAGTAAAAATTCTAGGGACATCTTTAGAAGATATGGATCGCGCAGAGAATCGCGATAAATTTGAAATGGCGATGGCTGAGCTGAACATTCCGCAACCAGAAGGGAAAACAGCAACGTCTGTTGACCAAGCTGTCTCGATTGCCGAGCGAATTGGCTATCCAGTCCTTGTTCGCCCATCCTATGTTCTCGGGGGAAGAGCTATGGAAATTGTCTATAAAGAAAGCGAACTGCTTCATTACATGGAAAATGCGGTTAAAGTGAATCCGCAGCATCCAGTCTTAATCGATCGCTATTTGATGGGGAAAGAAATCGAAGTTGATGCCATTTCAGACGGAGATAACGTGTTTATTCCAGGGATTATGGAACATATCGAACGAGCTGGAATTCACTCAGGCGATTCCATCGCTGTGTATCCACCTCAGAGCTTATCGAGTGATGTGAAGCAAACGCTTATTGATCAAACGATCACGCTTGCAAGAGGATTGAAAATCAAAGGGCTCCTGAATATTCAATATGTGATTCAAAATGAGCAAGTCTATGTGCTCGAAGTAAACCCGCGCTCAAGTCGCACCGTGCCATTCTTGAGTAAAATTACAGGGGTACCAATGGCGAATCTCGCAACGAAAGTCATTTTAGGAGCATCACTTACTTCCCTTGGTTACGAAACGGGGTATGGAACAGAGCGAGACGATGTGTATGTAAAAGTACCGGTCTTCTCGTTTGCGAAACTGCGTCGCGTAGATATTACGCTCGGGCCAGAAATGAAATCAACAGGTGAGGTAATGGGTCGCGATTATACGCTAGAGAAAGCTTTATATAAAGGACTAGTAGCTTCAGGTATGAAGATTCCTACGCACGGCTCAGTCTTATTCACAATCGCCGATAAAGACAAAGAAGAAGCGATCGATATTGTAAAACGGTTCAATGCAATCGGCTACCACATTCTTGCGACAGAAGGAACGGCTCAGATCATACGTGATCTTGGGATCCCTGTGACAGTCGTAAATAAAATTGGGGCAGAAAAGCCGAATTTACTACACGTCATTCGTGAAGGACAGGCGCAATTTGTCATTAACACGCTCACAAGAGGAAAGCAGCCTGCCCGTGACGGCTTCCGCATTCGACGCGAGTCAGTTGAAAATGGTGTTGTGTGCTTCACGTCGCTTGATACTGCAAAAGCGTTGCTACGGGTTATTGAAACGATGACGTTTACGAGCACAAGCATGCCGAAGTTTCATGAAAAAGAAGTGGTTCGTTCATGAAGCAGTTAAAAACCGAGCTCGTGTCACAAAAAGAAATTGCAGCTTCGATTTATGAAGCGGTTGTTTTCCATAAAGAGATTGATGAAAGCTTTCAACCTGGACAATTTGTTCATGTTAAAACGGGATTCGGATCAGATCCACTGCTAAGAAGGCCGATTAGCATTTGTCATATCGATCCTTCAAGGCATGAGTTAACGATGATCTACCGTGCAGAAGGAAAAGGAACAAAAGTATTAGCCGAGATGATACCAGGGGTCGAAGTTGACCTCCTTGGACCACTCGGGAATGGTTTTCCAGTTGAGAGGATAAAGGAGGGCGAAACAGCTCTACTTGTAGGGGGCGGTATCGGGGTTCCCCCCTCTACTACCTTTCGGAGGAGTTAACGAAGCGCGGTGTAAAAGTAAAGCATGTACACGGTTTTCAAACGAGTTCTGTCGTTTTCTACGAAGAAAAATTTAAAGCATATGGCCCTGTCACAATCACAACAGCAGATGGCACATATGGCGAAGAAGGATTTGTTACAAACCAGCTTGATATGAACGCTGATTACCTTTACGCCTGCGGACCATCACCTATGTTAAAAGCACTAGAAAATTACCGTGCCAAAAAAGGTGTTTATCTCTCACTCGAACAGCGAATGGGATGTGGGATTGGTGCATGTCTCGCATGTGTTTGTCACGTACAGGGAGATGAAACAGGCTTTGCTTATCGTAAAGTATGCAGTGATGGGCCAGTATTTCAAGCCGGGGAGGTTGTTCTATGAATCGATTACGAGTTGAGCTACCAGGCTTAGATCTAAAAAATCCGATCATGCCAGCATCAGGCTGCTTTGGATTTGGTAAAGAGTATAGTCAGTTTTATAACCTGGATCAGCTTGGAGCGATTATGGTGAAGGCGACAACGCATGAGCCGCGCTTTGGCAATCCAACCCCTCGCGTCGCAGAAACAACATCAGGCATGTTAAATGCGATTGGTCTCCAAAACCCAGGACTTGAGCGTGTGATGACAGAGGAGTTACCGTGGCTATCGAACTATAACGTGCCAATTATTGCGAATGTGGCTGGATCGACGATAGAAGACTACGTGGCTGTTGCAGAGCGAATCTCAACGGCCGAAAACGTACATGCCCTTGAGTTGAATATTTCTTGCCCAAATGTGAAAGAAGGCGGTCTTGCATTTGGAACGGTGCCTGAAACGGCATTTGAAGTCACTAAAGCAGTTAAAGACGTGTCATCGGTTCCTGTTTACGTCAAACTCTCGCCAAACGTAACAGATATTGTGCAGATGGCAACAGTTGTTGAGCGTGCGGGAGCTGACGGGTTAACGATGATCAATACGCTTCTCGGTATGCGGATTGATTTAAAATCAGGTAAGCCGATCCTTGCAAATGGAGCGGGAGGATTATCAGGTCCGGCGATTAAACCTGTGGCGATTCGTATGATTCATCAAGTGAGTCAGCAAGTCAACATTCCGATTATTGGAATGGGTGGGGTACAATCGGCGGAGGATGTTATCGAATATTTTCTTGCAGGAGCGAGCGCTGTTGCGGTTGGTACGGCAAACTTCGTGGATCCATTCGCTTGTCCTACCATTATTGACTCCTTACCAGCTTTGCTGGATGAATTAGGTGTTCACCATATTTCTGAGCTGACAGGAAGGAGCTGGAAAAAGGCATGGGATCTTCAATCATCCTCGCACTAGATTTTTCGGAAAAGGAAGAGTTAAATGATTTCCTTAAGCAATTTGAAGAAGAGAAGCTTTTTGTAAAAGTGGGTATGGAAGCATTTTATCAATACGGACCAAAGCTTGTAGACGAATTAAAACAGCGAGGTCATCACGTTTTCCTCGATTTAAAACTGCATGATATTCCAAATACGGTAAATAAAGCGATGAAGGGCCTTGCTGGCCTAGGTGTTGACTTAATCAACGTTCATGCGAGCGGAGGATCACGGATGATGCAGGCGGCAGTTGAAGGACTAGAAGCAGGTACTCGCGGTGGTCAAAAACGGCCTTTGTGCATCGGTGTCACACAATTAACGAGCACATCAGAAGAAATGCTTCGAAACGAACTGCAAATTGCAACAGATATGAAAAATAGTGTTGTGTCTCTTGCAGAGCTTGCAAAGGGAAGCGGACTTGATGGGGTCGTCAGTTCAGCTCTTGAGGTTCCAATGATCAAAGAAGCGTGCGGAGAATCGTTCTTAACGGTAACACCTGGTATTAGATTAGAAGGCGATCTGGCTGGTGATCAAAACCGCGTCTGCTCTCCGAAGAAAGCACGATCTCTAGGAAGCGATTTTATTGTGGTTGGACGTAGTATCACAGGAGCGAAAAACCCATTATCAGCATACGACATCTTAAAAGCAGAGTGGAGGAAGTCATATGAAATCAATCGCTAAATCACTATTGGAAATTGAAGCTGTCAGCCTTCAGCCAAATAATCCATTTACATGGTCATCAGGTTTGTTATCACCGATTTACTGTGATAATCGATTAACCCTCTCTTATCCAAAGGTAAGAAAGGAAATTGCGCGTGGGCTTGTCGCTATGGTGAAAGAAAAATACGCTGATGCAGAAGTGATTGCCGGAACAGCTACCGCTGGTATTCCTCACGCTGCTTGGGTAAGCGACCTGCTCGATCTTCCGATGGTATATGTTCGAGGAAGTGCAAAAGGCCATGGAAAAGGAAATGTGATTGAAGGAAAAGTAGAGGAAGGACAAAAGGTTGTTGTGATTGAAGATTTGGTTTCAACAGGAGGCAGCGCGATTGATGCTGTGAAACAATTAGAAGCCGCTGGCGCTAACGTGCTCGGTGTTGCCGCCATCTTTACATATGGAATGAAAAAGGGAGCAGAGCAGTTCGCGAACGAGGAAATTGCCTGGTATACGCTCACCAATTTCGATGAATTATTAACATGTGCCGTAGAAAACGGTATGATTGAAGAAAGAGAGGTTCAATCACTGCTTCACTGGCGCGACAATCCATCCTCAAAAGAATGGTTGGAGCAGTTGAAAGATCTCTCCGTATAGGAGGGGTAAGATGAGAAAAATGCAGGGAGAAGAGTTCGATTCACTCGTATCCTTTTTTGATGATATGGCACGAACAAAGTGGCTTGGTGCCGTTCATGATGAACTAAAACAAGCTTCCGGTTCATGGACAGAAAAATCTATTCTCGATGTAGGGTGTGGAACAGGGAGACTTCTTCTTCGTGGTGTTGAGGAAGCGAGCATGCTGACAGGTGTTGATCTATCATCTGAAATGATTAAAGCTAGCAAACAGAATTTTTTCTTTTTGAATCGTTCGAATAAAAGTCACTTTTCAGAAGGTGACGCATGCAACCTTGCGTTTGAGGACGACTCGTTTGATTTATCTCTATCAACGTGCGTCATGTTTCTTTTACCTGAGCCTGAAGCAGGCATGAAAGAGATGATTCGTGTAACAAAAAAAGGCGGGAAGGTTGTGATGTTAAATCCATCTCTTCAAATGGACCAAATGGCTGCTTTCAAGTATGCCAAAAAACATGACATGAGCGGTTTTGAACAAACTTCTTTGCTTAAATGGTCGAATGTTTCTACGAAAAGGCACCGCTACTCGCCGGATCAGTTAAGTGAAAAGCTGAAAGGTTTAGGTGCGAAGGAAACAAAGCATGTTGAAGTGCTGGATGGTTTGGCCATTATTACAGTAGCATCCTTATAAAAAAAGGTTCCCGCTCAGTTTAGCGGGAACCTTTTTTATAGCGAGAAAAACATCATAATGTAGTGGAAGTGTAAATAATATGACGATCATATTAAAGTTTAATAGTTTTGTATCTTAATTGTAAAGAATAAAACATTGTTTTACAAGAATATTAAGCTGTGGTAATCTAGGTAATTGAGTCCTTTAATGTAAGATTAAGGGTTATTTTCCAATTCTATATTTAGTTTCCTACCAAGTGAAGAGTACTTTCCTATTACTATAAGATGGTTAAATCTTTTCTTTAAATAACGCAGATTTTTGTAATGGATGGATACTATTAATCAACTAGTTGCACTGGACTCAATATCATAGATAAAGGTGAAGTGTTATGAAAAATAAAATATCTGTAATTATTCCTGTATATAATACGGAACTATACTTAAAAAATTGTATTGAATCATTAATGGATCAAGCCTATCCGAACTGGGAAGCCATATTCATTAATGATGGTTCAACAGATGATAGTCGTTCAATTATTCGAAGTTATGAACAGCACGACTCAAGAATAAAACTAGTAGATTTAAAAGTTAATAAAGGTGTAGCGCATGCAAGAAATACTGGATTAGACATTGCGACAGGAGAATTTATTTACTTCTTAGATAGCGATGATACGCTCGATCAATATGCTCTGGGTCTTCTTATTAGCAACATTACTCATCGTGATGTTATTTTTGGATCTTTCAACAAACAAAATAAAAAGGCAAATTTAACTCTTCCAGTAAAACATAAAATAAAATACTCAAAAGCCAAATATCAGAGTGAATCTGTACTTAATCGATTGTTTAGACGCTCATTAATTGATGAATTAAATCTCCGCTTTGATGAAAAGTATCGATTCTACAGTGATTTAACGTTTTTGCTACCTCTTTTAGACCATCTAAAAACAGTACCTACTATTACAGGTTACATTTACAAAAAGCAGTGGCGTAAGGATCCAGATGCTCCACATTCTTTAACGCAACAAGATGATGTAGCTAAAATCAAAGAGTATGTAGAGCGCTTTCATCATCTTACACAAATATATAGCGAAAATCCTAAAGTCATTAAGTTTTTATGTAATCAATTTATATCATATTATTGCCAGTACGTTATCTTTGTTCTTCAAGAACAAGATATTTATTCGGAAATTCTAGATGATTTATCTACGGTGGTCAATTTTGTAAATAATCATACTTACTCTAGAAGAGTTAGTTTTTTTATTAAAAGAGAACTTAAAGCAATAGGAAATAGGGATGAAAAAAAGCTTAGGAAGTTATTGAAATTACATAAGGTTTTAAGAATTACCTCACGTTCCATAAAAGGCCGTCAGAAACTTTATCGAACGCTATACAACTATGTGTTTACTAAGTTACCAATGCAAAACAAAACCATTGTATTTGAAAGTTTTTTAGGAAAAAACTATTCAGATAGTCCAAAAAATATATACGAAGAACTTATTAATGAAAAGAAAGACTATAAATATATATGGGTTTTTGCCAAGCCCGGTAAAGATATACCTGGAAATGCAAAGCAAGTGAAACGACTTTCTTTAGCTTATTTCTATTATATGGCACGGGCCAAATATTGGGTTTCCAATTCTCGTATTCCCAAAGCCTTGAAAAAGCGAGAAGGAAATATTTATCTTCAGACCTGGCACGGAACTCCATTAAAAAAGTTGGTATTTGATATGAATGATGTTCATTCAGCTAATCCGAACTATAAAGCGGACTTTTTTGAACAATCAAGACGATGGGATTACCTCATCTCGGCAAATTCATATTCTAGTGAAATATTTAAGCGAGCGTTTAAATTTGATAATCATATGTTTGAACACGGCTATCCACGAAACGATATTTTGCATTCTGAAAATAAAGCACAGTTAATGAACAAGATAAAAATGCAACTTAATATTCCTTTAGATAAAAAGGTTATATTGTATGCCCCCACGTGGAGAGATGATGAGTTTTATAAACCAGGTAAATATAAATTCACATTGCGTTTTGATTTAGAACGTCTTCAGAGAGAACTTGGTGATGAGTACGTAGTTCTTCTTCGTACACATTATTTTATTGCAGACCATCTCAATACGGAAGATTACGAAGGTTTTGCTTTCAATGTTTCGAAGTACGATGATATTTCAGAATTATACTTGATTTCGGATCTTCTAATTACAGATTATTCATCAGTGTTTTTTGACTACGCAAATTTAAAGCGTCCGATACTTTTCTTCACATATGACCTAGAAAAATATCGCGATACACTTAGAGGATTTTACATTGATATGGAATCGGAGTTACCTGGTCCATTAGTATTTTCAAACGATGAAATAATTGAATCAATTAAAAATATTGATCAAATAAAGGATCAATATCAAGAAAAGTATGACCACTTCTATGATCGTTTTTGTGGTTGGGAGCATGGAAATGCTTCTAAGAAAATTTCTGGTGAAGTTTTCAGCTAATCCATGTTTACATTATTTAAGTAAATTTTTGTTATCAGAAGCGTAATTAATAAGTAAATAAAGGGGGTATCGCAATTGCGATACCCCCTTTATTAAATAATTTTATTATTATTATTACTTCTTCATCCTAAAAACAAGATCCTGATCAGGTGTTACATATAACGTATTTTGCTGATCATATGTCACAAACCCGGGTTTAGCCCCATTTGGTTTTTTAACGTGACGCACTTCTGTGTAATCAACTGGAACAGAGCCAGACTCACGAGCTTTACTGAAGTAGGCAGCGAGATTAGCTGCTTCAAGAAGCGTCTCCTCTGTATACTCCTTATTTCGAATGACAACGTGTGATCCAGGAATATCTTTCGTATGGAGCCACGTTTCGCTTCGAGCGGCCAACTTATTCGTTAAATACTCATTTTGTTTATTATTCTTCCCAACCAGAATTTCTGTACCGTCAGAAGAAAGGTAAACATCAAGCTGAGGCTTTGTTGGTTTTGATTTTTTCTTTTTACGTCGCTTTTTAATGTAACCTTCTTCTTCAAGCTCTTCCCGAATTTCCTCGATATCTCGAGGGGAAGCGGAAGTTAATTGCTGAATGAGCTGTTCAAGGTAAGCAATTTCTTGATGAGCCATCGTAATCTGCTCTTCAAGAACGGAAATAGAATTTTTTGCTTTACTGTAGCGCTTGAAATAAGCTTGAGCATTCTCGGAAGGTGTTTTTTGTGGATTCAGCTCGATCTGAACTGTTCCACCATCTTCATCATAATAGTTTTGAACTTCTACTTGCTTATCGCCTCGTTTTACTACATGCATATTTGCAGTTAACAGCTCGCCAAGCAGTTGGTAAGTGTCAGCTTCCTGGGCTTGTTCAATCGTACGCGATAACTTCTTGATTTTTTTCTCGTTTTTCTTTAATTCATTCGATAGAAAACGCTCAAGATCATTTGACTGCTGTTTCACGCGATCACGATCGGCTTTTCCGTAATAGAAACGGTCGAGCAGTTCACTAGCGGAGTCAAATGCTCTTTTTTCCCCAGCTAAGTGGGTAAGCTCTACGACTGAAAAGAACTCTTTTGAACTTGTCACCATTTGTGGCGCATAGTCGTGGTGCTCTAGTTTTTGAAAAACATCGAAGAAAGCTTCAGGTAGCGTTGAGCGATTTGCAAGGCCAGCTCGATGAATCACTTCACTTGCGATGAGAGGTGAAAGTCCACCAAAAGCTTGCACGAGCTGCTGGCTCAATTTCCCTGCATTAAAATCGATTTTCTTTAGAAAATCATCTCTTGTTAATCCGAACGGCGAAACTTTGTTTTGCGCAGGGGGAGCGATATAATCCTGCCCCGGAAGTACCGTTCGATGTCTATTTACAGACGGAGAAAGGTGCTTAATGCTATCTAAAATCATGTTCGATTCATTTAATAGAATCACGTTACTATGGCGTCCCATTATTTCAGCAACTAATGTTCTTGTCGTTAAATCGCCAAGGTCATTTCGAGCTTTAAACGTAACGTGGATGATTCGCTCATTTTCTATTTGTTTAATTTCTTCCACAATACTACCTTCTAAGTGCTTACGAAGCAGCATGCAGAACATTGGTGGTTCTTTTGGATTCGCATAAGATTCCTGCGTGATTTGCATTCTTGCATAAGATGGGTTAGCTGATAAAAGCAGCTGATGGTTTTTCCCACCAGAACGAATCACAAGTAATAAATCAGTCGCATAGGGCTGATAGATTTTTGTGACTCGCCCACCTTTTAGTTGTTCATTCGTTTCATGTGCAACGGCTCTCATTACCATACCGTCAAAAGACATATCGTTCACCTACATTCCTATCACTAGACATTATTCTTAGTATAGCATTTTTTTGAGCTTGTCTGAATATAGTTGAATTATTAGCGACATTACGTGCAGGATCGGGGTGTAGATCATGAACTGGTATAACATGACAAAAGGAGAAGTTGTTGAGGAATTGGAGACAAGCGAGGGGGGAATTAGTTCCGATGAAGTAGAGAGAAGAAGAAAAGTTTTTGGACTCAATCAATTAGATGAAGCAGAACGACCATCGATGATCTTAATGTTTTTAGCCCAATTCAAAGACTTTATGGTGGTCGTCCTCCTGGCAGCTACGCTTATATCCGGGTTACTTGGAGAATATCTTGATGCGATCGCCATTATCCTAATCATCCTAATGAACGGGATTCTTGGCTTTGTACAAGAACGAAAAGCAGAAAAATCCCTCCAGGCATTAAAACAGTTATCATCACCAAAGATGAAGGTGCTTCGTGATGGTGATTGGACGACCATCCCTGCATTAGAAGCCGTTGTAGGGGATATTGTTCGAATTGAAAGCGGAGACCGGATTGGGGCTGATTTACGCCTTTTAACTTGTCAGGGTTTACAAATTGAAGAATCAGCGCTTACCGGAGAATCATTACCTGTAAACAAGCACCCAGAGGCGATACGAGATGAACAACCTGGTCCTGGTGATCAGCAAAACATGGGTTTTATGGGGACACTTGTAACGAAAGGAAAAGGTGTTGGGGTTGTAACAGCAACTGGGATGAAAACAGAGATGGGAAAAATCGCTCATCTCATTCAATCCGCTGATACAATGGAAACACCTCTTCAAAATCGATTAGAGCAGTTAGGTAAAGTGCTAATAGCTGCAGCTCTTCTGTTAACGGCCCTAGTTGTCGTGCTTGGGATTATTCAGGGACGAGATGTTTATAGCATGTTCTTAGCTGGAGTATCCCTCGCAGTTGCGGCCATCCCTGAAGGGTTGCCGGCAATCGTTACGATTGCCCTTGCGATTGGCATGCAAAAAATGAGTAAACGAAAAGCCATTGTTCGAAAGCTTCCCTCTGTCGAAACACTTGGATGTGCGACCGTTATTTGTTCAGATAAGACCGGAACGCTTACGCAAAATAAAATGATGGTTACAAAACTTTGGGCAGGCGGAGAGACGTGGGATGTTACCGGGTCTGGCTATTCTCCTTATGGCGACTTCTTTAAAGGCAACACGCGCGTTTATTCTGATGAGGAACGTTCGCTGAAGCAGTTGCTTACTTTTGGGTTACTTTGTAGCAATGCGAGAGTGATGGAAAAAAGCGGCGAATACGTTCTTGACGGTGATCCAACGGAAGGGGCACTCGTTGCAGCAGCAATGAAGGCAGGGTTAACAGAAGATGTGAGGGAAGAGGAATTTACAATCATTCAGGAATTTCCTTTTGACTCCAACCGAAAAATGATGAGCATAGTAGTTGAAGATTCAATTGGAAAACGGTACGTGATCGCAAAAGGTGCACCGGATATTGTTCTTAAGCAGTGTGAATCGGTGTTATGGAGTGAGAAAAAAGCGCCGCTTCGCAAAAGCTATGAAAGAGAAATTCAGGAGCAGTTAAATGCGTTTGGTGAATTAGCTTTAAGAACGATCGCCGTCGCTTTTAAACCAATTCAAAATGAAGACAATATGCTTCATAGCGTACAAGCTGAATCTCGCTTAACCTTTGTTGGATTAGAGGGAATGATCGATCCGCCACGTGAAGAAGTGAAGCAGGCTGTAGCTGATTGTAAAACCGCCGGGATTAAGACGATTATGATTACTGGTGATCATGTGACAACAGCTAAAGCGATTGCCCTTAATTTAGGAATTCTACCTGAGCGTGGCAAAGTTATGGAAGGAAGTAAGCTCTCTTCCCTGAGCGTAGAAGAACTAGAAAATCAAGTAGAAGACATTTACGTGTTTGCGCGTGTATCACCGGAACACAAATTAAAAATTGTGAAAGCTCTTCAAAATAGAGGTCACATCGTTGCGATGACAGGAGATGGGGTGAACGATGCCCCCGCGATTAAAGCTTCCAATATCGGTATTTCAATGGGAGTGACGGGGACAGACGTAGCAAAAGAATCATCATCGCTCATATTAAGCGACGACAATTTCACAACGATCAGAGCGGCGGTAGAAGAAGGGCGAAATATCTATGAAAATATTCGGAAATTCATTCGCTATATGCTAGCCTCAAACGTTGGTGAAATACTTGTCATGCTTTTTGCGATATTACTCATGCTTCCCCTTCCGCTCGTACCGATTCAAATTCTTTGGGTTAATCTCGTGACGGATGGGCTACCAGCAATGGCGCTTGGACTTGACCCTGCAGAGGGTAATGTGATGAGGCGAGATCCGCGTAAGCCAAAGGAAGGCGTTTTTGCTAGAGGATTAGGATGGAAAATTATCTCTCGCGGTATCATGATAGGAGCCTGTACACTTGCTGCCTTTATGATTTGCTATAGTGAAAACCCGAATGATCTTGTTCAGGCACAAACTGTAGCATTCTCAACACTCGTGCTCGCTCAATTGATTCATGTGTTTGACTGTCGCAGTGAACGATCGATCTTTCATCGTAACCCTTTTGAGAATAAAGCCCTTGTCCTTGCGGTACTCTCTTCGGTTGGATTACTGCTCGCAGTCATCTATTATGAACCTCTTCAACCGATTTTCCATACAACTTATTTATCGATGAGAGAATGGATGCTTATATTAGTCTTTTCTAGCATTCCAACGTTCCTATTAGCGGGTACAACCTTTTTTAAAAGACAACGCAGCAGAGGGTAATGACCCTCTGTTTTTTCTATTCCAGATTCATAATAAGAAAGAGATATCCCTTTGTTTCAGTTTGATGAAGTGGTACAATTGGTTAGAATAGCTATTGGATGTGATAATATGGTTAAGAGTATGACCGGATTTGGGAGAGCATCGCATGAAGAAGAGGATGTTCAAATAACGGTAGAAATAAAATCCGTTAACCATCGTTACTTCGATGGTACATTTCGCATGCCAAAAGCTCTCCTTCATCTCGAAGGTAGAATGAAGAAAGCCATTCAGCGCACGATTGCGCGCGGGAAAGTGGAGCTTTATTTAACCATTGATGGAGCTGGGTTTCGATCATCGGACGTAAAGGTGGATTGGAATCTGCTTGACCAATACATAACGATTTTAAAACAAGCCTCCGAACGTTACGAATTGCAAGAAGATTTGTCTGCCTCTAAGCTTTTAAACATGGATGTCTATCACGTGACTGAGAAAGAACAAAATATCAATCAGCTAGAGGATGAGATTTTTGCTACGATGAATTTAGCGGTCGCTCGACTTGTTGAAATGCGAGAAATTGAAGGGGAAGCCCTTGAGCAAGATATAAGGACAAAGCTTCAAGAAATGACAGAAGTCTTAACTTCCATTTCAATGCTTTCAAATGAAGTAACATCCTCATTTGAAGCTCGAATACGCACGAAACTCGAAGGTTTTAAAGAACTTGAAGCAATCGATGAGGCGCGTATTCTAACGGAAGTGGCGTATCTTGCAGATAAAGCGAGTATCGATGAAGAAATCACACGGCTCCGTAGTCACCTAGCCCAATTCCATGATATTCTTAGTAATGATGGTGTCGTAGGAAGGAAACTTGATTTCTTAGTGCAGGAAATGAATAGGGAGCTGAATACGATCGGTTCCAAGTCTCAACACCATAAGATCAGCCAACATGTTATTGATCTTAAGAGCGAAGTGGAAAAGGTTCGTGAGCAGGTTCAAAATATTGAATAGCCTTAGCGCTTTGTTTAAAATCACCCTACTGGTGTAAAAATAGAATCGTGATTCCTGGGAGGAACGACCATGAGTATTAAATTAATCAATATCGGATTCGGTAACATTGTGAATGCGAATCGAATTGTTTCAATTGTTAGTCCAGAGTCGGCACCAATCAAACGAATTATCACTGTTGCAAGGGACCGCAATATGCTTGTGGACGCAACATATGGAAGAAGAACGCGTGCCGTTATTATTTCTGATAGCGACCATGTTATTCTTTCGGCAGTCCAGCCTGAAACAGTCGCGCAGCGTCTCGGCAACAAAGACGAGCTTTCAGACGAGTAGCATCTATAAAGTGGAGGTTAGTATGGAAAAAGAACGTGGGTTGTTAATTGTTCTCTCTGGCCCTTCTGGTGTTGGAAAAGGAACAGTAAGAAAAGCTTTCATGCATAATGCGGACGAGGTACAGTATTCCATTTCTGTTACAACACGCAAACCGCGTGAAGGCGAAGTGAACGGAGTTGATTATTTCTTTAAATCTCATGAAGAATTTGAAGATATGATCGAAAACAATAAGCTGCTTGAATATGCCCATTACGTTGGGAACTACTATGGCACGCCTGTTGACTATGTAGAAGAAACCTTGCAGTCTGGCAAAGATGTGTTGCTTGAGATTGAAGTGCAAGGAGCAAAGCAAGTTCGCAAGCATTTTCCTGAAGGAGCTTTTATTTTTTTAATGCCTCCTAGCTTAACAGAACTTCGCAATCGTATCGTTAACCGTGGTACGGAATCGAATGATTTAATTGATAACCGTATGGGCGTTGCGAAAGAAGAAATCGAATTGATTGATGAATACGATTATATCGTTGAAAATGATCAAGTAGAATTAGCTTGTGAGCGAATTCGTGCTATTATTACAGCAGAGCACTTAAGACGTGATCGTCTTGCCCATAAATATAAGAATGTAACGGAGGCTAAATAATGATTTTATACCCATCGATTGACTCGCTAATGGACCGCATTGATTCAAAGTACACACTTGCAACACTTTCAGCTAAACGTGCGCGCACGATTCAACAAACTGGTAATGTTTATGTTGATCGTCCAAAGTCAGTAAAGGCTGTCGGTAAAGCACTTGAAGAAGTACTTGATGGCAAATTACTTGCAGACGGCATGATAGAAGACTGAGTGAAAAGTAACAACCTATGAGAATAGGTTGTTATTTTTTTCTTAATTTAGCTTTTCTTTACTATATTTATATTATGTTAACTATTTGGACGGAAGGTGAAACTTATGAGTCTAAAGGGAAAGAAGATATTGCTTTGTGTTAGTGGTGGGATTGCTGTATTTAAGGCAGCCGCTCTCACAAGTAAGCTCTATCAAACGGGTACGGAAGTGAAGGTGTTAATGACAAAATCAGCTACTGAATTTGTTACACCATTAACGTTTCAAACGCTTTCCAGAAATGATGTTTATAAGGATACCTTTGAAGAAAAGGACCCAACAGCAGTGGCACATATTGACGTAGCGGACTGGGCAGACCTCGTTCTTATCGCGCCTGCTACAGCAAACATCATTGGTAAGCTTGCGAACGGAATCTCAGACGATATGATGTCAACGACGTTACTTGCTACCGAAGCTCCTGTATGGGTAGCCCCAGCAATGAATGTTCACATGTACGACCATCCTGCTGTTAAGAAAAACATGGACGTCCTCCGCTCGTTTGGCTGTCATTTTCTTGAGCCTGGAGAAGGGTTACTTGCATGTGGCTATGTTGGTAAAGGGCGCATGGCGGAGCCTGAAGATATACTGGCAACGTTAGAAACATATTTTAAAGAAGATATGAACGATTTAGCTGGGAAAAAAGTAGTCGTCACGGCAGGTCCTACGCGAGAACCGGTTGATCCTGTTCGCTATTTTACAAACTATTCTTCAGGAAAAATGGGATTTGCGTTAGCGGAGCAGGCGGCGAAACGTGGTGCGGATGTCACATTAGTGGCAGGTCCAGTCTCTCTTTCCACCCCTCAAGGTGTTAACCGTATTGATGTTGTTACCGCAGAAGAAATGTTTGAGTCTGTTCTACAGGCAGCTGAGACGGCAGATATTGTTATAAAAGCAGCCGCCGTTGCCGACTATCGACCTGCTACAATTGCTTCAGAAAAAGTGAAGAAATCTGAGGGTGAGATGGTGGTTGAGATGGAGCGGACGAAAGACATTCTTTGGACGCTTGGCCAAAAAAAGAAAAATCAAATTCTTGTTGGGTTTGCGGCAGAGTCAGAGCGGTTAGATGAATTTGCACAGAAAAAGCTAGTAAAGAAAAATTTGGATTTGATTTGTGCGAACAATATTAAAGCAGAGGGTGCAGGCTTTGATAAAGATACCAATGTTATGACGCTTCTTCATCGTGATGGGGAACGCGTTGAACTTCCTTTGCAATCCAAGCATGAGGCAGCGAATCGCATTCTCGATGAAGTGAATCGATTGGACGTGACTCGTTCATGATTGCAAAAGTCATAGTCGATGTACCGGCGAATCAAACTGATCGCCTGTTTGATTATGCAATTCCGGAAGAATGGGAAGAAATGATAGAACCTGGGATGAGAGTTGTGGTTCCTTTTGGACCGAGAAAAATTCAGGGATTTGTGATCTCGGTCGCGAATGAATCAGAACATGCTAAATTAAAAGAATTAAGTGAAGTAAAAGATGTTACCCCCATATTAACGCAGGAGCTGCTTGATCTAGGGTTCTGGCTTACAGAAAAGGCGCTTTGTTACGCAGTATCAGCCCTTCAGGCTATGTTACCAGCTGCGATGAAAGCAAACGTGACGAAAACAGTTGTGCTTGGAAATCGTGTCAATGAAGAGGCTACATGGCATCGGATGGTATCCTCTAACGGAGTAAAATGGGACGATTTTCTTTCGCATTTTAGTCATAAAGAATTAAACCGGGCCATCAAAAACGATGAGCTTGAGGTACAGTATGATGTAAAGGAAAAGACCGCTCCTAAAACCATTCTGTCTGTATCAGCCGCACTTCAAAAGGAAGAGCTTCAAAAAGAAAAGGAAAAGATGGGGAATCGCGCATTGAAGCAACAGGAAATCATCACGCACTTCATCGAGAATGAAGGAGCTGTTTCGTATAAAGAGCTCATGGATATGCTTGATACAACGCGGTCAACGATTAAATCGCTCGTCTCAAAAGAAATATTAAAAGAAGAAGAAGTTGAGCTTTACCGTGACCCCTATAAGGGGCGCGAATTTACTCCTTCGACGGCTCTTGAGCTCACTGACTTGCAAGAACAAGCGATAACCCCCATTTTGACCAGTATTGAAGATCATCATCATGAGACGTTTCTTATTCATGGCGTAACAGGGAGCGGTAAGACAGAAATTTATTTGCAGTCGATTCACCGCGTGCTAGAGCAGGGCAAGGAAGCCATTGTGCTTGTTCCCGAAATCTCATTAACACCACAAATGGTGACCAGGTTTAAAAGTCGATTCGGTTCCGAGGTAGCGGTCTTACATAGTGGGCTTTCCCGGGGAGAAAAGTATGATGAGTGGCGAAAGATTCATCGGAAAGAAGTAAAAGTTGTTGTTGGCGCACGTTCAGCCGTTTTTGCACCATTTACGAATCTTGGCATTATTATTATTGATGAAGAGCATGAGAGTAGCTACAAACAAGAAGAAAATCCTAGGTATCATGCGAGAGATGTAGCGATTAAGCGTGGCGAGCATTACAACTGTCCGGTTGTATTAGGAAGCGCAACGCCATCGCTTGAATCATATGCACGCGCATCAAAAGGTGTTTATACTCTTCTTGAATTGTTGCACAGAGTAAATAAGCAGGCTATGCCGACTGTATCAATTGTTGATATGAGAGAAGAATTACGAGCCGGTAACCGCTCAATGTTCTCAAACGATCTTTATGACAAATTAAAAGATCGATTAGAGAAGAAAGAGCAAACGGTGCTCTTTTTAAACCGCCGAGGTTATTCAACTTTCGTGATGTGTCGAGACTGCGGGTATGTAGCAGAGTGTCCTCATTGTGACATTAGCTTAACGTATCACAAGATCAATGGAACGATGCGGTGTCACTATTGTGGCCATGAAGAGCGTTTTCCAACTCAATGCCCTGAGTGTGAAAGTGAACACATTCGCTTTTTCGGAACAGGTACCCAGCGTGTTGAGGAAGAACTAACAAAAATCCTTCCAGAGGCACGGGTGGTGCGGATGGACGTTGATACAACGAGGCGTAAGGGAGCGCATGAGAAGCTCTTGAATCAATTCGGAGAAGGAAAAGCAGATATCTTACTCGGAACACAAATGATTGCCAAAGGTCTTGATTTCCCAAATGTTACCCTTGTTGGGGTATTAGCAGGAGATGCCATGCTCCATCTCCCTGACTTCCGAGCCTCAGAGAAAACGTTCCAGCTGCTAACGCAAGTAAGTGGGCGCGCAGGACGTCACTTGCTACCAGGTGAAGTGATTGTTCAATCCTATACACCAGAACATTACAGCATTGAAATGGCTGCCGAACACGACTATCAGTCCTTTTATCAGCGTGAAATGGTCACACGAAAACAATTTGGTTATCCGCCTTTTTATTTTCTTGCCATGGTGAATGTTTCGCATGAAGAGTTAACTAAAACAGTTGATGTGACAGAGAAAATTGCAGCTTATTTAAAGGACCACTTATCAAAACAAAGTGTTGTCTTAGGTCCTGTAGCCTCACCGATCCCACGGATCAAAGATAGATATCGCTATCAATGCATGATAAAATACAAAACTGAACCGAACTTAACTCATTATTTAAAAGAAATTCAAAAGCATTTTTCAAAGGAAATAAGTCGTGGTGGATTACAGCTATCCATCGATACACAACCTTATATGATGATGTAGAATGTGAAAGGGAGTATACGCGTGGCTATGAGAGAAATTGTGTTGCATCCAAATGAGGTGCTTGAAGTTGAATGCCATCCTGTAGAGGAATTCGATAAAGAGTTGCATCAGCTACTCGATGATATGTTTGAGACAATGTACGCAGCAGAGGGCGTTGGACTCGCTGCACCACAAATCGGTATTCGAAAACAAGTTGCCGTTGTTGATACGAGAGAAGAAGAGGCATTAGAACTAATCAATCCAACGATTATTAAATCATCCGGAAAAGAAGTCGACCTAGAAGGTTGCTTAAGTTTCCCTGGTCTATTTGGCGAAGTTGAGCGCCCATATACCATCACGTTAAAAGCGCTGAACCGTTTTGGCAAACCGTTTAAATTAAAAGCGGAAGGGTTCTTTGCAAGAGCGATTCAGCATGAGATTGATCATCTTCACGGCGTATTGTTTACAGAGAAAGTCATTCGCTACATTGACCCTGAGCAGGAAGGAGACGGTGAATAACAATGACAAAAATCGTATTTATGGGGACGCCGGATTTCTCTGTTCCTGTTCTTGATATGCTGGTAGAAGAAGGGTATACGATCGTCGGTGTCGTTACGCAACCAGACCGTCCAAAAGGGAGAAAAAGAGTGCTAACGCCCCCTCCAGTTAAGGTAGCTGCTGAGAAACATGGTCTTCCTGTGCTACAACCTGAGAAGGTGAAAGATCCAGCTCAGCTTCAACCTATTCTAGATTTAAATCCAGATTTGATCGTAACAGCAGCTTTTGGACAAATCTTACCAAATCAGCTTCTTGAGGCACCGAAGTACGGTTGTATCAATGTCCATGCGTCACTGTTACCGGAACTTCGCGGCGGTGCACCAATTCATTATTCGATCCTGCAAGGAAAGAAAGAAACGGGCATTACGATTATGTATATGGTGGAGAAACTAGATGCGGGTGATATTTTAACCCAGTCAATCGTTCCAATTGAAGAACGCGACCATACTGGAAGCCTTCATGATAAACTAAGTGCGTCAGGGTCAAAGCTTTTAAAAGAAACGTTGCCAAAGCTTCTTCATGGTGAATTAACGCCTGTGAAGCAAAAAGATGATGAGGCGACGTTTGCTCCTAATATTAAACGGGAGCAGGAGCGAATCGACTGGACAAAAACTGGTGAAGAAATTTATAACCACATTCGCGGCTTACATCCATGGCCAGTGGCCTTTACACAATATGAAGGCAAAGTAATGAAAGTCTGGTGGGGAGAGAAGATCGAAAGTGCTGAGAAGGCTGAGCCAGGCTCTGTCCTATATACAGACGCGGATGGACCTGTTGTTGCAACAGGAAACACGACCGCGATTAAGTTAACGGAAATTCAACCAGCAGGCAAAAAGCGCATGACATCTGCGCAGTATTTACAAGGTAGAACATTCGAGAAAAATGAGAGATTTGGTGAATAGTATGACAAACGTAAGAGAAGCAGCACTTGATGTAATTGAAAAAATCAATAAAAACCAGGCATATAGCAACCTGTTGTTAAATGAAACAATTAAAAAGCACCAGTTAAGTCGCAAAGATACGGGCTTATTAACCGAAATCGTATACGGAACGATTCAGCGAAAGAATACTCTTGACTTCTACCTTGATGATTTTCTTACAAATCGGAAAAGAATTCAGACATGGGTCATTTCTCTTCTACAACTTTCCCTTTATCAAATGGTTTATCTTGACCGTGTACCAGATCGTGCCATTATTCATGAAGCAGTTGAAATAGCTAAAAAACGAGGACATAAAGGCATCAGTGGTATGGTGAACGGAGTGCTTCGGAATACCCAACGGAAAGGGCTTAAGAACCCTGAGGCGATAGAGGATGTTGCAGAACGCATTTCGATCGCAAAAAGTCACCCACTCTGGCTCGTGCAACGTTGGATCGACCAACTTGGTGTTGAAGCAACGGAAGCAATGTGTGAAGAGAACCTACTTTCCCCTTATGTAACGGCTCGTGTGAATGTGACACGAACATCTGTTAATCAAGTGATTGACGATCTTGCAAAGGTAGGCGTAGAAGCAGTTCCAGGAAGTTTATCAGAAGATGCCATTAAAGTCATTCAAGGGAAGGTCCTTGATACAGACGTTTATAAGCGCGGTGACTTAACGATTCAAGACGAAAGTTCGATGCTTGTAGCACGAGCACTTGGCGTTGAACCTGGTCAGAAAGTTCTTGATGCATGCGCAGCACCAGGTGGGAAATCAACCCACATCGCAGAGCGACTTAATGGATCTGGGCACGTAAATTCTCTTGATCTTCATGCACATAAAGTGAAATTAATCAAGAAGCAGGCACAGCGTTTGAACTTACGTGCGATTGAAGCAGAGACGCTAGATAGCCGAAATGTAGGTGAACGCTTTAAAGCCAAATCATTTGATCGCATTCTCGTTGACGCTCCATGTACTGGTTTTGGTGTGTTAAGAAGAAAGCCTGATATTAAATGGTCGAAAAAAGAGGAAGATATTGAGCGCATTACGGTTGTGCAAAAAGGAATTCTCGAAGCTCAGGCGTCTCTTTTAAAACCAGGTGGAAAATTGGTTTACAGTACGTGTACAATAGAAGGAGCAGAAAACCAGGAAGTGGTAAAACAATTCTTGGAAGAACATCCTGAATTTACCTTAGACAAAACACTCGCTAACCGTTTGCCTAAGGAAGTGGCGGAGTATTGTGAAGAAGGACAACTTCAGCTTCTCCCACATTATTTTGGCACGGATGGATTTTATATCGCATGTTTAGTTAAAAAATAATGCTGGATGCTGGTGAATCGTCTGTTTACAGGCGATTCTTCCCGCATTCTTGTGATAAGAGGAGACGGGGTAATCACATGCAAGCAATCGCATTGACAGATCAAGGCCAAGTAAGGGCATACAATGAAGATAGCACAACATTTCTCCGCAATCACCTAGACGAATATTTAGTCATTGTAGCAGATGGAATGGGTGGTCATCAGGCAGGTGACGTGGCAAGCGCACTCGCAGTTGAATCATTGGAGATAAGTTGGAAAGATGAAAAAGCAGGATTTCGCCCGGGAAGAGCGGAAGCATGGCTTTTACATACGATTCGGAAAGCGAATGAAACGATCCTTGCCTTCTCAAAAGAAAAACCTGAATATGCTGGGATGGGTACAACGCTTGTCGCCGCAATTTGTACAAATGAATTTATTACGATTGGCCACGTTGGAGACAGCCGGGCTTATTTATTTGGAGATCGTGTACTTAATCAAAAAACAAGTGACCATTCTCTTGTAAATGAACTCGTGAAGAGCGGTCAGCTTTCAGCAGAAGAAGCGGAAGATCATCCACGGAAAAACGTTCTCTTGCGTGCACTTGGAACGGATGATGATGTGAAAGTAGACGTTCACACCTTCGAGTGGGATGAACATGAAGCAGCGCTTTTTTGCTCTGATGGGTTAACGAATAAAGTATCAGACAATGACTTGGAAAAAGTGATGAACTCTGAAGGTTCTCTTAAAGAAAAGGCAACAGAGCTTATTCGATTAGCGAACGAAGCAGGTGGAGAGGATAACATTACAGTTGCAATAATTGAGAACTCTTCAGCTTCTGGAAGTGAACCCTCATGCTAGGTAAGCATATTAATGGACGTTACAAACTGCTTGAAGTCATTGGAGACGGCGGGATGGCTATCGTCTATCGAGCTTTAGATTTAATCCTGGATCGGACGGTTGCTGTAAAGCTGCTTCGTCCAGAATTCTCCCAAGATGATGATTTTATCAAGCGATTTCGTCGGGAAGCTGAATCTGCGACCAGCCTGGCGCATCCGAACGTAGTGTCAATTTATGACGTTGGGGAAGAAGAAGATTTTTACTATATCGTTATGGAATACGTAGCAGGAACCACGCTCAAGCAAAAGATTCGTGATCATGGCGCTCTGCCTATTGAAGAAGCGCTAGATATTATGAAACAAATGACGTCTGCTATTGAGCATGCTCATGAGAATCACATCATTCATCGGGACATTAAGCCCCATAATATTCTTATTGATGAGTATGGAGATGCAAAAGTAACGGATTTTGGAATCGCGATGGCCATGACCTCCGCAACGATTACGCATACCAATTCGGTACTAGGCTCTGTTCATTATTTCTCCCCTGAACAGGCCCGTGGTGCATTGGCGAATGAACGGTCAGATATTTATTCTCTTGGAGTCGTGCTATACGAAATGGTCACAGGAGTGCTTCCGTTTTCAGGGGATTCTCCGGTCTCTGTCGCGTTAAAGCACCTACAAGATCGTTTTCCTAAGCCTAGTTTAATCAATACCTCTCTACCAAGAAATGTCGAACATATTATTATGAAGGCGATGGCCAAGGAACCTGTCCAACGTTATCAAAGTGCGCAAGAAATGTATGAAGCACTCGATATGGCTCTCGACCCAACAAAAGTTTATGAAAAACCACCTGAGCAGGATGATGAAGAAGCGACAAAAGTCTTAACGCCTATCATACCTGATAGTAGAGGTGTAGGACAGAATACGATGCCGCAACAACCAGTTCAAAATGATGAATCTAGTGAACCTCCTCCCAAAAAGAAAAAGAAAGCTGGTAAGATCGCAATACTTGTGATGCTGATACTCTTACTTCTCGGTGGAGCAGGTGCACTTGCATTTACATTTATGCCTGATCTCTTCTATGTAAGTGACGTGGAAGTTCCGGATGTAACAGGAATGGAATACGAGGAAGCAAGATCCGCATTAATTGAACAAAAACTTGATGTAAAGAAAGAAGAGCAGTTTAGTGAAGAAGTAGAGGAAGATGAGGTCATCAGTCAAGATCCTACTTCTGGGACGATGGTGAAAGAAGATAGTACCGTCACACTTTATGTTAGTATAGGGGCTGAAAAAACAGAGCTCGGTGATTATATAGGGAAACAGAAAGATGAAGTGGAAGCTTTATTAAAAGAACAGGGATTCAAAAACATCAAATTCGAAGACGAAAACCGTGACGATGCTCCTGAAGGTGAAATCTTTGATCAAAGTCCTGAAGCTGGGAAAATGGTCCTACCAACAGAAGACGCGATCGTGATTTGGTATAGCTTAGGTTCAGAATCATTTCCTCTTGAAGATTTAAAAGATAAAACGAAAGCCGAAGTGGAAGAATATGCGGAGAATGAAGAGTTAAAGCTCGGATATGAGGAGCCAGAATTTAGCGACTCTGTCGAAGAAGGATCTGTTGTTTCGCATTCTCCAAGTACAGCTGCTCAAGTGAAAAAGGGTGATGAGATTACAATAACCCTGTCGAAAGGTCCTGAACCCGAGCCAGAGCCGGAACCTGAGCCTGAGCCTGAACCTGAACCTGAACCTGAACCTGAACCTTCACCTGAAGAGGAAGCGATTGTTGTTCCTAACTCCTTTAAGATCGATGTGAAAAAGGGTGAAGAACATTTAATTGAAATCCTTTATACCGATTCGACAACAGAAGGCGAAGAAATCTCGGAAACCATTACTGAAACAAAGGAAATTAATTTTGATTTAACGATCTATCCTGGTGAGGAAGCGTCGTACAAAACGTATGTAGATGGAAATGAGAAGAAAGAAAACTCAAAAACCATCACGTACGAAGAAGCAAAACAAAAATACGGTAAAAATGAGTAAGGAGTCCTACATGGCAGATGGAAGAATAATTAAAGCATTAAGCGGCTTTTATTACGTGCAGGATGAAGTTAATAAAGAAATTTACCAATGTCGAGGAAGAGGGAACTTCAGAAAGCGGAAGATCACGCCTCTTGTTGGTGACTTTGTTGTATATGAAGCAGAAAATAAAACAGATGGGTACGTTCTTGAAATTAAAGAAAGAGAAAATGAATTGGTACGTCCGCCAATAGCCAATGTTGATCAGGCATTTCTTGTATTTTCAGCTACTCAACCAACATTTAATACACAGCTCCTTGACAAATTTCTTGTTCATATTGAAGCGAGTGATATTCGACCGATCATCTGCATTTCGAAGATCGATCTTGTTTCAAATGCTGAAGAAAATGAAATTATGGCTTATGCAGATGATTACCGGGAAGTAGGGTACGATGTGGTTGTTTCATCTGCCCAGAGTCTTTCAGGCGTAGCAGAAATCGAACCTTATTTTCAAGAAAAAGTGACAGTATTTGCGGGACAATCTGGAGTTGGGAAGTCCTCACTCTTAAATGCGATTAACCCTGACCTTGAGCTTGATACAAGTGATATCTCTACGCATCTTGGTCGTGGAAAGCATACGACGAGACAT
This sequence comes from Bacillus sp. Cs-700, assembly GCF_011082085.1. Taxonomy (NCBI): domain Bacteria; kingdom Bacillati; phylum Bacillota; class Bacilli; order Caryophanales; family Bacillaceae; genus Bacillus; species Bacillus sp. Cs-700. The sequence continues at coordinate 218,271 of NZ_CP041063.1, forward strand.
GTTGAACTTATTCCTTTTGGATCAGGACTTGTCGCTGACACGCCTGGTTTTAGTTCACTCGACTTTAGAGGAATTGAAGCAGACGACCTATGGCTTTATTTTCCGGAGATACAAGAAAAAAGTAGTGAATGTAAGTTTCGAGCATGTACACACCAATCAGAACCAGGCTGCGCGGTTAAAGTAGCAGTAGAAAAAGAAGAAATTAAAGCGTATCGTTACGATCATTATTCTTCTTTTTTCCAGGAAATAAAGGATCAAAAACGGAGGTACTAACATGATAAAAATTGCCCCTTCTATTCTAGCTTCAGATTTTGCCAGATTAGGTGAGGAAGTAAAAGACGTCGAAGCAGCAGGAGCTGACTACATTCACGTTGATGTGATGGATGGACACTTTGTTCCTAATATTACAATTGGTGCACCAATTGTACGCGCGCTACGTCCAGTAACTTCACTACCGTTAGATGTTCATCTTATGATTGAAAATCCCGATCAGTACATTGAAGAATTTGCGCAGGCTGGGGCAGATATTCTTACGGTTCACGCTGAAGCTTGTCCGCATCTTCATCGCACGATTCAACTAATTAAAAGCAAAGGTGTTAAAGCAGGTGTTGTCATTAACCCAGCCACACCTGTTGATGCAATTAAACACGTTATTGAGGATGTCGATTTAGTCTTACTAATGACGGTAAATCCTGGCTTCGGAGGACAGGCGTTTATTGACCGCGTCCTTTCTAAGATTACAGAGACGAAAAAGCTTGCCGATTCATTAGGCGTCTCCCCTGAAATTGAAGTGGATGGTGGAGTGAACGCAGAGACGGCTCGTGCATGTATTGAAGCAGGAGCTACTGTGCTCGTTGCGGGGTCAGCAATTTATAGTCAATCTGATCGGAAAGCGGCCATTGATCAAATACGTCAATCATAAAACAGCGGGGCTTTTCCCGCTGTTTTTTCATAAGACACTATCCGAATGTTTAGGTAATGGAGGAATTAGGATTCATGAAGAAAGATAATCGGCTTCTTTTGCTTGTAGAGATCGCTTTAATGGCTGCTGTTGGCGTGATACTAGATTTATTGTCAATCAGGTTATGGCCAAACGGTGGTTCCGTGTCGCTAGCCATGGTGCCCATTTTTTTAATCGCTTACCGAAGAGGGCTAGGTGCAGGTTTAACAACTGGATTATTAGTTGGGATTTTGCAACCTCTCATCGTCCCGCCTTTTTATGTTCATCCCATTCAATTTTTACTAGATTATCCCATCGCCTTTATGATTGTGGGTATGGCTGGGATTTTCAGTGTGACAGTGGACGCACCAAAACGAAAGCGCATGACGATGATCGTTCTTGGGTGCTTAACTGGATCACTTCTTCGGTTGGTCAGTCATTTTATTTCTGGGGTGATTTGGTTCGGTGATATGGCACCAGAAGGAACACCTGTGGCATTATATTCATTCCTTTATAACGCGTCTTATTTACTGCCAACTGCTGCTGTCTCGATCATCGTTCTTGCCTTGCTCTCAAATCAAGCACCTAAGTTGGTGCATAAACAATGAGTTCAAAGCACATTTATATTGTGGCAGGAGGACCGGAAGAGGACCTTCCAACTCATCTTCTTAAAGAAAAAGATGTTAGGTGGATTGGGGTGGATCGTGGCGTTTATACACTATTAAAAAATGGTGTTATTCCTGAACATGGATTTGGGGATTTTGACTCAGTAAGCGAGGAAGAACGGAAATGGATGGAAACACATGATTTGCCTTTTACCGTTTATCCATCAGAAAAAGATCACACAGATCTAGAAATTGCACTCGATTGGGCAATCGATGAAAACCCCGATGCGATTACGATGTTTGGAGTAACAGGGGGGAGGCTTGATCATAGCTGGATGAACGTTCAAATGCTGATCAAGGGTGTGAAAGCAAACGTATCACTTTCCATTGAGGATAAATTAAACCGATTAGAAATGAAAGAGCCTGGTACATACTCTGCTCAAAAGGATGCTCGTTTTCCATATATGTCCTTTCTTTCTTTTACTCCTGAAGTAACTGGTTTAACGCTTATTGGCTACCGTTATCCATTGATCGAAAGGCATATATCATGGGGATCCAGTCTCTGCATTAGCAATGAACTGGTAGAGGAAATTGGGTCTTATTCGTTTAGTAGTGGCATACTATTGGTGGTAAGAAGTTCGGACGCCGAGCAGGTTTAGGTACTATTTTAATTTCGGCGAATATAATAGTAATGCATCTTATATTCTCATATTGTTCATCCTGGGGTCCATCTTTGACTTTCTGAGGAGGGGGAAATATGAAGTTTTATACGATTAAATTACCAAAATTTCTCGGTGGTTTTGTGAGAGCTGTGCTCGGGTCTTTTAAAAAAAATGAGTAGTTGAAATGAAAAAAAGCACCCAATTGGGTGCTTTTTTTTACTATGCGCGTTCGATTTTGCCTGATTTAAGAGCACGAGCAGATACATAAACTTTCTTAGGTTTACCATCTACCATGATGCGTACCTTTTGAAGGTTAGCACCAAATTTACGTTTTGTTGTATTCAACGCGTGAGAACGCTTGTTACCAAACGAAGTCTTGCGTCCAGTGATTGCACATTTAGCCATTGTTTCTACCTCCTTACTGTCCTACATTGCACAAAAAGTGCAGGATAAATCCTCCACTATAGTATCATGTAGGTGTAGTGAATGCAAGATGTTTAACACGTCTTATCAAGAAAAAAACTTAACAGTAAAAGCTTATCATAATAGAGGTTTTAAATGATGAACTTTTATTATATGTGATATTGTAGTAAAATAACGTTAGCTCTGCAAAGGATTTATTTTTACTTTATCATGTTATGAATAGAATCTTATTGAGGATATAACTGTTAAGTGGTCAGTTCTTAAATCGCTAAGGGAGGAAATATAATGGCAATTGAAATGAAAACCCAGTACGGACAAATCGATATTTCGACGGAAGTAGTCGCTGCGATTGCAGGTGGCGCAGCAATTGATTGTTATGGTATCGTTGGAATGGCTTCACAAAAGCAATTAAAAGACGGCATCACTGAACTATTGGGGAAAGATAACTTTAGCAGAGGGATTGTCGTACGTAAAGATGAAGATGACCTTAACATTGACATGTACATTATCGTAAGCTACGGCACTAAAATTTCAGAAGTAGCTCATAACGTGCAAACAAAAGTAAAATATCAGCTTGATCAAATGCTCGGGCTATCAGTTGATTCAGTAAACATTTACGTCCAAGGGGTTAGAGTGACGAACCCATAAGTGGAGTTAGGAGGAAAAGTCTGTGACGATTCAAAAGATTGATGGGAAGCGTTTTGCGCACATGGTTCTTGAAGGAGCAAATAATCTTTCAAAGAATGCCAAAATGGTAGATGCGCTAAATGTTTTCCCTGTACCAGATGGAGATACTGGTACAAACATGAATTTAACAATTACATCTGGAGCAGCTGAAGTAAGATCAAGCAGCTCTGATAAAGTAGGAGACGTGGCATCTCTTTTTGCAAGAGGCTTATTGATGGGCGCACGCGGGAATTCTGGCGTTATTCTATCTCAGCTATTTCGAGGGTTTTCAAAGTCAATTGAAGGAAAGTCTGAGATTACAAGCGTCGAGTTAGCTGCCGCACTTGAGAATGGCGTGGATTCTGCCTATAAAGCTGTTATGAAGCCGGTGGAAGGCACCATTCTTACCGTAGCAAAGGATGCTGCTCGTAAAGCAGTGAAGTCTGCCAAGAAAATATCAGACGTTGTTGAGCTGATGCAGGTGGTTGTAAAAGAAGGAAAAGAGTCTTTAAACCGTACGCCTGATCTCCTTCCTGTCCTAAAAGAAGTTGGCGTAGTTGATTCTGGCGGTCAGGGTCTATTGTTAATCTATGAAGGATTCCTTGCTGTTCTGGAAGGGAAAGAAACACCTGATTCTTCCGTTGATGAAGAGAAGATGGATGAGCTTGTGCGAGCTGAGCACCACAAAAGTGCACAGGGGCATATGAAAACAGAAGACATTGAATTTGGCTACTGTACAGAGTTCATGGTTCAATTTGAAGAAGAAAAGCTTGCCAAATCACCTTATGACGAGGAAGCATTTCGAAATGAACTTGATAAGCATGGTGACTCCTTGCTAGTTGTCTCTGACGATGATCTCGTTAAAGTACATATGCATACTGAATATCCCGGAAATATTATGACGTATGCACAAAATTACGGGAGCTTAATTAAGATTAAGATTGAGAACATGCGCGAGCAGCACTCAACAATCGTGAAAGAAGAGCGTCCGAAGCGGGAGAAGAAAGAGAAACCTGCTGAACGTAAAGAGTATGGGATTATTACGGTGTCAATGGGCGAAGGAATCGCAACGTTGTTTGAGAGCCTTGGCGCTCATTACGTCATCCCAGGTGGACAGACGATGAATCCAAGCACAGAAGATATCATCAAAGCAATTGAAGAAGTGTACGCTAATAATATCATTATTCTGCCAAACAACAGCAATATTGTGATGACTGCACAGCAGGCTGCTTCCGTTGTTGATGAGAACGTCATTGTTATTCCATCTAAGACAGTCCCACAGGGTATTTCGAGTCTCCTAGGCTTTAACCCTTCTGCTAGTCCTCAAGCAAATGAAGAAGCGATGAAAGATAGTCTTTCAGCTGTTAAATCAGGTCAAGTAACGTTTGCTGTACGTGATACGAAGATTGACGGAATTGATATCGCAAAAGACGACTTTATGGGAATCGCGGATGGTAAAATTGTTGTTTCTGAACAAGAACGTCTTGAAGTAGCTAAGGCGCTTTTATCATCTATGATTACAGAAGACGATGAAATTGTTACGATAATTTACGGGGAAGACGCTGAGCAGGAAGAAGCAGAAACCCTTGTAGCTTATATCGAAGAGCAGTTTGAAGAAGTTGAAGTTGAGCTTCACGAAGGTAAACAACCGATCTATGCCTATATTATGGCCGTGGAGTAGATTGAATAAATAGTTGCGGAAAAAGAAACGTGGCATGAGCCAGGTTTTCTTTTTCTGTATAGAACTCCTTTTATTAAATAAAGCAAGTTGAGAGGTGGCGTCAACGTGAAGTTTCGCAGTGTATTCGATATTATTGGACCTGTAATGATTGGTCCATCAAGCTCCCATACAGCTGGAGCAGCTAGAATAGGTCGTGTGGCAAGACATTTGTTTGGTCGTGAGCCTAAGTCGATCACCGTTTCACTATACGGATCGTTTGCAAGAACCTACAAAGGACATGGTACTGACGTGGCGCTAATCGGTGGCGTTCTCGATTTTGATACATACGACGAGAGAATCGTGAATGCGCTTACAATAGCGAAGGAAAAGAAAATCAAAGTTCGCTTTACGGAAGAAGATGCGATCACAGATCATCCAAATACTGCGCGCATCCATCTATCTGACGAAAAGGGAGAACTTGAGCTTGTTGGGATTTCCATCGGCGGCGGTAAAATCGAGGTTATTGAACTTAATGGATTTGCACTAGGGCTTTCAGGGAATAGTCCAGCGATTCTCGTTGTGCACAATGATCGATTTGGCGCGATTGCAGGCGTATCAAACACATTAGCCAAACATGAGATTAACATTGGTCACATGAATGTATCGCGAAAAGAGAAGGGCAAAGAAGCGCTAATGACGATTGAAGTTGATCAAAACATTCCGCAAATTGTATTAGATGAAGTGGAATCGTTGCCTAACATTATACAAGTTGCAAAAATTAGCGATTGAGGCTAAGAGGAGGAAAAGGTATGTTTCGTAACGTAGCAGAATTGGTAGAGTTGGCGCAATCGAAAAACAAGCCAATATCAGAAATAATGATTGAACAAGAAATGGATTTCAGAGGGCGTACACGTGAAGAAGTTTACAATCAAATGAAAAATAATCTTGTTGTCATGGAGCAGGCGGTTGAAAGAGGAATTAATGAAGATGTTAAATCACATTCCGGCTTAACGGGTGGAGACGCTGTTCTTCTTCAAAACTATATGAAGTCTGGAAACTCGTTGTCAGGTCATACGATGCTTGATGCTGTTAGTAAAGCGATCGCCACAAATGAAGTAAATGCAGCAATGGGCACAATTTGCGCAACGCCGACAGCAGGCTCGGCTGGAGTTGTACCAGGTACTTTATTTGCTATTCGTGAAAAAGTAAACCCGACAGAAGAGCAGATGGTAAGGTATCTCTTCACTTCTGGAGCATTTGGGTTTGTTGTAGCGAATAATGCTTCTATTTCAGGTGCAGCTGGTGGCTGTCAGGCTGAAGTAGGTTCTGCAACAGGGATGGCTGCAGCAGCGATTGTGGAACTAATGGGGGGGACGCCAGAACAATCTTCTCACGCGTTTGCTATTGCACTTAAAAACATGCTTGGTCTTGTATGTGACCCTGTTGCAGGCCTTGTTGAAGTACCGTGTGTAAAACGCAATGCAATGGGTGCTTCTAATGCGCTCGTAGCAGCAGATATGTCTCTTGCTGGTATTACAAGTCGCATTCCATGTGATGAAGTAATTGATGCGATGTATAAAATTGGACAAACCATGCCATCTGCCCTTCGTGAAACAGCACAAGGGGGACTTGCAGCAACACCAACGGGACGTGAGCTCGAAGCGAAAATCTTTGGAGTATCCCTTGATAGGAAATGAGTGAGTAAGAATGGATGATCGGATTACGCAAATAAAAGGGATTGGTGATGAGAAAGCGGCTTCTCTTTCATCGATCGGAATTCATAACGTACAAGATTTAATTGAATATTTTCCATTTCGGTATGAAGATTATGAGCTAAAAGATCTAGCTGAAGTGAAGCATGAAGAACGAGCAACGCTTGAAGGGAAAGTTCATAGTGAACCGGTAGTCCGCTTTTATGGAAAGAAGAAATCACGATTGTCCGTAAGGCTGTTAGTAGGGAAATTCCTCATAACAGCCGTTTTTTTTAATCGTGCTTTCTTAAAAAAGCAGTTTACGCTAGGTCAGATTGTTACGGTAACTGGGAAATGGGATCAACATAAAATGACCCTCTCAGCAAATGAAATTACGTTTTCTAGTCATAATCCAGACGGCACGATAGAACCGATCTACCCTGTCGGTGGGGAAGTAACAGTGAAAGCGATGAAACGTTATATTCAGCTCGCGTTGAATCAGTTTGGGGAACAAATAGAAGAAAATCTTCCTCCGCAAATGCTTGAGCGGTATAAATTGATGCCGCGAAAAGATGCTGTCTTTATGATGCACGCCCCACCTTCACATGACGGGCTTAAGCAAGCAAGACGTCGCTTTGTCTATGAAGAATTGCTTCAATTTCAGCTGAAGATGCAGGTATTTCGGAAGCGTGAACGGGAAAGTACAAAAGGAGCTTCACAGGAGTTTGAAAAGGAGAAGCTGGATGCGTTTGTAGAAAGCCTTCCTTTCCCGTTAACCGGTGCTCAAAATCGCGTAGTTGGTGAAATATTGAAGGATATGCAGAGTGACTATCGGATGAATCGACTGCTACAGGGAGATGTTGGTTCAGGTAAAACGGTTGTGGCTGCGATTGGCTTATACGCTTCATTCCTTGCTGGTCATCAGGGGGCATTAATGGTGCCAACCGAAATACTTGCTGAGCAGCATTATGAATCTTTTCAAGAACTTCTTGGCGAGAAACTGAATGTGGAGTTGTTAACGGGATCAGTGAAGGGGAAGAAGCGACGTGAGATTCTAGAACGTCTGGCTCTTGGAGAAGTTGATCTTCTTATTGGTACGCATGCCCTGATACAGGATGAAGTTGTGTTCGAAAATCTCGGGCTCGTCATTACTGATGAACAGCATCGTTTTGGTGTAAATCAACGTCGAGTTTTACGAGAAAAGGGACTAAGTCCAGACGTACTCTATATGACAGCAACGCCGATTCCAAGAACGCTTGCCATCTCTGTTTTTGGTGACATGGATGTATCTACCATCGATGAAATGCCTGCAGGTCGCAAACCAATTGAAACGTATTGGGCGAAACCAGACATGCTTCCTCGAGTGATTGATTTTGTGAAAAAAGAACTGGATCAAGGGAGGCAGGGCTATGTCATTTGTCCTCTGATTGAAGAGTCTGAAAAGCTTGATGTTCAAAATGCGATTGACGTCCATTTTCAAATGCAAACAGCTCTTCCCGGTTATCAGGTAGGCTTAATGCATGGACGACTTAGCTCAGATGAGAAAGAAGAAGTGATGGAAGAGTTTAGTACGAATAACGTCCAGCTTCTTGTTTCGACCACCGTCGTAGAAGTAGGGGTAAATGTACCAAATGCGACGATTATGGTCATCTATGATGCTGAACGGTTTGGACTGGCACAGCTTCATCAATTGCGGGGTCGCGTTGGTCGAGGCAGTGAGCAATCTTACTGTGTGCTACTTGCTGACCCAAAATCAGAAGTCGGTAAAGAACGCATGCAAATCATGACGGAATCGAATGATGGTTTCGTCCTTTCTCAGCGTGACTTAGAGCTTCGTGGCCCTGGGGACTTTTTTGGACGAAAGCAAAGCGGGCTACCTGAATTTAAAGTAGCCGATTTAGTTCACGATTATCGCGTACTTGAAGTGGCTCGAAATGATGCTTCTGCACTTGTTGAATCGACCGCATTCTGGGAAGATGAGACGTATCGTAGTTTACGAGACTACCTTACTGAACAAGGCGTTTTAAGCGGAGAAAAGCTGGATTAGCTTGCATAATGCTACCGCAAAGTATATACTACCTTTTAGGACCTAGTCATAAGACTGAGATAAAGAGGATCATGTGATCCTCTTTATCCGTTTATTAATGCTAGATAGGCGGCGGTAGTAGATGAAAAGGAGTAAGAAAGACCGGCAAAGTCAGCTCAAGGAAACAATCGAGAGCACACCCTTTATTACGGATGAAGAGCTTGCTGAAAAGTTTAACGTTAGTATTCAAACGATAAGACTCGATCGTATGGAGCTTTCTATACCAGAGCTTCGAGAGAGAATTAAGTACGTGGCTCAGCAGCAGCTTGATGAAGTAAAAGCTCTCCCGATCGATGAAGTGATCGGACAAGTGATTGATCTCCAGCTTGATGAAAGTGCCATTTCAATCCTTGATATTCGTCCTGAACACGTTTTTTCTAGAAACAAAATCGCAAGAGGCCACCATCTTTTCGCTCAAGCCAATTCACTTGCTGTAGCGATTATTGATGATGAACTTGCACTGACAGCCAAAGCGAATATTCGCTTTTCAAGTCAGGTGAAAGAAGGAGAACGAGTGGTAGCAAAAGCACTTGTCACAGACCAGCGAAAAGACAGAACGACGGTTGAAGTGAATAGCTTTGTCCAGAATGAGAATGTCTTTTCTGGTGAATTTGTTATGTATCGCTCGACTAAACCCTGAAGGGAAGTTGTTTGAAAATGAGACTTGCAATTGACGCAATGGGTGGAGACAATGCACCTGATGCCATAATAGATGGTGTTTATGAAGCGATTGAAGCGTTCAATGATTTGTCTGTTACGGTTGTGGGAGACGAAACAAAAATCAATCCACTGTTAAAAGGAAACAAAGATCGAATCACCGTCTTACATACAGAAGAATACATATCATCAGACGATCAGCCGGTAAAAGCTGTTCGAAGAAAGAAAAACGCTTCGATGGTTTTAGCTGTAAATGAAGTAAAGGAAGGGCGAGCAGATGCTGCTATATCAGCTGGTAATACTGGTGCGTTAATGGCGGCAGGATTGCTTTATGTCGGCCGCATTAAGGGGATTGATCGTCCGGGATTAGCGCCAACGCTCCCAACAATAGATGAAGCTGGTTTTGTTCTGCTCGATGTTGGAGCGAATATGGATGCGAAACCAGAGCACCTTCTTCAATACGCTCATATGGGTTCGGTTTATGCTGAGAAGGTGCGTGGTGTTAATAACCCGCGCGTTGGTTTATTGAACATCGGTACAGAAGAAGGAAAAGGAAATGAGCTAAGCAAGCAGGCATATGCACTCCTAGCGAATAGTGGCTTGAACTTTGTGGGCAACGTGGAGTCAAGAGACATTCTTGGGAACGAAGCAGATGTTGTTGTGTGTGATGGCTTTTCCGGAAATTTGGTTTTAAAAACAATTGAAGGTACAGCTTTAACGATGTTCAAAATGTTGAAGGAAGAACTTACAAGCTCGTTTACAAGTAAAGTAGCAGCGGGTGTACTAAAACCGAAGCTTAAGAATTTATCTACAAAGCTTGATTATTCAGAGTATGGTGGTGCAGGATTATTTGGTCTAAATGCTCCTGTTATTAAAGCACATGGATCGTCAAACGGAAGAGCTGTATTCAGTGCGATTAAGCAAGCTAGAATGATGGTGACAGGAAATGTAGTATCTGCAATACAATCATCTCTTGTCAAAGAGGAAGGAGAATAATCATGGGTAAAACCGCATTTCTATTTCCAGGTCAAGGTTCACAGGCTGTTGGAATGGGACAAGAATTTATGGAAGCTTATTCAGTAGCGAAAGATGTATTTACAGAGGCAGATCATCGTCTCAACTTTGAGCTAACGAAATTAATTATGAATGGACCTATTGAGACGTTAACAAGAACTGAAAACGCTCAGCCTGCGCTTGTAACGACGAGTGTAGCAGTTCTTGAAGCACTTCGAGAAAAAGGGATTACAGCGGATTATACGGCAGGTCATAGTCTGGGCGAATATTCAGCTCTAGTTGCTTCAGGAGCGCTTTCGTTTTCAGATGCTGTTTTCGCTGTCCGAAATCGCGGTCTTTATATGGAAGAAGCCGTTCCTTCAGGTGAAGGAGCGATGGCAGCAATTATGGGTATGGAACGTGAAGAATTGCAAAAAGTGGTTGATGAAGTTACCGCTTCGACTGCAACAGTTCAGCTTGCAAACTTGAACAGTCCTGGGCAAATTGTCATTTCTGGTGCAAAAGCAGGCGTTGAAAAAGCCTCTGAAGTTGCAAAAGAAAATGGCGCAAGACGTGTCATTCCGCTTCAAGTCAGTGGACCGTTTCATTCAAGCCTGATGAAGCCTGCTGCAGATCAACTATCAGCGATTCTAGAAGCGATTGAGATTAAAGATGCTTCGATACCAGTTGTTGCAAATGTCACAGCTGAACCATCCACTTCAGCAGAAGAAATTCAAAAACACTTATTGGAACAAATCTATTCCCCTGTACTTTGGGAAGATACAGTTAGAAAGCTAATGGATCTTGGCGTTGATACATTTATCGAGATTGGTCCTGGTAATGTTCTTTCTGGCCTTGTGAAAAAAGTTAACCGTCGTGCATCCGTTCATGCCGTCGGGACGCCAGAGCAGCTCGATCAACTTATTGAAAAGTTAGGGGAGGAATAAAGTATGGCTGAAAATAAAACGGCTCTAGTAACAGGTGCTTCTCGTGGAATTGGACGTGCAATTGCTTTAGAACTTGCGAAAGAAGGCATGAATGTTGCAGTCAACTACGCAGGAAGTGAAGCGAAAGCAAACAGCGTGGTAGATGAGATTAAGGCAGCTGGCGGCAATGCGATTGCCATTAAAGCGAATGTTGCAAGTATGGACGAAGTTCAGGGCATGATTAAGGAAGTTGTCTCAACATTCGGTAGCCTTGAAGTGCTTGTGAATAATGCTGGCATTACACGTGATAATCTGATTATGCGAATGAAAGAAGAAGAGTGGGATGCTGTTATCGACACGAACTTAAAAGGTGTCTTTAACTGCACGAAATCCGTTACTCGTCAAATGATGAAACAGCGCTATGGCCGTATTGTAAACGTAGCTTCTGTTGTTGGTGTAGCTGGGAATGCTGGACAAGCGAACTATGTAGCAGCGAAAGCAGGCGTAATCGGGTTAACGAAAACAACTGCTAAAGAACTTGCAAGCCGTAATATTACCGTTAATGCTCTTGCACCTGGTTTCATTGAAACAGATATGACGGACGAGCTATCCGATGAGGTGAAAAGCGGAATGAAAGGACAAATTCCACTTGGTCGACTTGGTGCAGCTCTTGATATTGCCAAAGCAACGAAGTTCCTCGTTTCAGATGATGCCAATTACATTACTGGACAAACGCTTCACATTGACGGCGGCATGATCATGTAACTTTTTTATCAACGTCTAGTTTTTTTGTTTTATATATCCTATAATAGCTTGAGGGGAGGTGAGTCTAATGGCAGATACACTAGAGCGTGTAACAAAGATTATTGTTGATCGTCTTGGAGTTGAAGAATCTGAGATTAAACCAGAAGCTTCTTTCAAAGACGACCTTGGTGCCGATTCCCTTGATGTAGTGGAATTAGTCATGGAACTTGAAGATGAGTTTGATCTTGAAATTTCTGATGAAGATGCTGAGAAAATTGTAACAGTTGGCGATGTAATTGATTACATAAACAGCCATCAATAATCTTCAGGTTAACCTGAAGTGATGGAATAAGCCCCGCTTGACGGGGTTTTATTCCTGTTAATAAAGCTCCAGAGTAAAAAGATGATAGTGATCAGTCGTGGAGGTATCTATGTCCAAATCAAAACATTCACCAAAAACGAGAGCCAGACGTTTCAAACCTAAGCATTCACGACAACTCGTGGTTGGAGAGGCAATCAAATCGCAATTCACTGCTTTTCAAAAGGAAATTGGTGTATCGTTCGAAAATGAACAACTTCTTTTTCAAGCTTTTACCCATTCATCCTATGTGAATGAGCATCGACTGCATCCGCAGATGGACAATGAACGTCTTGAATTTCTAGGAGATGCCGTACTTGAGCTTACGATATCAAGATACTTATATGAAAAGTACCCAAATATGAGTGAAGGCCAGCTAACAAAGCTAAGAGCAGCAATTGTTTGTGAGCCATCACTTGTTCAATTCGCAAATGACATGAATTTTGGACATCTCGTACTTCTTGGTAAGGGAGAAGAGATGACGGGTGGAAGAATGCGCCCGGCACTTCTTGCGGATGTATTTGAGTCGTTCGTTTGTGCTTTGTATCTTGATCAAGGTCTTGAAGTCGTCTTTGAATTTCTTGAGAAGTTTGTTTATCCGAAAATTAACGCCGGTGCTTTTTCTCATGTGATGGATTATAAAAGTCAGCTTCAGGAAGTCATTCAGCGTGAAAGTCTTGGAGTTATTGATTACGTCATTACCGATGAAAAAGGACCCGCACATAACCGAGAGTTCTCATCGAAAGTTATGTTGAATGGAAATGACCTTGGCGTTGGAGTAGGACGTTCGAAGAAAGAAGCCGAACAAATGGCTGCACAAAAAGCACTTATAAATTTAAAAGAACGTAATGAAAAAGAATCCTGAGCTCAGGATTCTTTTTCATTAGGAGCTTATTCGACTGTTTAAGAAGCGCGCAATTTTCCTAGTTCAGCTAAGATCGCTTGCATTTCTGCAACGCTGAGCGATTCCTTCTTATTCAGCATGACATAAATTTCATAAATGTCATCATAAGAAGATAAATCGAATGATTCTGGTTTAATCATGCCTGAATTGATCACTTGCATTTTTTCTTTAATGCTCTCGACCATATACGCCAGGTTTTCTTCTGATTTATTCGTAAGATCCATTAGTTCCACCTGCCTTATTTAATATTCAATGACGACAGATCGCCATGTTATGTACCAATCCCTCATGAGTCCAACTCATGTTGTTGGACTGATGAGGTTTTCCTTATTGTAACATGTCTTAGCTCAGTATCGTAGAGGTCATTGTTTTATGATAAAATAAGACAGTTAGTGAATTGAAACGTACTTAATTTGCATACATAGATGAAACAGATGAGGGGGAAAGATGATGTTCCTCAAACGATTAGATGTAGTCGGCTTTAAATCATTTGCCGATCGTATTTCAGTTGAGTTTGTCCCAGGAGTAACATCAGTTGTCGGCCCGAACGGCAGCGGTAAAAGTAATATTAATGACGCCATCAGATGGGTGCTTGGTGAGCAATCCGCTAGGTCACTGAGAGGCGCTAAAATGGAAGATATCATTTTCGCAGGAAGTGATACAAGAAAAGCAGTGAATTTAGCGGAGGTTACGTTAACGCTTGATAATACGAATCAATATCTTCCAATCGACTATAACGAAGTCAGCGTAACGAGACGCGTTTATCGCTCAGGAGATAGTGAATATCTTTTAAATAACCAGACGTGTCGACTTAAAGATATTATTGAATTGTTTATGGACTCAGGTCTTGGAAAAGAATCCTTTTCAATTATTGGACAAGGTAGAATTGAAGAGATACTGAGTAGTAAATCCGAAGAACGCCGTAAAATTTTTGAAGAGGCGGCGGGCGTTTTGAAATACAAGACGCGAAAGACGAAAGCAGAAACACGATTAAAGGAAACGGAAGATAACCTTCACCGTGTTGAGGATATTTTATATGAATTAGAGGATCAAGTAGAACCACTTCGGATGCAGGCATCGATTGCTAAGGATTATTTGCAGAAACGTGAAGATCTTGAAAAGATCGAAGCAGCACTTACCGTTCATGAAATTGAAGAATATCACCAGGCTTGGAAGCTAAAGAAAGAAGAGCTTGATTCTTTAAAAGCGAAGGAACTTACGTTAAATGACTCAATCATTGTAAAAAAAGAGGCGTTGGCAAGTGCAAGAGAGAAGCTTGACAAATGTGAGAATAATCTCGAATCCTATCAACAGCAGCTTCTTGATACGAGTGAAGAGCTAGAGAAACTTGAAGGAAAGAAAGAAGTTCTAAAAGAACGGAAGAAAAATGCGCACCAAAACCGGTCGAACCTAGAAGAGCGGATGACGTTTTTACAAGAGAAAAAGCGGTACTATGAAAAGGAAATTGAGCATCACCGCAGTCGATTTGATCAGCAGAAAAAAGAATTAGGTCAATTAAAGTCTAGTTTGAAGAAAGAAACAGAACTTCTATCTGATATCGAACAAGACATTGAGCAAGAGCTTGATCGCATGAAGTCTGATTACTTTGAACTGCTTAATGAGCAGGCGTCCATACGAAACGAAAATCGTTATCTTCAAGACCAGCTTTCGATACTTAGTCAGCGTAAAGATCGGCTGGATGGAGATAATCATAAATATATTGAAGAGCGAAGCGCTGTTGACGAAAAGAAAGCAGAACGCTCAGCCAAGTTAGCTCAGTCAAAACAAGAACTTGAAGCTCACGTCTCGCGCTTCTACAAAAGCAAACATGATGTAGAAGAGAAAAAGAAAGCACTTGGTGAGAAAGAATCAAAGCTCTATCAAGCGTATCAATATATTCAACAATACAAATCAAAGAAAGAAATGTTAGAAGAAATGCAGGACGATTATGCCGGTTTCTTTCAGGGCGTAAAAGAAGTGCTTAAAGCCCGTGAAGACCTTTCAGGTATTGAAGGAGCGGTAGCTGAACTTATTACCGTACCTAAAGAAGTGGAAACAGCACTTGAAACAGCCCTTGGAGGAGCGATGCAAAACGTCGTTGTTCAAGATGAGGCTTCGGGCAGACAGGCAATCACTTATTTGAAAAAGAACCGCTTCGGTCGAGCAACTTTTCTTCCATTGTCAGTCGTGAAGTCACGAAAGATATCAAGCTATGATTTAGAACGCGTCAAACAAAACGAGGCATTCGTAGGCGTTGCTTCTGACCTCATCACGTTTGATTCAAAGTATCAAACGATAATGGAGAATTTATTAGGCTCTGTTCTTGTTGCCAAAGAACTAAAAGGTGCGAATGAACTTGCAAAAATCATGCAGTACCGAACACGGATCGTTACGCTAGAGGGAGACGTTGTGAATCCTGGCGGCTCCATGAGTGGAGGAAGTGTGAAGCAGAAATCCTCATCACTATTAAGCCGTCAACGTGATCTTGAAATTCTGATCAAAAAACTTGAGGACATGCAGGAAAAGACGACGGGTGTCGAGCAAGAGATCAAGAAGGATAAAGTCGCTTTAGCTGATCTAGAAGAAAAGCTAGATGAGATGCGCGAACGTGGTGAAAATCTAAGACTTGAAGAACAGTCTCTCTTAGGAGACTTACGAGCGATTGAGGGAGATGAACGTAATTCGAATGAACGTCTTCAGTTATACGATCGTGAGAAAAAAGCGATTGAAGAAGAGATTGAAACGCATCATAAGCGCCATATCTATCTTACAGAAAGACTCGAAACGATTACGAAACAAGCAGCCACACTTGAAAGTAAAATTGATAACTTAACTGCGAAGAAACAAACTCAGCAAACGTCTCGTGAATCAATTCAAACCGAGATTACTGAACTCAAAGTAAAAGTAGCTGAGCACCAGCAATCATTCCAAAATCAAAAGGAAACGCTTGATCGTTTAACAACAGAACAGAATGAGACGAATACACAGTTGGTTGAAACGACAGAAGAATTCACCCTATTATCTGAAGCGATGTCTTCAAATTCTAACGGAGAAGAGAAACTGGACCAAAACATTGTCTCATTCCGCTCTGAGAAAGATAAATTGCTTGAGACGCTTCAAAATGAGAGAGAAGCAAAGCTTTCACTGCAACAAGAGATTGAAACAATTAGTACAAAGCTGGATTCTCTTGTCGCAGAGGACAAGCAGCTCTCAGGATTAATGCAGGCTGTTGAAGTTAGCATTAATCGTTTGGACGTTGAACTCGAGAACAGATTGGCGATTTTAAGTGAGGAATACGAGTTAACCTATGAGGCAGCGAAGGAAAAGCATATTCTTTCCCTTGATCCTGAAGATGCAAGGCGAAAGCTAAAGCTCATTAAATTAGAGATTGATGAGCTAGGAACCGTGAACCTTGGCGCAATTGATGAATACGATCGCGTCAATGAGCGCTACACGTTCCTTAGTGAACAGCAAGCCGATCTTCTTAAGGCAAAAGAAACGCTTTATGCGGTCATTGAAGAAATGGATCAGGAAATGAAGAAACGGTTTGAAGAGACGTTTACGAAAATACGTGCGCAGTTCCAAATCGTCTTTAAAGAATTATTTGGTGGAGGAAAGGCAGACCTTGTTCTTACCGATCCAGATAATCTTCTATCTACAGGCGTGGATATTCTAGCCCAGCCACCGGGGAAAAAATTGCAGCATCTTGCTCTTCTTTCGGGAGGAGAGAGGGCATTTACTGCCATTGCACTTCTATTTTCAATTTTAAAAGTTCGTCCAGTCCCATTCTGTGTACTTGATGAGGTGGAAGCCGCTCTAGATGATGCGAATGTGGGGCGTTTTGCTAAGTATCTGAAGCAATTTAGTGAAAAAACCCAGTTTATTGTTATTACCCATAGAAAGGGTACAATGGAAGAGTCGGATGTGCTTTACGGGGTAACGATGCAGGAGTCAGGTGTGTCTCGACTCGTTTCTGTAAGACTTGAAGAATCGAAGCAATTAATATCGCAATAATAAGTAGGGGGATGCAAAGTGAGTTTCTTTAAAAAGTTAAAAGATAAGTTCACAACACAAACAGATGATGTAACAGGGAAATTCAAAGACGGACTCGAGAAAACAAGAACATCTTTCTCAACAAAAATGAACAATCTTGTTAAAAACTATCGGAAAGTAGACGAGGAGTTCTTCGAAGAATTAGAGGAGCTTCTCATTAGTGCTGACGTTGGTGTAGCAACGGTAATGGACCTCATTGACGTTTTAAAGGATGAAGCAAGAACGCGCAATATTAAAGATACAAAAGAACTTCAGAGTGTCATTTCAGAAAAATTAGCGGAGCTTCTCCATAAATCTGACGAAGATGGTTCGCTTAATATCCAAGAAGAGGGACTAACGGTCTTCTTATTCGTTGGGGTTAATGGGGTTGGTAAGACAACGACAATCGGTAAGCTTGCGCATAAGTTTAAGCAAGAAGGCAAGAAAGTTGTTCTCGCAGCAGGAGATACATTCCGAGCAGGTGCTATTGAACAGCTGGATGTATGGGGCGAAAGAGCTGGCGTAGATGTAATCAAGCATCAAGCTGGCTCAGATCCAGCGGCAGTTGTTTTTGACGCAGTACAATCTGCTAAATCACGTAACGCAGATATATTGCTTTGTGATACAGCTGGGCGTCTTCAGAACAAAGTAAACCTTATGAACGAGCTAGAAAAAGTAAAGCGCGTTATTCAACGTGAAGTACCATCTGGTCCACATGAGGTGATTCTTGTTCTTGATGCAACAACAGGTCAAAATGCGATGAGTCAGGCAAAGCAATTTGGGCAATCAACGGACGTGTCTGGCATTGCGCTAACAAAGCTCGATGGAACAGCTAAAGGTGGCATTGTGCTGGCCATTCGACATGAGCTTGATATTCCTGTTAAACTCGTAGGGCTTGGTGAGAAGATGGATGATTTACAGGAATTTGATCCGGACACATTTGTGTATGGATTATTCTCTTCGATCATTGAAGAAGAGGAAGAAAACGAAGAATAAAATCTTCGTAAATTGTGTTAAGAAAAAATCTTGACAAATAAAATGACGCATAGTAATATAATTAACGTAAAGGTGATTACCTTAACAAGGGGCTGTTAACAATGCTAGAGAAAACGATGAGAATCAACTCGTTATTCGACTTTTATCAGTCGCTTTTAACACCGAAACAGCGTAATTATATGGCATTGTATTACCTTGATGATTATTCATTAGGTGAAATCGCAGAAGAATTTCAAGTTAGCCGTCAGGCTGTCTATGATAACATTAAGCGAACAGAACAAATGATAGAAGAATATGAAGCAAAACTGTTGCTATTCGAGCGATACATCAAAAGACAGGAGCTGTTAGAAAAGCTCAAGGAAGCGATCATGAGTGAGAATGAAAACTCGAAGGCGCTGTCGTTGATAACATCTCTTGAAAAACTGGATTAGGAGGCGGCGAACATGGCATTTGAAGGGTTAGCCGACCGACTGCAAGACACCCTGCAGAAGATACGCGGTAAAGGGAAAGTAACGGAAGCTGACGTAAAAGAAATGATGCGTGAAGTAAGGTTAGCCTTGCTTGAAGCGGACGTTAACTTTAAAGTCGTAAAACAGTTTATCAACAAGGTCAAAGAGCGCGCCGTTGGACAGGAAGTTATGAAAAGCCTGACCCCAGGGCAGCAGGTCATTAAAGTCGTTAATGAAGAGCTGACAGCGCTTATGGGTGGAGAACAGAGTAAGATTGCTGTTTCAAACCGCCCACCGACTGTGATTATGATGGCCGGTCTACAGGGTGCGGGTAAGACGACAACTGTCGGTAAGCTTGCAAACCATTTACGTAAAAATCATAACCGTAAACCACTTTTAGTAGCGGCGGATATTTACCGCCCTGCAGCGATTAACCAGCTTGAAACACTCGGTAAACAGCTTAGTATGCCGGTCTTCTCGATGGGTGATCAAGTGAGTCCGGTAGAAATTGCTACCAAAGCAATTGAAAAAGCAAAAGAAGAACATCTCGACTATGTCATTATTGACACGGCCGGTCGCTTGCATATTGATGAAAATCTAATGCAGGAGCTAAAAGATGTTAAAGAAGCTGTTACGCCTGATGAAATCTTCCTAGTGGTTGATTCCATGACAGGACAAGACGCTGTGAATGTAGCTGAAAGCTTTAATGATGCCCTTGATATTACAGGTGTTGTTCTAACAAAGCTTGATGGTGACACGCGCGGTGGTGCTGCACTGTCGATCAAGTCTGTAACAGATAAACCGATCAAGTTCGCAGGTATGGGTGAAAAACTTGATGCACTAGAACCGTTTCATCCCGAGAGAATGGCTTCGCGAATTCTCGGCATGGGTGACGTGCTAACGCTCATTGAAAAAGCCCAGACTTCTGTTGATGAAGACAAAGCGAAAGAGCTTGAGAAAAAGATGCGAACGATGAGTTTTACGTTTGATGATTTCCTTGATCAACTTGGTCAGGTTCGAAGCATGGGACCGCTTGATGAATTGATGGACATGATTCCTGGTATGAATAAAAAAGCCATGAAAAATGTAAGTGTTGATGAAAAACAGATTTGCCGGGTTGAGGCCATTATTCAGTCAATGACAACACGTGAAAAAGAAGAGCCAGATATTATCAATGCGAGTCGCAAAAAGCGAATTGCCGTCGGTAGTGGTACGTCTGTTCAAGATGTCAATCGTCTCTTGAAGCAATTTGATGAGATGAAGAAGATGATGAAGCAGATGACCAATATGTCTAAAGGCGGTAAGAAAAAAGGCAAGGGCATGAATTTCCCATTCATGCAATAAAAATGAAGTAAATTTTCTCTTTACAAGAGTATAAATTTATGATATTATATTGATTTATGTGAACATTTTTTGGAGGTGAAAGACATGGCAGTTAAAATTCGTTTAAAGCGTATGGGTGCTAAAAGAGCTCCTTACTATCGCGTAGTTGTTGCTGATTCACGTGCACCACGTGACGGACGCTTCATCGAGGAAATCGGAACTTACAATCCGGTTGCTAATCCAGTTGAAGTGAAAATCAACGAAGAGAAAGCTCTTGATTGGATGCTTAAAGGCGCTAAGCCTTCTGATACAGTACGTAACCTATTCTCCACTGCAGGACTTATGGAGAAGCTTCACAACGCAAAAAACACAAAGTAATTTAACACCTTAGAGGAGGCTTTCTTGAAAGCCTCCTTTGGTGTATCCTGGTCCATCATTTCGAAAAAGGTGGGAGACGTTCATGGAAGCCCTGGTTGAAACAATTGTAAAAGCTCTTGTCGATCATCCTGATGATGTTCGAGTTGAAAAAGAAGCAACAAACAGTCTGGACATCTACAAGCTTTACGTTCATGCCGATGATACAGGTAAAGTGATTGGAAAGCAGGGGAAGGTTGCTAAATCAATCCGAACAGTAATGAATGCCGCGGCTGTTCAGTCAAGCAAACGCGTACAGTTGGAGATACTTTAGGGGGAGCTTACACTCCTCTTTTTTATTTGTAACTTTAAAGACCATTAAAATGACATTACATACGGAGGGCAGTGCGATGAAAATCATTGTAACGTATGACGTGAAACAAGTTTTAACAGAGCAAAGCCGGGCTTCTTATTTACAACAATGGCAAAAAGAACGCTCAGCCCTTCAACAGGAAAAGGAACATCTCCAATTTGAAATGAAACGATTGCAAAAAAAGCGTCCGTCTGACCACAAGTGGATTGCCGATCAGTTTGAAAAAGAAATCCGGTCGAGAACGGAACGGATGTCTTATTTGGATTTTAAGATCGATCAGCTTGACCAGTTATCACCAGGGTCTGAAATCCACGATGGGGAGATTCAATCGATTCAAGAGGTTCGAGTTGGTGAAAAGTGGCATGCACGAGAGCAAAAAGGTAAAATAGTCATTAAAGACGGGATCGTGCAAAGCATTGTCCCTGATTCCACAGGAAAGGATATCACGATATGACAGAATGGCTTAATGTAGGCAAAATCGTTAATACTCACGGCGTGCGAGGAGAAGTACGCGTGATTTCAAGAACGGACTTCCCGGAGGAACGTTATGCGGTTGGCAGCACGCTTTATTTATTTAAGGATGAAGAACCAGTGTCTTTAACCGTTGCATCTCACCGTAAACATAAGCAGTTTGATTTACTGACATTTGAAGGCTTTCATAATATTAACGAAGTGGTTCATATGAAAGAAGGCATTTTAAAAGTTAAGGAAGATCAAGGTGGTCGGCTTGCCGAAGAAGAGTTCTATTACCGAGATATCATTGGACTTGAAGTTCATACAGAAGAAGGCGAATATTTAGGGAAAATCAAAGAAATCTTATCGCCTGGAGCAAACGATGTTTGGGTAGTTCAAAGCATAAGCGGTGGTAAAGACCTTTTATTGCCTTACATCGAGCAGGTTGTAAAGCAAGTTGATTTAGCGGAAGGGAAAGTTACCGTTCATTTGATGGAAGGACTTCGTGATTAGCATGAAAATTGATGTGCTTTCTCTGTTTCCAGAAATGTTTACAGGTGTGTTTAATCATTCGATCTTGAAACGCGCTCAGGATAATGGAGCCGTCTCTTACAATGTAACCAATTTCAGAGATTACAGTTTGAACAAACACAAAAGCGTGGATGATTACCCATATGGTGGTGGCGCTGGAATGGTATTAACGCCTCAGCCGGTTTTTGATGCGGTCAATGATCTGTCTGAAGGAAAGCGCCCGCGCGTCATCCTTATGTGTCCTCAAGGAGAGAGGTTTACACAGAAGAAGGCAGAAGAATTAGCGAAAGAAGAGCATCTCGTTTTTATATGCGGTCATTATGAAGGATACGATGAGCGAATTCGAGAAAATCTTGTCACGGATGAGATCTCGATTGGAGATTTTGTATTAACTGGTGGCGAACTCGGTAGCATGGTTGTTATTGATAGTGTAACGAGACTTATCCCTGGTGTTTTAGGAAATGATACGTCAGCTCCAATGGATTCCTTTAGCAGTGGGTTACTTGAACATCCTCATTATACGCGTCCTGCTGAATACAAAGGGATGAGTGTTCCTGATGTGCTTATGTCTGGTAACCATGAGGCGATACGAAAATGGCGTCTTAAAGAGTCGTTACGACGCACCTTGAATAGAAGAGCAGATCTTTTAAACGAGAAGGACTTAACAAATGAAGAGCACAAGTTACTAAGTGAAATAAAGAGAGAAAAAGAATGAATTCATTCTTGTAATCTAAAAAGTGCTATGCTATGATAACAGTTGTGGCATTAGTCACGTATTACGATGTTCCGCTGTAATGTAAGACGATTTATATGAGCATCTGTGTGGAAGGAGGGTTACTTGATGCACAAGTTAATCCAGGATATCACAAAAGACCAACTTAAGTCGGATCTTCCTAATTTCCGACCAGGAGATACTGTGAAAGTTCACGTTAAAGTTGTCGAAGGCACTCGTGAGCGTATTCAGTTATTCGAAGGTGTTGTGATTAAACGACGTGGTGGCGGAATCAGCGAAACATTTACAGTTCGTAAGATTTCTTACGGAGTAGGTGTTGAGCGTACATTCCCAGTACATTCACCGAAAGTTGCTAAGCTTGAAGTTGCTCGTCGCGGTAAAGTTCGCCGTGCTAAGCTATACTACTTGCGTGCACTTCGTGGTAAAGCCGCTCGTATTAAAGAAATTCGATAAAGTAAGACACGGAGAAGGAGCTTGCATTGCCAGGCTCCTTTTTTCTATTGAAAAAAAATCGCCATATGAAAAAAACGTCACTCTGTGATAAAATAAAGCGAATTACCAAGGTTTGTAGGAAAGGCATAAGGGGAAAGAAGTAGGTAAAAAAAGAGCCTTTCATTAGGAGGAACAAGCATGAATAGCACCAGATCAGCAGAGAAAAAAGATTCCTGGGAGTGGATACGTGCGCTCATTATTGCTTTTATTCTAGCAGGAGCCGTTCGTTATTTTATTTTTGCTCCTATTGTAGTTGATGGAGAAAGCATGATGCCGACGCTTCAAGACCGTGATCGGATGATCGTGAATAAAATCAGTTATAATATTGGTGATGCTGAACGTTTCGATATTATTGTATTTGAGGCCCCTGAAGGCAAAGATTATATTAAGCGAGTGATCGGTCTTCCTGGAGATAAGGTGGAATACAAAGGTGATATGCTTTACGTAAATGGTAAAGCAATGAAAGAACCTTATCTAGAATCTTATAAAGATGATTTATTAGAAGGTAACCTCACCTATGATTTTGATCTAACCGGAGTAACTGGTGAAGCAACCGTTCCAGAAGGGCATTTGTTTGTCATGGGTGACAATCGACAGCATAGTAAAGATAGTCGCTCCATTGGCTTCGTTCCTGTAGAGAAAGTAATAGGAGAAGCAAACGTTATTTTTTGGCCTTTAAATGATATACAAGTAATGGAATAGTGTGGGATGTATCCCCGCATGATTTGAGAATAGGTGGAGATTGCATGACGATTCAATGGTTTCCCGGACATATGGCAAAAGCAAGACGGGAGATTACCGAAAAGCTAAAAATGATTGATGTTGTAATTGAACTAGTGGATGCACGAATCCCACTTGCTTCAAGAAATCCGATGATTGATGAAATTGTTTCGTCAAAACCAAGGCTTATTTTGCTCAATAAAGCAGATATGGCGGATAATCAGAAAACAGCCGAGTGGAAGCATTATTTTCAGTCCCAGGGTCATAAAGCATTAGCGATTGATTCACAAACGGGTAAAGGTGTGAAAAGCATTCCTGCTGCTGCGAGAGAGCTGATGAGTGATAAAATTGATCGCATGATTGAAAAAGGCATGAAACCTCGAGCTGTGCGTGCTTTAATTTTAGGAATTCCAAACGTCGGGAAATCGACGTTAATTAACCGTTTGGCAGGGAAAAAGATTGCTAAAACAGGTGATCGCCCAGGTATTACAAAGAAGCAACAGTGGATCAAAGTCGGAGATGAGATGGACCTTCTTGATACGCCGGGAATTCTCTGGCCTAAATTTGAAGATCAAATTACCGGATATAAGCTTGCTGCGACGGGAGCAATTAAAGATGAAATTCTTGATTTTCAAGATATTTCGGTATTTGTGCTGAAGTTTATGAGTGAACATTATCCGGATCGACTAATGGACCGGTATCATCTTGATCACATCCCGGAAGATGTTGTGGAATTGTTTGATGAAATCGGAAAAAAACGTGGATTTTTAATGAGTGGTGGCTGGATTGATTATGATAAAACAGCTGAAACCGTTCTTCGAGAGCTACGAAGTGGTAAATTGGGCGACGTATCG
Organism: Bacillus sp. Cs-700; assembly: GCF_011082085.1. Taxonomy (NCBI): domain Bacteria; kingdom Bacillati; phylum Bacillota; class Bacilli; order Caryophanales; family Bacillaceae; genus Bacillus; species Bacillus sp. Cs-700. Next base: position 242,896 of record NZ_CP041063.1, read on the forward strand.
TTAGAAACGCCAGAAAGGTAAGGCCATGAGCCTTACCTTTTTTAAGTGAACATTAAGAAAGAGGGGATCATATGAGCGATCAATTAAAGTCGATTAAAGAAATTGATCAAATGTTGAAGGAAGGACAGTATACGAACGAAGATTGGGATCAATGGAAGCATGATGAACGAAAAGGGGTTGCACGCTTACTTGCTAGGGAAGGAAAGAAAGAACAAGAAAAAATGAAGATACTTAAGATGCATGAAGAAATGAGCGTCCTAGAAGCTCACTACAGAGGAAATGGGCGTCTTTCGATAGCAGGAGTCGATGAAGTAGGAAGAGGCCCTCTAGCAGGCCCTGTCGTTGCTTCAGCAGTCATATTAGATCCTGAAGTGCCGATTCTTGGCCTTCAAGATTCAAAAAAACTGTCACATGCGAAATTAAATGACCTTTTTGACCAAATACATATGGATGCCGTCGCTATTGGGGTTGGTGTTGTTAGTGCAGCTGAAATCGATGAATTAAATATTTATCAAGCGACAAAAAAAGCAATGCAACAAGCTGTTGAGGGATTACGTGTACAAGCTGATTTCTTACTTGTAGATGCCATGCACATTCCGATTCAGATCGATCAAGAGTCTCTTATCAAAGGAGACGCTAGAAGTGTTAGTATTGCAGCCGCATCCATCATTGCCAAAGTAACACGTGATCGCATGATGGTGAAATTAGCAGAAACCTATCCAGAGTATGGATTTGAACGACATGTAGGTTATGGAACAAAGGAGCATCTTTCTGCCCTTGATGAATTTGGTATTACAGAAGTCCACCGAAGATCATTTGCGCCTGTAAGAGATCGTTTAAGCGTATGAATAGGTAGAAAAGGTTGATACTATACCTATTCTAATGTGAAGGAGCCATCATTTGTGAAAGATCCAGGACCTCAAGAAAAGAATGAATCTTTTTATGAAGAAGCAGGAGAAGAGTTTGGTGTCTATACCCCAGCAGCAGCAAGAGAATTAACGATTACGGACCATAAGAAGAGGGAGCAAGAAAGCCCGCCTAAGAAAGCGGGAAGAAATGAGCAGGAAGAGGGGAGGTGACCCCTCTTCTTTTTTTGATTTTATTTCGTTTATTCTAAATTTACTACGTGGCACTCATTTTCGCAGAACAAGCGTGAAATAAGCGGAATGATTCGTTTTCAGACGATGATTTGGAACAATTTTTGCAAGAAAGAAAAGAGACTTTATGCAAAAGGGTAGACAATCGGTGTGAATTTTCTATACAATGAAAACGTCGTCAAAGATTTGATTGACTAGGATAGGAGGATGAGAGAATGAATATCCATGAATATCAAGGAAAAGAAGTCCTAAGAAGCTACGGGGTATCCGTCCCTAATGGACAAGTCGCATACTCCGCAAAAGAAGCTGTGGACGTTGCAAAACAATTAGACAGTAGTGTTTATGTTGTCAAAGCACAAATCCATGCAGGTGGTCGAGGGAAAGCTGGCGGAGTTAAAATCGCTAAGAACCTTGAGGAAGTTCGTACATATGCTGAGGAGATCCTCGGAAAAACACTTGTTACTCATCAAACAGGACCAGAAGGCAAAGAAGTAAAGCGCTTACTTATCGAAGAAGGTTGCGATATTAAACAAGAATACTACGTTGGCCTTGTGCTTGATCGTGTGACATCACGCGTTGTTATGATGGCATCCGAAGAAGGTGGAACTGAAATTGAAGAAGTGGCTGAACATAGCCCCGAGAAAATCTTCAAAGAAGTGATTGATCCTGCTGTTGGTCTTCAAGGTTATCAAGCTAGAAGACTAGCATTTAATATTAATATTCCAAAAGAACAAATTAACAAAGCAGTAAAGTTCATGCTTGGATTGTATAAAGTTTTTGTTGAAAAAGATGCTTCTATTGCTGAAATCAACCCACTTGTGACAACGGGTGATGGAAATGTAATGGCGCTTGATGCAAAATTAAACTTTGATCCAAATGCACTTTATCGTCATAAAGATATTCTTGAACTTCGTGATCTTGACGAAGAAGATACAAAAGAAATCGAAGCATCAAAATATGAGTTAAGCTACATCGCTCTAGATGGCAATATCGGCTGTATGGTTAACGGTGCAGGTCTTGCCATGGCAACGATGGATATTATCAAGCATTACGGCGGCGACCCCGCTAACTTCCTTGACGTTGGGGGCGGCGCAACGGCTGAGAAGGTAACGGAAGCTTTCAAAATTATTCTTTCTGACAAAAACGTTAAAGGCATCTACGTTAACATTTTCGGCGGGATCATGAAGTGTGATGTAATCGCTGAAGGTGTTGTGGAAGCTACGAAACAAGTAGGTCTTGAAATTCCGCTTGTTGTACGTCTTGAAGGAACAAATGTTGATCTTGGAAAGCAAATCCTGAAAGATTCAGGATTAAATATTACCGCTGCTGAGTCTATGGCTGACGGCGCGGAAAAAATCGTTTCATTAGTGAAGTAGAAAGGCGGGACTAGGAATGAGCGTATACATTAATCAAGATACAAAAGTCATCGTTCAAGGGATTACGGGATCTGTTGGTTTATTTCATACACAGCAAATGCTTGAGTATGGTACGAAAATTGTAGGTGGCGTAACGCCTGGTAAAGGCGGTACTGAAGTGGAAGGCGTTCCTGTATTTGATACCGTGGAGCAAGCCGTTCAAAAAACAGGCGCTAATGCTTCTGTCATTTATGTTCCGCCTGCTTTTGCAGCCGATGCCATTATGGAAGCTGTAGACGCTGAAATGGACCTTGCGATTTGTATTACGGAAGGAATTCCGGTTATCGATATGGTGAAAGTAAAGCGATATATGGAAGGAAAGAAAACGCGTCTTGTTGGACCGAACTGTCCAGGCGTGATCACTCCTGAAGAATGTAAGATCGGCATTATGCCTGGGTATATCCACAAAAAAGGTCACGTAGGGGTTGTTTCTCGTTCTGGTACGTTAACGTATGAAGCGGTTCATCAACTTTCAGAATCAGGTATTGGTCAATCAACAGCCGTTGGTATTGGTGGTGACCCGGTGAATGGCACAGATTTTATCGATGTCTTGAAAGCTTTTAACGAAGATGACGATACTTATGCGGTGATCATGATCGGTGAAATCGGCGGTACAGCTGAAGAAGAAGCGGCTGAATGGGTAAAAGCGAACATGACAAAACCTGTAGTTGGCTTTATCGGAGGTCAAACAGCTCCTCCAGGAAAACGCATGGGCCATGCTGGTGCGATTATTTCTGGTGGTAAAGGTACGGCTGATGAAAAAATCAAAACTATGGAGTCTTGTGGAATTAAAGTCGCTCCAACGCCTGCAGTAATGGGTGAAACACTGATTTCTGTTTTAGAAGATAAGGGCTTACTAGAGAAGTGCACAACACATAAGGCTTAATCAAAATAGCTCCCGTTTTGGGAGCTATTTCTCTTATACATAGCGAGCATGCGATAAATTTTATTCTTGATAGGAGAGAACCGCGATTGAGAACATTTAGAAGCCGGTTAATTCAGTTGCATCAGTGCCGGGGGTGTACCTGGAAACTGATCCAATCCTTTCTCATATTTGACCCAACGCTTCAAAGCATATATGATATGTCTGCTACTCAGTTAAGGCAATTTGGTTTATCAAACGAACAAGCCGGATATTTATATGAAGATCTTCATTTTATTAAACCCTGGAGATTGGCTCATTTTAAAGCGGGCGAAATTCGCGTAATAACAAGATTTGATAAGGCATACCCTGAACAACTTACGCATATTTATGATGCACCGTGGGTGATTTATTGCATTGGGAATACCACGCTTCTAAATAAACGTCGCTTGTTGAGCGTAGTTGGTTCACGAAAGCATTCACCAGATGCACGTGAAATGATGAACCTTATCTTAACACCGATCGTATCGAGTGGTTGGACGATTGTTAGTGGGCTAGCCCTCGGTATTGATACGCTTGCTCATCAGCTTGCTCTCGATCATGGTGCAGGGACGATCGCTGTACTTGGTGGTGGATTTAAATGGATTTATCCGAAAGAAAACCAGCTGCTAGCTTCTTCCATTGCGAGAGACGGTCTCCTTTTATCGGAATATCCACCCAATTGTCGACCTGAAAAACATCACTTTCCGGAACGGAATCGCATTATTAGTGGATTATCCGCTGGAACGTTTATCGTTGAAGCGCAAAAACGCAGTGGTTCGCTCATTACAGCTGATCAGGCAATGGAACAGGGACGCGAAGTATTTTGCTTACCTGGAAAAATAACAGATCCGTCTGCTGAAGGGACAAATCGCCTCATTCAGCAGGGCGCTAAACTTGTTTTAGAAGCGAATGATATCCTCAATGAACTACCGAATTTTCATGAAAAGAATACTAGCACTATTTGACAAACAAGTTTTGACTATTGAATAATAAGGAAGATTTTAAAATTTACCTCAATGGGGGGAGGAAACGTATTGTGGCAGATTATCTAGTAATTGTTGAATCTCCCGCTAAAGCAAAAACAATTGAAAAATATTTAGGAAAGAAATATCAGGTTAAGGCCTCATTAGGTCACGTCATTGACCTTCCTAGAAGTCAGATGGGCGTTGATGTGGAAAACAACTATGCTCCTAAATATATAACAATACGCGGGAAAGGCCCTGTCCTAAAAGAAATTAAAGATGCAGCAAAAAAAGCGAAGAAAGTCTATCTCGCAGCTGACCCCGATCGCGAAGGGGAAGCGATTGCATGGCATCTTGCTCACAGTTTAAAAATCGATGAACAAACAGAGTGCAGGGTTGTCTTTAATGAAATTACAAAAGATGCGGTTAAGGATGCGTTTAAGCAACCGAGACCGATTAACATGGATCTTGTCGATGCTCAGCAAGCAAGACGTGTCTTAGACCGTTTAGTTGGGTATAACATTAGTCCATTATTATGGAAAAAAGTAAAAAAAGGTTTAAGTGCTGGACGAGTTCAATCCGTTGCAGTTCGCCTTATTATTGAAAGAGAAAAAGAAATTCAAAATTTTGAAGCAGAAGAATATTGGAAAATCAAAGCGTCGTTTGAAAAAGATGGCGAACAATTTGAGGCTGGTTTCTACGGAGTAGATGGAAAGAAAACGGATCTGCAATCACGTGAAGATGTCGACAATGTTCTAAAACGCATTGAAGGCGATCAGTTTAATATCCAGTCTGTTCAAAAGAAGGAACGTAAACGAAACCCGGCCCTACCGTTTACTACTTCTTCTCTTCAGCAGGAAGCGGCGAGAAAACTTAATTTCCGCGCGAAGAAAACGATGATGCTCGCTCAGCAACTTTATGAGGGAATCGCAATCGGAAAGCAGGGAACGGTTGGTTTAATTACGTACATGCGAACTGACTCAACACGTATTTCTGAAACGGCGAAGGATGAAGCGAAAGAATACATTCAGGGTAAATATGGTGACACATACTTATCAGCTAAAAAGCCTGCTAAGAAACAGTCAGGAAAATCACAAGATGCTCACGAAGCGGTTCGACCAACATCGGTTATGCGTGACCCATCTGAAATGAAGGCTTACTTAAAGCGTGATCAGCTTCGTTTATACAAGTTGATCTGGGAGCGTTTTGTAGCGAGCCAGATGGCACCGGCTATCATGGATACGATGAGCGTTGACTTAGAAAACAATGGAACGACTTTCCGTGCAACTGGTTCTAAAGTGAAATTTAAAGGGTTTATGAAAGTGTATGTTGAAGGAAACGACGACAATAAAAAGGAAGAAGATAAGATGCTTCCTGATCTTGAAGAAGGAATGAACGTATCCACTTCAGACATTGATCCGACACAGCACTTTACACAGCCACCGCCGAGATATTCAGAAGCGCGTCTTGTTAAAACAATGGAAGAACTCGGTATAGGAAGACCATCTACTTATGCACCAACCCTCGATACGATTCAGCGTAGAGGATACGTGGCATTAGAAGATAAGAAATTTGTTCCAACTGAACTTGGCGAAATAGTGTTAGAGCTGATTTTGGAGTTCTTCCAGGATATTATCAACATTGAATTTACGGCTGGATTAGAAAATGATCTTGACAAAATCGAGGATGGCGAGGCAGAATGGATTTCTGTCATCAACGAATTTTATCAAAACTTCGAACAGCGCCTGAAGGTAGCTGAGGAAGAAATGAAGGAAGTCGAAATTAAAGACGAACCTGCTGGAGAAGATTGTGAAAAGTGTGGTTCTCCAATGGTCATTAAGATGGGACGTTATGGAAAGTTTATGGCTTGCTCAAACTTCCCTGATTGTCGCAATACAAAACCGATATTAAAAGAAGTTGGCGTGACTTGTCCAAAGTGTAAAGAAGGTAATGTCGTTGAACGTAAAAGTAAGAAAAATCGCCTTTTCTATGGTTGTGATCGTTTCCCTGAATGTGATTTCCTATCGTGGGATAAACCGATCAAACGTCCATGTCCTAAATGCGGTGACTTACTTGTTGAGAAGAAAACGAAGAAAAAGAAAGAAATTAAGTGTGTGAACTGTGATTTCGTTGAAGAAGAAAATTAGTAAGGGGTTATAGTAATGAGTAAACACGTGACGGTGATTGGCGCCGGTCTTGCTGGCAGTGAAGCCGCGTGGCAGCTTGCAAAGCGAGGAGTGGATGTTCATCTTTATGAGATGCGTCCAAAGAAGCAAACGCCTGCTCACCATACTGATAAATTTGCGGAGCTTGTGTGCAGTAACTCGCTAAGAGCGAATACGTTAACAAACGCAGTTGGAGTATTAAAAGAAGAAATGCGAAAGATGGACTCTGTTATTATTAACTCGGCTGATGAATGTGCTGTCCCTGCGGGTGGTGCACTTGCAGTCGATCGCCATGAATTCGCCGCTAAAGTAACGGAGAATGTTAAAAACCATCCTAACGTAACGGTTTTTTCAGAAGAGTGCACAAAAATTCCTGATGGACCAACGATTATTGCGACAGGTCCTCTTACATCGAAAGATCTATCTGATCAATTGAAGGCGCTAAGTGGTGAAGAGTATTTATACTTCTATGATGCTGCTGCTCCTATCATTGAAACAGAAAGCATCGATATGGACAAAGTGTACAAGAAGTCCCGTTATGATAAGGGAGAAGCAGCGTACTTAAACTGTCCAATGACGGAGGAAGAGTTTAACACGTTCTACGAAGCGCTTATATCCGCTGAAACGGTCCCGCTAAAAGAATTTGAGAAGGAAATTTTCTTTGAGGGCTGTATGCCCATCGAAGTTATGGCTCAACGTGGACAGAAAACGATGACGTTTGGTCCTCTTAAACCTGTTGGATTAGAAGATCCTCGCACAGGTAAGCGTCCTTATGCGGTCGTGCAGCTGAGACAGGATAATGCGTCGGGTACGCTTTACAACATCGTTGGATTCCAGACACACCTTAAATGGGGACCGCAAAAAGAAGTAATTCGCTTAATTCCAGGTCTTGAGAATGCTGATATTGTTCGTTATGGCGTGATGCACCGAAATACGTTCATTAACTCGCCTAATCTATTAAAACCAACCTATCAGTATAAAGAACGTGAGAATCTCTTTTTCGCTGGTCAAATGACGGGTGTTGAAGGCTATGTCGAATCGGCGGCATCAGGCTTAATTGCTGGTTTTAATGCTGCTCGGCTCATGAATGATGAAGAGCCATTAGTATTCCCTGAAGAAACGGCACTTGGTAGTTTAGCGAATTATATTACAACAGCGAATCCAGATAATTTCCAACCGATGAACGCTAACTTTGGGTTGTTTCCACCACTTGAAACGCGGATCAAAAGCAAAAAAGAACGCAACGAAACGATCGCGAATCGAGCCTTAGAAACAATTCAGAATTTTGTAAAAAGATTGTAAATTTCTATTGCTAAGGCTTCTAAATTGTGTTACGATTTAGAAGCCTTTTGAGGTGATGACGATGAATAACAATCAACAAGCTCATATTCAATCATTTTCTGAATATCTTCAGATTGAAAAGAATTGTTCACCACATACGATCTCAGGTTATTTACAGGATATTGAACATTTCCGGTCTTTTATGAAGCAGCAGACTATCGATGTCTTTGCTGCTGTTTCTTATGCAGATGTCAGAATTTATTTAACTGAGCTTCATGAGCGAGGTTACGCAAGAAAAACAGCAGCAAGAAAAATTTCAACGTTACGAAGCTTATATCGATTCCTTTTACGTGAGAACATCGTAGAGATTAATCCCTTTACAATGAGTTCCCTGCCAAAACAAGAAAAACGTCTGCCGCAATTTTTGTACGAAAAAGAACTTAACGTGCTTTTTGACACGCCAGATACCACGAAGCCGCTTGGTCAACGCGACAGAGCGCTGCTCGAAGTACTATACGGGTGTGGCATACGAGTGAGTGAGTGTGTTGGGCTTAATTTAGAAGATATTGATTTTGCGATTGGGACGATTTTTGTACTTGGTAAAGGACGTAAGGAAAGGTATGTACCAATAGGGAGTTTCGCTATAGATGCAATGAAAGACTACATTCACGATGGACGAGAACAGTTGCTGTCGTCAGGGAAAGAGCCGACTAAAGCCCTGTTCCTAAATTTTAGAGGTAGTCGTGTGACAGCAAGAGGTGTTCGGACAATTTTAGATAAGATTGTAAAAGATGCCTCTTTGCATGTACATATAAGCCCGCATGTGATGAGACACACATTCGCAACCCATTTGCTGAATGAAGGGGCAGACTTACGTTCTGTGCAGGAGCTATTAGGGCATTCTGATTTATCATCTACTCAGATCTATACCCACGTGACGGGAGATCGATTGCGAAATATATACATGAACCATCACCCAAGAGCTTAAGGGCTCGGGAGGAGGAACTTATGGGAGACTTTCATTCTACAACGATATTTGCCGTTCAGCATAATGGCGAGTGTGCAATGGCTGGTGACGGTCAGGTTACATTCGGAAATGCTGTGGTCATGAAGCATACAGCTAAGAAAGTAAGAAGGCTTTTTCATGGGAAAGTAGTTGCGGGATTTGCAGGATCCGTTGCTGATGCTTTTACTCTTTTTGAGAAATTTGAGAGCAAGCTTGAGGAATTTGGTGGCAACCTTCAGCGTGCCGCTGTGGAGCTTGCTAAAGAATGGCGCAGTGATCGCGTGTTAAGGAAGCTTGAAGCGATGCTAATTGTAATGAACAAAGATGAACTTTTGCTAATCTCAGGTACTGGTGAAGTGATTGAACCTGATGATGGCATTCTTTCAATTGGTTCAGGTTCAAACTACGCTCTTTCAGCAGGCAGAGCACTTAAGCGTTATAGTGATAACAAAACCGCTGAAGAAATAGCGCGAGCATCTATGGAAATTGCATCTGAAATATGCGTGTACACGAATGATCAAATTATCGTAGAAACCATTTAGTATATAAAATGTATCTTTGGAGGAGATCGTATGTCTAATCCATTAACACCGAGACAAATTGTTGAAAAGCTTGATCAGTATATTGTTGGTCAGAATGACGCGAAGAAGGCTGTCGCAGTGGCATTAAGAAATCGATACCGCCGTAGCCAGCTGAGCGACAAACTGAAGGATGAAGTGAATCCAAAAAACATCTTAATGATTGGACCTACAGGCGTAGGTAAGACTGAGATAGCACGTCGACTTGCTCGCCTTGTCAATGCGCCATTCATTAAAGTTGAAGCAACGAAATTTACTGAAGTAGGTTATGTTGGTCGAGATGTGGAATCGATGGTTCGTGATCTCGTGGAAACATCAATCAGACTTGTCAAAGAAGATCGCATGGAACAGGTGAAGGGCAAGGCGGAAGAAAATGCGAACAAACGCATTGTGGAATTGCTTGTACCTTCTAGTAAAAAGCAAACCCAATACAAAAATCCGCTTGAAATGTTATTTGGTAATCAAGGCCAAGAGGAAACAGCAAACCAGTCCGCAAGTGAAGATCAGTCCATTGCATCAAGGCGGAAGCAAATGGCTCAGCAGCTCGCACTTGGTGAACTGGAAGATCGCATGATTACAGTGGAAGTTGAAGAGCAAAACAACTCAATGATGGATATGTTCCAAGGAGCTGGTATGGAACAAATGGGTATGAACATGCAGGATATGCTCGGCAACATCATGCCCAAAAAGAAGAAAAAGCGTAAGCTGCCAGTGTCAGAAGCAAGAAAAGTTTTAACACAGGACGAAGCGGCGAAACTTGTTGATATGGATGAAATTGCCCAAGATGCTGTTTCAAAGACAGAACAATCGGGTATCATCTTCATTGATGAAATTGATAAGGTAGCTGGGAAGAGCCAGCAATCAGCTGATGTTTCAAGAGAAGGTGTTCAAAGAGACATTTTACCGATTGTAGAAGGCTCAACAGTAACAACAAAATATGGACCTGTTAAAACAGATCACATTTTATTTATGGCTGCAGGAGCTTTCCATATGTCAAAACCATCTGATCTAATCCCTGAGCTGCAGGGCCGTTTCCCAATTCGCGTAGAGCTATCTAGTTTAACGGTAGACGACTTTAAGCGGATTTTGACAGAGCCTGATAATGCTCTTGTGAAGCAATATACAGCTTTATTAGAAACTGAAGGTATTAAAGTTGAATTTTCTGACGATGCTATTCTTAAAATTGCTACAATTGCTACAGAAGTGAACCAAGACACGGATAATATTGGTGCGCGAAGACTTCATACAATTTTAGAAAAGCTTCTTGAAGATCTTTCATTTGAAGCGCCAGACATTAATCTAGACAGCATTACAATCACACCAGAGTATGTTGAGGAAAAGTTAGCTTCTATTGCGAAGAACCGTGACCTCAGCCAATACATCCTATAATACATACAGGAGGACAAAACAATGAATTTACTAGAAAAAACAAGAAAAATTAATGGTATGCTACAAAAGTCAGAGGGGCCAGTTAACTTTACCGATATGGCAGAAACATTACGTGACGCGATTATGGCTAACGTATATGTTGTAAGCCGTAGAGGGAAATTACTTGGCATCGCGATTAATCAAGAAATTGAGAACGAACGTATGAAGAATATGTTCTCAGAGCGTCAGTTTCCTGAAGAATATACGCAGAATCTCTTTAACATTGGTGAAACGTCTTCGAATCTTGACATTACAAGCGAATACACAGCTTTCCCTGTAGAGAATCGTGATCTTTTCGAAAAAGGTCTAACAACGATTGTACCAATCGTTGGTGGTGGAAGCCGTCTAGGTACGCTTATTCTTTCTCGTCTAAGCGATTCATTCTCAGATGATGATCTTTTGTTAGCTGAGTACGGTGCAACCGTAGTAGGAATGGAAATTCTTCATGAGAAAGCAGAAGAAATTGAAGAAGAAGCAAGAAACAAAGCAGTCGTTCAAATGGCGATTTCTTCTCTTTCCTATAGTGAACTTGAAGCAATTGAGCATATTTTCGAAGAACTCGAAGGAAATGAAGGACTTCTTGTTGCAAGTAAAATTGCTGATCGCGTAGGGATTACACGTTCTGTCATCGTAAACGCTCTTCGTAAGCTTGAGAGTGCTGGTGTTATTGAGTCTCGTTCTCTAGGAATGAAAGGAACTTATATTAAAGTTCTTAACGATAAGTTTCTTGTAGAACTTTCAAAACTGAAGACGCAATAATTGATCAAACGCTCCGGGACTCTCGGAGCGTTTTTATTAGTATTTTCCGCATTTTTTTATGCGTGGCACATTGGAATGCTGAGCTTTTATATGGATTATGAGAGTAAGGGAATATAGGTATTCATGGAATTTAAGATTTAAACTTGCGACTTGTCACATGATATGATATATTAATCAACGGTGTTAATCACACACGCTTGTTGATTTGGAAAGTGGTGCTGCAGACGCAGTTTTTTCCGAAATAGATGCAAGCGGAGGATAAAAAAACCATTAGGAGGAACACAATCATGGCAGTAATCTCTATGAAACAGCTTCTTGAAGCTGGGGTACACTTCGGTCATCAGACTCGTCGTTGGAACCCGAAAATGAAACCTTATATCTTCACTGAAAGAAACGGTATCTACATTATCGATCTTCAAAAAACAGTGAAGAAAGTCGAAGAAGCTTATAACTTCGTTCGTGACATCGCTCAGGACGGTGGTAAAGTTCTTTTCGTAGGTACAAAAAAGCAAGCGCAAGATTCCGTTAAGGATGAAGCGATCCGTGCTGGTCAATACTACATCAACCAACGCTGGTTGGGTGGAACGCTTACGAACTTTGAAACTATTCAAAAGCGTATCAACCGCCTGAAGAGCCTTGAAAAGATGCAAGAAGACGGTACGTTCGAAGTACTACCTAAGAAAGAAGTTATGCTTCTTAAAAAAGAAATGGATCGCCTTGAAAGATTCCTTGGTGGTATTAAAGATATGAACGGCGTTCCAGACGCAATGTTCGTAATCGACCCTCGTAAAGAGCGTATCGCTATTGCTGAGGCTCGTAAGCTTAATATCCCTATCGTTGCGATCGTGGATACAAACTGTGATCCAGATGAGATCGACTATATTATCCCTGGTAACGACGATGCAATCCGCGCTGTGAAACTTCTTACTGCTAAAATGGCTGACGCTGTTATCGAAGTTAGCAAAGTAGAAGAAGAAGCAGAAGTTGAAGCGGTAGAAACTGAAGAAACATCTGTATAAGAACACAAAGGGGTGATAAAGGGGAACTCTAACCCCTTTATCACCTTTTTTTAACCCAAAAGGGTATGATTACATATCATAATTCAAGGAGGAATTACTAATGGCAGTAACAGCTCAAATGGTAAAAGAATTGCGTGCACAAACAGGCGCAGGAATGATGGATTGCAAAAAAGCACTAACTGAAAACGATGGTGACATGGACAAGGCAATTGATTGGCTTCGTGAGAAAGGTATCTCGAAAGCAGCGAAAAAAGCTGACCGCGTAGCTGCAGAAGGTCTTGCAACGATCGCTGTTGAAGGAAACAAAGCAGTAATCGCTGAAATTAACTCTGAAACTGACTTCGTTGCTAAAAACGAGAGCTTTACTTCTTTAATCAACGAAATCTCTCAACACCTCCTTAAAGCAAACCCTGAGTCTGTAGATGCAGCTCTTGAAAGCAAAATGGAAAACGGACAAACAGTGACTGAATATTTGAATGATAAAATCGCAAAAATTGGAGAGAAAATTTCTCTTCGTCGCTTCCAAATCGTTGAGAAAACTGATGCAGATGCATTTGGTGCTTACCTTCACATGGGTGGACGCATCGGTGTTCTAACACTTCTTGAAGGTACAACTGATGAAGAAGTAGCGAAAGACGTAGCAATGCACACAGCGGCAGTTAACCCTCGTTTCGTATCTCGCGATGCTGTTCCAGCTGAAGAAGTTGAGCGTGAGCGCGAAGTTCTTAAACAACAAGCTCTTAACGAAGGTAAGCCTGAGAAGATTGTTGAGAAAATGGTAGAAGGCCGTATCAACAAATTCTTCGAAGAAATTTCTCTAGTTGATCAGCCGTTTGTTAAAGACACTGATCAAAAAGTAGGAAAGTATGTAGAGTCTAAAGGCGCTACTGTAAAAGGCTTCATCCGCTACGAAGTTGGCGAAGGCATGGAGAAACGTGAAGATAACTTCGCTGAAGAAGTTATGTCTCAAGTGAAGAAGTAAAACAATGATAGGGAACACGCTGTGTTCCCTATTTTTCAAGAACAAATACTGATAAACATGCTGGAGGGTTAAAATGAGCGGAGCCAAGTATGAACGCGTTGTGTTAAAATTAAGCGGAGAAGCATTGTCCGGTGGAGAAGGTCAGGGAATATCACCTTCAATCGTTCAGTCTATCGCATCACAGGTGAAGGAAATTCATGAAATGGGTGTAGAAGTTGCTGTTGTTGTTGGCGGTGGAAACATCTGGCGTGGAAAAGTAGGCAGTGAAATGGGAATGGATCGTACGACTGCTGATTATATGGGGATGCTTGCTACTGTAATGAATTCACTTGCAATGCAGGATAGCCTTGAAAGCATTGGAGTTGAAACGCGTGTTCAAACTTCAATCGAAATGAGACAGGTAGCTGAACCGTACATCCGTCGTAAAGCCATTCGTCACCTTGAAAAAAAACGCGTTGTCATTTTTGCAGCAGGTACTGGTAACCCATACTTCTCGACAGATACAACTGCAGCATTGCGTGCGGCCGAAATCGAAGCAGACGTTATTTTGATGGCTAAAAATAACGTAGACGGCGTTTATACAGCCGATCCGACAGTTGACGCAACTGCGAAGAAGTATGACACTCTTTCTTACCTTGATGTACTCAAGGAAGGTTTAGCTGTAATGGACTCCACAGCTTCTTCACTTTGTATGGACAATGATATTCCACTTGTTGTCTTCTCTATCATGGAAGAAGGCAATATTAAGCGCGCCATTTGTGGCGAAGAAATTGGAACAGTAGTAAAGGGGAGAAATTAAGATGACGAAAGAAATCTTGAAAAACGCTGAAGAACGTATGCAAAATGGAATTTCAAGCTTAAAGCGTGAGCTAGCGACACTGCGAGCAGGAAGAGCGAATGCTTCTCTACTTGATAAAGTTCAAGTAGATTACTATGGTGCTCCAACACCTGTTAACCAACTTGCTGGTGTTTCAGTTCCAGAAGCGCGTATGCTATTAATCCAGCCTTACGATAAAACTGCGATTGGTGATATCGAAAAAGCCATTCTTAAATCTGACCTTGGCCTAACTCCTTCTAATGATGGAAATGTCATTCGTCTTACAATCCCAGCTCTTACGGAAGAGCGTCGTAAAGATCTTGTTAAACTCGTTAAGAAATATGCTGAAGAAGGCAAAGTTGTCATCCGTAACATTCGCCGCGATGCAAATGATGAGTTAAAGAAACAAGAAAAAGATGGCGACATTACAGAAGATGAACTTCGCCGCGGAAACGATGATGTGCAGAAGCTTACTGACAAATATGTAGCTGAAGCTGACAGCATTGCTGCTGATAAAGAAAAAGAAATCATGGAAGTCTAAATCAATAACATGTAAAATAAGATAATAAAAGGACCCTCTTTTCCCACAGGGGGTTTTTTTGTTAAGTAAGTGACACAATGGAGGATTTGCAATGCTTGGGAAGTTCTCGAACTGGATGAGAAAGAATGAAGATGAGGAACAATTAGAAATTAACACATCTGCTAATATCCCAGGACATATTGCGATCATTATGGATGGCAATGGACGCTGGGCCAAGAAGCGAGGTCTCCCACGTGTGGCTGGCCACCGTGAAGGTGTGAAGGTAGTCAAGAAGATCGTTCGAAAGGCAAACGATCTAGGCGTTCATTATTTAACGCTCTATGCCTTTTCAACTGAAAATTGGAAACGACCGAAAGAGGAAGTAGACTTTTTGATGAAGCTCCCAGAACAATTTCTACTTAGCCACCTGCCAGAGTTGATTGAGCAGAATGTTCAAGTACGAATAATGGGAGAACGAGAGCAGCTGCCCCCCCATACGTTCAAAGCCATTAGCAAGGCAGTAGAAGAAACGAAAGATAACACCGGACTTATTCTTAATTTCGCACTAAACTATGGCAGTCGTCATGAAATGAAGATGGCCATGCAGCGGTTATTAAGTGATGTGAAAAAGGGGATACTGACAGAAGAAGAGATTACGGAAGAGAGAATTTCTTCCTATTTACTCAGTAGTCAATATCCGGATCCGGATTTACTTATACGGACAAGCGGAGAAATACGCTTAAGTAACTTTATGCTCTGGCAGCTGGCTTACACAGAACTATGGTTTACAGAAGTTCTATGGCCTGATTTCACAGAGCACCATTTTGTTGAAGCCGTACAGGAATATCAGCGAAGAGGAAGACGTTACGGCGGGGTGTAAGTGTAGGAGGACATTAATGTAATGAAACAACGAGTTATAACGGGTGTGATTTTTGGCGCCCTCTTGTTAGGAATGATTGTAATTGGAGACTGGCCGTTCATTCTTTTGATGGCGCTAGTTGCCACAATTGGAATGGTTGAATTGTTACTGATGAAGAAAATCACATTGGTTTCACTTCCTGGCTTACTTGCTATCGTCGGAACGTGGATTCTTGTCATGCCTGATGACTGGATTGCTTCACTAACATCATCTGTTTTTACCAAAATTGATCTCTTGTTTTTCGGACTGCTCATTTTACTTGCAATGACGGTTCTGACAAAAAATAAGTATAGTTTTGATGAAAGTTCTTTTATTATGATGGCGTCGCTCTATGTTGGTTTAGGTTTTTATTACTTCACAGCAACTCGTTATCTTGGTGAAAGTAATTTAGACGGAATGATTCATTTGTTCTTTATTATCTTTCTAATATGGGCATCTGATTCTGGAGCCTATTTTGTGGGACGATCACTCGGTAAGAAAAAACTTTGGCCACATATATCTCCAAACAAAACCGTTGAAGGTGCAGTTGGAGGCGTTGTGATGGCCGTAATCGTAGGAATTGTTTTTCAACTGATTTATCCGGTATATGATTCCATGGTTGTTGTTCTAATCGTATCGGTGCTAACGTCTGTTTTTGGACAGATTGGTGATCTTGTTGAATCTGCGTTTAAGCGCCATTATGGAGTGAAAGATTCCGGCAGTATCTTACCAGGGCACGGAGGGATACTTGATCGATTTGATAGTCTTATATTCGTTCTCCCCCTTCTGCATTTACTTAACCTGGTATAGTCGAAACAGAGTGGATTGGAGGAACGGATTTTTTGAAGAAAATTAGTTTACTTGGAGCATCTGGCTCGATCGGTGTTCAGACTCTCGATATCATAAGAATGCATCCTGATATGTTTTCCCTTGTCGCATTTTCCGTTGGGAAAAATGTTGAAAAAGCGGTCGAAATAGCGAAAGAGTTTAAGCCAAAGTTATTGTCTGTCCAAAAGAAAGAAGATGCTGATTCACTCAGAAGAATGATTTCAAGGAAAACGAAAATTGTTTATGGAGATGAAGGGCTTTTAGAAGTTGCTTGCCATCATGAATCAACCGTTCTCGTTAACGCAATTCTTGGAAGTATCGGCCTTTCTCCAACCTTATCAGCGATTGAACAGGGAAAGACAATTGCAATAGCGAATAAAGAAACGCTCGTTACAGCAGGCCATCTAGTAACAGAAGCTGCAAAAAAACATGGGTCTGCCCTTTTACCAGTAGATAGTGAACATTCAGCACTGTTTCAGTGTTTGAATGGTGAAAAGCAGGAGCAAATGGAACGGCTTATTTTAACGGCATCAGGAGGTAGTTTCCGAGATAAGAAACGAGAAGAGCTAACTGGAGTTAGCGTTCACGATGCCCTGAATCACCCAAATTGGTCGATGGGAGCTAAAATTACGATCGATTCAGCAACGATGATGAACAAAGGACTAGAAGTGATTGAAGCTCATTGGTTATTTGGAACGCCCTATGATCAAATTGATGTCGTGCTTCATAAAGAAAGTATCATTCACTCAATGGTAGAGTACATAGACGGAAGCGTCATGGCGCATCTAGGTACTCCGGATATGCGAATTCCAATTCAATATGCACTTAGCTATCCTGATCGACTTGAAATCAGAAATGCAAAACGGTTAAACTTATGGGAAGTTGGTCAACTACATTTTGAACAAGTGGATTACAACCGCTTCCGTGCATTAAAGCTAGCTTATGAGGCTGGCCGTGCTGGTGGTTCACTTCCAGCCGTATTAAATGCAGCTAATGAAACAGCCGTTGCCGCATTTCTTGAGGGGAAAATCGATTTCTTAACGATCGAAGAGCTCGTAGAAAAAGCGATGGAGAAACATGAGGTTATTCAAAATGCGTCGCTTGAAGAAATACTTGAAGTTGATTCTGAAACAAGATTACGAGTTCAGTCATTAATTAAATAAAGGTGGTAAGTGGATATGAACACTGTGATTTCGATCATTATCATATTCGGAGCACTCGTTTTTTTCCATGAATTGGGTCACTTGCTTCTCGCAAAGCGTGCGGGGATCTTGTGTAGAGAATTCGCAATAGGCTTCGGACCGAAAATCTTCACATTTAAAAAAGGGGAGACGGTTTACACAATCAGGCTCCTACCTCTTGGTGGATTTGTCCGAATGGCCGGAGAAGATCCTGAAATGATTGAGTTAAAACCAGGTCAGCGTGTTGGTCTTCTTTTCAATGATAAAAACAAAGTGTCAAAGATTGTGATTAACCAAAAGTCAGCTTATCCTAATTTAAAAGAAGTAACGGTGGAAGAAGCTGATCTTGAGCGTGGCCTTTTTATTAAAGGCTACGAAGGTGAAGATGAACCCGCCGTTGTCTATCCGATTGATGAAACGTCACATTATGTGATGGACGGTTCAGAGTTTCAAATTGCGCCATACGATCGTCAATTCGGATCAAAATCGCTTTGGGATCGTTTCCTGGCTATTTTTGCTGGGCCGGTAATGAATTTCTTGTTAGCAATCGTGATTTTTATTGCACTCGGTTTATTACAGGGAACACCGACGAATCAAGTGAAAGAAGTTGTCGATGGAAGTCCTGCTGAACAAGCAGGTATGATGAACGGTGACGTGATTACTGAAATCAATGGAACAGAAATAACGGGATGGAATCAAATGACCTCTATAATTCAGGAAAATGCCAATAATCAACTTGGCTTTAATGTGGATCGTGAAGGAGAGAATGTTTCCCTCTCGATTACTCCTGAAAAACAGGAGCTTTCAGAAAACCAATCGGTTGGTCGAATTGGTGTTGCACCTGAATATCAGGTGAATTTCTTGGATTCCATTGTATTTGGCTTTACTTCAACCTATGAATTTGGAAAAGCAATCTTTGTAGGGCTTGGACAACTTGTTACAGGCCAACTGTCGATCGATGCATTCTCTGGACCAGTAGGTATTTATAGTTATACAGAAGAAGCAGCTTCAGGCGGCCTTTATGTCCTTATGAGATGGGCTGGCTTCTTAAGCATTAATCTAGGGATCTTTAATTTATTGCCGCTTCCGGCACTTGATGGAGGAAGACTTCTCTTTATTGGTGTTGAAGCTTTGCGTGGAAAACCAATCGATCCCCAAAAGGAAAGCCTTGTTCACTTTATTGGCTTTTCGTTCCTCATGTTACTGATGTTAGTTGTAACATGGAATGATATCCAGCGCTTCTTCTTATAAGAGCGACAGGACCCGTTTTAAGAATGAAATGAGGTGCAGGAGATGAAACAATCAAAATACTTTAATCCAACCCTTCGTGACAATCCAGCTGATGCAGAAATTAAAAGTCATCAGCTCCTTGTCCGAGCGGGTTTTATGCGTCAAAATGCGTCAGGTATTTATTCATACCTTCCATTAGGCAAAAAAGTATTAATGAAAATCGAAGAAGTAATTCGGAAAGAGCTCGATGGTGTTGGAGCACAGGAGCTCTTAATGCCAGCGATTCAGCCAGCTGAATTGTGGCAGGAAACAGGTCGTTGGGATGTTTATGGACCCGAGTTAATGCGATTAAAAGATCGTCACGGACGACCTTTCGCACTTGGGGCTACGCATGAAGAATTAATTACGAGTCTTGTTCGAGATGAGCTAAAATCGTACAAGCAGTTGCCTGTTACGTTATATCAAATTCAAACAAAGTATCGCGATGAGCGTCGTCCTCGCTTTGGCTTGCTGCGTGGCAGAGAATTTATTATGAAAGATGCTTACTCTTTCCATTCTTCTGATGCGCAGCTTGATGACGCCTATCAGACGATGCATAGCGCTTATAGCCGTATCTTCACAACATTAGGTTTAAACTTCCGTCCAGTTGTGGCTGATTCTGGAGCAATGGGCGGAAAAGATACAGAAGAATTTATGGCACTTTCTAGCGTTGGAGAAGATACGATTGCATACAGCGACTCTTCGGATTATGCTGCTAATATTGAGATGGCAGAGGTCCACGTTACTTATCAAAAACCAGATGAAGCAGAAGCTCCTTTAACTGAAGGAAAAGGTGATGCTTCAGCAGATCGCCAAATTCATGCAACTCTACTTAAAGTACAAGAGGAAACCATTCTTGTCTTAGTAAGAGGGGATCATGAATTAAATGACATTAAAGTGAAAAACCTTTTTGGCACTGATTTGGTGGAAATCGTAAACGAAGAAGTAGATGTGAAAACATTTAGTGGAAAGATTATGGCCGATCATGCTGTTAGTTCAATTGTAAATGGTTCTTTAACAGGTAAGCATGCTTATCAAAATGTAAATCCGGATCGTGATCTTAACATCGAACGTTACGAAGACCTTCGCTTTATTCAAGAAGGAGATCCATCTCCTGATGGGAATGGTACGATTGTATTTGCAGAAGGCATTGAAATTGGACAGGTATTTAAACTTGGTACAAAATATAGTGAAACAATGGGCGCATCATACCTTGATGAGGGTGGAAAAGCGAAACCGATGATCATGGGCTGTTACGGCATCGGGGTCTCAAGAACGCTCGCAGCTATAGCTGAACAAAATGCAGATGACAATGGCCTTAGATGGCCGCTAGCTGTGACTCCGTTTGATGTCCATTTGATTACGATTAACGTGAAAGATGATGAGCAGACAGCTTTATCTGATCGTCTTTATGATACGTTGCGCGAGCAGCGCTACGATGTTCTTTACGACGATCGCAAAGAGCGTGCGGGCGTTAAGTTTAAAGATGCCGACCTCATCGGACTTCCGATAAGAGTGATTGTAGGTAAGAAAGCTAATGAAGAAATAGTCGAAGTAAAGCGAAGAGATACAGGTGAGTCTATGGAAGTTCCAGTTAATGACTTGAACAAGACAATCCAGCAGCTTTTAACACAAATGAACTAAAACTGTGGATAGGTGCCATTGGTACCTTCCACCTTTTTTTTCGCTACCTCTTCGCATTTTAAGAAGGAGGAAGAATTGAATGGACCAGGATTTAAACATACGGAAAGAACGTCTCCAGCTGCTCCTTCAACAAATATCGGTTCCAGAAAAATTCGTTGACTACTTCAAGGATGGTTACATTTCGAAGTTAACGGTCTATAAAGAAACGAGGAAGTGGCATTTTGACTTTCACTTTCCAGACGTTCTTCCTTTTCATGTATATGAGCTATTTCGCAGTCGCTTGCAAGATGGATTAAAGCACATTGCCGAGGTGACCTATAGCATTGCTACGGACTCAGGAGGAAATGAAGAACTTGCCATGGCTTATTGGGAAAACGTTGCGGAACTAATGCAAGATCATTCTGCATCTTTAACCAATGTTTTAAAAAAGCAGACTCCGAAAATTAGTGGCAATAAGCTAATCGTTACGGTACGTAATGAAACAGAAGCAGCGATTGCTAGAAGAAAATTAGCAGCACCGCTAGCTGACTGTTACACGAATGCCGGCTTTCCGAAATACATGCTTGAAGTAGAAGTGAAAGCTTCTGAGCAGGATTACCAGAAGTTTGTTGAACAAAAGCAGCAAGAAGATCAATCCAAAATGATGGAAGCCTTGATTGAGAAAGAAAAAGCAGATAAATCTTCAAGCAAGAACGTGCCGGATTCACTTGTCATTGGGTACAAAATTAAAGAAGATCCCGTGCCAATCGAAACGATTCAAGATGAAGAACGTCGTATCGCTGTTCAAGGTTATGTTTTCCACGCCGAAACGAAGGAACTTAGAAGTGGTCGAACATTATTAACCTTTAAAATAACGGATTATACGGATTCAATTCTAGTTAAAATGTTCTCTCGTGATAAAGAAGATGTGCCGATTTTAGAAGCTGTTCGAAAAGGCATCTGGGTGAAAGTTCGCGGTGGCATTCAAAATGATACGTTCGTTCGTGATCTTGTCATGATTGGGAATGATTTAACGGAAATCAAACCTGACTTGCGACAGGACGAAGCACCTGAAGATGAGAAACGAATTGAACTGCATGCGCATACGCAAATGAGTCAAATGGATGCAGTTAGTACAGCTGGAGGATTGATCTCTCAGGCAGCTAAATGGGGACATCCAGCGATTGCAATTACAGATCATAATGTTGTTCAATCATTTCCTGATGCTTACGCTGCTGGGCAAAAGCATGGCGTTAAAGTGATTTATGGTCTTGAAGCTGATCTTGTCGATGATGGTGTACCGATGGCTTACAATGAAGCAGATCGAGATCTTGAAACAGGTACTTACATCGTTTTTGACGTTGAAACGACGGGACTTTCCGCTGTTTACAACAAAATCATCGAACTGGCAGCTGTAAAACTAAAAGATGGTGAAATTGTTGACAAATTTGAGCGTTTTGCTAATCCGCATCATCCGCTTTCTTCAACAACAATTGAACTAACGGGTATTACCGATGATATGGTGACGAATGCACCTGAGATTGAAGATGTAATTAAAGATTTTCATGAGTTTATGGGAGATGACATTCTTGTTGCCCATAATGCTAGCTTTGATATGGGGTTCTTAAATGTTGGATTACGTAATGCCGGTTTAGGCGAAGCGACGAACCCGGTTATTGATACGCTCGAATTGGCTCGTTTTCTTTATCCTGAGATGCGAAATCACCGATTAAATACGCTTTGTAAAAAGTTTGATATTGATCTTACACAGCATCACCGAGCGATTTATGATGCGGAAGCGACAGGGTATTTATTATGGAAGCTAGTGAAGGATGCTCTCGAGCGAGAGATAACGAATCACAATATGCTAAATGACAATATGGGCCAAACGGGTTTCCAGCGTACCCGTCCGTCTCATACCATTATTTTGGCGAAAAATGATGTTGGGTTAAAGAATTTATTTAAACTTGTTTCGCTATCGCATATCGATTATTTTTATCGAAGCGCTCGGATACCACGTTCTAAGCTTGAGAAATACCGAGAAGGCCTTCTAATTGGTTCTGGCTGTGATAAAGGGGAAGTATTCGAAGGGATGATGCAAAAGTCTCCTGAAGAAGTTGAGGACATAGCGAAGTTCTATGATTACCTCGAAGTTCAGCCTCCTCAAAATTATATGCATTTAATTGAGAAAGAACTTGTTCAAGATGAAATGGCTTTAAGAGAAATTATCGGTAAGATTGTGAAGCTTGGTGAGAAATTGAACAAACCCGTCGTAGCGACTGGGAATGTACACTATCTCGAGCCGGAAGATCATATCTACCGAAAGATTTTAATTAAAGCCCAAGCGGGTAACCCGTTAAATCGTCAAACGCTTCCGCAAGTTCACTTTAGAACGACGAACGAAATGCTCGATTGCTTTCATTTCCTTGGTGCAGAAAAAGCGAAGGAAATCGTCATTCAGAAGCCACAGGTAGTGGCCGATTTAATCGACGATATTAAACCGATTAAAGACGACCTTTTCACACCTCGAATTGAAGGTGCCGATGAAGAAATGCGTCAAATGAGCTATGGTATGGCTAGAAGTATCTATGGCGATGAGCTTCCTACTATTGTTGAAGAAAGACTTGAAAAAGAGCTAAAGAGTATTATCGGTCACGGTTTTGCTGTTATCTATCTCATTTCTCATAAGCTTGTAAAAAAGTCGTTAAACGACGGCTATCTAGTAGGATCTCGTGGTTCAGTTGGGTCTTCTTTTGTGGCGACGATGACAGAAATTACGGAAGTTAACCCATTACCGCCGCATTACGTCTGTCCTTCTTGTAAGAAATCGCAGTTCTTTGACGATGGGTCAGTAGGATCAGGGTTCGATCTTCCTGATAAAAACTGTGAAGATTGTGATATTCCTCTGACAAAAGATGGGCACGACATTCCATTTGAAACGTTCCTAGGGTTTAAAGGAGATAAGGTACCCGATATTGATTTGAACTTCTCGGGTGAATATCAGCCTCGTGCTCACAACTATACGAAGGAACTGTTTGGGGAAGACAATGTGTTTCGCGCAGGAACAATTGGTACGGTTGCTGAGAAAACAGCGTATGGTTATGTAAAGGGATATATGGGGGATCATGATCTTCACTATCGAGGAGCTGAGATTGATCGCCTTGTATCAGGGTGTACAGGCGTGAAACGGACTTCTGGCCAGCACCCAGGTGGAATTATCGTTGTGCCAGACTATATGGATATTTATGATTTTTCACCAATCCAATTCCCAGCAGATGATAAAACTTCCGCATGGAAAACAACGCATTTTGATTTCCATTCCATTCATGATAATCTTCTGAAGCTTGATATCCTTGGACACGATGATCCGACGGTTATTCGCATGCTTCAAGACTTAAGTGGCATTGATCCGAAAACAATACCAACTGATGATGCAGAAGTAATGAAGCTCTTCAGCGGAACCGAGTCTCTTGGCGTTACACAAGATCAGATTATGTGTAAAACAGGAACTTACGGTATTCCGGAATTTGGAACACGTTTTGTTCGTCAAATGCTTGAGGATACGAAACCAAGTACTTTCTCTGAACTTGTTCAGATTTCAGGGCTATCGCATGGTACCGATGTATGGTTAGGAAATGCGCAAGAGCTTATCCAGGCTGGGACATGTAACTTAAGTGAAGTAATCGGTTGTCGGGATGATATTATGGTTTACTTAATTTATAAAGGTCTTGATCCGTCTCTTGCATTTAAAATCATGGAGTTTGTGCGTAAAGGGAAAGGGCTACAAGAAGAATGGGTAGCGGAAATGAAGAAGCATGACGTGCCTGACTGGTACATTGATTCTTGTTTGAAAATCAAGTACATGTTCCCGAAAGCCCACGCAGCTGCGTATGTTTTAATGGCTGTTCGGATTGCTTATTTCAAAGTGCATCATCCGATTCTTTTCTATGCTGCTTATTTAACAGTAAGGGCAGATGATTTTGATATCGATACAATGGCAAAAGGATCCAATGCGATTCGAGCGAAAATCGAAGAAATTAACGAAAAGGGACTTGATGCATCACCAAAAGAAAAAAACCTCTTAACGGTGATGGAGATTGCGCTCGAAATGTCAGAACGCGGTCTTCGTATGCAGAAGGTTGACCTTTATCGATCAAAAGCTGCTGAATTCGTCGTTGACGGGGATTCGCTCATCCCTCCGTTCAATTCTCTACCAGGGGTTGGAACGAATGCTGCAATCAACATTGAAAACGCGAAAGAAGCCGGAGAGTTTCTTTCAAAAGAAGATTTGCAGCAGCGAAGCAAGATTTCAAAGACAGTACTAGAATACTTGGATGACCATGGATGTCTTGAAGGACTTCCCGATGCTAACCAGCTTAGCTTGTTCTAAAGAGGAGCCTTCGCTTCTCTGTTGAATTGGTTATATGAGTATGGTATAGTAATTGTGGAAATACTAGTGAATACACACGCGACGGAAGAGTGGGGCTATCCCACTCTTTCGTTTTCGATTGGGACCCTGCTGTACAGGATCAGAAAGGAGGACAACCAATGAATGAAAATGTGATTACGGTTACTGAAGAACTAGTAAAACCAATAGTAGATGAAATGAACCTGGAACTTGTAGACATAGAATTCACGCAGGAAGGCAAGAATTGGTTTCTCCGTGTCTATGTCGATTCTCCTCGAGGTGTTGATATTGAGGAGTGCGGGACAATTAGCGAAAAGCTAAGTGAACAGCTAGATAAACATGATCCAATTACACAACCTTATTTCCTCGAAGTTTCTTCTCCAGGTGCAGAGCGCCCGCTGAAGAAAAAGACTGATTTCGAGAAAGCGGTTGGAAAACAAGTCTATATGACAACTTACGAACCAATAGATGGAGAGAAAAGCTTTGAAGGTAAGCTTTCTGATTTTGATGGTGAAACGGTTGTGATTGAACAGCGAGTGAAAACGAGAATTAAAAAAGTAGAATTACCTTATGAAAAAGTAGCAAGCGCAAGGCTTGCGGTTGTTTTTTAATTAAAGGGGAGAATGAAAATGAAGAGTAGTGAGTTATTAGATGCGCTAACCATTCTTGAAAAAGAAAAAGGCATCAGCAAGGATATTATCGTTGAGGCGATTGAAGCAGCGCTTATTTCGGCGTACAAGCGAAACTTCCATCAGGCACAAAATGTAAGAGTGGATTTTAATCAGGACACTGGTTCGATCCGCGTATTTGCTCGAAAAGATGTCGTGGAAGAAGTGGAAGATTCTCGTCTTGAGATCTCACTCGAAGATGCCAAAGACATTGATCGTCAATATGAATTAGAAGATATCGTGGAAATCGAAGTAACGCCTCGTAATTTCGGTCGTATCGCAGCTCAAACAGCGAAACAAGTTGTTACTCAACGTGTCCGTGAAGCAGAACGTGGGATCATATTTAGCGAATTTATTGAACGCGAAGACGATATCATGACCGGAATTGTTCAGCGTCAAGATCATCGTTTTATTTATGTTGACCTCGGTCGAATCGAAGCACTTCTCCCTGCAGGTGAACAAATGCCGAATGAAACGTATCATTCCCATGATCGTATTAAGGTATATGTGACGAAAGTTGAAAAAACAACCAAAGGGCCACAGGTGATGGTTTCAAGAACTCATCCTGGCCTTCTTAAGCGTTTATTTGAACTTGAAGTGCCAGAAATTTTTGACGGCACTGTAGAAGTGAAGTCAATTTCACGTGAAGCCGGCGATCGATCAAAAATTGCCGTTCATGCCGAAGATCCTGAAGTGGATCCAGTTGGCTCTTGTGTGGGACAACGCGGTCAACGAGTTCAGACAATCGTAAATGAACTTAAAGGCGAGAAAATCGATATCGTCAGCTGGTCTGAGGATATTGTGGAATATGTAGCAAATGCTCTTAGTCCTTCAAAAGTACTTAAAGTAAATGTAGATGAAGAAAACAAAATGACTCAGGTTATCGTACCGGACTATCAGCTTTCGCTTGCGATCGGGAAGCGCGGTCAAAACGCCCGTCTCGCAGCAAAGCTTACAGGATGGAAAATTGATATTAAGAGTCAATCTGAAGCGGAAGAACTCGGCATCTATAGTGCTGATGAAGCTCCTCTTTTCGAGGAAAATGACGCTGAAGATTCAGAGCTAGATTAAGCAAGATCGGGAGAGGTGTCCATCGTGCAAAAACGTAAAATTCCGATGAGAAAATGTGTCGCCTGTCAAGAAATGAAGCCAAAAAAAGAGCTCGTTCGAATTGTTCGTTCGCCTGAAGGGGTTATATCGGTCGACCAAACGGGTAAAAAGAATGGACGAGGCGCATACCTTTGCAACAAAGAAGAGTGCTTTACTCTTGCTAAAAAGCGAAATTCTTTAGCGGCTCATCTAAAAGCAGAAGTGACAGAAGATATTTACGCTGACCTCGCAGAATCGCGGTCAAACTAAATGAACAACAAGAATTGGGAGTCACTTCTAGGACTTGCTCAGCGTGCTGGCAAAGTCGTGTCTGGAGAAGAACTTGTGGTGAAGGAAATTCAGCGCAAGAGCGCCAAACTCGTTTTAATAGCGAATGACGCATCAGACAACACGAGAAAGAAAATTACGGATAAAGCTACTACTTATAAAGTCCCAGTATGTTTTGTTACAGGGCGCTATGAACTTGGTCATGCAATTGGCAAAGTTCAACGAGTCACGATAGCCGTTACTGATGCAGGGTTTGCGAAGAAACTTCACGCGATGCTCGATCAATAACTCGGGGGTGATCGTATGAGTAAGATGCGAATTCATGAGTATGCAAAAGAACATAATACTACTAGTAAGGATGTTATCGAAAAGTTAACAAGCATGAATATTACGGTAAAAAATCATATGTCTGTGATTGATGATCAGGCGATGGCTAAGCTTAATAACGATTCGAAACAATCCAAAAAGGGAAGCGACAAAAACAGTATGGAAAATAAAAACAATCGAAACAACCCAAAAGCAAATGCAAATCAAAAGAATAGCAAAAGCGCGCCAAACAACCGCCGCGGTGGACGTCGTCCTAACCGTCGTGGGAAAGGACAACCTCCTAAAAACACGGCTGCTCCAAGAAGATTGCCTTCTAAGGTAACGTTTATTGGTTCACTTACAGTAGGCCAACTTGCTGAAAAGCTAGGTAAAGATGCTTCTGAACTGATTAAAAAGCTAATGGGTCTTGGTGTAATGGCTACAATTAACCAGGAACTAGACAAAGATACTATGGAGCTCATTTGTGATGATTACGGCGTAAAAGTTGAAGAAGAAGAGCTGTTCGAAGTAACAGATCTTGATAATTACACAAGTGAAGACGAAGAAGGTAAGCTAGTTGAGCGTCCTGCTGTTGTAACGATCATGGGTCACGTTGACCACGGTAAAACAACACTACTTGATGGAATTCGCGATACAAAAGTAACGCAGGGTGAAGCAGGCGGTATTACGCAGCACATTGGTGCATATCAGATTGAAGAGAATAATAAGAAAATCACGTTCCTTGATACTCCTGGACACGCAGCATTTACAACAATGCGCGCACGTGGAGCGAAAGTAACGGATATTACGGTTCTTGTTGTTGCAGCGGATGACGGCGTTATGCCACAAACGGTTGAAGCCATTAACCACGCAAAAGCAGCAGAAGTTCCAATTATCGTTGCAGTTAATAAGATGGATAAAGAAGGAGCAAATCCTGATCGCGTCATGCAGGAACTAACTGAGTATGAACTTGTTTCTGAAGCATGGGGTGGCGATACAATTTTCGTTAATCTTTCAGCCATTAAGCGTGAAGGAATTGACAATCTTCTTGAGACGATCCTCTTGATCTCAGAAGTAGAAGAGTTTAAAGCAAACCCTAATAAGCTTGCTACAGGTACAGTGATTGAAGCGCAGCTAGATAAAGGTCGCGGCCCAGTTGCTACACTTCTTGTACAAGAAGGTACGCTAAAAGTTGGTGATCCTGTCGTAGTTGGTAACACGTTTGGTCGTGTTCGTGCGATGGTCAACGATCTTGGTAAGCGTGTTGAAACAGCTGCACCTTCTACTCCTGTCGAAGTGACTGGTTTGAGTGATGTTCCAAATGCTGGTGATCGTTTTGTGGCATTTGAAGATGAGAAAACAGCACGTCAAGTTGGGGAAGCGCGTAATCAGCAGCAAATTGAAGCTCAGCGTAAAGAATCTTCAAAAATGAATCTGGATGATTTATTTGAAAAGATTCAGCAAGGCGATGTGAAAGATATTAATGTTATCGTGAAAGCTGATGTACAGGGTTCTGTTGAAGCACTTGCTGGCTCACTTCAGAAGATTGAAGTAGAAGGTGTGAAGATCAACATTATTCATACAGCTGTTGGTGCGATTACAGAATCAGATATTATTCTTGCTTCTGCTTCTAATGCGATCATTATTGGATTTAACGTACGTCCTGATTCAAATGCGAAGAAAGTGGCTGATTCTGAGCAAGTAGAAATTCGCTTGCATCGTGTGATTTATACAGCGATTGAAGAAATCGAATCGGCTATGAAAGGAATGCTTGATCCAGTTTATGAGGAAAAAGTAATTGGTCAAGCTGAAGTACGTGAAACGTTTAAAGTTTCTAAAGTAGGTACAATTGCAGGATCTTACGTAACAGAAGGTAAAATCACACGTAATTCTGGCGTTCGTGTTATCCGAGACGGAATTGTCGTATTCGAAGGTGAAGTAGATACATTGAAACGCTTCAAAGACGATGCGAAAGAAGTGGCAAAAGGATACGAATGTGGTATTACACTTGCAAAGTTCAATGATGTTAAAGAAGGCGACATTATTGAAGCCTATATCATGGAGGAAGTAAAGCCTAAGTGATTGGATACGTCGAATGTGAATGCATCATTTACGATGCGCAATCCTTGAAAGAAAAAAGAGCTGTGCTTCAGTCGGTGATAAGCCGACTGAAGCACAATAATCTTGCAATTTCTGAGCTTGATAGCCAGGATCTCTGGCAACATACTGTGATCGGTATTGTCACGACGGCTTCAAGCAAAACGGCGTGTGAGCGTGAGCTGCAGCGTGCCATTTCATTGATTGACTCACGTCCGGATATCGAACTCACTCGAGCAACTTATGAGTGGCTTTAGGAAAGAAACGAGGTGTAACGATGAGTAATGTTCGCGCAAATCGTGTTGGTGAACAGATGAAGAAAGAACTTGGTGATATAATCAGCAGGAAGATTAAAGACCCGCGCGTAGGTTTCGTTACAGTAACAGCAGTCGAAGTTACGAATGATCTACAGCAAGCAACGGTATTTATTACGGTCCTTGGTGACGAAGAGAAGAAAGAAGCAACCTTGAACGGCCTTGCAAAAGCAACAGGATTTATCCGTTCTGAGATAGGGAAACGCATCCGTCTTCGTAAGACACCGGAGATCTACTTTGAATTTGATGAATCAATCGATTATGGTAACAAAATCGAACGACTTCTTGCAGATTTAAATCAAGCAGATGAGTAGTGACGAAGGGATAGGCAGGGATGTCTATCCTTTCTCTATGTCATCAGATTGAAAGGAGGAAGAGCATGAACGGCGTATTACCTTTAAAAAAACCGGCTGGGATGACCTCTCATGACTGTGTTGCCATAACTAGAAAGTTATTACACACCAAAAAAGTGGGACATACGGGGACGTTGGATCCTGATGTGACGGGCGTATTGCCTTTATGCATTGGAAGAGCAACAAAAGTTGCACAATATATGACGGATTTCTCGAAAACGTATGAAGCGGTGATTACACTTGGCTTTTCAACGACGACAGAAGATGCATCTGGAGATAAGGTGGATGAAAAGAACATAGAGAAAATCCCATCAATTCATGAAATCGAAGAAGCCCTAGCAACGTTCCGAGGGACAATTGAGCAAGTTCCTCCGATGTATTCTGCTGTTAAAATAAACGGAAAAAAATTATATGAGTATGCATTTAAAGGAGAGGTCGTTGAGCGTCCGTCTCGAAAAGCCACTATTCATGAGCTTGAACGAATTGGTGAGGTAACAAAAGACGATGGCACTGTTTCAATCCCTGTTCGTGTCACATGTAGTAAAGGGACTTACATTCGAACACTTGCGGTCGATATAGGAGAACATCTTGGGTATCCAGCTCATATGTCATTTTTAATTCGCACGGCTTCTGGCCCATTTAAACTAGAAGAATGTTTGACATTTGATGAGATTAAACAGATGATAGAAGATGAAACGCTCTCTCTTTTCCCGATGGAATATGCTCTTTCTGCCATGCCATCTTTAACAGTCGAACCTGAGCTTGAAGCAAAACTTCAAAATGGAGCTGTACTTCCTCAGGTGGAAGAGATGACAGAAGATCGACTCGTTATGTACAATAAGGACGGAGAAGCAATTGCAATCTATCAAAAACATCCTGAGAAACCTGGCTTAATGAAGCCTGAGAAAGTGTTTTCGAGATGAAGTTAGAAGGTGAAACCGTTGAAGACAATTTATTTATCGCATCCACATCAATTGAAGGCGGAACATCCTGCGGTCATGGCGCTTGGATATTTTGATGGCATTCACCGTGGTCATCAGAAAGTGATTTCGACGGCAAAAAAGATCGCTGATGAGAAAGGTGTAGAGTCAGCAGTTATGACTTTCTACCCTCATCCATCAGTCGTTTTAGGGAAATCCACCCCGCAAACGAAAGCCATTACCCCCCTTGATGATAAAATTGATTTAATTGAAGGAATGGGGATTGACGTTCTTTATATCGTGAAGTTCGACCAAACGATTGCTGGCATAACCCCACAACAATTCGTAGACGACTATATTATTGCTTTATCTGTCGTACACGTTGTCGCAGGGTTTGATTATACATATGGAAGCAAAGGGAGAGGCACGATGGATTCGCTTCCTTTCCATGCGCGAAATCAGTTTGATCAAACCGTTATTGATAAAGTTTCACAGCAAGATGAAAAAGTTAGCTCAACCCTTATTCGGTCATATATACGTGATGGAGCAGTAGAGAACGTTGAAGCGGTTCTTGGTCGCCGTTATGTGGTTAAAGGAACGGTTGTAAAGGGAGACCAGCGTGGTCGTACAATAGGTTTTCCAACAGCAAATGTTGACTTAAAGGACGATTATCTTGTTCCTGATACAGGTGTTTACGCTGTTCGGATGCGGGCGAAAGAAGAGTGGATGGACGGTGTATGCAACGTCGGATATAAACCAACGTTTTATGAAGAAAAACCTGATCAGCCGTCTCTAGAAGTGCACGTATTTGATTTTAGCGGTGACTTATATGGCCAGCAGGTAGAGGTGGAGTTTTACGAGAAGATTCGCGGAGAAGTGAAATTCTCGTCCGTAGATGACTTGATTGCTCAAATTGGTCAGGATGCGAAAGACGCAAAGAAAATCTTGAAATAGATTTCCCTTGCATTTTAGAACGAAAACCTGTAATCTATTATCTGTACGACAAGTACACAACCTATACTGGGCAATCGAGTCACCGACGTTTGCGCGGTATCAGGGGATTAGAAATTAAGGAGGTGAAACGGATGGCAATCACACAAGAGCGTAAGCAAGAGCTTATCACTAAGTTCAAAACTCACGAGAATGATACTGGTTCTCCAGAGGTTCAAATCGCTGTCCTTACTGAGGAAATCAACAATTTGAACGATCATCTACGTTTCCACAAGAAAGACCACCACTCTCGTCGCGGTCTTCTTAAGATGGTTGGTAAACGCCGTAATCTTTTAACGTATCTTCGTAACAAAGACGTTACTCGTTACCGCGAACTTATCAAAGAACTTGGTCTACGTCGATAATGATTCAGAAAAGCGGGATATTTCCCGCTTTTTTATTAGGTTAAAAATACATAGATTTCTTCCTTTCTTTTTAGAAGTAAAAAGGTTAGGGTATAATAAAAGAAATGATTTTATTGGATGAGAGGAGTTCTCACATTAATGGCACAAGAGAAGCAAGTGTTTTCAATTGATTGGGCTGGTCGCGAATTGTCAGTTGAGATTGGTCAGCTGGCGAAGCAGGCGAGCGGTGCAGCATTGATTCGCTACGGCGATACAGCTGTACTAGCAACGGTGACAGGTTCTAAGGAGCCGAAAGACCTTCCGTTTTTCCCACTAACGGTTAATTATGAAGAACGATTATATGCAGTAGGTAAAATTCCTGGAGGCTTCATAAAGCGTGAAGGCCGTCCAAGTGAAAAGGCAATTCTTGCGAGTCGTTTAATTGACCGCCCGATTCGTCCTTTATTCCCAGATGGTTTCCGTAATGAAGTTCAAGTAGTGAGCACAGTTATGAGCGTGGATCAGAACTGTTCTTCCGAGATGGCAGCAATGTTCGGTTCATCTCTAGCACTTGGAATTAGTGATCTTCCATTTGATGGTCCGATTGCGGGTGTGCTCGTTGGACGCATCGACGGTCAGTTCGTCGTAAATCCTAATGTTGATCAGCTTGAACAAAGTGACATTCATTTAACAGTTGCAGGTACGAAAGATGCAATCAATATGGTTGAAGCTGGCGCTGAAGAAGTACCAGAAGAAACGATGCTAGAAGGTATTCTATTCGGACATCAGGAAATCAAGCGTCTGATTTCTTTCCAGGAACAAATCATCGAAGCTGTAGGAAAAGAAAAACGTGAAGTCGTTCTGAAAAAAGCAGACGAAACGCTTGAAGCTAAGCTTAGTGAGGAATACCTTGCTGATATTCAAGAAGCTGTCAAAGTGATTGAAAAGCATGCAAGACAAGAAGCGATCGATGCTGTCATGACGCGTGCAACAGAAGCTTATGAAGAAAGCGAAGAATATAGCGCTGAAGAAGTGAAATCAATCTTGAATAGCTTTGTGAAGCAAGAAGTACGTCGCTTAATTTTGAAGGATAAAGTAAGACCAGACGGACGTGGCGTTGATGAAATTCGCCCGCTTGATTCCGAAGTCGGTATCCTTTCAAGAACACACGGCTCAGGCTTGTTCACTCGTGGACAAACTCAAGCGCTTAGTATTTGTACACTTGGTGCACTCGGAGACGTTCAAATTCTTGACGGTCTTGGGACAGAAGAATCGAAGCGATTCATGCACCACTATAACTTCCCTAAATTCAGCGTTGGCGAAACCGGCCCAATGCGTGGACCAGGTCGTCGTGAGATTGGTCACGGTGCTCTCGGTGAGCGTGCTCTTGAGCAAGTGATCCCAACAGAAAAAGATTTCCCTTATACAATTCGTCTTGTATCTGAAGTGCTTGAATCAAACGGCTCAACTTCACAGGCAAGCATCTGTGCAAGTACGCTTGCGATGATGGATGCTGGTGTCCCAATTAAAGCACCAGTTGCTGGTATTGCAATGGGACTTGTTAGTGATGGAGAAGACGTAACAGTACTTACAGACATCCAGGGCATGGAAGATGCACTTGGTGACATGGACTTTAAAGTTGCTGGAACAGAGCAAGGTGTAACGGCGCTTCAAATGGATATCAAAATTTCAGGAATCAATGAAGACATCCTTCGTCAAGCGCTTGAACAGGCTAAGAAAGGTCGTCTTGCCATTCTTGAAAACATGATGAGTGCAATCAACGAACCTCGTACAGAGCTTTCTGCGTACGCACCGAAGATCTTGACAATGTCAATTAAACCAGATAAGATCCGCGACGTAATTGGACCAAGCGGTAAAATCATCAATAAAATCATTGAAGAAACTGGCGTAAAAATTGATATTGAGCAGGACGGTTCAATCTTTATTTCTTCTACTGAGCAAGAGATGAACGCAAAAGCGAAGAAGATCATCGAAGATCTTGTGAGAGAAGTTGAAGTTGGCACAACTTACCTTGGTAAAGTAAAACGAGTAGAGAAATTTGGCGCATTCGTTGAGCTATTTGCTGGGAAAGAAGGCCTTGTTCATATTTCTGAACTTGCTGAAGAACGTACAAACAAAGTAGAAGATGTTGTCTCGATCGGTGATGAAATTATGGTTAAAGTAAAAGAAATCGATAAGCAGGGACGCGTCAACTTATCACGCAAAGAGATCTTAAAAGAACAGCGTGAACGTGAAGAACAAAGTCAAAAGAGTTAAGGAATTCGGCTGAGGCCGGATTCTTTTTTTGTTTTCGGTAATTGATGCTGAATCGCTGACTAATTGCCTCCTTGTATAAACCCTAGTTCTAGAGCTTGCCCCATCAACATACTTTTTTACAAAAGGGGGCAGATGAATGAAGAAATCCTGGGTTCAATTCATTGTGTTTATTATGATCTTAGGCGTAGCAGCAGGTTCACTTCAGAACCCCTACACATCAATGTATTTAACTGATTTAAAAGAGCAAGCGACAATCAACGTGAACGGAAGTCCGTTATATAATGAAATTTTACAAGCGAAGGAACGAATGGATATTCCACCTGCGAATGCGGTAGTTGATCGTGTGTGGAAAGGCATTCCTGGATATAATGGAATCATGGTTGATGCAGAACAGTCTTACGCGAAAATGAAAGGAAAGGCCTTTGATGAAGAGATGCTGGTAAGAAAAGAAGTCGAGCCTGATATTCAGTTAGATGATCTAGAACCTACTGCCGTATACAAAGGAAATCCAAATAAGCCAATGGTCGCCTTTATGATTAATGTGGCATGGGGGGAAGAGTATTTACCTGACATGCTACAACAATTCAAAAAATATAACGCGCACGCAACTTTTTTTCTCGATGGCTCCTGGGCAAAGAAAAACCCTGATATGGTACGCATGATTGATGAAGAAGGTCATGAAATTGGGAACCATGCTTATTCTCATCCTGACTTAAAACAGTTAAGCGATGCGGCCATTCGTAAAGAGCTTGAAGATACAAATCAAGTGATTGAAGCAACTCTTGATAAAAAGCCTGTTGTTTTTGCCCCTCCAAGTGGAAGTTATGCAAACAATGCTGTGAAAATTGCGGATGAACTTGGCATGCAAACGGTGTTATGGTCAGTTGATACAGTCGATTGGAAAAAACCTGCCCCTCAAGCCTTAACAGCAAAGGTGTTACAAAATGTACACGCAGGGGCGCTAATTTTGATGCATCCAACTGAACCAACAGAGAAAAGTTTAGAAGCACTCATTCGGGGAGTTGAAAAAAGAGGCTATCAGTTAGGAACCGTCTCACAAGTGTTAGATTCGAAGCGGGTGGAGAAAAGGTGATGGAATTGTGTCAATTCTACATTAATGATATAGTGATTTTGGAGTGTTACGAAACATAATGGTTCGATACAGGAGGAACAAGCTTGATAAATAAAGTAACGTGCAAAAATGGTGTAAGAGTAGTGTTAGAAAATATTCCAACAGTTCGATCGGTTGCGATCGGAATATGGATTGGAACTGGATCTCGTTTTGAACCTAAAGAGTTAAACGGCGTCTCGCATTTTCTTGAACATATGTTTTTTAAGGGGACAGAGAAGCGTAGCGCAAAAGAAATCGCTGAATCATTTGATAGCATTGGCGGTCAAGTTAATGCGTTTACATCCAAAGAGTATACGTGTTACTACGCAAAAGTTCTTGATGAGCATGCAGATTATGCACTTGACGTGTTAACGGATATGTTTTTCCAGTCAACGTTTGAAGCAGGCGAGCTTGCGAAAGAGAAGAACGTTGTGCATGAAGAAATCAAAATGTACGAAGATACGCCAGATGATATTGTACATGATATGCTCAGTCAAGCAAGTTATGGTGACCATGAGCTTGCGATGCCAATTCTAGGGACAGAAGAAACGTTAAAAGATTTTTCTGGAGATACGCTACGTGAGTACATGCAAACGCACTATACCCCTGACAACATCGTCGTATCTATTGCTGGGAATATTGACGAATCATTTATGCAAAAAGTTGAAGCAGCTTTTGAGCACTGGGAAACACCTGCAGGAAAACCTGAAGTACAGGCACCAATCTTTCACTCTGGCCAAATCGCTCGCAAAAAAGAAACAGAGCAAGCTCACTTATGCTTGGGATATGCTGGATTGCCGTTTGGCACAGATGATATTTATAGCTTAATTGTGATGAACAATGTGCTTGGCGGTAGCATGAGTAGTCGTCTTTTCCAGGATGTTCGTGAGGATCAGGGTCTTGCTTACTCGGTGTTCTCGTACCATTCTGCTTATCAAGATAGCGGCTTGTTAACGATTTATGCTGGAACAGCTCAAAATCAGCTTGATCGTCTATATGAAACAATTCAAAAAACACTTCAGGATTTTAAGCGTGATGGAATTACTTCTAAAGAGTTAAAAAACTGTAAAGAGCAGCTAAAAGGAAACTTAATGCTTAGTCTTGAAAGCACAAATAGCCGAATGAGTCGGAACGGTAAAAATGAATTATTGTTAAACCAACATCGCTCTCTCGATGATATTATTACAAATATCGAAAGCGTTAATCATGAAAAAGTAAACAATATGATTCAGTCCATGTTTACAGATGAATTTTCAAGTTCCCTCATTAGCCCTAATGGCAAATTGCCAAGCAGCATGAAATCATAAGAGAGATCCCCGCCTAAATAAGGCGGGTTTTTTCATGTCTTCCAAGAAACACTCTTTCATAGACTAAGATTATCAACCAGTATAGAAGGGGGACGGTATTATGAGACTAAGTCAACTTAGTGGGAAAGAGCTTATTGATATTGAAAAAGGACGTAAGCTCGGGGTGTTGGGGCAGACGGATCTCCTATTTGATGAAAAAACAGGATTATTGAAAGAATTAATCATTCCAAAATCTTCATGGATGGGACTCAAACGAAAGGACCAGGAGATCTCAATACCGTGGGAACATATTGAAACAATTGGGAGAGATATGATTATTTTGCAAAACAATCAGAAGGAATAAAACTGGTACTCTTATCGATTCACCAAGCGGGCATACCCCACATAGAATGTTGAGAAATTACAATAATCCCCGTAGTAAGACGTGGAAAAGGAAAGGGGAGGAACGATGCTAACGAATCAACATATCGCTGTCATTGGCGGTGATGCCCGCCAGCTTGAAATTATTCGGAAGCTAACTGAATTAAATGCGGATTTGTATTTAATCGGCTTCGACCAGCTTGATCACGGATTTACTGGTGCAACCAAATGTACGTTAGATGAAGTAAAGCTAAATACCCTTGATGCAATTGTCCTTCCAGTGAGTGGAACTACGATCGAAGGAGAAGTCGATACGATTTTCTCTAATGAGAAAGTTGTATTAACAGCTGATCAGTTAAAACAAACGCCAGAACACTGTACGATTTATAGCGGAATTAGCAACAGTTGTTTAGATAAAATGGTCACTGAAGCATCGAGAACATTAATTCGCTTATTTGAACGAGACGATGTTGCCATTTATAATTCCATTCCGACAGTTGAAGGAACGGTCATGATGGTAATTCAACATACAGATATTACAATTCATCAATCTAACATCGCTGTACTTGGCCTTGGACGTGTAGGAATGTCTGTTGCGAGAACCTTCGATGCGCTTGGAGCGAATGTTAGCGTAGGGGCAAGAAAGCCGGAGCATATTGCACGCATTACAGAGATGGGGTTAAAGCCATTTCATTTATCTGATCTAGCGAACCAAGTATCAAATCTAGATGTGTGCATCAACACCATTCCGGTTCAAATCGTCACGTCACAAGTAATCGCCAAAATGCCAGGTCATACGCTCGTCATCGATCTTGCTTCAAAACCAGGTGGTACAGATTTTCGCTATGCTGAAAAGCGAGGAATTAAAGCACTTCTTGCGCCAGGACTTCCTGGTATCGTGGCCCCAAAAACCGCAGGGAAAATTATCGCAAATGTTCTGACACAGTTATTAATTGAGCGGTCTCACAATGGAAAGGAGAACACGCCATGAGTTTGAAAGGAAAACACATTGGGTTTGGTTTAACAGGTTCACATTGTACGTATGATGCGGTTGTTCCTCAAATCGAAGAACTTGTTCAATTAGGCGCGAAGGTGACTCCGTTTGTCTCCCATACCGTTATGAATACAAACACACGCTTTGGGGAAGGGGAAAACTGGATCGCTCGTATTGAAGAAATAACAGGTAATGAAGCAGTTAATTCAATCGTAAAGGCAGAGCCGTTTGGTCCCAAAACACCACTAGACTGCATGGTGATCGCTCCAATAACAGGGAACTCCATTAGTAAATTTGCGAATGCGATGACTGAGTCTCCTGTATTGATGGGGGCAAAAGCAACTTTACGTAATGAAAAACCTGTAGTGTTAGGTATTTCAACCAATGACGGACTTGGACTAAACGGTACGAATATTTTAAGGTTGATGTCTACAAAGAACATTTATTTTATCCCATTTGGCCAGGACGATCCGGTGAAAAAACCAAACTCGTTGGTCGCTCGTATGCCTTCATTAAGAGAAACGGTGGAAAAAGCCATTCTCGGCAGACAGCTTCAGCCAGTTCTAATCGAAAGGTATTTGGATTAACCAATTGATTTATCTTTCTTTAGAATAGGTTTATGATAGAATAGAGAATAAAATCACTAAGAATGGGGAGAAACCTCGGTTTCTCCTTCTGTTGTGATGGATTTTGAATGGAATATGGGAGGAGAATAAGTCATGAGCGGGAAAAAATATCATGTAGCAGTAGTTGGAGCAACAGGGGCAGTCGGACAACAAATGATTAAAACACTAGAGGAACGAGACTTTCCGATATCGACCTTAACGCTCCTTTCATCATCGCGTTCAGCTGGTAAGAAAGTTACCTTCAAAGGGCAAGAGCTAACCGTAAAGGAAGCAACACCTGAAGCGTTTGAAGGGGTTCAGCTCGCTTTATTTAGTGCTGGTGGCAGTGTATCAAAAGCACTTGCACCAGAAGCTGTGAAACACGGAGCTATCGTTGTGGATAATACAAGCGCATTTCGTATGGACCCGGAAGTCCCTCTTGTTGTACCCGAGGTAAACGAAGGGGACTTAAATGATCATAAGGGAATTATCGCAAATCCAAACTGCTCTACTATTCAGATGGTCGCAGCACTTGAACCACTGAAACAAGCATATGGCCTTACTAAAATTATTGTTTCTACTTATCAAGCCGTTTCAGGTGCAGGTGCAAATGCCGTAACTGAAATGAAAGAGCAGTCTCAAGCGGTGCTAAATGGTGAAAATTATGAACCACAAATATTGCCAGTTAAAGGCGATAAGAAGCACTATCCGATCGCTTTCAATGCCATCCCACAAATCGATGTATTTGAAGAAAACGGATTTACTTATGAAGAAATGAAAATGATAAATGAAACAAAGAAAATCATGCATGATGCCGAGCTTCACGTTGCAGCGACTTGCGTTCGTCTTCCAATAGAAACCGGCCACGCTGAATCGGTTTATGTTGAAATTGGAAAGGAAGATGTGAGCGTAGAAGATGTAAAAGAGCTCATGAAAAATGCGCCTGGCGTTACACTGAAAGATGACCCTGCAAACCAGGTTTACCCAATGCCAGTTGATGCGGTAGGCAAATCAGACGTTTTTGTCGGTCGCATCCGAAAAGATTTAAATCAAAAAAATGGCTTCCATATGTGGATTGTCTCTGATAATCTACTGAAGGGGGCGGCATGGAATTCCGTGCAAATTGCTGAAAGCCTATCCGACCTAAATATTTTGAAATAGACATAAGAAGGTGTTCTGAATGAAAGTCATCGTGCAGAAGTTTGGCGGTACTTCATTAAAAAGTGAAGACGGCAGACTGAGAGCTGTTAACCATATTAAAGACGCAGTGAACGATGGATATAAAGTTGTTGTCGTTGTTTCTGCAATGGGACGTAAAGGCGATCCCTATGCAACCGACACGCTTCTAGGCCTCATTGGCGACCGAGATCGAAAAGTAACTTCTAGAGAGTATGATTTGCTTGTATCATGTGGCGAAAGCATCTCCTCTGTTGTTTTTTCCAATCTCCTTTTAAATCAAGGTTTGAAAGCAACAGCCTATACTGGTGGCCAGGCTGGATTCATGACAACAGCTGAGCATAGCAAAGCTAGAATTTTGGAAATGAAGTCTGAACGTTTGATGGAAGAGTTAAAGCTCATGGATGTTGTTGTCGTAACAGGCTTTCAGGGTGTTACAAAAGATGGTGATGTCACGACGCTTGGCCGTGGCGGTAGTGACACGTCAGCAGCCGCACTTGGTGCTGCTCTTTCGGCAGAATGGGTTGATATTTTTACCGATGTGGAAGGCATCATGACGGCTGATCCAAGAATTGTGGAAAAAGCCCGACCGCTTTCGATCGTAACCTATAATGAAGTATGCAACATGGCGTATCAAGGAGCGAAGGTTATTCATCCGCGCGCCGTTGAAATTGCGATGCAGGCAAAAATCCCGCTAAGAATTCGATCAACGTATTCCTCGTCGACTGGAACCTTAGTCACATCTGCGACTGGGAAACCAACTGGTGAACAAGTTATAGACCGGCTCATTACGGGTATTGCTCATGTGAGTGGCGTTACACAAATTAAAGTGTATGCGAAAGAAGGACAATACGACCTACAATCGCGCGTATTTAAAGCGATGGCACTTGAAGGGATTAGTGTGGACTTCATTAATATTAGCTTAACGGGTGTTGTGTACACCGTCATGGAAGAAATGACCGAGCGCGCCGTGGTTACGCTAAATAACATGGGTTATGAGCCAGAAGTTATCGAAAATTGTGCAAAGGTTTCAGCAGTTGGTGCTGGCATGAGCGGTGTGCCGGGCGTAACGGCAAAAATTGTCGAGTCATTAGCGGTGGAAAACATTGATATTTTGCAATCAGCTGATTCCCACACCACAATCTGGGTGCTCGTGAGACAGCGTGATCTTTCAGCAGCTGTGAACGCCCTCCATGAAACATTTAACCTCCATCTGGATCCAGCGCAAGAAGTGGAACAGATGATGGATCAGCTTTAAGTGAAAGGCAAGGAGTGAACGAGATGAATTTTGGAAAAGTACTTACGGCAATGGTGACCCCATTTGATCGTAAAGGATACGTTGATTTTGCTAAAACAGAGCAACTTATCAACTATTTAATCAATAATGGAACAGATGGACTTGTTGTAGCGGGTACTACTGGTGAGTCACCAACGCTTTCTTCGGAAGAGAAAGTAGCGCTCTTTAAGCATTCGGTGAAAGTGGCGGACGGCCGAGTGCCAATTATCGCAGGAACAGGCAGTAATAATACGCATGCATCGATCGAATTAACGAAAAAAGCAGAAGCTGTAGGTGTCGATGCGATTATGATCGTAGCGCCTTACTATAGCAAACCTGGCCAAAAAGGTCTTTATGAGCATTTTAAAGCGATCGCTGAGTCAACGAAGCTTCCCGTTATGATCTATAACATTCCAGGTCGCTCTGTTGTGAACATGACTGCAGACACGATTGTTGAGCTTTCAAAAATTAGCAACATTGTCTCAGTAAAAGAAGCGAGCGGTGATTTGGATCAAATTACTGACATCATTACCCGTACAGAAGCGTCTTTCTCTGTTTATAGCGGAGACGATGGCTTAACGTTACCGATCTTATCAGTAGGTGGAGATGGCGTCATTTCAGTAGCTTCACACGTTCTTGGTAATGAAATGCAACAAATGGTTTCTGCTTATGAATCTGGTGAGGTGAAAGAAGCAGCATCGATCCATCAACGAATTTTACCAATTATGAATGAACTCTTTAAGGCACCAAGCCCATCTCCTGTGAAGACAGCCCTTCAATTAAAAGGAATGGATGTTGGGAGTGTTCGTTTGCCGATGGTTCCTCTAACAGCAGAAGAACGCTCATCGCTTGCGGCAGCGCTAAATAAGTAAGGAAATGAAACGGACGCAGCTGCGTCCGTTTTTTTCATTATAAAACAGTAAATTGAATTACTCATTGTTTCGCTTTTTAGGATGAATGGTAAAATCACCTCTCGTTCATACTACTAGTACCAGAGTAAGGAAGGGGTACCAGTATGAACAGTGAGTATCGTAATGAAAACCCGGGGCAGGAGCCCGATCCAAAAAAAGATGATCAATCAAAATCAACGTTAGTGGATAAAATCCAGCAGCTAGGACAAACGAACGTCCCTAGTATGGATCAGTCCAATATTCATTGTTTAACGATCATTGGTCAAATAGAAGGGCATGTGCAGCTCCCACCACAGAATAAAACAACGAAGTATGAGCACCTTATTCCACAAATTGTCGCGATCGAGCAAAACCCAAAAATCGAAGGCGTGTTAATTCTTCTAAATACAGTAGGGGGCGATGTGGAAGCAGGACTTGCCATATCTGAAATGATCGCCTCTCTCTCGAAACCGTCGGTATCCATCGTTCTCGGCGGTGGACATTCTATCGGCGTTCCAATCGCGGTTGCGGCGAACCATTCTTTTGTGGCTGAAACGGCAACGATGACGATTCACCCTGTGCGTTTGACCGGCTTAGTGATCGGTGTCCCGCAAACATTTGAGTATTTAGATAAAATGCAAGAGCGTGTGGTAAGTTTTGTTACGAGACATTCGAATATTACTGAAGAGAAATTTAAAGAACTAATGTTTTCACGAGGAAATTTGACGAGGGATATTGGAACAAACGTTGTCGGAGATGATGCGGTAAGCTACGGTTTAATTGATGAGGTTGGTGCCGTAGGACCAGCGATGAAAAAGCTAAATGAATTAATTGAAGAATACAAAGGCAAACAAGAGGGTGACATTGTCCAATGATTCTTTACACCATTCTCCCGAACGAAGCGGTTTTCCCACCGGACCAGAGCGTATATGAGCAACAAAAGATCATTGAATGGAATGGCGTTCAGTTACTCGTTGAGAGAACATCGCTTACCGAGTGTCGCGTCGTTCAGGTGCTGAGCACAGATCCACAAGACTATTTAAATGACGCGACACAGCCAGGACAAATGTTAACGTTATCAACTTCCCCGCTGAAATAGAGCCTATAGGACCACGGGAAGATGTGGTATACTAGGAATAGATTGGTGAACAAAAAGCAGCCGAAAATGGCTGCTTTTTTCACCAGCTATGGCTTGTATAGAGGTGAGAAGATGGCAAAACGTAAAAGAAAAAAAGCAACGAAGAAACAGGCCGCCTGGCAGTCACAGGTCAAAATTGAATTTATCGGTTTAACCGTTCTGGCGTTTACCGTTTTAGGTGTTTTGAAAATGGGAGTTGTCGGACGAGCCATTTACCATATGTTTCGTTTTTTTGCAGGAGAATGGTACGGCCTGATTATTGCAGGTCTCGTTCTGTTCGCAGGTTATTTAATTGTGAAGCGAAAGCTCCCGTCATTCTGGTCAAGGAGATTGGCTGGATTTTATTTGCTTGGAACATCCTTTTTATTGTTAAGTCACGTTGGCTTATTTGAAACGCTGTCTCGTGAAGGGCAGTGGGATAGTCCATCGGTTATCGCCAATACATATGAACTCTTCCGAATGGATGTAAGTGATCCATCAGAATCTAGCCCGCTCGGCGGTGGCATGATCGGTGCACTTCTCTTTGCTTTTTGCTACAGACTATTTGACGCAACAGGAACGCAGCTGATGGCGTTTCTAATGATTTTACTTTCTTTCGTTCTCATTACAGGAAAGTCTTTTAGTGATGTGCT
Organism: Bacillus sp. Cs-700; assembly: GCF_011082085.1. NCBI lineage: Bacteria > Bacillati > Bacillota > Bacilli > Caryophanales > Bacillaceae > Bacillus > Bacillus sp. Cs-700. The sequence goes on from NZ_CP041063.1 coordinate 287,171, forward strand.
AGGAAAAGCGCTCGACTGGGTAAAGAACTTTATCCTGAACACATATGATGAAGCGAAATCTCTTCTATCTGAAAGCAAGAATGCAAGAAGAGAAAAGAAAGAACAGCGTGCTGCTTTAAGAGAGCAAGAATCGTCGATTGAGCCAGAAGAAACGTATGATGTTTCTGAAGCACCAAAGAATGCTCAAGAAGAAGAAGCACCATTTGAACCTGAAATACGAACCTTTACAGAAAGTGCTTATCCAACGCAGGCCGAACCACCTGTGGAGAAAGAAGCGACAGAAGGAAGCGAGTCGAATAAGGAAACAGCAGATGGTACACCAATTCAATCGTTAACGGTGGGAGAATTGGAAAACAAGGATTATCTTCTTCCATCCCTTTCATTACTTCAGCCGCCAAAGAAGGTGTCACAGGACAATGAACGTCAGCAGATTTCTGCGAACGCACGCAAATTAGAAAAGACGTTTGAGAGTTTTGGTGTAAAAGCGAAAGTGATGAAAGTTCATTTAGGACCAGCCGTTACCAAATATGAAGTTTACCCCGATACGGGTGTGAAGGTAAGTAAAATTGTGAATTTAACGGATGACCTTGCCCTTGCGCTTGCCGCAAGAGACCTTCGAATTGAAGCGCCGATCCCAGGTAAATCGGCAATCGGAATTGAAGTGCCCAATTCCGAAGTGGCAATGGTGACATTAAGGGAAGTACTTGAGTCAAAGGAATACCAGTCTCATGCTTCAAAAGTTGCGATTGGATTTGGTCGCGATATTTCTGGTGAAGCCGTCGTCTCCGATTTATCGAAAATGCCTCATTTACTTGTAGCGGGAGCAACTGGTAGTGGTAAAAGTGTTTGTATTAATGGCATTATTGCAAGCATAATGATGAAAGCGAAGCCGCATGAAGTGAAGATGATGATGATTGACCCTAAGATGGTAGAACTAAATGTCTATAATGGTATCCCCCATCTTTTAGCACCGGTTGTAACGGATCCGAAAAAAGCTTCACAGGCGTTGAAGAAAGTAGTAAGTGAAATGGAGCGCCGTTATGAGCTGTTTTCCCATACTGGTACTAGGAATATTGAAGGCTACAACAATCATATTAAACGCCATAATGAAACGTCAGAAGCGAAGCAACCTTCTTTACCTTATATCGTTGTGATTGTCGATGAGCTAGCAGATTTAATGATGGTAGCTTCTAGTGACGTAGAGGATGCAATTACAAGACTTGCTCAAATGGCGCGTGCAGCGGGCATCCATTTAATTATTGCAACACAGCGACCGTCTGTTGACGTCATCACCGGAGTCATTAAAGCAAATATCCCGTCACGTATTGCGTTTAGTGTTTCTTCAATGACGGATTCTCGAACCATTCTCGATATGGGTGGTGCTGAGAAGCTGCTAGGAAAAGGAGATATGCTTTTCCTTCCTGTTGGAGCCAACAAACCTAAGCGTGTGCAGGGTGCCTTTTTATCAGATGAAGAAGTAGAAGAGCTTGTTGACTTTGTCATCGCACAGCAAAAAGCGCAGTATCAGGAAGAAATGATTCCGACGGATAAACCAGAAGAAGCACAGCCTGAAGTGGACGATGATTTATATGATGAAGCGGTTCAGCTCATTACAGAAATGCAAACGGCATCGGTTTCAATGCTACAAAGAAGATTTCGAATTGGCTATACCCGAGCAGCTAGACTGATTGATGCAATGGAAGCTCGTGGAATCGTTGGACCATATGAAGGCAGTAAGCCTCGTGAAGTACTCATAAGTAAGGAAGAAGAAGCGCAATCTAGCTGATTGCGCTTCTTTTTTTATGTAAATACAAATTGCTGGTCTAATGTAAAGCAAAAAGCCTTACAATGTTAGAAATTCCATCATTTAAAATATTGGTAATCGAGCTTTTTTTCAAAAAACTATTTCCTTATCTCCTTGAAAATGGTATAGTTATTGTCGAAATATGACTATTTTTTCAAAAATATTTCAAGCGTGTTTCAAGCCCGATTTTCATTTATATTATTTTTTTTGGCGACTTGAAAACGCAACCAAACAAAGCATAGCTCGATAGAGAGAAGAGAGAGCGGGCGGCGTTTAAAAAACATGAGGGGGATTAAGATGAAGAAGAAGTACGGTTTTATGTTGTCAGCTGTTTTAGCTGCTGGAACGCTTTTATCTGCTTGTGGGACAAACGATGCGAACAATGAAAGTTCAGGCGGCGGGAGCAGTGAAGGTGACAGCAACAACTTTAAAGTGGCTATGGTAACAGATACTGGCGGTGTAGATGATAAATCATTTAACCAATCTGCTTGGGAAGGTCTTCAGCAGTTTGGTAAAGATAATGGCCTTGAGGAAGATAAAGGCTACAAATATGTGCAATCCACTGCAGCAAGTGATTATCAACCAAACCTATCAGGTTTGATTCGTGAAGATTATAACTTGATCTTTGGTATTGGATTTCTTATGCAGCAAGACATTCAAACGATTGCGACACAAAAGCCTGAAGCGCAGCTAGCACTTGTTGATAGTGTTGCGGTTAATGAGAATGATGAGCCGATGGAAAACGTTGCGAGCATTACATTTAAAGAGCATCAAGGATCTTTCCTAGTGGGTGTTATCGCAGGGATGCAGTCTGAATCAAATAAAGTTGGCTTCGTTGGTGGAGTGGACTCTGAATTAATTAAAAAGTTTGAAAGTGGATTTAAAGCAGGAGTGAAATCGGTTAATCCGGATGCTGAGATTTTCACACAGTATGCAGATGATTTCAACGCAGCTGAAAAAGGCCAACAAATTGCGGCAACGCTTTATGATAAAGGCGCAGATATCATTTATCATGCTGCTGGCGGAACAGGGAACGGTGTGTTCACAGAAGCGAAAAACCGTGCGAAAAATGGAGAGAAAGTTTGGGTAATCGGTGTAGACCGTGATCAGCACGAAGAAGGTATGCCTGAGAACGTAACGCTTACTTCTATGGTAAAGCGCGTTGATACAGCGGTTATTGAAGTTTCCAAACAGACAATGGATGGTAATTTCCCAGGAGGACAAGTAACGGAATTCGGTCTTGAAGAAGACGGTGTAGGTATTGCTGAAACACAGGAGAACGTTTCTGAAGAAGCACTACAAAAAGTAGAAGAGTATAAAGAGCAAATCCAGAGCGGCGAATTGGAAGTGCCAAGCACTGACGAAGAGTACAAAGAATTCGAGAGCTCTCTATAAGGGATCGTCGAACACATTTCCTCTAGCAGGAAAGGCGATCTACTGGAAATCTCACCTACATTATAGCCAAATATGGGACGAAGGCTAGTATTTTCATAGACTAGCCTTTGTTTCATGTTTTGGATAAGGGAGTGGCATCTACATGGAATACGTCATTGAAATGAGGAATATCCGTAAAGAATTTCCTGGTATTGTTGCAAACGACAATATTACGCTTCAGCTAAGAAAAGGAGAAATCCATGCCCTTCTTGGAGAAAATGGCGCTGGGAAATCAACTTTAATGAACGTGCTATTTGGTCTCTATCAACCTGAAAAAGGTGAAATTCACGTTCGAGGTAAAAAGGTAAATATCACAGATCCCAATGTGGCAAATGAGCTTGGGATTGGGATGGTTCACCAACACTTTATGCTTGTTGAAAAATTCACAGTTACTGAGAACATTATCTTAGGGAACGAACCGACTGCTAAAGGTCAGGTTGACGTTAAGAAAGCCGCAAAAGATGTTGAAGCGATATCGAAGCAGTATGGTTTGTCGGTAGATCCGAATGCAAAAATTGAAGATATCTCCGTAGGGATGCAGCAGCGTGTGGAAATTCTAAAAACGCTTTATCGCGGTGCAGATATTTTGATTTTTGATGAACCAACTGCTGTACTAACTCCACAGGAAATCAAAGAGCTTATAGCGATCATGAAAAAGCTGATTTCAGAAGGCAAATCAATTATTCTGATCACTCATAAATTAAAAGAAATTATGGAAGTAAGCGATCGATGTACCGTTATTCGTCGAGGTGTAGGTATCGGAACAGTGAATGTTGCGGATACGAATCAAGATGAACTAGCATCGATGATGGTCGGACGTGAAGTGAACTTTTCAATTCAGAAAAAACCTTCAGAGCCTACTAATGAAACGCTTGAAATTAGTAGTCTAGTCGTAGAAGATGCGCGAAAAGTTCCTGCTGTGAATGGTATGAACTTAGTGGTGCGTGCAGGTGAGATTGTTGGCATAGCAGGTGTCGATGGAAACGGACAATCTGAGTTAATTGAGGCTATTACAGGGTTACGTAAAGCGAAGTCAGGGAGCATTAAACTGAATGGAAAAGACGTAACAAACTGGAAACCGCGACGTGTCACTGAAAGCGGTATCGGACATATTCCCCAGGACAGGCATAAGCACGGGCTTGTTTTAGATTTTTCGATTGGCGAAAATATGGTTCTTCAGACCTATTATAAAAGACCTTTCTCAAGAAATGGCATTTTAAACTTTTCTACGATTATGGATAAAGCAAAATCGTTAATTAAAGAGTATGATGTGCGTACCCCAAGTGAGATGACACCTGCAAGGGCCCTTTCTGGTGGTAATCAGCAGAAGGCGATTATTGCGCGTGAAATCGATCGTAGTCCGAATCTATTGATTGCAGCTCAACCAACACGCGGGCTTGATGTTGGGGCAATTGAGTTTATTCACTCGAAACTAGTTGAAGAGCGCGACAAAGGAAAAGCGGTTCTTCTAATTTCCTTTGAACTGGAAGAGATTATGAATGTAAGTGATCGCATCGCCGTGATTTATGAAGGGAAAATTGTTGCCATTGTAAAGCCGGAAGAAACGACAGAGCAAGAGCTTGGTCTTTTAATGGCTGGCGCAAAGCGCAAAAAGGCTGGTGAGACAACATGAAGTTATTAAAAGGGAAATGGGCGAGCATTACTGTACCGTTGCTTTCGGTAGCTCTTGGATTACTCGTCGGTGGGATCATCATGCTTGTGAGTGGCTACAATCCCATTGTAGCGTATGCAGCGCTGTTTAACGGGATTTTCTCAAACACGTACGTGTTAGGTGAAACAGTTCGGCAGATGACTCCGCTCATTTTGTCGGGGTTAGCCGTGGCTTTTGCTTTTCGTACAGGGCTTTTTAATATTGGAGTAGAAGGGCAGCTGCTTGTCGGCTGGCTAGCATCTGTTTATATCGGGCTTCAATTTGAAGGGTTAAGTCCTGTAGTTCATATTCCTCTTGCAATTATTGCAGCAGCAATGGCTGGAGCGATTTGGGCCTTTGTACCTGGATTCTTGAAAGCAAAGTATCAAGTTCATGAGGTTATTACAACGATTATGATGAACTACGTTGCGCTTCATGTCGTTAACGCGATAATTCGGACGTATTTACTCGCTCCTGGTGAGCGAACGGATCAAATTAATGCTTCAGCATCGCTTCAATCGCCGTTCTTAGAAACGATTACTGATTTCTCACGTCTTCACTACGGTTTTGTTGTGGCGATTATTGGAGCGATTATTATGTGGTTCCTTCTATGGAAAACGACGACAGGGTATGAACTACGCTCGGTTGGATTTAACAAATATGCGTCAGAATATGCTGGAATCAATGTGCAACGAAACATCGTTCTTTCTATGGTCATTTCGGGTGCATTTGCTGGAGCAGCAGGAGCGATGGAAGGGCTTGGAACGTACGGTTATATGACCGTTATGGCTGACTTTACTGGCGTTGGATTTGACGGAATCGCAGTTGCGCTTTTAGGTGCAAATGGGGCGCTTGGTGTTGTCCTTGCTTCTGCACTGTTTGGTGGGCTTAAAATTGGTGCGCTTAATATGCAGTCAGTTGCACAGGTGCCAACACAGCTTGTTGAAATCGTGATTGCCATGATTATTTTCTTTGTCGCATCCAGTTACTTGATTCACTGGATCAGCAACAGGGTGAGCAAAAGGGGGAAAATTTAATGGATTTCATGCAGATTCTTCAGCTCATTATTCCTGCCGCTATCTTTTCAGCAGCTCCCCTGATTTTCACGGCTCTTGGAGGAGTATTCAGTGAAAGGTCAGGCGTAGTAAACATTGGACTTGAAGGGTTAATGTTAATGGGTGCTTTCACTGGCGCGCTGTTTACAATCCTTGGCGAGCAGTGGGGAATGGGGGCCGCTTCTCCCTGGTTTTCACTAGTCGTTGCGATCATTATAGGCATGCTGTTCTCTTTGCTTCATGCAGTGGCAAGTATTTCGTTTCGAGCCGATCAGGTTGTTAGTGGTGTGGCCCTTAACTTCCTTGCGGCTGGACTTGCTATCTTCCTTGTGAAGAAAATCTTTGATGCAGGGCAAACGCCGATTATTCAAGAACGTATTTACAAAACGGATGTTCCATTTTTAAGCGATATCCCGTTTATTGGACCTTTGTTTTTTTCAAGCGCGTATTATACATCCTACATTGCGGTTGCGCTCGCCTTCCTCGTATGGTGGGTTCTCTATAAAACCCCATTCGGCTTACGACTCCGTTCAGTAGGAGAGCATCCTATGGCGGCAGATACGATGGGGATTAATGTGACGAAAATGCGCTATGTAGCGGTTATGCTAAGTGGTGGATTTGCCGGTCTCGGGGGTGCGGTTTACGCGACGTCGATCGCAGGGAACTTCAGCCATGCAACGATTTCTGGACAGGGCTTTATGGCACTAGCCGCGATGATCTTTGGTAAATGGCATCCGCTTGGTGCGATGGGAGCAGCGTTATTCTTTGGTCTTGCTCAATCGCTAAGTATAACTGGCCAACAGATTCCGGGATTAAAAGAAATTCCAGAAGTTTATCTTCTTATTTCCCCTTACGTGTTAACGATTCTTGCTCTTGCAGGACTTGTTGGACGAGCGGATGCGCCAAAAGCCATTGGTCAGCCGTATGAAAAAGGGAAGCGATAACGTTTAGAGAAAAGCTCTTCGTGAAAACGGAGGGCTTTTTGTTTTGACAATAGGAAAGACGGTAACGCTCTAAAAAAGCGTGTTCTAGTTCAAGAGCTCCAATATCTCCGTTTCTAAACGCTCGTCTCCGCTTTTCATGATCCAGCTGCAGTGGGCAGACACTCAGTCACTTCGCCCTATAACTCGAACACAAAGGGCGTGTTCAATTTATAGGGCTCCAGTGCCTACCGTGTCTAACCGCCCACTTCCGCTTTTCATTGATCTAGCTGCAGTGGGCAGGGTCTCGATCGCTTCAGCATTTCAAGTGAACACAAAGACCGTGTTCTTTTGAAATGCCTCCAGCGCTTGTCGACCCTAAACGCCCACTTTCGCTTTTCTTTTAAAAAGTACTAATTGCTTACACTATGACACATACTATGGTATAAAGGGGGTAAGTTTTACTTTCCTCTAATGGTAGGTAATGGATTTAAAAAAGGAGTGAGGTCAATGGCGATTATCCCTCATGAGAAAACCTCGTGCGGCGGTTTGACGCTACATAGGATCCAGACGGATAAATATAAAACAACGACGGTAGTGGTTCAATTTAAAGCGCGTTTGACGAAGGAGACCGTGACGGAGAGGGCTCTTTTGCCTTATGTGTTGCAAAGCGGTACGGAAAACTATTCTTCTTCGAAAGCGGTTCGTACGGAGCTTGAGAAGCTCTATGGGGCGACGCTTGGTGTGGATCTTGCCAAGAAGGGTGATTTTCATGTGATGACGTTCCGGATGGACTTCGCGAATGAAAAGTTCCTTTCTGAAGATGAGCCTTTGTTTAAGAAAGCCCTTTCTTTACTTTCAGAGGTGATCATGAATCCGAAGACGGATGGATCTGGCTTCGATTCTTCAATTGTTGATAAAGAAAAGCGGACGATGAAACAGCGTATTCAATCGATTTATGATGATAAAATGCGCTATTCAAACATGAGACTAACGCAAGAAATGTTTCCGAATGAGGCTTTTGGATTGCATATTTACGGAGAAAAAGAAGAAGTGGATGGCGTGACAGCGAAGTCTCTTTATGATTACTATAAAAAAGTTTGTGCAGAAGATGAGATTGATCTTTATTTAGTTGGTGACTTAGAAGGCGTTAATGCTGAAGAAGTTGTAAAAGAGCTTTTCCCGTTTCAAGAACGTAGTGATCGAAAGTCTGAAACAACTGAAAAAGCCTCTCTTGATGTGGAAGAAAAAGAGGTCCTTGAAACACAGGAAATCAAGCAAGGAAAGCTTCATATGGGCTTTCGCTCTGGGGTTGGCTATGCGGATGATGAATACTTCGCCCTTCAAGTATTTAATGGCATGTTTGGAGGCTTCTCACACTCCAAGCTTTTTCGAAACGTACGAGAAAAAGAGAGCCTTGCTTATTACGCCGCGTCCCGCTATGAAAGCCATAAAGGCTTAATTATTGTGATGTCTGGCATTGAGTTTAAAAACTTTAAAAAGACTGTTGATATTATTAAAGAGCAGCTTACGGCTATGAGAGAAGGCGACTTCAACGAGGAAGAAATGAAGCAAACAAAAACCATGATTCGCAATCAGCTTCTTGAGACGGTCGATGACGCAAAAGGAATGGTTGAGCTGCTCTATCACGGTGTTGTCTCTCAAAAGCTACGGACAATTGAAGAGTGGCTTGATGGTGTGGAAGCTGTGACAAAAGAAGATATTTTAGCGGTTGCGGATAAGGTTAAGCTTGATACCGTTTATTTCTTAAAAGGCGAGGAGGCTTAATCATGAAAACTATTCCATTTAATCAGTTGCAGGAAACGCTGTATCACCAAACGATGGATAACGGACTTGACGTGTATGTTCTCCCTAAGAAGGGTTTCAATAAAACGTACGCAACGTTTACAACAAAGTACGGATCAGTAGACAATCACTTTGTTCCTTTAAACGGTTCAGAGAATGTGCAAGTGCCAGATGGCATTGCTCACTTTCTTGAGCACAAAATGTTTGAAAAAGAAGACCGTGATGTATTTCAAGATTTTAGTAAGCAGGGTGCGTCTTCGAATGCATTTACATCGTTTACAAGAACCGCTTACTTGTTTTCAACAACTCAGAACGTGATGCAGAATCTTGAAACGCTAGTGAACTTTGTTCAAGATCCTTACTTTAGTGACCAGAGTGTTGAAAAGGAAAAGGGTATTATCGGTCAAGAAATTGAAATGTATAATGATAATTCTGATTGGCGTGCGTATTTTGGTGTCATTGAAAATATGTTCCACCACCATCCCGTTAAAATAGATATTGCTGGAACAATTGAATCTATTGCAAAAATCACGAAAGAATCACTCTATACGTGTTATGAAACGTTCTACCATCCTTCGAACATGGTGTTATTTGTAGTAGGTGCTGTGGAGCCGAATGAAATTATGTCATTTGTAGAGAAAAACCAGGCAGCGAAATCATATAAAGACCAGCCACCAATTGAACGTTTCTTTGATTCAGAACCCAAGACAGTAGCAGAGAAGAAGAAAGTGTTGCCGATGTCTGTTCAAGTGGCAAAATGCCTTGTTGGATTTAAAGAACCAAATCCAGGACGCCAGGGAGAGGATCTTCTTAAACATGAGCTATCCATCAATCTTGCGCTCGATTTAATGTTTGGTCAGAGTTCAGAGAACTATGAGAAGCTTTACAATGAAGGGCTCATTGATCAAAGTTTTTCATATGATTTTACTGAAGAAGAGAAGTTCGGTTTTTCAATTGTAGGTAGTAATACAAGCTCACCTGATGAGCTTGCGAACCGATTGTATGAGATGATTCAATCATTTAAAAATGAATCAGTGGATACCGATCAGCTTGAGCGCATCCGTAAGAAAAAAATTGGTAGTTTTTTAAGAGCGTTAAATTCACCAGAGTTTATTGCAAACCAATTTACGCGCTATCGTTTTAACGACATGGATTTATTTGAAGTTGTCCCAATGCTTGAGTCCATTACGGCAAAAGATATTGAAGAGGCAATGAAAGGGCACTTTGCAGAAGATTCATTTACTGTCTGTCAAGTCGTTCCAAAAGGTTAAAAGCACCCAGTCGGGTGCTTTTTCATTGAAAGGTTTAACGGGAGGAAGAGAAGTTATGAAAGAAATTTTAATCACTGGAGCGAGTGGGGGTATAGGGAGAGCGATAGCAAAGAGTTATACAAAATATGGTAACCGCGTCTATGCTCATTACAATACGAATGCTGCCTCTATACAAGATCTACAAAAGGAGGAACCAGAAGCAGAAATTTTCCCGGTTCAAGCTAACTTAGCGGAAAAAGATGGCGTAGAAGTTTTAACCGAGAAGGTAGTGGAAGTTGATACGCTTATTCTCAATGCTGGAAATAGCTACTTTGGTTTATTGACGGATATGGCAGGGGATGAAATTGATGCAATGATTCAACTCCACCTCACATCATCCATTAAACTTGCGAAGCACTATATTTCCTCGATGGTGCAAAAAAAACAAGGGTCCATTATTGTCGTCTCTTCTGTCTTCGGTGTAACAGGTGCTTCTTGTGAAGTCGTTTATTCTTCTGTAAAAGGTGGTTTAAATGCCTTTGTGAAGGGATTAGCGAAAGAATTAGGGCCAAGCGGTATTCGGGTGAATGCAGTAGCACCAGGTTATATTTCGACGGAGATGAACGCACGGCTGACAGAGGACGATGAACACGATTTAATGAATGAAATTCCGATGGGACGATCGGGAGCGCCTGAAGAGGTAGCTTCTTTGATTTCATTTTTAGATTCGAATCAAGCTTCTTACATAAGCGGTCAAATTATTTCCATTGATGGGGCATGGCAATAAAAAACGATGCATAATGTCCACTCCTTCGAGACAACATATAGGTGATGACTTGATAAAGGAGGGACATAGATGTCTGTACTAGATAATTTTGAATCATGGAAAGGGTTCTTGCATGACCGCTTAAGTCAAGGCGAACAGCAAGGGCTTTCTCAAGAAGTTGTCTCAGATGTTGCTTATCAGATCGGCGGATACCTTGCTGATGGCGTGAAAGCGAAGAATGAGCAAGAACAGCTTCTTGCCGACCTATGGCATGTAGCAAGTCAAGAAGAACAGCACGCAATCGCAAATATGATGGTTAAGCTTGTTCAAAACGAAAGATAAATGTCGCTTCTAAAGAAGAAGGGTGGACCAACACCCTTCTTTTTTTATGAAAATGTTCAAAAGTTGTAAGAAAAGTAAACAAAATCCCTATTCATCTCTTTTAACCTTTATGAAAATCATTTATGATTAAAGGAACATAGGAAATTTGTGGCTAAAGGAGTTGGCGTATGGAGAAGAAGGAATGGTATTTGGAATATGAAATACATAAAAATAGGCCGGGTCTTTTAGGCGACGTCGCTTCCCTACTTGGGATGCTCGGTATTAATATCATTACGATCAATGGTGTTGACGATATGCGAAGAGGCCTGCTTCTCCTCGTTGATGAAATTGAGCAAATCGAGCGACTTGAGTCCATTTTAAATACAATGGATAACATTACAGTGACAAAAATGAGAGAACCAAAGTTACGCGATCGTCTTGCAGTACGACACGGAAGATATATCCAGCGTGATGCGGACGATAAAAAAACGTTTCGATTTATTCGAGATGAGCTTGGTTTGCTTGTTGATTTTCTAGCTGAAATCTTTAAACAGGATGGCCACAAACTCGTTGGAATTCGTGGAATGCCGCGAGTTGGAAAAACAGAATCAATTGTTGCTTCTAGCGTTTGTGCAAACAAACGATGGGTATTTTTATCTTCTACGATGTTAAAACAAACGGTTCGCACGCAAATTGCCGACGATGAATTTAATAGCGATCATATTTTTTTAATTGATGGTATCGTGTCTGCTAGAAGAGCTTCAGAGCGGCACTGGCAGGTGCTTCGTGATATTATGAGATTACCGGCAACGAAGGTTGTTGAGCATCCCGATATATTTGTTCAAGAAACAGAGTATACGATGAACGATTTTGATTATATAATTGAATTGCGAGACGATCCGGAACAAGAAATTACATATCAGGTAATTGAGAATCGATCTTCTGGATTTTCAAACTTAGACTTTAACTAATTGGTAGGTGTTTTTCATTGACAGAGCTAGGTCAACGTCTGAAGGACGCTCGAAATGATAAGGGATTATCACTCGAGGAAATTCAGTCCATCACTAAGATTCAAAAACGCTATCTTCATGCCATTGAAGAAGGAAATTACGAACTGCTTCCAGGTAATTTTTATACGCGTGCATTCATTAAAAACTATGCGGAAGCAGTTGGCCTTCACGGAGATGAATTGCTTGAGGAGTACGCTTCTGAAATTCCAAAAGCAAACGCAGATGTGCCTGAAAGTTTACCACCAAGGAAAATGAGAAGGCCTTCAACACCGAGTAAGTCATCTTCTGTATCATCAAAATGGTCTTCCGTGTTTCCATCTGTTCTTGTCGTGTTACTCATTGTAGGTGTCGCAGCGTTAATCTGGTATGTTGTTCAGAGTGGTGACCAGAAGACGAATCAGAACGCAACGACGAATCAGGCGGAGGAGCAAGTGACAAGCGATGAAAACAGCGGCAGTGCTCCAGACTCAGATGAAGTAAGTAACGAAGATGATGACGCAAAAGAAGCAACGACTTCTGAAGAAGAGGCAAAATCAAAAGAAGATGAAAAAGCAGAGGAAGAAAAAGCTGCTGAAGAAGAAAAAGAGCCAGAAGAAGAGGAAGCTCCTAAGATGGAAATTAAGAAAGTAAAGAGTGATACTGACAATTCTACGTTTGAAATCATAAACGCAGATAAATTTGAAGTAAAGTTAGAAGCATCTGGGTCTAGCTGGGTAGCTTTAACAGGGGCGAGTGACAAAAAGTATGTATACGAAAGTCTTGCTAAAGGGAAAAACGTGACGCAAGATTTATCAAAAGAGTCTTCTGCTACGCTTCGACTCGGAAGTTCTCCGAGTATTGAAGTGTTTGTGAATGGCGAAAAAATTGACATACCAAAAGAACCAGTTGTTCAAAATGTAACCTTTACTTTTAAAAAAGCAGAATAAATCCACACGGAGTCATCTTTTCAGATGGCTCTTTTCTTTCAATTCTCATTGGTGAAGTTTTCCTTTCTGCATGAAAGAAACAGTGATAGAATAGAATACGATTTAGTGGGGTTGTGACAGCGCACGATCAATAGGTTACATAACATTTAGGAGGAAGACACGTGAATTTGCCTAATAAAATTACCGTTTCACGCATTTTTTTAATTCCTGTTTTTCTAATTTTTCTCCTCGCGCCACTGCCGCTTGGTGAAACTGAAATTGCAGGCACCGTCTTATTGAATTCCCAATTAATTGCAACAGCGATTTTTATTTTCGCATCGGTAACCGATTGGATTGACGGTTACATAGCTAGAAAACATAACCTGGTTACGAATCTTGGGAAATTCCTCGATCCGCTTGCCGATAAACTACTCGTTACTTCAGCGTTTGTTTCACTCGTTGAGCTCGGGGCTGCGCCTGCTTGGATTGTTGTGGTTATTCTTAGCCGTGAATTTGCTGTTACAGGGCTAAGATTAGTTGCTTCTTCTGAAGGAGAAGTACTTGCAGCAAGCAACCTTGGAAAATTGAAAACTTGGATTCAAATCATCGCGATCATTATGCTATTGATTGAGAATGTTCCATTTGAAGCCATTGGCTTTCCTTTTGCAACGATTTCCCTGTGGGCAGCGCTCATTATTACCGTCTATTCGGGATGGGATTACTTCTCGAAGAATAAAGAGGTCCTACTTAAATCACGTTAACACCTTTAGGGAACAGATTATTCTGTTCCCTTTTGAGCCCTCATAAGGCAATTAAATTTAAGCGTATCTTTGTTTCTTCAGTGCGCATTCTTATACGTAAAGGCAAAACCATTGTATAATGGAAGTGGAAGAATTATGAGCTATTGAATCAGAATCTTGATTCAAATAGAGGGGATGGTTACAAATGAATGCTGAAATCATTGGAATCGGTTCAGAGTTATTACTCGGACAAATCGCAAACACGAACGCACAGTTCATCTCACAACGCCTAGCTGATCTTGGGATTAATGTTTTCTATCACACGGTTGTTGGCGATAATAATGAGCGTTTAAAACAAGCAATTGAAGTCGCTCAGACGCGCTCAGACTTACTCGTTTTCACAGGTGGGCTTGGCCCGACGAAAGATGATCTTACGAAAGAAACAATCGCAGAAACTCTTAATAAACAGCTTGTTTATAACGAAGAGGCGATGAAAACGATTCAAGCTTATTATGACAAAACAGGTGCTCCTATGTCGGAAAATAATCGTAAACAGGCACTAGTCCTAGAAGGTGCTACCGTTCTTCGAAATGATAATGGCATGGCTCCCGGTATGGCGCTTACGGAGAACAACCACACGTACATGCTTTTCCCAGGCCCTCCGAAAGAACTTTACCCGATGTTTACAAACTATGCAGAGCCCTATTTACTTGGCCAGCTGAAGCAGGGAGATACGATTGTCTCACGTGTTCTTCGGTTTTTTGGTATTGGAGAATCGAGGCTTGAAACAGAACTTGAAGACTTAATTGATCAGCAAACGAACCCTACAATTGCGCCGCTTGCAGGAGAGTGGGAAGTGACGCTTCGTTTAACCGCAAAAGCTGACTCAAAAGAAGAAGCAAACAAGTTGATTGATGAAACTGAAAAGAAAATCCATGCACGCGTTGGAACTTTTTTGTATGGGTATGGAGAGACATCACTTCCAAAAGAAGTCTTTTCAATGCTAAAGGATCGGAACTGGTCGATCTCAACAGCAGAGAGTCTAACAGGCGGGATGTTTAGTCAGGAGTTAACAGATCTCCCTGGAATATCATCACTTTTCTACGGTGGGGTTGTGTGTTACTCTAACGAAGTAAAGCGAGAGATCGGCGTATCAAAAGAGACACTGGAAGCATACGGTGCCGTAAGTGAAGAATGTGCGATTGAACTCGCTAGAAGCGTAAAAGCGAAATATAAAACAGACGTCGGCATTAGTTTTACAGGCGTTGCAGGCCCTGATCCTAGTGAAGGGAAAGAGGCTGGCACCGTTTATATCGGCGTGGCCGCACCATCTGGTGAAAAAGTGGTTGCCCTGAATCTTGCTGGGAACCGCAATGCGATTCGCAAACGTACTGTGAAACATGGATTTAATACATTATTGAAGTTAGAAAGGTGAATGTCCTAAGTTATGAAGAATTTTGAAGACTTTGCATTATCAAACGAAGTGAAAAAAGCTGTGCTCGAGCTTGGCTTTAAAGAAGCCACTCCTATCCAGGAAAAAGCTCTTGAACCAATTTTAGAAGGAAGAGATATGATTGGTCAGGCACAGACGGGTACGGGGAAAACGGCCGCTTTTGGTATTCCTGTGATTGAGAAAGTAAAGAAAATTGGTGGTCCCGAAGCGATCATCTTAACACCAACACGTGAGCTTGCGATGCAGGTAGCGATTGAACTGCAGAAGCTTTCAAAATACAAAGGCTTAAATGTTCTCGCAGTATATGGTGGAGAACCAATCTATCATCAAATTCGCGCTTTAAAAAGAGGCGTTAACATTGTGGTTGGAACACCGGGACGTATGCTTGACCATCTGAAGCGTAAGACGCTTCGCACGGATAATATTCATACAGCGATTCTTGATGAAGCAGATGAAATGCTTGATATGGGCTTTATTGACGATATTGAACTGATTTTTAAGCAGCTTCCTGTTAAGCGTCAGTCGCTTTTATTTTCCGCTACTATTCCTGCACCAATTCGTAAGCTTTCAAGTAAGTATTTGAAAGATCCGATTACCATTTCCGTTTCTAAAGGGGATGTCACCGCTGATACAGTGGAGCAAGTGTATTACCGCACGTTCGAAAGTGACAAATTTGATACGCTCTGTCGCGTGATTGAAAGCGAAGATATTCGCCTTGGTATTATTTTCACTAAGACGAAAAAAGGAGCTGCGCAAGTTACGGAATCATTGAAAAAGCGTGGGTACCGAGCAGAAGAGCTTCATGGTGACCTGACACAGCAACAGCGATCTAAAGTCATGAATCTCTTTAGGCGATCACAAGTGAACTTCCTTGTCGCGACAGATATCGCTGCAAGGGGCATCGATGTGGCACATGTAAGCCACGTCATTAACTATGATATCCCTGAGGATCCGGAACGCTACGTCCATCGTATTGGACGCACGGGTCGCGCTGGAAACAAAGGGATTGCGCTAACGCTTGTAACGCCAAAGGATATGCGCTTCCTTCAGTCAATTGAATCAAAGATCAAGTTAAATCTTTCAGCTGAGCCTCTCCAAGATGAGACGGTAGATCTTGATAACATCGTTAAATCTGTTGAAAAGCAGCTAAAAAAACAGAAAACTGATTCAACGGCCCGAGAAACGGCTGATCTTCTACTTGCAAAATACAACGCTGAAGATCTTGTTCAAGCATTCCTTGAAAATGCTATAAAAGAGAAGCAAAACACGACGCCTTCTGAATATAACTTCGGTGAAACTGGAGGACAGAACGGAATGGTCCGTTTCTTCTTGAATGTGGGTCGTAACATTGATCTTCATCCTAAAAAACTGCTAAGTGAGCTTTCAGCTATGGCAGGTGTTGAGACAGAATCAGTAGGCCGCATTGATATTTTTGAGAAATTCTCATTCTTTGAAGTGCATGAAGACGTGGCACCGTTCGTCTATGAAGCGCTTCGAGCTGGTGGTGTTGATGGTAAATCAATCCACTTAGAACCTGCAAAACCACAAAAAAGCAGAGTGTAATAAATGTGACGATCAGCTCCAATAGGGGGCTGGTCGTTCTTCTTTCATCTTTCATGCATAGAGCGAAAGAAAAAGTCAATAGACTCTTGAAATAAAAAAGACGAATAAATGTTCGGTTTTCTATTGGCAAATGACCTAAAAAGAGATATGATAGTGATAGCTTAATAACGAGGAGGAATTCATTCGTGAGTGATCGTAAAGCTGCCTTAGATATGGCACTTAGACAAATAGAAAAACAATTCGGTAAAGGTTCAATCATGAAACTCGGCGAACAAGCTGAGCAAAGAGTCTCTACGGTATCTACTGGTTCACTGGCTCTTGATATTGCTCTAGGTGTAGGAGGGTATCCAAGAGGTCGTGTCATCGAAGTTTACGGCCCGGAATCTTCTGGTAAAACAACCGTTGCTCTTCATGCTATTGCAGAAGTTCAGCGTAACGGCGGTCAGGCCGCGTTTATCGATGCTGAGCACGCACTTGATCCGGTTTATGCAGAAAAGCTTGGTGTTAACATCGATGAGCTATTGCTTTCTCAACCTGACACAGGAGAACAAGCCCTAGAAATTGCTGAAGCGCTCGTACGAAGTGGAGCAGTTGATATGGTCGTTGTTGACTCCGTTGCTGCCCTTGTACCAAAGGCTGAAATCGAAGGTGAAATGGGAGATGCACACGTTGGTTTGCAGGCGCGTTTAATGTCTCAAGCGCTTCGTAAGCTTTCTGGTGCGATTAATAAATCCAAAACAACCGCGGTCTTTATTAACCAGATTCGTGAAAAAGTTGGGGTTATGTTCGGAAATCCAGAAACAACTCCAGGCGGACGTGCACTGAAATTCTATTCATCTGTTCGATTAGAAGTTCGTCGTGCTGAAACGCTGAAACAGGGTAATGACATGGTCGGTAACAAAACGCGTATTAAAGTTGTAAAGAACAAGGTGGCTCCGCCGTTTAAACAGGCAGAAGTCGACATCATGTATGGGGAAGGTATTTCCAAGCAAGGTGAGATCCTTGATATTGGGTCTAACCTTGAAATCGTTCAGAAGAGCGGCGCATGGTTCTCATTCGAAGGCGAACGCCTTGGACAGGGTCGCGAAAATGCGAAGCAATTCTTGAAAGAAAACCCGGCAATGGAAGCTGAGATTGAAGGGCGTATTCGCGCTCATCATAATCTTGATGCCGATAAGCAAGTGGATGAAGCGGCTGCAGGTAAAGAAACGCTTCTTCCTGACGAAGAATAAAAGCTTTGAAAAAGCCGGTCATTAAGACCGGCTTTTTCTCTAACTACATAGTCTTTGTATACTAGTCTTTTCACCATAAAACTTACTGGATTTCCATGATCAGGCAGTGAATAACCATTCAATTACGGTGTTTTCATGAGAAGTTTAAGGCGTAAAAATGAGCTAGAAAGAGATATTTAAAGGGATTTTGCCTCTATGTGCTCTCTTGACAACCTTTACGCTGAAAGATACAATATTAATTGTATAATTATAATTTTCTAGTAAAATTATACTTTACTCTTAAAAGATGACATGTGCTGGATTGAAATCTTGCAAGTGGTACTAAGAATTAACATGACAGCAAACCAACAAGTTGATAGCAGGAGGAGGTGAGTTCGATGGATATAGTGATCATCATCTCCACTATGCTGGTCTCTGCAGTAGTCGGAGCAGTTGTTGGATTTCTTGTTCGCAAAACGATTGCTGAAGCGAAAATCTCCAGTGCAGAAATGGAAGCGCAACGGATTATCAAAGAGGGTAAAAACGACGCTGAAGCTTTGAAAAAGGAAGCTATGCTTGAAGCGAAGGACGAGAATCATAATCTTCGCGTTGAAGCTGAGCGTGAAATTCGTGAACGCAGAAATGAGTTACAAAAACAAGAGAATCGTTTGGTACAAAAAGAAGAGGTCCTTGATCGTAAAAGTGAGACTCTTGACAAAAAAGAGGATTCCCTCGAAAGAAGAGAGGACTCTCTCACCAAAAAACAACGACAAATTGAAGAGATGGAAGGCAAAGTGGAGGAGTTGCTCCAAGAGCAACAACACGAGCTTCAGCGAATTTCCGGTTTAACGAGGGAAGAAGCGAAGCAAATCATCTTCCGTGAAAGCGAGCAGGAGCTTGAGCATGAATTAGCGCAGATGGTGAAAGAGCGCGAGAACTTTGCGAAAGAAGAAGCTGATAAGAAAGCGAGAGAAGTTCTATCGCTTGCGATTCAGCGCTGTGCTGCGGATCATGTTGCAGAAACAACGGTTTCCGTTGTTAACCTGCCTAATGATGAGATGAAAGGTCGAATTATTGGTCGTGAAGGCCGAAACATTCGAACTCTTGAAACGCTAACGGGGATTGACCTAATTATCGATGATACACCTGAGGCAGTTATTTTGTCCGGTTTTGATCCGATTCGAAGAGAAATTGCTCGTAATGCCCTGGATAAACTCGTACAGGATGGTAGAATTCACCCTGCACGAATTGAAGAAATGGTTGAGAAATCACGCAGGGAAGTGGATGAATACATTCGCGAAGTGGGAGAACAATCCACATTTGAAATTGGAGTTCACGGACTCCATCCAGATCTAATTAAGATTCTGGGCCGATTGAAGTTCCGTACAAGTTATGGACAGAATGTGTTGAAGCATTCTATGGAAGTAGCTTATCTAACCGGTCTAATGGCCGCAGAGCTTGGAGAAGATGTACAGCTTGCACGTCGCGCTGGTCTCCTTCACGATCTCGGTAAAGCGATTGACCACGAAGTTGAAGGTAGCCACGTTGAAATTGGCGTCGAGCTTGCAACGAAGTATAAAGAGCATCCGGTTGTGATTAATGCAATCGCATCTCACCATGGTGATACGGAAGCAACATCAGTAATCTCCACGCTTGTGGCAGCAGCAGACGCTCTATCAGCTGCACGTCCAGGAGCGCGGCGTGAAACGCTTGAGACGTACATTCGTCGTCTTGAGAAGCTTGAAGAAATTTCTGAGTCGTTTGAAGGCGTTGAGAAATCATTCGCTATTCAAGCAGGTCGAGAAATTCGGATTATGGTAAAACCTGATCTAGTCGATGACGTTTCATCGTATCGTCTTGCACGAGAGATTACAAAGAAAATCGAAAATGAACTGGACTACCCTGGGCACATTAAGGTCACGGTCATCCGTGAAACAAGGGCAGTTGAGTATGCAAAATAAAGCGATGCCGCGCGCATCGCTTTATTTAATTTCACCAAAAACTTACGAACGATACTTTCTTTTGATAAACTGATAAAGAATGAAAACAGAGATTGGAGCATTCAAATGAAGATTTTATTTATTGGAGACGTTGTCGGTTCTCCTGGACGCAATATGGTTTCAACCTATTTACCTCGCTTAAAGAAAAAATATAAACCTACCTTTACGATTGTAAATGGAGAGAATGCTGCAAGTGGGCGCGGTATTACAGAGAAAATTTATCGTGGCTTTCTAGAGTCAGGTGCTCAAGTCATTACAATGGGGAACCATACGTGGGATAATCGAGAGATTTTTGAATTTATTGATCGTGCTCCGAAACTCGTCAGGCCTGCAAATTATCCAGAAGGAACACCTGGAAATGGATCAACGATTGTAAACATAAATGGCATTGAAGTGGGCGTCATTAACCTTCAAGGTCGAACGTTTCTTCCTGCAATGGATGATCCCTTCCGTAAAGCGGACGAACTGATTGAAGAAATGAGAGAAAGGACACCGGTTATCTTTGTTGATTTTCATGCAGAAACAACTAGTGAAAAACAAGCGATGGGCTGGTACCTTGATGGAAGGGTAACGGCGGTTGTTGGAACGCACACTCATGTGCAAACGGCTGATGAGCGTATTTTGCCTGGCGGGACAGCTTACTTAACAGATGCCGGGATGACGGGACCTTACGATGGCATTCTAGGTATGGAGCGAGAAGCTGTTATTAATAAGTTCCTGACAACGATGCCTGTGAGGTTTGAAGTAACGAAAGGGCGGGAACAACTTAGTGGGGTCTTTTTAACACTGGATCCAAAAACTGGTAAGGCCACCAAGATTGAACGGATTGCCATTAACGACGACCATCCATTCTATGATTAAAGAACGTTTGGAAAAAATGGCGGAAACAGCAGGAATACAAGCTTCTTACAAGGAATATAGTCTAGAGTGGTAATGGATGATCAAATTAAGGAGGGGCTATAATGGATATATTAAAAGTTTCAGCAAAATCCAATCCTAATTCTGTAGCTGGTGCACTTGCGGGCGTCCTTCGGGAACGCGGAAATGCCGAGATTCAAGCGATTGGAGCAGGTGCACTAAATCAGGCTGTGAAGGCAGTAGCCATCGCAAGAGGGTTTGTAGCACCTAGTGGCGTTGACCTCATTTGTATCCCTGCTTTCACCGATATATTAATTGATGGTGAAGAGCGTACCGCAATTAAGCTTATTGTAGAGCCTCGCTAAATAGTTCCGTCAGAAAAACCTGTTTGTTTTTACAAACAGGTTTTTTATACTTTTATTTGAACCATAGGAAGCATGAAGGAGGATCATCATGAATATAGTAGATGCACATTGTGACGTGCTATGTAAAATGTGGCTTAACCCGTCTCTCTCATTTGAGAATGGTCAAAGTCTTCATACGAATCTTGAACAAATGAGGAAAGCGGGAGCAAAGCTACAGCTCTTTGCGATTTACGTTCCAGAAAGCGTGCCAGATTCCGCTAAATTTGATTGTGCGCTAGAGATGGTAGATATTTTCCATGAGAAAATTGTAAAACCTTATGATGACGTCGTAGCAGTCTATTCGAAAAAAGAAGCAGAACAGCTTCCTAAAGGGAAAATAGGTGTCATGCTAACACTAGAGGGTGTTGATGCGATTGGGCGAGAAGCAACAAGGTTAAAAACATTGATCAGACTAGGTGTGCGATCCGTTGGTTTAACATGGAACTATGGGAATGCAACGGCTGACGGGATCCTTGAATCACGAGGCGCAGGATTAACCGATTTTGGTAGGAGTGTTGTTGATTTACATAACCAGCATCGGATTTGGACGGATGTTTCCCATCTTTCTGTACGGGCCTTCTGGGATGTCGTCGAACATGGACGCTATGTACTCGCAAGTCATTCCAATGCAAAAGCCATTTGTACGCACCCAAGGAACCTGGATAACCAGCAGTTAATGTCTTTAATCGAAAAGGATGCCTTAATCGGCGTTACTTTTGTACCAAAGTTTTTGCGTAATGACCGCAATGCTAGTGTTTCGGATATTATCCATCATATTGAACACATTTGTAGCCTCGGGGGTGCGGAAAATATAGGAATTGGCTCTGATTTTGATGGTATTGATCAAGTTCCGAGAGATCTAACGTGTTACAGCGACTATCCTCGACTTATTGAGGAGCTACATCGCTATTACAATGACGACCAGGTAAAGGGCTTTTTAGGTGAAAATTTGATTGCTAGAATCCCTAGCTAAGTAAGAATTTAGGAATTGTCAGTTTTAAGAGCAGGGAATTATCATCCTATTTCGAACTAGTAATATAAGCAAGCGGTTTCAGGTACTAGATTAGAAAGGGTGGGACGTTATGATCGAACAACTTTCGTGGAAAGTTGGAGGACAGCAGGGTGAAGGAATAGACAGTACAGGAGAAATTTTTGCAATCGCATTAAATCGACTTGGCTACTATTTATACGGTTACCGGCATTTCTCGTCCCGTATTAAAGGCGGGCATACGAATAATAAAATTCGCGTTAGCACGAAAGAAGTTCGAGCGGTTTCAGATGACCTCGATATGCTGATTGCGTTTGATCAAGAAACGATCGACGTCAATGCGCATGAACTTCATAGCAGAGGAATCATTATAGCCGATGCCAAATTTAAACCAGTAAAGCCTGATCATTGTCAGGCGACACTTGTTATCATCCCCTTTACTGAAATCGCGACTGAACTTGGCACTTCTTTAATGAAAAACATGGTAGCAATCGGGGCTACGAGTGCTGCTCTTGGTATAGACACTGCGACGTATCAAGCTGTTGTAGAAGAAATTTTTGGCCGAAAAGGCGAAAAGGTCGTCAACAATAACATGGAAGCTATTCAGCGTGGTGCCGATGCTTATCAAGCTTCGGCTGGGAAAAGTGTCCAAACACTTTCTCTTAAAAAAGCAGATGGGAAAAATCGCTTGTTCATGATTGGCAATGACGCGATTGCGTTAGGGGCCCTTGCAGGTGGAGCAAGGTTAATGGCAGCTTACCCAATCACCCCAGCATCAGAAATCATGGAATACTTAATTAAGAAGCTTCCGGAATTTGGTGGCACCGTTGTGCAAACAGAGGATGAAATCGCGGCGGCAACGATGGCCATAGGTTCAAACTATGCGGGGGTTAGAACGTTAACGGCATCGGCCGGACCGGGGTTATCGCTCATGATGGAAGCCATCGGGTTATCTGGTATTACCGAAACGCCGCTCGTCATTGTCGACACTCAGCGCGGTGGGCCAAGCACTGGACTTCCAACAAAGCAGGAGCAGTCAGATTTGCTGGCGATGATTTACGGCACGCATGGGGAGATTCCTAAGATTGTCATTGCGCCGAGTACGGTTGAGGAAGCATTCTATGATGCGATTGAAGCGTTTAATCTCGCAGAGGAATATCAGTGTCCCGTTATTTTACTCTCAGATCTTCAATTGTCTCTTGGCAAGCAATCCGTGGAGCCGCTTGATTACAATAAAATCAACATTCGAAGGGGTAAGCTGAACGATCAAGAAATCGCTGAAAGAGAAGATAAGTCGTACTATAAACGTTTTGAAATTACGGATGATGGCGTTTCAAATCGTGTCATTCCAGGAACGAAAAATGGTATTTTTCACGTAACCGGTGTTGAGCACGATGAAACAGGTAAACCGTCAGAAGTTCCGCAAAACCGAAAAGATCAGATGGAGAAAAGACTTCGTAAAATTCAAAACATCTCTTTTCAAAATCCAATTTACACAGTAGCGCCGCATGAAGTGCCCGATTTGCTGCTAATTGGTTTTAACTCGACGAGAGGAAGTATCGAGGAAGTTATCCCGAGACTTGAAGCGGATGGCTTAAAAGTCAATCATGCTCAAATTCGTCTTGTACATCCATTTCCAGCAGATGAGCTTAAGCCATTGTTACAAGCGGCGAAGAAAGTGATTGTGGTTGAACACAATGCAACGGGCCAGCTGGCAAGTCTCGTGAAAATGAACGCGGGCTACGGTGAAAAGATTGAAAGTATATTAAAATACGACGGCAATCCATTCTTACCAGGTGATATCCATCAACAATGTAAGGAGATGTTCGCGAATGGCCACATTTAAAGATTTTCGTAATCAGGTGAAGCCAAACTGGTGCCCTGGCTGTGGAGATTTCTCCGTACAAGCAGCCATTCAACGAGCGGCTGCGAATGTGGGACTAGAACCAGACGATCTTGCCGTCATTTCTGGAATTGGCTGCTCTGGTCGTATTAGTGGCTACATCAATGCGTATGGTTTCCATGGGATTCATGGGCGCTCGCTACCAATTGCACAGGGCGTGAAAATGGCAAATCGCGATTTAACCGTGATTGCGTCCGGGGGAGATGGCGATGGCTTTGCGATCGGAATGGGGCACACGATCCATGCGATGAGGCGAAATATAGACATCACGTATATCGTGATGGACAATCAAATCTATGGTTTAACGAAAGGGCAGACCTCTCCAACGAGTGCAGAAGGGTTTAAAACGAAAAGTACGCCTTCTGGATCAATTGAATCTTCTCTTTCCATCATGGAACTCGCGCTCTCTAGCGGCTGTGGTTTTGTAGCCCAAAGCTTTTCAACCGATTTAAAGGACCTCGTAGCGATCATTGAACAAGGAATTCAACATAAAGGCTTTTCATTGATTAACGTGTTTAGCCCGTGTGTGACGTTCAATAAAGTGAATACGTATGACTGGTTTAAACAAAACCTTATTAGTTTAAATGATATTGAAGGCTATGATCCACACAATCGGATGATGGCGATGCAAACGTTAATGGAACACAATGGACTTGTGAAAGGATTAATTTACGAGAATCCAACACGTCCATCTTACCAAGAATCAGTTCGAGGCTATAGTTCTAGTGCGTTATCAAAACAAGACTTAAATCTTCCTGAAGAGAAATTTACAGAGTTAATGGCTGAATTTATGTAAGGCGACGAACCCTTCAAGTAATGAAGGGTTTTTTTATGGTGAAAAGGATGAACGATTCTTTTCCATAAATAAAACTATAAGTGTCCTTGTATGGAGGACATATCACCTTTACGTTATAAGTGATAAATGATACGATGTTTGTGATAACAGTGTTTGAAGAATGTTTTGAAAAAGTGAGGTGTACGCTGTGGAAGGAAAAATGAAGGCGATTGTAAAACATGAACGTACCAAAGGTGCTCAGCTGCAAACCGTCGATATTCCACAAATTAATGATAATGAAGTATTAATTCAAGTAAAAGCAACTTCGATTTGCGGTACAGATGTACATATTTATACGTGGGATGAATGGTCCCAAAGTCGCGTCAATCCTCCTTATGTTTTTGGTCATGAGTTTGCTGGAGTTGTCGTAGAAAAAGGAAAGAACGTAACGAACCTGGAGGTTGGAGACCATGTTTCAGCAGAAACACATATTGTTTGCAACCAATGTCCACAATGTTTAACAGGGAAGTTTCATATTTGCGAAAATACTAAAATTATTGGTGTCGACACGGATGGCTGCTTTGCAGAATACGTTGCACTCCCATCTCAAAATATTTGGAAAAATCCTGAGTCACTATCATTTGATGTGGCTTCTGTACAAGAGCCGATGGGTAACGCCGTTCATACAGTACTCGCTGGAGACGTAGCTGGAAAGACAGTAGCGATTATCGGTTGTGGCCCGATTGGGATTATGGCTGTAGGGGTTGCAAAGGCAGCTGGTGCCTCAGAAGTTATCGCACTTGATTTAAATGATTATCGTCTGAACCTTGCGAAAGAAATGGGCGCAACGACTGTTATTAATTCTCGTAATGAAGATCCACTTCACGTTGTGAAAGAGCTGACTAACGGTCACGGTGTTGACGTTGTCTGTGAAATGTCAGGACATCCAATCGCGATGAACCAGGGCTTTAAAATGGTAACAAACGGTGGACGTGTTTCCATCCTTAGTTTGCCAGTCCGTCCTGTCGAAATTGATGTTACGAATGACATAGTTTTTAAAGGCATAACTGTTCAAGGCATTACAGGAAGAAAAATGTTCGAAACTTGGCGCCAGGTGTCCGGGCTTTTGCAGTCAGGACAGGTAGATGTGGAGCCGATGATTACGCATCACTTCCCTCTTGAAGACTTTGAAAAAGGCTTCGAATTAATGATTGAAGGTAAATGTGGTAAGGTAGTGTTACATCCATAAGGCTCACATGAGCCATTACATACTAATGAGGAGGCCGATCAATGAAAGGTTTTGAATATCTCCAAGAAGAGCTTGATCAAATGCAGGAGGAAGGCGTTTTTCGTAACTTGATTCCACTTGAGTCTGCTCAAGGGTCACGCGTTACGATTAAAGGAAAAAACGTTATTCAGCTATCATCAAACAACTATCTCGGACTGACGGACCATCCGAAAATGAAGCGAGCAGCGATTGAAGCCGTTGAAAAATACGGCGCAGGAACAGGCTCTGTTCGAACCATTGCTGGAACGCTCTCCATGCACGAACAGTTCGAAGAAAAGCTTGCTGAATTTAAACATACTGAAGCGGCACTCGTTCTTCAATCAGGATTTGCCACAAATCAGGCGGTCCTTTCAGCGATCTTAACGAAAGAAGATGTTGTCATTTCTGATGAACTAAACCACGCTTCGATTATTGATGGCATTCGCTTAACAAAAGCGGGACGTCGCATTTACAAGCATACTGACATGGAAGACCTCGAGAGCGCATTGAAAGAAACGCAAGATTATCGCACGCGTCTTGTTGTCACAGACGGTGTCTTCTCAATGGACGGAAACATTGCGCCGCTAACTGAAATTGTCGAACTATGTGAAAAGTATGATGCGCTTGTCATGGTTGATGACGCTCATGCAAGTGGCGTACTTGGTGAGAACGGCCGTGGAACAGTTGACCACTTCGGCTTAAACGGACGAGTTCACATTCAGGTTGGGACACTTAGTAAGGCGATTGGCGTTCTTGGTGGTTACATTGCAAGTACGAAAACACTTCGCGATTACTTGATTCATAAAGGTCGACCGTTCTTATTTAGTACATCTCATCCTCCTGCAGTAACAGCAGCTTGCTCAGCCGCAATTGATGTTCTTGTGGAAGAGCCTGAGTTGATTGAGAAACTCTGGGACAACACAAAGTTCTTTAAAGCTGGGTTAAAAGAGCTTGGTTTTGATACAGGGATTAGTGAAACGCCTGTAACACCTGTCATCATTGGTGATGAGGCACTTACGCATAAGTTTTCAGATAAGCTATTTGAAAATGGTGTGTTTGCGCAGGGTATTGCGTTTCCAACTGTTGCAAAAGGAAAAGGCCGCGTTCGTACGATCGTAACGGCGCAACATTCAAAAGAAGATCTCCAAGAAGCTTTAGATGCATTTGAGAAGTCTGCAAAAGAGCTTGGAATACTTTAAGCGAAAGAGAGGGGGGTGACCTCCTCTTTTTTTTGCTAATTAGGTCATTCTTTGATTATTCACCTAATCGTGCTCGGAGGCTTTTCCAGGTTTTATTGATTAAATACTCTGAACCCCTTATAATAAAGGAATGTCCATTAGTTACACATTTCTTAATTGACAATAAAGGATAACGTATAAAACGGAAGCTTTTATAGAATTGATTTCTATTAGCGAGGTTTTTCTAAGTTTAGGAGCATTGCGCTCTTTTTCATAGCAGGGTCATCCTTTTTAATTAGAAAGGAGTCGAACGACATGAACGAACAGCAGCGACTGGATTCGCAAATCAATGTAAAGAAAACAGAGAAAACGACCGAAGATTATGCGAAGTATTTCCAGACAACGTACCAGGCACCTAACTTAAAAGATGCCAAGCGCAGAGGAAAAGAAAATGTAAACGTTCATTACGATTTTGAAATTCCAGAGAATATTAAGAACCTTGGGAAAGATAAGAAGTTTTTGATACGCACGTACGGATGTCAAATGAATGAACACGATACAGAGGTAATGGCAGGGATTTTTGAGGAAATGGGCTTTGAAGCTACAACTGAAGTGACTGAAGCAGATGTCGTTCTCCTCAATACGTGTGCCATTCGCGAAAATGCGGAAAACAAAGTATTTGGTGAGCTTGGCCATTTAAAACCATTAAAAATGGAAAATCCGGACCTGATCATTGGTGTATGTGGATGTATGTCACAGGAAGAATCTGTAGTCAACCGCATTATGCAAAAGCATCAGTTCGTTGATTTAATCTTTGGTACACATAACATTCACCGCCTTCCAGAACTGATGGAGCAAGCAGTCTTTGGGAAAGAAATGGTGATGGAAGTATGGTCAAAAGAAGGTGACATCATTGAAAACCTTCCGCGGACAAGAAAAGGCGAAATCAAAGCATGGGTTAACATCATGTACGGCTGTGATAAATTCTGTACATATTGCATCGTGCCTTATACACGAGGTAAGGAAAGAAGCCGTCGCCCTGAAGATATTATTCAGGAAGTACGCCACTTAGCAGCTAAAGGCTATAAAGAAGTGACGCTCCTTGGACAGAATGTAAACGCCTACGGGAAAGATTTAGAAGATATTGAGTACGGCCTCGGTGATCTTATGAACGAGATTCATAAGATTGATATTCCTAGAGTTCGTTTCACGACGAGTCACCCACGTGACTTTGATGATCGTCTTGTAGAAGTACTTGGTCAGGGAGGCAATCTTGTCGATCATATCCACCTTCCTGTTCAAAGTGGAAGCAATGAGGTTCTGAAGTTGATGAACCGTCGCTATACGCGTGAGACGTATTTAGAGCTAGTACGTAAGATTAAAAAGGTAATGCCAAACGCAACCTTTACAACGGATATTATCGTAGGTTTCCCGAATGAAACGGACGAACAGTTCGAAGAAACGATGGAACTCGTAAAGGAAGTAGAGTATGACAGTGCGTATACGTTCATTTACTCCCAACGTGATGGCACGCCAGCAGCTAAAATGACGGATAACGTACCAATGGAAGTGAAGAAAGAACGCCTTCAGCGCTTAAATACCCTTGTGAATGAAATGGCTGCGAAAAACAACGCTGTTTTTGAAGGTCAAATCGTGGAAGTTCTCGTAGAAGGTGAAAGCAAGAAAAATGCGGATGTTCTTTCTGGCTATACGAGCAAGAACAAAGTGGTTAACTTTAGAGGTCCTAAATCATTAGTTGGTCAAATTGTCCAAGTGAAAATCACGAAAGCAAAAACGTGGTCACTTGATGGCGAATATATTGAAAAAACGGCTGAGGTGAATGCATAATGGTATCAAGAATGGAAGTTATTGCAAAAGCAAAAGATCTTGCGAAACTCGTTTCAGAAACAGAAGAAGTCGATTTCTTCAAACGTGCAGAAGAAAAGATCAATGAAAATAAAAAAGTGCAAAGCTTAATTGCGCGAATTAAGTTAGAGCAAAAAGAAGCGGTAAATCTTCAGCACTACAGCAAGCATGAAGCGTTGAAAGAGAAAGATGAGCGGATTGATAAGCTCATGCAGCAGCTTGATGAAATTCCTGTCGTGCAGGAATTCAAACGCTCGCAGTCTGATGTAAATGACCTTCTTCAGCTAGTAGCTAACACGATTTCCAATACAGTAACAGATGAAATTATTGAATCAACTGGTGGGAACGTTCTTGAAGGAACAACAGGCTCAACCCAGCAGGGTCCTGGTTGTAAGTAACAATTTATGAATACGAAAGCCTTCCAATCGTGCATTGGAAGGCTTTTTTTATGCCAAGCGACCTCCGCTTTCGAAATATTCTCTTAACTATCTGGGATATTATGCTAATATAAGCGAGAAGAGTTAATCGTGTTTATTCATTACATAACGAAGGAAGTTCAAGCATACTTGGTATGACAACTGAATCGTTGAGGGGGTGATCGTTTGCGCATTTTTCATGTTAGTGAAGAAGACGATATTCATGAATTTCAGCCAAGAATTCCTACGCGTCAAGATCTTGACCAATCAAAAGGGCTCGTATGGGCGGTTAATGAAACCTGTTTACCGAACTTTTTAACACCACGAAATTGTCCGCGCGTTTGCTTTCATGTTGCGCCAAATACGTCAGATGCAGATAAGCAAACGTATTTATCTTCGAGCTGTCAACATGCTGTAGTTATTGAAAATAGATGGTTTGAAACGATAACGAAAACAAAACTTTATTTATATGAGTTCGATCCGATCCACTTTAAACTACAAGACGACAATGCTGGCTACTATGTGAGTGATACAGCTCAAGTTCCAATCAATAAGATTAAGATTGATCATCCTATTCAGGAGTTATTTCGTCGTCAGGTAGAGGTGAGATTCGTTGATCAGCTGTGGGATATACATGATAAGATCCAACATACATCATTTCATTGGTCATTATGTCGGATGAAGTTTGCCGCTCCGAGGAGATAAAAAAGGTAAAAGGAGAGAAGAAGATGAAGCTAGGAAATCCAATTGCTGCTGGAAATACAGCGAAAATCTATTCTGTTCAAAATCAAATTGTGAAGGTATTCCGAAAAGACCTTCCTGATGGAACCTCTTCCTATGAAGCTGAGAAGCAGCGTTACGCCTTATCAAAAGGTCTTCCGGTCCCTAAAATTATTGATGTAACGAAAATAGACGGTAGACAGGCAATCATCATGGAAGAAATTAGCGGTCGCACGTTAGGCGAACGTCTTTTAGAGAATAAGAATTTAGCACGTTATTTTATGGAGATGTCAGTTAACATTCAACAAACCATTCATCGGATCAACGCCGATGCGTTTGAACCGATGAATGAAAAGCTTACACGCCAAATAGGTACAGCGGAACATTTAAGTCGATCTCAAAAAACAGCATTACTCTTTAAATTAAGTGGAATGCCAGTCAGGAAGCAGCTTTGCCATGGTGATTTTCATCTGTTTAATTTGATCATGGGCGATCATGTGACGATTCTTGATTGGGTTGATGCAAGTGCGGGGGATAGCCGAGCAGACGTTTATAGAACGTATCTATTATATACTCAATTTTCAAGTGAGTTAGCGGAACTGTATTTACATCTCTATTGCATGAAAACCGGCGCATCAAAAGAAGAAATCATGGAGTGGGCACCGATTATTGCTGGTGCACGGTTATCGGAAGGAGTATTAACAGAAGACACTGGTCGCTTATTAGAGATTGTAGATCAGTTAAGGCTAAGAAGATAAAGTGGTTAGGCTTAACTTATTTCATTATATAATTTTCACGTACCATACTTTTTTAAAAAAATCAAAAAAGGTTGTAAAGCATTGGACATTCGAGACATAGACTGATAGTGGAACAGCCTTTATATATAAAAAACTTTTATTCTATGGTGTTGGTTATGTTCTTTTGCTGTGAAGAAAAAAAGAGGAACACTGGTCGTTTGTCTTGCATAGGATGAGAATGAAGATTGGAAGAGGAGGTATGATCGATGTCAGAAGAATATAATTACAGAGAGATATTCGCCAAAGCTGTTTGCGGAAAAGGGCGTAAATTTACACAGGATACAAACACAGTAACACCAACTCATAAGCCTTCTAGTATTCTGGGTTGTTGGATTATTAACAATCAATTCACTGCCAAGAAGCATGGTGACTGTGTGAGGATTGATGGCTCTTATGACATTAACATTTGGTACTCTTACAGCCACAATACGAAAACAGAAGTCGTAACCGAAACCGTTAAGTACCATGAAGAAATCCCTCTTCGCTACAAAGACAAAGACTGTGTTGCTGATGAAGTTGTTGCAAAAGCGATTCAGGAGCCTAACTGTCTCGAAGCTACCATTGCGCCGAGCGGTCATAAGGTGATTGTACAAGTGGAAAGAGAATTTCTTGTAGAAGTTATCGGCGAAACGAAGATTTGCGTTTACGTAAATCCAGATGGCTGTGAAGACGATGACGATGATTGGGATTACGATGTAGATGATGAAGAGTTTGAAGATTTAGATCCGAACTTCTTAATTGGTGATCTAGAGGAATAGTACGTCCAGGAAGAAGCAATCCTTCTTCCTGGTTTTTATTTTGTTATAAAGTACGTCTGTTCTGCTTAATCAGAGGCTTCCTCTTTACTGATCCAGCTGCAACCTCCAGACACTCGGTCACTTCACCTTTTCCTCTGAATACAAAGAGCGTATTCAAATGAAAAGGTTCCAGTGCTATTAATGTCTAAACGGAGGCTTCCGCTTTACTGATATGCTATACTGTTAGGTGACTAGATTTAAGATTGGTGGAGAAGAAACATGGCTCGATATACCCCGATGATGGAACAATATTTGCGAATTAAGGCAGAGTATCAGGATGCCTTTTTATTTTTTCGTTTAGGCGACTTTTATGAAATGTTCTTCGATGATGCGATGCGCGCATCGAAGGAATTGGAAATTACATTAACGAGCAGAGATGGTGGAGGAGAAGACCGCATTCCGATGTGTGGTGTGCCTTATCATGCTGCTGAAAATTATATATCACAGCTGGTGACAAAAGGATACAAGATAGCGATTTGTGAGCAAACGGAAGATCCGAAACAGGCGAAAGGCGTCGTTCGAAGAGAAGTTGTTCAGCTTATTACACCAGGAACGGTTATGTCAGACCATTTAATTAAAGAAAAAGAAAACAACTACATCGTTGCGATCTCATCGTTTGATGATGAGACATTTGCGCTTGCAGCAAACGATTTAACGACGGGAGAATCCATGGCAACGATTTTAGCTGGCGATCATCATGAAGTGATCGGTGAGCTTTCAAATCTTGCCCCACGTGAAGTGATTCTTGCGAGCGACAGCGAAGCGCTATCGAACGCTATTCAAGAACGCATGACTGTGACTGTATCCATTGAAGATGACGTGACGATTCCAGACGCATTAAAGACGTTAAGTGACCATATCGACCAGCCGAAGCTTCTGCAAGTGTTTGGCAGATTGCTTCAATATTTGATTCGTACACAGAAGCGATCGATGGATCACCTCCAGCCGCTTCGTCACTATCACGTTTCTCAATACATGAAGCTAGATGTGAACTCAAAACGAAACCTAGAGCTCGTTGAAACGATTCGCGATAAAAAGCGGACAGGCTCTCTCGTCTGGTTCTTAGATAGCTCCGTAACGGCAATGGGTGGGCGTTTGTTAAAGCAATGGGTCGAGCGACCGCTTTTACAGCAGCGAGAAATCGAGAAGCGTCAGGAGCTTGTTGAGACGCTTATGAAACAGTTTTTTGAACGTGAGACAATTCGCGAACAGCTTCAAGGCGTCTATGATTTGGAGCGACTTGCAGGGAAAGTGGCGTTTGGTAACCTAAATGCGCGTGACCTCGTGCAGCTACGCAAATCGTTAGAGAAAATACCAGAGATCAAGCAAGCAGTAGGTTCACTTGATAACCCTTATGCGAAAGAGCTTGCAGAAGAAATCCTTCCATGTGATGACCTTGTTCAACTTCTCCAAGAAGCGATTGAAGACAACCCACCGCTTTCTGTGAAAGATGGGCAAATGATCCGAGACGGCTATCATGCCGATCTTGATAAATACCGAGATGCAAGCCGGAACGGGAAAGACTGGATCGCGGCGCTTCAAATGCAGGAACGTGAGCGTACGGGTATCAAATCCCTTAAAATTGGTTACAACAAAGTGTTTGGCTATTATATTGAAATAACGCGATCAAACCTTGCAAACCTCCCAGAAGGTCGCTATGAGCGGAAACAGACGCTTTCCAATGCGGAGCGTTTTATTACCCCTGAATTGAAAGAAAAAGAAACGCTTATTTTGGAAGCTGAAGAAAAAATTGTTGATTTGGAGTATAGCTTGTTTACAAAACTGCGTGAAGAAGTAAAGGCCTACATCCCTGAGCTTCAGCAGCTTGCGAGAAAAATTAGTGAGCTTGATGTTCTTCAGTCATTTGCGGTTGTTAGTGAAGAGAACCGCTTCACAAAGCCCATTTTTTCAAAAGAGCGCAAAGTGGCTGTCGAAGGTGGGCGTCACCCGGTTGTTGAGAAAATGTTAAAAGGCAGAGAGTACGTCGCAAACGACGTGATGATGGATCGCGATCGTGAAATTCTCTTAATTACTGGGCCAAACATGAGTGGTAAGAGTACGTACATGCGCCAGCTTGCGCTCATTTCCATTCTTGGGCAGATCGGCTGCTTCGTTCCGGCAGAATCGGCGGTGCTTCCTGTGTTTGACCAAATCTTTACGCGAATTGGTGCGGCGGATGACCTCGCGGCAGGGCAAAGTACGTTTATGGTGGAAATGCTTGAAGCGAACTACGCGATAACGCGTGCTACGCAAGATAGCTTGATCTTATTAGATGAAATTGGTCGAGGCACTTCAACGTATGACGGCATGGCGCTTGCGCAGTCAATCATTGAATATGTGCATAGCGAAGTACGAGCGAAAACGCTGTTTTCCACGCACTACCATGAGCTGACAACGCTTGAGGAAGATCTTGATCGCGTAAAGAATGTACACGTTAAAGCGGTAGAAGAAAAGGGAAGAGTTGTTTTCCTACACCGCGTGCATGATGGATCTGCAGATAAAAGTTACGGCATTCATGTGGCGCAGCTTGCGAACTTACCTGATGCGCTCATTCAGCGTGCGGAAGCGATATTAGCTGAGTTTGAAGCAGAGCCAGATGTTGCGAAAGCGCCAAAATCCCCTGTGGAGAAGAAGGAAACGGTGGAAGAAGACGAAGCGCAGCTTGCCTTCTTCGATCAGGCGGAAGATAAGAAAAAGCCTGCTCGTACGTCAGGAGAAAAAGCGATTCTCGATCGACTGAAATCCGTGGATATTATGGAAATGACGCCGATGGATGCGATCAATACGCTATATGAATTAAAGAAGCACTTAAAGTCTTAGAGAAAGGGTGAGGAAGATGGGAAAGATCGTACAGCTTGATGATCAGCTTTCAAACAAAATAGCTGCCGGTGAAGTGGTGGAAAGGCCGGCCTCTGTTGTGAAGGAACTTGTGGAGAATGCGATTGATGCAGAAAGCAGTGAAATCACAATTGAAATTGAAGAGGGCGGTCTTTCCAAAATTCGCATTGTAGACAACGGAAGCGGCATGGATGAGGAAGACTGCAAACTCGCTTTCTTTCGTCATGCGACGAGTAAAATCAAAAATGAGCGTGACTTGTTTCAAATTGAAACGCTCGGCTTCCGTGGAGAAGCTCTTCCAAGTATCGCGGCGGTGTCTCACTTAGAACTGAAAACCTCTACGGGAGATGCGGCCGGAACGTACGTCAAAATTGAAGCAGGGAAAGTAGCTGAATTTAAAGCGACCGATAGTCGAAAAGGAACGGAAATGACGATTACGGGTTTGTTTTACAACACCCCAGCTCGCTTAAAACACATGAAAACCGTTCATACCGAGCTTGCGAACGTGGCGGACGTCATCAACCGACAGGCAATGGCTCATCCTGATATCGCTTTTCGCTTCTTTCATAATGGGAAGAAGCTGTTATCAACGACAGGAAACGGCGATCTTCTGCAAGTGATTGCAGCGATCTATGGCTATAATACTGCGCGTAAAATGCTCCCTTTGAAGGCAGAGACAATTGATTTTTCTGTTAGCGGCTATGCGGCAAAGCCAGAGTTAACGCGTGCTTCTCGTCAATATATTTCACTCATTATTAACGGGCGGTACATTAAGAACTTTCCGATATCAAAAGGGATACAGCAGGGATACCATACGCTGCTTCCAATCGGACGCTATCCGATTGTTGTGCTTCATATTAAAATGAACCCAACGCTCATTGATGTGAACGTACATCCGTCAAAGTTGGAAGCGCGGATTAGTAAAGAACAGGACCTCGCGCTCGCCATTGAAAATGCGATTAAAGGGATATTCAAACAAATTGAACTGATTCCTGAGCAAGCTCCTCCAAAGAAAAAAGAGGAGGAAAGCGAGCAGCCGGCATTCCAGTTTCAACACAATGTTCAAGAAAAAGAGCCGGAAGAAATACCGATTCGGCGGGAATGGACGCCAGAGAAGGTGGAACATTCGGAAGAGCAGTCGAAGCCGCAGAATGATTTCCTTCAACCTTTTAGTATAAAGGAAGAAATTCAAACTGAGCAATACGAGTCGATGACTTCTACAAAACATTCCCAGCGACCAGAAACCCGAGACGAGCTCGAGATGGCCATGGACTATGTAAAAGAGACTAATAATGATTCACGTATTCCGCCGCTTTATCCGATCGGTCAAATGCACGGAACGTATATCCTAGCTCAGAATGAGAATGGGCTCTATATTATTGATCAGCACGCCGCGCAGGAGCGAATAAAGTACGAGTTCTACCGAGAAAAAGTTGGCGAGATCGATCCTGTTGTACAGGAGCTTCTCGTTCCAATTACGCTCGAATACAACACATCGGAGTCTGCGATCATTGATAGTCGGATGGATGATCTTGCGAAGGTGGGCGTTTTCTTAGAATCATTTGGACCGAATAGTTATATGGTGAGCGCTCATCCAGTTTGGTTCCCTAAAGGGGCTGAACAAAATACGATTGAGGAATTGATTCAGGAAGTCGTTGATAACCGTCGAATTGACGTGAAGAAGCTACGTGAGGAAGCGGCGATCATGATGTCCTGTAAGAAGTCGATTAAAGCTAATCGTCATTTACGTGATGACGAAGTGTTCACGCTTTTAGAGACACTTAGACAATCCATTGACCCGTATACCTGTCCACACGGGCGACCAATCATTATTCATTACTCCACCTATGAGATGGAAAAAATGTTTAAGCGGGTTATGTAACGAGCACAATGAAATGAGAAAAGAATGCAGGAAAGTACGTGAGAGTGATGACTAAACAAAAACTAGTAACGGTTCTAGGTCCTACTGCGGTTGGGAAAACAAAAACAAGCATTGAACTTGCGAAGGCGCTTGACGGTGAAATTATTAGCGGCGACTCGATGCAAATTTACCGTGGCATGGACATTGGGACAGCGAAAGTAATGGAAGAAGAGATGGAAGGCATTCCTCATTATTTAATTGATATTAAGGAGCCAACGGAAAGCTTTTCAGCTGCTGAATTTCAAAAGCTTGCCACAGAGCTTGTTACGGATATTAATAGCCGGGGAAAAGTGCCGATCATTGCTGGGGGAACGGGTCTTTACGTGAAATCCGTTACTCATCAGTACGCTTTTTCAGAAGCAAAGGAAGACCCGGCATACAGACAGCAGCTTGAGCAACAAGCGGAAGAAGAAGGGCCGGTCACGTTTCACGCACGATTAAAGGACGTTGATCCAGTGAGTTACGAGACCGTCCATCCAAACAATGTGCGAAGAGTGGTTCGAGCATTAGAAGTGTATCACGTAACGGGTGAACCGGTCTCTGCTTCAAAAGGTGCCCTACCTGAGCAGTCTCCTTACAATCTTGTCAATGTCGGTCTTACGATGGATCGCGATGTGCTTTATGAGCGCATTAACAAGCGTGTTGATCTGATGATGGAGGCTGGACTACTTGAAGAAGCCCAGAGACTTTATCATGGGGGCATTCGTGACTGTCAATCGGTCCAGGCGATTGGCTACAAGGAAATCTACAATTATCTTGAAGAGCGTGTTTCTTTAGAAGATGCGGTCCTCGAATTAAAGCAGAACTCAAGAAGATATGCAAAGCGGCAATTAACGTGGTTTCGTCATCAGATGGCCATGGACTGGTACGACATGACCGCGCATCGTGAAGAAAAAATTCAAGAAATCTTGAAAGTTGTTGCAGGAAAGTTAGCAGAGAGATAGAAATGTAGTTAAGAATGCCTTTAGAGAAAAAGAGGAGGACTGACAATGAAGCAGCAAATTAACATCCAGGATCAATTCCTGAACCAATTAAGAAAAGACAACGTTTTTGTAACGGTGTACCTGCTTAACGGATTTCAGCTAAAAGGGACAATTAAAGGATTTGATAATTTCACAATTATCCTTGAGTCCGATGGAAAACAGCAGTTGATTTACAAACACGCCATTTCTACGTTCGCTCCACAGCGATCTGTTGAAATAAATTTTGAATCTGACAAGTAAACACATAGTCCCTCGTTCTGGTAAAAGCAGGATGAGGGACTTTTTCATATTTACTATAATGACATTTGTTGTTTTTCCATGTAATCGAAGTAGCGTTTCAGTGTGAGATCGGCTTTTAACCCAAACTGCATGCGCAGCTGATCGATGGAAAGATCATTTTCAATGGCTTTAATGACGCATGTTCGTCTCATATGCTGAGCAGAAACGCCTTTTCGCAAGCCGGCGCGCTGAACTTCAAGACGAATCATTTTTTGAATCGCAATTTCGGTTAGACGCTTTGGGCGATCCACTTCATAACTCCAGCGATATGTTTGGCGCTGAAAATCAAATGAAACAAACAGCGGATCATCGCTATGAAGCCTTGGTCTAACGGGCGCGGGAATCGTATGATAATAATCGAACAAAATTTTCTTGTGTTCAGGATTTAGATGAACGGTGCGTTTTCCGGAAGCCGAAGTGACGATTAGTTCATTTTGTTCGAAAGAAAGATCTTTCATAGAAAGAGCAGATAGCTCTTGTAACGTTAAACCGTAATTGAGGAAAAGCCTGGCAATGATCAAATTCCGATCAATCAGAAACTCCCGTGCTCTTAGCTGGTTGTCCGTTAAATCTTCAAGTGACACGATCGTTTCAAGAAGTTTTTGAGCTTCTTCTTCTTGGAGAAAATCGGTCTCGATATAACCGGCATCTTCATTCGTAGGTAGGACGACTTCTTTCATTGGATTGGTCTTTGTTCGATTTAACGACATATAATAACGATATACTTGATTTAGTACAGTCATAATTCTCTTTAATGTTCGTTCGGAATAGTGACGCTCAAGGTGCAAATAGCGAATATACTCCTGTAGCTGCTCCGTTGTGAGATTACGAAAGTTCTCGAAATCGACCTTTCGATGGAGAGTACGATGCCAGACGGTAAAATCAACGAGGTCATAGCGATAGCGGCGGAGTGTAGATGCCTTTCGTCCTTTTCGTTCGAGCGACTGCAGATACGCTTCTAGAAAGTCTGGAAGCGGCTGATTAAAAAGCTCCATTCGATGATCACCTCTCATTTTGTTCCATTATAACAAAATCTGTGCGTGTCTTGTTTTACATTGGGTTACATGTTTTTGGGATAATTGGAAATACTATTGATAACCAAATCGTAAAGGAGCGGTTAGACATGGCCTTTTTTTCAAAACAGCAGCAGGAACCTATTCCAGAAGTAGATACGGACGTCTGGTCTTGTGCGAGTGGAGATTGTGCTGGCTGGATGCGAGCCGATTACTCGTTTTCTGATACACCTGCTTGCCCTTTGTGTGGCGCTGAGATGATGAGTGAAGTTCGAAACCTACCAGAAATTAAATAATCATGGGGGAACACATGAATAAAATTGTTGAGAAAATTAGGGATAAAGCAGAACAAATTGTTAGCGTGACGAAAGCAGCGGGAAAAGGGAAGCACGTTGCCTCCATGCAGCACTTTTATGACGTTTTTACCGAACTTCCTGAAGTACAAAAGAAAGAGGTTGCTTATTTAAGAAGTCGTTTTGTTTTATATACGCTCCACGAAGACGATATATTCATGAAGATGCTCGAACGTTCAGATGGTCATGTGCTTGAGATTGACGTCGTTGAAAAAGGTGATGTGCTCACTCGGTACAGATCGTATGAAGCGAAGAGAGGCGACCAGAAAATTCATATTCCTGAATCCTTTGTTGATCGGATCGGAACAAGTTAAACACTCTTAAGGAGTGTTTTTCTTTTGGGCGTTTGTCACGGATTCTGGGCAGGTGCGTATACTATCGTGTCAGATTAAAGCGAGGTGAGCATCGTGCAGCAAACCGTAACGCAGCGAAAAGGTCAAATTAATATCGTCCTTCGTCAGACGGAAGGACTACAAGAGACGGCGGATGCCGCACTAAGTCAAGCAACGAAGAAGCATATGCCGCTTGAGCGAATTCAGCAGGAAATGGAACAGCTAATCGGGTTAAAAGAAATGAAATACTTACTAAAAGAAGTGTATGCATGGCTTTATGTGAACAAGTGCAGAGAAGAAAATGGCTTAAAACAAAATACGCAGGCGCTTCATATGATGTTCAAAGGAAATCCCGGCACAGGGAAAACAACGGTCGCCCGCCTGTTAGGAACGCTTTTTCTTGAGATGAACGTTCTTTCTAAGGGACATCTGATTGAAGTGGAGCGGGCTGATCTTGTTGGAGAATACATTGGTCATACCGCTCAAAAAACGAGAGAGCTTGTTAAGAAAGCAAAAGGCGGCATTCTATTTATTGATGAAGCGTATTCGCTTGCGCGCGGAGGCGAGAAGGATTTTGGGAAAGAAGCAATCGATACGCTTGTGAAGGCGATGGAAGATCACCATAAAGACTTTATCCTGATTCTAGCGGGCTATTCAGATGAAATGGAGCACTTTCTCTCGCTAAATCCTGGCTTGCCTTCGCGGTTTCCACTGGTGATTGATTTTCCGGATTATTCAAATGAGCAGCTGCTTGAGATCGCAAAAAAGATGGCGGCAGAGAGACAGTACCGGTTTTCAAGAGAGACGGAGTGGAAGCTAAAGCAAAGCTTTGTGAAGAAGCGTGAGCGGGAAACAAATGCATTTAGCAACGGTCGCTTTGTTCGGAACATTATTGAAAAAGCAATCCGAAAGCAGGCGGTCCGCTTGCTTCAGGCAGACGTCATTGATCGCTCGGCGCTAGAGCTACTCTTACCAGAAGACATCCCTATAGAAGATTAAATGCGCATCTGGTATGATGGGATCAGACTGATTGATAAAGGCAGGGAACGTACATTTGAATAAAGAACGAATTGAAGCAGCTGAACCGGCGATTTTGATCGGTATTCAGCTTCAAAATCAAACAGATGAACAGTTTGCATATACGATGGATGAACTTGCGGCTTTAACAGAGACGGCAGGTGGCGTCGTGGAAGGAACGCTCTCACAAAAGCGGGAGCGTATTCATTCGGCAACGTTTATAGGAAAAGGGAAAGTGGAAGAGCTGGCGTCGCTCATCGAAGAAAAAGAAGCAACGATCGTGATCTTCAATAGTGAGCTTTCTCCGAGTCAGCTTCGAAACTTATCAGAAGCGTTAGACGCAAGAGTTATTGACCGTACACAGCTCATTTTAGATATTTTCGCACAGCGAGCGAGATCACGAGAAGGCATGCTTCAGGTTGAGCTCGCTCAGCTTCAATACATGCTGCCGCGCCTTGCAGGACAGGGAACGTCCTTATCAAGGCTTGGAGGCGGTATTGGTACAAGAGGTCCAGGGGAAACGAAGCTTGAAACGGATCGTCGTTACATTCGGAACCGCATCACAGATCTGAAGCGACAGCTCGACAATACGGTTAAGCACCGTGATCAGTACCGTGCGCGACGAAAACGGAACGAAACGCTTCAAGTAGCGTTAGTCGGGTATACGAACGCGGGGAAATCTACGATTTTTAATCGACTAACGAAAGCCGATTCCTATGAAGAGGACAAGCTTTTTGCGACACTTGATCCGATGACAAGGCAGTTGAAGCTTCCGAATGGTTACAACGTGTTGTTAACAGACACGGTAGGATTCATTCAGGACCTCCCAACAACGCTTGTCGCTTCGTTTAAATCAACGCTTGAAGAAGCAACAGAAGCGGATTTAATTCTTCATGTTATTGATGCTTCCCATCCCGATCGGGAGCGTCATGAAGAAATCGTGCTAAAGCTATTAAAGGATT
Source organism: Bacillus sp. Cs-700 (assembly GCF_011082085.1). Taxonomy (NCBI): domain Bacteria; kingdom Bacillati; phylum Bacillota; class Bacilli; order Caryophanales; family Bacillaceae; genus Bacillus; species Bacillus sp. Cs-700. The sequence continues at coordinate 328,727 of NZ_CP041063.1, forward strand.
TAAAAGCGTCGCACATTCCCGTCCTTACCGTATTTAATAAAATCGATCGAGCCGATCCGTCTGTGCAAAGTAGCGTGAATGAACAGATTCTCATCTCAGCTCTAAAGCAAGCTGATTTGAAGCGATTAAACGACCGTCTGCAAAGCGAAGTGTTAAAGCAAATGGAGTACTTCTCAATTTCGATTAATGCGGACCAGGGAGATAAGCTCGCTTACTTGCAGCGTAATACTGTTCTAATTGAGCGTAAATGGGATGAAGAAAAAGATCACTATCGATGTAAAGGATACGCTCCTGAACATTTATACAAGCGCATTATTAACGAGTGGAACAACGACTAGGAGTAGAAAACTATGTTTATGAATTTTACACATCAAGAAGAACTAAAAACTTTATCACAACAGGCTGAAGAAAAGATCCAGCCAGTTTTAAGAGAAATCGATGCGCGAGTTGAAGCGAATCAATACCGCGTTCTGGAGGCATTTCATAAAAATCGCATTAGTGACTTTCATTTCACACCTTCTACAGGCTACGGCTATGACGATGCGGGAAGAGATACGCTAGAACAGCTTTATGCGGACGTATTCGGCGGAAACGCAGGACTCGTGAGACCTCAAATCGTCTCCGGTACACATGCGATATCAACCGCGCTATTCGGCGTACTGCGTCCAAACGATGAGCTCCTTTATATTACGGGAGCGCCGTATGATACGTTAGAAGAAATCGTTGGAACCCGCGGCGAAGGCAACGGATCGCTAAAGGATTTTCATATTGGTTATCAAGCGATTCCGTTGGCGAACGGAGCGGTGGATTTTGAAGCTGTCGAGAGGGCCATCACCCCGCAAACGAAAATGATTGGGATTCAGCGCTCGAAAGGGTATGCAAATCGACCATCTTTTACAATCGCAGAAATTGAGCAAATGATTGCATTTGTTAAATCGATTAAAGAAGATGTCATCGTTTTCGTTGATAACTGTTACGGTGAGTTTGTGGAAGATCAGGAGCCTTGTCACGTTGGGGCAGATCTTATCGCAGGATCACTAATTAAAAACCCTGGAGCAGGTATCGTCAAAACTGGCGGTTACCTTGTAGGGAGAGCAGATTTAATTGAGCTTTGCGGCTATCGCTTAACGTCACCTGGAATCGGAAGAGAAGTAGGAGCATCGCTTTATTCGTTACAGGAAATGTATCAAGGCATCTTTCTCGCACCTCACACGGTTGGTCAAGCGGTCAAAGGCGCTGTCTATAGCTCAGCGCTCCTTGAGGAAGCTGGGTTCAACACAACACCTCACTGGAACAGCAAGCGAACCGACCTCATTCAATCGGTTCAGTTTGATGATCGGGAGCGAATGGTTGCGTTTTGTCAGGCGATCCAGGCGGCATCTCCGGTCAATGCACACGTTCGTCCTGAACCTGCCTATATGCCAGGGTACGAAGATGATGTCATCATGGCAGCGGGAACGTTTATTCAAGGAGCGAGCCTTGAATTATCAGCTGACGGACCGTTAAGACCACCTTACGTTGCGTACGTTCAAGGCGGCCTAACATTTGAACACGTGAAAATCAGTGTGCTTCGTGCCGTTGATGATTTGTTGAAAAAAGGTTTGATTACTGTTTCATAAGGGTAAAAGGTAGGGATTTCAGTCCCTGCCTTTTTTTGCGCGAAAAAGCATGTGAGATTATCTCACGTACGTTAACACGATAACGTAAACATTCGTGTATGATGAAAGTAAGTGAAGAAGGGAGCGGCAATTTCGAATGTTAATGCGATTCTGAATTTTAGAATTGCTTGAAACTGTCCTCAAGTGGAGAGAGCAAAAGAGCGTTAAGACGTGGAGCACTCGGTTATCCAAAGCATTCACTAAATCTTTTTATTTCTTAAGGAGGATTCATTTTACATGGCGAACAAATTCACAGCAGACGATATTAAGAAAATGGCGCAGGACGAGAACGTTAAGTTCATTCGCTTGCAGTTTACTGACCTACTAGGGATTATTAAGAACGTTGAAATTCCAGTTGATCAGCTTGAGAAAGCTCTTGATAATAAAATGATGTTTGACGGTTCTTCGATCGAAGGTTTCGTACGCATCGAGGAATCTGATATGTATCTTTACCCGGATCTTGATTCATGGGTAGTCTTCCCATGGTCATCTGAAAAAGGAAGAGTTGCTCGTCTTATTTGTGACATCTACAGCCCAGATGGCACGCCGTTCGAAGGGGATCCTCGTTCAGTTCTAAAACGCGTTCTAAAAGAAATGGAAGAGCTTGGCTTCTCTGACTTCAACATTGGACCAGAGCCAGAATTCTTCCTATTCAAAATGGACGAAAACGGTGAACCAACGCTTGAACTTAATGACAAAGGTGGATACTTCGACCTTGCGCCAACAGACCTTGGTGAAAACTGCCGTCGTGATATCGTTCTTGAGCTAGAAGACATGGGCTTTGAAATCGAAGCATCTCACCATGAAGTAGCGCCAGGACAGCACGAAATTGACTTTAAATACGCTGATGCTCTTACAACGTGTGACAACATCCAGACGTTTAAGCTAGCAGTTAAAACAATTGCTCGTAAGCACGGCCTGCACGCAACGTTCATGCCGAAGCCACTATTCGGTGTTAACGGATCTGGGATGCATGCGAACATGTCCCTCTTCAAAGACGGAGAAAATGCATTCTACGAGCCGAAAGATGAGATTGGTCTAAGTGAAACAGCACGTCAATTCATTGCTGGAACAATGAAGCATGCTGAAGCATTCACAGCGATCACAAACCCAACAATTAACTCTTACAAGCGTCTAGTACCTGGATACGAAGCTCCTTGCTACGTAGCATGGTCTCTTCGTAACCGTAGCCCGCTTATCCGTGTTCCTGCTTCCCGCGGAATCAGCACACGTATCGAAGTACGTAGCGTAGATCCATCTGCGAACCCGTACCTCGCAATGGCAGCCCTACTTGCAGCTGGACTTGACGGCATCAAGAACAAAATGACGCCACCAGCGCCAACAGAGCGCAACATCTACGTGATGGATAAGCAAGAACGTGTAGAAGAAGGCATCACAGACCTTCCAGCAACCCTACACGATGCGCTTGAACTTCTTAAGAAAGACGAAGTCATGATGAAAGCACTAGGCGAGCACGCAGCCGAGCACTTCATCGAAGCAAAAGAGATCGAATGGGATATGTTCCGTACGCAAGTACACCCTTGGGAACGCGAACAGTATATGACGACTTACTAAAAAGATAGAGAGAACCCCTTAACACAATTGTGTTGAGGGGTTTTTGTTTTGGGAATTATCTTAGAACAAAGTCATCACATTACAAGGAAAGGTAGATCGGTTCGAATTCCAAACGTCTGAGAAGGTTTGATAAAGGAGCTATAACAGTGATTGAATACTACTGTCCTGATTGCAATATTTCTGAGCTTTTATCTAATATTATTCCTCACAAGAAATGCAACAAATGTTCTACTATTATGGATGCTCATGAGTGGGAAGGAGAATGAAAAGCGCTTTTCATTTCGTTTTTTACCACTATCATCATTTTCTATATGAATACCAGGTAAACGGTAAATGTATTGACTACCATTATGTACAGATGCAAAGGCATTACGTGAAAATCAAGGGTCGTCACAAATAATATAAGTCCTGAGCCATAACGCAGAGGCACCAACTAAACAGAGATTTTTTCTGTTTGAATGGTGCTCGTTTTTTTATATAAATCAACGGAGGTGCCATATGGCAAAACAAATTGATTTTAATCTACCAGAAATTGATCGTTTAAAAACCAAAGCAGCTGTTGAAAGAGCTCTTGAAAAACATACCATTTATTTACTTATGGACCCATATGAACATTTGCCTAAAGTGACTCAAACCTTCTCTATTGTTCCACCATCTCATACAAACGAATTTAATTCATCTAACGAAAATGCAGCAATTAAAAATATAGACCAGGCAGCTGCTCGTGGGAAGTATCTTAGTAAAATTAGAAAAGCCGTCAATCGGCTCTCTTTTCAAGAAAGGTCGATCATTATTCAGCGCTACATGAACGAAGAGGATGTATTTGATTACGAAGTTTATAATGAGCTGGGCATGAGTGAAAGGAAGTACTATAGAGTAAAGGCAAGAGCCTTTTATAAGTTGGCATTTATTTTGCACATTGAAGTGACAAAAGAGAAGGTGTTCGTTGGATGAATTTTGTACAGCCCATTCGAGATCCTGAAGTGATCAGAGCTATTAAACGTTATCTTAAAGAAAAAAATGAAAGGGATTATATGATGTTTATCCTAAGAATCAATAGCGGGCTTCGCATTTCTGATATTTTACCTCTTCGTGTAAGTGATGCAAAAAGACCTTATTTTAGTATGAGAGAAAAGAAAACCGGGAAGCAGAAGCGATTGGATATGACACCGGTTCTAAAAAAGGAGTTAAAGATATATGTAGAAGATAAGAAAGACCATGAGTTCCTTTTTAAAAGTAGAGAGGGAATTAATAAGCCAATTGGAATTGGTAGAAGTATGGCTTACAAAATTCTAAGGGATGCAGCAGAACACGTTCGTATAACAGAAATAGGAACTCATACTCTTAGAAAAACCTTCGGCTACCATTTTTACCAACAAACGAAAGATGTAGCAATACTTCAAAAAATATTTAACCATACTAGCCCTTCTTTGACCTTAAGGTACATTGGAATTGAGCAAGATGGAATTGACAAAGCAATAAAAGAATTTAAAATTTAGAGAGAAACATTTATGAGTTTCATGTTGCATCAATGTTTAAATAGACTTCACTCATAACAACTCATGCTAATTCAAAATAATAGTTAAGCTGAAATAAATATTTCAGCTTAAAATAAGATGTGATTTCGTTTGTGAATTCAAACGACTCTCCAGTGGTTATTATGTTAAAATATAAAAGATATTCATAAAGTTAATTTTAATATAAGCGTTAGAAGTTATATGATAGACATAGGTTCCATAAAGTAATTTGAAATAATTTAAACTTCTAGAAATAAATAGAAAGAGGGTATTATGTGGTCAATTTGAATCGTAAATATTCTTGGAATGGTAATGAAGCATTGATTAATGCTGCTCATATGGTACATGAATTACAAGGTGTAAATGATTTACAAGTAGAAAAATGGTTAGAATATGATGATGTTGACTTGTTAACTAAAATTTCAAAGCCTCACAAAGAAACTTTGTTACATGACTACATTGACTTTATTAATTTCACAATGTATGAATATTTACTAGACAAACATTTACCTATGTCGGTGATTAATCCTATAGTGGAGATCATGAATATATACGATGTGGATTATTCTCATTTAGGTATACCTCCTTTTATTGGTTTGGACGAAGAAGAGGTATATGAGTATGATCATAATGATGTAGAGCAATATGCACACCAGATTTTAAACCTCTATATTGAAAAATTAGCACCTACTTTCAACAGTGATATATTTACAGTGATTTTTTCCAATAAGCAATTTCTATTTGAATTTAACAAGCAGCTCCAAGAAGTGGTTGAAGATCTAAAATTGAAAGACTATCCAGACTATTTAAAAAAAGACGGGGTTTTAAAAAGGTCTAAGTACTTGCCTAAGTGGCTACAACATGGTGTTTTCATGAGAGATAAAGGTAGATGTCAAATTTGTGGAACAGACTTGAGTAAGGTGTTACATTTAGACAATAAAGAGAATTATGATCATATTATCCCATTGGAATCTGGCGGGACTAATGATCCTACTAACTTCCAATTAACTTGCGAACATTGCAACAAGTCTAAAGGTCATAGAAGCACAATTTATAACAGTTTTGGAGCTAGATTTTGGGAAATCGAAAGTCTTCTTCCAAAGTAATATTTAAATGAAAAAAAAGCTTGGAATGCAATACGCTTCCAAGCTTTTAGTGCATGATTTTAGATGTGAAATTCTTTAATAATTGGTTTACGATTTTGCATTTAGCAGCCATAAAGTAAACCAGTAAAAAAATTATAGATATTTCATATTATACTGCTGAAGTTTTATTTGATTTACTTGACGAGTATTTATTAAGGTGTTTAGATAGTTCATCTTCTCTTTCAAACAATTGTTCTTGTTTCCCATCACTTGTTTTCATTAGCACTTTAAAGAGATGGTCTTGTTTGTCAAATAAGTAGTAATAAATTACTTCCCCTTCAATATCAACACACTTCATTTCCGAAATAACACCTGACTCACCCATGTAATAATTTACATACTTGTAATTATCCAATTTAACGTTTTCAAGTAAATTATAGGGGGTTAAAACTGGGGAGTGTAATAATTCGAAAATGTTTTTTATATCACTCTTCACCAAAATACCCTCCTTTTCATTATATTATTTATTTCTTATAATACATTATTAATTTACTGGTTTAAATAGTCATCAAGAATTTTTTCTACATAATCAACCATTGGAGGGAGTTTTTCATATGCAATATCGTAGTCATCTATTGTCCATTTGTCCTTACTAGCACCTATCTCATTCTTTAAGTAGGTCATGAAATATACAGCTAACATACCACCGTTGTCACGTATCCGAGTCTTAATCCAGGAATATTTGTTTTTGAATAAACCACAATCCTGAATTGTAGCGGTTGTTTTATCAATATCAAATTTCATTAAAATATTTGGTACAATATTTTCCTTAATACTTACATCGATATCTTTTCTTTTACTTGCAAAATATAAATCTGGACGTTTAATATTTGATTGTGAACTAGCGGTAGTATCTACAATATTTTCAGCTTCTTCTCTATTAATTTCCAATACGCTCTGTAGTTCTATTATTTTCTTTTCACGAGCTCTATCCTCTGATTTTTTTTGTTTTATTAATTCAGTAGTTAAATATACGTCCCCAATGATTTTACCTTCACCTATTTCTGTAGCCGTTCCCAAATCTAATTCTCTAGTACCCGAACTTCCGGGAACATCTGAGATTATAGGTTTGAGAATGTCAAAATCTTTTAGATGCTTAATTATTTCACTTTCTTGAATTTCTACTTTATAAAAATCCCAAAGTTGTTCTATTGCTAAGTGCTTATGCGAAATGATTTGTCCTATGTTATCATCTGCTTTTTTTACTTCATCATCAGGAATAGATCTTAAAATTCGGCCAACGAATTGAGCATAAGGTAGGGGATTTCTAAAAGCCCGGAAAACTGCAGCAATTGATAAATATGGATGATCATATCCTTCACCTAACATAGAGACATTGATTACTACTTTAGTTCTATGATTTTTAATATCTGAAAATGCTTTCTCCCTTTCTTGTTCATTTAAATCACTATGCACAATAGTTGTAGGAAGGTCATACTCATTGTATAATCCTTGGATTATTTTTGCTTGTTTAATATCTGAAGCCACTGCAATGATTTTATGAGGGACTGTAGTTCCTCTTAATTTAGTTTCGAGCATTTTTACGCTCATATTGACTACGCTTCTAGCGCATTCTTCTGAATACGCGACTGATCTACTTACCCAATCCTCATCTTTAATACCCATCTGGTATATTTCGTCTATAGAGTACTTTTTGGATGAATCATCGTCAATAGTTAGCATTAATTTTTCTGGGATGTATGTTAGGTTTTCCAACGATTTCACATATTTATTTGCCATAGCTTGACTTAATTTGTATTTATATGCTAGGTCACCAGTAATTTTTTCTTTGTCAGTTCTAAAAGGAGTACCTGTTACTTTAATAACTTTTGCTTGAGAAAAATGTTGTATTGTTTCTACCCAAGTCCTTGCAGTAGAATGATGAGCTTCATCAATAATAATCATATCGAAAAAGTCCTCTGGCAAATGGTTAAGAGGTGAAGAGTCTAATCGTCCCTGTAACTTCTGAATATTGACTACAACAACATTAGCAGCTTCTAAAACTTCTTTACTAGTTTTTGAACCTTCAAATTCAATTAGGGCAGGTAATTGTTGAGGTCTGTCAAATACATGTCTTTTAATCCAAAAGTTTTCTGGTTTATCAGGATTAAGAGCATCTATAACAGTTTCCTTAATTACAATTTGAGGAGCAATTATTAATACTCTACCTTGACTGATACTGTACGGAAGAATTGACATAAGCCCGGTTTTTCCTACGCCGGTAGGTAAAACAATAACTGCATGAGATTTCTTTTGTTTTACAACAAAATGGTCGTATACATGATAGTAACCTTGGACCTGAGGTTCTCTTAAGTTTTCATTTCCATAAATAAATGGTACCGTTTTCATGAAATAATCTTCATCGTAACTAAAAGCCATATTAGTACCCCCTAAAAATATTGTCACAAAGATTATACCTCAAAAACAAGAAATATTGTTAAAAATTTCAAAATGTTAACTCTAATTCTTTATATTAATATATTGTGTAATTAGTAATCATTAATCATTAATCATTTAGCTGAAGGTATACCGTGTGTTTAAAAGATTAGATGAGTTAAACACAATATAAGATATGGATAACCGGGAGGGAAATTAAGGTGTATGTGGAATTAATACCTAGGAGAAAAATATAACTGATGATTAAGGGGTATGATATGAGAAGCAGTTTTGGTATTTTTTATGAACCTAATGAAATTGAACAAAAAAGGATATGGGATTCATCTTTAATCGTGTTGGATACAAATATTCTTTTGAATTTGTATCGATATACCGATGATACAAGGGATGAATTAATAAAAATTCTTAGAAAATTAAATGATAGAGTGTGGATTCCGCATCAAGTTGCTATGGAATATCACTTTAATAGGAAAACTGTGATAGTAGAGCAACAGGTTGCATATCAACGTTTTATTAAGGCTATAAGAGAAACATCAGATGAAACTAAAAATGTACTTAATAATAAATTAAAAAAACTTGAAAAAAGACATAATTCAATACAACAGAAAGAAATTGAGCAAAAAATAAATAATGTATTTAAAGAAATAATCCAAGATATCACAGTTTTAGAGAGGGATCATCCCAATCTTCACCATCAAGACACCATATTAGATGAAATTACAATGATGTTTACAAATAAAGTGGGATCACCATATAGCCAAGAAAATCTCGATGAAATTTATAAGGAAGGAGAAACACGTTATAAGAATTCAATACCGCCAGGATATGAAGACTTAAAAGATAAAGAGGGTAAGAAAAAAATTATAGATAGTTTAACAATTAAAGATGAGTACGGAGATTTAATAGTTTGGAAACAAATAATAGACAAAGCAAAAGAGAGTGGATCACCTGTAATATTTATTACCGATGATACTAAAGAAGACTGGTGGAAAGAAATACATGGGAGGACACTAGGCCCGAGAATTGAATTAATAAATGAATTTTTTGTAGAGACCGGAAAGAGTTTTTCAATGTACAACACATATAAATTCATGGAATTTGCAACCCAATATTTTAAAGGTAAATTAAATCAAAATGCTATTAAAGAAGTGCACGATCTTAGAAATCAGTCGAAAATTAAAAGATTAAGAAAGGAAAGGTTGCACAGAGAAGAAGGTAATTCAAAATATTTAACCGATGAACAGCAAGTGCAATATTTAAGGTATAAAAAAATGGCGGAAACAAGTGAACCAATAGACAAGCAATATTGGAACGAACGAGCAGAAGCATATTTAAAAGAAATAATTTTTAAAAATAGTTTAAACCCGAAATTTGAGGAAAGAATGAAATATCAGATTGGTGACAAAGTAATTCATAGAAAGTTAGGATTAGGAATAGTCGAGAATGTAAGTTTAGAGAACGGAAATGAAGTTATTGAGGTAAGTTTTAGAAGTGGAGTTAAGAAATTACTAGCAAAATTAGCACCTGTGAAAAAATACTACGAAGAACTTGACGGACCTGAATCTGAATTTCAATTAGAGAACATCATAGATGATGAAGAAGAATATTATTAAAGGCAGATATTATGCAGAATTATTGTAGAGTGTTTTTTCTTTTTGAGTTTATAATGATATTAGATAACTTTGAAGATACAAATACTAATATTAGCTGAATCTATTGATATGTTAGTATAAAAAAATTAATGATTACAGCAATCACCATGAATTTGCATTTAGAAAGTGTTCTTCTTAAACATAGTTTTGGCAATTGTTATTATAAAGTCTATATTTTTCTGTTAAAACCATTCATATGAATGGTTTTTCTTCTGGAGTGAATGTTATGGAGTTGAAAAAAATTAATGAACTAATCTCACAAGATAAATTGGTGAAGTTTTATCAGAGTACAGCTTGGAGAATGCTAAGGCAGAGTGTGTTAAATAGAGACAATTATGAATGTCAGAAGTGCAAGCGTGCTGGCAAGGTAGGTAAGGCAGAGAACGTACATCATATTAAAGAAGTTAAGAAGCACCCAGAACTTGCTCTTGTTTATAGTAATTGTGAAAGCATCTGTATTCCTTGTCATAATAAAGAGCATGATCGACTAAAGAAATACATCCGAAAGAACAGAGTATTTGATGATGAGAGATGGTGATTGAAGAAATTAGGGATCAAGTTAATGAATATTAGCAATTATAAGCTGTTTCTGAAGAAGACTTACCAAAGCAGAAGCATTAAAAGGATTTTTACTTCATCACAATTGCTTGGAAAGAAATGATAGTTAGCATTTGAACTTGGTAAAAAAATTTCATGGCCCCCCTCCAAAAAATTTCAAAAGTTTTTGGGGACCCCTGAAACGGGGAGGGGGCTCGACTTTCCGAATTTTTTATCAAAATCTCACGATAGGGGGGTGGCCATGATTGAAAGCGGCCTTAAGAACTGACGTAAGCATAGATAAAATAAAGGATTACTTGATGTCCAGGGTTGATACAACTAGTCCTGTTGAAGTGGAAAAAGTCGGTAGGTACTTGAAGTATATTGAAATCTATAGACGAATGGAACGAACAGTTAAAAAAGAGGGCGTTTCGATCATGGTAAAGAATGCGACCCAAACATTTGTGAAGTCCCACCCTCTGCTGAATGAAATGAGCAAAGTAAATGCATCCATCATGAATATAGAACGAACCTTTCATTTTATAGACGAAGACAACAAGGGAAATCCGAAGTATTCAACAGATGATTTGATATAAATGAAAATAAATCAGCATGTTACCTTTTATATGGACCAATACGAAGCTGGCAAGATAAAAGTCAGTAAGTATGTGGTCCTTTTATTTTCTTACTTAAAAAACCATGTTCTTAATCGTGATGATATCTACTTTGATGAATTAACACATAGGCGTTATATCGCTTTTACAGAAAAGAATTATTTTACATTAATGCCGTTTCAAAAGTTTATTACAGCATTCATTTTTCTCTATTATGCAGAAGGATACTATCCTTTTTTCGAACAGTTCTTTTTATAGAAAGCGCGGGGAGCTGGTAAAAACGGATTGATCTCATCACTTACAAATTTCTTTATAAGTGATTTGCATGGAATCGAATTCTACAATGTATCGATCGTAGCGAAGAACAGGCTAAGACTTCTTTTAATGAAATTTACAGCACTATTAAAAACTCAGATAATCACAAAGTGTTGGAATCATAGTTTTATGCAACAAAAATTCGAAGTTAGTAGTCGAACAAGCTATAGGTTTATAAGAATCAAAAGCAACAATCCAACCGTCGGAGGTAATGGATCAAGGGACGGTTTTCGAGATTCATTGTAGACGTTAAGGACCAAATTGAAATTATTTGAAAAATAAAAAGCAGCATACCTTATGATACCTAGAATAGGATATGCTACTTTTAATAATAATCTCTATAATGTTTTTGTAAGAAGTTTAATTTAATAGACTGAAACAGTAGAACATTCGTGTAGCAGATAGTATAAAAACTTCCCTATTTATAGCTCAAGAAATAATCTAATTCACTATTCCTGATTCAATCTCTCCTTTAACTTGCTCATAAGTCCGATACCCACCATCAAGATTAACCGCTTCAAACCCATTCTCCTGAAGAATGCGTGTCGCAATATACCCGCGCAACCCAACCTGACAGTGCACATAAATCGTCTTATCCTGCGGCAGTTCATGAAGTTTACTCCTTAATTCATCAACTGGAATATTAATAGCTCCCTTTATAAAACCATTCTTAAATTCTCCAGGGTTTCGCACATCAATAAGCGTACCGCCGTTTTCCACGATCGCATCAATCTCATGCCATTGAACGGTTTCAATCATGTCTTCAACGATGTTACTCGCTACGTATCCCGCCATATTCACCGGATCTTTCGCAGAAGAATAAGGAGGGGCGTAAGCAAGTTCTAAGTCAGGCAGGTCGAGAACGGTTAAGCCTCCTTTAATTGCGGTTGCGATGACATCGATTCGCTTATCTACGCCATCCTTACCAACTGCTTGCGCACCGAAGATCTTTCCGGTTTCTTTGTCGAAAATCAGCTTCAAGGCAATAGGGGAGGCGTCTGGATAATATCCGGCGTGTGAACCTGGATGAACGTGCACAACTTCATAAGCAATGCCAAGGCTTTTTAAGGTTTTTTCATTATTACCGGTCGTAGCAACCGTGTAGTCAAACACTTTGGCAATGGATGTTCCGAGTGTCCCTTTATACGGCGTTTTTTTGCCGTAAATGTTATCAGCTACAAGCCGCCCCTGTCTGTTTGCTGTCCATGCTAAAGGAATCATGGTTGGTTGCTTATTAATGTAACATGTTACTTCAATGGCATCGCCAATCGCATAAATGGAAGGATCACTCGTTTGGAGGTATTCGTCTACTTGAATGCCGCCTCGTGTACCTCAAGCGGTGGCATAATTTGATTTGCCATTTCAATTAGTGTGACGCTCATGCCGAGGTCGCTCAAGTTTTCAGCCATTTCAACCCCGATAAAGCCACCGCCTATAACAACAGCTTTTGATGGTTTCTCTTCATCAACAAACGCTTTAATCCGATCGGTATCAGGAATATTGCGAAGCGTAAAGAGTGCTTTTGCTTCATTAAGACCAGGGATCGGTGGGACAATTGGACGCGCTCCTGGTGAAAGAATCAGTTGGTCATACGCTTCCTCGTAAGTTTGACCGGATTTTAAATCGTGCACAGAAATGGTTTTTTTTGCGCGATTAATCTGTGTCACTTCACTCAAGGTACGAATATCAAAGTTATACCTTGCAGCCATGCTTTCAGGTGTTTGGACAAGTAGTTTCTTGCGGTCTTCAATCGTTCCACCTATATAGTAAGGGAGGCCACAGTTGGCATAAGAAATATACTCACCTTTATCAAACATGACAATCTCTGCCGTTTCATCTAATCTTCTTAAACGAGCCGCTGCTGTTGAGCCGCCAGCTACGCCACCAACAATGACTATTTTCTTACTCATATGATCGTCTCCTTTTTTATTACCCTATGGGGTATTTACGATTTTTATTATAGATCATTGAATCAAAAAGAAATGTGACATACCTCACTATTTTAATAGATTGGTGGAGAAATAAAGGTATAGTCACGACTAATAGCGCTTCTAAATGTTAATTAGACGGAAGAAAGTAGGATGAGTGATAAGGTATTACAGTGATACACCTTTTTGTAAAAAGTGATCATCTAGGCTTAATGACAGTGAAACCTCATTACAGAACTTTTCTGTTAGACTAAGTGAATCGGCTCGAAGGCGTGTGGAAATCACACGGCAACATCTGCCAATCGTTACATATCCTAAATTTTCATCTGTCTATTAAGTTGCAAACTTCAGCTAGAATCAGTTACAGGAGGAATTTATATGTACAAGTCAAGTTTTACCCTACAAAAAACAATTGTTTCATCTACTTTGGTGGCCGCGATGGTTTTTTCTCCGGTCTTGAGTGATGGGGCTTTTGCTAAGGTCGATTCAAATGACGTGAAGCAAAGTGATTCAGTTAGTTCATCAATCAATGTTCTGGGTAGTGGGGATCGTGGCGAGGCTGTTACGGCGCTGCAAACAGAACTTGAATCACTCGGTTATTATACTTATAACGTCGATGGTATTTTTGGTCAGATCACAGAAGATGCTGTTGAAGATTTTCAAGAAGATAAGGGGCTTACTGTTGACGGTATAGCTGGACCTGAGGTTATGGGTGCATTATCTACTGCTGATAATTCCGGTGCTACTGAACCGACTTCAGATGAAGCACCTACTGAGTCCGTCTCGCAATCTGACGTCGTATCCACTGCGAAAAGCTTAATTGGAACGCCATATGTTTGGGGAGGCACAACACCAGACGGGTTTGACAGCAGTGGCTTCATCCAATATGTGTTTAACGAAGCTGGCGTCGACATATCACGAACGGAGCGTGATATGTGGAAATATGACGGAACAGAAGTAGATTCTCCAGCAATCGGAGATGTTGTCTTTTTTGAAGGCACTTATGATGTAGAAGGAGCTTCACATAGCGGAATCTATATCGGTGACAACAAAATCATCCACGCTGGTAGCGGCGGTGTAGAAGTCACGGATCTTAGCTACGACTTTTGGCAAGACCATTATTTAGGCGTTAAATCATTCAAATAACAATCATATAAAGCCATTGCGCGCTATTTCTATCGCGTGGCTGGTTCAAAGAGGTGCTAATCATTGAGAAAATGATTAGCGCCTTTTTTATTCGTTTTGATAGTAGTTTGCAAGATTATGGAGCACAACGCTTTAAATCTTCTAATTCATTTACAATCAGCATCTGTATGGATATCATTGTCATTGGAGAAGGAATTTTATGAAAGCGAAATATGATAGGGGGATTAGTTTGTGATTAGGAAGTGGAACTAGTTATTTGGTTGCACCTAAAAACAATAGTTCATTATGTTCTTTCCGGGACTTTATATAAGGTGGATTTCAATCATGTCAAAACATCACGCACTACAAAACATCTATCAAAGAAAGTTAGCGGTAAGCGTTGCGTATATTGTGTTAATGTCAATTCTTACGTCAAAACTGTTTTATCCGGAAATGTCATATTTTACTGGTTTGAATGATATGTTCTTTGGAATTTTTATAGCTATTTACATTTATGGCATTTGGGCTTCTTTGTTAAGTGACGTTTTTGCCTCAATTCTATCGGATCGAACCAGAATACGAGAGGTGTATGGATCAGCGTTATTTCAAATTGGGGCTGGGGCAGTCTTTGGCCTTGGAGCCATGGCTATAGCCTTTTCTTTTTTCTTATTGGATCGATTTTTTATGAAATACATAAAAGTTAACTGGTCTATGGCTTTAATACCTTTTGGGATTCTAGTTCTCATTTTTATTCTGAACTGGAATAACTATTTTCCGTCTTAATCAAAAATAAGTAGACTAACCATAAACGTTTATGGAGGTTATTCATGGATTACATACAGCACTTACGTTCAATGGTAGGTCACGAGAAAGTGATTATGGTCGTCGCAGGGGCAATGGTTTTCGATACGGAGAATCGCTTGTTGCTGCAGCTTCGTATCGATAGTCAGTCGTGGGGTCTACCGGGTGGGTTTATGGACCTTAATGAATCAGTCCAGGAAACGGCAAAAAGAGAAGTATTGGAAGAGACTGGACTTGTGCTAAAAGAGATGTCACTCTTTGGTATCTACTCGGGACCCGATAAAGAGAAAACGTTTGATAATGGCGATCAGGTTTCACCTATTCAAATTCTCTTTCGCTGTCATGATTTTGAAGGAAAACTACGAGGAAGTGAAGAATCGTTCGAGACAGCATTCTTTTCGCTAGATGCTCTTCCTGATCAACTTTTTAACGAACATAAACAGATGATCAACGATTTATTAAATGGTAAAGAAACGCCTATAATAGGGTGAGGGAAATAAGTTTAAAAGGAGTAATTCAATGACAAATCGAAAAGTATCTGTTTACATCGCGACAAGCGTTGACGGCTATGTGGCAACGGAAGATGACTCACTCGACTGGCTTTTTAAAGTTGAACCAGAAGGTGACGCGGGTTATGAAAAGTTCATGAAAGATGTCGACACCATGATTATGGGCCGTCGTACGTATGACTGGGTGATGGAACAAGAAAACGGAGTTAATCCGTACAAAGGGAAAATGTCCTACGTGTATACAACTCAATCAAGAGAAAACACAGAAGATGTCACATTCACATCGGAAGATCCGACGTCACTTATTGAACGATTAAACGAGCAGGGTGGTGGAACGATCTGGCTTATCGGTGGTGGTGTAGTCGTGCATGAATTTCTTGAGAAAAATTTGATTGATGAGTTTATTATCTCGCTTGCTCCAACACTAATAGGTAAAGGGATTCCGCTGTTTGAGACAAGCGATGTTACACATGATCTTGAATTAACCGATGTGCGCCAGTATGGTCAGTTTGCGCAGCTTCATTACTTAGTTAAAAAAGGATAATGTTCATTATTGAAAAAAGCCGTTCAATCAAAATGTCCACAAATGGTTCGGACACATTGATGAACCGCTTTTTTTGTGAGTTTTTAAAAGGGAAATGTAAGAGGCAACCAGTTTAATGGTAAATTTATGGTATTGTTTAATGGTAGACGTATGGGATTTGAGTGTAATTAAAAGAAAAAAAGAAATTGGAGTGTTTTATTGTACTTATTATTATCAATCTTTTTAGCCACTGTTTTAGGATTCTTTTTGATGATGACAGGTCCATTAGTAGGTGAAATAGTAGCGTTTGGCATCGTTGCTGGTTGCCTTTTTCGTGGGCTGTATCTCCTTCATGACATCCATCACAGAATTTCAAAGATTACCCCTAAAAGAGATAAAGTGAAAGAAGCTTATCAAAAGTACCTAAATGAGCGTGAGAGCTCTTCCTCTTAAAGAAGTTGATGAGAGCAAAGCTTTAGTATGCTCGCAGTCTTTTTTCTATTTATGTTTAACGGCTTTGTATTCGATTGAACAGTTTCATTAGGGATGTTTATTGGCATCGCTGGATTACAGTTTGTCGTAATGGTGATTGGAACCGTAAAGAAAAGAGAAATTCCTAGTTCCTTGAAATAAATATAAAAAACCGTTGAGTAGTTAAAGAACGATCCATTAGAAAGGCGTGATTTCTTTGACTCTTTTAAGAAAAGTTAATTTGTTATTGGCAATCATAGCAATAGGAATGGCTTTCTCTCATTTTTTTATTTTTCCTAATGCGATTTCTAGCCAAGTCTTTATATCATTTTTGTTTGTTATGTTTCTGTTATTTGGAACAGAAAAAATTAGAGAAGAAAAACAAAATAAAAAAATAGCCAATACATACACTGTTACAGCTGTCATTCTTTTCATTGTGTTAATGACTGATTTATTATAAAAAAATATAAACAAGACTGCGCTTCAGAACACACCTTATTTCACAACTCAGTAAACTATAATTAAATTATGTAAACTAGAAAGGGGGATCATATGCCCGATTGGTCCTATCATGTGATATTTAAACCTTTTCTATCAAAATGGAGTCCCGAGGTTTCAAGAGAGTTTATACATCAGTCAATGGAGCGTATTGCTTCAATTCCAGGTGGACAGCATCTCATTCACTTTTTAGGAAGAGAAGAGGTTCCTGATGAGTTGATGGTTAAGATTGAAGACAT
Source organism: Bacillus sp. Cs-700 (assembly GCF_011082085.1). Lineage (NCBI taxonomy): Bacteria > Bacillati > Bacillota > Bacilli > Caryophanales > Bacillaceae > Bacillus > Bacillus sp. Cs-700. Next base: position 346,231 of record NZ_CP041063.1, read on the forward strand.
TACTTTTCCAGGCTGTGTGGGGCTATCTAGCAAAATTGATCCCAGACTTTCTGGTTTAAAAGGATTTAGCCACTTAGGGTTTGGCTGTATTGAAATTGGTCCGATTACGAAAGAGCCATCTGAAGAATACACGAAACCAACAAGGCTTCAGAATGGAAGTATTGCTCTTTCTGAACAGGGGGAGAGAGCGGGTCTTGCAAAGACGCTTCAACGGTTAGAGGATTCCAAGTTGGTTCAGCCCGCTATGTTCCAGTTAAGCGGTACGAACGATGAGCTAATTGAGATCGCTAGAGCTTTAAAACCTTATAATGGTGTTTATGAAATTGACTATAATGAAATCGATTTTACGAATGTAGATGTGCTGAGGTCCATTCGAGAATGGAAAAGCATTTATGTTCGCGTGCCAGGTAATCAAATTGAAAAGGTTGACTTGCGTTCTATTTTTCCATACATAACGGGTATTGTGATTGATGAAGTGCAAGGTTTGGATACGTTGTCAAACCATGCGATACATAAGGAAGCGATTGTCTATTGTCAAAATGAATATCCTTCATTAAGACTGGTGACCGTTGGTGGAGTGAAAGAGCCAGATGATGCTATACAGCTATTAAATCATGGAGCTGATTTGTTGTTCCTATCGGGTGAATATGTCGAAGTTGGGCCAGGGTTACCTAAGAGAATTTATGAAGCGATGAACGACAGCACATTTCAAGAAGAAAGTCGTGGATGGAAAGACTACTTCTTGTTTGGATTATTCATCATGATCGGTGGCTTGATTGCTTTAGTGTTAAGTCTCACTTCGATTGTCTTACCTTATGATGAAAGATTCATGCAGCTAACTCGTGAGGAGCTTCTGCTCTTTAATGAACGACTCCTATGGTTTATGGCACATGACCGAATGACGTTAGCTGGAACGATGATTTCTGGTGGCATTGTTTATATGACATTGTCTTATTACGGAGTTAAAAACGGTTTGCTGTGGGCGAAGCAGGCGATTGATATTGCGGCCATTATTGGTTTTCTAGGTATCTTGCTTTTCATTGGCTATGGTTACTTCGATTGGTTACACTTGCTGTTTTGGTTTGTGCTATTACCCTTTTACTTGAGAGGCTACGTGAAGACGAAAGGCATAAAGAGGACGCCGAAATCACGCAACCGACGGAATGACCTGGCATGGCGAAAAGGCGTTATTGGGCAATTTTGTTTTGTTATGCTTGGATTTTCATTTGTTCTTGGTGGAGTGATTATTTCTGGAATTGGTGTGACGGGGGTTTTCGTGCCAACGGATTTACAATACATCTGCATGCCAGCGGATCTGATTCACTCATTCAATGATCGGTTGATCTCTGTCATCGCCCACGACCGTGCTGGATTGGGAGGAGCGATGGTCAGCGTTGGGTTGTTAGTGCTAATGTCTGCTCTCTGGGGCTTTCAATCGGGGAATACTTGGCTATGGTGGATGTTTTTTATAGGAGGTTTACCTGCGTTTGTAGCAGGAATTTATGTACACCTCATGATTGGCTACACAACGTTTATTCACTTGCTACCGGCCTACATCGCTCTTGCCCTATTTTTTGGAGGGTTGTACTTTTCAAAAAGTTATTTGATGGGGAAGTATTCATATTGAAGAATTAGAGGTGGATTCTCGATTGTTCCATGGGGTCCTATTTTAATCGGAAGCTGAAGTTCACTTTAAGGTGCTTCAGCTTTTTTATATGAATTATTTTCTTATTTCATCCTAAAGTCGTAGAGAAATTCATTCATTGTTCTAGCGCTATGAGGCTGAAAAAAGCTTAAAATATAGGTATGTCTCAATTAGATTTTTGGAAGTATCGTGCTTATATATAGTAATTGGAGGGAACAACGATGAAATTTCAAGATTTTAACGCAGTGCAAGTTCGAATAGCTAGGCCGACCGATCAATTTGATAAGATTATTCAGTTTTATGAACATGGGTTAGGCTTGCAGCGAGTAGCTGAATTCACTGGACATGCAGGATATACGGGCGTGGTATATGGTTTACCTCACCTATCCTATCAATTAGAGTTCACGTCACATGAAGAAGGTAGCCCTTGCCCTACTCCTACTGCTGATAACTTGATCGTTTTCTATATTCCAAATGGAGAAGAACTGAAAAGCGTAGCAGAAAGGCTTCAGCAAATGGGACACGGGGAAGTAGAACCTGAAAATGTATATTGGAAAGAGAAAGGGCTAACGATTGAAGATCCCGATGGATGGAGAGTTGTATTAATGAATACAGCAGGGATTTAAACTTAATAGAAACGTAACTTTTATACTTGTAATTGGAATTGGTTATGGAATAATATGTTAAAATCAATGGTAAAGATAAAAATGATTTATTATATTGAAACTGCTTAAACCAAAATTACGTAAAGCGGACACCACGTTGAAAAGGAGGAGGGCGCAAATGACACCTGTTATCTTAACAATTATAACGGTTACAGCCTTATTTATAGCCACATTTATCGTTTTTCGTAAAAGAAAAGCGGCTGGTTTGACCGGTATAAAAAGTGCTTTAACGCCAATGTTTCTCTTTCTCATTGCGATCGTGAACCTTTTAGCTTACTGGTTTGATTTCAATGGAATGATCAACTGGGTTGCGATGATGGTTTTTCTCTTACTCGGTGCTTATTTTACTAAATACACCTTCAAAAACGAAAACAAGACTTAAACTGTTATTTGGCTAAAAGGGTGTAAGTAATTATAGGCCAAAAAACATTAAACTGGCGATGATTGTCACAGTGTTCTTAGCTTTGCTCCTTGAAGGAATTTTGATCACTGCATGGATCCATTCATGATTGTAAAGTTCATCTATAACAAATGATTTAGCATGGAGGATAACAAAATGGAAGTTAGGTTACATAGACTTCAAGAAAGTGATGCGGAATCATTGTTTCACTTTGAGGTCGAAAACAGAAGTTTTTTCAATAAGATGGTGCCAGATCGTGGTGAAGATTATTATGAGTTTCAGACGTTTAACGATAAGCTCCTGCAATTAATAACGGAGCAATCTCTCGGTTTATCGACCTTTTATCTTGTAAAAGATGAAAATGGCACGATTATAGGAAGAATTAATTTAGTTGATTTTAATTACTCTAACGAGAACGTTGAGCTTGGCTACAGAATTAGTGAAGATCAGTCTGGTAAAGGTATGGCTACATTAGGTGTCAAGCGAGTCCTAGATGAGGTCTATCATCAAAATAAGATTAAACACATCTCCGCTAGGACAACGAAAGACAATCTTGCTTCACAAGAGGTACTTGAAAGTAATGGTTTTACATACATCTCTACAGATCCAGAAGAAGTGTTATTGAACGGAGGAAAAGTAAATTTAATGCACTATCGGTGGAGTAAAGAGTAAAGAGTAAATTTGAGCTTGGTCTTTTGTAGGTTTTAGGTAGAATTCTTATCCTGGCTGCCTCTGACCAAGTTCTTGATCGATCAGTAAGAGTGCGGACGTATTCTCTCCTGCTAATTTCAGCCTTTCGACAATCGTAAGCGCCTGTGCTTCTTCGTCAATCTGTTCGCGTAAGAAATCCTGAACGATGACGGCCGTTTGCGGATCAATTTTTTTGATGTAGTTATAAGCCTGCCGGTAAGAATTCGTAACATACTGTTCGTGTTCTAAAACTTGTTGAAACGTTTCGAGCGGGGTTCCAAAGTCTGTTGATTGTTCTGGGAGAGCGCCTAATTCAACGACGCCATCTTTACCAGCTAAGTAATTAATCAGAGTAAGTAGATGCGTACGTTCTTCATCAGATTGAATTCGTAACCAACTAGCCATTCCAGTATAATTCTTTCGATCTAAGTAAGCAGACATTGCTAAATATAGCGTAGTTGAAACGTGTTCAATTTGAATCAATGTGTTTAAAAGCTCTTGAACTTCTTTTTGTACCATGACAATCACCTCTTCATCTTCGTATCATCACACCATATGAAGAAGTGGATTGTCTTGTTCCGATATAGCGAGTGAAAAAATCGCCGAAAAAAAGAAGCGCAATTTGCGCTTCTAGTGGATCGAGCGGAAAACACCAACCACTTTACCAAGGATCGAAACAGAATCAAGAATGATTGGTTCCATCGATGAGTTTTCCGGCTGAAGTCGGAAGTAGTTGCTTTCTTTAAAGAAACGTTTTACCGTTGCTTCGCCATCGTCCGTCATCGCAACAACGATGTCTCCGTTATTTGCAGTTGGTTGCTGCTTCACGATAACCATATCACCGTTATAAATACCAGCTTCAATCATACTATCTCCTTCGATGACAAGAATGAATGTATGCTCTTCATCCTGAGCGAACTGCTCCGGAAGAGGGAAGTACTCTTCAACATTTTCAATCGCTGTGATTGGTTGACCAGCTGTTACTTTACCAATGACAGGAACATTAACCGTGTGCTGACGTGGAATGTCGATCGCTTCATCAAGGCCCAACACTTCAATGGCTCTTGGCTTTGTTGGGTCTCTTCTGATATAACCTTTTTTCTCGAGTCTTGCCAGGTGGCCATGGACAGTTGAGCTTGAAGCAAGTCCAACGGCTTCGCCGATTTCTCTAACAGACGGTGGATAACCTTTTTGTTTTACTTCGACTTTAATAAAGTCCAGAATGTCCTGCTGACGCTTTGATAGTTTCATATTTCTGGCACCTCGTTCCAATCTATCTATTTGTTACTAGTATACCAGAATTTTTGTTCGCATACAAACATAAGTTCGAAGTTACTAGTTGACACGAACAGGGGTTCTGATTATACTAAAAACAGAACAAATATTCGTATATGGGGTGATTGGGATGAGAAAGCAAGCTGGGGGCTTGTCTGGAATTGATTTTCTTGTCATTATATCTTTTGTAGCTGTGTTAATTATTGTGTTCGTATCTTTGCGAACAGCTGCAGCTGAGGAGTATGATCGGTATACAACGATTCAACTGGAGCACGGGGATACGGTTTTAGAAATTGCTGATGAATATCGTTCCGCACATGAATTGTCAGATCAGAAATTTGTTAGCTGGGTTGAAGACGCTAATCGCATAGATGCTAATCGAATTACAGCAGGAGATACTCTCATCATCCCTGTTGAAGCGAACGCTACCGCACTTGGGGGTACAGAATAAAGAATGAACGCCGTTATTTATTGCCGAGTAAGCACAAAAAAAGAAGCGCAGGAGTCGTCTCTTGCGAGGCAAAAAGAAGAATTGCAACGTTTTGCATCACAGTCAGGTTTTACCGTTCACCAAATGATTGAAGAAAAGCACAGCGGGTATGACATTGATCGCGATGGCATACTTGAGGTACTGGACTTGTTAAAAGAAGGGCAAGTCGAAGCATTGCTCATTCAAGATGAAACAAGACTTGGACGAGGGAACGCTAAAATTGCTCTTCTTCATGCCGTTCACAAATACGGCGGAACCATTTATACGGTAAATCAAAATGGAGAACTTCAGTTATCGGAAGCTGATTCAATGGTGCTCGAAATTGTAAGTATTGTCGAAGAATTTCAGCGAAAGCTTCACAACTTGAAAATCAAGCGCGGTATGGATAAGGCGGTGAAAGAAGGCTATCGACCGCAGCGAAATCTTAGTCATCAAAATCACGGTGGAAGAGACCGTGTTGAAGTACCGATCGAGGAAATTGTTAATCTTCGTAATCGTGGCTTAACGTTCCATGAGATTGCAGCAACGCTTAAAGGTTTTGGTCACCATGCATCAAAAGCCACGGTACATAGACGCTATAAGGAATATGTTGACGAACAGAGTGAGAAGCACTAAACTTGTCTATGGTAAAAAGATGCGTTAGCATAGAACGTACAAGTTGCAGTAAAGGAGCTTTTTTATATGCTTTCTCAAGATAAAATTCAACGAATTAACGAGCTATCTCGTAAATCAAAAGAGTCATCTTTAACAGATGCTGAGAAAAAAGAACAAAAAGATCTTCGTCAGGAATATCTGGCAAGCCTTCGTTCTTCTTTTAGTAACCAGCTTCACTCCATCAAAGTTGTGGATGAAGAAGGCACAGACGTAACGCCTGAAAAATTAAAAGAAAGCAAGAAAAATCGCGGCTTTCTTCAGTAAAAAATAGCCTAATTTTGCATTTAGCAAAATTAGGCTATTTTTATGGTTGCAATTTTTCAAATATTCGTTATACTGTACTATAACAAGATGTACTAATACAAAAACGGAGAGGGCGGATAAGATGTTTGTTGTAACTGATTCTGCAGCTGAGTTTTACAAAAATGAAATGGAACTTGGTCATGGTGATTGTCTAAGATTGTTTGTACGTTATGCAGGAAGTGGGGACAGCGGTGGTTTTTCCCTTGGAGTCATGTCTGACCGGCCTTCATATGATGATTATAAGCAAGAAATTGGTGGCGTTACTTACTTTGTTCGACCGGATGATCAGTGGTTTGTTGATCGAATGAAACTAGATTATGATGAAAGCAACGGTGGCGTTCTTTGTGACCTGCCGAGTATGGCATAGCAGTCAAGGACCTGTACTATAACATCTATGTTATAGTACAGGTCTTTTTTTAATTTCGACAAAACTAGTGATGTCACGCTCCAAGTATAGACAATCCTTTTAGAGAAGGTACAGTATACTGTTTTTTATATGATTTGTTCTCTGATAAGGGGGAAGTGGTATGAGGCATTATGAAATGTATTTTGTTAAACAACACATCGCCGCTCAATATGCTGGCAAAGAACATCTTTTGTATCAACTTTTCCTTGAAAGAAAGCGCGCGATCCAGGTGGATGAGAAAGACCTTCTGGATAAGCAGGTTGTCTTTATTACTGAGCCTATTGCAGAAGAAGAGCTAAACACCTACCTTGTCAGCGAACTAGGGGCGTTCCGTACGTACGAATACAAAAACGAAGGTCACCGGTTAAGTATACATCAATCAAAAAGCGATGCTTCTTTGTTTGTGAGAAAAGAGAAAGTAAACGTCTATGCGACTGGTGGGACTGAAGCAGAAACAGTCTTCTTTGAGGTGATTCGAAAATTAACTCCTTCTTTTTTCGCCATTGACTTCCAATCAGGTCGATATGGATGGCTTAACCCGATCAAACAGCAAAAACTAGTTTGAACAAACTCCTACTATTTTAGTAGACGTTATTGTATAATCATTACGGGTTGTAGTACACTATTGGAAGAGAAAGAATAAGGAGGAAATCTAGAATGTGGTGGATGTACACGCTTGTGGGCGTGCTAGCGTTGATTGCTGGAGTAGCACTTGGCTTTTTTATTGCCCGCAAATATATGATGGACTATTTGAAGAAGAATCCCCCTATTAATGAAAACATGCTTCGTGTAATGATGATGCAAATGGGGCAGAAACCTTCTCAGAAGAAGATTAATCAGATGATGAAGGCTATGAATAGTCAAATGACGAACAATGATAAATAGCGTAATGGCACTCTGTTAGCAGAGTGCTTTTTATATGGAGTAATTTTGGTTGACGGGTCTAATTGGTGTGATGGTATGATAGATTAGACTATAAAAAATCAGGAAGTGTTTACATGACGATGAAAAAGTTAGTAGTAGCAACTGGACTTTCGTTTGCGCTTTTAGCCGGATGTCAGGCAGGAGATGAAGAGCAAACATCTAACGAGCCGCAGAATCAAGCGGAGAACGGTGGGCAAACGAATAACGATTCCACAAATAATTCTGGAAAATCTGACGAAAATCAAACGAAAGAAAATCAAGAAGGCAATAGCCAGAAAGAAAATCAAGATAGCAATAAAGAGAAGGATCAAAAAGATGACGATAAAGCGGGTGCAGCAGCCTATCCTACGATGGCTGAAACAGTCGAGAAAAATGGTGAGAATCTAACGGTCACGAATCCAGACAGCATTTATGTTGTGGCTAATAAAGAACGTAATCTACCTTCTGACTTTGTTCCGAAAAATCTTGTGGAACCAGACGTCTCTACATATGCCCCTGAAGGTGATCCGAAGCGTTTAATGGTAGAAGAAGCTGCTAGAGCGCTTGAAAAAATGTTTAAAGGTGCAAAAGAAGATGGCTATGAGTTAAAAGCTGTTTCAGGTTATCGCTCCTATGAGCGCCAGGAAGCTATCTTTGCTTATAATGCTGAGCAGCGTGGAGAAGAAGTAGCGAACCAGGTAAGTGCGCAGGCGGGACAGAGTGAACATCAGACGGGATTAACGATGGATATTAGCACACCTTCCCTTGGAAGTTCTCTTACTGAAGAGTTTGGTAATACACCAGAAGGGAAGTGGGTAGCGGAGCATGCGCACGAATATGGCTTCGTTGTTCGTTACTTAAAAGGGAAAGAGGATATTACCGGATATCAATATGAGCCGTGGCACGTTCGCTATGTCGGGAAAGAAGCGGCCGCTGATGTTCATGAAGCTGGCGTTACGCTTGAAGAATTTTTCTCTGAAGAAAAATAGTTATGGAATGTTCATAGTTTGAATAAGATAAATCGTTTACAATAAAGGTTGAAAAGGTAACCACATGCACATGATAAGATCATGCATTAGACAGGGAGTAATTCAATGGCAGATTTGAACTTGTTTTTAGCGTTCGGTGCCGGCTTTTTATCATTTATCTCACCGTGTGTACTACCGCTTTACCCAGCGTTCATATCTTACATCACAGGGGTTTCCGTCGATGATCTGAAAGAAGAACGTGGTATGATGCAAAAGAGAGCCATATTTCATACGATTTTCTTCCTAATTGGGTTTTCGATTATTTTCCTTGTGTTAGGGATGTCAACGTCCCTTGTTGGGAATTTGTTTATTCAGTACAAAGAGCTTCTACGTCAAGTGGGTGCCATTTTAATTGTGGTGTTTGGACTTGTTGTTGTTGGTTTTTGGACTCCGAATTTTTTAATGAAAGACCGTCGCTTAAAAATCCGCAACCGTCCATCTGGTTTTATTGGTTCTATTTTAATCGGAATGGGGTTTGCGGCAGGTTGGACGCCTTGTACAGGCCCGATATTGGCAGCTGTTATTGCTCTCGGTGTTTCTAATCCTGGAGCTGGACTCATGTACATGGTAGCGTATACGCTTGGTTTTTCCGTGCCATTTTTCATTTTGTCCTTTTTTATCGGCAAAATGCAATGGATTAAGAGAAATAGCCGATTGATTATGAAGACTGGCGGGTATTTAATGATTGTCATGGGCGTTTTGCTTTACTTTAACTTCATGACAATGTTTACATCATTCCTTGTAAATAACCTGTTTGGTGGCTTTCAAGGATTCTAATTAAGAAAGGATGCGTTGGTTTGAAAGGAACAAATGACCTTATACTTAAAACGACGACAACCATTATCGTCTTTATTATTCTAGGATTTTCGATTTACTTATTTTTCGCAGGTCATAATGCACCGGGCGGGGGCTTTATTGGAGGTCTTATGACTGCCGGAGCATTGGTTCTACTGTATGTCTCATATGGTTTTAAAACGATGAAGAGAGTGATACGGATTGACTTTAAGAACTTTATTCCGATCGGTTTATTGATCGCCGTTCTTACGGGAGTAGGTTCGTTCATTTTTGGTCAACCCTTCCTAAGTCAAACGGATGCTTATTTTGAGTTACCGATTCTCGGACATTCTCACCTTGCGACCGCAATGCTATTTGATCTTGGCGTTTATTTCACTGTTGTTGGGGTAACAATGACGATTATTTTAAGTATTGCAGCCGATGAAGGAGAAGAGGAGCTTTCCAAATTAAATGGGTAGGGAAGAAAGAACGGTGGAATGCCGTTCTTTTTTTCGTGAGCTTGTATTTTTAGTCTCTTCCACATACAATGGAAATGATGGGTAGTACGGTATAGGTGAGGGATGAGTATATGCTGATTTTAAGTACAGTTGTAGGAGCGATGATGGCTCTTGCGATGGTAGTGATCAGGTTGAAAGCTTCAAAAAAACCTGCAACGATAAGGAAAATTATACTTCCGCCATTTTTTATGGCGACCGGTTTTTTTATGTTTGTCGTTCCAGATGCGAGGGTTCCATGGTACGAAGCAATTGAAGCGCTATCAGTAGGCGCAGCTTTTTCACTATTGTTAATTCGCACGTCGAAGTTTGAAATTAAAGATAATCAGATCTATTTAACTCGTTCAAAGGCATTTGCGTTTATTCTGATTGGATTACTATTAGTTCGGATTATTTTCAAACTAATCATTGGAGAGTCTATACCAGTTCTTCAGACGAGCTCGCTTTTCTTTGTGTTGGCATTTGGAATGATTGTACCGTGGCGAATTTCGATGTATTATCAATTTAAGAAAACAGAGCGAAGTAGAACGCATGGAACAACACTTCATCAAACATTATTATAAAAAAACTCGTTTAGCTTAAGCTAAACGAGTTTTTTTATTGAAGCAAATGATGATAAGGTGTCATATCAATTCGCTTTTCATTCAGTTTTTTTACGAGCCACTTGTGATCTCGTTTCGGAGTCGCGATAATGTACCCCCGAATGATTAAATCTTGAGACATGTTTTTTGCTTTTTCTCTTAGCGCGAGCTCACCTATTGTTCCTGCAATTTTATACTTCGCAATATCTCGAAACAATTCAGGTACGGGCGAGACCAATTCATCTAAAAGCTTCTTTTGATCGCTGCTCCACATATGCTTCGTTTGTTCAATATAGTGTTCTTGCCAGTCGAGAATAGACTTGCCATCTTCTTTAGGAAGGCGTTTTAAAAACTTCCGGAACATAAAGAATCCACCGATTGCGATCAATGAAATTAAGATTACTGTCCATCCGACGATAAACCACTGGAACCATCCTGCCAACGCACTCACCTCATGGCATCATAATGTAATTGGTTGAATACGGTCACATTATACGCCGAAAGCGCTTTTTAATCAAGAGGTAGCGGGTTAGTTTGACGGGCCGAGAAATTGGAGTTTCATCATCCTGAAACTAGATAGGAAATTCACTAGCAATCTGGATGAGGATGGATTGGTGAATTCAAGTAGATCAACGCTCTTAAATGTGTAATTAAGATATTCTTGCATTTCAATTTTGACTTTCAAGCATACATAAAAATATTGTCTTGGCTAAGAAGAGGGGAGGGGAGTGACAGCAACACAGGTATCATCAAAAATAGTAGCAAGTTTTATTGTAAGAGTAGCGGGATCAATCGGTAGCCTTATTGTGTTATAAAAAATGTTGTGCAGTCGATGTAGTTTTGATGGTGGAAGAAATGCTTGATAAGATTCCTATCATGTAAAAATACATCCGGTTTATCAAGACAAGTATACAATTTTTACGATATGTAAACTGATTAAAAATAAAAATGTAAGAGAGAGAATAGTGAGGAGAAGTTGTGAACGTTATAAGTTGGATAGATCGTAAGTAATCTTGTCATAAATAATGTGTTTCAGCCAGAAATGACTGACAGAATAAATGAAGGAGGAGTGGTTATTTTGGCAGACAATTTGTGGGGCGACGATCATCTTGCGAATGATTGAATAATTGGCGGGACTGTGTGGGAATCGAACCCACCGAAGACGGCACGCGCCTCCCAGGCGGTTTTGAAGACCGTGGCACTCACCAGACGTACAACCAGCCCCATAGTATAATGTACTTTTAATATAATAACTGAATGAATAGAATTATTCAACGCAAGTGCTCAAATTGATTATTTCAGAAAATAAATAGTAAACTTTGAAGTAAAGTTTTACTTTAAGGAAATTGTGTAGTCTCTGATAGTTGAAAGTTGTCGAATAAAGTCTGGTAGCGATATAAGTCGTTCGGTTTTTTGTAAAAATCGACAAAAATCGTTTTGTTTTATGGAATTCGAGTTTTCGACAAATTAACCACTGAGACAGTTTTCTATAACGAACTGATACAGTTTATGAAGTGATACAGGTCATAAATAAAGCTATAACAGTTTTGGCTGTGGATAGCTGTGAATAACTTTATCTCCATGCAGGGTTGAATAAATATACAGGGGTGCATAAAAAGGAATTTCACTATTTTCTTAAACATAATGGTTTAAATTTGCATCCTGTACCTACATTTATTACTGTTAATAGAAGATGACAGGTGATAGGCAGGTGTAAGCATGAACTATTATACGATTGGGCTAGCGGGGCACATTGACCATGGAAAAACGACATTAACAGGCGCATTAACAGGCGTTGACACAGATCGGTTGAAAGAAGAGAAGGAAAGAAACATTTCGATTGAACCAGGATTCGCTCCGTTTCAACTATCTGATGATATGAAAGTGTCTATCATCGATGTTCCAGGTCATGAACGATTTATCCGCCAAATGATTGCTGGGGTTGCTGGAATTGATCTAGTTGTTCCAGTTGTCGCGGCTGATGAAGGAGTGATGCCCCAAACGCGAGAACATCTTGAGATTTTATCGCTTCTAGGTATACAGCGGTCAATTATTGCAATCACAAAAGCGGATATGGTGGAGGAAGACCTGCTCGCTCTCGTGCAGGAAGATATTCTTGAATACATAAAAGGAACCGGGTTTGAGGGATCAAAGATTCATATCGTTGATGGCAAAAGTGGAAGAGGCGTTTCTGAGCTTAAGGATAGCCTTCACTCTTTTCTGATCAACACACCTTCAAGAAATAAAGCTGGAGCACTGAGATTACCAATTGATCAAGTATTTACTCTACAAGGCCACGGCACGATTGCACGAGGAACGATTTTTGATGGAGAGCTAAAAGAAGGAGAACTTGTTACACTACTTCCTGATCGCTTAGAAGCGCGAGTAAGACAAATACAAACGCACAGTACAAAAGTGGAGCAAGCTTTTGCGGGCGAACGAGTTGCGGTAAACCTGACAGGGCCAGATCGACAACAGATGGTTCGGGGACAAGTTATTGTTAATTCCAATTACTATCCTGTTACGTCGACCATTGATCTTTCATTTACAAAAGCTCTTACGATGTCTCATGACTTGAAACAGCGAGCTGAAGTAACGGTACACATTGGAACGGCTGAGGTAAGAGGAACGATCGTCTTTTTCGATCGCAATACGCTTGAGGCTGGGAATCGAGAAGAACTCTTCTGCCAGATTCGACTGCATGAACCTATTACCGCTAAAAAAGGAGATCGCGTTATCGTAAGACGTCCTTCACCGGTTGAAACAATTGGTGGCGGCAGTATTCTTAATGTGGCAGGAGAGAAATATAAATTTGGCGCTGAAACAATCGCGAAATTTGAACAAATGATGAAAGGGACACCAGCTGAACAGCTTGAGCAAATTCTTGAATCGGAGCAACTGTTATCAAAAGAACAAGTTATGCAGCAAATTGGGTTAAATGAGGAAGCGTTCCGCCAGCTTGAGGATGACGATCACCTTGTCTTTATTGACGGTGGTGTGACTTCACAAAATGTTTTTACACGAGTGGTAGAAGCGATTCATAAAAATTTGCAAGCGGCACATGAACGATATCCTATGCGAAAAGGTCCGCAGAAAGCGGAAGTGGTGCAGGAGTTAAAGAAAACTTATCCTAAAAAAGTAATAGATGCCGTCTTGAGCAATCAGCTTCAGGTAGAATTGCAGCAAAAAGGGCCATATCTTTCCATGCGCACTTTTCAGCCATCGCTGCCGGCTGCATGGAAAACGCGTATGACAAAGGTACTAAAGCATTTAGAGGAGCAAGGAGTTAACGTCTCGCCAGTAGATCGCTTAATCGATGAGGAGCAAATTCCAGATCCATATAAGACGGAGTTTAAGAACTATATGTTGGAAGAAGAGATTGCGGTTAAATTAACAGATGAGCTTTATGTACACGATGAAAATTGGAAGCAAACCATTGCATCTTTAAAAGCGAAAACAGGACAAGCCTTTACGTTACAGGAGGCGAAAGATGTGCTTAATGTAAGTCGAAAGTATCTAGTGCCGATCCTAGAGAAGCTTGATAACGAAGGATATACCATAAGAAAAGACCAGGAGAGATATTGGAGAGTAGAGAAATAGATTGAAACTGAGGAGTGGAGAAACATGAAAAAAGCAATTCTTTTGATAATGGTGCTTATGCTCGGTATTCTTGCGGCATGTAGCTCGAATGAGAACGAAAATGCTTCAAAAGATAATAGTGAAAAAGAAGAAGGGGCCTTTACGATTGGTGTAATCCCAGTTCAAACAGAAGGTGAAATTGAAGAAGCGATGACGAAGCTTCAAGGTGAGCTTTCAGAAAAACTTGATCGTGATGTTGAAATTACAACGTTTCCTGACTATAACGGTGTTGTGGAAGCGATGAATTATGATCAAATTGATATGGCTTATTTTGGTCCGCTTACGTATGTGATTGCGCACGAGAAAAGTGGTGCCAAAGCTATTGTGACTCAGTTGATCGACGGTGAGCCTTTCTACCATTCTTACATCATTACGAATACAGAAAATGAGTGGGAGACGCTTGAAGATTACCTTGAAAATAGTGAGGAAAGAAGCTTTGCATTTGGCGATCCTAACTCAACATCAGGTTCATTAATTCCTTCAATAGAGCTCCAAGATCGCGATGTTTTTGAAGATCAAGATACAAATGATTTTGCTTCTGTTGCCTATACTGGCTCGCACGATGCAACAGCTTTATCTGTTCAAAATAAACAGGTTGACGCAGGCGCAATTGATAGTGCGATTTATAATCAGTTGCTCGAATCAGGGAAAATTGATGGAGACAAGCTTAAAGTGATCTGGGAATCTGAAAAGCTTTTCCAATATCCATGGGCTGTTTCTAAAGGAACAGATGAAGAGACGATTGATCAGCTACAGAATGCATTTCTAGCTATTGAAGATGAAACGATTTTAAATGCATTTGGGGCATCAGGATTTACGAAAGCAAGTAATGAAGATTATGAGAGCATAAGAAGCGCTGCTGATAAGCAAGGGTTGTTAACGAAGTAGAATGGCCTGGTTTAAATGGAGGCACCTAATTCTACTTTTTATGGTAATTGGATTAATGGTGTGGAGCATAGGTGTTACGGAGTTTGATGTAAGGAAGTTTAGTCAATTTAACAATATGATCGATTTCCTGTCGAATTGGTTTCCGTTGAATATATCGGTGCTTCCAACCATGTTAAAAGCAAGTCTTGTTACACTAGGAATGGCGTTTCTTGGTAGCTTTGTGGGTTTACTCGTTGCGTTACCCATTAGCTTACTGGCTGCTAAAAATACGGCAGGCCCATTTTATGGGTCTGCGCGTGTTGGTTTAAGTTTTGTTCGGTCGATTCCAGAAATCGTATTAGGGTTAATGTTTCTTACGATTGTTGGACCTGGACCATTTGCGGCAACGATTGCAATCATCGTTCATAATGCGAGTGTTCTCTCTAAATTAATTGCAGAATTAATTGAAGCGGCTGACAAAGGCCCTCAGGAGGCCATGAAGGCAGTTGGGGCAAGACCGCTAACAGGTGCGTTATTTTCAGTCTTTCCTCAAATTTGGCCGAACGTCCTGTCGCATTATTTTTATCGATTTGAAGTGGCGATTCGAACTTCGTTAATGCTCGGTTTAGTTGGCGGGGGAGGAATTGGGCAGCAGCTGTTTGTTCATTTTAAAACATTCCAATACTCGACCGTTGCGGTTGATGTGATGCTGATTATGATCATTGTCATTGTCGTTGATTTTCTTGGAAGTAGGGTGAGGCAATATGTCATGTAACGAAGCGTTGTTAACGGTAGAGAATGCGTCCGTGCGCTATCAAAATGCTGAATCTTCTGCGTTAGATCATGTTTCACTCACTTTTCAAAGGGGCGAATTTGTTTGTATATTAGGAAAAACGGGCGCAGGGAAGTCAACGTTCATTCGGACGTTAAATGGCCTGCAATCTTTAACGGAAGGCGACATTATTTATAATGGTCGTTCTTTCCAAACGCTCGATCGAGAAGGGTTAAGAGGACAAAGGCGAAGGATGGGCATGATTTTTCAGCATCATCAGTTGATTCCTCGTTTAACGGTTAAGCAAAACGTCTACACGGGTTTATTCGGTTCTCGATCAAGCATTCGCAACCTAGCTGGCTTATTTAATGAAAGTGAAAAAAAACTTGCGAGAGACGTTATCGAACAAGTTGAACTACTGCCTCATTTAAACAAGCGGGTCGATTTATTGAGTGGAGGGCAAAGGCAGCGTGTTGGTATTGCCCGGGCACTTGCTCAATCGCCTGATATTTTTCTTGGAGATGAGCCTGTCGCAAGTCTTGATCCAGGTACAGCAAATCGCATTTTTCAACTCATTCACCGTTTGCATGAGGAGCGGAACTTATTAACGATTATTAACGTTCATGATGTCAAACTAGCGAAAAGATATGCGTCTAGAATTGTGGCATTAAAAGAAGGTCGCGTTGTATTTGATGACCGACCAGAAGCGCTTACTGAGGAGTTAGAAGATATGCTGTATGAACTATAAAAAAGGAAGTTGGGGATTCCCCAACTTCCTTTTTTTTATTTGCTTGCGGTGATCGCAAATGAACCTTTGTTATTAACGTGACCGACAATGTAAGCTGATTTACCTTTAGCATTCATCCGTGATACATATTCATTCGCTTCATGCTCAGGCAAGCTAATTAATAGGCCGCCAGAAGTTACCGCATCACATAAAATGAATTGCTCAAGTTCTGTTAGGTTTTCGTATCTGACAGATTCAGCAATCCAGCGGTGATTTGCTTTTGATCCACCAGGGATATAACCTTGCTCCGCCAGCTCAACAGTGCCAGGTAAGATAGGCACGTTGTTATAGTCGATCTGAATGCTAACGTTGCTTCCGGTTGCCATTTCAAAAGCATGTCCGAGTAAACCGAAGCCGGTGACGTCTGTTACAGCATTAGGTGATAGACCTGATAGTTCTTCAGCTGCGGTTTTATTTAACTCAGCCATCGTTTCTGATACGCGCTGAAGCTGTTCAGCAGTTAACTTTTCAGGTTTAATGGCAGTTGTTTGTATGCCAACGCCAATAGGTTTTGTTAACACTATCGCGTCTCCCGGTTTAGCGCCAACGTTCATAAGGATTTCATCTGGATGAACGAGACCTGTCACAGATAAACCAAACTTTGGCTCCTGATCATCAATAGAGTGCCCTCCGGCAGTAACAGCCCCTGCTTCATCAACTTTATCAGCAGCGCCTTTCAAAATTTCTGCAAGGATGGAAGGGTTCAAAGATTTGATCGGAAAACCGACAATGTTAAGAACGGTTTTCGGAACTCCACCCATTGCATAGACATCGCTTAATGAATTGGCCGCTGCAATTTGACCAAACATATATGGATCATCAACGATAGGTGTAAAGAAGTCTACCGTTTGAATCATGGCGAGTTCATCAGTTAGGCGGTACACGCCTGCATCATCGGAGGTTTCCACACCGACAAGTAAATTAGGATCTTTTTTCTTATTAGGTAATTGACGCAAAACTTGCGTCAGGTCCTCAGGACCGATTTTGCATCCTCAACCACCTTTTGTCGATAGGGATGTTAAACGGATGTTTTCTGGATTTGACATATGACCACCTCCTAACATGAGTATAAATCTTTTCTTCGTATTTTTGAAATGATATAGTATGTACAACTTGAAATTCACTAGAGGAGGTAGCCTAAATGAAGTATCATGTAACGATTGAATTCTGCATGCAGTGAAACTACGCTCCAAAAGCCGCGAGTTTCGCGGAAGCATTATTTAACCATTTCAGACAGGGAATTAGTTCGCTAGAAATGATACCTGGTTCTGGTGGTGTGTTTGAAGTGACGGTAAATGATCAGCAGATGCATTCAAAAAAAGAATCAGGTCAATACCCGGAAGTAGAATCATTTATTAAGAAAATGGAAAGCAGAACGTTCGAGTAAGGCACCCCGTTCAGGGTGCCTTTCGTTTCGATATAGGAGTTGAGAGTTTGAAATTACTTAGAGAATTACCCGCGATTCATCAAATTCAAGAAGCGATGCTGAAAAAGAACATAGGGAGCGACCTCCCTCAGAAGCTTCTCAAACAAATGGTCCAACAGGAAGTGGACGAGCTTCGTGGCGCTTTACTAAAGGAAACGTATACCGGACATGCTGAAGATCGTCATGGTTTTCAACTTGAAATTATAGCAAGCGTGCAAGAAAAATTAACGCGAAATACTTTTAATTTAGTGCCGGTTATTAATGCAACCGGTGTCGTCCTACATACGAATCTTGGAAGAGCGAGACTAAGCGATGCTGCAATAGATCATATGATTGAAGTAGCCAAAAGTTACTCCACCCTCGAATATAACCTTACAGAAGGACAACGTGGCTCTCGACACTCCATTGTTGAAGAAGCGGTTTGCAAAGCAACAGGGGCAGAAGCAGCAATGGTCGTCAATAACAATGCTGCAGCTGTTTTTATGATTTTGAGTGGCCTTGCAAAAGAAAAGGAAGTGGTTGTATCACGAGGCGAACTCGTTGAAATTGGCGGATCATTTCGGGTTTCTTCAATAATGGAAGAGAGCGGGGCGCGCTTGAAGGAAGTAGGCACCACGAATAAAACGCATCCTGCTGACTACGAACAAGCTGTGAATGATGAAACAGCGATGATAATGAAAGTGCATCGCAGCAATTTTACGATTGTTGGTTTTACGGCAGAAGTAGAGCGTGAGCAATTAGCGTCCATAGCAAATGAACAACAGATTATTTTTTATGAAGATTTAGGAAGTGGCGCATTGTACGATTATCGTAAAGATGGTATTGGAGAAGAGCCTACTGTTCAAGAAACGCTTGCTGCTGGTGCAGACTTAGTATCCTTTAGTGGTGATAAGCTACTTGGTGGCCCGCAGGCAGGTATTATCGCTGGTAAGAAAAAACTTGTCGATCGGTTGAAGAAACATCAACTGGCACGTGTATTACGCGTAGATAAGTTTACCCTTGCTGCTCTTGAGGCAACCTTACTCGAGCATTTGTATGAAGAAGCAAACAATATCCCTGCGATCAGAGATATTACGGTATCGCCAGAAGAGGTGCGAAAGCGTGCACTTCAGTTTAAAGAAAAACTTGAAACGAAGTGTTCGCATTATCAAATTGATGTGGAAGTTGGTGTTTCCCAAGTTGGTGGCGGGACCATGCCAGCGGTTGAATTGCCAACATCTGTTGTTGCCATTCGAACTGGCCGTTTCAGTGTAAATGACCTCGAAGAAAAGCTTCGAATGCGTCATCGGCCAATCATTACCCGTATTAAGGATGAAAAAATTCTCATTGACCTTAGAACTGTAACGACAGAAGAGGAAGAAGTGCTTTTAAGCGAATTGATGAACATAAGTAACGAGTAAAAGGCGGCCGTTTGGCCGCCTTTTGTCTTTGAGTTTTAGAACCCTTCACCATTTTTTTGTCGGGTATGGTTTCTGTTTTTAACTTTATGAGAACCTTTCATGGGTTCAGGCTGACCAGTGTGGCCTTTAGGAGCGTTCTTACGAATATCTTTAAACGTATTACTTTCAGTCATAATAATCCCTCCTTACTCGTTAGTATGGACAGGTTAATGGCTCTTATTCTGATCGAATAGGACGTCGTTACATGGTTACACTATGGTGAAAGCAATAGAAAAGGAGGTTGAAATGAATGCCATATAATAAAGATAAGCAACAATCATTTCAGGCGGCTCAACAGGGATATGAACAGGCAGTTGATGCAAAAAAAGAAATCGTTGTAAGTAGCAGTGGGTATGGAAAAGATTTAAAACACCTTCAGCAAGAGGTTGGTGAGGCGAAACAGCAGATCGAAAGCGCGTTAGTAAACGCATCTGAACATCAGCGCACGCAGTTGCTTCAGTTCCAACAGGATCTGCAGTCCATTGAAGCAGAAATGAACAACGAGTGACACTAAAAAACCCGTCATCCAATTGTGACGGGTTTTGTTTCTATTGGCGTTTTTTTGTCTTTTTATTATATTGTTTCTGTTCTGCGGTCATATGCTCATGCGCATACTCATTATCATAGCCAGCACCGTTTCCCTGTGCGCCAGCATCATTCATACCTGGGCGAACACCATTTGCTTTACGTTTTCCCAATGTTATCACCTCCCTCGTTCTAACATGTCCTGAACAGGTGAAATTATGTGGTGATAAGCTAGACTTATCAATAGCAATAACAATCTTGTTATTTACTTATGTTTAGAAATTTACTAAACTGGATAAAGGGAAGTTGAAAACGTTTTTTCGACATCCGCTTTGTTATGCAATTTGGAGGAGGGAACTACATATGGCAAATCACGAACTTTATAATTCCAAAGCAACATTCGATGCCAATGGTAAATCATATTCCTTCTATCGTCTTCAGGCGTTAGAAGAAGCAGGCATCGCTAAGGTAAGCAAGCTCCCTTACACGATCAAAATTTTGCTCGAATCCGTGTTACGTCAGTATGACGGTAAAGTAATTAAAGAAGAGCACATTGAAAATCTCGCTAAATGGGGAACTAGCGAGCAAAACAAAGATATTGATGTACCATTTAAACCTTCACGCGTTATTCTTCAAGATTTCACAGGCGTACCTGCTGTTGTTGACCTTGCGTCACTTCGTAAAGCAATGGCTGATATCGGCGGCGACCCTGATAAAATCAACCCTGAAATCCCAGTGGATCTTGTTATTGACCACTCTGTACAAGTTGATAAATACGCATCAGACGATGCACTTGAATTTAATATGAATAAAGAATTTGAACGTAACCTTGAGCGTTATAAGTTCCTTAAATGGGCTCAAGATGCTTTTGATAACTATCGTGCCGTTCCACCGGCAACTGGTATCGTTCACCAGGTAAACCTTGAGTACGTTGCGAACGTTGTTCAAGAAAATACAGTTGATGGCGAAAATGTTGCCTATCCAGATACATTATTCGGAACTGACTCCCATACAACCATGATCAACGGTCTTGGTGTTCTTGGATGGGGTGTTGGTGGTATTGAAGCTGAAGCTGGTATGCTAGGTCAGCCTTCTTACTTCCCAGTTCCTGAAGTAATCGGTGTTAAGCTTACTGGAGAACTACCAAGCGGAACAACTGCAACGGACTTAGCACTAAAAGTAACTCAGCTCCTTCGTGAGAAAAAAGTAGTTGGGAAATTTGTTGAATTCTTCGGACCAGGTCTATCGGGCATGCCGCTTGCTGACCGTGCGACAATTTCCAATATGGCACCAGAGCAAGGTTCTACATGTAGCTTTTTCCCAGTTGATGAAGAAGCACTTGAATACATGCGCCTAACTGGTCGCTCTGAAGAGCACATTAACCTTGTGCGTGAATACTCAATCGCTAACGGATTGTTCTACACACCTGAATCAGAAGATCCTGAATTCTCAAGCGTTGTTGAACTTGATCTTGGAACTGTAGAGCCAAGTCTTGCTGGTCCTAAGCGTCCACAAGATCTAATTCTTCTTTCCGATATGAAGAAAGAGTTCAATAAAGCAGTCGTTGCCCCTCAAGGTAACCAGGGTCTAGGTATGGATAAGAAAGAATTCGATAAGGAAGCTGTTGTTAAATTTAACGACGGAAAAGAAGTAACGATGAAAACAGGTGCAGTTGCAATCGCTGCGATTACAAGCTGTACAAATACTTCGAACCCATCCGTTATGCTTGGTGCGGCTCTTCTTGCGAAGAAAGCTGTTGAAAAAGGACTACAAGTTCCTGAGTATGTGAAAACAAGCCTTGCTCCAGGATCTAAAGTCGTAACAGACTACCTTGATAAGTCTGGACTAATGCCTTACCTAAGAGACCTTGGTTTCCACCTTGTAGGCTACGGCTGTACAACGTGTATCGGTAACTCTGGTCCATTGAAAGAAGAGATTGAAGATGCGATTGCGAAGAGCGATCTTACGGTGACTTCTGTTCTTTCAGGTAACCGTAACTTTGAAGGACGTATCCACCCACTAGTAAAAGCAAACTACCTTGCTTCACCACCGCTAGTCGTTGCTTATGCACTTGCTGGTACTGTAGATTTCGATCTTCATTCTGATTCATTTGGTAAAGATAAAGATGGAAACGACGTTTACCTAAGCGATCTTTGGCCATCACCTGAAGAAGTGAAAGAAGCTGTTGCTGAAACAGTAACCCCAGAAATGTTTAAGCGTCAGTACAAAACAGTATTTGACGAAAACAAACGTTGGAACGAACTAAGCACAAGTGAAGGAGATCTTTATAACTGGGACGATGAGTCTACTTATATTCAGAACCCTCCATTCTTCGAAAATCTTTCTAAAGATCCAGAAGATATTCATGAGCTTAAAGACCTAAGAGCAATCGCTAAGTTTGGTGATTCCGTTACAACGGACCACATTTCTCCAGCTGGTGCCATTGCAAAAGATATGCCTGCAGGGCAATATCTGCAAAATAATGGGGTTCGCCCAATTGACTTTAACTCTTACGGATCACGTCGTGGTAACCACGAAGTTATGATGCGCGGTACGTTTGGTAACATTCGTATTCGTAACGAAGTAGCTCCAGGTACTGAAGGCGGCTGGACAACATTCTGGAACACGGATGAAGTTATGCCGATTTATGATGCCGCAATGAAGTACAAAGAAGAAGGAACTGGTCTAGTTGTTCTTGCTGGTAAAGACTACGGCATGGGAAGCTCTCGTGACTGGGCTGCCAAAGGAACAAATCTTCTAGGAATTAAAACGGTTATTGCAGAAAGCTACGAAAGAATTCACCGTAGTAACCTTGTTCTAATGGGTGTGCTTCCACTTCAATTTAGAGATGGTGAATCTGCAGATACGTATAACCTTACTGGTAAAGAAACATTTGCTGTTGAAATCACAGAAAATGTGAAACCACGTGATGAGATTAACGTAACGGCAACCTCTCCAGAAGGCGAAACGCAAACATTTAAAGTGCTTGCTCGTTTTGATAGTGAAGTTGAAATTGACTACTATCGCCACGGCGGTATTCTTCAAATGGTTCTTCGCGATAAAATCGCAAATTAACTTAGGAAGGATGGCAAATGCCATCCTTTTTTTTGTTTATTACGATACTATAAATACAAAAAAATCATTTTAATAAACAAAAAAATCGGATTTTTGTAATAAGTTTCAATAAATCGGGAATAATGGTTTTAAATACTGTTGAAGAGGAAAGGAGACTAATATGAGAAAGTCTAAGAAGGTTTCATTTAAAGAATTGGTTATGCAAAATAAATTGGAATTAATGAGTGACAAGAAAGCGATTGAACGGATTGAAGATAAATTCGAACAAAAACATGCAAAAAATTTGTAGATGGGTAGATATTTCTCCTCTAGTTGCACAGCCTATAGCGTAAAGGAGGAGATTAATATGAGTAATCCAAAAAAGTTCCCTAAATCATTTAAGCCTAATCACCTCGCTTCTGTGAATCCTGAAGCTGAGGGGAACAAAGGAAAACAGATGCAAACAAAAGGAAACGCTGAACCGGACTACGCCCCTCCAAAAGGGAAATAGGCTGATGACAACCAGAAAGGAGCTCTCTTTCTGGTTTATTTCAATTTTAACAACTTCTTTTCATTTCATGTAAAGTCGTCCTAAAGGATCGAAAGGTCGCGAAAGCTTAGGAGACAAACGTTTTCGGGGGGAACATTATGACAATTACAGCAAGAATTGAACCAATCACAGCTAGGGGCAGTGAAGCAGAGCGAAATGAAGATCTTCTTGTGAAAGAACTTGAAATAAAAATGCAACAGATGGGTTATCTCGTTCCATATCGAGAAGAGTTAAATTGGGATCGTACCATTGCAAGTCTCGAGTTAGGGGAAGTGCAAACTCTTCATCAATTGAAAAAAGCAGCAGCCAAAAATGATCGTGTTCTTCTCATCTATGCACGTTTATTTAAAGGGACCATTTTTCAACACCTTATTCTTCATCCTAACCAGTCGGGTATCTATCTTCCCTTTCGATTTGAAGAACCATTTGTGCTACAAGTAGAAGATAGAAAAATATGGATTGGCTCTTCTGTAAGGCTTCTTGAGGAATTATCTTGGCTTCAAATTAGCTTTGATCAAGGGAATCATTCGGAAAGTGTGAAAGAATACTGGCAGAATCTAATCGAGATTACAAAAAAAAGCGTAACGTACATGAGCCCGATTATTTTTGAAGAAGCGATTTAGAAGATTTTAGTAGATGAAGAAAGGGTATGGGACTATAGGAGAGGTGATAGAAGTGGATCATAAAGAAGAGTTAGGTAGTGACATTTACCGAATGCTTGAAACATCTGGGCCACCTTATGGTTGTGGAACTGCATCAATCGTAGGAGGTTTTGCAGCGAGGCTAGCGGTCATGAGTCTTACAATTTCTGATATCAAGCACGACCTACATGATGTCCCAGGATCTTTTTTCCTTATGTGTGATGAAGATGACCGTGAATTTCAATCTTTCCTTGATGAAGGAGGAAATCACTCCCCTAACGACGTACCGGTTCGATTATTGGAGTGCACGTATCGGCTTCTCGTTGAATTATCTTCGTATGAAGATCAAATTCAGGAAAACGTGGTAGTAGATTATCGGATGGGCATTCGCATGTTGAAACAGGTATTTACAGCAGCTGAAAACATCCTTCTTAATAATGGGTGTTCAGCCGACGTTCGGAAAGAGATGTTATTTTATGAAGGGAAGCTAGAAGGGACCTTACCTAAAAGTCTCCAGTCCTAGCGCATATCTCATGAATTTGTAAGCCATAATAAGCTCGAAACACCTTGGCATTTCACTTATAAACAGGGAGGGCTTATTTTGAAAGCAAATCCAGATGATCGTCGAGATAACGCAGAAAAATTAAAGAGCATGGTACAAGACACGATTGAGAACATTCACGATGCTGAAGCATCTTTAGAATTTACGGATAGCGATATACAAAAAAAGGCGATTAAAGAAAAAAATCAGCGCAGAAAACAAAGTATTGAGTCAATGCGAAATGAAATTAAAGATGAATCAAAACAATAAGTAGTTTAAGGACTGAATGACAAAACGTCATTCAGTCCTTCTTATTCATGCTTCATGGTTGGTTTATGATAAAATAGAATTGACACCACGTTGAAGTTAGGAGAGGAAACAGGATGTACATAGCAACTACGTCAATAGATGTTCGATATGCAGAAACCGATCAAATGGGGGTTGTTTATCATGCCAACTATCTTATTTGGTTTGAACTTGGCAGAACAGCTTTAATAAATGATTTAGGATTCCGGTACGCTGATATGGAAAAAGAGGGAATTCTATCTCCGGTCATGGATATAAAAGCAAGCTACAAACATCCCGTTCGATATGGCGATGAAGTAAGAGTGAAGACCTGGGTGGACTCTTATGATGGTCTTCGTGTCAATTATGGGTATGAAGTAATCAATGGAGACGGTGATATTTGCGTGACGGGTGAATCAATGCATACGTGCGTGAAGCGAGATACGTTCCGTCCTGTATCTATTCGAAGACAGTTTCCGGAATGGCATCAGGCGTATGAAAATGCCAAAAAGCAACCTGCTTCTTCTGGAGCTGAATAATGGCATTTGGCTTGTCAAAGGGTGAGCTTTCAGAATGGAAAGCAAAGGTTAAAAAGGGAGAAATCGCTTTAATAACTCATTTTTGGTATGATCCTCGTTTTCCGCAATTTCATTCAGTTACTAAAGCGGGATGCAGTGATAAAGAAAAGCTTGCAAAATGGGGCCAACAGTATGGTTTAAAGCGAGAGTGGATGCACGAACGGGAAATGTTCCCGCATTTTGACTTACTTGGAGACGACCAAATTCGAATTCTTGAACAAGAAGGTTTACACTCTCACATTCAGCGATTTCGGCTAAAAAAGATCTATTAAAAAAACGCGAAAGCGAGAAGCTTTCGCGTTTTTCACATCAATTTCCGTGTACAAACTGAATTTCTTCTTTATTTCGACTGAACTTAACAGTGAAATCTTGATTCTCAAAGAACCAGATGTCTTTTTGTTCTACAAAAAAGGTAATGCCTTCTTCTTCAAGCATAAGAGCAGGCTCAGTTGGCTCTTCAACAGTCATGCCAAGTGAAAATCCATCTTGTACAGTACTGCATCCACCTACGCGTACAAAAAAGCGGAGGTGATCCCCTTTTTCAAGGTCCATTTCTCTTTTAAACCAGTTCATAGCCGGTTTTGTAATTGTCATTTTCAAGTGTCATTTCCTCCTTTGCCGAACGGGTCTACTCATACTATTATAAAGAAGTAGCAGGAACTTGCAAAAAGAAAAAGGTTATTGCGCGAAAAAATGGCATTAAATCCATATCTTGAATAGAAGCATTTCGTATTTTGCGTTAATTCTTCATACAATAAGGGTATAAAGAGAATTGTAATGAGGAGGTTTTTTAAATGAAAAAACAGAGAGTATGGCTGTTTTTATTCCTCATTCTTGCTGGAGGTATTTTATTAAGCATTAAGCCAATAATGGAATACCGCAGTCAGCGTTTGAATGAAATAAAGCAAGCAGCATCCATGATGGTGATAAGTGAAGCACCAAATGAAACCGTCATTTCATCAATAGCAAATAAAAATGATCAAGCTAAAACGGATATAGAACCAGAAATAACTGCTACCAAAGAAGAACAAAAGCCTGAGAAAGTTGAAAAAGCAGTAACTGATCCAGATATTCGTATTGTAGGCATCGGTGATTCTCTCACTAAAGGTAGCGGGGATTCCACAGATCAAGGATACATCGGAAGACTTGCAGCGAATCTTGAGCGTGATACGGATACATCGATTTTAGTTGAAAATTACGCGGTTCATGGTAGACAAACTCCTAAATTATATAAAATGTTAGTAGAAAATAATGCGAAGGCTTCGCTTGCAGAAGCTGATTTGATCGTCATGAGCATTGGTGGAAATGATTTAATGAAAGTTGTGAAAGAACATTTTCTAGACTTACAGATCGATGTTTTCCAGCGTGAACAAACAAGCTATGTTGAACGACTTGATGCGATTATGAAACGTCTTCGAAGCATCAATTCTGATGCACCGATTTTATTTATTGGCCTATATAATCCTTTACTAGAGAATTTTCAATCGGTGACAGAAATTGATCAAATTGTACAAAGGTGGAATGGCGCAAGTCAAGATACAGTAGAGAAGGATAATCGTACGACATTTGTACCGATATATGAATTGTTTAGTTCAGTTGATGAGAATTTATTTTTTGAAGATGGATTTCATCCGAACGATCAAGGATATGAACTCATTGCAAGACAGATTCAATATCGATTGAAGCAAGACGCTATTGTCGAAGAAATCCCTTTTGAATAGTACGTGTACGAGATATCCTCCTTTTGATAGAATAGTAGTAACAATGGATAGAGAAAAGGAAAATGATTATGAAGCGATGGATGAAATGGTTGTTGATCACCCTGATTCTTTTAGTTTTTAGTGGGGCAGGGACGTTCACTTATTTTTATTTCAACACGGATTCGCACCCTGAACAAACGAATTCACTCCCATTGAGTGATAAAATACAGGAAGCGTTTCAAGAGGAACCGAATCTTGAGGAGCCAAAAGAAATTCGAATTGTAGGACTTGGAGACTCCTTAACAAAAGGAGTTGGAGACCAGGCAAAAGAAGGATACATTGGCTATGTAAGTGACAAGTATTTTGAAAAGGATCAAGATGCAACTGTCACGCTTAAGAATTATGCCATTACAGGAAGTGAAACAGAGGACTTATTAAAACGACTTGAACAAAAAAATGTGCGGAATGGGGTTCAAAAGGCTGATTATATCTTTATAACGATCGGTGGAAATGATCTATTCGGTGTTGTGAAAAATCACTTTATGAATTTGGATCAGCAGTATTTCACCCTTCAAAAGAAAATCTACCTAGAAAATCTGACGACTATTTTAGCTACTATACGTAACCTTAATCCTGATGCGCCAATTTATTTTACGGGTTTATTCAATCCCTTTTCGAAAGCCTTTGGGGATATTCCTGAAATGAATGAAATTGTGGATGATTGGAATCAAGGAAGTCGCTCAACTGTTTCAGATACAACTGATGCAACATTTGTACCTGTTGCTGATTTGTTTCTTGAAAGTGAGGAGAACTTATTATACGAAGACGCTTTTCATCCTAATGATGAGGGTTATCATTTGATGGGAGATCGAATAGTGTCTTATTTAAAAGAAAATAACGTAGCAAATCGATAAAGGCAGGGAATGGTTTATGGATGCATCAGAAAAATTTGAACGGCAATATCAAGCACTCGCGAAAAATTACGAAGTGCCAGAAGTCATCTCATCGAAAACAAAGCTTATTTTTATATTAGAATCTCCACACGTAGCGGAAGTGAAAAACGGCGTACCCGTTGCTGGTCCTTCAGGGGCGACGATGTCAAAGAAGCTTTTTGGACCAGACTATGCAAAGCCTCTTGGACTATTATTGAAAAAGCATCGAGAAGAAGAGTTGGAAAGACCTTCTCTTGATGTAGTCGGTTTGCTAAATGTGTGTAATATACCAATGCAAGCTAGACCTTATGCATCTGAAGATCTAGAAAGCAACCGTGAGTTACTAGATTGCTTGGGTACAATTCGAACATCTGCAAAGAAAACGCCTTTTAAAGATGAAGCGTTAGTTAAGGTTAATGAACTTCTTTTAACAAAATTCAAAAACCGTTTGATGGAATTGATCGATCGAGAAGTGACGCTCGTCCCCTGTGGACGGTTTGCTCAAAAGTATTTTGAACTCGCAAATGTAATGAGTGATAAATGGACGATCGTACAGGACGTTCCTCATCCTAGTTATAATTCTTGGAGTCGTGAGCGTTATCAGGAGCCTGTCAATAGGGTAGTTGATGCGTTTAATTGTCATAAAATATAAGGATGTTTATTGATTAGAACGAAAAGCCCCATTCGAATTCGAATGGGGCTTTTTCTATGAAATAAGAGAGCACATAGAGCGAATGCATAAATATTGGCTCCGTTGTAATATAAATGTAATGAAAGGAGGGTTGACATGATGAAAAAATGGGCAGCTTTACTTCTCGTCTCGTTGGTATTCATGAGTGGATATGCGATCACCCCTCATCATTCGACTGACATGATTCAAGCATCAGCATATGTTGTACAAGATGAAGATCTACCTTATTGTCATTAATTAATGAAAAGGGGTCTGTCGTGTGTCTGCACCTTTCCAATTTATATTAAACCGAATGAATAGTCCATGATCTCTTTGAAAGGAGGACATGCTATGGAAGAACTCACATTGTTTATCACGGCAGGACTTTTCTTCGTGTCTCTCTTTAATTTCATCGTTATCTTGATTGAAAAGACAAAGCATAAATAAGCTACGCATTTTGTATCATTCCAATTTTCTTTGCATAATGATCGACATGTTCTTTAAAAACCTGGTTTTTATCAAGTTCAAATATGGTGGAGGCTGTCGCGAGATATTCATAAGCTAACTCTTGCTTGCCAAGTAGATAGTGAAGCTTGCCACACTGATAGCTCAGTTCGCCAAAAAGATAGAGGCGCTGTTTCTCGCGACAAAGTAAAAATCCTTCTCGTGCAATGGACAGAGCTTTTTCGTAGTTTCGGCAAGTGGATAGCGCTTTGGAATAATTATAATAGAGACGGATTTCAATCGTTTCATCATTAATTATGGGGAAAAAGCGAACATGATAGAGCGCTTTATGAAATAATGGTAGCGCGCGTTCCCAATCTTTTTCCTCACTATACAAGATCGCCATGCTAATGAGTAGTTCAATTTCACGTTCTGAGTAATTCTTGGAAGTAGTCGTTGTAAGGCGTAGGGCTTCATCTAGAAGTTGAAGTGCAGAGTGGGGGTCTCGTTCTAAATAATAAGTGCAAATTGCCTTGTGCCAGAGATAGAATTGTTTATTCTTTACTGTTCGAAATAAGGGGTTCGTTTCTTCTGCTTCAAGGATTTCAGCAACTTCACGATACTCGCGTCGTTTAATGTGTTTTCTAACCTGTCGAATCACTTCATTCACATAATCAAGGCGAGGTGTCTCTTTCATATGAAAAAAATAATTAATATCAACGCCGAGTCTTGATGCCAATTGATAAAGAAGCTCTGCGGAAGGTGATACATCATTGTTTTCAATCTGGCTTATTAACGCTTGTGTACAGATGCCTTCTGATAAATCGGACTGTGATAGTCCAAGGTACAATCGAAGTTCGCGCAACGCATATCCGAGTGTATCCTGACGCACCTGCAATCCCCCTTTTTTGACCTCATTGTATCACGATTCTCTTTTAAATACATATTTTTCTAAATTAAAATACAGTAATATTATTATGTAAACTATTATGTTTGAAGGAATTTTTCACTTGGTCGAGAAACTCTTTATTATAAGGCTAAGTTAGCTGTTATAAAGAGGAGGAGAAATGTTGTCTTATTTACCATCATTTGAATTAACCAATCAAGTCGTTGTCGTGACAGGTGCAGGAAAAGGAATTGGGAGAGCACTTGCTATAGGAGCGGCAGAAGCAGGGGCTGATGTTGTGGTCCTAGCAAGAACAGAAGCGGATATTCAAGAAACAGCTGGACTTGTTCGGGATGTTGGTCGAAAAGCTTATCCCATTCAAGCTGACATAACAAAAGCGAGCGAAGTAACAGAAGCTGTTCAACAAATTGAAAAAGAAGCGGGAAAGATTAATGTGTTAATTAATAACGCGGGAATGAATATCCGTTCAAAAGCGAGCGATGTTACGGAAGTGGAGTGGACGCAAATTTTCCAAACAAACTTGCAGGGCGCTTTTTTTATGTCGCAAAAGTGTGCAGAAGTAATGAAAGAAGGTGGAGGGGGAAAGATTATTAACATCTCTTCTGTTGCGGGACACGTTGCGTTAAGAACAGGAGTCGTATACGCAGCATCTAAAGCAGGTATGATTCAGATGACAAAAAACCTTGCACTAGAATGGGCTGACAATGGTATTACAGTTAATGCAATTGGGCCATGGTATTTTAGGACACCACTTACAGAAAAGTTACTGCAAGATGAGCAGTACTTAGCAGATATTCTAAGTCGTACTCCAATGAAAAGAGTGGGTGAACTAAAGGATTTAGTTGGAGCAGCCGTATTTTTGTCCTCTGAGGCATCAAATTACATAACAGGTCAAACGCTGTTTGTAGATGGTGGAATGACGAGCTATGGATTTTAGAAAAAAACCGTTACTCAGCTGAGTAACGGTTTTCCTATTAGTCGACTAAATCAGCTGAAAAGCTTGGCGCTGTAAGGCCAGCATCTTCGTAAACTGTAGCCATTTTTTCTTCAAAAGAAGCGAATTGTGCATCAGATTCTTCATAAGTTGCTTCAGGCTCGTCAGAAAGATTAGCTGCACGTGTTTCGTAAGATTTAGCAAGATCCTCTAATGCTGGTTCAATGTCGCTTTTGTAAGTGTCCAGCTCAGCTGGGACTTCGACAGCACGAACATCTTCAGCAACGGTTTTAGCAGCTGCTTCTGCATCAGCTTTCATTGTAGCAAGCTCTTCATCAGACGGTTTTTCTTCCGCTACTTTAGCAGCTTCAAAAGCGTAGATAGGGCTATCATTCTTATTAACTGTTTGAATTAAATTCATTTGAAAGTCGAGAAGATCACTTTTTACATCCGTTTCACTCGCATCACTTGTTTCTTCTGTGCTTCCTGAATTATTCGTAGCGCCGCCTTCGTTTGCTTCATTGTTGCTACAAGCAGCTACAAAAACGAAAACAAGCAGCATCGCTAGCGGTAAAAATCGTTTCATTCAAAACCCTCCTAATTTTTAGAAAATTCCCTTTCGAATACAAATTTTAGTGTATTCAATGCTATTTGTAAACTAGAAAAAGATAAACTTGGCATAAATTGTAATAAGTAAAACTATTCAGAAAAATATAGGTGAAGGCAAGCAGCCGAATATGTTATTGTGGAGAGGGAAAAAAATGGCTGGAGGAGTGGGCATGATGATTTTAGTAAACAACGATTTAATGACAAGAGATCAGGCAACAATAGATATTGAAGATCGAGGTTACCAATTTGGTGACGGCGTTTATGAAGTCGTACGAATTTACAATGGTGTTTTTTTCGAATTGGATGCACACCTTGATCGATTAGAAAGAAGTGCAGGTGAGATTAAAATTGTTTTACCATTTACTCAAGAAAAATTAAAAGCCAATTTAAACAAGCTCATTCAGCAAGTCCCTGTGCAAAGTGGGCATGTTTACATGCAGGTGACAAGGGGTGTTGCTCCGAGAAATCATCCGTTTCCGACAAAGACAGAACCTGTCTTTGTAGCTTATACAAAAGAATACGAGAAAGAGCCATCACGCTCACCAGGACGAGCTGTTTTCACAGAAGATATTCGCTGGTTAAGGTGTGATATTAAAAGCTTGAATTTACTCGGGAATGTACTTGGAAAACAGTTTGCAAACGAACAGAATGTCGATGAAGCGATTTTTCATCGAGGGGAATGGGTAACGGAAGGAAGTTCTACGAATGTATTTATCGTAAAAAACAACGTACTTTATACACACCCTGCCAACCATTTTATTCTGGATGGAATTACGAGAAAAGTTATTCTTTCTGATGCCAATGAACTGGGAATACAAGTAGAGGAAGAAGCGTTTACAAAGCGGGATCTACTTAATAGTGATGAGGTGTTTATCTCAAGTACGACGCAAGAAGTAAGACCGATAGTAGAAGTAAACGGTCAACCGATTGGAACTGGAAAAGAAGGCGAGATCACTTCTTCTCTTCATGCGAAATTCACTAGTCGTTTAAGGTGATTAATTGGTTTAAACAAAAATCTTTTTATTTTGTTTAGTTGAATTTTGCGCGAAACAGTGGTACTGTTAACTTTGGCTATATGTGAATGAAGAGTTGCTTGTTCCGAGCGTTTTCCAACATTAGGAAAATGCTTTTTTTGAACATTATCAGGAGATTTTTCTCCCGTCTATAGCATTTAATGCATTTTAAAAGTAAAAAGGAGTTTTTAAAAGTTGAAAAAATTTCAAGATCTAGGTTTAAGTAATACACTGCTAGAAGCAGTTAATCAAATGGGATTCGAAGAAACAACACCAATTCAAGCAGGAACAATTCCTCTAGCGCTTGAAGGCAACGAC
The DNA here is from genome assembly GCF_011082085.1 of Bacillus sp. Cs-700. Taxonomy (NCBI): domain Bacteria; kingdom Bacillati; phylum Bacillota; class Bacilli; order Caryophanales; family Bacillaceae; genus Bacillus; species Bacillus sp. Cs-700. The sequence continues at coordinate 379,191 of NZ_CP041063.1, forward strand.
GTTATCGGTCAGGCTCAAACTGGTACTGGTAAAACAGCTGCTTTTGGTATCCCAATGATTGAAAAGATCGACACTTCTCTATCTCATGTACAGGGAATCATTCTTGCGCCAACACGTGAGCTTGCTGTACAGGTTGCAGAAGAATTGAACCGTATTGGTCAAGCAAAAGGCGTGCGTGCCCTTCCTATATACGGTGGACAAAGCATCGTTCACCAAATTAAAGCACTTAAAAAGAGACCTCAGCTCGTTGTAGCGACGCCAGGCCGTCTTATCGACCATATGGAACGTAAAACGATTCGTCTTTCAGAAGTTTCATTTGTTGTTCTTGACGAAGCAGACGAAATGCTTAACATGGGCTTTATTGAAGATATCGAAAAGATTCTTAAAGGTGTTCCTGAAAAGCGTCAAACGCTTCTATTCTCAGCGACAATGCCGAAACGTATCGCAATTCTTGCAGAGAAATTCATGAGCAACCCTGAAACAGTTAGAACGAAATCAAAAGAAATGACTGTTCCATCAATTGAACAGCATTACTATGAAGTTCGTGATTCTAAGAAATTCGATATTCTTTGTCGCCTTCTTGATACTCAGTCTCCTGAGCTTGCAATTGTGTTTGCAAGAACTAAGAAACGCGTTGATGAAGTATCTGAAGGACTTAAGAAACGTGGCTACATGGCTGAAGGAATTCACGGTGACCTTCCACAGGGTAAACGTGATCAAGTTATTAAACAGTTTAAAGACAGCACAATTGACATCATGGTAGCAACAGACGTTGCTGCACGTGGACTTGACATCAGTGGTGTGACGCACGTTTATAACTTTGACATTCCTCAAGATCCTGAAAGCTACGTTCACAGAATCGGTCGTACTGGCCGTGCAGGTAAGTCAGGTCTTGCTTCGACGTTTATTACTCCACGTGAGTACGATCACCTTAAAGTGATTGAAAAAATTACGAAGAAGTCTATGCAAAAACGCACGATCCCAAGCTTTGCTGAAGCAATGGAAGGCCAGCAGCAAATGGCGATTCAACAGCTTCAAAGCACAATTGAAGAGCAGGATCACTCAGTATACCGTTCATCAGCTGAACAACTTCTTGATGATCACGATTCAGTAACGCTTCTTTCTGCAGCTCTTAAGTTGCTAACAAAAGAGCCGGATACCACTCCAGTTAAAATTACTGAAATTGCACCACTTCGTGCTAAAAAAGCTCATGGCCGTGGCGGCAGTGGCGGTGGAAACCGCAACCGTAACCGCAGTAATGATCGCGGAGGCCGTAAAGGTGGAAGCGGTGGCGGATATCGCGGAGATCGTAGTAACAGCGGAGGCGCTAGCAAGCGTCGTAAGTTTAACGACAAAGGAAATAAATAAGAAATACCAAAAAGTCGGGAGAAATCCCGGCTTTTTTTATTTGTTATGATCAATAAGTGTGAATAACCCAATCAAGTTCATTTCTGGTTTCATTGATGATAAGAGAGAATATTTTTAGACAATACTGGGAAAATGTCACTGAAAGCGTTATTCTTAGAGAGACACTATTTACGGAAAGGCAGCGGGATATTATGAAGCATGATTACCAGTCACAGACCAAAGTAAAAGAAGACGTCCTGCTAGAACGTCTTGCTCTCATTCAAACAGAGTTAGCGCCTGCAGAAGCATCGAAAATGAAACAATTAAGCGATAAATTGATGAATGGTGAACAGCACTTTCTTTTCTCGGGGCATTTTTCTGCAGGAAAGTCATCATTAATTAATGCGTTATTTGAATCCAATTTACTGCCATCAAGTCCTATTCCTGCAAGTGCGAATACGGTTCGTATCCGGTCTGGACAATCAGGCGCTTCTGTTCATTTTATCAATGGCAAAAAAATGATTTTTAAAGCGCCATATGATATCGATCAAGTAAAAGGTTACTGCCTGAATGGAGAAGAAGTAGAGCGAGTGGAATTATCTGCGCCATCTAAAATCGAAAAAGATGTTATTTTCATTGATACACCTGGAATTGATTCAACTGATGAGGCTCATAGGCTCTCGACCGAGTCATCGATGTATTTAGCAGATGTCGTTTTCTACGTGATGGATTATAACCATGTTCAATCGGAAGTAAACTATCAGTTTATTCGAGAGTTATATCGTCAAAATAAGAAAATCATACTAATTGTGAACCAAATTGACAAACATAACGAAGCTGAGATTTCATTCAAATCCTTCAGGAAATCAGTTGTGGAGTCTTTTGAGACGTGGGGGATGTCACTCGAATCGTTTTTCTTTATCTCCTTACGTGATCTAAACCATCCTCAAAACCAATTTCATCAGTTGAAAACCTACATTGAAGGCCTTTCCAAGAAAACGCCTGAGGATAAAGTTAAGCGAGTTTACGATGCGGCGATCGAACTTATTGAAAACATTGATACGGTTGATGAGGATAGTGAGGTGATCCAAGCTTATGAGGAGATGGAAACCAAACTATCTTTTTCAAAGGAGCGCATCAAGCTGATTGAAGAGGAGTTTCAATCTGAAGCTTCAACGATCCAAAAAAGCGCGATTCTAATGCCTTATGAAGTAAGGGAGGCAGGGCGTGCCTATCTAGAATCTTTACAATCTGGATTTAAGGTAGGGCTCATTTTTCGTGACAAAAAAACACAGCAGGAACGTTCGAACCGATACGATGAATTTGTATCAGGTTTAGAGGAACAAGTGAAGTCACAGCTTGAATGGCATTTTAAGGAGCTGCTTCAGGAGCTAAAATCGACTGCAGCCTTAACGAAAGTCGACCCTCCAGTTTTAGATGATTCATTCCACGTCGATTTTACTGTTATTCAAGAAGAAGCAAAAAAGGGAAACGGTGCAACGGGTGAAGCGGTACTTCATTATACCGAAAATGTCGCGCATAGCTTGAAGACTCAAATCAAGCAGCAAGCAGAAAAACGAAAGAATTTGCTCATTGATCAGGTGAATAAAGAGCATGAACAAATCGTGATGGATGTCCAAAAAGCTTTTGAAACTCAAGTTGGAGAAAAAGATTCCGAAGTCTTCTTAGCGAAGATGGAATTGGTGAGTGAGAAAGCTAACGGCCTATGGGCAATCCTTGAAGGAAGTCGTGATGAAGAAGCTAGACGCATAGCGAACAGTGAAGATCGACAAGAGGATCGCCAGCAGGTCATTATTGTGGAGTCCGTCGAAAAAACAAGCAATAAAATTCACAGCGAAAATGAGCGCTCTGTAGAAGAGGAAGTTGTTAAAAAGCATGATGATGACCTTCCTACTTCTGAAATGACTGTACAGGCGCTTCAAAACATCGCGACTGAACTAACCGATCTTCCAGGTTTCGATCATACGAAGCAAAATTTAATTAAAAAAGCGAGTAAACTTACGGATCAATCCTACACAGTTGCATTGTTTGGTGCATTTAGTGCTGGTAAATCATCTTTCGCGAATGCTCTAATAGGTGAGAAGATCTTACCTTCGTCGCCGAATCCAACGACGGCAACGCTTAACCGCATTTGTCCTGTTACATCTGGGCACGCACATAAAACGGCAATGATTCATTACAAGACGGAAGAGGAGCTTCTTGAAGACTTAAATCATTCTCTTTCTTATTTTGGAGAACAGACTTTTTCGCTTCGAGACAGTTTGCAAATTATATCAGCTGGTAAGCTGTTCAAGCGGGAGTCGGCCGAAACAAAACCTCACGCGTTATTTTTACGTGCGGTCGTTAAGGGAGAAAGGGAGCTTTCGTATCTTGGAATGGACCGAGAAGTAACGTTAACAGAATACGAAGATATGGTTGTAAACGAATCGAAAGCAGCTTTTATTGCTTCCATTTCTTTATATTACGATTGTCCTCTAACGAGAGAAGGTATAACGCTTGTGGACACACCTGGAGCGGATTCGATCAATGCTCGACATACGGGCGTCGCTTTTCAATATATGAAAGCAGCTGACGCAATTCTGTATGTGACCTATTACAATCACGCCTTCTCAAAAGCAGATCGAGAATTCTTAATTCAGCTTGGGCGGGTGAAAGATGTGTTTGAGATGGATAAGATGTTCTTTCTTCTGAATGCTTCTGATCTTGCAGAAAACGACGGGGAACTTCGCACTGTACTTGATCACGTGAATAAACAGCTGCAGCAGTATGGTATTCGCTATCCATCCCTTTATCCGGTTTCAAGCCTTGCGGGAATGCTCTCATCAGAAACGCTAAGTGAGGAGGATGAAGCGTTTCTTTCAAAATTACCAAAACAACTTAGAAACAAAGGTGGACTTGCTTCTTTTGAAGAACGCTTTTATCGCTTTATTCGTACAGATCTATCGAAAATGGCCGTTGAAGCAAGCCTAAGCGAAATAACCCGTATCAGAGAAGAAATCGCCCATTGGATCGAGCATTTTGAATTGAATGCCAATCAAAAAGAAGAGCAGCTGAAGCGCTTGTACCTTCAAAGTGATGAGGCGATTGAAGAAGTGGAGCAATATGCCGTTTTAACCTCCTTACAACAAATTGAACAGGAGTTAACAGAACTTGTGCACTACGTGCCGCAACGCCTTTTCTACCGTTTTAATGACTTCTTTAAGGAAGCATTTAACCCTGCTATCATTCAAAGCCGCGATGGATTAAATGCTGCATCGCGTTCACTTCTAGAAGATATTGAACAAGATCTTCTTCAAGAGTTGAGAGCGGCGTCACTCCGGATCGATCGGTTTATAAAGCGAGAGCTTCAAAAGAATGAGAAAGACATGCAGATGACAATTCGTAACCACTTAACAGATTTCCGCTATGTGTCTAACGAATCAAGGGATATGGCGACACCTGCATTTTCAGCTTCACTCACAACCTGGATCAGCATTGAAGCAATTGTAAAGTTGGCACGGAGTTCTTTCAAATCTTCAAAACAATTTTTTGAACAAAACGGAAGAGATAACTTACACGACGTACTGAAAAAGGAATTTCAACAGCCTGTTAGTGACTATTTAGCTACGGAACAACAGGTGATTGCATCAATGGCGACGAATTTTTATGAAGAAAACCTTGATGAAATGAAGGACGAGATCCAAAACGAAATAAGAGAGTACATTGAAACGAGAACAACCATGCTAAATAGTAATTTATCAAAAGCTTTCTTACAAACGAAACAGTCAAATGTAGCAAGAATTCAAACGAACTTATTGGGGGAATAGGCGATGAAAAATCTTGTTTCTGTTGAATGGCTCGCGAATCATTTATACGATGAACATTTTGTGATTGTTGATTGCCAGTTTGAATTAGGCAAGCCTGAAAGTGGCTTTGCTGCTTATGTAGAAGGGCATATCCCTGGGGCTCTATATGCTGACCTTGAAAAGGATTTATCGGGTGAAGTCGGAGAGCACGGTGGGAGACACCCGTTACCAGATCAAGAACAGCTTCAGGAACTCGTTGAAAGGTTAGGGATCCAGCAGGATTCAAAAGTGATTGTATATGACCATGAATATGGGGCAATGGCTGCAAGATTATGGTTTTTACTTGGTTTTGCTGGTCATAAGGAGCGAGCTATACTTGATGGAGGACTGAAAGCGTGGAGAGGGGAGGGGCATAAGCTTGAGACGAAGGTTCCGGAAGTTAGCCGCTCTGAATATCCAATTAGCCTAGATAAATCAATGATTGTTTCGATGAACGATGTGAAGCAGGCGCAACAAGAAGGGAGAACGATTATTGATTCTCGTGCTCCAGAGCGTTTTAATGGAGAAAAAGAGCCGATTGATCAAAAAGCGGGCCATATCCCTGGGGCAATCAACTATTTTTGGAAAGATAACTTGAACGAAGATCAAAAATGGAAAGACCCTGAAGAGAGAGTAGGGATAAACGAGCACGGTCAGGAGCCAATTGTTTACTGTGGGTCTGGGGTAACTGCTTGTGTGAATTTGCTCGCTCTACAAGAAGCCGGGGTTCATGCAAAGCTTTACCCAGGTAGCTATAGTGATTGGGTGTCTTATCAAAACAATCCAATTGATTCAAACTAAATGAAAGCCAGCCCGAAACACATGTAGGGCTGGCTTTTTTCTGTGCATTTATATGGGCTTAAAGAGTAGAGAGAAATCGTTCTAGTCGATCCATTCCTTCTTTTAACACATCGAGATTATAAGCGAAGGAAATTCGAACATATCCTTCTCCGAATGTGGAAAAAGCGCTGCCTGGCACAACAGCAACATTGCCTTCTTTTGCGAGTTTCATGGCAAAATCAAAAGAGGTTAAGCCAAATTGTTTAATAGAAGGAAGGATATAGAATGCACCGTCAGGCTTGATTGGTGATAGCCCCATTCCGACTAATCGATCAAATACATAGTTCATTCTTTTTGAGTATTCCGTTCTCATTTCAATGGGATCATCAAGTCCGTTATCCAACGCTTCGAGAGCAGCATACTGAGAGACAGAAGAAGCGCAGGAAACATTATATTGGTGCACTTTCAAAATGTGTTTTGCGAGCGCTTCTGGTGCAAATAAAAATCCAATTCGCCATCCTGTCATTGCGTGGGACTTGGAAAGTCCATTGATGACGATTGTCTTTTCTCGCATGCTAGCAAATTGAGCGATGGAAGCGTGATCGCCTGAGAAGGTTAGTTCTGAATAAATTTCGTCAGAGAGAACAAAAATGTTTTTATCTTCCAATAGTGCCGCAAGATCCTCAAGTTCAGCTGCAGACATGGCGACGCCTGTTGGGTTGGACGGTGATGGAAGAATGATGCATTTTGTTCGTTCTGTCAGCGCTGATTCAACTAGTGAGCGTGACAACTTAAAGCCATTTTCCGTCGTATCAACGTGAACAGGAACAGCGCCACATAGCGTAATGATTGGTTCGTATCCGGGATATACTGGTCCAGGTAATATTACCTCATCGCCTTCAGTGAGAAGAGTACGAAGTGTTACATCAATTGCCTGGCTAGCGCCTGAAGTAGTGATGACCTCTGATTCTGCCTTGTATGTTAGGTTGTACTTTGTTTTTAGAAAATGGGATGCCGCTTTTCGGAGTTCAAGTATGCCAGCATTGTGTGTATACGTCGTCTTATTTTGATCAATGGCCGTTTGAGCCGCTTCCTTAATGTGACCGGGGGTTTCAAAATCTGGCTGACCGATTGTTAACGAAATCATGTTTTCATAATCTGCCACCATATTAAAAAAAGTACGGATACCTGAAATTTCAATGTTGTTTACTCGAGGGTTTAATAAATGTTCCATAGGGCTGTCTTCCTTTCCGTCTCAACTTCTCATAAACATCATTGTAGCATAATTTTTAAACTATCGTCGAAATGAAGTTCTTTTGCGGATAAGTTCCAAAGTTGATTAAAAATGTAGGTGTTGATAACTCGGCTAAGTACTGGTAGTATTGGTTTTCTGAGACTTATCAACAGATGAAAGTATATACCCACACCCGGTATTTTCATTTCGCTCGGGGGTATGGTAGGGGGATATAGGTTACCCACAAAATTCTGTGGATAACCAATATTCAGATAATTTAGGGCGGATCACCAAAATCTTTCATGATACACAAAAGACCAGATTCCAGGGTAGTGGAATCTGGTCTTTTTAGTTTGATGACAAAATACTGTCTGTCAAATAAGCTAATAAAGCGAATTGAACGTGGATGCGCTGTTCATAAGAGTAAATATCAATTCCCGTTAGTTTTTCTAATTGTTTAATTCGATAATTTAGCGTATGCCTGTGTATGAAAAGTTTATCCGCTGTGCGATTAATCACAAGGTTATTTTCCAAAAAAGCTTCAAGCGTTCTCATTAGTTGAGAATGGTGTTTCTGATCATACGACACAATCGGTGATAAAAGAGGTTCATAATAAGCCGTAAGATCCTCTCCATTTTCTTTTAAGCGAATGAATACCTGGTAAGCTCCTAAGGATTTAAATTGAATGAGAGATTCTTTTCGATACCGGGCAAAATGATGAGCAACTAACGCTTCTTTAAGAGCAGATTCAAGCTCCCGAATTCCTGTAGCTGTGCTCACACCTGCCGTAGATAAAGACGATTCTTGCTCGTCTATAAAAGGTTCAAAATCACCGCATAAAAGAACGACAACGTGATCCATTTTCCTTTTGATTAAGCCTTTTGTTCTTGTTGAAATCAACGTTTGCTGACACTGCAGTTCGAGCTCAGATAGATTGGGGGAGGAAAGAACAGCTACGCAGTTAAGACCGGTTAAATCATACCCCATTTCTTTGCTTTTCTTGAGAATCGTTTTCTCGTCTTCATACGAATGCGAAAAGAGGATATCAAGAAAATCCGCTTCCATTTGTGATCGTGTATCTTCAATAATTCGTAACTTAAGAAATTCAATCGCAAAGATATTCGCTGCTTGTTTAAGCGCAAGCTGATCAAGTGACGTGAGAGGAGTCTGTTTTTGAATGAAGATCGTGCCGATGGTTTGCCCTTCTGTCACGATCGGATAAGCGTGTTCGACTGGATATTGTCGGTTTGTTATATATGACCCTGCTAAAAGAGCTTGATTCGAATCATAGAGCGATACATTGCAGTGAAGTAATTTTGAAAGCGCATCTGTTAACGATGAAAAACCGGTATTTTTAATGACGAGAGCTGTTAATTCATCTTGAATGCGCTGTGCTTGCGTGAGCATACTAAGCTGCTTATTAACAAGCTGTTCTAGAATGCTTCTAGTAACGGTTGAAAAGTTCATCGTTCTTGGAATTTCAAGGAGTGGCAAGCCAGTTCGGTTTGCGGCTTCAATCATCGCTAAAGGAACAACATCCAGGTAAAATCCCGTGTGGATCGCAACTGCGGAAAGCTGCCGATTTGAAAGTGCATGGATGAGCATTGAGTAAGAGTCGGATTTTTCATGCCAACCGTATGCCGTAGTAATTAAGAATTCACCTTCATGAAGACGTGTGACATCCTCCATAACTTCCACAATCGTTAACCACTTAATATCGCGATCGATTCCTTGTTTTCCAGCAATTAATTTAATTTCCCTCATTTCGGATAGTTGTAACGCCTCTCTAACGGATAGTCCCATCGATGTGTCCCCCAATCCTCTTATCCAAATCGTACAACAAAGTCTGAATTTTTTGTAGATGGTGTGGAATAGAATTTTCAAGCTTTCCCACATAGGCTAGAGATATAGACAAAAAAGTGAGGTGACCAATCCGAAATGACGAAAAGAACCCACTTGATCAAACCTTTGCTTGGAATGGATTATGCTGTTATTTCTCACGGAAAAGGAATTTATTTATACGATGAACAAGGTCATGCCTTTATTGATGGATGCTCAGGGGCTGTCACTGCGAACATTGGGCATGCCGTTCCAGAAATTAAAGAAGCGATGGTGGCGCAGGCAGATCAGGTATCATTTGTGTATCGTTCCCAGTTTACAAGCAATTCAGCTGAGCAACTCGCAGAACGTCTTTGTCAATCGGCACCTGGTGATCTTGACTGGGTGTTTTTTGTGAACAGTGGATCTGAAGCGATGGAAACGGCATTAAAAATAGCTGTGCAGTACTGGCAGGAACTTGGTCGTCCAACGAAGAACAGAATCATATCACGGTGGATGAGCTACCATGGAATTACAATGGGAGCGCTATCGATGTCAGGCCATGTGATTCGTAGAAGTCGTTTTAATGCGATGCTTGAACATTATCCAGCACTATCGCCTCCTTATTGTTACCGATGCTCTTTCCATGATCATTGTCCAAATTGTTCGAAACAATATGCGTTTGAATTTGAACAAACCATTCAACGGCTCGGTGCCGAAACTATCGCAGCCTTTGTTTGTGAGCCTGTGATTGGTGCAGCTGGAGGAGCTGTGGTACCACCTGATCGTTATTTTCAAGAAATGAAAGCCGTTTGTGAACGCTATGACATACTCTTTATCGCGGATGAAGTTATGACAGGTATAGGTCGAACAGGGAAGATGTATGCGATGGAACATTGGGGAGTTGCCCCGGATATTTTAGCACTTGGTAAAGGAATGAGTGCCGGTTACACACCGATGGCAGCAACGCTAGTTTCGGATCGAATCATCCAAGTAATTGAACGAGGGTCAAAGGTCGTCTTAAGCGGACATACGTTTAGTGCAAACCCATTATCATCCGCTATTTGTCTTGCTGTTCTCGACTATATCGATAAAAACGATGTTGTTCAAAATGCTTCCAAAAGTGGGGCCGTTCTTATAAAAGGATTAAAAGAGTTACAAGCACAATATCCCATTATCGGAGATGTGAGAGGGCTCGGTTTACTAACGGCCATTGAATTTGTTCAAGATCAAGTAACAAAAGAGCCGTTTTCGCTTCAACATGAAGTGACAAATCGTTTTATTCGGAAATGTTATGAAGCTGGTCTTCTAGTATATACAGCTGCAGGTGGCCTAAACGGGATGGCTGGTGACGCTGTCATTGTGGCACCTCCGCTTGTGATTAAAGAACATGAAGTTCAACTTCTCTTATCCAAGCTGACCGTAGGGTTGATTGAATTGGAGAAGGAACTTGAAGCAGAAGGACTCTACCAAAAGCGCTCGATAAGCTGATGATCGGAGGAAGCTGACTATGCGAAGTAAGGCATGCGATTTGTCAGAACTAGATATTTTGAAAGATAACATGACCATCATGTGCGGTGGTTTTGGGGGAGTCGGTTCACCGCCATTGCTTATTGAATGGATACTAGATTCCGGCATTAAAAACATCACACTGATTTGTAACGATGCAGGATTCCCTTGGATAGGACCGGGCAAGCTTGTAACGGAAAAAAGGGTTTCAACACTTATTGCCTCGCATATTGGATCTAATCCTGAAGCGGGGAAACAAATGCATCGAGGAGAGCTTAATGTTCAATTTTATCCTCAGGGTACGCTGGCTGAGAAGATTCGTGCAGGCGGAATGGGGCTTGGTGGCATATTAGTCGATGTTGGACTTGGAACTTCCGTTGAAGAAGGAAAAGAAAAGACATTTGTCCATGGAAAGGAATATATGATTGAACCAGCTTTAACGGCAGATCTATCGATTGTGTCCTGTAAGCAAGCTGATTTATACGGGAACTTGCTTTATGATCAAAGCGCGAGGAACACGAATCCGCTTGTGGCGCAGGCTGGTGATCTGACGATAGCGGAAGCAGCTGAAATCGTCCAAATAGGTGAGCTTGATCCTGAACAAATTGTAACGCAAGGTGTTTTCGTTGATCACGTGATCAAAAGCAAAGGGGTTGATTGGAAGTGGGTATGGGAGCTGAAACGAGAAGGTTGATCGCAGAAAGAGCTGCACGAGAAGTAACGTATGGCATGATGGTTAACCTTGGGATCGGTATTCCTACGCTAGTAGCCGACTATATTCCAGCTTCCCTGGACGTTATGCTTCATACAGAGAACGGCATTCTAGGCATGGGAGGTAGCCCGGATCCTGGTCATGAGGACGGCAACCTTTCAAACGCCGGAGGTTACCCAGTCACGATTCAACCCGGTGCTTCTTTTTTTGATAGTGCAGAAGCGTTTGGAATGGTGAGAAGGGGTTATCTCGATTTAACGATTCTCGGTGCTCTTGAGGTAAGTGGTAAAGGAGACATTGCCAATTGGATTGTTCCGGGAAAAAGGGTTCCAGGGATGGGGGGAGCGATTGATCTTGCCCAAAAAGCTAAGAAAGTGATTGTTTTAATGAGCCATACAACAAAGGAAGGTCATCCTAAAATTGTACAAGAATGCTCCTTACCTTTAACGGTTAAAGAGGGCGCTGATATGATTATGACTGAGCGAGCAGTGATGAAGGTGGAAAAGGGTATACTTTATCTCTTAGAAGTGATGCCAGGCTACTCCTTGACCGATGTGTTAAACGCTACAGAAGCGCACGTAAATGTTGATCATGTAAGGAGGCAAACGTATTGAAGAGTAAAATCAAAAAATGGATGGACGATCATCAAAACAGCGGCATAAACCTGCTTCAACGTTTTGTGCAGTGTGATAGTGTACAGGGGAATGAAGTAGAAGTACAGCGTCTTGTGGAGGCTGAGCTCAAACGATTAGAAATGAAAGTCGATCGCTTCTTTCCAGGTCCTGAGACGATCAATCATCCTGCCTTTTGTGCGAACCGCACTGATTTTTCGGAAAGTCCTAATATTGTCGGTGTTTGGAGGGGCAGTGGTGGTGGTCGATCCCTTATATTAAATGGCCACATTGACGTAGTACCACCGGGGAATAGGAACGATTGGGAAGAGGATCCCTATAGTGGTTTAGTGAAGGATGGTCGACTTTTTGGAAGAGGCGCCACGGATATGAAAGGCGGAAATACATCTATGCTTCTCGCCTTAAAATGCATAAAGGAATTGGGAATTGTATTAAAAGGCGATGTTATTTTTGAGAGCGTTGTTGAAGAAGAAAGTGGTGGAACAGGTACGCTTGCAGCAATTGAGCGCGGGTATCAAGCGGATGCCGCGCTTATTCCCGAGCCTACTAAAATGAAAATTTTTCCGAAACAACAGGGGTCAATGTGGTTTCGCTTAAACATAAGCGGTCGAGGCGCGCATGGAGGAACACGGTATGAAGGGGTTTCAGCGATTGAGAAAACGATGTTAGTCATTACAGCAATCCAGGAGCTCGAGCAAAAGCGAAATGACGCGATTACCGATCCCCTTTATCAAAATATACCAATCCCTGTCCCGATTAATATCGGAAAAATTTCTGGTGGGGACTGGCCATCCTCAGTGCCTGATCAGGTAGTTGTCGAAGGGAGAATGGGAGTTATTCCTGGTGAAGAGCTAGATCATGCAAAAGAAGAAATGACGCGTGCGTTAAAGGAAGTGGACGACGCCTGGTTATCGGAAAACCCAGTTGGAATCGAATGGTTTGGAGCGAGATGGCTTCCTGGTGAAGTATCGGAAGATTATCCACTCGTTACAATTATTCGTGATAGATACAAGGAAATAACGGGAGAAGAAGTGGTTGTTGAAGCGTCTCCGTGGGGGACGGATGGAGGGTTGTTGCAAGAAGTAGGAAAGACGCCTTCGATTGTGTTTGGTCCTGGCGAGACGGCTGTTGCTCATTTTCCTAATGAATACATTGAGATCGAGCAGATGATGCTAGCGGCAGAACTTTATGTTCATATCATAATGGAATGGTGCGGATTTAACGATTAAGAGCGGCGGCGCTCTTTTTTCTTTTTTAAAGGAGTTCCTTCTAAGAAAGAAGAAATACTGTGTAGGAAGTGTGGGAGGGATTGCGGGTGAATCAAAAACAATTAGAAGCGGTGGACCAAGTGTATCATGGTGAGGACTATACGTTTACTTGTACGCTTGATCGCTTTAATGAGCGAATTCGTGTGGATCATTATGATGGTAATCTTCGTTCCATTGCTGCTCAAATTCAGAGAATCTTTACAAATGAGTATACAAAATTCATTGTGAAAGCAAAAGGTGAACACGTTCCGTTCTTTCTTTCCGAATGCTACACGTATGAAGGCGTCATTCAATCCTACTATTCAGGCAGTGATGCTCATTTAATGACGTTATATAACGGAGCTTGGCGTCGAAATAGCCAATCGTGGTTGGAAGAGGATCAGTTACTAGCTGCTGTTCGTCAGAAGCAAGTCTCTCCGCTTAAGGAAAAGCCTCTTATGCGAAAAGGGACGGAAGCAGATGCAGAGAAACTTGCAGCTCTCTACCAAACGGTATTTGCCGTTTACCCAACCCCGATGGATAACCCAAACTATATTAAGAAAGTGATGAGGAGTGATACGATTTTCTTTCTGATTGAAGAGAGTGACCGGATTGTGAGTGCTGCTTCAGCGGAAGTGAACCGCACATATAAAAACGCGGAAATGACAGATTGCGCCACGCTCCCAGAATACAGAAAAGGAGGTACGATGCGCCACTTAATTATGGCGTTGGAACAAGAACTGCTTCGAGAAAATATTTATTACGCATACTCGATTGCGAGAAGCCGATCGTTTGGCATGAACGCTGTTTTACATCAGCTTGATTATAAATACGGAGGAAGGCTTGTCAACAATGTGAAAATTTTTCAAGATTGGGAGAATATGAATCTTTGGAGTAAGCTTCTTATTAAAAGTGCTGAATAATGGGCACTAATAGATGAATTTCTGGCATTAAGGAGGACGTCTATGAGGAATACGTTAACTGAAGGCATGTTTGAAGCCATTTTAGAAAGTATTGATGAGGGCATTCACGTTGTAGATAATCAAGGTGTCACGATATACTACAATGAAATTGCGGCAAAACACGATGGATTACTTGTGGAAGATGTGTTAGGAAAGCATTATTTAGAAGCGTTTCCATCTCTTTCAAAAGAAACGAGTACGCTCTCACACGTTCTGATGACAAGAAAAGCGATTTTTAATAAGGATCAAACTTATCGAAACATGAAAGGGAAACTTATCTCAACAATTAATACAACATTGCCTATTGTCGTTAAAGGTCATTTAGAAGGTGCTGTAGAAATTGCTCGTGACATTTCCCGTATTAAAACATTATCGGATAAAGTAATGGAGTTACAATCAAAAATGAACAAGAAAACAGCGAAAGAATTTGATAATGGGACCAGTTACACATTTGATCACATTCGAACAAATGATCCAGTGTTTATGCAGGTAAAGGAGCGGGCATTGAAAGCTTCAGCTCTAAACTCTCCTATTCTTGTTTATGGTGAAACAGGTACTGGAAAGGAGCTAATTGTGCAGTCAATTCACAATGCTTCAAAACGACCGGGACCATTTATCGCCCAAAACTGTGCAGCCTTACCGGCATCGATTCTCGAGTCAATTCTTTTTGGAACGGCAAAAGGGAGTTTTACTGGTGCGGAGGAACGAGAAGGTTTATTTGAGCTTGCGAATGGGGGAACGCTTTTTCTTGATGAAATCAATTCGATGCCAATTGATGTTCAAGCAAAACTACTTCGCGTATTAGAAGATGGGGTGATCCGACGAGTAGGCGCAGGCAAAACAAGAAAAGTAGATGTCCGTATCATTGCAGCGATCAATGAAGAACCGGAAGTAGCCCTTGAAGACAGGCGCTTACGTGTTGATTTGTTTTATCGTCTCAATGTGATTTACCTTCGAATACCTCCCCTTCGTGCGCGACGTGGAGACATTCCTGATTTAATTGCCCATTTTATCGAAAAGTATAATAAGAAGTTCCAGAAGCACATTGTTTCTATTGATGAGAAAGCAGAGTTCCGATTGTATCATCGAAGTTGGCAGGGAAACGTACGAGAGCTAGAGCATGTGATTCAATCAGCGATGAATTTTGCAGAAGGCGATATATTAGTTGAAAAGGACTTTGCGATGTTACTTTCAGAACCGATGCGAGAAATGGTCCAGTCTCTTCCGGAGATCTTACTTAATACAGAGGCAGATCTTATCCAGCAAGCGATGAAAAATTGCCTTGGCAATGTGAAAAAAGCAGCAGAGCAGCTCGGTATTCCTAGACAAACGCTCCAATATAAACTTTCAAAACATCAAAGTCAGAGTGCCGAATAATGGGCACCTCTGGCTTTTTTTATTGCACGTTACACCCTAAAGCGAGGCACTCTGCTTTGTCGAAAGAAATGATGGAGCTGGCACGCTACTTGCATAGTATAGAAGTAGATTACATGAAGGGGGAATGTATGATGCTAATGCAACTTTATAAGCCTGGTCGTCATTGGAAAGATATTGAACTGTGGAAGGATGTAACCGAAGATCAGTGGAATGATTGGATCTGGCAGCTCACGAATACGATTCGAACGCTAGATGATTTAAAGAAAGTCGTTAATTTAACACCGGACGAAGAAGAAGGTGTCAAGATTGCGACAAAAACCATTCCATTAAACATAACACCTTACTATGCTTCGTTAATGAATCCTGATGATCCTCGCTGCCCGGTACGCATGCAGTCAGTGCCAATTTCTCAAGAGATGTATAAAACAAGGTACGACCTTGAAGACCCTCTTCATGAAGATGAAGATTCGCCCGTTCCAGGGTTAACGCATCGTTATCCGGATCGCGTTCTTTTTCTAGTAACAAATCAGTGTTCTATGTACTGCCGTTATTGTACGAGAAGGCGCTTTTCTGGGCAAATAGGAATGGGCGTTCCAAAAAAACAGCTGGATGAAGCGATTCAGTACATTTCGAATACGCCTGAAGTGAGGGATGTTCTCATTTCTGGCGGAGATGGGTTATTGATTAATGATAAGATTCTTGAGTACGTTTTGAAAAATTTACGAGCAATTCCACACGTTGAAATTATTCGAATCGGAACGAGAGCGCCTGTCGTCTTTCCGCAGCGAATAACGGAAGATTTATGTAATATTCTTAAGAAGTATCATCCTGTTTGGTTAAATACCCACTTTAATACAAGTATTGAAATTACCGAGGAATCCAAAAAAGCATGTGAAATGCTGGCAGATGCGGGTGTTCCAGTTGGAAATCAAGCAGTTATTCTTGCAGGTATTAATGATAGCGTCCCTATCATGAAGAAGTTGATGCATGATCTCGTGAAAATAAGAGTAAGACCTTACTATATTTATCAATGTGACTTATCAGAAGGAATCGGGCATTTTCGTGCTCCAGTTTCCAAAGGATTGGAAATTATTGAAGGATTGCGAGGACATACGTCAGGTTATGCCGTGCCGACCTTTGTGGTAGATGCACCTGGTGGTGGTGGGAAGATCGCTCTACAGCCAAATTACATGATTTCCCAAAGTGCAGATAAAGTTATTTTACGAAACTTTGAGGGAGTTATTACCTCTTATCCAGAGCCTGAAAATTATACACCTGGCACAGCCGATACGTATTTTAATCAGGTTTATGAAATGAAGAAAAAACCTGCAATTGGGATCCATTCCTTGATGACGGATGAACGGTTTAATCTTGTTCCAGAGGGGATACAGCGTTTTGATCGAAGGTCGAAGTATGAACAAGATGCGGCGCACAGCTCATTAAAAGATAAACGTGATAAGCGAGACTTAATGAAAGAAAAGAAATTTAATGCAGAGCAGCAGAAGTACAGTGAGAAAGGAGAAGAAAGCGTATGATCTGCAAATGGTGCGAGCAACAGGGCGCATTTGAAACGCTTGATAAAGGGTATTGGGAGCTCCCAGACGGATCTAGAGCTGTAGAAATAAGTGATTTGCCGTCAATTCAATGTAGTGACTGTGGGATGTGTTACCAAACGGACGAATTAGTTGGTGATGTGGAGGAACAGCTTATGCTAATTGATACGTCGCAATTACCTCCTTCTTTTTCTTACAAAGAATTAATGAGTCAGGAGAGACTTTTAAAGAAAAACTATTTTGACATTAAGCGATATCCACTTTAAAAAGGACTTTCAAAGACAAAAATATGAATTAAAAAAAGTTATATCGGAATATTCTGAAAAATATTGATATTTTGACGATTCCCTCGTATAATAGAAAAAAGAGCTTCAGAGGGGGGAGAGCTAGCATGAACAATCATCATAAGTCGTATAAAGACAATATGAAACAACGTGCTATGAAAAAGAAACAAGAACAGGAAACGTTTGAGTTGGAATTGTACGCCCAATTAATCCTTGATGAAGCTGTCTTTACTTTCCAGGAAGAACGTTATCAGCAAACCATTGATCAAGCTCTAGACCGACGAGACGAGAAGGCATTTGAAGAAGCGTCAAGACAGTATGTTGCGTTTCTCCGTTCTTACAAACAGGAGCTTCATTTCGACTGAATAGAATGAGACCTAACTGACACAAACTAGAGAAGAATTACTTTCTAAAGGAGTGTCACGATGGGCAGACAGAAAAAAGGCAATCCAAATGCACAGCGTAATAATAATGCAAAACAGCAAAAAGCGAAACAAATGCCATCCTATGCAGAGATGGAAGCAGAAAAGCTCAAAAATCCGCAGTAAAGAAAGAAGCCTCCAATTCATTTTGGAGGTTTCTTCTTTTGCGCTCAAAACGTACTTTCTGAATCTATGTTACCATTACAAAAGAAAATAGGTTTTTTGAGCGAAGGGAAGATCAGAAACATGGGAAGACTAATCTTAATTGATGGGTTTAATTTATTAAGTAGGGGTTATTTTGCTACCGCATATGGAAAGTCAGAAGAGCAGCTTTCAAAAACCTCTGAAGGACTTTTCACAAATGCTTTAAGAGTGAAGCTACAAAAAATAATGTCTCTTATCAATGATTATGAACCAACTCATTTTGTTGTCACATGGGACGTAAAACGAAATGAAGTAAAGCGTAAAGCGCTATATGAAGACTATAAAGGTACAAGAGACGATCTACCAGCTCCTTTGATTCAGCAATATGAAACAGCAGTGAATTTGTTTAATGCAACAGGAATTCCCCAGATGAGTGTAGAAGGATTTGAAGCGGATGATGTTATCGGCACACTTTCAGAAAGATGGACAAAAGAGGGGCATGGCGATTGTTACATCTACAGTAACGATAAGGACTTGCTTCAGCTTTTAAATCCTGCCGTCTCACAAATCATCGCGGTTCGAAAAGAAGGAGACCGGGTATATACAGAAGATCATTTTAAAACAGAGTATGGCATTACTCCTAGTCAGTGGATTGATGTGAAAGCTCTCTTAGGTGATAAGAGTGATAATATTCCTGGTGTTGCAGGTGTAGGGGACAAAGCAGCGTTACCACTTATTCAGCAATATGGATCGGTTCAAGGTGTGTATGAAAGTATTGGTGTACTAGACAGCAAATATAATCGCTATCGAAAAAAACTGACTGAGGGTGAGGAATTGGCGAAATTAAGTTTAGAGCTCGTTACAATTGAGCGCGCGATTCCTGAACTTGATCTATATTCTTTTGCGGAGTGCAAGTTAGATCTTGATGTTAACCAAATGAAATCCGAGCTTGATAAGCTAGGGTTACGTATCCGTATGTAAAGAAAAAGAACATAAGAACAGCGCCTTTGCATGAAAAGGCGCTCGTTTTGTTCGGTTAAAGGATTATTGTTCTTTCTGTTCGTTTTGTTGAATTGCTTTTCGAGCGAGTTCGTCTGCCATTTTATTTTTAGAACTAGGAATCCACTTAATAAAACAGAGGTCAAACTGATCCACTAATTCAAGACATCGAGTTAAATAGGGTAGATAATTTTTATTTTTGACGTACCTTCCATCTACAGCGCTGCTGACGAGCTGTGAGTCTGTTCGTATGGATAGGGTACGGTACTGTTTCTCTTTACAGATGGAGAGCGCGTGAATTAAGGCTTCAAATTCTGCTTCATGGTTTGATAGCATGCCAAGCGGAAGAGCAGATTTAATAACGCTACCTTCAGCTTTAATAAAAACACCGGCGCCGGAAGGACCTGGATTACCTGCGCTTGCTCCATCTACATAGACTTCAATCATATGGTGCTCCTCTCTGTGGACTGGTCTTGCTGTATTTTATCATAATCATGTTCGTAGAGAGAAGACATACATTTAAGATAAAAGGAGAAAGCTGTATAGAAGGGACTGTGTGTAGGAGTGAAAAGTATGAAGAAAAAAGAAGTGATGATGGAAGTTGGATTAATCCTTGATACATATTGTCAGGATTGCTTATTAAAACGAGTCAACCAGCATGATTACGGTAAGTGTCACGCCCAGCGTTTTTGCATTACCGAATGCACGGTTGGAGATGAACTAAAACAATTAGGCAAACATTTGACATAAGGAGGACCAATGATGGATGTAATTGTAAAATGGAAATACAAAACGCCTAGAGGTATTTCCTCCTGGATGACATCTGATGAAATGCCATTTAATGAAGCGATGTTAATGGCGCGTGATATTGCTAAAACGGGTCGCTCCATTGATTTATACTTTTTAGATAACAGAGGCACAAAATGGTCTGTGAAAGAATTAGAAACCTATATGACAAAAAAACAAGAACGTCCTGCTTCTATTGAAATTATTTTTGATGGTAGCTTTGATAAACAAACAAAGAAGGCTGGGTGTGGCGCAGTCATTTATTATTATGAGGGAAGAAAACGAAAACGGATTCGTATCAATAAAGCGCTGGATTATCTCGAGAACAATAATGAAGCTGAATACGCTGCTTTATGGCTAGGACTTCAGGAAATTAAAACGATTGATGTAGAAGATACAGAAATCCTGATTAAAGGGGATTCTCAAGTTGTCATCAATCAACTGGCAGGCGAGTGGGCTGTCTATGAACCGCTCTTTACGAGATGGATGGATCGAATTGAAGACACGCTCCAACAACTTAGACTCCAACCGGTGTACAAGCATATTTCTCGCGATGAAAATAAAGAGTCTCATCGCTTAGCGAAGCAAGCGTTGAATGGAACAGAAATTAGTAGCTCGATTGAGCTGGATAACGAATAAGAGAAGCAGCCTAATTGCTGCTTCTCTTATTCGTTCGCTTCTCATAATTGAGTTTCGCATTTTTCAATCAATTCACTTGAGAATTCATAAAATTGTTCATTAGTACCAGATTTGTGTGAAAGTGCCTGCTGAAATTGCTCTTTGGCCTGGTTAATCGCGTCCTGAGCTGCTTTCAATTGATTCCCATTCATACTTTTTGTAGCCTGGCCAACTAGATGCTGTGCTGATTTAATGGACATTTCAATTTGTTGTAAATCAGAATATGGTTCTGACATGTCATCCCACCTTTATCAATCATTCAAGCATAGTATGGCCACAACTAATGGGAATTAATCGAAAAAAGACGCAAAAAAAGGAACTGATGTAGGCATCAGTTCCTTTGAGGTTTATAATTAAAGTTTGTTAACGTTAGCAGCTTGAGGTCCGCGGTTTCCTTCAACGATTTCGAAAGAAACTTCTTGGCCTTCTTCTAGTGTTTTGAAACCTTCGTCATTGATTGCTGAGAAGTGTACGAATACATCGTCAGCTCCTTCGATTTCGATGAAACCGAATCCTTTTTCTGCATTAAACCATTTTACTTTACCGTTTTGCATGTTTGTTCCTCCTAAAAGCTTAGCACAATCCTTGTGCACTTTAAATTTCAACCATTCACCGGATGTTGAAGATGAGATATTCGATGTGTACGAGAAGTGCACAAAAAATCGAATTCAAATTCTCAATCAAATATCCTATGTGATAAATGGTTAATTTAACTATAACGTCTCACTATAAAAATGTCAACACTACCTAGAGAATAGCACATAATCCTTAACGTAGAGAATAAAGTTGGGTAAGATGGAAATTGGAGTTATGCAATTTAATTATGGAGGGGTTTTATGAAGCCGGGACTAACATATAAGAGTGATATCGAAATTGCACAAGAATCGAAAATGACGCGAATTAAATCGATCGCTGCACAATTAGGGTTACATGAAGATGAATGGGAGCCATATGGTCATTATAAAGCGAAAATTTCATTGAATACGATGAAACGTTTGAATACTCACCCTTCTGGTAAAGTTGTGCTTGTTACTGCAATCAACCCGACCCCTGCAGGAGAAGGGAAAAGTACGGTAACAGTCGGTCTTGCTCAAGCTTTAAATCGAATCGGTGAAAAAGCCATTGTCGCCATGAGAGAACCTTCACTAGGGCCAAGCATGGGTATTAAAGGTGGTGCAGCTGGGGGAGGATATTCTCAAGTTATGCCAATGGAAGACATTAATCTCCATTTTACAGGAGATCTACATGCGATAACTTCTGCTCACAATGCTCTTTCTGCTCTTATTGATAATCACATTCATCAAGGAAATGAAGTCGGATTTGATACTAGACGCGTAACGTGGAAGCGAGTTGTGGATCTGAACGACCGGGCGTTAAGAAACATTATTGTTGGTTTAGGCGGTCCTACGCAAGGAGTGCCCCGTGAAGATGGATTTGATATCACAGTAGCGTCAGAGATCATGGCCATTCTTTGTCTAGCATCCGACTTATCAGATTTGAAGAAGCGGATTGCTTCAATTGTTATCGGATATCGTTCAACAAAAGAGCCGATTACAGCTGGCGACTTAGGTGTAGAAGGGGCGATTACACTTCTATTAAAAGATGCCATGAACCCAAATCTCGTTCAGACGTTAGAAAATACACCTGCGCTCATCCATGGGGGCCCATTCGCAAACATTGCTCATGGGTGCAATAGCGTCGTTGCAACGAAAATGGCTCAAAAGCTTTCTGATTATGTGATCACAGAAGCTGGTTTTGGGGCTGATTTGGGCGCTGAGAAGTTCTTCGATATTAAAACGAGAGCAGGAGAAATTGAACCAGCAGCAACCGTTATCGTTGCCACAATTCGTGCTCTTAAAATGCACGGCGGCGTAGCGAAAGATCAGCTTAAAAAAGAAGATGTTGGTGCATTACAAGCAGGGCTCGTTAATCTTGAGCATCATGTATCTTCCGTTAAAAAATTTGGCGTTCCTTTTGTAGTGGCGATTAACCGGTTTGTCACTGATACCGAACTTGAAGTAAATGCATTGCTTCAATGGTGCAAGGAAAAGGACATACCAGTGGCTTTAACAGACGTATGGGCAAATGGTGGAGAAGGTGGCGTAGAACTTGCTAAAACGTTATTAAACGAAATGGAGCAAAATGAGAACCATTTCAAACCTCTCTATGACCTTGAAAGCACCATTGAAGAAAAGTTGGAAAAAATCGCAACAGAAATTTATGGAGCTGAAGGCGTCGATTTATCCGCTAAAGCAAAAAAGCAAATGCAAGAATTTAAGGAAAATGGGTGGGGGCATCTGCCAATTTGTATGGCAAAAACACAGTATTCACTTTCGGACGATCCTTCACTACTCGGACGGCCATCTGGCTTTCGAATAACGATCCGTGAATTTCGCCCTTCCATTGGAGCCGGATTTATCGTAGCATTAACCGGTAACGTGATGACCATGCCAGGATTACCTAAAAAACCAGCAGCTCTTAATATGGATGTTTCAGAAGATGGAACCGCAATTGGGCTTTTCTAGAAAGTGTGGCTAAAAAATGTCGAATGCTTTATCAAAGAAATTAATACGTGATTCTAGAACGACAAAATCAAGCTTTGTATTACCCTCAGACACGAATACACACGGAACACTATTTGGTGGTAAACTAATGTCTTACATAGATGACATTGCGGCGATTTCAGCGTCAAAACACGCTAGATCCGCTGTTGTCACTGCATCAGCGGACTCCATTGATTTTCTAAGTCCGATTCGTGAAGGAGAAGTCGTTAGCTTAGAAGCCTATGTAAGCTGGACGCATAATACATCAATGGAAGTGTTTGTGAAAATCTTTGCGGAAAATGTAATTTCGAGTAAAAAGAAAGTATGTGCTACGTCCTTTTTAACGTTTGTGGCGCTAGATGAAGAAAGCGTTCCAGCAAGGGTGCCAGAAGCCATTCCTGAAACGGAAGAAGAGAAGTTCGTGCACGATGGTGGTTACGAACGTATGAAAGCGAGAAAGGCTAGAAGGAAACATTCACAGACGTTAGCAAGTGAGTTTGGCGTTTTTTCTTAAGCTTATCCACAAAAAAAGATCTGCTATTAGCAGATCTCATGTTTCAAATCCAAGAATGAAATTATTCTGTCGATCCTGAATTTGCTGTTGCGCTCTGTGAAGCGCGTCACGCTGTTCAGGATTTGCACTGTGAATCATTTTATCAAGTTCAACAGACATACGTTCAAGCAATTGTTGGGTTTCTGTATAACCCTTATCATTGACCGCTGATTGTTGCTTTGTAGCTAGTTGAAGCTGCTCGTCAGCATATTCAGTTAGTTCATGAGCGTTTTTTAACATTTCTTCTACTTTACGGTACGTGGACATGAGGAACCTCTCCTTTTGTATTGTTTCATGATTAGTATTGACAGGAAAGATACTTTTATGAGAACGAAGGGGAAATAACAGAAGTGAAAGTGATATAATAAGATGAGAAACAAGAAAGGCGTGAATCAAGTTGGCAAGTGAATTACATGCAGGAGAAATGACTACGTTACGTGTCGCACGTATGCAAGAATACGGCTATTTTTTAACAAACGGATATGAAGATGTCATGCTTCATAAAAAAGAAGCTAAAAATCACTACGAAGAAGATGATGAAGTAGAGGTGTTTTTATACCACGATCATCAAGGGAGACTTTCAGCCACTGAAACAGTTCCGCTCGTAACAATGGATTCCTTTTCGATTCTAAAGGTTGTAGAAGTGAAGCGAAGCCTCGGTGTATTTGTGGATATTGGCATTCAAAAGGACATGCTTTTATCAAAAGATGACCTTCCTTATGACTGGGCTACGTGGCCAGCTATTGGTGATGAGCTCTATTGTGGGCTAAAGCTTGATAAAAAGCAGCGTCTTTTTGCTGATTTAAGTAAATTTGAAGAAATACAGGAACTTTCTGTTGCAGCACCAGCCGATAGCAAAAATGCTGAAGTTGAAGGACTAGTTTTCCGCTTTCTTGATGATGGCGTTTCAATTCTGACAAGTGAAGGGTATCTTGCTTATTTGCATAAAGATGAGATGAAAGAACAAGTAAGACTTGGTCAGCGTCTTACAATGAGAATTACATTTGTAAGGGAAGATGGTCGTGTGAACGTATCGACAAGACCTCTTGTAAAAGAAGCAAGACTTGAGGACTCAGATCGCCTTGTGGCATATATGGAGAAGCACGGCAATCAAATGCCTTTTACTGATAAAAGTGATCCAGAAGCGATTAAGAATGAATTTAATATAAGTAAAGCAGCTTTTAAGCGCGCAATGGGAAAATTGATCAAAGAAAAGAAGGTTGAACAACAAGAAGGAGTCACCATTTTAAAATCCTAATATGTCATCTTTTTCTTCGTGTAACTGGAGGTTACGGGCAAATACTATACCTAAGCTCCTAGAAAGGGGGCAAGTCATTGGATATTACTGACTATGACAAAGCTCTATATTACACGCATCATTGTGCTTGCATTGATCTTAGCGTTTTGATGATGAAAACAGAGGATGACATCCTTTCGAAGCGAATTGAACAATTTGTTTATGCCTTTATACGTGAAACTGAATTTATGAAGGTAAAGGAAGCACGAGATACACTTCTTTCCTACATTGATTACGTATATCGGATGGAACCTGACTTTAGTGAAATGGCTGCTATAAATCAGACTTTAGACTGACCTCAAGCATATGGGGTCGGTTTTTTTATTGTTAAAAAGGTTTAAAATTGTCGAAAAGGGTATAATTGTAGTAAAAAATGAGGAGCAGGTGAGAAATATGAATCAACAGCAGCTGCACAGTGTACTTGAAAGTATGCGACTACCGAATGGAGCTTATGTTGCAAGTACATCGGATGATTACGACTACGTTTGGATCAGAGATGTATGCTATGCGGTTATGCCATATTTAAATTCTAAATGTTCACGGTATGAAAAAGCGTACCATGCTTTACTCACACTACTTAGAAAATATGAGTGGAAGCTTGATATTCATACGGAACAAAAGCCACATTATTTACATGAATACATTCATGCGCGTTATACAAGAAATTTAGAAGAAATTCCCGTTGAATGGGGACATGCTCAAAATGATGCAGTTGGTATTATGTTATTTGGAATCGGTCAAGGAATTCAAAATGGGAAGCCGATGTTAAGAGACAAAGTAGACCATCGCATCGTACAAAAACTTGTAGATTATCTGGAATGTCTCGAATACTGGAAAAGCCCTGATAATGGCATGTGGGAAGAAAATGTAGAATTACATGCATCAAGCGTTGGAGCGTGTGTAGCGGGACTAAAAGCCGTTAAAACTCTCGTTAACGTACCTTCATATATGATTGAGGAAGGTGAAAAAGCTTTAGATAAACTTTTACCTTGTGAAAGTGAAACGAAAGAAGCGGATTTAGCTCTATTATCATTAATTTATCCTTTAAATGTTGTATCAAGAGAACAAGCGATCCAAATTGTGGACAGGATCACAGAGCGCCTTGAGCGAGAACGAGGCATTATAAGGTATGAAAATGATGTGTATTATAACGAAGGTAGCGAAGCAGAATGGTGTTTTGGGTTCCCATGGTTAGGTCTTTGCTATGAGCAACTAGGAGAACTTGATAAAATGAGTGAATACTGGTCGAAAACGATGAGTATAACACCTGAAAGTGGAAAAATTCCTGAACTTTATATTGGCGGTACGAATATACCAAATAAAAACACACCGCTAGCTTGGTCTATTTCCATGGCTTATCAACTTCAAGTACGGATGAATGAAATGCAGGAGAATGTATCTTAAGGTTTTTATTTATAAATGTGAAAGGTTGCGCTACGATGCGCAACCTTTTTTTATTGCAATTTATGAAAAAATATTCCCTTATTTGTCGAAAAACACATGTATTTTTCGACAATAAATTTTTTAAAAGGAAACCTAAAGGTACGTGTCGAATCTTTAGGATGTAGAGGATAAGTATCGTGGAATCCCTCTATTTATCAATGAGAGCGAGGTGTCGCAATGACTGTATCTATGCCGACAGAGTATGATCGGTATCTATTTCATCAGGGAAATTTATTTCAGGCTTATCGTTCAATGGGCGCCCATTTAAGGGAAGAAGATGGACGGTTTGGAGTCAGGTTTACAGTCTGGGCTCCTCATGCTGTAGCAGTAGCCGTAACAGGGAATTTTAATCAATGGGATACCACATCGCATCGTATGGAAAAAGTGGAAGAGTCAGGACTATGGTCGTTATTTGTAGAACACTTATCAGAAAATGAACTCTACAAATATGCTGTCGAAACAACTGCAGGGGAGACGCTTATGAAGTCTGATCCCTATGCTTTCTATTCGGAACTGAAACCGAAAACGGCTTCCATCGTAAAAAAAGTTGATCATTTTGACTGGCATGATACGAAGTGGATGGCGAAACGAAAAAAAACTGCCCCATATGATGGGCCGCTATCCATTTATGAAGTTCATCCAGGTTCCTGGCGTAGGAAAGAAGATGGTTCCTATTATTCCTATAAGGATCTGATGCATGAATTGATTCCTTATGTGAAGGAACATGGGTATACCCACATTGAATTAATGCCGGTAATGGAGCATCCATTTGATCGCTCGTGGGGTTATCAAATTACAGGGTACTTTTCGGTCACAAGTCGTTTTGGTGAGCCTGATGATTTAAAGGCGTTTATCGATAAATGTCATCAGGAAGATATTGGCGTGATTTTTGATTGGGTCCCTGCTCATTTTTGTAAAGATGCCCACGGGCTCGGTCAGTTTGACGGCGGACCGGTATTTGAACCGTCGGATCCGGCTCGAGCAGAACGGCATAATTGGGGAACGTATAATTTCGATTATAGTAAACCTGAAGTGGTCAGTTTTCTTATCTCGAATGCTGTCTTCTGGTTTGACTATTACCATATTGACGGGTTAAGGGTCGATGCAGTTTCACAGATGCTTCTTTATCACCATGACCATGAAAGCGGTGGCGTGGAAGGAGAGAATGCTGCAGCTAAGGAATTTATTCAGAAATTAAATCGAACAATCTTTGAACAATTCCCAAATGTTTTAATGATGGCAGAGGAGTCGACGGATTATCCGTTAGTAAGCGCACCTATTCATGAAGGTGGCCTCGGTTTCAATTATAAATGGAACATGGGATGGATGAATGATGTTCTGAAGTACATGGAACTTCACATGGATGATCGTAAACACCATCATAACTTGTTAACGTTCTCTTTTTTCTACGCTTTTTCAGAAAACTATTTGTTGCCGCTTTCGCATGATGAAGTGGTGCATGGGAAAAAGTCATTACTAAATAAGATGCCAGGTGACTATTGGCAAAAATTTGCCAATCTTCGAACGCTTTATGGGTACATGATGGCTCATCCCGGAAAAAAACTCCTCTTTATGGGAGGAGAATTTGGTCAATTCGTTGAATGGAAAGATTTATCTGAGCTTGACTGGTTGCTTTTTGACTATGACATGCATAGGAAGATGAACGCTTATGTAAAAGAGCTCAATCATTTTTATCTTGATTCACGGGCAATGTGGCGCATTGATCATGAGTCTAAAGGTTTTGAATGGATCGATGCGAACGATAACGCACAGTCTGTTCTCACCTTTATGAGAAAAGGCAAAGCAAAAGGAGATTGCGATATCGCGATTATTAATTTTTCTCCTAATGTGTACTATGATTATCGGATTGGCGTTCCATCTACTGGAACGTATATTGAAATGTTTAATAGCGATCAAGAAAAGTACGGTGGATCAGGTCAGTTAAACGCAGACGAATTGCAAAGCGAAAAAACGCCCTATCACAATCAACCTTATAGCCTGATGCTTAAAGTACCACCGCTTGGAATTGTTGTTCTCGGCAAAAAAAATAAAAGCAACCTTGAAAGGAGAAATCGCTATGTCTAAAAAACGTTGTGTCGCCATGCTACTCGCAGGTGGTCAGGGGACAAGATTAGGAAAATTAACGACTCGTCTTGCGAAGCCTGCCGTTCCGTTCGGAGGAAAATATCGCATTATTGATTTCACACTTAGTAATTGCAGCAATTCAGGTATTGATACGGTTGGCGTTCTCACTCAATATCAGCCGTACATACTCAATTCATATATCGGAATTGGCAGTTCATGGGATCTGGACCGGAAAAATGGAGGCGTTTCCGTTCTTCCCCCTTACATGGGCCAAAAGGGCGGCGAGTGGTACCGTGGCACAGCGAATGCGATTTACCAGAACATGTACTATATCAAGCAATATGACCCAGAATATGTTCTTGTTATTTCAGGGGACCACATTTATAAAATGGATTATTCTGAGATGCTTGATTATCATGAGCAGCGTGATGCGGATGCAACGATTGCGGTTCTTGAAGTACCATGGAATGAAGCAAGTCGCTTCGGTATTATGAATACGGATGACGAAGATCGGATTGTTGAGTTTCAAGAGAAACCAGCTGAACCGAAAACAAATTTAGCATCGATGGGCATTTATATTTTCAATTGGAAAACGCTTCAAAAGTATCTAACAGAAGATGAGCAAAATCCTGGATCATCTAATGACTTTGGTAAAGATATTATTCCAGCCATGATTGAAGACGAAAAGAACGTATTTGCTTACTCATTCAATGGATACTGGAAGGATGTTGGAACGTTACAAAGCTTGTGGGAAGCAAACATGGATCTTCTCGATGATGATCCAGCTTTGATTCTTAATGATCCAGCCTGGAAAATTTATTCGGTGAATCCAAATCAACCCCCACAATATATCGCTCCTCAAGCGAAAGTGACACGTTCACTAGTAAACGAAGGGTGCGTTGTCTATGGAGATGTTTATCGATCGGTTCTTTTCTACGGCGTGCACGTTGGACTTGGAAGTACGATTCGAAACTCAATCATTATGCCAAATGTAAAAATTGGAGCAAATGTAACGATTGAAAACGCGATTGTAGAAAGTGGCACTGTAGTAGAAGATGGTATGTCATTAGGGTCAAGTGATGGTTCCATTTCTTTAATTGCTGATGGCGAAATCGTCTCGGTACCAAAATAGAGTAGGGGGATTAAACGATGAAAAAAGTAGTAGGAGTTATTAACCTCGTAGATGAAAAAAACACACTAAGTGAATTAACCAATCATCGAAGCTTTGCCTCTGTTCCATTTGCAGGGCGGTATCGATTGATCGATTTCTCTTTATCAAACTTAACCAATGCAGGTGTTAACACGGTAGCCGTTTTTACTCGTGAAAAATACCGTTCATTATTTGACCATTTAGGTTCAGGCCGAGAATGGGATCTCGATCGTCATCAGGGAGGGCTTTTCTTCCAGCCCCCTGCAGATGAAGAACGCAGAAATTCTGGTGACATCCATTCATTTTATGAAAACCTTTCCTTTTTTAAGAGAAGCCTTTCTCATTATGTTCTTGTAACGAACGGACAGCTTGTCTGGAACGTAGATTTCGATCAAATTATTGACGAACATGAAGCCGAGAATGCTGATATAACGGTTGTATACAAACCTTGTGACGACCCTTATACGAGTGGCAGTCATTATAACGTGTTATATACGAACGATGATGAGCGGGTAGATCGGTTAAATTTAGGTGTTGAACCGTTGCCGGGAGATAACGTGTTTTTGAACACCTTCTTGATGAAATCATCTCTCCTTATTTCTCTTGTTGAAGATAGTATTGAGAGTGGGAAGCATGAGTCCATTAATGAAGCGATTGCTGCAAACTTAGATCGTTACCATGTACACGCGCATCATTTTGGTGGATATGTTACCTTCATCGATAGTGTTGAGAGCTACTATCGCTATAGTATGGAAATGCTTGATCCAAATGTGACGCAGGAATTATTTTATAACACGGGTCCAATTTATACGAAAGTAAAGCACGAATCTCCTGCGAAGTATTTAGAAAGCTCCAGCGTATCGAACTCCTTGATTGCAAACGGCTGTACGATTTCAGGGACGGTAGAAAATAGTATTTTGTTTAGAGGAATTAGAGTTGGAAAAGGTGCAGTTATTAGAAACAGTATCATTATGCAAAAGTGTGAAATTGGTGAGGGTGCAGTGATTGAGAATGTGATTCTCGATAAAGACGTTTCCGTATCACCAAACGAGAAGGTCATTTCAGAAGATCAACCACGCGTTATCGCAAAATCGACTGTCATTTAGTAGGGGGAACTTGTAATGAACGTACTATTTGCCGCATCTGAAGGTCATCCATTTATTAAAACGGGTGGTCTTGGTGATGTGATCGGCGCTCTTCCAAAAGCACTTCAAAAACAGGGAGCGAACGTTTCTGTTATCTTACCTAAATATCAAGATATGAATGAGACGTTTAAACGTCAGCTTGAATTAAAAGAGACGATTACCGTTTCAGTTGGCTGGCGTGATAAATATTGTGGAATTGAGATGCTTAAGTATGACGGCATCACCTATTATTTCGTTGACAATGAATATTATTTTAAGCGAAGTGGTAGCTATGGATACTTTGATGACGGTGAGCGCTTTTCATTTTTTTGTAAAGCCGTATTAGAAGCGATCCCATATCTTGAAGATCAGCCTGACATTCTCCATTGCCACGATTGGCAAACTGGGATGATTCCTGTACTAAAGAAAGCCCATTATAGAAACCACCCTTACTATGAGGGAATTAAGGTTGTTTATACAATTCATAATTTGCGTTATCAGGGAATTTTTCCGAAGTCCATTTTGCATGATTTGCTAGATTTAAGTGAACTTCATTTCAATAATGAAGGGGTAGAGTTTCATGGTAATGTAAGCTTCATGAAAGGTGGACTGCTTTATGCAGATTACATTACAACTGTAAGTCCATCGTATGCGGATGAAATTAAGCAGCCTTATTTCGGTGAATACTTGGATGGAGTAATGAGGAAAAGAGAAAATGAATTTACTGGAATTATTAACGGAATTGATACGGATCTTTATGATCCAGCCAGTGATTCGGCTCTTGCTTATACGTATCACGCCTCACACCTTCTAAAAGAAAAAAACAAAACCGACCTTCAAAAGAATCTCGGTCTACAAATAGGCGAAGGCATTCCAGTTATTGCCCTTATTACGCGACTTGTCGAACAAAAGGGAATTGATTTGTTCTTCAGAGTCTTACCTGAAATAATGGAGCAAAAAGTCCAAGTAGTTGTTCTTGGAACAGGTGATGAGCATTACGAGCATATGCTTCGAGAAGCAGAAGCACGCTATCCTGGTAGATTTTCAGCAAACATTTATTTTGATGATGGTTTTGCGCGCCAGCTTTATGCTGCATCTGATTTGTTCTTAATGCCTTCCCAATTTGAGCCATGTGGCATTAGTCAGCTGATCGCGCTACGATATGGTAGTCTTCCCATTGTACGAGAAACGGGCGGCTTAAAAGATACTGTCCAACCTTATAACAAGTTTACAGGGGAGGGGCATGGGTTTAGTTTTGCGAACTATAATGCGCACGAAATGTTAGATACAATTCGTCTTGCTCTTGATCTCTATCATCATGATGACATCACATGGAAAAAACTAGTTGTAAGAGCGATGCGTCTTAACTATTCGTGGGAAGCTTCATCAGTAAAATACTTAAATTTGTATCAAAACCTATTAAAATAATTTCAAACTTTACCGATAAGAAAAGCAGAGGGGAAACTCTCTGCTTTTTTCGTTAAGAATGCTACAAATTTAAGATAGGAGAAAATGACTGATGATATCATGTACAAAGTGCCAAACTATACCAAACATTCATTCTGCTGGTTATATAGAAATTTTTACTACCGTTCCTCAGCTTAATCAAAGTTTACATGACCTCATGGATCGAAAGCAGCTAGAGCCTTCGCTAGTCATTCCTTTTGTTGGTCAAGAAGCTTTAGCGGATGTTTGTCGCCTGATCGCTTCGAATTTTAATCAGGCAGCAGTTGACATGTTTTTTTGCTCAACATACTCAGAGAATGAAAGGGAAAAAAGTCAACCACTCTCATTCTCGCAATTTTATTCAAGAGTCCAGCACCCTGATTACATAGAAATAATGAAACAATCACTCTTTACAAGCCATATGCAGCCGATCATCACGCTTGCTGATCAGAGTGTTACAGGTTATGAGTTTTTAATGCGGCCTACGAGTGAAGACTATCTTTTTTATCCGAACGAATTATTTGAAATGGCAAGACAATCTGGTTTGCAGTCTTTTCTTGATAGTGCTGCAAGAATTGCTTCACTTAAAGTAAGCGCCTCTCATCTCGAAAATGGGACGAAGCGATTTATTAACTTCTTACCATCTTCAATTTATGATCCTGCTCACTGCCTTCGAACGACGTTTCAAGCAGTGAATGCTTTCAAAATTGATCCGAATGACCTTGTGTTTGAAGTAGTGGAAACGGAGAAAATTAATGAGATTGCTCATTTGAAGAAGATTTTTAAAACCTATCAACAAGAGGGTATGAAAATGGCGCTCGATGATGTGGGATCAGGTTTTGCAACAAGAGAAATATTATTAGAATTAAAACCGGATTATGCAAAGATTGATCGAAGTTTGATTTCCCACAGTGACCAGGACCCTGTTAAACAGAAGTATTTAATTGAAATGGTATCGTTGTCAAAAGAGGAAGGCATTACATTGCTCGCTGAAGGGATTGAACGAAAAGAAGAAGTTGATTTTTGTAAGGAAATAGGAATCCCACTTGGTCAGGGCTACTATTTTGGACGTCCTGCAAAGGAACCTGTTACAGCTCTAAAAGTATAAGTGGTGAGACCTGACTAAATTCAAGTGAGTGACGCTTATGGTCAAAAGCTTCATAACTTCTCAAACTACTAAGAAAAAGAAGGGCGCTCCCTTCTTTTTCTTATGGAAATTTAGACTAAAAACCGATATGCTTACGACAGATTACAAAATTGGGGTGACGGAATGTTAACGTTTTATCAACGCTATGCACGTACAGCTTTTGATATTGGACTTATCGTATTAACCGTATTTCTAATAATGTTAGTATCTAGTTTTTTATTTGATATTGCAGCACCCATTATCGTAGGATATGTTATTTTTTTAATCATTGAACCTTTCGCACGTTTTCTACATCGAAAAGGAATTGGGAAGACAGCCGCAACGACCATCTCAACGCTTTTGTTTGTTCTTGTTGTTTTAAGTGTGGTTTTTCTAGCGGGAGCTATTTTTGTTCTTCAGTTACAAAATCTAATCGGCTTAATTCCTGGATATGTTGCGAAGTTTCAGGATCAGATTATGAATTATATTGAATGGGGGCAGCTTCAGATAAATGCTCTCCCACCTGATGTACTTGAAAAGGCCCAGGACTTTTCATTAACTCTTGTAGAAAAGGCTTCCCTTATGCTTACTGCATTCTTAAATAGTGTGTTTGCCTTCGTCACTTCAATCCCAACACTTGTCATTAATTTTATTGTCGGAATCGTACTTGCTTATTTTTTAAGTATCGAAATTGAAATGTGGAAGCGAATTGCAGTAAAACGCACGCCGAATACGTTTAAGACCGCGTACTACTTCTTAAAGGAGAATGTATTAAGCGGGATTGGAGCGTACTTAAAGGCGCAGTTAAAGCTCATAACGATTACGTTTGTTCTCGTTCTCTGTGGATTATGGATCTTGCGAGTAGATAATGCGTTTACTCTTGCTCTATTATCAGCGTTTTTTGATTTATTACCGCTTCTCGGTGTTTCGGCCATTTTTATACCGTGGGCTATTTATCTCTTTGCGGTAGGCCAAACATCTCTTGCAGTTTCGCTATTAATTTTGCTTGGGGTTGTCATGCTTGTGAGACAGATTATGGAGCCGAAAATCACGGGTGATTCTCTTGGTGTGTCAGCTTTTACAATTTTATCTTTTATGATTATTTCACTCTCATTATTTGGGATTTCAGGAGTTATAATTTCACCGATTTTACTCATATTGATCAAAGCTCTTTATGATCATGGATATTTAAGTAAGTGGATTCATCTTCCTAGTGAAGAATTTTCAAATCCACAGGATAGACGGTAGGAAGGAAGAACGAATGTGAAACGAACGGGAAGCTTAATTATCGTAACGATTATCATTAGTGCTGTGATTGGCTTGATTTTAAAGCAGTCACCGGATTCTTTTTCTCAGCCATTAAAAAAATCCGAGGTACCAGAGGAGTATATTGATCTCTACCGTGAAGCAGGAGATGAATATGATGTGCAATGGGAGCTTCTCGCGGCTGTTCATCGTGTTGAAACAAAGTTCTCCACGATGTCGACATTAGAAAGTCCAAAAGGAGCAATCGGCCATTATCAATTTATGCCTTTAACCTGGATCGGTTGGAGTTATGGCGGCAGCCGTCTTGGTGAACTTGATAAGGATGATTTAGTGGATATTACGGATTTAGAGCTTATTCAAAAACACGGTGGATATGGAAAAGATGGAAACGGTGATGGAAAAGCGGATCCTTATAATCTTAAAGATGCTGCTTATACAGCAGCAAGCTACCTTTCAGCCAATGGAGCTAGTGAGGGAAGACTGGAAAGCGCGCTGTTTGCTTACAACCAAAGCGATGAGTACGTCGAAGAAGTGCTATCATTCTATAATGAATATAAAGAAAACGCTACAGTTGTGAAATTAGATCCTTGATTCAATGTAATGGTACAGTGCTTTCACATATGATAAAATCACGATTAGAAGGGGGCGATTGCGTGAAGATTATTTCAATCGAACCGACTCCAAGTCCAAATTCGATGAAAATTAATTTAAGTGAAGAGTTACCAGCTGGAGCCACAAGGCAGTATAAACTTGAGACTGATCTCACAAATGCTCCAGCGTATATTCAGAAATTAATGGCCGTTCCAGGCGTAAAGGGCCTTTATCATGTGATGGATTTTATTGCTCTAGAACGAAATGCGAAATACGCCTGGGAAGATATTCTCCCAGGTGCAAGAGAGGCGTTCGGTGAAGTTGTTGAAGAATACAAAGCATTAGAGCAGGCTTCTGAAGATTTCGGTGAAATAAAAGTATCAATCCAAATGTTTCGTGGCATCCCAATGCAAGTGAAGCTAGAAGAAGGGGAATCTGAACAGCGCTTTGGATTACCTGAGCGCTTTATGCAAGCAGCAATGAAAGCCTCAGCAGCTTCAGAAAATATGGTGATGGAGCGACAGTGGAAGGAACAAAATCCAAGGTACGGTTCACCTGAAGAAATCGGACAAGAGGTTACAGAAGAAATTGCGGCTACTTACAGTGAAGAGCGTCTTGAAGCACTTGTAAAAGCAGCATTTTCAGATCAAAGTGAATCAATTAAGCAAGAGAAAAAAGTGGTCACCCTTGCGATGCTTGATGATGCTGACTGGAAGGTCAGATACGCCGCACTTGACCGTATGGATCCAGAACTTACTGATTTACCAGTGCTAGAAAAGGCATTGCAGGATGAAAAAGCTTCTGTACGACGCTTATCAGTCGTTTTCCTCGGTATGATTGAATCGAAGGAAGTGCTTCCGCTTCTTTATCAAGCATTGAAAGATAAGTCTGTTACAGTAAGACGAACAGCTGGAGATTGTTTGTCTGATCTAGGTTATGTTGAAGCCATTCCCGAAATGATTGAATCGCTACAAGATCGTAACAAGCTTGTTCGATGGAGAGCGGCAATGTTCTTATATGAAGTGGGAGATGAAACAGCAATTCCGGCACTTGAACAAGCGGCAAATGATCCGGAGTTTGAAGTAAAGATGCAGGCTGGTATGGCGTTAGAGAGGATAAAAGGTGGAGAAGAAGCAAAAGGATCTGTCTGGCATCAAATGACGCAAGCAAGAAAGTCAAATTAAATTCACAGGAGGTATAGGATATGAATCCATACGAAGAATATATGCGCCAGATGGCACAGCCAATGCGTGATGAATTAACATCAGCTGGTTTTGAAGAGCTTACAACACCGGATGAAGTAGCAAGCTTTATTACGGAGAAAAAGGGAACCTCACTTGTCTTTATCAACTCCGTGTGTGGTTGTGCAGCTGGTCTCGCTCGCCCTGCCGCTCGTGAAGCGATTGAGTATGAAAAGAAACCAGAACATCTTGTGACCGTTTTTGCAGGACAGGATCGTGAAGCAACTGGAAAAATGCGTGAATATCTAGAAGGTTATGAACCATCATCACCTTCCATCGCCCTTTTAAAAGATGGTCAGGTACTTCACTTTATTCCAAGAGAAGAAATTGAAGATCATGATGTGGAAGAAATCGTAGCAAACTTGACAGGAGCTTTTGAACAATATTGTTAATGACAAAACTCCACTCATATGAGTGGAGTTTTGCTCGAGTTAATAGGAGGTCGATAAAATGGATCACGTATTTGAACTGCAAGGAAGCTGGAAGGGTGGCCTCTCTGGTGAAGGGATTGTTAAAACGGAAAACCTTACGACAGACGTCTCGATCCCATCTTCAATGGGAGGAAGTGGAAAAGGAACGAATCCGGATGAATTGCTCTTAAGTTCGTCAGCTGCCTGTTATTTTATGACGATTGGCTTGTATTTAGAAAGAAATGAAATTCCTTTTGAAGATATTAAAATCTCATCTAAATTGACCGTAAGTGATAAAGGAAGGCTTCACGTTGCATCTATTCATCATTATCCAGTCATATACCTATCAAATGATCCTAATGAGGCACTGGCTGCACGAATTCATGACATTGCCCATCGAGCAGAGGAAGGCTGTATGATTACAAGAGCGATTAAAGGAAATGTTGATGTTGTCGTGGAACCATCTATAAAAAAAGTGTGATGTTTTTCACTGAAATCGTTCATTTGTTTTGATAAGCTGACAAAACATGCCTGTCCTAACCATTTAGATCCTATAATGAATCTGACCCTTTGCATTTCTTGCGAAAATCATTATAATAAGGTTTTGGAACGGAACAGTAACGGGCAAAATGGAAACAGTGAAATAAAGGAGATAGAAGCATGAATAAAGACTATCGTGTATTATTGTTTTATAAATATGTACAAATTGATCAACCGGAAGAATATGTTGAAGAACACCTTGCTTTTTGTAAAGAGCATAATCTAAAAGGAAGAATCCTTATTGCAGAAGAAGGCATTAACGGAACGCTTTCTGGAACATTTGAAGAAACGCAGCAATATATGAATATGATGCATGCGGATGAGCGTTTTGCTGACTTGTTCTTCAAGATTGACGAAGCTCCTGAGCATCCATTCAAAAAGATGCACGTCCGTCTAAGACCAGAGCTAGTTACGCTTCGTCTTGACGAAAACCATGATCCAAACCAGGTCGGTGGTAAGCACTTAAAGCCTGCTGAGTGGCGTGAAGCGATGCAGCAAGATGATGTCATTATTCTTGATACTCGGAATGATTACGAGTATGATGTCGGTCATTTCCGCGGTGCGATTCGTCCCGATATTAAGAATTTCCGCGATTTGCCGGAGTGGGTACAAGAAAATCTTGCCGATCAAAAGGATAAGAAGATTCTTACGTATTGTACGGGCGGAATACGCTGTGAAAAGTTCACAGGCTGGATGGTTAATCAAGGATTTGAGGATGTTAATCAGCTTGATGGTGGTATCGTGACATATGGTCAGGATGAAGACACCAAAGGGGAACTTTGGGATGGACAGTGTTATGTGTTTGATGGCCGAATTACTGTTCCGATTAACCAAAAAGATCATGTTGTTGTTGGTAAAGATTACTTCACCGGTGAACCGTGTGAACGCTATGTTAATTGTGCAAGCCCTGAATGTAATAAACAAATTATTACATCAGAGGAGAACGAACATAAATACTTGCGTGGATGTTCACATGAGTGTAGAACATCACCTCGCAACCGTTACGTAGCTGAACATGGCTTAACGCAAGAAGAAGTCAATGAACGCCTACAAAAATTAATGCAAGAGCATATTGAACAAGAGGTTTAATCAAAAAAGCTAGCTGTCTTCAGACAGCTAGCTTTTTATTTGTCATATCTGATTTTATTTACTTTAAGAAGATGATCTACTTTTGAAAGACGATGGTCTTCTATTTTTTCGAGGTATTGATGAAGCGTTAACTCCATTTGGCAAAGAGCTTGAAATAGGTCACGGTGCCGCAACTCGCGATTTTCTGCAGATAGAGCAGTAAAGCCTGTCAGTATGTTT
This sequence comes from Bacillus sp. Cs-700, assembly GCF_011082085.1. Lineage (NCBI taxonomy): Bacteria > Bacillati > Bacillota > Bacilli > Caryophanales > Bacillaceae > Bacillus > Bacillus sp. Cs-700. The sequence continues at coordinate 417,643 of NZ_CP041063.1, forward strand.
GGTAGCTCAGTTGAAAGCATCCGCTTTACAACATGGCGTTCCTCAAGGTCAAGCGGTTCAAGTTCGGGTAAGATTTGACGGAAAAGGTGAATGAGCCTTGTCGCTCTAGAGTGAATAACGCCACTAATATAAGCATGTGTAGCCACTTGCTCTAAATGATTTAACTGTTCTTTTAAAACCGGATCAATTGCTCCTTGTTCTTGCGTTGCATTTGTACCTAATAAGGCGTGATCTAATAATTTCATGCGCTGAAAAATCCCTTTAAAAAAAGGAGAGCGTTTAATACTTCGTTTAATAATTTTTCCTCGATCATTAATTAAAATGGTACCCTGCTTGCATTTACCTGAATCTCGTTTTGCAATCATTTGTCGTTCCCATTGAATGTAAAACTTTTTTGGTGTAGACGAACGGTCTTTTTGGCTGTCATATCCAGAAAATAAAATAAGGTTTCGTCGTATTTTTAAATAAACAGTAAATCCTCGTTCTGTACGCTTCCATTTTTGTGGCTTATTTTCTAAAGGATCGAGCTTATCAATAAATTCATCTAACAACTGTTCCGCATATGAAAGGAAGTTTGTTGTACTCGTATCCTGAAGTAGTGATGCTTCCACCGTCTTGAATTGCGGTGGTAACAGCTTTTCAAGCCACTGGGGTTCAGAAGAATCGAAAAGCCCCATGGGATTCCCTCCTGTCATTAAAGTCGATCGGCTGCATCAGATAGCTGCTTTTGCCTCGACGTTGTGCTATCCAATTTGGTTTTCATTTCTTTGTTTAACTGATCCATTTCTAGTATGAACTTTTTACCGCTATCAATAATGCGAACATTTGATTTCTCTGTAATCTCAATGGCTTCAAATACATCTTGATAGGCTTTTCGGAAGGATTCAATCGCAATGGCCGGTTTTTCAAGTGTTTTGACCGTTTCCTCCGTATTTTGCTTTAGCATTTCAGCATTTCGAAGAAGCATTGACTCTGTTGCTTCGTTAACGTTTTGAACAGCGGAAATTACCTTCTGCTGGTTGCCGAGTGCTAACTGGATCGAAGCTGTAACCGTGATGATGTTCTTCGTCATCGTAACGGCATTGAAGATAGCTTCCTCTAACTTTTCATTATTTTCCATAATCAAATCGACGGAAGCCATAGACTGACGAAGAACCATGACAGCCTGTGACATATTCTTTACTCGACTAACGACTTTTTGTTGCGCCTTTTGGATTGGAAGAGGATTGTCTTTCCATTCGGTCTTAGCCGCTTCTTCATCAAGCATTGTCATGAGCGTTTGACCCAGCTCCATTTGATCTTCTAAGCCAAAAATTCGATCTCTAGCCACATCTTTAAGTTCTTTTAACATCACATTATCTTCTTGTAGCTTATCTTTACCGGTTAGAAGAGACTCAACAATGACTTCAACCTGAGATTCTACCGTTTTATATTTCTTCGCATATTGCTCAACTTCATTGCGACCCATAACGCGATTTAGCAGTTTGTTAAATTTATTTTTCTTTAAGTAAGAGGGCTCAAGCTCTGAAACGTGCTCTCTAAGTTTGTGGAGATTATCAGGTAAATCGTTATTCGGTTGATCGATCATTCCTTTAACCGGTCGCTTTAATGCTTCTAATGACTCTCCAGCATCACGCTGGGCATCTTCACCTAGCCCAGATAAGGATTGAAGTATTTTATCTGCATCATCTTCATGATAAAAGCTTTGAATAATTTCCTCTGCTTTTTCACGTTGAGAGTTAACTTTTTCAGGCTGATTACTCATATATGACACTCCTTCAATAGAATGAAATCGTTTGGATATACTTCCTACCATTCTATACGAATAGATTTCGTGAAAAGTTTCAAAACACCTTCAGCAAAACCTTTCCCTTTGCGAAATAAGTACAAACGTATCGGATGTAAAATAGTTGAAAGATGATGAGAGGGGTGATATGTTTTAAACGGATTTATTTTAACGTTAGGACGTGATGAAAGATGAAAAACGTAAAGCTCTACACCCAACCGGCATGTCCACCGTGCGAGTTTGTGAAAAATTATTTTCAAATGCACGGTGTCAAATATGAACTGTTAAATATAAAAGAAAACCAGGTAGCGCGGAATGAGCTCATCAACGAGCACGGATCAATGTCCACGCCAACGATCGTCATTGATGGTGAAGTCATTATTGGATTTGAACAAGAACGGATTGATGAACTTCTTGATCTTTCGTCTTCTAAAATAAAGGATTGATAACTTGTTGAAAGAGGGTGCATGAAATGATTGAGAAATTTGTTCGAAATGATCGTCAGAAAGAACTTCTTCATCTAGCTAGTAAGCATAGCGCTGAGCTTAAAGAGAGCGCTGCGCAAATTGACGAGGAAGCGCGCATTCCTGAGTCCATTATAGCAAGTATGAAGGATTCAGGCTTTACTTCACTGCCCATTCCCGAAGAATTTGGTGGGAAAGGACTTTCCCTATACGAACTAGTCCTTATTCAAGAGGAGCTTGGGAAAGGTGAAGGAGCAGGTGCATTATCGATTGGTTGGCACTTTGGTGTTCTAAAAGATCTTCAAGATCGTCGACCTTGGAATGATCATACGTATGCGGAACTTTGTAAGGACGTCTTGAAAGGGGCGCTTGTGAATAGAGCTCAAACAGAAGAGGAGACTGGTGATCCAACGAGAGGAGGACTCCCTGCAACTATCGCTACAGAAGTTGAGGGGGGCTATCAGCTTACTGGCCGAAAAACATTCACAACATTAAGTCCACACCTTGACTCTGTGATTGTAAAATCTACGTTAAATGGTGTGCCTGCTGACTTTTTAGTATCAATGAATCAAAAAGGTGTATCCCTTGAACAAACATGGGAGGTTTTGGGGATGAGAGGAACGAGAAGTGATGATCTCGTCTTAAAAGACGTCTTCGTTCCGTCTGAAGCTCTCCTTGAAATTTATGATAAGGAACGCAAAACGGCATCCCTGCCTCCTGCTTGGTTACTTCATATCCCGGCTGTGTATCTTGGGATTGCTGAATCTGCACGAGAAGAGGCGGTGAAATTTGTTACTTCTTATCAACCGAACAGTCTAGATATTCCATTAAAAGATGTTCCCCATATCCAAGATAAGTTTGGTCGCATTTCCCTTGCGCTCTTAAGTGCTCGTCACTTTCTTTATTCTGTCGCAGAGCAGTGGGATCAGTATCCAGAAGAGCGAATGAACATGCAGGGACAGCTTTTTGCTGCAAAAACTCAGGCAGTGAAAGCTGCGATGGAAGCTGTCGACCTTTCTATGCGCATTGTTGGGGGACGGAGCTTAATGAAAAAGAATCAGTTGGAACGCTTGTACAGAGATGTTCGAGCGGGACTGCATAATCCTCCTAGTGATGAATTAACGCTACAAGTTCTTGCGATGAAGCAATTTTAAGATGAGAGTTTACTCCTTCCGTAATTGGAAGGAGTTTCTTTTTGTTCTTATATGTGGATCTCATCCCTATGACTCCCTATTGTAAGTATGCTGTTCTTCCTCTATCCTTTATGACGTGTTAAAAGCTACTGAAAGGATGAGGTGTATGAAAAAGTCGGTTCTGACGATTTTAATGACAAGTCTCTTTTTTACGATGTTTTCTGCTCAGTCTCATCAAGTAGTGGCGGTTACTATGATGAAGGCACCTCTGATGATCGAAGAAGAGCAAACTGCAATTCCTTCTAGTGAAACGCCTGAACCGGAAACGAAGCAGGATGTGGCACTATTGCTTAATCTTCCTGTTAAAAATATGAATGATGTTAAGAAAGTAACGAAGGATCAATTTTCCGTTACCAACTATTCAATAGAAGAAATTGAAATGCTAGCCAAATTAGTTAATGGAGAAGCGAGAGGCGAAACGTTTGAAGGAAAAGTAGCGGTAGCTGCTGTAACCATCAATCGTGTTCTTTCTTCAAAATTTCCAAATAGCCTAAAAGAAGTAATCTTTGAAAGCGGCGCATATACGGCCGTATCAGATGGTCAATATGATCAGCGTCCAGGACCAGAGTCCTACAAAGCAGTTTATGCGGCACTTAGTGGACAAGATCCAAGTTCAGGCGCTTTGTTTTATTATAATCCTGATATTGCAACTGACGATTGGATTCGGACAAGACACATAATTAAAGAAATTGGCAAACATGTTTTCACAAGATAAAATCCTCCTGATGAAGGAGGATTTTATGATATCATCGACTTGTACCCACAGTTTGATGAAGGAGTGAAGCGAAAATGACACAGAAAAAAACGTTTCAACCAGGTGAAATAGTCACAGCAGGATATAAGACAGGTAGGTATATTGGAGAGGTTGTAGACCTAAAGGATCCAAAAGCTGTTGTCAAAGTGCTTGCGGTGATGAAGCACCCAACACAGGGGGATCTTCATAATCCAAAACAGCTAGATGTTCCGCTTTTCCATCAACGTAAAGCCCTGGCACAATTTGAGAAGGCTCTTGTGCCGTTATCAGCTATTAACCATTATGAAGGGGACGTTCCGAATTACAACGAATCGTTGCAAGAAGCCCTTGGTACACAAGAAGCTGAGTTAAAGCATGAAGGCGGAAGATGGGCAGAGGCCTCTCTCATTGAAATTGAAAAACTTAAAGAAGAGTATTTTCCGACAAGATAGTCTTCTTTACATCACTATTTAAATCGGGTAAGATATAGTATTGATTTAGGCTTGCAATAAGAAGTACTAAGTGAAGAAGACGTAAAGGGTGGTTTTTGATTTGCAATCAGAAGCTTCAGCATATCAAGTGCTGTTATATTATCAGTATGTAGAAATTGAAGATCCAGCTTATTTTGCTCGAAAGCATCTTAAGTTCTGTCAATCTTTGAATTTAAAAGGAAGAGTGCTTGTCGGTACAGAAGGAATTAATGGAACCGTTTCAGGAACCGTTCAGGATACAGAGCGGTATATGGAAGAACTAAAAGCTGACGAACGTTTTCACGATATGGTGTTTAAAATTGATGAAGCACACGGTCATACGTTTAAAAAGATGCACGTCCGACCACGTGAAGAGATTGTTTCATTAAGACTTGAGGAAGATGTTAATCCGAAAGAAATCACCGGAAACTACCTTGAGCCCAAGGAGTTTATGGAAGCACTAGAAGATGATGATGTGATTGTTATTGACGCTAGAAATGACTATGAGTATGATATTGGCCATTTCCGTAATGCCATTCGTCCTGACATTAAAGCATTTCGTGATCTTCCAGACTGGATCGAGCAGAATCTTGCCGACCAAAAGGACAAAAAAGTATTAACGTATTGCACGGGCGGGATTCGCTGTGAGAAATTTTCAGGATATTTATTAAAGAAAGGGTTCTCTGATGTTTCTCAGCTTCATGGTGGGATTGTCACGTACGGTAAAGACCCAGAAGTACAAGGTAAATATTTCGACGGTAAGTGCTTTGTATTTGATGATCGCCTTGCTGTACCTGTGAACCGTACTGATGAAGATACGGTGGTAGGGAAATGCTATCATTGCGAGGAACCGGCAGATACGTACATTAATTGTGCCAATGTTACGTGTGACAAGCTTCATATCGTTTGTGATTCTTGCAAAGAAGATCATCACCAATATTGTTCATCAACTTGTGAGGAAGAAGTTCACATGGCGCAAATGTAACGCAGCGGATACCGCTGCGTTTTTTTTACACTTAACCAGGATGAGGAGGTACATAGAAGTGTGTTTAATTGCAGTAGCAATAAATGCTCATAAAAAATACCCTTTTATTTTAATCGCTAATCGAGACGAGTTTTACGACCGCCCAACAATGCCTGCGCATTATTGGGAAGATGTGCCTGGATTACTGGGTGGTCGTGATTTGAAAGCAATGGGAACATGGCTTGGTGTTACAACAAAAGGGAAAATTGCGGCGCTTACAAATTATCGAGCTCCTGGTGAAGAACCTAAAAAGCATTCAAGAGGCGATTTAACTGCTGATTACTTGCGACAGAATCAAACAGCAGAGGCATATTTAAAAAACGTTCAACAAAAGAAAGAGCAGTACAATGGATTTAATTTACTTGCGGGAGATTTTAACACCCTTTATTATTATTCAAATAAACAGAACCAAATTTCCAGAATGGAAAGTGGCATTCATGCGGTTAGTAATCATTTATTGAATACGAACTGGCCGAAAGTAGAGCTGCTCAAGGAAGAGCTCATCCACTATATTCGAGAAGAAGACGAACTTGATCAGGAACGGCTTTTTGAAATGCTCTCGCATGCTGATCCAGCGCCGGATCATTTATTACCTGAAACAGGGGTGCCAATCGAATGGGAGAGAATGCTTTCACCGATATTTATTTCATCTGAGAATTACGGTACAAGGGCGCAAACAATCATCACCGTTACACGAGATGGTCAAGTAACTTTTACCGAGCGATCAGGAAAGGAACAGGAAAACACGTACCAATTTATCCTGAATGAGGAATAAAGTTTCAGGTGCTGAATAAATTATGTGTTACCTGTAACTTTTCGATCAAAAATAAAGTAATAGGTTCTAGTTTCAAAACGAGCATACAGGGGTATTGAAAGCTAATACTTATGAGGAGGGGTTTTTTTGAAAAGAAAGCGTCACTATCTCGAAGATCAGCTTTTGAGGGAATCACTTGATATGAAGGAATACCGAAAATATGATTCTGAAATGGTGACTAAAAAAAGACCAGTACTCCGGCAAAATAAGAAGAAAAAACCACTCATTCAAACTCCAGTATAAGTGAGGGAGAAATTCCTCGCTTTTTTTATGGAAAAGGGTTGTGTTTTTTATAAAGCGATGATAAGATAAGTCTTGTCCTTGAAAAAACATATAAAATTAAGTGTTGACGAAGTAAAGGTATATATAGTATGATTATGAAGTCGCTGTTTAATGGAGGATTAGCTCAGCTGGGAGAGCATCTGCCTTACAAGCAGAGGGTCGGCGGTTCGAGCCCGTCATCCTCCACCATTTCTTTTAAGTGTGTTATCACTAATAAAGTCATGCCGGCCTAGCTCAATTGGTAGAGCAACTGACTTGTAATCAGTAGGTTGGGGGTTCAAGTCCTCTGGCCGGCACCACACATGCGGGTGTGGCGGAATTGGCAGACGCGCTAGACTTAGGATCTAGTGTCTTACGACGTGGGGGTTCAAGTCCCTTCACCCGCACCATATATTTTTTTGCGCCCGTAGCTCAATTGGATAGAGCGTCTGACTACGGATCAGAAGGTTAGGGATTCGACTTCTCTCGGGCGCACCATATTTCGGGGCCTTAGCTCAGCTGGGAGAGCGCCTGCCTTGCACGCAGGAGGTCAGCGGTTCGATCCCGCTAGGCTCCACCAATTATATATCGGAGGAATACCCAAGTCTGGCTGAAGGGATCGGTCTTGAAAACCGACAGGGGCTTAGTCGCCCGCGGGGGTTCGAATCCCTCTTCCTCCTCCATCTTTGCGGGTGTAGTTTAGTGGTAAAACCTCAGCCTTCCAAGCTGATGTCGTGGGTTCGATCCCCATCACCCGCTCCATTTTGTTGGCCCGTTGGTCAAGCGGTTAAGACACCGCCCTTTCACGGCGGTAACACGGGTTCGAATCCCGTACGGGTCACCAGCATACTTTAATAAAATGATTTTTCTCAAGCATACTCAGGAGAGATGCTTTTTTTGTTGTTTTCATTTCGGTACATCTCACTTGGATAGCGCATACATTGCTGTATAAGAGAGAGGGGATGGACCGAATGTATTATGAAGAACATGAGCATATTGCTTACCACTATGACAATACTGATGCTTATCGCCAGCAGCCAGTAGCACCAACATCGAGCCCACCTGCATCACCGCCTCCAAGACCAATGTCATCTGCACAAGCAGGAACATTTGCTGTTGATCCTGGATCGATTAGAAGATGTATGTATCGATTTACGTATATTTGGATGAGGGGTGGCAATTCGTTCTGGTTTTGGCCGGTATTTGTAGGGCGTACGTCTGTATCCGGGTTTCGTTGGACTGGTAGAAGGTGGGTTTATACAGGAATTAGCTTAAGAAGAATTGACATGTTTCAATGCTAAATCGTGGAGCGCTTACATGAGGCGCTCTTTTTCATGACCTCATTGTGAAAAATAACGTAAATATCTGGCTTTTTTTATTAGATCATGCGAAAATAAGACTAACTATTGATCTTCGAAAGTCAGGTGCACATAATGAAATTTCCTCTATGGATGAGAAAGTTATTTGTAGCATTTGTCGCTGTTATGACGTTAGGAACGGTTATTCCTACTGGATACCTGGCAGATGAAAAAAACGAGCCGTCAGAGACGTATCAGGAGGAAGGCCATCTTCTTCTCGATTCATTGGACGAGCCTGTAGGGTTATCGGAACCTACGGAAGAAGAGGCTACAGATTGGCCGACAATTGCAGCCCAAGTTCCTTCTACTGAATTACTTGCGCATTTTGTCACTTATGCAAGTAGTCAGTCAGAAGAACAGGGATTATCAAAGTTTGGAGAAGCGATTTCAACTCGTGTTGGAAGTGAATATTCGGAGTCAATCGTTCCCAAAATGACAGAAGCCATTGTAGCATCCGTTGTAGATCTCGATATTGAAGAACTTAGGACACTTCGTTTAACGGAATCACCGTCTGGCGGATATGGAGAGCGCATTCTTCATGTATACAGCGAACAGAGTGGAGAAGATCTTTTGCGCTTTCACGTTCGAAGAGATCACCCACCTCAGGATGGCTACTGGTTTAACTTTCACTATCATTCAGCAGATGATAATTTTGAAGAGCATTATGAAGTAGGTAAAATTTATTGGGATAAAAACACTCCGCCTAAGTGGCTCTCTTAAGAGAGGTGCGCGGGGTGTTTTTGGTTGGAGAGTAGTAAGGGAGGATTACAGCCTAGATGGAACTTGTACAATGCATTAGAGATGTTTTTGAAGAAGAACCGCTTGTCGGTTCAGAAAACCCGTTTCAGCGGAAGTTATTTAAAGAGGGAAATTTTTATCCGGTTTACAGGGATGAACACAATAGTTGGATTACACTAGACGAAGAAGGCGAACAGCATATCATTGCAACAGGGGATTTGTTGAATGATGATTTTTGGTTCACATTTCGGTTTCGAATCGCATAAGAAAAAGCCGCAGCATGCGGCTTTTACTTCTTTTTAGGGCGCGCATTTTGCGGGCCTCTTTTTTTATTCATAAGAAGAGCGTCTTCGCCCTCTTTTTCGCCCTGGACCCCGTTTTTAGGATCATAAGCATTACGGTTTTTCATACAAGTGCCTCCTCTATGTGGATTCATCACTTAGTATATCCGATTCTCCTTAAAACATCGGGTTTTCTTCGATGAACTGGTAGACGTTATTAACAAGTTCATCTGGCGTTTCACCTGTCACACGTTCGCCGTTTACAAGGCAGTACATTTCCTGGCTACATAGCGTGCAATGGCCAAGACAGGAATATTCAAGGACGTCTAGGTCCGTATCTTTTTCAAGTGTTTCCATTGCTTTATGTGAACCGCTTGAAAGATTGCTCATGCAAAATTCTACAATTGGATTCATTTCTATTCACCTCAAGTTTTCCTAACAAATTCATAACTGTTTCCATTCTACCAAGAAGGGAGGAAAATGGACAACCATTTGCATGAACGAAGAAACATATAGACTATGACTCATATAATTTGTAAGAGAAGGGTTTATTTCTTTATAATTAGGAAAAATAACATAATGAAGTCGATAGAGGAGGGTCATTATGCATAAAGCAGTTATTGTAGGAACAGGACCAGCCGGTTTAACAGCAGCAATTTACCTTGCGAGAGCAAATATGGATCCGCTTGTCATTGAAGGGCCGGAACCTGGTGGTCAGCTTACGTTAACAACTGATGTAGAAAATTTCCCCGGGTTTCCAGATGGTGTTCTTGGTCCTGAATTGATGGAAAATATGAAGAAGCAGGCGCTCCGTTTCGGTGCAACGATCGAACGCGGCTGGGTGAAGGACATTGATTTTAGTGAACGTCCTTTTAAATTAACAACGGATACGCTTGGCGACATCATGGCAGAATCAGTTCTTATTTCTACTGGTGCTTCAGCGAAGCTACTTGGAATTCCAGGTGAATCAGAGAATATGGGCAGAGGTGTAAGTACATGTGCGACGTGTGATGGGTTTTTCTTTCGTAATAAGAAGATTGTCGTCATTGGTGGAGGAGACTCTGCAATGGAAGAAGCCACTTTTTTAACAAAATTTGCTTCAGAAGTAACCATCCTTCATCGAAGAAAGGACTTACGTGCATCAAAAATCATGCAAGAGCGCGCACGCACAAACGAAAAAATTAGCTGGAAACTCAATGCTTCACCTATTGAGGTTGTGGCCGAAAACAATAAAGTTAGTGGTATTAAAGTGAAGGATAGTGATTCTGGAAAAGAAGAAATTGTGAAAACGGATGGTATTTTCGTTGCCATAGGTCACCGTCCAAACACAGATTTTCTTCATGGTAAACTTAATATGGACGATAAAGGTTACATCAAAGTGGAACCGGGAACCACCAGAACGAATGTTGCAGGTGTATTTGCATGTGGCGATGTTCAGGACTTTACTTACCGACAAGCGATTACAGCAGCAGGAACAGGCTGTATGGCTGCGATGGATTGTGAGCGATTCTTAGAAGGAAACGCCTTTATTGATTGGAGTATGTAAACATGAAAGCGGAGGGCATATGCCCTCCGCTTTTTTAATGGATATCAATATAATTTGAATCATTTTGGATCCGGTCGGCTTTCGGTATTTTAATTTCAAGAATGCCGTTTTCGTATTTTCCCTTCACATTTTTCATTGAGAAGTGATAAGGCAGTTTGATTGTGCGACTCGTACTCGCATAGGAGCGTTCTTGTTTATAATACTTTTGCTTATCGTTTCGTGTTTCCTGATATTCTTTCGACTCGATTGAAATGCGCAGTCCATCTCCAAGCGGCTCAACCTTAATTTGTTCTTTTGAAATACCAGGTAACTCTGCCTCTACGATAAAAGCAGCATCCGTTTCATATAGGTCAACGCGAAACGACTGCGCAGGCAGCAGATTGGCAAACGGCTCTTTAAAAAAATCATCAAACGTATTCATCCAATTTTGAATAGCGGGATCTTGAAACAGTTTCGGCAATTTATCGCCTTTACCCATTTGATATTCATCCTTTCCAACATTTCTGATATACAGTATGTATGCCTATGGAAAAGGTTCCTTTTGGATGTTTTTACAAGAGATTCTGAAGTTACTTCTCCACTTTCTTCATGTTACAATGGTCTGTAGAGAATTAAAGGAGGAGTACGATGAAGACTTATTTGCAGCTTTGCGAAGAAATATTACATAACGGAACAAAAAAATCTGATCGAACTGGTACAGGAACAACAAGTGTATTTGGCCATCAAATGCGCTTTGATCTGCAGGAGGGTTTTCCAGCGTTAACAACAAAAAAACTTCACCTTAGATCAATCATTCATGAACTACTTTGGTTTTTAAAAGGAGATACGAATGTGAAGTATCTTCAAGATAATGGGGTACGTATTTGGAATGAATGGGCCGATGAAAATGGAGAGCTTGGGCCCGTTTACGGTCACCAGTGGCGCTCATGGACAGGAGCAGACGGATCGACAGTTGATCAAATTGCAAAAGTGGTTGAGCAAATTAAAACAAATCCGGATTCCAGAAGAATGATCGTAACGGCATGGAACCCTTCTGAAGTTGATGAAATGGCTTTGCCTCCATGTCACTGTCTTTTCCAATTTTACGTAGCGGATGGTAAACTTTCTTGTCAGCTTTATCAGCGGTCTGCTGATGTTTTTCTTGGCGTACCATTTAACATTGCTTCATATGCGCTTCTTACTATGATGATGGCACAAGTATGTGACTTAGAGCCCGGTGAGTTTATTCATACTTTAGGCGATGCTCACATTTATAACAACCATATCGAGCAAGTTCAGCTTCAACTTACGCGCGATACGAAAGCTCTTCCTAAAATGAAAATTAACCCAGAAGTGAAATCCATCTTTGATTTCTCATTTGAGGACTTTGAATTAACGGATTATCATCCTCACCCTCATATTAAAGGAGAGGTTTCTGTATGATTTCATTTCTTCTTGCAATGGATGAAAAGCAGCTAATTGGTAAAGACAACGATCTTCCATGGCATCTGCCAGCTGATCTTGCTTACTTTAAACGAATGACCACTGGAAAGTCGATCGTGATGGGAAGAAAAACATTCGAATCGATTGGAAAAGCATTACCCGGACGTGAAAACTATCTGATTACGAGAAAAAATCTTGAATATGAAGGGGTTACTGTTCTCCATTCAATTGAAGCTTTTCTCGATCTTACAAAGCGTGAGGAAAAAGAGTGGTTCGTTATCGGTGGAGCGGAAATTTATCGGCAAATTCTGCCGCATGCGGATCGACTCTATATTACAGAAATTCATGAAACATTTAATGGGGATACTTATTTCCCTAACTTCTCTAAAGATGATTGGAAAGAAACATCGCGAGAAAAACATGAAAGCGATGAGCGAAATAAGCATGATTTTGATTTTGTTGTGTACGATCGTACCTAACTAAACCAATCCCCCGGTGAACGTCACCGGGGGATTATTTACTATGTTTTTGGAAAGGTAAAACCTTCTCCAAAAACATCTCGCACGTCATGAACGACAACAAAAGCCTTATCATCAACTTGCTGAATCATTTTTTTGAGAAGAAAAAGCTCCTGTTTGTTAATCACAACGTATAGAATGTCTTTTGATTCATTGGAATAATGACCGCGTGCATTAATGACTGTAACGCCACGGTCCATTTCTTCGCTTACTTTTTCTGCGATTGCGACGGTGCTATTTGAAATAATCGTAACGGCTTTACGTGTATCAAATCCATCAATTAAATAGTCCAATATCTTCGTACTAATATAGATAGAAATACCCGTATACATCGTATTTTCAATTCCAATTACGACAGAAGAACCGAGAACGACTAGAATATCGAATACAAACATCGATGTACTAACGCTCCATCCAAAGTGCTGGTTAAGCATTCTGGCTACAATCGTAGAGCCGCCGGTTGTTCCACCGGAGCGAAGAACAAGGCCAAGTCCGATCCCGATGAACACACCTGCAAAGACAGTACCTAGCATGATATCAAGAGGTTCGCCCATTCCCTCAGTGAGCTGGATAAATAAGGAGCTAAAGAAAATGGCAAGCATTGTGTACCATGTTACTCGTTTGTTTAGTACTTTGTATCCAATCGCTAAAAGGACAGCGTTCATTACAAAGTTCGTAATTCCCGGTGACCAATCAAGAATATAATATAGCGTCATGGAAATACCGGTTACGCCACCTTCACCTAATTCATTCGGAATCGCAAACAAGTTTACTCCAAGAGCAAAGAATAGCGAACCAATAATAATTAAAGTGATTTCTTTTCCGGTGTTATTCATTTTATCACTCCGTTCTGTTCCTGAATACGTAGGATAATATATCATATCGGATAAAGTCGAACAAGATTGTTCAACAATATTGTTCAAAAAAACAATCCATATGTTAAAATGAGGGAAAAGAAAGGTAAGGCGGGTCTTGATATATGCGAAAAGAAACGGTCGAGCAAAAAGTATATCAGCTTATTAAGAATGCCATATTAAGGAGACAAATTGCACCCGGAAATCAGCTGTTTGAAAGTGCAATTGCAGCGAAAGTAAATGCTAGTAGAACGCCGATTCGTAGTGCCATTTCGAAGTTAGAAGCAGAGGGACTTGTCGATGTCATTCCGAATAAAGGCGCATTTATCGTTCAACCGACAATGGAAGAGATGATTCAGGCTTTTGAAATGAGGAAGGTTTTAGAAGAAATGGCAATCAAGGAAGGATACTCTAAACTAGTAAAAACACATATAGCGTTGTTAAAATCTCATACAGAGGAGATGAATAAAGCTTTTGAAGCGGGGGATATGCTCGTATACCATGAGCAAAATAAAACATTTCATCTTATAATGGCAAATGCGAGTGGAAATCGTTATTTGATTGATTTTATGGAGAGGATATTAAACCAAATCACCATATATATGATTTTGTATGATGTTTTTAGAGAAAATGATGAAAATGATCTGCTCGAACATCATCAAATGATCCAGCTTATAGAGAAGAACGATAAGGAAAGCCTTCTTGAAGTGGTTAAAGAACACCTTAATCATAGTTTAACAAAGCTCGAGAATGACAAGCACAAATATCAGTCGCTTACGAAATTATTTTAAAGAAAGACGAGCTGTGTATAGCTCGTCTAAGTAGGTTCCTTTATTCTGCAGGTCTCGGACCGGCATCCAGACCAGAACTCTCAACAGTCATCATCGGTTTTACTTCACAATCCCCGTTAACGCGAACTTGACAGGAGAGACGTAGGTTTTCTTCTACACCTTTTTTCTTGAATGCTTCCTGCTCAATTTCTGTTAGATCTCCAAACTCCCCATTCATTACTTCAACACGGCAAGTCGTGCATTTTGCTTTGCCACCGCACCGATGAAGCACCTGAACTCCGTTATCTTCAAGTGCAAGAGTTAGCTTTGTCCCTTTTTCTACGTCAAATGATCCGTGATCTGGTACTGTTACTTTAGCCAAAGAAATTCCTCCTTTATAAATCGTTCCCCGTTCACTTACTATCATATCGGAAATATGTATTCGTTTGAAGCACTCTTTTAATTGTAAAATTTCGTCGAATGATGTGTAAAGACTAGAAGGAAGGGTAAATAAGAAGTAGTAAAGATGAACCAGGAGGAAAAACATGGATAAAAAATATTTTACTTTAGAGGAAGCGAATAATTTATTACCCATGATTAAAAGAGAGCTTGCCGGATTAAAGCGTTTAAAAGCCCAGTTTAATGAACATTATGATCAAATTGAGCAACATAAAAAAACGCTTCTTTATCGCCATAAAACCAAAGTAGATGAGGATATTCTATTTAAGAAAGAAGCGCGTATGGAGTTTATGGAATTAGAGGCACAAACGTTTATCAATAATCTTATGGCCCTCGGTGTCGAAATTAAAAACGTAGATGAAGGGTTAATTGATTTTCCAGCTGTTATCAATGGGAAAAAAGTGCTGCTTTGTTGGAAAGAAGGGGAAAGCGAGGTTTCCTTTTTTCATTCTGACTTCGGAGGGTTTAGCCAAAGAGAACCGATTGAAAATATCATTAAAGAAGAAGAGCAGGGCTGAGGTCGTTCAGCCCCCCTTTTTTGGACGAATCAATAAATTTCAATTACCGTACAAGTATAGAAAATAAAATATTGCTTACCTTAAGAAACAAGGGAGGTGAAGCAATGAAAAACCCAAAGCAAAATCAAAAGCATGAGACGGAATTTGCGAGTGAGCTTGCAGCTGATCAGAACAATAATAAGAAACATAAGAAAAATAAAAAACAGAAAAAGAATGCCTAACAAAAAGAAGCTCTGAATGGAGCTTCTTTTCTTTATGATAGTAGTAGATTAGTTCCCTTCTATCTCTAAAACAGTTAAAATAGAAAGCAGACTAAAGAGAGAAAAGGATGAGGATCATGAGCTTGTTACAGGCTGAATCAATCACCAAGTCATATGGAGAAAAAACATTATTCGATGAAATATCTTTTTCGCTCGAAGATAAGCAAAGAATCGGATTAATCGGTGTTAACGGGACTGGAAAATCATCATTGCTTAAAATCCTTGCAGGGCTTGAATCAATGGATCGTGGCAAACTTTATCACGCGAATCAATTTCATGTGGAATATTTACCTCAAGACCCTGTGTTTATAGAGAAGAAGACGATTCTTGAAACGGTTTTTGATAGTGACGTACCGCTTTTTAATACGGTGCGGAAATATGAAGAGGCGCTTCAAACCGTTATGAATCATCCCGAAAAAGAATCTGCTCAAGAAAAGTTACTTCAAGCACAAGAAGACATGGATCGTCTTCAAGCATGGGATTTTAGTACACAAGCTAAAACGATCTTAACGAAGCTAGGTCTCCATGATTTTGAGGCAAAGGTTAATGCATTATCGGGTGGTCAACAGAAGCGGGTGGCGCTTGCAAAAGCTTTTATCAACCCAGCCGATTTGTTAATTCTTGATGAGCCAACAAACCATATTGATAATGCTACAGTGGAGTGGTTAGAGCAGTATCTCGCGAGCTATTCGGGTACTCTTTTACTTGTCACACACGACCGGTACTTTCTTAATCGCGTAACGAATCGTATATTTGAATTAGATAAAGGACGGTTATTTGAATATGATGGAAACTATGCGACATTTTTAGAACAGAAAGCGTTGCGAGAAGAACGTGAAGCAAAAGAAGAAGATAAGCATAACAAATTACTTAAGAGTGAACTCGAATGGCTAAAAAAGGGAGCTAAAGCAAGAACAACAAAACAAAAAGCCAGGAAACAAAGAATTGAAAACATGAAAGAAGTACCTGGGCGTACGACTGAAGGCAACGTAGATATGGCATTAGGGGCTAGTCGACTAGGCAAAAAGGTGATTGAAGCAACTGACCTTACAAAAACCATTAATGGTCGCACCTTGACTGATCGGTTTAATTATCTTGTCCTTCCTCAAGACCGAATTGGTATCATTGGACCCAATGGTTCTGGTAAAACAACGTTACTCAATATGCTTGCAGGTCGGATTGCACCTGACTCTGGTCACGTTGAAATTGGGGTTACAGTTAAGCCTGGTTTTTACACCCAACAAAATGAAGGACTTGATGAATCTCTAAGAGTTATTGAGTACATTCGAGAAGGGGGAGAAGAGGTTCGCCTACGTAAAGGCGGTACCGTTTCAGCTTCCCAAATGCTTGAGCGATTTTTATTTTCACCTGATATGCAGTGGACTTACATATCACGATTGTCCGGTGGAGAGAAAAGAAGATTATACTTGCTTCGCATTCTAATGGAAGAACCAAATGTCCTTTTTCTTGATGAACCTACGAACGATTTGGATGTTCAAACGTTAGCGGTATTAGAAGACTACCTTGCTGATTTCCCTGGGGCTGTTATTACCGTCTCTCACGATCGCTATTTCCTTGATAAGATCGCAGAACAGCTTTTTGTTTTTGATGGCACGGGAAAGATTAATCATTATTATGGCTCTTACTCTGATTACCTTGACGTTGTAAAAAGAGAAAAAGAACTTGAAGCACTTGATAAAAAGCAAACGAGTCAAAAAGAAGACATAGTAAATGAAAAGCCTAAGCAAGTGAAATTATCCTATAAAGAAAAGAAAGAATGGGAAACCATTGGGGACACAATTGAGAAAATAGAGCAGCGCATTGAAGATGTGAAGAATGAAATTGCAGAATCAGGAAGTGATTTTGCCAAAGTAGACGAGCTCTATAAAGAAGAGCAGGCTCTTTCAATGGAGTTAGAAGAAAAAATTGAACGGTGGTCTGAGCTCTCGGAAAAAATGGAATAGTTAATACAAAATCCTACCATTCACGCTGGTAGGATTTTTTTATCGTCTTTATATCCTTTAATCGTTAGAGTTGCAAAAACTATGAAACAAAACTTCACAATCTCTTTAGAATATTTTGAGAAACGAAGTAAATAGTGGTATAATAATTCAGAAAGTTACGAATCTAGAGAGAAAGGAGAAAATTTGTGAAGTTTTATTTATCAGTAGATATGGAAGGAATATCAGGACTTGTTGATGACTCGTTTATTGATTCGAGCAAGCGGAACTACGAACGCGGGCAGGAAATCATGACAAAGGAAGCCAATCATGTGATTGAAGCGGCGTTTGGGAGTGGATGTTCAGCGATAACGGTGAATGATAGTCATTCAAAAATGAACAACTTGCTTTTTGAGAAGCTTCATCCTGAAGCAAGGCTCATTTCAGGAGATGTGAAACCTTATTCAATGGTTCAAGGGTTGGACAGTACATATGAAGGAATGGGAATGATTGGCTATCACGCACGCGCAGGCACTCCGGGTGCAATGTCTCATTCCATGTTCCACAATGTAAGGAATTTCTACATAAACGAGCAAGTAGTTGGAGAACTGGGGATGAACGCTTACGTTGCAGGATATTTTGGCGTTCCAGTATTATTTGTCGCTGGTGATGATCGAGCAGCACTTGAAGCTGAACAGCTGATCCCAAATATTACAACTGCTGTAGTTAAAGAATCGATTTCGCGATCTTCTGCGCTTTTATTCTCTCCCCATAAAACAGAGGGGATTTTGCGTGAACAAACAGAGAAGGCGTTTATCAACAAACACAATGTCGAACCATTAGTCCCTCCTCGTGAGCCTGTTCTTCGTATCGAATTTACCAATTATGGACAGGCCGAGTGGGCGAGCCTTATGCCTGGTGTCGAGATTGAAGCAGAAACGACCGTTAAATATCAAGCGAAAAATATGCTTGAAGCCTATCAAGCCATGCTTGTGATGACAGAATTAGCATCTAGAACAACATTTAGCTAGAAAGTAGGGATGCCTGTGGCGAAATATATTGTAAATCGTCTCTTCGCCATGGTGATTACTTTATGGATCATCGTAACCATTACGTTCTTCTTAATGCACGCGGTTCCAGGGTCACCATTTAACCAGGAAAGGAACACCAGTGAAGCGGTGCAGCAAAATCTTGAAGCGCATTACCATTTAGATGAACCTGTCTTTATTCAATATGCGATTTATATTAAATCTCTTGCAACACTTGACTTTGGACCATCAATAAAACAATCATCTACCTCCGTTAATGAAATGATTGGAAGAGGGTTTCCTGTCTCAGCAGAGCTTGGCGTAACTTCTCTTCTTATTGCGATTATTTCAGGCATCATACTTGGTATCATGGCGGCCCTTCGTCACAATGGGGCGATTGATTATATGGCCATGACATTTGCCGTAATAGGGATTTCTGTACCGAATTTTATTATGGCGACACTACTTATTCAACAGTTAGCGGTCACGTGGGAGATTTTCCCTGTAGCGACGTGGGCGTCACCAATGCATATGATTCTACCATCAATCGCGCTTGCTACAGGCCCAATGGCGATCATCGCGCGGTTAACGAGGTCAAGTATGATCGAAGTACTCAATCAAGATTACATCATGACAGCTCGTGCGAAAGGAATGACTACTTTTCAAATTGTTACAAAGCATGCACTAAGGAATGCATTGCTACCTGTTATCACGATTCTAGGTACGCTTGTTGCTGGTGTATTGACGGGTAGTTTTGTTATTGAAAAAATCTTTGCCATCCCTGGAATGGGGAAATATTTTATTAACGGCATTAATGATCGTGATTATCCTGTCATTATGGGAACAACTGTCTTTTATAGTGCTTTCCTCATAATGATGCTCTTTATTGTAGACATTGCTTACGGGATATTAGATCCGAGAATTAAGCTACATAAGAGGGGGGAATAGCATGATACCAGAGCGAAAAGAAATGAAACAGGATTTATCCGATGACCTGTTTCTTCCCGTACAAAACCCCTCTTCTGATGCTGAGACGATCGCGAAACCTAGTATTTCCTATTGGAAAGATGCCTGGATGAGGCTTTCTGGGAACAAGTTATCTATGGCTGGACTTGTGATGCTAGTTTTACTCGTATTAATGGCGATATTTGGGCCGTTATTAACGCCATATTCCTATGATCACCAGGTGCTAACAGAAGGCAATTTACCACCTTCTTCTGAACATTGGTTCGGTACAGATAATCTTGGACGAGATATGTTCACCCGAACATGGAATGGGGCAAGGATTTCATTATTCGTTGGATTTATGGCGGCAATTATCGATTTCATCATCGGAGTTGCTTATGGTGGATTTTCTGGTTACAAAGGTGGAAGAACAGATAATTTTATGATGAGAATAATTGAAATATTATATGGTCTTCCGTACTTACTGATGGTCATTTTATTAATGGTAGTCATGGGACCTGGATTATTCACAATTATTATAGCGCTAACCGTTACCGGTTGGGTTGGTATGGCAAGAATTGTTCGAGGCCAGGTTCTTCAATTGAAGAACGCTGAGCATGTACTAGCATCTCGAACATTTGGAGCGCGTGCTGGTCGTGTTATTCGAAAGAACCTCCTTCCGAATACAATGGGACCGATTATCGTTCAAATGACGCTCACTGTACCCACTGCGATCTTTGCAGAAGCTTTTTTGAGCTTTCTAGGGCTAGGTGTACAGGCACCTGTTGCGAGTTGGGGTGTTATGGCGAATGATGGGTTGTCTGTTATTTTATCAGGTCACTGGTGGAGATTATTCTTCCCAGCATTCTTTATTTCGTTAACGATGTTTGCTTTTAACGTTCTTGGCGATGGTTTGCAGGACGCACTTGATCCAAAATTACGTAAGTAAAACCTCATTTTCATGAGATTTCATTGTTAATTATATTTTAAGGGGGAAATTTATTTGAAGAAAATCGTAACAATGCTACTTTCCTTGTTGCTTCTTATTGGAATCGTTGGTTGCACTACAACGGAGAATAGCTCATCAAATTCAAGTTCAGGAAGTGACGATGCAAGCCAAGAAGAGGGTACGAAGGTACTTAAGCTTAATAATGGAAGTGAACCAACTTCATTTGATCCACCAATTGGCTTTGATAGCGTCTCTTGGAACGCGTTAAACAACTTAATGGAAGGTTTAACACGTCTTGATGAGAAGGATCAGCCTCAGCCTGCTGCTGCTAAAGAGTGGGAAAAATCTGAAGATGGCAAAACGTATACGTTTCAACTACGTGAAGATGCAAAATGGTCGAATGGAGAACCAGTTACTGCTGAAGATTTTGAATATGCCTGGAAACGTCTAGCAAATCCTGATACGGCATCTCCTGCCGCGTTTCTCTCTTACTTTATTGAAGGAGCAGAAGCATTTAATACTGGAGAAGGGTCAGAAGACGATATGATGGTGAAAGCAGTCGATGAAACGACACTTGAAGTAACACTTAAAAGTCCAGTTGCTTTCTTTCCTAATTTGATTTCAAACCCGGCCTTTTTCCCTGTTCATAAAGCGACAGTCGAAGAAAATCCTGAATGGCATACGGAAGCAGATTCGTATGTAAGTAATGGACCTTTCAAACTATCAAAATGGGAACATGATTCAGAGTTTGAATTTAGTAAGAATGAAAATTATTGGGACGCTGAGAATGTAAAGCTTGATCAAGTAAACTGGGCAATGGTTGACGATACGAATACAGAGTATCAAATGTATAAAACAGGAGAGCTTCATACTTCTGATGTACCAGCTGACTTAAGCGAAGAACTTTTCAGTGATGGGAAAGCCCAAGTGGAAGATCAGTCTGGAACTTATTTTTATCGCTTCAACCTTGAAATGGAGCCTTTCCAGAATGAAAATATACGAAAAGCGTTTGCATTGGCTGTTGATCAGCAGAAGATTGTAGAGTTTGTTACGAAAAATGAAGAAAAACCAGCTTACGGGTTTGTTGCATATGGATTTGAAGATGCGGCAGGCGGTGATTTTAGAGAAGTTGGTGGTGACCTCATCACCACAGACGCTGATCAAGCAAAAGAGCTACTTGAAAAAGGGATGGAAGAAGAGGGGTATGATCAACTTCCTACAGTAACCCTGACGTATAACACAAGTGATGATCATAAGAAAATTGCTGAAACGCTACAACAAATGTACAAAGAAGTTCTGGGGATAGATGTTGAACTAGCGAATCAGGAGTGGAACGTTTTCTCTGATGAACAAAAGCAGCTAAACTTGCAATTCTCAAGAAGCTCATTTCTTGCCGATTATGGCGACCCGATTAACTTTCTTGAAAGTTTCCAAACGGATCACTCTATGAACCGTACAGGATGGAGCAACGAGGAGTATGATTCTTTAATTGAAAAGGCGAAACAAGAAACGGATGAAACGAAACGTTTCGAATACATGCATGATGCAGAAGCACTCCTATTCGAAGAAATGCCGATTTTCCCGATTCATTTCTACAATCAAGTTTACCTTCAGAATGAAGATGTGACGGGAATTGTTCGTCACCCTGTAGGTTACATGGAATTGAAATGGGCGGATATTAAGTAAAGTACGGAGCCCGGTTTGAGTAAACCGGGCTCTTTTTTATAAGAAGACTTTAAAGGAAATGTGTAAAAGGGCTATAGTTCTAGGTTCATCATTGATAGAATAAACGTGATGAACGTCGTAGGGCTAGTTGAATTTGACCGGATCACGTCCTCATGAAAAGGAGAATTTGAATGAAGATCACGAACATTGAAACGTTTTGTGTATCAGTTCCATTGAAGAAACCATTTAAAACAGCGCTTCGAACGGTAACAGAGGCTGAAGCTGTGATGGTGAAAATAACAGCAGGACAATTAGTAGGTTTTGGTGAAGCTCCTCCAACGGTGGTGATTACGGGGGAAAGTCTGGCTAGTATTCATTCAGCGATACAGCATGTGATTAAACCGAAACTAATCGGAATGGACCTCACAGAATATGAATCTATCTTCCACCAACTTCACAATGCATTGATCGGAAACACAAGTGCGAAAGCTGCGGTCGATATGGCCATTTATGACCTTGTATCGAAAAAAAGTTCTCTTCCTTTATATCAGTTTTTAGGCGGCTATCGGAACACGATGCAAACGGACTACACCGTAAGCGTGAATGATCCTAATGAAATGGCTAATGATGCAGTCCAGTACATAGAAGATGGCTTTACCATTTTGAAAGTAAAAGTAGGAAAAGATACGATCCAAAATGATCTAAATCGCATTAGAGAAATTAGAAAACGCATTCAAAACAATGCCTGTATCCGACTTGATGCAAATCAGGGGTGGACGCCTAAAGAAGCCATTTATGCCATTCGTCAAATGGAAGAGGAAGGGCTAAACATTGAACTAGTTGAACAGCCGGTACATAGAAAAGACTTAGAGGGATTGAAGAAAGTAACTGATGCTGTACTGACACCAATTATGGCGGACGAAAGCATATTTTCACCAGAAGACGCTCTTCAAGTCATTCAAATGCGTGCGAGTGATCTGATTAATATTAAGCTGATGAAATCTGGAGGCATTCACCAGGCGCTTAAAATTAACGCACTTGCTGAGACGGCTGGGATGGAGTGTATGGTTGGAAGTATGATTGAATCCCGTGTAGGCATTACTGCTGCTGCTCATTTTGCGGCAAGTCAGCGAAACATTACTCGATTTGATTTTGATGCGCCCCTTATGTTTCGAGATGATCTCGTTCAAGGTGGCGTTCACTATAGGAGGAATGTGATGACTTTTACGGAGACTCCAGGATTAGGAATTCACACAATTGAAAAGGATGGGATGACAATTGGAATTGACTAAAAAAACAATCGCTGTAACAGTAGCAACTTTATGGACAACACCAGAGAAAGCACGATCAATTGACAAGAATGCTATTACAAATCCTGTCCGCCTAAGCGACTGGTTGGAGCCTTTAACATATACAGAAAGACTTGAGTTATGTGATCAAAATCATATTCAATCACAAGTATTATACGGGGAAGAAGTTATACTACTTGATCAACGAGGAAATTGGTCCTACGTTTTAGTACCTTCCCAACCTTCTTCCAAAGATGAAAGAGGCTATCCGGGATGGATTCCGACAGTTCAGCTATCGAATCGAATACCTGATTCCAATTCCTTATGTGTTTCAACAAACAAACATGGCGCTAAACTACGTGACCTGGCTGAAAACAGCGAGATGCTATTAAGTTATCAAACGATTCTACCTGTACTCGATGAACAAGAGTTGGATTATGTTGTTTGGACCCCTCATGGGGAGGGACGATTAGATAAGGAAGATGTAACACTTTGGAGAAAGAACGAGAAAGCGGGAACAGGGGATGAGATGGTTCACGAAGCTGAAAAGTTTATTGGCCTTCTTTATTTGTGGGGAGGCATGTCTTCTTACGGCTACGATTGTTCTGGGTTTAGCTATAATATGGCGAGGTCCATTGGCTGTACAATTCCGCGTGATGCACATGACCAATTGAACAGTGGGGAAGCCGTTGAAGAAGGAGAGTGGGAAAAAGGTGATTTACTCTTTTTTGCTTATGAACAGGGGAAAGGATCGGTTCACCATGTAGGCATTTATTATGGAGATGGGAAAATGATTCATTCTCCTAGTACAGGTCGATTTATTGAAGTAACGCCACTTAAAGGAACCATTTACGAGGAAGAATTATGTGGGGTCGTACGTTATTGGGGGGGGAATTGATGCAGTTTGGACAGGTGAAAGAAAAAATCCTAGAGTGTTTTCACGGGCTTGAAGGGAATCAATCGATTTATGTATCGACCCCTGATGGCGAAATTGCTTTACATTCTGATCAGCCAATATCCTCAGCAAGTATTATCAAAATCGCTATCTTGATTGAAGCATTAAGACAAGTCGACGTTGAACAGTTGTCAATAGATCAAGTTGTCCAAATAGATAACGTAAATTATGTTGGTGGAGCCGGAGTGATAAACCATCTTTCACGTGATCATCAATGGAAGTTAGCTGACCTCCTCAAGTTGATGATCATATCCTCTGATAACACTGCAACGAATCAGCTTATTGATTTAGTTGGCGAACACAACATTAATCATACAATGAAAGCAGCAGGAGCCTTTCATTCAAAGCTTATGAGAAGGATGATGGACCGAAATGCTCTTAAATCAGGGTTAGACAACATGGTAAGTGGGAAAGACACCTATTTACTATTACGTGAATTTGTTACCCAGCATTTACTGTCACAATCTTCCATGGAATGGGGAGTGGAGGTTCTATTACAGCAACAGTTTAAAGATAAGTTTCCAAGCAAAATTTCTTCTATAAAAGAAAATCTTCTTGCTCACAAAACTGGAGAACTGATTGGAGTGGAACATGACGCTGGCATACTGTTTACTTCTAATGGTCCTGTGGTTTATGCCTTTTTAACAGCAGGCTTATTGGAGAATCGTTATGGGCGAGAAGCCATAGCGAATGCAGGCAGGTTGCTGTATGACTTTTACCAGTAATAGATAACGAAAGACGCTGTCCAATAGTGGACAGCGTCTTTCGTTTAAGGCCCAATTGTTACAGAAGTGCCAATTGGAATCGTATTGGCGAGTTGTTCCACATCTTGATTATACATGCGAATACAGCCTTTCGAGACGTATTTTCCGATTGAGGATGGATCATTTGTACCATGAATGCCGTAATGGATCTTCGAAATACTCATCCACATTGTTCCAAAAGGGCCTCCAGGATTTGGGGCTTTATTAATAATGATAAACTTTCCAGTAGGCGTATCGTGAAGCATACGGCCAACGCCAACGGGGTATACCTTTACAGTAGACCCATTTTTTAGAAGCGTAAGTGTACGGTTAGTTAACGATACATAAATCGTAAAGGGTAGTGTGTTTGGATCTGGGTATCCTGGAATTTCAATTAGCTGGCCAGGGTATATGAGGTTTGGGTTAGCTAGTGAATTTGCCATAATGATTTGCGAAACAGGAATACGGTAATCCCCACTAATCGAAGACAACGTTTCACCTGATTTTACAATGTGCTGCACGATGAAGCCTCCTTAAGACAATGTTATATCGAAGGGAATGAGAACAATGAATGTCATTATTGTTTCAGATACGCATATGCCACGGATGGCAAAGCAACTTCCAGCAGTTTTACGAAAGGAACTTCGTGGAGCAGATCTCATCATCCATCTAGGGGACTGGAAAACAAAACAAGTGTATGAAGAATTAAAGTCGTTTGCACCTGTAACAGGAGTTTATGGTAATGTTGACGAAGCTTTTTTTATTGAACAATTTAACGATAAACTTGTCCTCGACCTGGAGTCTCATCGCATAGGCATCACGCACGGGCATGGTAAAGGAAAAACAACAGAGCAAAGAGTGATAGCTCAATTCGAAAATGAAGATGTGGAAATTATTCTCTTTGGGCATTCACACATCCCTCTTCATAAAGAGTATGAAGGGAGAATCCTCTTTAATCCTGGATCTCCAACTGATAAGCGAAAACAGTCCCATTACTCTTTTGGAAAATTAAGCGTAGTACGAAATCAGCCTCTGTCCATCGAACATGTTTTCTTTCTGAAAAAATAGGGCATTACGTTAAAAACAAGCTTTTGTGCATAAAATGTTGAACTATTTCCGGCTAATATGTATAATGTTTGTATAACATATGTGCGAAGTTTCATATGCGGATGGAAGGGGAACGAATCATGTCAATAAAAAAACGAGTTATCGTAATCGGGGCTGGACCAGGGGGGCTTACAGCTGCCATGCTTCTAGCTAGTAAAGGACACTCGGTTACAGTCTATGAGAAACAGTCCTATGTCGGTGGTCGAACCTCGGGATTTGAGCGAGGCGGATATCGTTTTGATAGAGGGCCAACCTTCCTTAACATGCCGCATATTCTTGAAGAAATGTTTGAAGAATCTGGACGGAATGTACACGACTATCTTGATTTAATCGAGATTGATCCAATGTACGAATTGAAGTTCGATGACGTGTCTTTTTATCCTACTCGAGATCAGGATGAGATGGTACGTAGAATTGAACAAACTTTTCCTGGAGATGGAGATGGATATAGGCGCTTTATGAAAGAAGAGAAAGAGAAATTTGAAGCACTCATGCCTATACTCCAAAATAAACATGATTCTCTCCTTGACTATGGGAGATGGCGGTTTGTAAAAGCATTACCAAAGTTAACAGTTACGGACAGTGTTTATAAACGCTTGTCTCATTACTTTCAGGATGAACGGCTGCGGTTATCTTTTACATTTCAGGCGAAATACCTTGGAATGTCCCCATGGGAGTGTCCCGGTGCGTTTACTATTCTATCTTATATGGAGCATGCTTACGGAATCTTTCATCCGATCGGAGGACTAAATCAAATTCCAGAAGCCATGGCTAAAGTAATCAAAGAAGAAGGCGGAGACGTATATACGAATAAAGGCGTTAAACAACTTCTGCTGGATGGGAAAACAGTGAAAGGTGTGGAACTCGAAGATGGGTCTGTGGAGTATGCAGATGAAGTTGTTATTAATGCAGACTTTGCCCATGCTGTAAATCATCTCATTCCATCAGGATCTGTGAAAAAGTATACACCTAAAAAAATGGAGCAGAAAAAGTACTCCTGCTCTGCATTTATGCTTTATCTAGGTGTTAATAAGAAATATGACTTACCACATCATTCCATCATTTTCTCTTCTGACTATAAAAAGAATGTAGAAGAGCTTACGAAGCAAAAGATCCTTTCAGAAGACCCTTCTATTTATGTACAGAATGCTTCTGTCACAGATGACACGCTAGCACCAGAAGGGAAATCTTCTATTTATATCCTTGCTCCAGTTCCAAATAACTTTAGTTTAGTAGATTGGGAAGAGCGAAAAGGTGATTTTAGAAGGTTAGTTCTTGATCAACTTGAACAAAGAACAGGATTCAAAGATATTGAGCAACACATTGAAGTAGAAGAAATGTACACACCAACAGACTGGGAAATGGATTTAAACGTTTATAAAGGCGCAACGTTTAACCTTGCTCATAATCTTCCACAAATGATGTATTTCAGGCCTCCAAATCAATTTAAAGAGCTAAATAACTGTTGGCTAGTTGGCGGAGGAACTCATCCTGGAAGTGGGCTTCCTACTATAATGGAGTCAGCACGAATTACGAGCAAAATGCTTCATGAGCAGGCGTCATTGGAGAGTGTGAAATGACGATCGGTATTGTAGGTGGAGGGATTGGCGGGATGCTTTCTGCGCTACTCCTTTCACAAAAGGGATATAAAGTAGACATACATGAAAAAGCATCATCATTAGGTGGAAGACTTGCATTTATTGAAAAAGATGGATTCAAGATTGATAAAGGACCGACAATTGTGCTCCTTCCAGAAATGATATATGAGTTTTTGGATAAAGCAGGTATTCCTAGGGAAGAAGTCGAGATGGTAAGGTGTGACCCACTGTATCGCATGATTTACCCTAATGGAGAAACGTTTACAAAAACAAGCGATATTGATAAGCAGTTAAAAGAAATTAACCGCATGTTCCCTGGTGAGGAACAGCATTTTCTCTCTTACATCGAGGATATGCGTGAACGATTTATTAAAGGGAAAGCCGCATTCCTTGAACGTTCCTTTGTTAAACGGAAAGATTTCTTCACACCTAGTAATATTAAGCTTCTACTAGAATTAAAAGCTTATCAATCTGTTCAATCACAAGTTTCAGATTATTTCACAGATGAGCGATTGCAGGATGCCTTTTCCTTGCAAACCCTTTATATTGGTGGTAATCCATCTGCTTCACCTGCTCTCTACTCACTTGTTCCATTTAGCGAGTATGAACATGGTATTTGGTATATTAAAGGCGGATATGCGAGCCTTATTACTGTATTAGAAAAGCATCTTCATCTACAAAATATTTCAGTTCACCTAGAATCTAATGTGGAGGAACTTCTAATCGATGGTCACGTATGTAAAGGAATTCGTACTTCGAGTGGCGAACATTATTATGATAAAGTAGTGTATAATGGAGATTTCCCTATGATTAAGCATCTTTTAAAAGATGTGAAAGCACCTAGTAAGAAATACAAAGCATCTTCTGGTTGTCTGCTCCTTTACATGGGGCTAGACCGAGTTTACGAGAATGCAGATGTTCATCAATTTTTCATGACGGATAACTTTTCTTCTCATATGAAGGACGTCTTTCAAAGCGGAAAACTGACTGACCAGCCAGCTATTTATACATTCCATCCTTCTCGAATTGATGAGACGTTAGCCCCTCCTGGTAAAGGTGTATTGTATGTTCTCATTCCCGTCCCTTCAGGGGAATCGATTCAGTGGGATGAAAAGGAGCAAGTAGCCTCTAGAATGATTGAACTTCTTGAATCACGAGGGTTTCCCGGTTTACGTGAAGCAATCGAATGGATGGAGATTCGAACACCTGCTGATGCAGAGGTGGAAGGGTTGTATAAAGGTGGAAGTTTTGGAATCGCACCGACGCTCACACAATCCGGTGCTTTTAGACCACAGGTAAAACCTTTTAAATATGACAATCTTTATGCAGTTGGCGCTTCAATCCATCCTGGTGGTGGAATTCCGATTGTGATGCAGGGAGCGGATCTTCTTGTAAAAGAAATTGAAAGGGTGTGAACGAAAGATGCTTGAACAAGCCTATGCACACTGTGAAGCCATTATTAAACATCACTCCAAAACCTTTTATAAAGCTTTCTCTTTATTGCCACGAGCTAAGAGAAACGCTGTTTGGGCTGTATACGGCTTTTGCAGACAGGTTGATGACATCATTGATGAAGGCACAGATCCTGAAGCAGAACTAACCGTCTTTCGTTCTGAATTTGCCTCTTTTTTGAATGGACAAATCCCGCAAACCGACCCGATGTGGCTTGCACTTGAAGATGTATTCCGTCATTATCCAATGGAAGCGAAGGCCTTCCATGATATGATTGCAGGCCAGGAAATGGACTTATACAAAACCAGGTATTATACGCTTGATGAACTAGAACATTATTCTTATCATGTAGCTAGCACGGTAGGTCTCATGCTTCTTCCGATACTAGCGCCACAGAGAGTAGATCAACTACGAGAGAGTGCTATTTCACTTGGTCTTGGCATGCAAATTACGAATATTCTAAGAGATATTTCAGAAGATCTTGATCGTGATCGTATTTATTTGCCTATTGAGGAGATGACAAAAGCGGGGTATCATGTTGACGATTTAATGAGTAGAACAAAAAATGATGCTTTCGTAAGCGTTTGGGAAAAGTTAGCTTCTCGCGCCGAAATGCATTACGATCATGCATTTTCAGCAATGCATCACTATCCACTAGATTCACGTCTTCCAGTAAAAAGCTCTGCGGTTTTCTATAAAGCCATTTTACAATCGATTCGAAAGAAAGAACATAACGTCTTTCAACAGCGAGCATTTGTGTCTGATCAGGAAAAAGAAGCGCTTCTATCAGGAATTGCAGGAAACTAGCAGAACGCTCACCTTCAAGAAGGTGAGCGTTTTTATATATAAAGCTTATCACGAAAAAAGAGTTGTAAAATTTGTGAAGATTTGAAATGATTAGGTGGGGATTGCTCACTATTTTCACTAGATCGAGAGACCGTCAATTTATATTAAACTAGGTGAACAAGATGATAAAAAAAGTCGATCATGGTTTTTCCTACTATTTATTGAAACCGTTACACACCTCTTCAGTTTTAAATATTATTCTCTACCATGGTTGGGGAAGTAATGCATCAAAATACTTGGAATATGCCTCATCTTTAACTGATTGCGGTTACACAGTTATTATTCCGGAATTGATTTATCATGACTCACGAAATCCTCTCCTAAATCCATTCTCTCAACAAGATATGGAATCCTATTTTTGGAAAGTGATTTTTCAAAGTATCGATGAGTGTCACCAGTTGTTAAACCGTTCAAACATAGTAAAGAAAAACACGGTGGTTGCTGGGGTTTCAATGGGAGGATTTATTGCAAGCGGGGTTTATGCGACTGCTGAATTAAAGGGATTAGCAAATATTAATGGTTCAGGATCGTTCATTTGTTCAGAACGATTTTTTCGTCAAGCGTCCAAACGGGACCCTCTAACGAATAGTGAAGAAGCTAGGTTTAGAATGTATGATCCTATCAATTATGTTCACGGAGATGGATCAATTCTTTTGATACATGGTGAACAGGATCAAATAATCTCCATTAAATGTCAAGAAGATTACTATACTTATTTAACAAATAAAGAAAAAAAGGTTCATATGAAACGATATAAGCATGTTGGACATGAATTTACAACATCTATGCAAACCGACTTTTTAAAGTGGTTAGAATTTCAAGCTGTCAGGTGAGCATCTGATAAGAAGAAAATATGACAACGAAACTAGCAGGAAAGGAAGAATGTTTTTGATTCATATTGAAAAAAAGAAGATCATTTTAAGAGAAGCCACATGGGAAGATATCAATACTTTATACTATTGGAAGTATGAAGAGAAAAATCAGGAAGCAAAAAAATGGAATGGACCCTATATTTTAGAAAAAAAGCTGTCGAGAATAGAGTATCGACATGAATGGCAAAAACAATCGGATATTTATCCGGGAGTTCCTGATACTCTTGTTATCGAAGCTGATCATGAAGTAATCGGAACGGTTGGTTCCTATTGGGTTGATAAGTATACGAACTGGCTTGAAACAGGCATTGTGATCTATAATCCACACTATTGGAATGGTGGATACGGTTATGAAGCTTATAAAGAATGGATTGATTTTCTCTTTCGTTCAACTGACCTTCATCGGATTGGGATGTCTACTTGGTCTGGAAATGCACGAATGATGAAAGTAGCAAGTAAAGTTGGTATGAAAGAAGAAGCGCGAATTAGAGAAGCTCGAGTTGTTGAAGGCGACTATTATGATGCCGTTAAGATGGGGATTTTACGCAAGGAATGGGAAACAACAAACACTTAAATACTTGAATTGAAAATGAGGAGGATATAATGAAAAAGTTAACTTATACACGTTTACTAAATGAAACGATTGCTATATACGAGGAGAAAGGTAGTTTGGAAGCTTATCAATTTATGAAAGAAAATGCAGATAAGGTAGATGGGAACGAGGCACAGCTCTACAACTTTCAATATGCGCTTGCCGCGGCATCAGACCTTAAAGAAGAAGCACTAGGAATCATGAAGGAAGCGATCCTTGATCATGGGCACTGGTATGAATATAACTATTTACAAGAGGACGAAGATTTGAATTCCCTCCGTTCATTTAAAGAGTTTCAGGAACTGGTTGAACTTTGTAAAAGAAGAGAAGAAGATGCAAAGAAGCAAGCAAAGCCGAAGTTAACAATTCTCAGTGAAGGTCAAAATCAACCTATTCTGATGGCGTTACATGGCGATCAAGAAAATGCCAAGATGACTTCATCCGTATGGAACCGTCCCGCGACACAAGGTTATACGCTTGCTTTTCCACAATCCTCTCAAATTCAGTTCTCTGATGCTTATGAATGGGAAGATTTACAAAAAGGTGTGCAGGAAATAGAAGAACATGTTAAAGAACTTTCTTCTCACAACTCATTTTTAATTGGAGGATTTTCCGCTGGATGTCGCGTTGCACTTAAAGCGATGATGGAAGGACGCGTATCAGTAGATGGATTTATTTTTGTTGCTCCATGGCTTCCTGAAATCGATGAGTGGAAAGAAGCGATAACTTCATTACAAAATACGAATATAAGCGGTTATATCATTTGTGGAGATCAAGACGATGATTGTTTGGAAGGCTCAAAAGCTTTATCAGCCATATTAGAGGAAAAAGGGATTGCTCATGAATTGAAAATCGTAAAAGGACTGGATCATGAATACCCTGAAGCATTTAATGAAACACTTCAGCGTGCTTTGCAATTTATTCAAAAACGAAAGTAAGGATATTTTTACTTCACTTAAAAATGAGATTGATCTTAATGGTAAACTTACTATTACTTTCTATAAATAGTTAGCGATTGAGAGGGGAGTCTATAGTGAGAGAACGGATTGGGTCATGTACACAATGTGAAAAATCAATTTATTGTTTGGATGGTTTTTTGGATGGTGTTATAGCTAAGAATCAAAAGCTATACTGCTTTCCGTGTTATGAGAGATCAGAATTCGAAGCATCTAAAACCTAGATGGGGAGCGGGGTAGGTTTAGTAGTGAGGTAGTCTTACATAAGGGGGAAAGAAAGGTGAGATTGTCGGAAGAAACGCAATATGTTAGAAGTATCTGTTTAGAAAAAAGAGAATCGAATGAATTCCCCTTTTCTTTACCAGCTGTTCAATCACTTCAAGATGGACTTTCTTTTCATCCGAATGTGACATACATTGTCGGAGAGAATGGCATGGGGAAATCGACGTTACTTGAAGGGGTTGCCGGGGCGTTAGGCATAAACCCAGAAGGCGGAACAAAGAATTTTAATTTTTCAAGTTATGACTCACATTCCAATTTACATAATTTCCTAAAGGTAACGAGAGGCGTACATAGACCAAATGATTTATTCTTTTTTCGTGCAGAGACGTATTACAACCTTGCGACGAATATTGAAGAGCTAGATCGGGAAGGATTCGGTCCAAAAATCATTGATTCGTACGGAGGTAAATCGCTTCATGAACAATCTCACGGAGAATCGTTCTTTGCCACATTCATGTATCGGTTTAAGGGAGAAGGATTGTATATTTTAGATGAACCTGAAGCGGCACTTTCACCAATCAGGCAGCTTTCAATGTTAACGAGGATACACGAGCTCGTTCAAGAAGGTTCACAGCTTATTATTTCAACACATTCTCCAATAGTCATGAGTTACCCTGATGCAAAAATTCTTCAGTTAACCGAAAAAGGGTTGAGTCATGTGAATTTAGAAGAAACCGATCATTACGTAACAATGAAGCAATTTTTTGATGATAAGGATCGTCTTTTGCATCATTTGCTTAACAGGTAAAGAATAAGGAGGGGAATGGAATGTTTGGGTTACGAATTAATGAGGAGATAACGCTAAAATTACTTGAGATTGACGATGCGAAAGAGCTCTTTGCGTTAGTAGATGAGTCCAGAGAATATTTACGAAAATGGCTTCCTTGGGTTGATAACATGAAGAACGAGAAGGACTATGAACCTGTTATCGAAATGTGGTTAAAACAATTTTCTTCGCATGATGGTTATCAAGCGGGAATTTTGTACAATGGAAAACTAGCAGGCATGGTCGGTTTTCATGGCATCGACTGGTCAAATAAAAAAGCCAGCATCGGCTATTGGTTAGCAGAGAACTTTCAAGGAAACGGTATAATGACAGCTGCTGTGAAGGGAATTATTGACCAGGCGTTTCACGAGTATGGATTGAATCGCGTTGAAATCCAATGTGGGATTGAAAATAAAAAAAGTAGAGCCATTCCTGAACGCATTGGTTTTAAACAAGAAGGAGTCGTTAGAGATGCCGAATACTTGTACGGCCATTTCCATGACACCATACTCTATAGTCTTTTATCGAGAGAATGGAAGTAACTTAACTGTTGGCTGGGTACTTTAATAACTAAAAACTTAAAGCGTAATAAAAGGAATGCCATTCTTAATGGCTTCTTTTTTTTTGGTATGCGAACCTAAGAACAATAATAAAATTGTAATAAAGAATAAAAAGTTATTGTTTTACGATAAATACTGTTTTACAATAAAACAATAACAAAGCGAGGTGCTAACGATGAATCGAGGATCTACCTATTTTTTAAGATCAGTAGTTCTTCTGCTTGGAACTTCAGTTCTATTATTATGTATATTTGGTTTACCCTGGATCGCTAAAGAAGCATCGGGAAATGCAGAGTTTGCTTCTCTGATCTATCCTGTTTTAATAGGAATGTACGTAGCAGCTATCCCATTTTTTATAGCATTATTTCAGGCATTGAGACTTTTACGTTTAATTGATAAAGACGATGCGTTCTCGGTATTTTCTGTCAATGCTTTAAGGGTGATCAAATTCTGTGCGGTGGCAATAAGTCTTGTCTATGTTATCGTTATGCCGTTTTTCTATTTCATTGGAGAGAAAGACGATGCGCCGGGAGTGATTTTAATTGGGCTCGTATTTATTTTTGCTTCACTTGTGATTGCTGTATTTACTGCTGTTCTACAGAAATTATTAAAGAGTGCCATTGAGATTAAATCTGAAAATGATTTAACGGTTTGAGGTGAATAACATGGCAATTATTATTAATATTGATGTAATGCTGGCTAAAAGAAAAATGAGCGTAACCGAACTTTCAGGGAAAGTGGGAATCACCATGGCAAACCTATCGATATTGAAAAATGGGAAGGCTAAGGCGGTTCGTTTTTCTACGTTAGAGGCGATTTGTAAAGCATTAGAATGCCAGCCAGGAGACATTTTGGAATATATGAATGAAGAAGATTCCGATGATTAATAAGCTTAAATTGGATTTTAGACAATGAGAGCAATGAAGCAACTCGGCCATTTTGGTGTGGAGCAAGCGCTATCTTGTTTGTTTCCTGTTGTTATCTTCGCTTCTTTAGCCGTCACACAAATAATTTCATTACCTTTCCTACCACGTTATGATTGGCTGCTTATTATTTGCCTTTTTATGCAGTGGGGGATGGTACGCTCAGGTCTTGAAACGCTCGATGAACTAAAGGTGATTACATTGTTTCATATCATCGGGCTAGCGCTTGAACTCTTTAAAGTGCATATGGGTTCCTGGTCATACCCTGACGAGGGCTATACAAAAATACTAGGAGTTCCTTTGTATAGTGGCTTTATGTACGCAAGTGTCGCAAGTTATCTTTGTCAGGCGTGGAGGAGGTTGCATATTCAGCTCATCAACTGGCCGTCAAATTGGATTGTTGTCCCTTTATCAGCTAGCATTTATTTAAATTTTTTTACTCATCACTATTGGATTGATGTCCGCTGGTGGTTATCTGGTCTCGTGATCATCGTATTCTGGAAATCATGGGTTACATACGAGGTTAACTGGAGTCAGTACCGTATGCCAATTGCTCTTTCTTTTGTTCTGATCGGTTTTTTTATATGGATTGCAGAAAATATTGCTACCTTCTTTGGCGCCTGGGAGTATCCGAATCAAACAGAAGCTTGGAGTCTCGTTCATTTAGGTAAAGTAAGCTCTTGGCTTTTGCTTGTCATAGTGAGTTTTCTTATCGTAGCCACGTTAAAACGTGTCAAAGGAGAAAGTAGATCAAGCTGGCAAGAAAATTTATTTGTTCATAAGGATAGCGAGAAATTGCATGAGTGATTGGAGAAAGGATAGTAGATCTTATGTTACCAAATGTCGAATGCTTAGGTTGTAAATTAGCCAATAAAATGGACCCTGTTCATGTGATTTATGAAGATGCTCAGGTTTGTTGCTTTTTAGATATCGAACCTTTTAATGAAGGTCACACGTTAATCTTACCGAAGAGGCATTTCCAAGATGTCGAGGAGTTAGACCTATTAACAGCAAATGCCATTATGAAAGCTTCAATGAAAATTTCAAAAGCACTCAAGCAGCTATTCGCTCCAGATGGCATAAGTATTTGCCAAAATGGTGGTCAATTTAACGATTTAGGTCATTATCATATGCATTTGATTCCAAGGTTTCATGGTCAACCATTTTATAACGAAGCAGAAATTGACAATGCCAAGGAGAAGCAGAACCTTAAAAAAACTAAGACTAATTTAATGAAGCAATTACATGGTGATCAGTGAGACTGATAGAGATGTAGGATTGTATAAGAGGAAAAAGCTATCATATGACTCTGTCATGGATGGCTTTTTTTATCAAGTGGGCTAAATGATGGGATAGGGAGAGGATTATGATGAAAGCGAAAGCAGTTTTAAGTTTAAAGCTAGCATTGTTTTTGCAGATCATATGGTATGTCATGTTTTTTACTAATTTTATTGGAGTTATGGGTTCTCGGATTCCGTTACTACAAAATATAATATGGCTGGGAATACCGTTGGTTGGAATAATTACTTCTTTAATTTATTTATTGAAATTTAGTTTTAATAGGGTTGTAATTACTACTCTTTCCTTATCACTACCGATTTGTCTATTATGGATATTCATTTCTGGTATAAGTAAAATGTAATTCATTATCAATTTTTGAGGAGCCGAGAGAAATGAAAATGTCCGCCTGGATTTTATTGGTATTACATACAGTTATCCTATTGCTTTGGGTAATGAACTCTAAATATTTGTTCTCATTTTTTGGTGTTGTGATTTGGGCTTTTTTAGTAGTCATAGGTTTTATTGTACAAAAACAGTTAAATGGGCAGTTGTTCATAAAGGTATCATTGTTGGCTTCAAGTTACCTTTTGGTAGTACTGATTGGAGTTACAGTTGGGATCTACTATGTTACAAGTTCGATGCCTTAATTCTTTATAATTAAAGGGATTCTCTCTAGAATATGGAAGATTTAATAAACATCATTTAGGAGGTAGTGAAATGGTTTTTGAAATGACTACTCAAGTTCGTGTTTCCAACATGGCAGAGGGGCGTAAGTGGTATGAGACTTTTTTAAATAAGGAACCTGATTTTATTCCTCATGAGGGATTTGCGGAATGGGAACTCATGCCTGGATGCTGGTTACAAGTAGCAGAAGGGAAAGTAACGGAAGGGAATGGCCCTTTGCGGTTAGGGGTTACTGATATTTCAGCCGAAAGGGAGCGATTAATGCAGCACTTAAACATGGAAAAGTTTGAAATACATTCGAGGTCAGAAGTTCCAGTTAAATGGGGGACATTCACAGATCCCTGGGGAAACCGTCTGGGTTTTTTTGAATACCTGGATAAGAATGAAGAAGAAAAACAAAGGAAATCGATAATAGGCCTATAAAAAAAGATGATTTTTAAAACTAGATGGCGCTTATATAAAATCAAGTTCAATTTGTGTAGGAGGTCAATTGATGATTGAGAGAATTGATACGCTGTGCATGAAAGTAAAAAACGTTGAGAAATCAAGTGATTGGTACGAAAATTTATTAGGTTTCTCGGTGGTTTTTAAGGGTGAAGGGTATCGTGTTTTAAGGGTTGGGGATGGAAGCAATGTACCGTTAACTATCGAAGAAGGAAACGTAACCCATAACGCGGATCAAAGTTATCCAATCTTTTACTCAAAGGACATTCAAGGATTATATAAAAAACTGAAGGAGCATAATGTCAGAGTTAGTGAACTACATGACGATGGTGTCAATCACTTCTTCGATTTCTTTGATATGGATGATAATAAACTTCAAGTTTGTTATTTTAAAGAGTAATAACAAGAGACTGAATAGCCTATGAACAGCTAGTAGTAACACGTTGTATAGGGAGAGTTTAAAATAAATCACAAATTACCACTTAAGTGAAAAATGGAGGCTTTGAATGGGGAAGTTGTTTTTGTATAGTGATCAAATTATTGAATCTCCTGAAAATCAACGATTAGACTCATTACTTTTTAATGGAATGGAAACGGAAAAAATTAAGGTTGGTTATATTCCATCAACGAAAGATAAAGATAAAAAGTATTTTCGTACAAAAGTGGATTACTACCAGAATTACGGTGTTTCGGATATTATGTTTTTTGATTTATACGCTGAATTTACTTCAAATAATATTAACAAGCTCATGGAATGTGACATTATCCATCTTTCTGCAGGAAACCCGATTGAGTTTAAGAAAGCGATTAAACAACGCAAAATGGAACAGGTTTTATGGGATTATTATCATAGCGGAGGAATCATTGTTGGCGTAAGTGGCGGTGCCGTTCAACTTGGTCAGTCTACTAGATTATTTCATCTTTTTAAGGGTTCAGACTGTGTGGAGTCTTCTGATGCCCTAAAGATGGTGAATTTTGAATTTCTCCCCCATTACAATCGTTGGAATAATGACTTTAAACAAGAGGTTCTAGCATACTCAAAAAGAACGGGAACAAGAATTTTATGCGTGAATGACGGAGATGGCGTTATAGTCAATGGGGAGAACATCCAAATGATCGGTGACATTAAGGTAATTGGCGGATAAGTGAAAAGCTGAGAAATAGCGAAGGGAAACCCATAAACGGCTTTCCCTTCGTTTTTTTATCTTTATTAAACCGTAGAATGATCTTCTTGTATAATCTTTTCAGCGACATTTTTCCCACTAATTACGACCATCGGTGATCCGCCTCCTGGATGCGTACTTCCTCCTGCAAAGAAGAGATTCGCGATATCCTTTGATTGATTCGATGGACGGAGAAAGCTGTTTTTTAGTGAATTCGAGGAAATACCGTATAATGCTCCTCGAAAAGCGTGAAACCTTTCTTGAATCTCTTCAGGTCCAATGATCTTCTCAACAACAAGATGGTCTCGAATCGAGAGCCCGTACTTTTCCAATTTATCATAGACTTTTTCTTTATAAGCTTCTAAAGAAATACGGTTCTCTTTCGTAAGAGGTGGGGCGTTAACTAAAATAAAAAGATTATCACCTTCTGGAGAGACGGAAGGATCCGTGACAGAAGAATTTGAGATGTAAATTGTCGGATCGTCTGGCCACTGCCCGTTAAATAGCGTTTCAAACTCTTGAGCGTAATTCTTTGAAAAGTAAACTTGATGGTGCTCGAGGTTTTTTAACTTTGTTGATAGCCCGGCCATAATCACAAAAGCTGAAATTGATGGAGAAGACCGCTCGATTTTCTTGTTAGGCATTGATGGTCGATTTTTCTCATCTACTAAGTTCGGATAGGCGTGAAGCAAGTCTCCATTAATAATGACATGATCGATTGGAAGCGATGCGGTCGCTGTATCAATTCGGCGCGCTTTTTTGTTCTCAATGTGTATGTTCGTTACCTGTGAATTAAGGTGAAAAGTAACGCCCAGATCCTTCGCTGCCATTTCAAGACTTTTTGCAAGCTTCGTGTTTCCACCCTTTACATAATAGACACCTTGTACCATTTCAAGATAGCCAATCATGGCAAATGTTGCAGGTGCTTGATAGGGGGATGAACCTATATACGTCGAATAACGATTAAAGGCTTTTAATAAGAGCGGGTGCTTAAAATAGCGTTCGTGAAAATGGTTCATTTTTTCTAGTGGCCGCACTTGAACCACAGCGTTAAAGAGACCGGGAGACAAGTAATCCTGCCATTTCGTAAACATCCTCGGAAAGAACGAGTTCTTAGATAAATAATAGAGCCGTTCGATTTCCTTTAAATAGGCATGATAGTTCTCAGCAGCAAACGGATCAAGCTTATGTAGTTGGCTTTTCATATATGCATCATCGGTACTCATCATAAAAGATTGTCCATCATGATCCACGTTTTTTGTATGATTATCGAGTTTTATCCAGCTGTAATAATTTCTAGGGTTAAGGTTTGCTTCTTCAAAAATAGAATCAAACACTTCAGGCATGGTCATCGTGTTTGGACCAAAATCAAAATGATGTGTACCTATTTTAACGGGCATCATTTTTCCACCTGTATAAGAATTTTTTTCAAAAACGTGTACATCGTATCCTTTGCTTGCTAGTTTAATCGAGGCAGACAGTCCACCGAGTCCAGCCCCGATAATTGCAATTGTTTTCATGAGTAAGTTCTTCCTTTCCAAACATACCCCTTCTGTTTTAAGCCAGTTCGCATGGAATGGATCAGAAGCGTCATAAATGCAATAGCGCTAAGTGGCATGAGAAATGCTAGCGTCATTTTCTGATTCGTTCTCCCATCAATCCATAGTTTTTGTAAAACGATAAGTACGTAGGGGATAAATAAAGTGAGTTGAAGTGAGTCTGTCATAAAGGTATAAAGTCCAATCGATAGTAGAACAAGCGGTCCGACATAAAAGAGACCGTAAAAAATAAAAAGCATCATTATTAGAAACCGAGAGCGTCCAAGACCTGGAAACAAATTTTTCGTGAAACCTTCCCATACTTCTCGATTTGTTTGATACATGTAGCACGTGACCATGTTCGTAATATTCGCAAGGAGGACCTTATGTCCTTTTTTCTTAAATGCTTTTGCTAAATCAATATCATCAAGTAGTGTTTCTTGAATGCTCGCATGACCACCTACCTGCTTGTATGCTTCCTGATGCACCATAATAAATGCCCCATGAGCTGCGGTGAAGGAGGGGAGCGTTGTTCCGTTTGCTGGACCTATTGGAAGATGGAAATGAACAACAAAATGTTGAAGTGGTACAAGTAGCTTTTCGAGAAAAAGGCTGACTGGAAATGCAGGGAAACCTGTTAACATAGAAGCCTTACGCTTTTTCATAAGAGAGAGTGCTGCTTGAATGGCACTAGGCGACAAACGTAAGTCAGCATCATGAAAAAGCAAATAGTCTCCTTTCGCATGTTCACTAAGCTGATGACAAGCGTATACTTTACCAGTCCATCCTTCAGGAAGTTCTTTCCCTTGTACAATGGTAAACCGCTGATCGTTTTTTGTATATTTAAAAAGTAAATCCAGCGTTTGATCCGTAGAGTGATCATCCAGAAGGAGAAATTCGATGTTTTGATACGTCAGCTTTTTTAAACTTTGGACAAGCTCACTTACGTTACGTTCCTCATCACGAAGGGGGACAAGAATGGATACTAGCCCATTCTCGTCCCCCGTCCCTTTAAGGCGTGGCATGAATAACGAATTAATGATCGTCCAAAGAAGAAATACGCCAAGAATACATGTATAAATAAGTATCATTAGACAATCACCTCTTCGACTGTAGCATTTTGCTGATTTATTTTCTTCTTATAGGTTAGTAATAGAAGCAGTGTCGGAATAGATGTTAGTAAACAAGCAAGCCAGAGTCCGTCAAGCAATGCTAAGAAAATAAACATCCCCATTACCATTCCAAACAACATTGCCATTCGGTGTTTCCATACGTAGAAAGAAGCTTGATCAGGCACTTTATTCCGCACATAAAGAGGGTAGAGCAAAAGATGGAAAAAGAGAGATACCCAGAACCACCCGGTGAAATTTTGGAAAGGAACGTTATAATAAACGCCATTTCCCTCCCAACCCCAGTAGCCTTTTACTAAATAAGCGACAGGATCAATGATTAAATCAATTAAAACTGCAATGAGCGCGCCTGTTAGAGCATAGACGATCCATTTTATATAGCTTTCTTTCATTTTTTCGATGATTTGCATTGATAAAACATGGGTGACAGCGATCACCATAATCCATGCAAAGCCAATGCCGACTGGAACCTCAGCAATTTTAAAACCAAAATCACCTGAATAAACATATTGGCCGAAGATAAGTCCATAATGGACGCCAAGACCTTCTGCCAACATACTAATTACAAAGATAAAGGAGGCAAAAGATAGCCCCCATAAAGATCCGAAAGTACGTATAAAAT
Organism: Bacillus sp. Cs-700; assembly: GCF_011082085.1. Taxonomy (NCBI): domain Bacteria; kingdom Bacillati; phylum Bacillota; class Bacilli; order Caryophanales; family Bacillaceae; genus Bacillus; species Bacillus sp. Cs-700. Next base: position 459,442 of record NZ_CP041063.1, read on the forward strand.
AGATGCTGCCTAGTATTCCACAAAGGATGAGGAAAAAGGCATTTGCCCAATTAAGAAATGGGGGAAGCAGGTCGAATCCTACTAGGATCAACCCGCAGCAGTACCAAAAATAAAAAGTCGAAAAATAATATTATCCCAATTCATGCTGCGAAGGTCCTTTCTTAGCCAGTTTGCTCATCTTTCAATTTCTGATCCTCCGCAATTAAGTCTGCAGTTAACTGTCCTGAGAGTGTGACCATCGGTACCCCACCGCCTGGATGTGTCGAACCACCTACAAAGTAGAGGTTTTCAATCAATGTACTTCTAGATGGGATTTTAAATCCTCCGTTCACTTTACGATCGGTAGCAACTCCGTATATCGATCCGCCATTAGATCCATATAAATTTTGAATATCATCCGGTATAAATTGATATTCAAATTCGATCGATTCACGAAGACCTGTCATGCCCATTCTTTCTAGCTTATCAAGGACAATTTCGCGGTATCTTCCGCGATGTTTTTCAAAGCTCTCGCCAGGCTGAAGTGGAGGGACATGGGTTAACACAAATAAATTTTCTTTTCCAGAAGGTGCTTGTGTCGGATCTGATTTTGAAGAGACGCCAATATAAACAGTTGGATCGTCAGCAGGAACACCTTCATCAAAGATCTGTTTGAATTCAAGCTCTGGATCTTTTGAGAAAAAGAAATTGTGATGTTGAAGCTGATCAAATGTTTTATTAACCCCAAGTAACAGAACAAGCCCTGATACAGTCGGTGTATATTTTTGGAGATCCTTTTTCACTTTTTCTGCTCCAGGTTCGCCTTTTAAAAGTGTCTCATGTGCAGGAATTCCTTCAAGGTTGCTGACAATTAAATCAGCTTCCATCGTTGTTCCATTTGCAAGCTTTACGCCAGCGGCTTTTTTGTTTACAGTAAGAATCTCAGCTACCTCAGTATTCACTTGAACATCGACACCTAGTTCATCGAGAAGCTTTAGCATTCCTTCTGCTATGTTGTACATCCCGCCTTCGACATAATAGATTCCTAGACCAAGTTGGACGTACACAAGCTGTGATAGAATAGCAGGAGAATGATAAGGCGAAGAACCTATATACATAATGAAGAAGTTGAAAAGCTGTTGAAGATGCTTATCATCAAGATACTTTTCTGTAGCCTGATTCATTGATTTCATCGGATCCATTGTGAGAAGATCTTTAAATGAGTGAAGCTTTTGCAAATCTTGGATGCCTGATAAACTTTTCTTGTAAAAACTTTTAAGGCTCAGGTCAAACATTTTTTTGCAATAATCTAAGTAGGAGAGGAAGTTGGAATAATCTTTCTCTGAGCGTTTATGTACCTCAGATAACATGACAGCGATGTCACTCGTAACATCAATTTGTGCACCGTCTTCAAAAAAAGTTCTCCACTGAGGTTCAATTCGTTTAATCGTCATATAATCGTTAACATTTCGATTCGCACTTTTGAACAGTTTCTCGAGCACCCAGGGCATTGTGAGGATGGAAGGTCCTGTATCAAACTTAAATCCTTGACCTGAACGCTTGTTTAACTTACCACCAGCTCGTTCGTTTTTTTCAAGTACAGTTACTTTGTGTCCATCTGCAGCGAGGCGAATAGCGGCTGAAAGTCCACCAAGGCCAGCCCCAATTACGATTGTTTTTTTGCTCATTCCTTCTCCTCCTTCATCAAATTAGCGTCATGAATCGACTTTTGTACACTGTCATTGTATAGTTTAGGTATAACCTTTGTAAAGGAATCATAACGCTGTTAAAGTGTTTAGTATGCTTTCTTGTTAATTACCTAAAAATGGATAGGTTAAACAATGTTGAAGTGAGGTGTGCATATGCACGTTATCCACTTAACCATTCTAGAATTAATCTTAGTGAATATTTTTGCATGGCTGATTATTCATGTATCTATCTCTTATATTTGCCTTCGTTTGCCAGATTCCTTTTACGAATCAAAAAAAACTGGGTTAGAGAGCAACAAAAAGGAACTGAATTTCTATGAAGGCTTACGAATACGCAAATGGAAAACCATACTTCCTGATGGGGGAGACGTGTTTAAAGGTGGCTTTCGAAAGAAAGAGTTAAAGACACTTAGCTCATCCTATCTTACGAAATTTATTGTTGAGACAAGACGTGCAGAAGTCACCCACTGGCTCCTAATCCCGCCTTCCATTTTGTTTTTTTTATGGAATCCAATGAGTATTGGATTCGCTATGGTTGGGTATGCACTAATTGTTAATCTTCCATTTATCCTGATTCAACGGTACAATCGACTCAGGTTAAAACCATTACTAAGTAAACAGTTGAAAAAAGAGCAGCGCAGGGGGAATTCCATTGGAACATTTGGGTTTGAGCAAACCGAAAAACGAAAAAACGAGCATATTGACATCTGTCTTACAGAAGAAGTTGAAGGGGCAGGATTAACAACAGGACTAGAACGCTATCGTTTTAAGCACAATCCATTACCTGAGATTGCTTATGATGAAGTGGATATCTCTACTTCTTTTCTAAATAAAAAATTAAACACGCCATTTCTTATCAGCTCAATGACCGGCGGCACTGAACGAGCGTGGGAAATAAATAAGCGTCTTGCCAAAGCTGCTGAAGCACATGGGTGGGCACTTGGAGTAGGATCGATGCGTGCAGCCATTCAAGAATCCAAATCCGTATACTCCTTTGATGTGAGAAAATATGCACCAACCATTCCGGTACTAGCTAATATTGGGGCTGTACAACTTAATTACGGTTTTACCATTGAAGAATGTAAGCGAGCCATTGATTTAATTCAAGCTGATGCGCTGTTGCTTCATTTAAATCCACTACAGGAAGTGTTTCAACCAGAAGGCGACACAGATTTCCAGGATTTAATTGTTAAGATTCGTGAAGTAGCAAAGGCGATTCCTGTTCCGCTTGGAATTAAAGAAGTTGGTATGGGAATTGATGCGAAGACAGCTCAGCGCCTGATTAGCGCTGGGGCAAGCTTTATCGATGTCGCAGGAGCGGGCGGAACGTCCTGGATTCAAGTTGAAAGCTATCGTTCTCATCAAACGATGCGCAGGCAAGCTGCGAAGGCTTTTGAGGATTGGGGGAACCCTACCGCAGATTGCATCATTGATGTGCGAAAGCAGCACCCTGATGTACCAATGATTGCAAGTGGAGGGCTAAAAAACGGTGTGGACGCAGCGAAAGCGATCGCCCTCGGTGCAGATGTTTCTGGATTTGGAAGGGCATTACTTGAAAATGCCGTAAATGACACTGAAGAAGCGCTCTCAGAACAATTGAAACGAATTGAATTTGAATTGCGAACTGCTATGTTTGGGATTGGTGCTTCGTCTATTAACAGGTTAAAATACAATAGCGCATTACGTAAGAAATAGTCAGGGCCAAGGCTCTGGCTTTTTTGTTTTTGTATAGGTCGTCTTCTAGCGTGCAAACTAGAGCAGAAGGAGGGCGAACTTATTGGATTGGTTATCTGTGTTCCCTTTTATCGTAGTGATAATGGTTGCGATGAAAACTAAGCTAGTGATTCCAGGTCTTACAGCAGGACTGTTAACGGCTTCATTTATTTATAAACCGGGCGTCATTAGTGGTTTACAGCAGTTTTATGAGTTTATCATGAGTGGTCTTAAAGATGAGAACAACGTTAAAATTGTTCTTTTTCTCTATATGTTTACCGGATTAATTGGATTAATGAAATATACAGGTGGAATTAAAGGGTTTGTTCATCTAGCATCTTCGAAAATCAATACAAAAAAAGGAGCATTGTTTCTTACTTGGATCTCGACAATTGGGACCTTTAGCGCTCCGAGCTTTCGCATTGTAACAGTAGCACCAATCATGAAAGCTCTTTTAAATAAAGTGAAAATCACGCCTCAGGAACTTGGATTTGTGATCGAGACGACTGCCACTCCAGTGATTGTATTGATGCCAATTGCGACTGCTTTTGTTGGATACATGTCGTCTGTTGTTCAACTTTCTTTAAAAGCAGAAGGCATTGAAGGTGATGGTTATCGTTATTTTCTTCAAAGTATTCCGTATAACTTTTTTTCCATCAGTATCATTCTAATCGGCTTTTATTTAAGCTTCTTTCATCACAGCAAAAAACAAGCGACTGATGCAGGGAATCAAGAGAAGGAACTAGATGATCAGTGGGAGGACTGTCATCCAGCCGTAGCAAAAGACCTTCCCAAAAAGCCGTTCAACTTATTACTGCCGCTTGGAGGAGTCATACTGTTAACTCTCTTTCTTACGTATTGGAGTGGGTATGAAAAAGGCTTTACCTCCTTACTTCAAGCATTCATCGAGGCGGATGTGCTTGATGCCATGGTCTTTGCTTTATTAACAACGGTATTACTTACATTCTTTTTTTATTTATTCCAGCGCTTCTCCTTAAAGGAACTCGTAACTTTCTTTATCGAGGGAGGAAATGAAATGATGCCAGTGATCGTATTGTTAACGGTTGTGTGGGGGCTAGCATCATCAACTGAAGCGCTTGGATTTTCGACATTTGTTACATCTAATCTTGATTGGATTCCATCGTTATTCGTTCCGCCTGTTTTGTTTCTTGTTGGTGCGTTTATTTCTTATTTCATTGGTTCGTCGTGGGGAACTTGGGGAATTTTAATGCCGCTTGGTATTTCGTTAGGCCATTCAACTGGAACGGATCTTCCTCTCGTCATTGGAGCCGTATTTGCTAGTGGGACATTTGGGGCTTTTTCTTCACCGTTAAGTGATAATACGAATACAATAGCGAGAATTTTAAAGTTAAACCCGATGACATATGCTAAATTTAAGCTAACTCCAGCTCTTATTGCAGCGGGGACGGCTGCAGTAGGATATTTTATTATTTCTTTTGTGATTTAGGTTGAGCACTTTTCTATTGACAACTGTTTTAATACCATTTATTATTGAGACTAACTTAATAATCCTTTATTTAAAGGATCTTCTTATTCAGAGAGGTGGAGGGACTGGCCCTTAGATACCTCGGCAACGGACCAATGAACATTTTGTTCATGCGGAACCGTGCCAATTCCTGCGGCGAAAGTCGGAAAATGAGAAGAGGCTCGGTATATCCAAACCCTCTTCTGTTCGGGCAGATGAGGGTTTTTTGTATGCATCCTCATCTGGAAAATTGTTTTAGTAGAGGGAGTGAACGATCTTGCATACACTAATGGATAATGAAACTAGAAAACAGCAGCTTATTAAAAGCCTTCTTCAAAAAGGAATTTATAAGAAGGGTGAAAAACAGCTTTATATGTTAACACTAAATGAACTGGAAAACATATATGCTCGACCTAAAAAAATTAATACGATAACTGGAAACGGAGTGGTTACAGTGGAGCAAGCAACATTTGCAGCAGGGTGCTTTTGGGGTGTAGAAGCACTATTTCAACAATTAAACGGCGTTATTTCGACAGCAGCAGGTTTTACTGGTGGTGAAACAATTAACCCTACGTATGAAGATGTTTATTCTGAGTTAACAGGTCATGCAGAATCTGTGCAAGTTGAATATGATCCTTCCCTCATTTCTTATGAAGAGCTCGTGGAAGTGTTTTTTGAAAATCATAACCCAACTTCTTTAAATAAACAGGGAGAAGATATCGGAACCCGCTACCGCTCAGCAATCTTCTTCCACTCGAATGAGCAGGCAGAAATTGCATTAATTGCAAAAGAAAATCTTGAGCGATCTGGGCGTTTTAAGAAGCCAGTAGTCACTCAAATTGTTCCGATCACTTCATTTTATCGTGCAGATGAATATCACCAAAGTTATCTTGCTAAGCGTGGACAGTCTTCTTGTAAAATTTCGTAACACAAAAAAGCTTTTCCTCAATAATATGAGGAAAAGCTTTTTTAGTTTGGTTGGTTTACACCGATTTGATCAAGAAAAATTTTTCCTTTTGGAGAGGCGTTAAACTCAAACGTGATGGAGTCGATCTCATCTAGCTTCACAAAGCTGTTTTCCTTTTTAAAAAGGTGTACCGGAATATTAAACGTTTGGAGGACGGGTTCGGTAGGTTCACCGTAACGTTGTTCTTCAAAAAATTTTGTTTTTGTATGCTGAATAGGGAGTGCCCCGTGCATTGGCATAATATCACTTACCAATACGCTGGATGACTCACCATTGGCTGAGGTTACAGTTACCCTAAAATCAACCGGCTGTTGATCTTCTGCTTCCGATACGTTTGCTGCAGTAAATGTTAGTGCGCTATTCGGTGTGAAATGATATGGATCTTGTAACGGTTTCGTGAGATTTAGTGAGTAAGATGCATTTTTTGAATAGGTTTGATCCCATTTCAAAAACACACCGTGAGTTCCTCTTTCCTTATCTCTACGAAATTCAAGTTCCCCTTCATACCACTGAATAAAGCTATTGGCATCTATATCAATATAAGGTGATGTTGCGGTTAGCACGTTCACATCTTCTTCAAAGTCACTGAATGTATGGTAGGACGGATCTTCGTATTGACTAATGTAAGTTGTCTTAGGTAGCCACTCGAGTGCATAGCGGTAATCCTCAAACATTGGCTGATAGCTTTCATCCTCATGGAGAGTTGCTTCAAGAAAACCGGATACGTAAGTCCTTGCAATCTGACGCTGCTCATCGCCCTCAAGTAAAGGCTGTTTATTTAATAGTAATGTAAAAGGGAAGTACGTATCATTTTCTCCCCAGGTGGTATTAAATTGTCCATGATTAGCACCATCAATATAAAGAGACGATTTCATCGCATTTTCGCTACCTGTTAATTGAATACCGTTATATTGGCGATCTCCTTCAAATTCAGATAAGTCACTATCATATGAACCACCAAGTAATAAGTAATTTACATCATCAACTTCAATTTTACGATCAGAGAGAGTTTGATAATCGGTTGGAGCCAGTGCAATTACGGTTTCAATCTTGTAGTTAAAGTCAAAACGCATGTTAGCATTGTTTGGATAGCGATCAAGTTCATTGAATTTTGTAGCAAGGATAGCTGCTTGCCCCCCGCGAGAGTGACCAATTAACGCAATGTGATCCATATCAACTTTATTGAAAAATTGGGTATCTTGTTGTGTCGATAGTGATTCAATTTCTTCAATGTGTTTTAACAATAGCCAGGCTCGACCATTAATATCTCCAGATAAACCGCCTGACCATGAGGAGTTAAAGAAGTTTTCATCAACTGATATGGTCAAAAACCCTCTACTTGCAAGGAGCTCTCCTAAATATTTGTAGCCTTCGTCTGAAAAATCTTCCATTTTATGATTTCCATGTACGATAAGAACGAGTGGGAAAGGACCATCACCTTTTGGCATAAATACACGGCCATTTAGTGGAACGTTAGCATCTTTAAACCCCCAAAACCATTCCCGTTCTTTTGACCATTCTCCAATCATGCTTGAAGCGTTAACGGACCTTGTTTGGAGGTCGACTTCATTACCGAATTCTTCGCGTTGTTTATCAGTTCCACTTCCGTAAGTAAACGTATTTACTTCAAGCGAACCATATTCCGATGGGTTTTGACTGACGGTGGAAAATGGCTCAACGGTGTTGGCGATACGCTCATCCAGGGTACCAGGGGTAAATAGCCAGTAACAAAAAATGCCTGTTACGAAAACACCTAAAAGTAGCATGATGATTGAAAGTGGTTTCTTGAAACCAGTTGTTAGCGGGTATCCAAACAGTACTCCAGTAATAACGCCAATAGCAATTAAGAGATAGGCAAGGGGGAGAATATTCTCAAGACTGCGAAATTGATCTAACGTGTAAATCGTGATTGTAAGGGAAACACCTAAACTAGCGATGAAAAGAGTAGGAAGTTTTTTAACCCTATTTATAAGCCATTCTCCCATTTTTACGGCTAACCACGTTCCAATAATAGCGATTAGAAAGAAAAGAACAACGTCTACTAATTTTCCGAGTCCAGTATGAAAATCAAAACCGATGGCGAAGATTAGAAGCATTGTGATTAATGTGGCACCATAGGAAGCGCCTTTCCAACTCGCATTAAAAAAAGACTGTACAGGCAACCTTATGCGTGTAAATCGTTTTTTTATTTTATTCTGGTTATGCGTCTCTTTCCGTGTCTTTCCATACTCTGGTTCCTGTTCCACGCGAATCCTCCATTTCATTATTCACTTCTTATATTATAGCAAACACGAAAAGGAGAGGGGAAAATCATAATTGATACAGCGCGTTCATTTAATTGTCAAATCGAGAACTGCAAAGGATTTGATTCTCACTGAGATAAGTCGTACAATAAATACAGCACTTAATGTGAATTATTTCACAAACATGCGTTTGTGATTGAGATAAAGGTGGGGATACGGTGAAGAACGAGCTTAAAGCATATGCTTCAGGTTTCAAAATTACACACTTGTTGATGATTTTAGGCGCGCTTTTAATAGGTGCTTCAATTATTGCACAGGCCTTTCTTACAGTAGAAATTGTAAACAACGTTTTTGTTAATAAAACAGCTTTTGAAGAAAACGTGCCTCTTCTTATTAGTTTGTTACTTGTGTTGATGTTGCGACCATTTTTATCTTACTTAATGGGCAGAGCAGGGGTGAAGATGGCTGCTACAGTAAAACAAAGAATCCGTAAAGCACTATTAGACAAATTTTCACGGGAAGCGCTACTAACGTCTCATCAAGGTCAGTCTGGTCAGAAGGTAAGTGTCTTGCTTGATGCAGTTGATGAGATCGATGCTTATTATAGTAAATACATTCCACAAGTGTTCAAAACAGCCGTGATCCCAATTTTTATCTTAATTGCTGTTTCTACTCAGCATCTCGAAACAGGCCTAATCATGATGGTAACAGCACCATTCATTCCAATATTTTATATAATCATTGGGATACGTACTCAAAAAAAATCTGAAGAGAAGCTTGAACAAATGACTGTTTTCTCTGGACGCTTTTTAGATACGATCCAGGGATTGACTACGTTAAATTTGTTTCGGCAGTCAAAAAAATACCGAAACATTATTAAAGAAAGTAGCTTAAACTACCGTGACGCTACTATTGAAGTATTAAAAGTTGCTTTCGTTTCCTCTTTAATGCTTGAGTTAATTTCTATGCTAAGCATCGGCATTATTGCACTTGAAATCGGTCTTCGTCTCATTGTGTTTAACAGCATGACTTTTGCAACGGCATTCTTTCTTCTTATTCTTGCTCCAGAATTCTACCTTTCATTAAAAGAACTAGGCAGTGCATTTCATACTGGGAGAGGGAGTATGAGCGCAATGAAAAAGGTAAGTGAAGAACTAGGTCGTGAGAGCGAGGAAGTGACATGGGGAGATCGGTTTATTGAGAATAGAAAAACTCCATCAAAGATTGCTTTAAAAGACGTTTCTTATCAGTATAAAGACAGTGGTTTCTCTTTATCATCTCTAAATATAACTATTGAACCTTATCGTCAGGTAGCGATAATCGGGCGAAGTGGGTCTGGTAAGTCAACGTTTTTGCATATGATTGCAGGGTTGTTACCACCACAACAAGGTGAGATTACGATCGATGATCATCCCATGACAAGTTTAGATGAAGATAGTTGGTTTTCACAGGTTAGCTATATCTCTCAGCATCCGTATATATTTACAGGAACGATAGCTGAGAACATACGTATCGGATCAAAGAATGCCAGCCAATCTGAAATTGAAGATGCAGCGGTGAAAGCAGGTATATCAGCATTTGTTGCTACACTAGAACAAGGTTATGAAACGATCATTGGTGAATCAGGTCGAGGTTTATCTGGAGGAGAAAAACAGCGTCTGGCACTGGCACGTGCTTTTTTAAAGAAGCCAAATGTCATTTTGTTTGATGAGCCAACAACCGGACTTGATTTATATACAGAGAAAGTACTTCAATCAGCGATAAATTCATTATCTCAAAATGCTACAATGATTACAGTAGCGCATCGACTTCATACCATTCGAAAAGCCGATCATATCATTGTGCTCGATCAAGGAAAGGTGATGGCTGAAGGCACGGACAAAGCACTTTATGAGACAAGTGAATTATACCGTGAGATGGTAAATGTTCAAACAGAGGAGGTAACCTTATGAAAGAATTAGCATTTGTTTGGCGTGAAATGCTGACTGAAAAAAAAGATATCCTTCTTTCCATCTTATTTGGCTTTATTGCTGGTATAACAGCTGTTGCCCTTTTTGCTGCAAGTGGTTACTTAATTTCTAAGGCAGCATTGTCGCTACCTGTTTTCGCATTAGCCATCTTAACAGCTGTCGTGAAATTTTTCGGACTTGCTCGTGCAGTAGGCCGTTACTTTGAAAGAATTTATTCTCATCGCGCCACATTTTCAATCTTAAGCAACATGCGCGTATCATTTTATAAAAAGCTTGAACCAGTTGCAGCTAGCATAACTCAGAAACACCGAAGTGGGGAATTGCTAGGGCGGATCGTAGGAGATATTGATCGGCTTCAGCATTTTTATTTGCGTGTCTTGTACCCACCGATCGTATTTATTCTTATTTTTCTTGTTACCATTTGGTTTACACTATTCTTTTCAATTAAAATTGCCAGTTTAATGCTGTTAGGTGTTTTTCTTACTGGGATAATAATTCCTGGTTATTTCGCGTGGCGTATTCGAAAAAAAGATCAGGCCGTTCGTGCATTAAGAGGAGAATTTGCAGCTGATTCGGCTGAGTTTTTCAATGGCTATCGTGATTTGAAAATCATGAGAGAAACCGTGAAGAGGAAAGAAGAGTTGGAAGCAAAATCAAGCGCTACTTTGAAGGCAGAAAGTAAAGAAAGTAAGGCAGAAGTTTTTCATCAGGCGGTTAACTCATTTATCTCTTTATTTGTCACATGGTGTGTCATCGTGGTGGGCGCTTATCTTGTGACAACTGGAGAATTGGATGGAGTATTTCTCGCCATGCTTGTCCTTATCTCCTTAACATCGTTTGAGAATGCGGTGCCGATGGCGATCGTGCCAGCTTATTTACAAGATAGCATCGTAGCATCCAAAAGACTTTCAGACGTACAAGCTGTCACTTCGAATAACATAAAGCAAACAGTAAAGCTTCCAGAAGATAAACCATTATCGCTATTAGCGAAAAATGTAACTTTCTCATATCCAGGTGAAGAAAGAAAAGCACTGAAACATGTATCCGTTCATATACCAGTAGGGGGGAAAACGGCGGTCGTTGGGCCTAGTGGTTCCGGTAAGTCAACGCTTTTACAGCTTTTCCTTAAGTTCTATGAGAGCGGGGGACTAGAAGTGAATGGTGATTCGACTCAAACGCTATCACAGGAGCAAATTTGGTCAGAAACAAATGTTGTCCTTCAACAAAACCATTTTTTCTCAGGCTCTATTCGTGACAACTTGAAACTCGCCGGAGAGACATTAACCGACGAACAGTTAACGAATATCCTTGTTATTGTTCAACTCCATCATCTTTCTCTTGATTACGAAGTCCATGAAAAGGGTGCCAACCTATCCGGTGGGGAACAGCAGCGTCTTGCCATTGCAAGGGCTCTCCTAAAAGGAAAGCGTGTCTGGTTATTAGACGAGCCAACTTCCTCGGTAGATCTTTTGACAGAAAGATTGATCCTTAACCATTTATTTGATCGAGCCAAAGAAGATACGCTTCTTTTGGTCAGTCATCGACTGAACAATCTTGAAAAGATGGATCAAATTATCGTGATGGATTCAGGTGAAATTGTTGAAAGTGGTACGTACAAAGAATTGATGAAGCGTAAGGGATATTTTTTTCAAATGAGAGAAATTGAAAGAAGCGTACTCTTGTAGAAATAGCTTCCAATTTACTGCTGTTATTCAGCAGAGATTGGAAGTTTTTTTATGTAATTCTTGCGAAAAAGAGGGTAACTATTCTTTTTATGGAATTTTATAGAAGAATGATAAAAGGAGGGATTTTTAGTGTTAAATAATGTTTGTGTCATAACTATTAAAGTATCAAGCATGAAAGAAGCATTAGCGTTTTACACGGAAATATTGGATTTCAGAGTATCAAAAGAGTACGGTCCGAAAATTGTGAGTCTCCAACATGAAGTTATCCCTATTGTTCTTGAAGAAGCGCCACTTCATTCTGAAAACAACAATGTTCTGCTCGCCATTCAATCAAACGATATTTATCGAGATTTTCATCAGTTTAAGGAAAAAGGTGTACCGCTTCTTTTTGAAGAACCAAAACCATGTCCACCTGGCCTTTACTTTGTCATAAAAGATCCTTCTGGTAATCAAATTGAAATTCTCCAGTTTACGAATTAATTGGAATTAAAAAGTGTTTAAATCATTTATATGGCGCTCCTCTTTTCAATTTCTTTTAACTTCACTGGGAATTCTCTTAATCGGATCTCTTCCTTATCTCTTTTTTAACATGAAACAACAGCTTGAAATTCTTGCGATGATTGATGAAGGTACTTTATCAAATACGTTGTTTTTATATGATTCGATCGTCTTTAATGTTGAAGCTTATTTTAATCAAATCGTTCAAACCGTAACGTGGGTATTTAACAGCCAGACGATGCAATATTATGCAAGGGGCGGAAGTTTGCCGCTATTTCCTGACTTATGGAAAGCTTATTCGCTCTCTATGTCTTATTTGCTCGCTTCATTAATGATCTCACTGCTGATAGGGATTATTTTGACGATTATGACGATGGTATTTCCAAAAAGAATAAGAGGATATCTAAAAGGCTTTTTCTTTATTATCGAATCGTTACCTGATATTTTCGTTATTCTTCTTGCTCAGATAGGAGTGATCTGGATTTATAAACAGACAGACCTTCTGCTTTTCAATCTAACGAGTGGTTTTGACGAAAAAGCAATCGTTTTACCAATTTTTATTCTTTCCTTGCTTCCTTCCGTTTACATTTTTAAGTATTTGTTGCTCTCTTTTGAAGAAGAAGAAGGTCAGCTTTATGTAGAACTTGCGAGAGGAAAGGGATTAGATCGGTATACCATTTTACTTGTTCATATGTTTCGTAATGCTATGATCTCGCTATATAACCATTTTAAAGGAGTCTTTCTATTTGCCCTTGCAAACTTGCTTATGCTTGAAATTATTTTTGACATGAACGGTCTAATGATGTTCATTTATAAAAATGGTGTCGTAAATACAGAAATGGTGACGCTTGCCCTTTATATGATCTTTCTACCAACCTTTATTCTCTTTACTACTTTCGAGTGGCAGATTGAACGATGGAAGGCTAGACAGGAGGGAGCACAATGAATAAAGCGTTACTTGTGCGTAATGGTCCATTTATAATCGGCGTTTTCTTTCTCTTATGTCTATTAGTAAGTAGCTACGTGTATAGCTTTTACGATTCGTATAATCAACCAGAGAAAATGCTTTACGATAAAAGTGGAAATATCGCCGCTTTAGCCCCTTTTTCTCCTTCACTACGCTTCCCACTTGGAAGTGATCTCGACGGTTATTCGTTTGTGTTCAAACTGATAGAAGGTGCTAAATATACAATTGGTCTATCCTTAATCATTGCTTTTTGTAGAATGATCTTTTCTTTTGGGTTTGGCTACCTGCTTTATCGAATGCCACTTTCTTTAAGAACGTTATTTAGTGGGCTTTCCAATGCGCTCCACTATGCTCCGGTTACGATTTTTACATATATCCTCATCGCACCTGTCGTTTTAACGTTTAGCTGGAGCTATGATGTCACTACGAAGATCATTTTTCCGATGCTTATTTTAATTGCGATCAGCATCCCTGTTTTAGCTCTGTACATACAAAATGAGTTAGATGCCCTATCAAAAAAAGAATACATAGATAGTGCAAAAATAATGGGTGGAAGCCACTCTCATATTTTCAGAAAACATCTGGCGCCATTTTTGTATCCAAAACTCCTCATCCTTTTTGTACAACAGATAGGACAGGTGCTCATTATATTCGCACATCTTGGATTGTTAAACGTTTTTATTGGCGGAACTGATGTAAGAGTGATCGATTATGATATGAAAACGGGGGAGGAGACAACACAATCGTTTTCCATGTCGAATGAATGGGCCGGACTAATTGCACAAAATTTCCCTTATGCACAATCATTTCCATGGATGGTTCTTGCACCGGTTCTTGCTTTTGCCTTATCGATTCTGGCCATTAATAGCATTGTATATGGATTAACGAATCGCAAAACCTTAAGAAAACGAGAGATGAAAGCAAGCACAACTAAATCAAACATCCTTCTTCGTAAAGACCATTTTGAATTTAAGCAAACGAGTACTTCTTCTAAGCAAGGATAACACTATCCTATACGATCACTTGTACGCTATACTAATAGCTAGCGTATTTTTTAGAGAGAGGGATGTTACGATTGGCCGTTTGTATTATCGCCGAAAAGCCAGATCAGGGAACGCGCCTTGCAGCGCCTTACCCAACTGAAAAAAAACAAGGATATTTGTACATAAAACCAAACCCGGACTTTCCTGACGGAGCTTATATGACATGGGCGGTGGGACACTTATGTGAACTAGTTTCACCTGAAACCTATGAATCTTCATGGAAGAAGTGGTCGCTTCAAACACTTCCTATGATTCCAAACCAATTTCAATATCAGGTAACGAAAGGAAAATGGAAGCAGTTTAACGTGATTAAAGAACTAGTCAATAAAAAAGATGTTGGCTCAATTATCCATGCTGGAGATGCTGGGAGAGAAGGTGAGCTGATCGTTCGAACGATTTTGAACCAGGCTCGTTGTAAAAAGCCGATGAAGCGGCTTTGGATTTCTTCCTTAACTGAGCGTGCTGTAAGGGAAGGATTCCAATCTCTTTTAGAAGAAGAAGAGACTCGTAATCTTTACTATGAGGCTTATGCTAGATCATGTGCAGATTGGGTGGTTGGCATTAATGCTTCGCGTGTTTACACCCTTCTTTTTAAACAGAAGGGTGTTCAGGATGTGTTTTCTGCAGGGAGAGTTCAAACGCCTACGCTTGCGTTAGTTGTGCAAAGAGAGAAAGAAATCGCGGACTTTAAATCAGAGCCATTCTGGGAAGTAAAGGGCACGTTTGACTATAACGGAAAAATCGTTGTAGGTAAGTGGATTAAAGACGAGCAAACGAGGTTGCAATCTCCCGAAATGGCGCAGGCAGTCGCTCAATTTTGTAACCAAAAAGACTGCATTGCAAGTGAAGTAAAGAAAGAAAGAAAGCAGTACAAGCCTCCTTTTTTGTATCAGCTTTCTTCTCTTCAATCGACTGCGAATAAACGATACAAATTTTCGCCAAAAAAAACGTTGGACATTGCGCAAAAGCTTTATACGAAAGGGAATATTTCCTATCCACGAAGTGATTCTAGCTTTGTTACGAAGGATGAAGCGGCTGAATTTCCTTCCATTTTATCAAAGCTACAAAAACAAAGTGCTTATCAAGATTATTTTCCATTAAAACGTGAGTCGATTTTAACTGACAAGAGGTTTGTCAATGCATCAAAAGTAAGTGACCACTATGCGATCATCCCAACAGAACAGGTTCCAAACCTTGATAAACTGTCAGGTGATGAAGCAAAGATTTATGATTTAATTGCAAGAAGTTTACTTGCGGCGCATGAAGAGGCCTCAATTGTAGATTATACGACTTTATACACGCTTGTCGATCAGCGAGCCTTGTTCCAATCCAAAGGGCAGGTTCGCGTGCAAGAAGGTTGGCAGCGAATCATACCATCGACTCAAAAAGACGAGGAACTACCTGCTATTGAGCAGAATGAGCAGGGTAAGGTGATTTCAGCAGAAGTAACTGAGGGTAAAACCCAGCCGCCAAAACGATTTACTGAAGGGCAGCTGATTACAATGATGAAAACGGCTGGAAAGCATCTTGATGATGAGTCATTAGAGAAAATCCTTAAAGATACAGAAGGACTAGGAACAGAAGCAACGAGGGCAGGCATTATTACGATGCTGAAAGATCGGAAATATATTGAAGTTGTTAAGAATCAAGTATTCGCAACAGATAAGGGAATTCTTTTAATTGACTCCATTGGGGACGCTGTTCTTTCGAGTCCAGAAATGACGGCGAAGTGGGAGCAGCGGCTTAAACAAATTGGTAGCGGTGAAGCGTCACCCCAAACCTTTATGGAGTCTGTTAAGAAGCTTGCAGCGAAACTAACATCAGATGCGATTGAATCTTCAGCTTCCTGGGATTTAAAGGATATAAAAATAGAAGCCCAACCTTCCAAAAAATCATTAGGGAAAAAGATCGGTATATGCCCGCTCTGTGGCTCTGATGTACTTGATAAGGGGAAGTTGTTTGGATGTAGTAGCTATTCTAAAACAAACTGTGCATTTACAATTTCTAAACGTATTCTGGGGAAACCTATTTCACAAACCAATGCAAAGAAAATTCTAACAGACGGAAAATCAAATGTAATTAAAGGATTAAAAAGTAAAAAAGGTACATTCGATGCAGCGCTCGTTTGGAGTGCTGAAGAAAAGAAACTAACATTTGAATTTGAAAAGAAGTAATTTGAAGCATGCCTCTCCTAGAGGCATGCTTTTTCTATTTGGAGATAAGGCGGATCTTAAATATAAAAATAATCAAAATAATTGTTGTATATATATTCTTGAATATGTATAATCATTCAATAAGAACAGTAAGAGGGAGTGGAAATAGTGAAAGCAAGTATTGTCGGTGCTAGCGGATATAGCGGCCTTGAATTAATTCGCTTATTGCTTAGTCACCCTGAAGTAGAAATTAATACAATTGTATCTCCATCTAATGCTGGAACGAATGTACATGATGTTTTCCCACATCTCACGAATATCCAAGTAAGTCAGTTCGAAGTGCTTGATGTAGAGGAGCTTGCTTGCGAATCAGATGTGATCTTCTTTGCAACACCAGCTGGCGTGAGCGGTCAATCTGTTCCTTTACTGCTCAATAAGGGTGTTCCAATCATCGATTTATCCGGAGACTTCCGATTAAAGAATGGCGATTTATACGAAAAATGGTATAACCATTCATCTCCGCCAGAAGGAGCTTTAACAGAAGCGGTATATGGATTATCGGAATACTATTCAGAGGACATCAAATCCGCAAACTTAATTGCCAATCCGGGATGTTATCCGACGGCAACGCTACTTGGACTTCTTCCGATCATTCAAAAAGGTTGGGTTGATCCATCGTCTTTAATCATCGATGGAAAGTCAGGACTTTCAGGAGCAGGACGTAAAACGAGTCTTACAGCCCATTACTCTGAAGTTAATGAGAATGTATCAGCATATAAGTTAGGCAAACATCAGCATATCCCTGAAATCGAACAAGTGATTTCGAATCAAATCGGTGAAAATGTCAATGTATCGTTCTCTACCCACCTCGTCCCGCTTACAAGAGGGATGATGTGTAGCATGTATGTCAATCTATCTCATGATCGATCTGAAGCAGAAGTGATTGAACTTTACCAATCTATATATAAGGATCATCCTTTTATTCGCGTGATGCCTGAAGGGAATTGGCCATCAACAAAAGGTGTTTCTGGTTCTAACTACTGTGATATTGGTCTTTCTGTTGATCCGAGAACGAATCGCTTAACGATCATCTCAGTGATCGACAATTTGATGAAGGGTGCCGCTGGTCAAGCGGTACAAAATATGAATCTACGATTTGGTTATCCTGAGACAGCAGGTCTTAGTTTATCTCCAGTATTTCCATAAACCTACTAAACGAAAGGGTTGAATGCATTGGCAACATCGACTGTAAATGAGGAACTTTTTTCAATCGTAAACGATGGCACAGTTACTTCTCCTAAAGGTTATGAAGCTGGTGGGTTTCATGCAGGTTTAAAACGAAAGCGTAAGGATCTTGGCTGGATAAAGTCCGTTGTCCCAGCCAATGCTGCAGGGGTGTTTACAATGAATACTTTTCAGGCACCGCCATTAAAGGTGACAAAAGAAAGTTTAAAAGGTGGAAAGCTTCAAGGTCTTATTGTGAATTCAGGGAACGCAAATGCTTTTACAGGTGAAAAAGGGATTGAAGATGCCTATGAAATGCGTAAACAGTTTGCATCTGTCATGGGATTGACTGAAATGCAAACAGCGGTGACTTCAACTGGAGTGATTGGAGAGTATTTGCCGATGAAGGCCATCATTCAGGGGATTCATCAGATCCCTCAATATGCGCGAAAAACAAGCGGATCTGATTTTGCTGAAGCGATCGTCACCACGGATACGATGACAAAGGAAGTGGCAGTAACATGTAAGATTGATGGTAAGGAGATAACGATTGGAGGCGCTGCAAAAGGCTCCGGTATGATTAAGCCGAATATGGCTACGATGCTAGCCTTTGTAACAACTGATGCCAAAGTAGAGAATGACGCTCTTCAGTCAGCGTTAAGCTCTGTGACTGACACGACCTACAACATGATAACCGTCGATGGTGAAACGAGTACAAACGATATGGTTCTCCTTCTCGCTAACGGGCTGGGTGAGAATGAAGCGTTATCTGAAAGCCATCCTGAGTGGCAAACGTTCTTAAGTTCGCTAGAGTATGTGTGTCAGCAGTTAGCTAAATTAATCGCAAAAGATGGCGAAGGGGCTACTAAACTCGTAGAAGTTCACGTAAATGGAGCTCAATCAGAAGACGGCGCAAAAGCAATCGCAAAATCTGTCGTAGGGTCTAGTTTAGTGAAAACAGCCATTTATGGAACCGATGCAAACTGGGGACGCATTGTTTGTGCGATTGGGTACAGTGGTGAATCTGTTCAAGAAGATTCTCTTTCCATCTCACTGGGTCCCATTAAAGTAGTGGATTATGGGATCACCACCGAATTTAGTGAGGAAGAGGCAAAAAACTATTTAGAAAACGAGAACATTCAAATCTATATTGATTTGCATAACGGAAACGAGGAAGCAACAGCATGGGGGTGTGACCTTTCTTATGACTATGTCAGAATCAATGCTTCCTACAGAACATAATCAGAAATATTTTGTTATTAAATGTGGTGGAAGTATATTAAATCAGCTTCCAGACTCATTTTACCTTGACCTAGTAGCTATGAAAAAACAGGGTTATCATCCCGTACTCGTTCATGGTGGAGGCCCTGAAATCTCTAAGATACTCGATAAGCTATCAATTCAGACAACGTTTGTAAATGGCCTACGTGTCACATCGGATGAGATGGTCGATACAGTTGAGATGGTACTGAGCGGTAAGGTGAATAAACAGCTCGTGAGGAAGATTCACCGTGCAGGAGCGAATGCCATTGGCATTAGTGGCGTAGACGGAAAGCTGTTTACATGCAAACAGTCTAGTGAATCACTTGGCCGAGTTGGTGAAGTTATATCTGTAGATAATACCTTAATTGAACAGCTGTCTGACGCTGGGTACATACCCGTTATCTCACCAATCAGTATGGATGAAGATAGCGAGACACTTAACATAAATGGAGATGAAGCCGCATCAGCTGTCGCTCAAGCGCTGCATGCAGATATTTGTCTCGTTAGTGATACGCCGGGTGTGTATGAAGCAGTTGATGGGCAGAAATTTATTTTCAGAACGCTTGATGAGCAAAAAATAACAAGTTTAATAGAAGAAGGCACGATTATTGGTGGGATGATCCCAAAAGTGAAAGGAGCGATTGCCGCTCTTTCGGATAAAGTCTCCTCTGTCACTATTCTTGATGGTCGAGAAGAGAATGCCTTGCTAAAAGCAGTCGCACATGAACCTGTTGGAACGCGAATTGTTCGAAAGGAGTCTTTAGAATGTCACTAACTAAAACGTCACAAACAAGCATCATGCAAACATATAATCGACTTCCGATTACTGCCGTTAAAGGTGAAGGAAGCTTCCTATATAGTGAAGACGGAACAAAGTATCTTGATTTTACTTCCGGAATTGCCACATGTAATCTTGGTCATCAACCAGAAGCGATCAAAAAAGCTGTATCAGATCAGTTAAATCTCCTCTGGCATTGTTCGAATTTATACCATATCCCAAAACAGCAGGAACTCGCTGACGTGTTAACCCAGAAAAGCTGTTTTGACCAGGTGTTCTTCTGTAATAGTGGTACGGAAGCGAATGAAGCAGCGATTAAGCTCGTTCGAAAATGGAGCGGTAAAGAAACAATTGCAACGTTTACGAAGTCCTTCCATGGAAGAACGCTAGGTTCTCTTTCCGCTACAGCTCAACCAAACCTTCAAGATGGATTTGGCTCTATGCTTCCTGGTTTTGAATACTTTCCTTACAACGATTTTGATCGTTTAACAGAAATCGAGGAACTAAAACCAGCAGCCGTCATGTTAGAGCTCGTCCAGGGAGAAGGAGGCGTTCGTCCAGCAGATCAGGAGTGGATTTCGGAGCTTGTGTCGATTTGTAAATCGAACAATATTCTTATCGTTGTTGATGAAGTGCAAACCGGGATGGGCCGAACCGGAACGCTATTTGCTCATGAGCAATATGGGTTTGAACCAGATATTATGACGCTAGCAAAAGGGTTAGGTTCAGGATTCCCGATTGGTGCGATGCTTGCGAAGGAAAGCGTAGCGTCATCATTTGGTCCAGGAACTCACGGAAGTACATTTGGGGGAAATCCACTTGCTTCTGCCGCTGCAACTGCGACGGTAAAAGAGATCGGTTCTTTACTTAACAATGCAAAAGAAATGGGAGACATGCTTATAAATGAATTAAAAAGGTTGTCGGAGCAGCACAATTCTATTAATGAAGTGAGGGGACTAGGCTTACTTCTAGGAATTGAAGTGGCGGATGCCGCGCCTTTTGTTAGTAAGCTTAGAGAAAAAGACGTTCTTGTTTTAAGTGCAGGACCTAACGTCATTCGCATTCTTCCACCTCTTAATGTGAGTAAGAAGGAAGTAGAGCAATTTTTGGAGAAGCTAACCGACGTTTTTAAGTCAGCTGAAGGGAAGGATAAGGCATGAAAAAGGGCTATCTTGTATTAGAAAACGGAGCAGTATTTGAAGGCGATCTAATAGGGGCGATTGAAGCTTCTGGTGAAGTAGTTTTCAATACAAGCATGACTGGTTATCAAGAGATTGTATCGGATCCTTCTTATGCCGGGCAAATCATCGTCTTTTGCTACCCACAAATCGGTAACTATGGAATGAACAAGCTTGATAGTGAAAGTGAACACCTTCATCTTCATGGTGTCGTAACAGGAGAGCAGTGTGAGGAACCTAGTCATTATTTAGCAACAGGTTCCTTCTCAAATGGTTTATTACAGAATAAAATTCCTTCTTTAACAAGTGTAGACACACGTGCCCTCGTTAAAATGCTGCGTGATTATGGAACAATGAAAGGACAGATAACCGCTGAACTTCCTAATAACAACGTCGAATGGAAATCAGAGAAATCTTTTGTTCCAAATGTATCAGTAAAAGAAAAAACACATTATCCAGGTGAAGGGCCACATATTGTTCTGATGGACTATGGTTATAAAAAATCAATTCTTACGTCACTTCAATCTTTAGGTTGCGCTGTAACAATCATGCCATTTGATACAACTTTTCAGGAAGTTGTTGACTTACATCCAGACGGAGTGGTGTTAAGTAATGGTCCTGGAGATCCTGATGCATTATCTGCAACTTTTGAGACGATCCGACTTATAAGTGAAAAATATCCAACTTTCGGGATATGTCTTGGTCATCAACTTCTCGCTCTTGCACACGGGGCGTTCACTCGAAAGCTACCTTTTGGACATCGGGGGTCGAATCACCCTGTGAAGCATTTGGAGACGGGGAAAGTGTTTATCACCTCCCAAAACCATGGTTATGAAGTCGTTCAGGATACGTTAGAAGATACAGGGTTTGCGCTAACTTTTGTTAATTTAAATGATGGAACGGTTGAAGGATTAAAACATCACCATTACAACATTCAATCGGTACAATTCCATCCTGAAGCACACGCGGGACCTTCTGATACAGCTTTTTTATTCGATGCATTTATGAACCAGATTACGAGAACAGGAGACCAGCATTATGCCTTTACGTAAAGAGTTAAAAAAAGTTGTCATTTTAGGATCTGGCCCGATTGTCATTGGTCAGGCAGCGGAATTTGATTATGCAGGTACACAGGCGTGCCTGGCGCTAAAAGAAGAAGGGATTGAGGTTGTCCTAATTAATAGCAATCCAGCGACCATTATGACGGATTCATCGATCGCGGATCATGTTTATATGGAACCGATGACGCTTCCTTATGTAGAGGAAATCCTAAAAAAAGAAAACCCCGATGGGATCATTGGCACACTTGGTGGTCAAACAGGTTTAAATCTTGTCGTAGAGCTTTATGAAAAGGGGATTCTAGAAAAGTTAAATGTGGAACTTCTTGGAACATCTGTTGAGTCCATTCAAAATGGGGAAGATCGTGAAAAGTTTAGACAGTTAATGATTGATATTGGCGAACCGGTACCTGAATCGAAAATTGCTGTGACAAGGGAAGAGGCGTTAACGTTCGCTCGAGAAATTGGCTATCCGATCATGGTTCGCCCAGCGTATACAATGGGGGGCGAAGGCGGTGGATTTGCAGCAGATGACAACGCCTTGCTTGAAATTGTTGATCGCGGCCTTTCTTTAAGTCCTATTCACCAGGTACTCATTGAAAAGAGCATGCTTGGTTGGAAAGAAATCGAATATGAAGTGATGCGTGACGAAAACGATACGTGCATGATCGTCTGTAACATGGAAAATATGGATCCTGTTGGAATTCATACAGGGGATTCGATTGTTGTTGCACCATCTCAGACGCTGAATGATTACCAATACCAGATGCTACGAAACGTTTCGTTGAAAGTGATTCGCGCGATTGATGTTATTGGTGGTTGTAATATTCAAATTGGATTAAACCCTGAATCAAACGATTATTACATCATTGAGGTGAATCCGCGGGTAAGTCGTTCATCTGCACTAGCTTCTAAAGCTACTGGCTATCCGATTGCACGTATGGCTGCAAAATGCGCCATTGGCTTTACGTTAGATGAACTTCCAAATCCAATTACAGGTAATACTTATGCAGCATTTGAACCTGCCCTTGACTATTTAGTTGTCAAAATACCGAGGTTCCCATTTGATAAGTTTCCTGAAGGTGATCGCGTACTTGGAACGCAGATGAAAGCAACAGGAGAAGTGATGGCAATTGATCGAAGTTTTGAAGGTGCTTTAAACAAAGCTGTTCGATCTCTTGAGAGTGGTCATCAATCATTAACAGGGTTATATGAAGAGGTTAGTCAAGAGCATCTAAATGAACAGCTAATGACGCCAACAGATGAAAGACTTTTTTTAATTAGTGAAGCTTTTCGAAGAGGTTATTCTGTAGAGGAGATTAAATCACTTACAGCCATTGATCGCTGGTTTCTTCATAAGGTGAAGCGAATTGTTGAAGCGGAAGTAAAGATCATGAATCAAACCAATCTCTCTATAGAATTGCTGATTCACGTAAAGCAATTAAACGTTAGTGATGCCTACATTTCGAAAGCAACTGGAAAAACGATCGATTCTATCATGAGTATGTGTAAAGAAGCGGGCATCCAGAGGGGAATGAAGCAAGTCGATACGTGCGCTGGTGAATTTGAAGCGATCACACCTTATTTCTACTCTACTTATTTAGGGAGTGATGAGGTGCAGAAAACCAATGAGCCGGGTATTCTCGTCCTTGGTTCTGGACCAATTCGAATCGGGCAAGGAGTAGAATTTGACTATTGCTCCGTTCACGCCACACAGGCAGTGAAGAAGTTAGGCTATCGTGCGATTGTTATGAACAATAACCCTGAAACAGTCAGCACAGATTATAGCGTTGCCGATCGTCTTTACTTTGAACCGTTGTCACTTGAAGATGTTCTAGGGGTAATTGAGAAGGAGCATGTTATTGGAGTAGCCGTACAATTTGGTGGTCAAACTGCTGTTAATTTAGCGGAAGAGTTGCACGAGCGCGGAGTTCCAATCCTTGGCACACCTGTTGAGAACATTAATAAAGTCGAGGACAGAGATCAATTTTATCAATTGTTGGATTCTCTTTCGATTCCTTATATAGAAGGGAAAATGGCTTACCAGCCAGGTGAAATGGAGGAGCTTGCTGCAGAGTTAGGGTTCCCGATTATTGTAAGACCTTCCTATGTGATCGGCGGACAAAACATGTTTATTTTCCGTCATATGGATGAACTGAAACGATATACACAAAAATTAAAGAGCAGTTCAAAGAAAATGTGGCCGTTCCTTCTCGATCGCTTTGTGGAAGGAATTGAATGTGAAGTTGATGTGATTTGTGATGGAGAATCAATCGCCATTCCTGGCATTATGGAGCACCTTGAACGAGCGGGCGTTCATTCTGGAGATAGCACAGCGATTTATCCACCTGTATCCATTACAGAAGAGCAGAAAAAAACGATTACGATGTATTCTGAAAAGCTATCTCAAGCGCTCGAATGTCGTGGGTTAATGAATATTCAATTTGTCATCGATCAAGGTATCATTTATGTTCTTGAAATTAATCCAAGATCTTCGAGAACTGTTCCTGTTATCAGTAAAGTAACGAATGTGCCAATGGTTGAATGGGCGATTAAAGCTCAATTGCAGGCAAACTCATTAGAAGCAACAGGTTTATTGGAAGAAAAGCCTTATTATACGGTTAAATTCCCAATCTTCTCAAATGGAAAGTTAAAAAACGTTGACCATGTTCTTGGACCAGAAATGAAGTCTACAGGTGAAGTCCTTGCTATGGCAAAAACATCGGAAGAAGCATTAAGAAAAGCGATTGTACCAACGTGGGATCCGAATAAGCTACCTTCTTCCATATTATGTTCGATTAGTGAAGAGCATAAAGAAGCTGCATGTGATGTACTAATGAAGTTGAAAGAAAAAGGTGTTGCAATATACGCAACCTCTGGAACAGCTGAATTGTTAAATGATAAAGGCATCCAATCAATCGCTATTAAAAAAGATTTGGATGAAATTGAGGCGCTAATGAAAAAAGAGCTAAGCGCAGTTGTATCGATTCCGACAATCGGCAGAGAAAAAGAACGTTCTGGATTTCAAATGCGCGCACTCGCCACACGATATAAAATCCCTTGTTTTACGCATATTGACACGCTTCAGTTAATGGTCTTAGAAGGATCAAAGACACTTGAAGTCAACAGTTTAGAGCATTGGCACCATATGAAAGAAACTCCAATTGGGCAGGAAGGATGATTGAATGATGCAGTCGGTCAAAACGCAAAATGAAATAGCAGAAGGAATGAAGGGGAAAGATTTTCTAACGATCGCTGAACTGAGCAGTGAGGAGATTCATTATCTTTTGCAAGAAGCTGAACAGTTGAAAAAACTTCAAAAGGCGGGGATTCCTCATGAAGAATTAAAAGGAAAAGTGCTTGGGATGATCTTCGAAAAGTCATCAACAAGAACGCGTGTATCTTTTGAAGTAGCGATGCTTCAGCTTGGCGGTCATGCTTTGTTTCTTAGTTCGAAAGACATCCAGCTTGGAAGAGGCGAGACGGTTGAAGACACCGCTAAGGTGCTTGCAGGGTACCTTGATGGAGTCATGATTCGAACGTTTGGCCATGAGACGATTAAACGTTTTGCGAAAGCTTCTTCCGTTCCTGTTATTAACGGATTAACAGATACACATCATCCAGCACAAATTCTTGCTGATTTACTAACGATTATTGAGAATAAAGGTCATTTAAGTGGATTGAAAGTAGCTTATTTTGGAGATGGAAACAATGTGGCTCATTCACTTATTGAAGGGGCAGCGAAAGTGGGGATGAATTTCACGATCGCCTGTCCAGCAGGTTATGAACCAGATGAAGCGATCGTAGCAAAAGCGAACGAAGTAGCAAAAGAAAATGGTTCAGTCGTCGAAGTAACCGCTGATCCTCTTGCAGCTGCCAAGAATGCGGATGTTCTAATTACGGATGTTTGGGCAAGTATGGGACAGGAAGACGAGCAAGCTGAACGCGAGGGCATTTTCGAACCTTACCAGGTGAATGAAGCGTTATGCATAAATGCGGACGAAAACTACATCTTTATGCATTGCCTTCCAGCGCATAGAGGAGAAGAGGTTACAGCGGGTATTATCGATGGTCCTCATTCAGTTGTATACCAGGAAGCAGAAAATCGTCTCCACGCTCAAAAAGCACTTTTAAAACTTTTATTAAAAAGTTAAATTTTTTTCGTGCAATTTGAATAAATATACGTTATCATAGATATTAATACAAAGATAAGGAGTGGATGACATGGCAAAAGAGAAAATCATTCTTGCTTATTCCGGAGGTCTTGATACCTCCATTTCGATAAAATGGTTAGAAGAAAAATATGGTTATGAGGTTATTGCGCTAGGCCTTGATGTAGGAGAAGGGAAGGATCTAGAATCCATTAAAGAAAAAGCGTTAAATGTAGGTGCATCAAAAGCTTACATGATAGAAGCGAAAGAACTACTTGCTGAGAATTATCTTTTACCAGCATTGAAAGCAAATGCATTATACGAAGGGAAATACCCGCTATCCTCTGCGCTGTCACGTCCCCTTATTTCAAAGCTTCTCGTTGAAGCGGCTGAACGTGAAGGAGCTACGGCAGTGGCACATGGATGTACAGGAAAAGGAAATGATCAGGTTCGCTTTGAAGTATCGATTCAAGCGTTGAATCCGGACTTGAAAGTGATCGCTCCTGTTCGTGAATGGGGAATGACGCGTGATGAACAGATTGCTTACGCACAAGAAAAAGGTATCCCGGTTCCAGTTAAACTTGATAACCCGTTTTCAATCGATGCGAACATCTGGGGGCGTGCATGTGAAGCTGGTGTTCTTGAAGATCCGTGGGCTGAGGCACCTGAAGCCGCATTCGATTGGACAGCACCAATTCACCTAACTCCAGATGAGCCGGAATACATTGAAATTGATTTTGAAGAAGGTTGCCCAACAGCCCTTAATGGCCAAAAGATGGGGCTAGTTGATCTTATTGAAAAGTTAAATGAAATCGGCGGTGTCCACGGTATTGGACGTATTGATCATATTGAAAACCGTCTTGTAGGGATTAAATCAAGAGAAGTATATGAAAATCCAGGCGCGCTTATTTTGATTAACGCCCATAAAGAATTAGAATTCTTAACACATACTCGTGAAGTATCACAGTTCAAAACGACGATTGATCAGCAGCTTTCAAAACTGATCTATGATGGTTTATGGTATTCACCACTTCGTCAGGCGCTTGAAGGGTTCATTAACGAAACCCAGAAAGTAGTAAGTGGTAAGATTCGTCTTAAACTACACAAAGGGTCAAATACCGTCGTTGGACGTCAATCAGAAAACTCTCTCTATAACGAACAGCTTGCGACATATCTTAAAGGAGATCTCTTTGATCATGATGCAGCAGTTGGCTTTATCAAACTTTGGGGCTTACCAACGAAAGTAAATGCAGAAGTGCATAAGAAACAAAAAGTAACTCAATAAGGAGATGTTAGTGTGTCTAAGCTATGGGGTGGACGCTTTACAAAAGAAACAAATAAGCTCGTAGAAGAATATACAGCTTCGATCCAGTACGATAAAGAACTAGCAGAAGAAGATATTGAAGGCAGTTTGGCCCATGTTCAGATGCTTAGTGAATGCGGTGTGATTAGTTCCTCTGATATGGAAGAAATCAAGCGTGGTTTACTCATTGTTCTTGAGAATATTCAGAATGGAACGTTTAAATATGACGTTTCTCAAGAAGACATTCATATGAACATCGAAAAAGCACTTATTGATGAGATTGGACCAGTCGGTGGAAAGTTGCACACTGGAAGAAGCCGTAATGACCAGGTTGCAACAGATATGCATATGTACTTAATGAAAAAGGTTAATCTTTTTATTTCTCATATCCAAGAGGTTCAGCAGGCGATTCTAAGTCAGGCTGAATCTCATATTGAAACAGTTTTACCAGGGTATACACATTTGCAGCGAGCTCAACCTGTCTCATTCGCCCATCACATGCTCGCGTATTTCTGGATGTTTGAACGTGATAAAGAAAGATTCCAAGACAGCTTAAAGAGAACAAGTATGTTACCGCTAGGTGCAGGCGCATTAGCTGGAACGACCTTTCCGATTGATCGCCATCGTTCGGCAGAACTGTTAGGGTTTGACGCAGTTTACCCGAATAGCATGGACGCTGTTAGTGACCGTGATTTTATTGTCGAGTTTCTTTCAAATGCTTCCATGCTTATGATGCACATGTCACGTTTGTCTGAAGAATTGGTGATCTGGAGCAGTCAGGAATTCCAATTTATCGAACTAGACGACTCTTTTTGCACAGGATCTAGTATTATGCCCCAGAAAAAAAATCCGGATGTTCCTGAGCTTCTTCGAGCGAAAACAGGTCGAGTCTATGGGAATTTGTTTAGCTTATTAACTGTATTGAAGGGACTGCCGCTTGCTTATAACAAAGACATGCAGGAAGATAAGGAAGGCATGTTTGATACAGCTAAAACGCTTGATGGTGCGCTTCAACTTTTAGCTCCGATGATAGAAACGATGAGTGTCAAAGTTGAAAACATGAAGCAAGCTGTAAATGAAGATTATTCTAATGCAACGGATATTGCAGATTACCTTGTTAACAAAGGCATGACTTTCCGTGAGTCACATGAGGTAATAGGGAAAATTGTCCTTTATGGAATTGAGAGGAAGAAATTTTTACTTGATCTTACAATGGAAGAATTTAAATCATTCACTCCGTTATTTGAAGAAGATGTATTTGATGTATTAAAACCTGCTAATGTGATGAATGCGAGAAAAAGTTATGGAGGAACGTCGCCAGAGCAAATCGCGATTCAGATTAAATTAGCTCAACGACAGGTGAAAGAAAATGAATAAAGGGCCCTATCCGATAGGATAAGACCCTCATGAAGAAGGAAGTTATTAGCGTTTGCTAAACAAGCGATGGGGTAGAACGGTAGTTGTCTTTTGGAGACACCTCTTTCTAATGAAAGTTGTTAGAGCCTTGTTTTACCAACAGAGTAGTTCAACGCGACCATCTCCTTAAAAGCTTCCGTTTTCCTTATGCACTTTTGTTCTTCCCTCTTCACTAGTTATGATAGCCACTTTCATCTTGTTCTATACATGCCCATTCAAATTTTTTTCGGATACTTTTTTTTGAAAGTGGGAGAATAGAAAGAGATGAAAGGAGGGATTTGATGGGCCGAGGAAAAGCATTTGACCATAAGAAAAAAGGGATGGAACGTGAACGACCTAAAACAGCAGATCGCACTAAATTCCCTTATGAAGCTTCAACAGGACATAAAACAATCCGTAATGAAGAACGTGAAGAATAAATCGAGCTTCCTGCACATGCAGGGAGCTTTTTGTTTTTACGAAGCTTGCTTTCTTGAGCTTCATTTCCAAGTCCAGTAAACTTAGTGGTAGATGATTAAAAAGGGGATTTTAATATGGATTCAGTAGGCCTTGTATTAGAAGGCGGAGGAATGAGAGGGGTATACACAGCAGGTGTTTTAGAGTATATGATGGAGAATAATCTTTACTTTCCGTATGTTATTGGCGTCTCAGCTGGAGCGTGTAATGCTGCATCGTATCTTTCAAGGCAAAGTGGAAGGAACCGTACAGTTCTTATTGATTTTGTGAATCATCCCGAGTACATCTCATACAAAAATTTAGTTCGCAAAAAGCAACTTTTTGGGATGGACTTAATTTTTGATGAAATTCCTTCCATGCATGTACCTTTTGATTTTAATACGTTTCAAAATGCAACGGAGCAATTTGTTATTGGCACCACAGATATAACTACGGGAAAACCGTATTATTTTAATAAAAAAGATGATGGTGAACAGATTCTTTCGATTTTAAGAGCATCAAGCTCTCTGCCATTTATGGCTCCTCCCGTTCAAATTAACAATCGTTTTCACCTTGATGGAGGTATTACAGATCCAATACCTGTGCATAAATCTGAAGCGGATGGTAATCACAGTCATGTCGTTATTTTGACTCGTAATGAAGGATATCGAAAACAAAAATCTAAGCTTTCCTGGATGATTCAACGTATTTATCGGAAAAATCCAGCACTCGCTTTAGCCATTACTTCCCGATATAAACATTACAACCAAACGCTTGATCATATTGAAGCCAATCGGGAGAATTACTTTATCATTCAACCTTCCTCACCTCTTGAAGTAGCACGGATAGAAAAGTCACAGCTTCGTCTCACGACTTTATACAATCAAGGATATGAAGAGATGAAACGGCATCATAAAGAACTAGAAGCTTGGCTTGAAAAGAGGGAATTAGCGAAAGAAACTGTTTGAATGTGTGATCATATGTTTAATCATATGGCAAACTTGGGAACAGTTCACCAACACTATGTAGGAGGTCTTTCAAGTGAAAAGCTATCAAATATACATTAATGGTGAATTTACTAACAGTCATTCAGAAGAAATGCTCGACGTGATCAATCCAGCGACAGAAGAAGTGATTTCGAGAATTCCAAAAAGTGATGAGAATGACGTGCAGCGTGCTATAGAAGCAGCTAAAGCTTCCCAAAGAGATTGGGAAAAGAAACCTTCAATCGAACGAGCAGAATACTTATACAAACTTGCCGATAAAATAGAAGAGAAAAAAGAGACGTTTATTAACATGTTAACTGAAGAAAATGGTAAAACAGTAGATGCTTCAAAGGCTGAAGTAGACTTAACGATTGATTACTTCCGCTATATGGCAGGCTGGGCAAGAAGATATGAAGGAGAAGTTCTACCAAGTGATCGCCCAAATGAAAATATTCTTGTTCTGAAAAAACCAATTGGAATTGTTGGTGGTATCGTTCCATGGAACTTCCCAATGTTCATTTTTGCTCGAAAGGTAGCACCAGCATTTGTAACAGGTTGTCCGATCATTATTAAACCAAGTCAATATACGCCGAATACAGCATGTGAGCTAGCAAGCATTATTCATGATATTGGCGTTCCTAAAGGAGTTTTTAGCTTAGTGACTGGTAAAGGTTCAGACATTGGTACACCTCTTGCTTCTTCACCAGATGTGCAAATGATTAGTTTAACAGGAAGCTATCCGGCAGGTTCAAAAGTGATGGAAGCGGCCGCTAAAAACATTACGAAAGTGAACTTGGAGCTAGGTGGTAAAGCACCTGCTATCGTAACCAAACATGCGAACGTGGACCTTGCCGTTGAAAAGATTACGACTTCCCGAATTACGAACAACGGTCAGGCTTGTACGAATGCAGAGCGTGTTTATGTTCATGAAGACGTAGCTGAAGAATTCATTTCAAAAATAACAGAAACGTTCAAGAATACAAAAGTTGGAGATTCATTAAAAGAAGATGGATGTGACATTGGTCCACTAGCGAATAAACAGCAAATCGACTCTGTTGAAGAAATGGTGAACAATGCCGTTAAAGCTGGTGCAGTTGTAAAAACAGGTGGTAAGCGTGTAGACCGAGATAAAGGCTTTTTCTTTGAACCAACTGTTTTGACAGATGTATCACAAGATATGAATGTCATTCAAGAAGAAATTTTCGGGCCAGTTTTACCAATTGTTGTTTATAGTAATTTTGATAAAGTGCTTGAAATGGCTAACGACACTTACTACGGTCTTTCTTCATCAATCTTTAGTGATAACATGCATGAAGTCATGAAAGCTTCAAATGTTCTTCGCTATGGTGAAACGTATGTGAACCGCGAGAACTTTGAAGCCGTACAAGGTTTCCACGCTGGAATGGGCCAATCTGGTATTGGTGGTGCCGATGGAAAACACGGTCTTAATGAATACCTTAAGACTCACGTGATTTATATGGAATATGATCAAGATATTAAATAATGAGAACCGGGCATATGCCCGGTTTTCTAATGTTTGAAGAAAGTTGAATATAGGGCGTATAATAGGAAGGCAGAACAATATTAATATAAAGAAAAGAGGGAGAATATGTTTGATTCTCGTATTATAGAGTTTGCTGAGAAATTAGTCCAATACTCAACCAAGGTTCAGCAAGGTGAACATGTGTTAATCGAAGCATTTGATGTAGACAATACTCTTGTACGCAGCATTGTGAAAGAGGTACATAAAGCGGGTGGTTTTCCTCATGTCAACTTGAGAAATAATCAGGTTCTTCGGGAACTGTTGATGAATGCGACTGAAGAACAAATCACGGAGTGGGCTGAGATTGATTTAAATCAAATGAAGAAAATGAATGCTTACATTGGAATACGTGGCTCTGAGAATATTAATGAGCTTTCTGACGTACCAGAAGCGAAAATGGCGTTATATAATCAAATTTACAAAACAAAAGTTCACAGTAATCAACGTGTGAAGCATACAAAATGGGTTGTGATGAGGTATCCAAATGAATCAATGGCACAGCTTTCTGGTATGAGTACTGAAGCATTTGAAGATTTCTACTTCAATGTTTGCACGATGGATTATGCAAAAATGAGCGAAGCGATGGATTCACTTGTGGATCGTATGAACAAAGCCGACGAGGTTCGAATTGTTTCTCCTGACACAAACCTAAGTTTCTCCATCAAAGATATTCCAGCTGTAAAATGTGCTGGTGAACTTAATATACCAGATGGGGAAGTTTTTACTGCACCAGTTAAGGAAAGTGTAAATGGTGTCATTACGTATAATACACCTTCTCCTTACAATGGTTTTGTATTTGAGAATGTCCAGCTTACGTTCGAAAACGGGAAAGTGATCGATGCTGAAGCAAATGATACAGAGAGGCTAAATCAAATTCTCGATACGGATGAAGGAGCTCGGTATATCGGCGAATTTGCGATTGGTGTCAATCCGTTCATTCGTGAGCCAATGAAAGATATTCTATTTGATGAAAAAATAGATGGTTCTTTCCATTTCACACCAGGACAAGCATACGATGAAGCGCCAAACGGCAATGATTCATCTGTTCACTGGGACCTTGTCTTAATTCAACGCCCTGAATATGGTGGCGGTGAAATTTGGTTTGATGACGAGTTAATTCGCAAAGACGGCAAGTTTGTCCCTGAAGCGCTTCAAGTGTTAAATCCAGAAAATCTTAAATAAAGATGAGAAACGCATCCATTGGATGCGTTTTTTCGTACAGATGACCAATCACATTTTCACATTTTTGAATATAAATAAAGAAAACTACTTTAAGACAGGAAGTGCCTTCCAATGGAAATACATTGTGATGGATGTACGAAGGAGATGAGAGACTGGGAAACCATTCATATGGTGAAGTTCGATAAATGGTATGTTGGTCATTTCAACTGTTTATTGAACTTGAAAAAAAAATTGAATCTCAATAGACCGATTAAGTGGGATAAATTAGAAGGTAAGAAGGATAATCAAAAAGACTCGGATGGGAAAACAGCGAATTAGATCGAGGGGCAAGAAAAGACGCTAACTTTAGGTAGCGTCTTTTCTTGTGATTTATATATGAAACATTTCTTTATTCGCCGCTTTCTTCCATATAAGTTATTGCTTGTTCTGCGTGGATCGCAAATGTGAGTGGCGTTTTTTTTATGTAGCCAGCCTTCTTAAGTTCGCTAATCGTGGCGCTCACTGTTTCTCTGGTTGAACCGATCATTGTGGCAATATCATAATGTGTTAACTTGATGTCAATGGTTTGCCATTCATTTTTTCTTTTCCCGAATTTTTCACTTAGTTTCAACAAAAGCGAAAGGATTCGATATTTCACACTTCTTAACGCAAGGTTTTCGCTCATTTCATAGATTTCTTTCAAGCGAGCTGAGAGGATTTCAATAAATTTGATAGCGAGTTTAGGGTTTTCGGAAATAAGTTCTTCAAATTGATCTTTACCGATAACGCAAATGTAGACGTCAGACATTGCCTCTGCGTATACAGAATCATCGTTTAAGGAGAAACTTGATGTTTCCCCAAAAATATTTCCGTCTCCTAAGAGGTCAACTGTTAGTTGTTTGCCTACCGCATTTGAGCGATAGAGACGAACCGTCCCTTTTTTCAATAGAAATAGAGCTTTCATGGGCTTTTCAGGACCAAGTATCACCGTCCCTTTTTTTAAAGGCTGCATGTCACTAACGCGATCAATTTGCATTAAATCATCCATTTCCAATTCTTCAAATAAGTTGATTTGAGATAACATTGTTAATTTATCGATTTCCTTCACCTGCATTCGTTTAATTGGTGCTCTGTTCTGTAAGTTAGCCTACAGAGTCTTACTTATTTTATTAGTTATACTTAGTCTTGTTAGGAGGTTAAAGGTCTAACATGGAACACATTAAATTATACACGATTACATACTGTATTGAATGTCTCAAGATCAACCAACAAATGGTATTTCATGGTGAACTTAATGTGCCTTTTTTAGTAGAAGGAGATCGGTCTATTGC
The DNA here is from genome assembly GCF_011082085.1 of Bacillus sp. Cs-700. Taxonomy (NCBI): domain Bacteria; kingdom Bacillati; phylum Bacillota; class Bacilli; order Caryophanales; family Bacillaceae; genus Bacillus; species Bacillus sp. Cs-700. The sequence continues at coordinate 493,682 of NZ_CP041063.1, forward strand.
TCTAGACAATATGTAAGTGGAATGCTAGTCACCTGTGGAGGATGAGGTGAATATTGTAGAGCATCTAATAAATGAGGTGATACAATGTTAGCTTGTCATCCTGCAATAGGTTACACAGCAATCGGTGACTCTATTACATTAGGAACGGGGACCTTGTTGTTTTCTCCAACTTTTGTAGATTTTTATAAAAGTGATTTACAATGTTCCATAAGCAAAACGGTGAATGTAAGTGTTTTTGCTGAAAATGGAGCGACGACGTTGGAAGTAAAAAAATGGCTTGCTTGCTCGAAGATCGACCTGAGACAAACGAAAATCGTAACTTTAACAGCTGGTGGAAATGACCTTATCGATGCGGCTGAATCTTACGCGATAACGAAAAAAGATACTGTTTTGGATGATGCTTTAAAGGTTTGCTGCCAAAATATGAGCTGGATTGTGTCCTATTTGTCTAAAGCTCTCAAACAGTCAGATGGAAAAGCGATGATACGAATTGTTAACTTGTATAACCCCATTCCTACTATTCCTTTTTCGGATTACTGGGTAAAGCAGTTCAACCGTCATATTGACAAATGTTCCACTGGAGAGTTGGTGAGAGTAGCTAATGTATTTCCCGTTTTTAAAGGGAAAGAAAAGCAATTGTTAGCTTCAGATTGTATCCACCCAAACACGCATGGACATAAAGAAATTTCAAATGTACTTATGAAAACAGGAATTAGTTTATAAATGTTTAATTTATTTGAAGCAAGGGTAAATTTTTGTGTTAATACATTATAGAAATACTAGGGAGGAACATATGGTACAACAATCGATTCAATTAAGCGAATTACGAGAACAATTGGTTCATTCCTTTGAGGCGACACGCGCAATGACAAATACATTAGTGGAACCGCTTGAGACGGAGGATTTCACGATCCAATCAATTCCCGATGTAAGTCCTCCCAAATGGCATATGGCTCACACAACTTGGTTTTTTGAGACGTTTATACTAAAAGAGTATAAAGAAAATTATGAGTCTTTTCATAAAGAATTTGACTATTTATTTAACTCGTACTATGAGAGTGTTGGAAGTTACTTTCCACGACATTCAAGGGGATTATTAAGTAGACCAAGTATCGATAAAGTAAGAAGTTATCGCTCGGATATCGATGAAGAAATGGTGAACTTAATTCAACAACTCGATGAAGGACATCTTCATCATGTTGCAGATCTCGTTGAAATTGGACTAAATCATGAACAGCAGCACCAAGAACTTTTAATGACAGATATTAAATATAACTTCTCCGTTAATCCGTTGTACCCTGTATACCGTCCACTTGATGGCGAACCTACAGCAAAAGCGACACCTTTAGAGTGGGTGTCATTTGAGGGTGGGCTTATTGAAACGGGTATGGATGAAGACGACGGCTTTTCTTTTGACAATGAGCGACCAGTACATAAGGTATGGCTTGAACCATATAAGTTAGCGACGAGAACTGTGACGAACGGAGAATACATGGAATTTATCAATGCTGGAGGATATGAACAGGCTACCTACTGGTTGTCTGACGGATGGGCAACTGTGAAGAAAGAAAATTGGAAAGCGCCATTGCATTGGATCAAAAAAGATGGTGAGTGGTATGCGTTTACGCTTCATGGACTAGTGCCGATTAATAAAGAAGAGCCCGTTACCCACATTAGCTATTACGAAGCCGAAGCATATGCAAGCTTTGTAGGGAAGCGCCTACCTTCAGAATCAGAATGGGAAGTTGCAGTGAGGGATCAGCCGATCGCTGGTAATTTTGTAGAGGATGGTCACTATCATCCGGTTGCATCAGTGAAAGAAGAAGAAGGTAACATTAAAAAAGCTTATGGAGATGTATGGGAATGGACGAAAAGTCCTTATATGCCATATCCAGGTAATAAACCACTTGACGGAGCATTAGGTGAATATAATGCCAAATTTATGAGTAGCCAAATGATTTTACGAGGAGGGTCATGCGTCACTTCGCAATCACATATCCGTCCGACATATCGTAATTTCTTTGGTCCTGAGAAACGCTGGCAATTTACAGGCATTCGCCTTGCTGAGGACGTGGAATAACTGGGGATTTTAGCCTAATTTACTAAGTTACTAGACATGTCAGACTTCGACCTCTTTAAGCTTTAAGTTCTTAATGCTGACAGATCGTAATCTTCCTTACAGACATTAGAAGATTATTTCGATATAATTGTCTCTGAAGATAAAGATAGAAGGAGAGATAAATATGAAAAAAATCGAAACAACTGATTCCTATCAGTCATTCATTAACAATGAAGATATATCCATTCTAAAATACGAAGCAAACTGGTGCCCTGATTGCAAACGTCTTGATTTTTTTATTGATGATATTATGAATGTTAATCAAGATAAATCGTGGGCTCAAATTGACATTGAACAGTTTCCTGAAATTACAGAGGAAAATGATGTAATGGGGATTCCTAGCTTACTTGTTTATAAAGACGGGAAGAAAATTGGTCACTTGCATAGTGCTAATACAAAAAACCCCGATCAAGTGAAAGAATATTTAAGTCAGTTTTAATAATGAGAGAAGGTTGCACTTGCAACCTTCTCTCATTTTGTAAGTACATATTCAACTGTGCCATCGTTAAGTGAATGAACGTAAGCAATTGAGTAGCCGATGCTAAGATAAATCGATAGTGTTTCGGTACATGAAGGATGGAGGGACTCAGTTGGCGCGTGAAGACTTTTGTAGAGTGCAGTTGTTTGATTGGAAAATGGTGAACAGTGGAGAAGTACGACATGTTTTCCACTCCAAGCAGTCCCAATTTGATGTCGTCTCATAACACTCTTCCTTTACCGTATTTTTAGTGCTCTTCAATCACCTACAACAATGAAAAGCTACTCGGTTTAGACGGAAAGATTCACTTTGGTGATAGGAGTATGATATGATTCATGCGAGTTGAATGATATGAATACGACATTATTTTAAAAATATTTTGAATTTTATATTCTTAGCTGGTATATTAGTAACATATACCGGCAAACTTCTATTGAAAATTTGTAATTTATTTAAAAACATGTAAGATTTCTAGGAAAATAGTCGGTGCATGTCATTTCTTAATTCTCCAGATAAGGGCAAACCATTCTAAAGAATGGGACGCAAAGACACAGGTCTAATGTTGGGTCACCAACGATGACGGCTGGTCCTCCTGGAAACCCGATAAGGAGGAGAAAAGAATGACCATGGCAGAGATTAAGCCTAAGAATGTACTGGATCAAGAATGGGTTATTCTAATGAGGGCTGCCCGTGAACTTGGACTACAGAAGGAAGAGGTAAGGTCATTCTTGAGACAAGACAATAAACCGACATCTATGAATGTACATAAATGATGAACGGCCTATGAGGTCGTTCTTTTTCTAGGTTAATCCTTGACTTTAGGAGAACTTTTTTTGTATCATATGACATATCAATCTCATACATAACCATACTAACTATGAAGGACAAATAGTAATCAGATAAACCTCATTGAAGCGATTCGGGGATGGTGCGAGCCCGAATAAGGTCTGATGAAACGGCGGTCTGGAGTTTACGTTCTGAAAGTGGATGCATGAAAGGCATCAACTAGGGTGGAACCGCGGGTGCAATAGCTCTCGTCCCTGGACAATTATTGTCCATGGAGCGAGAGCTTTTTATATTGATTGAAAAAAGGAGAGAATAACATGACAATTTCAATGGATCAGATCGTATCTGTATCAAAGCACAGAGGATTTATTTTTCCGGGGTCTGATATTTACGGAGGACTCGCAAATACGTGGGACTATGGTCCACTTGGCGTAGAATTAAAAAACAATATTAAAGGAGCATGGTGGAAGAAATTTGTTCAAGAATCACCATACAATAGTGGCCTAGACGCTGCCATATTAATGAACCCTAAGACTTGGGAAGCTTCTGGGCATCTAGGTAACTTTAATGATCCATTAATTGATTGCAAAAGCTGTAAAACACGACACCGTGCTGACAAGTTAATTGAAGACGCCCTATCGACAGAAGAAGATGAAATGATTGCTGACGGTCTTTCATTTGAAGAAATGGAAAGACTTATTAAAAACAACAACATTACATGTCCTGAATGTGGTAGTGAAGATTTTACAGAAATTCGTCAGTTTGATTTAATGTTTAAAACACATCAGGGTGTAACGAAATCAAGCACAAGTGAAATTTACCTTCGACCGGAAACGGCACAAGGGATTTTTGTTAACTTTAAAAATGTACAGCGTTCGATGCGCAAAAAGGTACCTTTTGGTATTGCACAAATAGGAAAAAGCTTCCGAAACGAAATCACACCTGGTAACTTTACGTTCCGTACTCGGGAATTTGAACAAATGGAGCTTGAATTTTTCTGTAAACCTGGTGATGAATTAGAATGGCATGACTATTGGAAAGAGTATTGCAAAAACTGGTTGCTAAATCTTGGGGTAAGTGAGGATAGCATTCGCTTACGTGAGCATGCGGAAGATGAGCTTTCTCATTATAGTAATGCAACAACTGATATTGAGTATAAATTCCCATTTGGTTGGGGTGAGCTATGGGGTGTTGCTTCAAGAACAGATTACGATCTTAAGCAGCATATGGAACACTCTAATGAAGATTTTACTTATCATGATCAGCAAACGGGTGAAAAGTATGTACCATACTGTATTGAGCCTTCACTCGGTGCAGATCGTGTGACGCTTGCCTTTATGATTGAAGCATATGAAGAGCAAGAGCTTGAAGATGGCACTTCAAGAAGTGTGATGCACTTCCACCCGGCGATTGCGCCATTTAAAGCCGCTGTCTTCCCACTTTCTAAAAAGCTTTCTGAAGAAGCGCGTGCCGTTCATGCTGAGCTATCTAAATACTTTATGGTTGATTATGACGAAGCTGGTTCAATCGGTAAACGTTATCGTCGCCATGATGAAATTGGTACACCATACGCGATTACGTTTGATTTTGATTCTGTAGAAGATCAGCAAGTAACGATTCGTGACCGTGATACGATGGAACAAAAAAGAATGCCGATTTCAGAACTGAAAAGCTTTCTTGAAGAAAAAACACAATTTTAATTAAAGTAGCCGCTCATGTACGAGCGGCTTTTCTTTACTAATGAGGAGAGTGAGTGAAAGGTGAGAATACTTTGGGATTTTGATGGGACATTATTTGATACATACCCAGCGTTTACAAAAGTGATGAAACAGTTAGTCTCCTCTGAGATATCGGAAGAAGAGATATTGAGGGAGTTGAAAGTTTCCTTTCATCATGCAACAGAAGTGTTTCAATTAACTGAGGAGCAGATTACAGCATTTCGCAAAAAAGATAATGCCCTTTCGCCTGACGACAAACCACCATTTAGAGGATTAAAAACGATTCTGGAAAAAGCCGAGTTAAATGTGATCATGACACACAAACCACGTGCTGAAGTAATTGCTATTTTAAAGCATTTTGATATGGAACATTATTTTGCTGATCTCGTAGCAGGTGACGATGGTTTTCCACGAAAGCCCGATCCTGCTTCGTACCATCATTTGAACGATCAATACCATTTGGACCTTGCAGTAGGGGATCGTCTGCTGGATATTCTTCCTGCAAAAGAAGTTGGTATGAAAACATGTCTCTTTCAAAATGACTCTCCAGGAGCCGATTTTTATGTGACAAATTATCATGACCTAAATGAAAGGCTTTGGCCTTCTAATTATTCATAATCAAGTAGTTGATCCCCTTTGTGTTCATATGTGATAATACACATATGAACACAAAGGGGATGTTTTTGTTGGATAAAAAACTTCGGTTTATATTGATTACATTTTTGCTAGGTGTTTTTCTAGGTGCTCTTGACTCAGGCATCGTATCTCCTGCGTTAACCACACTTATAGAAGATCTAGGAATTGACTTAAAATGGACGGTTTGGGTAGTAACGATTTATACGCTTGTCTATGCAGTAAGCATGCCAATTGTAGGGAAACTTGCTGATTTATTTGGAAGAAAGAGAATTTTTCTAACTGGTATTACGTTATTTGCCATTGGTTCTGTAATCGCCGGATTTAGTCAATCACTTTCCTTTCTTCTTGTTGGTCGAGCCGTTCAAGCTCTTGGTGGTGGTGGCATTATCCCTATTGCAAATGCCGTAATCGGAAGCAGCTTTCCAAAGGAAAAACGGGGCATGGCTCTCGGTTTTGTTGGAGCTATGTTTGGAATAGCGACGATTCTTGGTCCAAATGTAGGCGGTTTTTTCGTTGCTCAGTTTAGTTGGAGATGGATATTCTTCATTAACGTCCCTATTGCACTTATTATCATCATAATGGGCTTAAAACTTCCCGATGATCGAAAAGAGACAAAAAAACCTTCACTTGATTGGGGCGGAGCAGGCGTATTATCTTTTGTTATTATAAGTCTTCTACTTGGATTAACGAATCTCGATACCAATGAATTTGCGCAATCGATCCAATCGCTCATGGTTTGGCCGCTTTTACTTATTAGTGTTGTTTTTATTTATCCACTTATTCGAGTGGAAAAATCTGCAAAAGACCCGATTCTTAAATTAAGTTACTTTAAAGACCGCAATATCGTGTTAGCATTACTTATTTCAATGATTACAGGTATTGGCATTATTAGTATGATTTTTGTTCCTTCATTCTCAGAAATCATATTATTACTGTCTAGAGGTCAAGGTGGATACGTTATGACAATTCTGGCAGTAGCATCTGGTTTTGCTGCTCCAATAGGTGGAGTGCTTCTCGACAAGTGGGGAGCAAAACAAGTAGTATTACTTGGCTTTTCATTAAGTCTTCTTGGTTCACTTTCCTTTGTTTATCTAGCAGATGGATGGATCACACTATCTCTTGGCATGATTTTATCTGGAATAGGGATAGGATTCACTATGGGGACACCGTTAAATTATATTATTCTTGAGTTAACACCTGACCATGAAGCAGGATCAGCTCTATCTCTCGTAAGTTTGTTTAGATCGGTAGGTACTTCACTAGGTCCTGTTATTCTTGCTGGTTTTATCGCTATGTCAGGAGTAACATTTAGCGGAAGCAAAATGTCTGAAGCGATTCGAGATGTGATTTTAGCCGGCTATCAACATATGTACCTTGCTGCCTCAGTTATTTTCTTGATTGGTCTTATACTTGGAGTCTTTCTGAAAATGCCTCCCAAGTCTTCCGAAGTTCATAGTAAACGGTAGATTCGCTAGATTTATCCTTCATTAAAATAGCTTGCAAAAAGCCAGATCTGAACACGTATGCTCGATCTGGCTTTTTTTATTGCCCAAACCTGTTAAGAACTTCATAGAAGTGTTTAAGAAATTCGAAAAACTTTCTTTCTGAAGGGGCTAGTTCTCTTCCTTGAGGAATAATGACGCCCACAGTCCTTGTCACGTTGGGCTCTGATAATTCAATTTTTACTGTTTCACCAGGCAACTGTTCTGAAAGTGTTATTTCAGGTAAGAGACTTACACCTAATCCTGCTGCTACAAGCCCCTTAATCGTATCAATATCTTCCCCTTCAAATGCAATCCGAGGTTTAAAACCAACCTGCTGACATGCTGATGTAACTAAATGATGAAGCGCATAGCCTGAACGAAATAAAACAAATGGTTCATTCTTCAATTGCCCTAGTCTCAACATTGGATAATCCGCTAACTCGTGTGAGATTGGTAGAAGAGCGAGTAGTTTTTCAGTGAAAAAGATGTGGCCTTCAACATCTGTTCGATCTTTTGGTACTGGAGATACGAAGGCAATATCGATTTCTCCTTTGCTGACAGCATCCGTCAGATCTTGCACAGATCCTTGCCTTAATTGAAATCCAACGCTTGGATGCTCTTTACGAAACGCTGAGATAACAGTAGGTAGCGTTTTGGCGGCTAAACTGTTCGGAAAGCCGATACGGATTGTTCCGGTGTCTGGATTAAGAAATTCATAGACTGCTTGTCTCGCACGTTCAATTTCTGAAATGGCTGTCTCGGCGTGATCCATAAATATTTGTCCAACTTGAGTTAACTTTACATTTCTCCCTTCCCGAATAAATAATTGTACGCCAAGTTCCGATTCAAGATTGGCGATTTGTCGACTTACAGCTGATTGAGCAACGTGAAGAGAAGTAGCTGCTGCTGTAACATGTTCTCTTTTTGCAACTTCCATAAAATAATATAACTGCCTAAGTTCCATAAAAAAGCAATCTCCCTTTTGATTCATATCAATAATAGATTAATTATATCTAAATTATATATTGGAAGCATTGGTTAATGCAATGTACAATGAGTGTAGAATATTTAAACAATTTCGACGTTATGGCGTTAAAGCGAGAAACCATAATGAATTGGGATAAGAGCGAGGAGTGGGAATATGGATAGAACAAACTTTCCAGAGAAACAGGGATTATATGATCCAATTCATGAGCATGACGCTTGTGGCATCGGACTGATTGCCAATATAAATAATGTACCAGCGCATGACATTATTGAAAAGGGAGTCTATATGCTACGTCAGCTAGATCATCGCGGAGGGCAGGGAAGCGATCCTGACACGGGTGACGGTGCGGGCATTATGCTACAGATTCCACACGAATTTTTCCAAAAGAATTCTGGGTTTAACCTCCCGAATAAAGGGGAGTACGGTGTAGGAATGATGTTCCTACCCGTTGATAATCAGCTGAGACAGCGCGCAAAACAAATTGTTGAAAAAGCAATCGAGGAAGCAGGCCAAGAATTTATTGGCTGGAGAACCGTTCCTGTAGATGAAACAACAATTGGAGAAGCTGCATGTATTGCTCAGCCTGTCATTCGACAGGTTTTTATTAAGAAGAGCGATATATCTGCTGAAGAATTTGAACGTAAATTGTACGTGATTCGTAAAAAAGCAGAGAAGCAAGTATCTCAAGATTCACAGCTATCAAAGACAAAGTATTACGCAGCTAGTTTCTCAAAAGATACGATTGTTTATAAAGGAATGCTTACACCAGAACAGCTTGATCAATTTTATTTGGATTTAAAAGATCCAAGTTTTAAATCTGCTTTTTCAATGGTACATTCACGTTTCAGTACAAATACTTTTCCTAGTTGGGATCGGGCGCATCCAAACCGCTACCTCATTCATAATGGAGAGATTAATACGCTTCGAGGAAATGTAAACTGGATGAGAGCAAGAGAAGGTGCTCTTCAATCAGATGTATTTGGAGATGATATGAAGGACATTGCTCCAATCGTACGACCAAATGGGAGTGATTCTTCATCATTAGATAACTGTCTTGAATTTTTGAATCTTTCAGGTCGTTCACTACCCCATGCGGCAATGATGATGATACCAGAACCGTGGGATCGTGATGCAACGATGCTTGATCCTAAAAAAGCCTTTTATGAATACCATAGTACATTAATGGAACCATGGGACGGACCTACTGCGATTGCGTTTACGAACGGTCGTCAAATCGGAGCGATGCTTGATCGAAATGGACTGCGTCCTGCTCGATACGTGATCACAAACGATGATACGTTTATACTTTCATCCGAAGTTGGTGTCATTGAAATCGATGAAGAGAAAATAGTGGAAAAGGGTCGCTTAAGCCCTGGCAAAATGCTTCTATTAGATCTTGAAGAAAAGCGACTTGTGTATGATGAAGAGATTAAAACACAAATCGCAACAGACAAACCGTACCGCAAATGGTTAGATGAAAATTTAATGAGCTTGTCTCCTGAAGCAAGTAAAACGAGAAAAATTGATGAGAAAGAGCTCATTAAAACGCAAAGAGCATTCGGTTACACATATGAAGAGTTAACGAAGAATATTGCTCCTATGGTAACAGAAAAGAAAGACCCAATCGGCTCAATGGGGAACGATGTCCCTCTTGCTGTTCTTTCTGAGCGACCGCAGCTATTGTTTAACTACTTTAAGCAACTGTTTGCTCAAGTTACGAATCCACCGATCGACTCCATTCGAGAAGAATCGGTTACTTCAACAATGACGTTGCTTGGACCAGAAGGCAACTTGCTTGAAACGGAACCAGGAAGTGCTAGAAGAATTCGACTTGAAACACCGATTCTTACAGATAGTCGTTTTGAAGCCATTAAATCATTGAATGATGAGGATTTTCATCCCGAAACTTTAAGTTTGCTGTTTGATGCAGCTCGTGGTGAAACGGAAATGGAACATGCTTTACTTGCCTTGTTCCGAAAAGCTGATCGTGCCATTAAAAACGGGAAAAGCATCCTTGTTCTTTCAGATTCAGGGGTGAACCGTGATAAAGCAGCGATTCCATCATTACTTGCTTTGAGTGGACTTCATCATCACTTAATTAAGAGAGAAACTCGAACGAAAGTAAGTTTAATCGTTGAATCAGGTGAGGCTAGGGATGTCCATCAGTTTGCCATGCTAATTGGCTATGGTGCTGACGCTATTTATCCTTATGCAGCTTACGATTCAATTGATCAGATGATTTTGGACGGCACCATTGAAGGATTTACGTTCGATGAGGCAATTGAAAATTACATTGAGGCTGCCACTACAGGTATCGTTAAAGTGATGTCGAAAATGGGTATTTCGACTATTCAAAGTTATCGTGGAGCTCAAATCTTTGAAGCAATCGGGGTAAGCAACGAAGTGATCGATCGTTATTTTGCCGGCACCGCCTCACAAATTGACGGCATTCCAATCGATATTATTGCCACAGAAACGCTGATGAGACACCATTTTGCTTATCATGACTCTGAATATAGTGATTTAACTCTGGAAACAGGAAGTGAACTTCAGTGGCGGAATGGAGGAGAGCACCACTCATTCAATCCGAAAACAATTCATACGCTACAACACGCTGCTAGAAGTAATAATTATGAACTATATAAAAAATTCTCTGGAATGGCTCTTGAAGAGAATTTAACTTATCTTAGACAAGCGATTGATTTTGGTTCAAAAGAAGCGATTTCAATTGATGAGGTAGAAAGTATTGAATCCATTACACGTCGGTTTAAGACAGGTGCAATGAGTTACGGCGCTCTAAGTGGTGAGGCTCACGAAGCTCTCGCGATTGCAATGAACCGCATTGGAGGACGAAGCAATAGCGGTGAAGGTGGAGAAGATCCTTCTCGCTTTACGCCAGATGAAAATGGGGATCTTCGTCGAAGTGCGATTAAACAGGTCGCCTCAGGTCGCTTTGGCGTATCAAGCTATTACTTGAGCAATGCAGATGAAATTCAAATTAAAATGGCACAAGGTGCCAAGCCTGGTGAAGGTGGTCAGTTACCTGGTAAGAAAGTATATCCTTGGATCGCCGAAGTTCGTGGATCGACGCCAGGAGTCGGTTTGATTTCACCACCACCACACCATGATATTTATTCGATTGAGGATCTTGCCCAACTTATCCATGATTTGAAAAATGCGAATCCATCTGCACGAATCAACGTAAAGCTCGTTTCAAAAGCAGGCGTTGGTACGATTGCTGCAGGAGTAGCGAAAGGGCTGGCAGATGTTATTCTCATTAGCGGATATGAGGGTGGAACAGGAGCATCGCCAAGAACGAGTATTAAACACGCGGGTCTTCCGTGGGAACTTGGTTTAGCTGAAACGCATCAAACGCTCGTATTGAATGATCTTCGTGATCGCGTTGTTCTTGAAGCGGATGGAAAAATGATGACCGGTCGTGATGTTGTAATGGCAGCCATTCTTGGCGCTGAAGAGTTTGGATTTTCAACTGCACCTCTTGTTGTTCTTGGATGTATTTTAATGAGGGCTTGTCATTTGGATACATGTCCAGTTGGTGTGGCAACCCAAAATCCTGAACTTCGTAAGAAATTTATGGGTAACCCAGATCATGTGGTTAATTATATGCAGTTTATTGCTCAAGAAGTGCGAGAAATTATGGCTGAACTTGGATTTAGAACAATTGAAGAAATGATTGGTCGTACCGATGTACTGAAAGTTAGTCGTCGTACAAAAGACCATTGGAAAGCAAGATATCTTGATCTTAAACCGCTTCTTTATCAGCCGCATGTGTCCGATGAAGTCGGTAGATTCAACCAGCGACAGCAGGATCATAAACTAGATGCTGCGCTTGATAATACGTCAATCATACCTGCAGCACTTGGAGCGCTTGAGGAGCAAAAACCTTTTGAAGGCTCTTACGTTATTCGCAATACAAACCGTGTTGCTGGTGCGCTATTAGGACATGAGATTACGAAGCGATATGGTGCTGATGGACTTCCAGAAGACATGATTCGCCTGCATTTTAAAGGATCTGCTGGTCAAAGTTTCGGAGCATTCGTACCTAACGGGGTGACAATGCTGTTAGAAGGCGATGCAAACGACTATGTTGGAAAAGGATTATCAGGCGGGAAACTCATTATTCATCCTTCCGCTAAAGCAGGGTTTGCTAGAGACGAAAATACAATCGTTGGTAACGTTGCTTTTTATGGAGCAACTTCAGGTGAAGCATATATCAGTGGGCTTGCAGGAGAACGTTTCTGTGTAAGAAACAGTGGTGCAAAAGCGGTTGTAGAAGGAATTGGCGACAATGGATGTGAATACATGACTGGTGGCCGTGTCGTTGTGCTTGGTGAGACAGGAAAGAACTTTGCAGCCGGTATGTCTGGAGGAATTGCATATGTTCTATCAGATGATCAAGAAGCATTTAAACGCAATGTTAATGCTGAAATGGTCCATGTTGAAACATTGAGCAACTATGAAGAGATTCTTGAAGTAAAGCATATGATTCAACAGCATGCTTACTTTACTGATAGTCCAAAAGCAATTCGTTTTATTCAAAACTGGAATGAAGTTGTAGGGAAGATCGTGAAGATAATTCCTAAAGAATTTAAGAGAATTACAGAATCGTTAGAAGAGCTTAAAGAACAAGGCTACAAAGACGATGACGCAGCATATGAAGTGTTCCAACAGGCAAAGAACGGTGGTGTAAAGCCACGTAAAAGTGATCTGGAGCCGGTATAAGGGGAGGTATTCGATTGGGTAAGCCAACAGGATTTTTAGACTATCCTAGAGAAAAAGCACGTGAAAGAGATTTATCAACACGACTGAAAGATTGGGGAGAATACCAACTTCCTCAATCTGAAGAAAACTTGAAAACACAGGGGGCACGCTGCATGGATTGCGGCACGCCCTTCTGCCACTCAGGAATAGAATTAAATGGTAGTGCATCAGGTTGTCCACTCTATAACCTTATTCCAGAATGGAATCATCTTGTTTATCAAGGGAAATGGAAAGATGCCCTCGATCGCCTGCTTAAAACAAATAATTTTCCTGAATTCACTGGCAGGGTATGTCCTGCGCCATGCGAAGGTGCCTGCGTAGCAGCCATTCCTGACGATGCAGTTGCAATTAAAAGCATTGAAAAAGAAATTATTGACCGCGGTTTTGCAGAAGGATGGATGACACCTCAGCCTCCTAAAAATCGTACGGGGAAAAAGATTGCGATCGTGGGATCAGGTCCCGCAGGGTTGGCTGCCGCTGATCAGCTGAATAAAGCAGGACACTCCGTAACAGTATATGAACGTGATGATCGTATTGGTGGTTTATTGATGTACGGCATTCCTAACATGAAACTAGATAAAGAGTTAGTAGAGCGCCGTGTAAAACTTCTTGCTGATGAGGGCGTAACCTTTGTTACGAATACAGAAATCGGTAAAGATGTGACGCAAGCTGAGCTTCGTGATGAACATGATGCGGTGATTCTTTGTACGGGAGCTCAAAAGCACCGTGACCTTCCAATTGAAGGACGTAAGCTTGGAGGAATCCATTATGCAATGGATTACTTAAAGCAAAACACAAAGAGCTTGTTAGATTCGGAGCTTCAAGATAAGAAGTATGTTTCAGCAGAAGGAAAAAATGTTATTGTAATTGGTGGTGGAGATACAGGGGCGGACTGTGTTGCTACAGCACTTCGACACGGATGCAAAAGCGTCCACCAATTTGGTAAACATCCACAGCTAACAGCAGATCGAATGATCGATAACCCTTGGCCAGAATTCCCTAAAGTTTTTACTCTTGATTATGCTTATGAAGAGGCTCAAGCAGAGTACGGTGAAGATCCTCGTCAATATTCCATCATGACGAAAAAATTCGTTGGTGATGAGAATGGTCAAGTAAAAGAGCTACACACGGTTACGATCGAAAAACATGTTGATAAAAGAGGGAATGTGTTCATGAAAGAACTTCCTGGAACAGAACAAGTTTGGCCAGTTGAACTTGTGTTAATTGCAATTGGGTTTACTGGACCTGAGGAAGGCGTTCTTGAGCATTTTGAAGTAGATCAAGATAACCGTAAGCGAGCAAAGGCAGAATTTGAAGATTACCGTACAAATGTAGACGGTGTGTTTGCAGCGGGTGATGTTCGTAGAGGACAGAGCCTCATCGTATGGGCAATCAATGAAGGACGCGGAGTAGCTCGTGAAACGGATCGCTATTTAATGAACAAAACGGTTATGCCTTAATAACAAGAAAAGCACTCCAGTGGAGTGCTTTTCGGCTTGTTACGAAGAACGATCTTTCGTGTGGATGATGGCGAGCACAAGAGCGGAAAAGCTGACCATTAACGATAGGGCCTCAAATACGCTAAGCATCACATCACTCCTTTACAAATAGAATGTCACTTTCAGGGGTTGTCCTATACGCAAAAAAGTGAAGTATTTGACAGAATGTCTGTAATCAAATACACTTAAATCAAATATCTCGAATTAAAGGTATTTATCATTTTCAAATTAGATGATTAAGATAATTGCATTGCGGGAACCTTCTAAAGTGGATATAACAATGAAAAGGAGACTTATAACTTATGAAGCACACAACAGGAATACACCATATTACTGCAATCGTAGGAAATCCTCAGGAAAATGTCGACTTTTATAGCGGTGTTTTGGGGCTACGCCTCGTTAAAAAAACAGTGAATTTTGATGACCCAGGAACGTATCATCTTTACTTCGGAAACGAAGAAGGAGCACCAGGTACAATTATGACGTTTTTCCCCTGGTCGAATGCTCATGATGGTGAAATTGGTTCTGGTCAAGTAGGCGTAACAAGCTTCGTAGTTCCAACAGGTAGCCTATCATTCTGGAAAAAACGACTGGACAAGTTAAATGTAGAGAACGGTGAGATGAATCGCTTTGGTGAGAAGGTTCTTGCTTTTGATGATCCTCATGGCTTGCATCTAGAGCTTGTTGAACGAGAAGAAGGTGAACCTAATACTTGGAGTTTTGGTGGTGTTAGTACGAAACATGCAATCAAAGGATTTGCAGGTGCAACGCTATTAACAGGAACACCAGATTCAACAATGACAGTACTTGAAGAAGTTCTCGGTTTTATCCGTGTTGCGGAAGAAGAGGATTTCGTTCGGTTCAAATCAAGTGCTTCTATTGGTAATACGATCGATGTTAAGAAAACACCAATGGTTTCTGGAAGAATGGGGTCAGGGACAGTCCACCATATTGCATTCCGTGCAAATGATTTCAATGATCATGAGGAATGGAGAAATTTACTCGAGGAAAAAGAGTATGGTCCTACACCAGTCGTTGATCGTCAATATTTTAATGCCATATACTTTAGAGAAGAAGGCGGAATACTCTTTGAAATCGCAACTGATCCTCCAGGATTTGCAAAAGATGAAGACCCTGATGAAATGGGGAAAAAGCTTCTTCTACCACCATGGCTTGAGGAAAAGCGTCCTGAGATTGAACGTGTTTTAGAGCCTGCAAATGCAAGAGTTCTTGAGGGTGACAAATAGTGAAGCATATTTTCAAACAAGGAAAAAAGGACCTTCCCGTATTACTCTTACTTCATGGAACGGGAGGAACAGAAGAAGATTTGGTTCCTCTAGCTGAGCTTATTGCACCAGAGCACTCTATTCTAAGTGTGAGAGGCAATGTTTCAGAAAATGGAATGCCGCGGTTTTTTAAACGATTAGCAGAGGGCGTTTTTGATGAGGCTGATTTAATTGAGAGAACGCATGAGTTAAATACTTTCATTGATGAATGCGCGAAAGATTACAACTTTGATCGTAATCATGTTATTGCCATAGGCTATTCCAATGGTGCTAACATAGCCGGAAGTTTGCTTTTCCATGACGCAAACGCTTTTAGAGGCGCCATTCTTCATCACCCGATGGTGCCATTGCGAAATCTGAAGCTACCTAATCTTTCTGGAAAGCCTATCTTTATAGGAGCAGGAGAGAATGATCCGATTTGCTCTCCCGAGGAAACGAAGAAACTTTATGAAATGTTCTCTCATGCTGGGGCAGATGTATCGGTCCATTGGGAAAGTGCTGGACATCAATTAACAAGGTCTGAAGCTGAAACAGCGGCAGATTGGTTTTATAAACATTTTAAATAGCTTAGCTAGCGCTTTATTGTAAGTGAATAACAAAAAAGCAAGCATCAAAGTCGCATAACTTTGATGCTTGCTTTTTTTTGTATACCAGTTTAAGTAGAAGAACTTTAGCGTGAAATAAGGATACGTTCTCCATTAATTGTTATTGGTTGATTTTTTTGAACAAAAAAAAATCAACAGCAGACTAGTAGTTGTTTGAAGATGAGCGGTTGAATAAATTTTTAAAGGCGTCTCACGTATTTGTTGAAATACGTGAGACGCCTTTAACGTATCTACTAACCAGCAGAATTCGTTGTTTTCTTTTCATCACGATCGATCACAGCAGCTCCGATAATGTCTCCTAGTACGTTTGAAGCTGTGCCAGCCATACCAATTAGTACATCAACACCTGCGATGAGAGCGACAATTTCTAATGGTAAATTAAACATTGTTAAAACAGCTGATAGTGTCACTAAGCCAGCAGCAGGAATGCCTGCTGTACCTATAGAGAGAAGAGTGCCAATCGTAACGATGATCACATAATCGGTAATTGAGAAGTTTAACCCTGTTACATTTGCAGCAAATACAATCGAGGCTCCCATTCTTAATGCTCCTCCATCAGAGTTAAACACAGCTCCAATCGGTAAAGAAAAGTTCACAATTCGCTCTGAAATACCAGCTTTTTTTGCAGAATCAATGGCTATCGGAAGAGAGGCGATACTACTTGATGTGAAAAAGGCTGTAAGATAAGCGTCCTTCGTTTGAGAGAAGAAGTGTCGAATACTCAACTTTGAGTATTTTAGAAAAGAAGTATAAATCAGTGCCCACAACAATAGAACACCCAAGTAAAACACCCCTGTAAAAGCGAGGAGTGACTGGAAGGTTTGAAAGCCCTGATTACCGAACGTTGTTGCGCTGATCGCAAAAATACCAATTGGTGCATAAAGCAAAATGCCCTGTAATAGCAAGAAGAACAAGTCATTTGCAGATGAGAAAAGACGATGGAGCCTTTCACCTGATTCCCGCAGATCTTTTTTCTCGGAATAACGCATTTTTCCCATCGTTAACCCGATGATCACAGCGAGAAAGAGAATGCCCATTAGCTGACTAGAAGAAAAAGTTTCAAAAAGGTTACTAGGCACAATGTTAAGAAGTACATCAGAAAATCCTGGTGTATCTGGCTTTTCTACTTTAGCATCTGGAAGGGTTAAGCCAGAACCGGGGTTAATCCATAAAGCGATTGTGACCCCTATTAATACAGCTGCGGCTGTCGTTAATCCGTAATACACGAGCAGCTTGCCGCCAAGTCGACCAAGGTGTTTCGGATTCATTTGATTAATTGCGATCACTACTGTTAAGAAAATGACTGGAATTGCCACGAGGTTGAGCAAGTTGATCAAAATGGTACCAAGTGGTTTAATCATTTCAATACTTGGGCCAAAAAGAACACCTGTTACTATTCCTAATAGAAACCCAAGGGTCATTTTTAATACGAAAGAAGAATTTTTATACAATTGCCACATTACCTGCATGGTTACACCTCTTATTAAATAGTGTTATTAGTATAACAGCTAGAAAGGAAAATGTTTAGAAGTTATATTTCCTTTTAAAATAAAATATCTTTACAAAAGGTTATTTATCATTGGATATTAAGATTGTATTTGATTTTTATATAGCTTTTTAAGATATTTATAAGTTTTTTTATGTTTTTTCAGAATAGTATTTTTTGGATAACCTATTCCTCTATTATTTGCTTTTGAAGGCACATGGTATACTAACTAAGAAGGAATTAGAAGGAGTTTAGAAGAATGATTTTTACAACCGCAGGTAGACCAACTGAAGCGCTAGTGTTAGAAGCGAATAGACTGAGCCGCTTACACAAAGGCACATACATACCAAGGGAAAAACGATCGATTAGCCAACTTATGAATCTATGTGATGAACCACTTATAGTTGTTGGATTTGATCGCCTTTTTCTATATAAAGATCATGCAGAAAAGCCTGTTTTCTTCCATCCAAATTCAGCCATGTTTCGTACTAAAGCTCTCTTACGTGGACGCAGCGATGCGTTCATTCAGGCGAGTGGACTTTATAAAGGTATGAGTATGTTAGACTGTACTGCGGGTCTGGGAGCTGACAGCATCGTTGCGAGCCTTGTTGTAGGAGAAGCTGGAAGTGTTCAAGCAATTGAAGGCTCAGACCATGCTCTTATACTTCAAGAGGGACTAAAAAATTGGCAAAGTGGCGAGGCAAAGATCGATAATGCTATGAGGAGAGTAGTTGTGATAGGGAAGCGTTATGAAGCTGTTTTACCGAATTTACCTGATGATTCAGTAGATGTGGTTTATTTTGACCCAATGTTTGAAGATACCATACTAGAATCTGATGGGGTACTAGAAATGAAAAAGATTGCCCTGTACGATGCACTATCTGAGGAAATGATAAAAGAAGCAAAACGAATTGCTCGTATAAGAGTTGTTTTAAAAGATTCATGGAAAAGTTCACAGTTTCAAAAGTTTGGCTTTCAACAGCAAATTCGAAAAACATCCAAATTTCATTACGGAATCCTTGAATGTAAGGAGTGAAGCAATTTGTTACCAGATCACTTAGATTATAATTTGAAAATCCTGTTTATCGGTTTCAATCCTGGGCTTCAATCTGAAGAAGTAGGCCATCACTATGCGAATCCTACAAATCGTTTTTTTGCTGTCTTAAATGAAGCGGGACTGACTGACCGGAAGCTCTCACCAGAAGAAGATCATAGACTTTTAGAATATGGGTATGGATTAACGAATATCGTTGATCGTCCTACAAGAGGAGCGAGTGACTTAACTATTGAAGATTATGTCCAAGGAAGAAAACATCTTTTAAAAAAAATTAATGTGTATATGCCCTTAGTAAACTGCTATGTCGGGAAAGGAGTATATCAGAAATTATCTGGTATAAAAAAGGTTGATTGGGGATTTCAACCGATTGATCAAGTGGAAGGTGTACGCGACTTTGTTGCACCATCTACAAGCGGATTAGTTAGGATGTCTCTTAAGGAATTAACTGACATTTATCGTCAATTAAAAGAGAATAAGGTCAATTAGGAGGTAATGTGTATGTCAAATCCAAATAAGAGTACTGAGAGAAAAAACTTGCTACCAGAACATAAGGAAGAATTACTTCGCAAACTAAAAGAGCGCTTTGAAAAACATATGCAGCGTCATAATGATCTTGAATGGGCAGGTGTACGATCAAAGCTTGAAGAAAATCCGGATAAACTATGGACTCTAAATGAAATGGAAATGACGCAAGGAGAGCCGGATGTTGTAGGTTATTTGCAAGAAAGTGACGAATACATTTTTTATGATTGTTCGTCTGAGAGTCCTAAGGGCCGCAGAAGTGTTTGTTATGATCGAAAAGCTTTAGAATCCAGAAAAAAATTCAAGCCTGAGAATAACGCTATTGAAATGGCAACATCCATTGGAGCTGAACTCCTAACAGAAGAAGAGTACCGCGAATTGCAAACGCTTGGTAACTTTGATGTGAAAACGTCGAGTTGGGTGCAAACTCCCGCTGATGTGAGAGAACTCGGGGGCGCCCTTTTTTGTGATCGTCGCTATGGTCGTGTGTTTGTTTATCACAACGGCGCAGAATCATATTATGCTGCTAGGGGATTTCGCTGCTCACTAAAGGTGTAATTATCATTTGGACTTAGTAAATCTAATTTTAGTACTTGATCTACTAATTTCAGTTTCAAAGTAATGTAAGCGCTATTGTGAAGTTAACTTGAACGGAGGTTAAGATGAACCAGGGCAGTTTTTTCATAAAGGAACGCATGGCAACTCATAACGTAATTGGTATAAGTTTAGCGGTTTTGAACAACTGCAAAATAAGTCATACGGAATGTTTTGGTTTATTAGAAGCACATTCAACTAAGAGGGTAGAAACTTCTTCACTTTTTAATGCGTGTTCTGTTAGTAAGTTTCTTACGTCAGTACTTGTAATGATTTTAGTGGAAAAAGGTAATCTTGATTTAGATATAGATGTAAATGAACTTCTAACTTCCTGGAAGCTTCCAAACAAACTATTTATGAATCAGAAGGTGACGCTTCGTTACTTACTTAGTCATCAATCAGGAATAGTAGACCCTATTGATAGTTTTGGTCAGCTTGATCAAATTGATACGGATCCTCCATCCATGGTGGAACTTCTAAAAGGAAGAACAGTCTATTGTAAAGAACCTATTCAGGTAACATACAAACCTGGCAGTGACTTTCAGTATTCTGATGCTGGATTTTGTATCATTGAACAAATAGTAGAAGATGTGACGGGTATGAATTTTCATGAAGTTATGAACGACTTCATTTTTAAACCATTAAACATGAATCGTAGCACCACAGATTTCACCAGGTTAACAGCCTTTAGTGGAGAAGTTGCTTCTGGTCATCATAAAACGGGTGAAAAAGTTAAAGAAAACGATACGATTTATCCATATGCAGCTGCATGTGGTCTTTGGACCACACCCACAGATTTATCTTTGTTTATGATGGATTTCTTGAAGTCTATGAAAAATGAAAGCAGAATAGGACTATCTGCAAGTACTGCCATGAAGATAATCAGTTCGTATGGTGATAGAGAGTGGACAGGATTAGGTGTATTTCTAGAACGCTCAGATAAACATTTCAAAGTCTTTTCTCTTGGATGGGGAGTTGGTTTTCAATGTATGATGGCACTGTACCCCAAATTAGAAAATGGAGTAATCATTATGACAAATACAGATTTAGGTGTACATCAAGATGAAGGCATTATAGGGGACATCATTCGATCACTTACACTCGAATAATAGTTAGGACAAGGGTGGACTATTTAGACATAAGTCATTAACTGTGAATGAAAAACGATCCTGCTTGCTCGACAAGATCAGGATCGTTTTTATTATACAAATCGTAGCAATAACCGCTTTAACAATGGTGTTAAATATGCGGGTATTTCATTCGCGGATGGAATGACAAGACTTTGCGTCCCATAGATATTTCGCATCGTATTTTTCTCTTTTTCTTGTGGTTCTCCATTTGATAAAAAGACACCGATTACTTCATAACCTTTTTTTCGTGTCTGAATAACGGCTTCATGTGTATCGATGATGCCATTTTCACTATAATCGTAAGCAGAAGGCTCTCCATCTGTAAAGACGAGTAAGATTTTATGTTTTTCATTTCGTTCAGCTAGTTCTTCAGCAGCTTTTCGAATCGCGTAACCATCCCGATTGTCTTCTTCAGGCTCCAATTGCATAATTTTTGCACCTTCATTAGGTTGAGTGGAGCGATTATAATCCACGATTTGGAAAAGGGTATTTGGCTGCTCCTCGTCATCCGCATCGAAAGCATCTTCATAGAAGCCAGTGATCGAGTGTTTAATATTGAGTCCTTTTAACGTCTCGTGGAAAAGCGTAATTCCTAGACGTGTTTCTTCCATCTTGTCGTACATCGATGCCGAGCAATCGACAAGCAATGAGAATGTAACATCTAGTTCAGTACTAGGAGCATTTTTTTTATAAAAGAGACGAGGGTTTTCGTCTGTTACTAACCTTAGTAGCTTGCGGTTCAATCGCCCAAAATGAAGATCACTTCTGGGAGCGATTTGCTTTTGCTCAATCGTTTTTTGAATGGCAGAGCGAAGTGATTTTTCAGCGTATTGAATTTCAGCTTTCGCAGTTCGATAATTCGAGAGCTCTTCAGAAGTCGGTTTGTCAGCGAGACGAATCACTTCTTTAACGTTTCGGTTCGCTTCACCTAGAGGATCCTGAGAAGAAGCGACGGCTTTAGTATCATGGCTTTCAAGAAGAGCTTCTTCATCAAACTGACTTCCTTCAGACTGTTTAGAAGCCCCTTGAACACTAACAAAGGCCTGATCACCAGATTCTTCTTTTCGTTCTCCTTCACCGATGAGGTCGGATTTTGCCCCTTCTTCCAGGTCAAATTGAAGGAAATTGGTGCCTTCTTGTTCCTGTTCTTCATGCCACGTATTCATTTCTTCATCATACGTTTCTTTATCTTCTTTATCCGTCGTTTCCATAGTATCGTCACTTTTCAACTGACGAGCTTCTTCATCCTCTACTACTACCGAGGGATTTGCGGATGTCCCATACATCGTTAAATATTCTGTTGACATATCGAAATGATCATCATTTAGTTCCTGACAAAAAGCGTTTGTGAGCGTAACCACGGCTTTTGTTGAACTCGCTTTAGAAATCTCCATAATTAAATGGCGCAAATAGGGCTTATATTCTGCCAGGTCATTTCCAAGAGCAACTGGTTTACCGATCGCTTGGAGGTAGATGGCGCAAAATAAAGCATCAAGCAGCTGGTTCTGACGATTATGAACGTCCAGACGTCCTCGAAAACGCTTCTGAAATAGCGTTCGTCTCGTATCAAAAGCTGCACTCATTCCAGGACGAATCGATTTGCAAATCTTCTCAAGTCTTATATCTTCTAATAACGCAAACAGCTGTTTACGAAAAAGGGGATGTGATTGGTTTTTAAGAGTAGAGAGGTAACGATCTACTTCATTAAAATTTGTATAATGAACATTACCAAGTGCACGAAGGTAGATATCACTTTTCATGCCATCAAATTGTGTGCCATCAAAAATATCATTCCAATAATGACTGACCGTAATCAACTTTTCAGCCGGTCTGTAGTAAGAATGGAAAGCAAACTGAACTTCACTCTCTATGTGACTCAGTGTTTCAGCGAGATCAGATAAACTTAGATGAAGAAAAGGATCCGTCTGATTCTCAGCAAAGTTTAGAAACTTCATTTATGCTTTCTCCTGATAACGTCCAAAAATCGTTTCTGCGATGTTTTCCACTGCAGCTTTTTCACGCTCATCTTCAAGTTTATCTGTAATCGCACGTTTAATCGCACGTCTCGCTTCCATAAATGTTGTTAAGTCACACGCATCAAGGAGTGAACGAGGAGAGGCGGCTTCTTCTGAAATCTGGCCATCTCTTACTTTTGATTGAAGGTCAGCAGATAGCGTTACAAACTGATCAAGCTGATCTGAGTCGTCGAGAAGTGATTGTTCACTTAACATTTCTTTTAAAGCTTCCCCTTGTAAGTAAGGCACTTCTATTACGATAAAGCGATTTTTTAATGCTTCATTTAATGGTGCTGTTCCAATATATCCTTCATTAATCGCAGCAATAACACCAAAGTTCTCTTTTGCACGAACCGTTTCTCCAGTGAAAGGATTGAGCACCATGCGTCGATAGTCAAGAACACCGTTTAGAATAGGAAGTGTTTCTGCTTTCGCTGTATTTATTTCATCAATATAGAGAAGTTCGCCGTTTTTCATCGCATTTTCCACAGGTCCAGGAATGAAGGTGATATGCGCATTGTTTTGTTCGTCATAACTTAGCGTTTTGTACCCTAGGAGCGCTTCCGCATCTAGATCAACAGAACAGTTAATCGAGTACATAGGTTGGTTAAAGAAATAACTAATTAATTCGGCTAGTTTTGTTTTACCAGCTCCTGTTGGTCCTTTTAGTAAAACATTCTTTCCTAGAATTAGAGCTGTTACGGCATCTTTTACAATTGACATGTCCGGTGCTGTGTACCCTTCTGAACCAATTAGATAGTGGTCCGGGTTTGAATTTGCATCGCGTCGGTCTTCAATACGATTCTGTATTTTATCTGGAATATCAAACGTTTCATATAATTTCATCTGTCATACCTCCGAGTTTCAAATTCACATCTATTCAAAAGTTAACTATAACGGAAAAAAACAGTCTCTGTCTAATGAAAGTCGTTTGGATGTCAACGCCAATCATTTTACCGAGCGGAATAGATGAGCTATACTAGTTCTAGCAAGTAGGCCTTAGAAAGAAGGGGGCATAAGAAATGAAGCCTATTCAAATAGAAAAAGTACAAGAAATTCTTGAAACATTTGAAAACAAAGAGCTGTATTTTCACTTAGAAACAACGAGTGGAGCCTATGCTGCTCAAGATAAAGAAAAGCTTGCGGTTGGAGCTTACATAAGAAACGGCTCAATTAAATTTACCAATGTAAAAATGGCTGGTAGCGGTCCATTTCGCGTTGGGTTCAAATTAAATGACGGCTGGATGTATGCGGAAGGCTTAACCGATTATCAGTTGGATGATGGTCGCCTATTAATGGCAGGTCATGATTCAAGCGGCCGTTTAGCTGTAGCCGTACAATTAAGCTATACACCATTCGACTAAGGAGGTAACTATGATGGAGAAACAAGTCCTAGTTGTTTTCCCGCACCCGGATGATGAAGCTTTCGGAACTGCAGGGCTAATAACGAAATTTGTAAATGATGGCGTGCCTGTCACTTATGCATGTGCAACGCTAGGAGAAATGGGACGCAATATGGGAAACCCATTCTTTGCAACAAGAGAAACCCTTCCAGAAGTACGTAAGAAAGAATTGCAGGATGCTTGCAATGCAATGGGGGTAAAGGACCTTCGCATGCTTGGCTTCCGTGATAAAACGCTCGAATTTGAAGATCCTGAACTGCTCGTTTCAACGATAGCGAAGCTCGTTGATGAATTGAAGCCGTCGTTAGTCATTACATTTTATCCGGAATACGGTATCCATCCCGATCATGATGCCTGTTCGGCTGCAGTCATTGAGACGTTAAAACGTATGCCGAAAGAAGACCGTCCAACGGTTTATGCATTGCCAATTACTCCGGATCGTGAAGCAGTACTTGGTAAGCCAGATAAAGTATTTGATGTAACCGATGTGTTAGAAACGAAGATTAAAACAATTGAAGCTCACCGTTCCCAAACGGAGGCTATGGTGGCAAGACTTGAAGATGGCTCAATGGATCCTAACTCCGAAATGATGTCATTCATTAAGCAAGAATCCTTCTGGATCTATCCATTTGATGAATAAGTTCTGAAGCGTTCATATCTATTCCGAACAGAACGTGATATAATTTGCACTATAATATGATAGATGGAGGAATACGACCTAAATGATTACAGTTACAGATGTCGGCTTACGATATGGTGATCGTAAGCTTTTTGAAGATGTTAATATTAAATTTACTCCGGGAAATTGTTACGGGCTTATCGGTGCGAATGGTGCAGGTAAGTCAACATTTCTTAAGATTTTATCAGGTGAAATTGAACCGCAAACAGGCGATGTTCACATGGGACCTGGTGAACGACTAGCGGTCCTAAAGCAGAACCATTTTGAATACGAAGAGTATGAAGTGCTCAACACCGTTATTATGGGTCACGCTCGTCTTCATGAAGTAATGCAGGAAAAGAATGCGATCTACATGAAAGAGGACTTCTCTGATGAAGATGGTATGAAAGCTGCTGAACTTGAAGGAGAATTTGCTGACCTTAATGGGTGGGAAGCTGAGTCTGATGCAGCTGTATTGCTGAAAGGTCTTGGAATTTCAGAAGATCTTCATTACAAGAAGCTTGCAGATCTTACCGGTTCTGAGAAAGTAAAAGTTCTACTTGCACAGGCACTATTTGGTTCCCCAGATATTCTTCTTCTGGATGAGCCTACGAACAACTTGGATCTTTCTGCGATTCAATGGCTAGAAGAGTTTCTTATTAACTTTGAAAACACCGTTATCGTTGTATCCCATGACCGTCACTTCTTAAACAAAGTATGTACGCACATGGCTGACCTTGATTACGGTAAAATTCAAGTATATGTAGGTAACTACGATTTCTGGTATGAATCAAGCCAGCTTGCTCGTACGATGAAAGAAGATGCGAACAAGAAAAAGGAAGAGAAAGTAAAAGAACTTCAAGCGTTTATTCAGCGTTTTAGCGCTAACGCGTCGAAGTCCAAACAAGCGACATCGCGTAAAAAACTTCTTGATAAGATTACGCTTGATGATATTAAGCCATCTTCAAGAAAGTATCCCTATGTAGCATTCACACCAAATCGTGAAATTGGAAACGATGTGCTTCACGTTGAAGGTTTAACAAAAACGATTGATGGTGTAAAAGTCCTTGATAACGTGAGCTTTATGCTCAATAAAGATGATAAAGTGGCACTTGTAGGTCGTAATGAAATTGCGAATACGGCGCTAATTAAAATCTTGATGGGTGAAATGGAAGCGGACAGCGGTACGTTCAAGTGGGGCGTAACGACTTCTCAAGCTTATTTCCCTAAAGATAACTCGGAATACTTTGAAGGCGTGGATACTAACCTCGTTAACTGGCTTCGTCAATACTCTCCAGAAGATCAGAGTGAAAGCTTCCTTCGCGGTTTCCTAGGAAGAATGCTTTTCTCAGGAGAAGAAGTGTTGAAGAAAGCAAGCGTCCTTTCTGGTGGAGAAAAGGTACGTTGTATGCTTTCGAAAATGATGCTAAGCGGTGCAAACGTTCTTGTACTTGACGATCCAACAAACCACCTGGATCTTGAATCAATTACAGCACTCAACAATGGTCTTATGAACTTCAAAGGGGCAATGATCTTTACTTCTCATGACCACCAGTTCATTCAAACGATCGCAAACAGAGTCATTGAAGTGACACCTAAAGGGATCATCGATAAAGAAGCGACGTATGATGAGTACCTTGAAAACACTGAGCTACAAGCAAAAGCACAAGCGATGTATAATTAATATGGTAAAAGCGGGTCCCCTAAATGGGGCCCGCTTTTATTCGTATATTGTTCGTTTTGCTTTTTGAACATGACGCAAACGAAGAAATAGGGTGATGGCTGCAACAAAAAGTCCAGCACTCAGTCCAACCCAATAACCGTAAGGACCAAACGCTGTGTATTTCGCAAGTATAAAACCTGAAGGAAGACCGATCACCCAATAAGAAATTAAGCTCATAACGAGTGTCACATTCACATCTTTATATCCTCGGAGTGCTCCCTGAATTGGAGCAGCAACTGCATCTGAAAGCTGGAAAAAGATCGCATAGATTAAGAATATTTTAATCAAATCGAAAACGTCCTCATTACTTGTATACCAGCTTGCAACTGCATCGTTGAATAGAAACAAACAAAGAGCTGAAAACAAAGCCATACCAACTGCAAAAGCAATTCCCATGTAACTGTAGTGCTTCGCATCTTGTAATCTTCTTGCGCCAACTTCAAATCCGATGGCAATCGTTAACGCCATAGAAATACTAAGTGGAATCATATATAGAAGAGAAGCGAAGTTGATAGCTGCCTGATGAGCGGCGATCGTTTCGGTTGAATACGTGCTCATTAATAGCGTAACAGCGGCGAAGATACTAACTTCAAAAAAGATGGAAAAACCAATAGGGACGCCAATTTTTAACTGTTCTTTCCAAGTGGAAAATGAGACTGGATAAAAACGTTTAAAGACACCATATGCACTAAACGGTCTCACCTTTATCACGACCAATAATGCAATTAGAAGAATAAACCAGTAAGTGATCGCTGATGCATAACCGGCACCAACACCACCTAATTTAGGGAATCCCCATTTACCGAAAATGAGAACGTAATTGAAAAACACATTGATTGGAAGCGATGTAAGAGTAACAAGCATCGTGGTCCTTGTCTGTCCAAGTGCATCAAAGAAACTTCTAAGCACCGAGTAAATAAACAGTGGGACAATCCCAAATGAAAGTCCGATTAAATACTCTTTTGCAATTTGAGCTACGTTATCCTGAAGATCCATCGTATTTAAAATTGGATCTAAAATAAAACTTCCAACTACTAAAATACTAAGAGATAAAGCAATGGAAAGATAAATGCCCTGCAGGACTGAAAAAGAAACACGTTCTTCCTGTTTGGCCCCAATATAATGCGATACGATTGGCGTTATGGCAAGTAAAATACCACTTAAGCCTGTGAAGATAGGTACCCAAAGACTTGAGCCAATCGCAACCCCGGCAAGATCATTCGCTCCAGCTCTTCCGCTCATGATCGTGTCTACAAAGTTCATTGAATAAAGACCAACTTGCGTAATTAAAATCGGGTACAAAATGACAATTAATAGTTTGATTTTTTCCTTGAGTGAATGAGTTGGATACATGGTGCAACACCCTTGCTATGTAATATACTGAACACGGAAATTATAGCACATTCCACATCATCAAATAGAAAGTTATGCTACACTTAATATGTGAATTAGTGAACATACAAACGAGGTGTTAATACATGAAAAGTCGAGTAGACGTGGACACAAATATTATTCTATTTGATGGGGTTTGCAATTTATGCAATGGATTAGTAAAGTTTATGTTTAAATACGATAAGAAAGCCATTTTCTCTTTTGCATCTCTTCAATCAGAATCGGCACAGATTCTTCTTAAGAAAGCTGGTCTAACAGAAGTCCCAGATAGTGTGATTGTGATAAAACAAGGGAAGGCGCTTGTTAAATCTGAAGCTGTTCTTTCGATCATTCAACAACTTGAAGGTTGGTTTAAGCTATTGCTAGTTTTTCGCTTATTCCCACGTTCCATTCGAGATCGGCTCTATGACGAAATAGCCAAACGTCGTTATAAATGGTTCGGAAAAAAAGAGAGCTGTATGATCCCAACAAAGGAACAAAGAAAGCGATTTTTGTAAAAAGAAAAACGGTGAAAAGTGCTTACCTATCAATATTGTTGTTATATAATGGAAAAATAATGGTGAGAAGAAGGAGATACAAATTCTTCTAGCAAGAAAGGCATTGATCACTCATATAACTTACATATCGCCATCATGCATCACTTGAGAGGGGGATTTCATGGAGCATGTCATTATAGTAGAGGGTGTATCTAAAAAATATGGTTCTGTTTTTGCAGTGAAGGATTTATCTTTCAAAGTAAAAAAGGGTGAAATCTTCGGGATTATTGGTCCTAATGGTGCAGGCAAAACAACGACGCTTGAAATGCTTGAAGGCATATTAAAACCTAACAGCGGTACCATTGATGTATTGGGCTATGTTCCAACGAAACAGTTGCGCGCATTGAATAAGCGCATTGGCGTACAACTTCAATCTACTTCGATTCAAAAGAAAATGAAAGTAAAAGAAGCGCTTCAATTATTTGCATCATTTTATGATGGGCCGAGTCAAAAGGATCATTTGATCAAATTACTAGGATTGCACGAGAAGTTAAATGTACATTTTGAAGATCTATCAGGAGGTTGGAAGCAACGTGTCACCCTAGCACTCGCTACGATTCATCAGCCTGAAATTTTATTTCTTGATGAGCCAAGTATGGGGCTGGATCCTCATGCTCGTAGGGAGATGTGGTCATTGATTGAACGATTGAGAAAACAAGGCTGTACAATTGTGATTACTACCCATTACATGGAGGAAGCAGAAAAATTATGCGACCGTGTCGCTATGATTTACCATGGCGAATTAAAAGCGCTTGATACGCCACAGCAGCTATTAAGTGGGAGCATTTCAAAAAACATCACTTTCGAAAGTCAACAGTTAAAACTTGAGGATATAGAACCAATACCAGGTGTGATAAGAGCCGAAGAAAATGATGGACTATTTCACGTGTTTTGTAAAAATCAGCAAGAAACAGCTTATCATATTTTTCGCATCTGTCATGAACGAGAAATTTTTCTTTCGAACTTCAATTTCGAGAAAGGTACTTTAGACGATCTATTTGTACACTATCTCGAAGAGGAGGCTGTCCAATGAACGCTGTCGTGCAATTAGCGATTCTAGAAACGAAAATGTTCTTTCGAGATCGTTTAAGTGTGTTTTGGACCTTTCTTTTTCCAGTTGTCATGATCTGGCTCTTTGGTTCTCTGTTCGTTGGAAATGAAATGAACGGACTTACTTTTGCTGAGCAGTTTGTTCCTTCTTGGATTGGAGTAAATATTGTAACAACTTCTTTTTTTACTTTAGGTACGGTTCTTGCTGGATACCGTGAAACAGGTGTACTGCGAAGGTATCAATCAACCCCACTTCAGCCTTGGAAAATTCTCGCAGCGCATACTGTGCAGGGGACTGTTATTTTCTTTTTTTCTGCAGTGTTACTGATGGTCTTTGGAATGTGGAGGTATGGCCTCTCCTTACCTGAATATATTGGAAGCACATTGCTGGCTTTATTTATTAGTATTCTAGCTTTCTTTCCTTTTGCTCTATTCCTTACATCGCTTGCTAAAAATACTCAGGCTGCTGCCGCAATTAGTTCCCTCTTCTTAAATGTCATGCTTTTTTTATCTGGGGCCACTTTTCCAATTGCCTTTATGCCAGAAGCGCTTCAGTTCGTTGCCAAACTACTTCCACTTTATTATGTGATTAACTTGCTTCGTGGAACGTGGAACGAAGCTCCTATTTCTTCATATGGATTTGAAGTAGGGATTTTGTTAGGAATTTCAGTAGTTTCAATCCTACTGGCCTCTCGTTTTTTTAGATGGAGCGGAAAGTAGCGGTAGACGAAAAAGGTAAGGGTTGTAAAAATTGAATTTTACTCATTTTAACCATCTTTAATTTGATGATCTAGTTTAAAATACGAACGTTTTCCTATTTTTATTAAAAAATATTCATGTTTTACTTGAACCTCACTTATTGGTTTGCTATGGTAGGTAAGTACTAACTAAATCAATTTTCACTCGTATATTCTCAGAAATATGGTCTGAGCGTTTCTACCCGGTTCCCGCTAAAGTACTGGACTACGAGTTGAAGTATGCTGATAACTGTCTTTAACTTTATGATTAGGAAATAAGGTGACAGCTATTTTTTGTATACTTGAACTTTCGTAGGTCTGGAGGGTAGAACATTTTCTACATGATCCAGACTTTTTTATTTTCATGAATACGAGAATTGTAATCTAGAAGGGAGCAGCAAAAGAAAAGGTTAGTCAGTCACGATGAACGTGTTTATTAAAAAAAGTATCCGAACTTACATACTAAGGAGAGAGCAACCATGAGGAAACCATTTATTAAAAAATACGTAGCCACAACGATGATCACTTTACTTTTGCTAGGTGTACTATCAGCATGTAACACTGAATCAGAATCTTCTGCAGAGCAAGAGA
Organism: Bacillus sp. Cs-700; assembly: GCF_011082085.1. Lineage (NCBI taxonomy): Bacteria > Bacillati > Bacillota > Bacilli > Caryophanales > Bacillaceae > Bacillus > Bacillus sp. Cs-700. Next base: position 524,957 of record NZ_CP041063.1, read on the forward strand.
CAACGGAGCGGCCCATTCTTGTTCAAGGGCCAATGCCAATTGAAGCAGAAGAATTTGCACAAAAACTAGAGAATGTAACGGAAGAAACTTCAGGTTCGTTTGTTTTTTATAAAGGAACGGTAGATGATTATCCAGTTATCGTTGCAAAAACAGGCAAAGGCATGGAAAATACAGCAGCAGCTACTGCCGTTGCAATCGAGAAATACAATCCACGTGCGATAATTAACCAGGGAACTTCGGGTGGCCATGATCCTGAATTAGAAGTATTTGACATCGTTTTAGGAAAAAGAACGACGAACACCGGATCTTTAAAAACGGTTAACTTGAATGAAAATGAGGGTATAAAGCCAACTGAATGGAAGCCAATGGATTTATTGGCGTCTGAAGGTAGCGCTGGGGAGGATCCTGATGCAGAAAACATCCGGTATTTTGAAGGTGACTCAGACTTACTGGCTGCCGCAAACGCAGTGAAAGATGATTATCAAAAAGGAAAAGTTGTGGAAGGAACGATTGGTTCTGCCGACGTGTGGAATAATGAAGTTGATCGTATTAATTGGTTTCATGAGAAGTATGGAACTTCCGTTGAAGAAATGGAAGGAGCTGCAGGAGCACAAATCGCTCAAGCCTACGACGTACCTTTCCTTGGGATTCGTATTCTTTCGAACAATAAAGTAAACGGAGGAGAATACAACCCAAATACCGCTGAAGCGAATCAGGAGTATGTTTACAAAGTTGTCCAGCAGTATATTAAGAATCAAGGAAATAACTAGAATCTGACCGGGTTTTTACAAGAAACAGCTTAAGTCATAAGTGCACGGTAAGACGCACTTATCTTAAGCTGTTTTTTTTATTTTCTCATCCACTCTACTAGCTTACTTGCGACAGTATGCTAGTTTTTTGTGCATTTCATTTTACACTTTGTATAGTGTATCGAAGAAATGAATCTTCTACACTTTTGTTAGAAAGAAAATTCAGTTAATTACTCGAATGGGAGGGTATACATATGTCAGATTCAGTGAAAATTGGGTTGATTCAGGCAAAAAATGAGGTTGATGGCAACGAACCGGTTGAGCTGCATAAGCAAAAAGCGATTGAAAAACATATTCAGCTTGTAAGAGAAGCAAGTGAAAAGGGGGCTCAAATTGTTTGTTTACAAGAGATCTTCTATGGACCGTATTTCTGTGCAGAGCAGAATACGAAGTGGTACGACGCTGCAGAGGAAATTCCAGAGGGACCGACAACGGTAAGGTTTCAAGCACTTGCTCGTGAACTTGGAATCGTGATCGTTTTACCTATATATGAACGTGAAGGTATCTCTACCTATTACAACACAGCAGCTGTCCTTGATGCGGACGGTTCCTATCTTGGAAAATACCGGAAACAACATATTCCGCATGTAGCGGTTGGGGACAACGGACACGGCTTCTGGGAAAAGTATTATTTTAAGCCAGGAAACCTTGGATATCCAGTGTTTGATACGGCTTTCGGAAAAATTGGCGTATACATTTGTTATGATCGTCACTTTCCTGAAGGAGCGCGATTACTTGGTTTAAACGGAGCAGAGATTGTTTTTAATCCTTCTGCTACAGTAGCTGGACTTTCTGAATATTTATGGAAGCTTGAGCAGCCAGCTCATGCTGTTGCAAACGGGTACTATTTAGGAGCTATTAATCGTGTCGGGACTGAAGCACCATGGAATATGGGAGAATTTTATGGTCAGTCTTATTTGGTAGATCCACGTGGGAACTTTGTTGCGATGGGCTCCCGTGATGAAGATGAAGTTATTATCGGTGAAGTGAATAAAAAGATGATTCGAGAAGTTCGAGATACATGGCAATTCTATCGTGATCGCCGTCCAGAAACTTACGGAGAAATGACATCGTTATTGCCTTAGCGAGCAGGTGTGGCTTGGCCACCTGCTTTTTCAGTTAAAGCTCTTGCAGTTCAGAGCTCATTTTAATTATAGGGGGGACCCATATGAGTACTAGCGAACCAATGATCCAAAAGGAGCTTCAGAAACGTTTTAGCGAAGTAACACCACCGCTCTCGAACCAGGAAGCGCTTCAAGAATCGCAAAGGTGTCTTTATTGTTACGATGCACCGTGCATCCAGGCGTGTCCAACTGGCATTGATATTCCTACCTTTATTAAGAAAATAGCGTCAGGTAATATGAAAGGTTCCGCCAAAACAATCATGACAGCCAATCCTGTAGGGGCAAGTTGTGCCAGAGTTTGTCCAACTGAAGAATTATGTGAAGGTGCATGCGTACTTAACCATTCGACTAAACCGATTTTAATCGGAAATCTTCAAAGGTACGCCACCGATTGGGCAATAAAAAATGATCAGGTCCTATTTAAAGAAGGTCAACCGAACGGTAAGAGCGTCGCCATTGTGGGTGGAGGTCCAGCGGGATTATCTGCTGCTCGTGAGCTTGCTCTGCTTGGGTATAGTGTGACGGTTTATGAAGCTGAAAAGCAAGCAGGCGGGCTCGATACTTATGGTATCGTCTCATTTCGCTTACCGAAGGCCATATCTTTATGGGAAGTTGAACAAATTGAAAACCTTGGCGTTACGATTAAAACGGGTGTAAAAATTGGGAAGGATATACCATTTGATGAACTTGTTTCAAATAATGATCGCGTGATTTTAGCCATTGGAATGGCAAACGTCCCTGATCTTCAAATTCCAGGTGAAAATGCGGAGGGCGTTTATGATGCGATTGAACTCGTGAAGATGACGAAAGACGCACCATTTCCATCTCACTTAAAAGATAAGAAAGTTGTTGTGATTGGCGCGGGCAATACTGCAATCGATGGTGCTACTTGCTCAGTTCGACTTGGAGCAGAAAATGTGAAAATTCTTTATCGTCGATCCGAACAAGAAATGACCGCCTATGATTTTGAATATGAGTTTGCTAAACAAGATGGCGTTGAGTTTCGCTGGTTAACGCAGCCTGTTGAAATCGTCACAAATAAATCAGGACAAGTTACAGGGATGAAATGCGTGAAAATGAAGCTTTCAGAAGCCGCTGAAGATGGGAGAAGGAGAACTGAACCTATTCCGAACTCTGAATTTTTAATTGAATGCGATGCGATCGTAAAGGCGATCGGTCAAAAGCGTCATCTTTCTTTTATTGAAGATCTTGGTATTGCGCATAACGACGGCGTTATTTTAATTAACCCTGATACGATGGAAACATCCAATCCAAAAATCTATGCTTGTGGAGATGTGATCTTTGGAAAAGGTCAAGGGGAAGCCATGGTTGTTTCCGCGGCACAACAGGGGAAAACAGCTGCTTATCATATGCATGAAAGTTTAAAAGAAACTTACTCAGCGTAAGAGGAGAAAGGGGAATAACGATGGCAGATCTTAGAACGAACCTTGCGGGAATTACTTCACCGAACCCATTTTGGCTCGCTTCTGCACCACCTACGAACTCAGGATATCAAGTACAGCGTGCGTTTGAAGCAGGATGGGGAGGGGCTGTTTGGAAAACGCTAGGTGATCCGATTTTAAATGTTTCTTCAAGGTATGCTGCCGTTCACTTTAATGGGCAAAGGGTAGCAGGATTTAATAATATTGAGCTCATCACGGATCGACCGCTGGAAGTGAATTTGAAAGAAATCTATGAAACGAAGAAAAAATTTCCGAATCACGCCGTAGTTGCTTCGCTAATGGTTGAGCCCAATCAAGAAGCATGGCATGAAATCGTTAAAAAGACAGAGGCGGCTGGTGTCGATGGTCTCGAACTTAACTTTGGTTGTCCTCATGGAATGGCTGAACGAGGAATGGGTTCTGCGTCCGGGCAAGTGCCTGAACTTGTAGAAAAACAAACCTATTGGGCAAAAGAAGCGGCTGAAACACCAGTCATTGTTAAGTTAACACCTAATATTACGGATATTACGGCTACGGCTGAGGCAGCAGTTAGGGGTGGAGCCGATGCGGTGAGCATGATTAATACGATTAATAGTCTTGCTGGAGTGGATATTGATACGTGGCGACCCATTCCGCATGTTGGAGGAAAAGGAGCCCATGGTGGCTATTGCGGACCTGCCGTGAAGCCGATCGCATTAAACATGGTCAGTGAATGTGCTAGGAATAGTCGTATTAATGTCCCGATTTCTGGTATGGGTGGCGTATCTAATTGGCAGAATGCGATTGAATTTATGTTAATGGGCGCAAGCAATGTACAAATTTGTACAGCAGCGATGCACCACGGTTTCCGTATTGTCGAAGATCTTATCGACGGTTTGTCTACGTATCTTGATGAAAGAGGCATTCTTTCAGTTCAAGATATTATTGGAAAATCTGTTCCTACCTTTTCAGACTGGGGAAACCTCGACCTCAATTACAAAGTTGTCGCGCGGATTAATAATGACGTTTGCATTAATTGCAATAAATGTCACATTGCCTGCGAAGACACTTCTCATCAATGTATTGATATGTTAAAAGATCCAAAAGGACATGCCATTCTTCAAGTAAGAGAAGAAGATTGTGTTGGCTGTAACTTATGTTCCATCGTCTGTCCAGTTGATGGTGCGATTGATATGGTGGAGCTAAAAAGTGACTTACCACCGATGACCTGGAATGAACGCCAATCGCTCATTACTTCGCTTAAAGATCATAAAGTTACAAAATAAATAGGAGGGTTTTTTATGAAAAAAATCATTCGCAATGGAACAATTGTAACGGCAAGTGAAACGTATCAAGCAGATATTCTTATATCAAATGGCGTCATTTCTTCTATCGGAAAAAGCATTGAAGTGGAGGGTGCTGAAGTTGTTGATGCTACGGATCGCTATGTTTTTCCTGGCGGTATTGACCCACATACACATCTTGAAATGCCATTTGGAGGCACAGTAACAAAAGACGATTTTGAGACTGGAACGATAGCGGCAGCTTTTGGTGGAACAACCTCGGTCATTGATTTTTGTCTTACTGAGAAAGGAAAACCACTTTCTCACGCCATTAAAACGTGGCATGACAAATCAAAAGATAAATCGGTTATCGATTATAGCTTTCATTTAATGATTAGTGAAATAAATGACGCTGTTTTGGATCAATTACCTGATGTGATCAATCAAGAAGGAATTACATCTTTTAAAGTATTTATGGCCTATAAAAACGTCTTTCAAGCAGATGATGAAACACTTTATCGTACTCTTTTAGCAGCGAAAGAGCATGGGGCGCTCGTCATGGTTCATGCGGAAAATGGAGATGTGATCGAGTATTTAACAAAAGAGGCGCTAGCAAAAGGACAGACAGAGCCGATTTATCATGCTCTTACAAGGCCACCAGAAGTTGAAGGAGAGGCCACTGGGCGTGCTGCACAATTAACAGGACTCGCCTCTTCTCAATTATATGTCGTTCACGTAAGTTGCCAGGAAGCGGCGGATAAAATTGCCGAAGCAAGAAAGAAAGGTTATGACATACATGGAGAAACGTGTCCGCAATACCTTGTTTTAGATCAATCGTACTTAGAGAAGCCAAACTTCGAAGGCGCAAAATATGTGTGGAGTCCACCTCTGAGAGAAAAATGGAATCAGGATGCGCTTTGGAATGCACTTAGAACAGGGCAGCTAGAAACAATTGGCTCGGATCAGTGCTCTTTTGACTTTAATGGTCAAAAAGATTTGGGAAGAGATGATTTTACAAAAATACCAAACGGTGGACCAATGATTGAAGATCGATTTAGCATTCTTTTTTCAGAAGGTGTTCGAAAAGGCAGGATTTCATTAAATAAATTTGTTGATATTACTTCTACAAAATCAGCAAAGCTATTTGGGTTATTCCCTAAGAAAGGAACCATATCGATTGGAGCAGATGCTGATTTAGTCATTTTTAATCCAGAAACAAAACGAAAAATTTCTGCTGACACTCACCATATGGCAGTTGACTACAATGCGTTCGAAGGGATGGAAGTGACTGGTGAACCTGAAACGGTACTTGTAAGAGGAGAGTTTGTTATCAAAAACAAACAGTTTGTTGGAACACCGGGTTCAGGACAGTATCTAAAACGAGCAAAGTATGGCAAGACGACAAATATAACAGACAAGCCGATGATGATCCAGTAAGAGACTGAAAAAGGAGATAGCTGAATGAAAAAAGAGGAGAGCTATTTAAAATCGCCTGATCTTTTGCCAATTGCACATAAGGATAAAAAGATCGGGACCGGCGGGTTTGCTATGATGTGGGTTGGAATGGCAGTTGTACTTGCAGCATTTGCAATTGGTGGAGCCGGTGTTCAATCCTTATCACTGACATGGGTCGTCGTTGCAACGATTATTGGAACGATTGGAATTGGGTTGTTTATTACGGTGATAGGTGATATCGGCATTGAACATGGGTTATCTTTTCCCGTCTATATGAGAGCGCCTTTTGGAACGATTGGAACCCATATACCCTCAATTGTTAGAGGACTTGCAGCATCATTCTGGTTTGGAATCAACACTTACTTTGGCGCAACCGCGATGAATGCGATTTTAAACGTTCTATTTGGATTTGATAACTGGTTCGTCTGTTTCCTTATTTTTGCTACTGTTCAGCTTGTTAATACAGCGCTTGGGATTAAAGCTGTGGAACGATTCGCCGATCTTGCGGCCCCGGTTATTATCATTATTTCGGTTTGGATGTACGCTTCTCTTTCGGAACAAGCCATTTCTCAGGGTAGAGAAGTATGGACTTGGATTGAAAGTCCCGTAACAGGTGGGGCTGCAGTAACTGCTTTTCTCGTCGTCATCTTTAGTAATATGGGGTTTTGGGCAACGATTTCAGCTGACATTCCATCGATCTCTCGCTTCATAAAAGCACCTAAATTTGAACGAAGTTGGGTAAAAAGAAATAAAGGAACACTTGTCGGAAGTATGGTTGCGTTACCGATTACCCAGACCTTCATGGTCGTGATAGGTGGTGTTTCTTACATTGCTGTATCAAATTACGATCCAGTAGTTGCGTTACAAGAAGCAGCGACAGGTTTGGTACTAGGTGTCCTTCTATTAATGATTGTCCTTGCACAGTGGTCAACAAATGTTTCAGCAAATCTTGTGCCAGCCGCAACGATTTTTTCAAATGTTGGAGGCCCAAGAGTACCGTTTTGGGCTGGGGTATTCATTGCAGGGGTTGTCGGATCGGTTGTTCAACCATGGAGTCTATTTAATATACTTATTCCTATTCTATTGATCGTGGGTGGCATCTTATCCGCAATCGTTGGTATTCTCTTTGCTGACTATTATCTTTTACGAAAAAGACGAGTAAATGTGCCAGACTTGTATGAGAAAGATGGCCAGTATCGCTATAAGAACGGGGTTAATGCTGCTGGTTTTATCGCCTGGTTCATCGGGGGATTAGCTGCTTATTTTCTTTCTAACTACTCGTTTTTAGTCGGTTTTCTTGTAGGCGCCGGCACTTATTACGTATTAGCAAAGTACTGGTGGTTCAAAAAATACAAACAAGCAGAAATGCTTGATCCAAGTGATGAGAAATATCTCGGCATTACAGTTGGGCGTGATTGGATCATCGGAAGTGACAGTGAATCTCAAGCTGTGCAAGAAGTCGGTAGTGGACTTGATGAAGGGAGGTAAGGTGATGAAAGAACATCAGCATTACTTAATTGAACGCGAGAAGATCGACTATTTTATTGATCGGGGCTATCGTATTAATGGAATTACGGAAAATTTAAGTGGAGCCTTCATCGAATTTGTTCTAAAGGACGTAAAGTCAGGTGAAATTTCGAATGAAATTCTTCATATTCAGACAGCAAATGGGAGAAAATATTTCTCAGCTCTTCTATTAAAACAGATCCAATCCGTTACTTAAGGAGGAGGGAAGAGATGGAGTACAATTTGTATTCAAAAGATAGCGCCTATCCATGTGAAGTGACGATCGATGAGGAAAACGGTCGCTATATGATAAGAAAAGCGGATACGAGCGGAGAAATATTTAATTCAGCAGCGGAATTAACTTCATGGATTCGATGCAATTGGAAAGAGACGGACTTTCGAAGTAAAAAACAGTATTATTATCTCATGGAAATATTAGATGAATATGAATGGGAAGGAGAATCCGGGCAATAGTTGCCCGGTGTTTTTTAAATTATTAATTAAATTTCATATACCGTACTAACATAAAACAAATAAAACCAGTCATTATGACTAATTGTGTCACAATATAGAGAATAAGTAGAAATGATTTTGATGATATAGTAAAGTTATTCTCACAAGATGTAAGCGCTAACATAAATGATGACTGAAAGATAATCTTCCACAATTCCCCATCATTACAAAACTTCATGGTTAGATTAATCATATAATCTTCAGAAGAGGAAGTGATCGGATGCTGAGAATGACCAGTTTAACAGTCCATGAAGTGTTAGAAAGAGATCATTTTCAACATGCTACTGTCATAGCTGGTAAAGAGGGCTTAACTAGACGGATTAAATGGGTGCACGTGATGGAAGTAACGAGTGTAAAACAGCTCTTACACGGAGAAGAATTAATTCTATCGACTGGCTTTGTATGGAAAGATAATGTGCAGGTTTTTCGTTCGATCGTAAAACAATTGATACAAAGTCATGCTGCAGGTCTTTGTATTGAAATAGGTACATATATGGATCATATCCCCTTAGAAATTATTGAACTTGCTAATCAACATCATTTCCCCATTATTGTATTTACAAAAGAAGTTCGCTTTGTAGATATCACCCAAGATCTTCACTCCCTTTTAATTGCCCATCATTATCAGATGATTTCAGATCTCGAACAATTTTCACAAGAACTCAACCGTCTCCTTCTTCTTCCTGGATGTTTAACGAAGATCTTATCGCTATTGTCTATAAAAACAGGTATGCAGGTCATTTATGACCCAAAAGAAGCAGTGCCTATTTTTGTGCCAGAAGCGACAGAAGAAAAACGAGAAACTTTCTTGCATTTTCTGAAAATCCAACCTGACGGGAAAGGCCTCGTACTTCAACCCGTTCGTGCAATGGATTACCATTTTGCAAACCTTAGTCTTGTACCAGCTCAGCATGCGTCCGTCTCAGATTATGACATGTTACTACTTGATCGTAGCGCAACCGCAATTGCTCAATATCTTCTTCGAGAGCTATATATTGAGGAAAAGAAGCGAGCACTAGAGACAGAATGGTTATATGATTGGCTTGAAGGAAAGCACACCGAAGAGCGAATTTTATCCTATCTCGTTGACGTAGACGAAACGCTCATTCCACGTGGACTTCATGTATGTACATGCAAATTTAAAATGCCACATGATTCATACACATCTTCTCAAATGACGTATTTCATGCTCCTTATGCGTTCGATGTTTGAGCAAGAAGGTTTTTTTATATTATCGTTAACAACTCGGAATAAGCTGATCATTATCGTACTTAATCGGCGAACAGAAGAAAATGTGGAAGAACGATTGCGTGAAGCTTTTAACCGTTTTCTACAAAGTGATATTTTACAGAAGGAAACCGTACCAGAAGTTGAAAAAATCGGGGTTGGAAAACATGTCAGATTATTAAAAGACATGCACAGAAGCTATGATTCGTCGCTTGAAACCATCACAATGAATGACAAGATACCGACAAATCCTTCAATCGTTACCTATTACAACGACTTTCATATCTACCGTATGATCTTCCACCTGGCAAAAGGAAAAGAGCTAAATGAGTTTATGTATGATTATTTAGATCCAGTTATTGAATATGATGTAAAGAACAATAGTAATCTTTTAAACACCTTGAAAGTCTATATGTGTTGTAATGGTTCAAAAAAGGAAACTGCTGAACAACTCTATGTAGTGAGACAAACACTTTATCACCGCTTAGAAAAACTAGAGGAATTGCTTGGTCCAGATTTCATGTGTTCTCCTAAACGTTTAGCAATTGAATTCGCTATTCATGCATACAGTTATTTAAAACAGCAACGCTAAATGTGCAACGTGTACAAAACGTAGCATATCCATGTTACGTTTTGTCTAATGAATGAAAGCCATTACATCCCCTACAATGAAAATAGGAAAGATTAAAGGAGGGTATGTAATGACTGTTGTAAAAAAGGGAACCACTTTATTAAAAAACTTTGTCAACGGAGAATGGGTGAGCGCCAAAAGTAAAGATACGCTTGAGGTACCAAACCCTGCAACTGATGAAAATTTAGCATATGTCCCACTGTCTTCAAAAGAGGACGTGGATCTTGCGGTTAGTGCTGCATCAGCTGCCTTTCAAACATGGAGTAAAGTACCTGTTCCGAAAAGGGCACGCATCCTCTTTAAGTATCACTCCCTTTTAGTGAAACACCATGATGAACTAGCAGAACTAGTTGTAAAAGAAAATGGTAAAAGCTTTAAAGAAGCTCATGGAGAAGTGCTTCGAGGTATTGAGTGTGTAGAGTTTGCAACAGGTGCCCCTTCTTTAATGATGGGAGACAATCTGTCGACGATTGCAGAAAATATTGATTCAGAAATGTTCCGTTATCCAGTAGGCGTAGTCGGAGGAATTACACCTTTTAACTTTCCAATGATGGTGCCTCATTGGATGTTTCCACTTGCGATCGCGTGTGGCAATACGTTTGTCTTAAAGCCTTCTGAACGAACGCCAATTCTTGCGAATCGTATGGCTGAATTATTAACAGAAGCAGGATTACCAAAAGGGGTATTTAATATCGTGCACGGAGCACATGACGTTGTAAATGGGTTATTAGAACATGATGACATAAAAGCAATTTCATTTGTCGGATCCCAACCGGTTGCTAAATATGTCTATGAAGAAGCTGCCTCTCGTGGTAAGAGAGTGCAGGCCCTTTCTGGAGCCAAAAATCATCATATTGTTATGCCCGATGCTGATATTGAGAAAGCAGTACAACAAGTCATAAGCTCAACATTTGGTAGTGCTGGACAGCGGTGTATGGCTTGTAGTGCCGTTGTAATTGTTGGAGATGGTGAGTCATTTATTTCTGCACTTAAAGAAAAAGCAGATGATTTAAAAATGGGAAATGGTTTAGATGAAGAAGTTCTACTAACGCCTGTTATCCGAAAATCTCATCGAGAAAAAGTGCTAGGTTATATCGAGAAAGGATTAGAAGAAGGGGCAGCGTTAATTCGTGATGGTCGAAGGGAAATGGATGCCCACGAAGAAGGGAACTTTCTTGGACCAACAATATTTGATGAAGTAACGCCTGATATGACGGTTGCGAAAGAAGAAATATTCGCACCTGTTCTAAGCTTGTTACATGCAGATTCGATCGATTCCGCTCTCGGCATTCTTCGTAAATCACGATATGGAAATGGTGCGACTATTTATACGAAAGATGCAGGTGTGATTAGGCAATTCCGTGAAGAAGCAGATGCGGGGATGCTTGGTGTTAATGTTGGTGTACCAGCTCCTATGGCTTTTTTCCCTTTTTCAGGATGGAAAGATTCTTTTTATGGGGATCTGCATGCAAATGGAAAAGATGGTGTCAATTTTTATACAATAAGAAAAATGATTACAACTCGCTTTGACTACTAGAGGGGAGTGAAGAGTATGCAAACTGCTCACGAGAATCTTGCAGGAAAAGACGAGAAATATGTTTGGCATGCGATGCGACCATTTGATCCGAAATCGACAATGGTAATTGAAAAAGCAAAAGGCGCGTGGTTATCTGATTACGATGGGAATCAATTTCTTGATGCTATGGCGGGTCTTTGGTGTGTGAATGTTGGATATGGTCGAGAAGAGCTCGCTCAGGCAGCTTTCGATCAGCTTAAAGAACTATCTTATTATCCCTTAACACATACACATGCTCCGGCAATTAAATTAGCGGAAAAGTTAAATGAAATGCTTGGTGGAGGATATGTCGTCTTCTTTTCAAACAGTGGTTCTGAAGCAAATGAAACTGCATTTAAGATCGCGAGGCAGTATCATGAGCAAAAAGGAGAAAGAAGTAGACATAAAATTGTATCACGTTATCGAGCGTATCATGGAAATACGATGGGGTCATTAGCTGCAACCGGTCAGGCACAGCGGAAGTATAAGTATGAACCGCTTGGCCAGGGTTTTTTACATGTGCAGCCACCAGATACGTACCGGGATGTAGAAGACGATCGAGTTCAACTTGCGTCCGTCAAAGCAGTTGACGATCTGATGACCTGGGAACTGAGTCAGACTGTAGCAGCAATGATCATGGAACCCATCATCACAGGTGGAGGAATCATCATGCCTCAACAAGATTACATGAAATCCGTAAAAGAAGTATGCGAAAAGCACGGTGCTCTTTTAATCTGTGATGAAGTGATTTGTGGTTTTGGAAGAACAGGAAAAGCATTTGGTTTTATGAATTACGATGTTAAACCTGACATTGTAACAATGGCAAAGGGTCTAACGAGTGGATACCTTCCTTTATCAGCTACAGCAGTGAAAGAAGAAATTTATGAAGCATTTAAAGGGAAAGATTCATATGATCACTTTCGTCATATAAATACATTCGGAGGTAATCCTGCATCATGCGCACTTGCTCTAAAAAATCTAGAAATTATGGAACGGGAAAAGCTTTTCGACCGGTCGCAAGAATTAGGAGAGAAGCTGAAGCGTCAATTAATAGAGCAGTTATCTTCTCATTCCAATGTCGGTGATATCCGTGGTAAAGGGTTGTTGATTGGAATTGAGCTTGTTGAAGACAAAAGGACAAAAAAACCGCTTACCGTGGGGGAACTAAATAAAGTGATCGGTTATTGCAAATCGAAGGGAGTAATCATTGGAAAAAATGGTGACACCGTAGCAGGTTATAATAATGTTCTTACGATGGCCCCTCCATTAATGATCGAAGAAAAAGACATCGATTTACTTGTGGATACCATCGTAGAAGGAATATCCCATTTATAAAAGTGCGCCTCGCGCGCACTTTTTCCTATAGACTCGTTATAAAAAGATTGAATAATTAAAATAATTGGTTTATAGTAAAGGTGTTACATACCGACTGGTCAGTTAATAAAGGAGGATGAAAATGAAAGCGATTCAATTAACAGAGTTTGGTGGTCCGGAAGTATTAAAACTAATCGACTTGGATGTGCCTGAGCCAAAAGGACACGAAGTACTTATTGAGATTCAGGCAATCGGGGTTAATTACGCAGATACCGCAAGAAGAGAAGGCCAATATGTTGTGGAAACTCCTCTACCATATGTGCCAGGTTCTGAAGTGGCTGGCGTTGTAAAAGCAGTTGGAGAAAAAGTGACTTCTGTAAAACCAGGTTCTTCGGTGGTCACTTTATTAGGAACGAAAAATGCGACAGGTTATGCAGAATATACGTTAGCTGATGAAAGAGGACTCATTGCGATTCCAGATGGCGTTGATCCTCAGTATGCAGTAGCTCTCCCTCTACAGGGATTAAGTGCTTATCACACACTTAAGACAATGGGTCGTTTTGAAAATGGAGAAACGGTTTTGATTCATGCTGCAGCAGGCGGTGTTGGAACAATTGCCGTACAGCTCGCCAGACTATGGGGAGCTAAAACAATTATTGGTACAGCAAGCAGTGAAGAAAAAAGAAAGCTTGCAGCTGATATGGGAGCAGATATTACGATCGATTATACGAAAGAAGGCTGGGAACAAGAAGTTTTAGAAGCTACGGAAGGTAAGGGAGTAGACGTGATTCTTGAAATGGCAGGAGGAGACGTTTTCAGAAAATCGTTAAATTGCCTTGCACCTTTCGGACGACTCGTTATATATGGGGTAGCAAGTGGAGAACAAAGCCGCTTTTATCCATCTTCCTTAATGGAGAAAAATCAGACAGTAGTTGGCTTTTTCCTACCACAAATGATGCGTAAGCCATCTCTTTATCAGAAGAGTCTAGAAGAACTTCTAAGCTATATGCAGAGTGGAGAACTTAAATTGACGATTGGTGGGGTTTTTGAGTTAGAAAAGGCAGCTGATGTTCATCGTATGCTTCAAGGACGCCAAACGAAAGGGAAGTTAATCCTCACTCCTTAATTGAAAAAGGAAGCGTGCATCAAACGAAGACGATCGAATTTGGTCGTCTTTTTTTACATGGAGAAATTAGTTTTGAGATTCTCTGTTAGAAAATCGCTATTGCCTATTCACTATGTTAACACTTTGTGGTAATTTAGTATTGCACTGTGTTAATATTCGAAATATTTTTCAGTGAAAATTTGATGTTACGGAAAATTTTTTCGGAAATTTGCTTGAAAGTTTTGTGAGCAATCTAATACTATGCTAAAATATCAATGAAAGCGTTTTTTTAAAAGAATGTTTCAAAAAGTGAAAAGAGTGTAAAGAACTAGTAAGAAACCAAACTTTAACAAAGTTAGAAACCGTTCAATGCAAGATTTAAGATTAAACCCAGCAGGGAGGTAGCATGCTTTGAATACCAAACAGTCTAGAGTGGAACATCCATGGCAAGAATTTTATGGACCAAACCTTGGCTATGCCATTGAATTATACGAGAAATATCAAGAGGATCCTGAGTCAGTTGATCCTGAAATGCGTCAAAAATTTGATCAGTGGGGACCTCCACCTTCATCACAGGAAGTCATTGAATCTACTAGTCAGCCAGCCAACCTCAAAAAGGTTATTTCTGCTGTTAAATTAGCCGACAACATTCGTACATATGGGCATTTAGCAGCAGCAATTAATCCACTAACGAATGAAAAATCTGATCAAGATTTCATGACACCTCAAAATTACGGGCTTTCCGATGAAGACTTGAAAGCGATTCCTGCTCAGGTTATTTGGGAGAACGCACCAAGAGATGTTACCAATGGACTACAAGCAATTCAAAAACTTCAGGATCTTTATACTAAGTCTATGTCTTATGAGTTTACTCATGTTCATGCGGAAGATGAGCGTAAATGGTTAGATGAGATGGTTGAGAACGATTCTGTAAGCCGTACGCTTACAAATGACGATCGTATCGCACTGCTAAGAAGACTAACAGAAGTAGAAGGCTTCGAAAAATTCCTTCATAAAACATTTGTTGGTCAAAAGCGTTTCTCGATTGAGGGCGTTGATGCTATGGTGCCAATGCTAGACGATGTGATTAAATGCGGTGCAAGTGATGGCGCTAAGAACGTTATGATTGGAATGGCTCACCGTGGTCGCTTAAATGTTCTTACACATGTTTTAAATAAGCCTTACGAAAAGATTTTTGCGGAATTCCACCATGCTCCAAACAAGGAACTCGTTCCTTCTGAAGGTTCAATGGGTATTAACTATGGTTGGACAGGCGATGTCAAATATCACATGGGTGCTGACAGACAAATCGAGGATTCGGAAACAGCAAGTGCAACCATTACACTAGCCAATAATCCAAGTCACCTTGAGTTTGTTGATCCTGTTGTAGAAGGTTATGCTCGCGCTGCACAAGAAACGCGTAATGAAAAAGGTGAACCGAAGCAAGATTTCACTAAATCTTTTGCGATATTAATCCATGGTGACGCTGCTTTTCCAGGCGAAGGTGTGGTAGCAGAAACGCTAAACTTAAGTCAGCTAAAGGGATATCATACGGGTGGCACAATTCATATCATCGCCAATAATCAGCTAGGTTTTACAACGGAAAGCACGGATTCAAGATCTACAAAGTATGCAAGTGATCTCGCAAAAGGATACGAAATTCCAATTGTTCATGTGAACGCCGATGATCCGGAAGCTTGTCTTGCAGCGATGCATCTTGCGTATGAATATCGAATGAAATTTAATAAAGATTTCCTTATTGATTTAATTGGCTATCGTCGTTTCGGTCATAATGAAATGGATGATCCAGCAGTTACTCAGCCACATTTATATGAAAAAATAAAGAATCACCCTACTGTTCGAGCGAGCTATGCAAAGTATTTAACAGAGCAAAGTGTGATTGAAGACGGTCAGGGCGAAAAATTAGATGAAGAAGTACTTTCTGAGCTTCAGACCGAATACGACAAGATCGCTAAAGGTGGAGACGGCGATGGCGAAGTAAAAGAGCTTCAACCACCAAAAGAAATAGTGAAGGGACTCCCTTCTATAGATACAGCTGTTTCACTAGAAACGCTAAAAGATATTAACAACAAGCTGTTAAGCCGTCCAGATGGATTTAATGTCTATCCTAAGCTAGAGCGCATTCTTAAACGCCGACTTGATATGTTAGAAGAAGGCGGTAAAGTAGACTGGGCTTTAGGTGAAACGTTGGCATTTGCTTCAATTCTTAGCGACGGAACGCCAATTCGTATTACAGGGCAGGACTCTCAGCGTGGAACATTTGCTCAGCGTCATCTTGTTCTTCATGATAAAGAAACAGGCGAAACTTTTTGCCCACTACATGAATTACCAGAAGCTGAATCGTCCTTTGCGATTCACAATAGTCCACTTTCTGAAGCATCAGTGGTCGGGTTTGAATACGGATATAACGTGTTTGCACCAGAAACGCTCGTTATTTGGGAAGCGCAGTATGGCGACTTTGCGAATGCTGCTCAAGTCATTTTTGATCAATTCGTTTCGGCCGGTCGAGCTAAATGGGGACAAAAATCAGGAATGGTTCTTTTATTACCACATGGTTACGAAGGTCAAGGTCCTGAACATTCAAGTGGCCGAGTTGAACGCTTCTTGACATTAGCTGCTGAAAATAACTGGACAGTTGCTAATTTAACGAGTGCTGCTCAGTACTTCCACATTTTAAGAAGACAAGCGGCTATTCTAGAGAAACAGGAAGTGCGTCCACTTGTTATCATGACGCCAAAGAGCCTTCTACGTAATCAGCGCACATCATCTCCTGGCTTTGAATTTAGTCAAGGTCAATTCTTGAGTGTTGTTGAGCAAGCAGGACTTGGTGAAAAGAAAGATAAAGTAGAGCGTATTGTTTTATGTACTGGGAAAGTAGCTGTGGACCTTGCAACTGAAATAGAGTCTTCTGATGAGAAGTACGATTGGCTGCATGTTCTTAGAGTTGAGCAGCTATATCCTTTCCCTGAAGAAGAAGTAAAAAATATATTTGACCGTTATTCAAACGTCAAAGAAATTATCTGGCTGCAAGAAGAACCAAAAAATATGGGATCTTGGAATTACATTTCTCCTCGTTTAAGGGAGACAGCACCAGAAGGCGTTTCTGTAAGCTATGTAGGACGTCCCGATCGTTCAAGTCCTGCTGGCGGGGAACCGAATGTGCATAAAAAAGATCAAGAACGAATCATTCAGGAAGTACTAGAACCATCTAAAACTGTTTCCCATCAAGGAGGTAATCGTCGTGATTGAAGTTAAAGTACCAGAACTAGCAGAATCCATTACAGAAGGTACCATTTCTCAATGGTTAATCAAAGTAGGCGACAAAGTTGAAAAAGGTGACAACCTTGTTGAGCTTGAAACAGATAAAGTTAACATTGAAGTAAGTGCAGAAAACGATGGCGTCATAGAAGAACTTTTGAAAGAGCCTGGCGATAATGTTGAAGTTGGAGAGATTATTGCTTATCTTGGCAATGGAGAAGGTAGTTCTTCTAAGTCGTCAGATCAGGACTCTTCACCAAAAGAAGAAGCCAAGAAAGAAGAGAAAGAAGCACCTGAAGAAGCAAAGTCAAACGAAGAATCTAAGGCGCATGCAACAGAATCTTCAGAAGACGAAAAATCTGAGAATGGACGCACAGTAGCTTCACCTTCTGCAAGAAAGCTTGCACGTGAACTAGGCGTTGATTTGAATAACGTTGAAACGCGTGATCCATTAGGTCGCGTTCGGCCAGACGATGTGAAGGCTCATGCAGACAAAGCAAACCAAAAAGAAGCGCCTAAGGAAAAGAAACAAGAGGCGCCTAAGCAACAAAAGGCATCTCCTGAAGCGAATGACGGCAAACCGGTCGAGAGAGTTAAGATGTCTCGTCGTCGTCAAACCATTGCGAAACGTCTTGTTGAAGTTCAGCATACTGCAGCAATGCTAACAACTTTTAACGAAGTAGACATGACGGCAATTATGGAACTTCGGAAACGTCGCAAAGATAAATTCCTTGAAGACAATGATGTGAAGCTTGGCTTTATGTCCTTCTTTACGAAAGCAGTTGTTGGCGCACTTAAGAAATATCCACGTCTAAACGCTGAAATTCAGGATACTGATATTGTATTGAAGAAATTTTATGATATCGGTATCGCGGTTGGAGCAGAAGAAGGACTAGTAGTACCAGTCGTTCGTGATGCAGACAAGCTATCTTTTGCAGGAATAGAACAAGAAATTGGTAATCTTGCAAAGAAAGCACGAGACAATAAACTAAAACTTGATGAACTACAAGGTGGTTCATTTACGATTACAAACGGAGGAATCTTTGGATCGATGCTTTCAACACCGATTCTAAATGCACCTCAAGTTGGTATACTAGGTATGCACAAGATCCAGTGGCGCCCTATGGCAATTGATCAGGAACGAATGGAAAACCGTCCGATGATGTACATTGCATTATCCTATGATCACCGTATTGTTGACGGTGGAGAAGCAGTTAGCTTCCTTGCTAAAATTAAAGAACTCCTTGAAGATCCAGAACAGCTTCTTCTAGAAGGATAAAACCAAAGAACCTGAATCTACTGATTCAGGTTCTTTTTTTACATTTTTGAAAGGAGAAGGTGGATCCTTTATCTTATCGCTCCTGTCATGTAAAATAGAAAGAAAGTTGAAAGGGGTGAAAGATTTGATTCATCAAACATGGAAAGAGACATCGACGATTAAAAAGGTGAAGTGCATACATACTGATGCAAAGAAGTACATGGTTAACCGCGTTTTAACTGAAGGTCAAACTTATGAAGTGAAAAATGAAACAGAAGAATTTTTATTCGTTTTAGACAATAGTGGTAAAATCGGTGGGTTTTATAAAGAGTATTTTGAAGAAGTAGAGTGAGTGTATGAAACCAGATCAAAATTGATCTGGTTTTTTATTTTGTTAGCGCAAAAAGGGACATTGGATTATATCCAATGTCCCTTACGTAATTTAACAAAATTGATCATTTTTATTAGGGTTCTTCAATCCGAAAATCGGTCTTAAATATAGAGCAAGATAGGATCCTGCCAGAGCGACGACCATCCAAACCCATCCGTGGAGACTAAAGGAAGCAATTCCGCCAAAATAGGCACCAATATTACAACCGAAGGCTAACCTAGCACCGTATCCCATAAGCAGTCCCCCAATGATCGATGCGGCTGCTAACTTAAATGGCACTCTTCTCATGATAAAGGCACCGCCAGCGCCAGCTGCCACAAATGCACCAAGAATAACACCAAAGTTCATGACGCTTGTTGAATCAGTAAGGATCGATTGCTGGAGTGCTTCACCTTTGGCACCTGACCAATATCCCCATTGTGTTACATCGATTCCAAGAAACAAAGCGATTTTTGAGCCCCATAAAGCAAAAGCGGATGTAATTCCCCATGGATTTCCGCGCGACATTAATGTTAGTGCATTTAAAACAGCTAATGCGATTGCTGCAATCCAAATCGGCCATGAGCCACGAAAAATTCGCTTCCAACCTGATGTTGTAGGAAGAGGCTTCATTTTTGGTGGCTGTCGTTTTTTTGCGATGAATTTTACTGCGAAAAAGATAATCCCAAACAATGCAAGTTGCACAATCCAGGCACCAAAATATCCTAATCCAGTATCTTCAGCTAAGGAGATAGCTTGAAAAGAAGGCATTTGATTTACCCAGAAATCAAAGTGCCATGCACCGATGACGGATCCGACAATAAAACCGATAAGAGTCAGTAGCATTTCAGTTTTTCCCCACCCTACTGTATAGAGCGTACCTGAAGCGCATCCCCCGCCTAGCTGCATTCCAATTCCAAATAAGAATGAACCAACCACTACACTTGTTCCAACAGGAAATACATATCCCGTTGGAGTCGTTCCAAATAATCCAAAGCCGTTAGAGAGAATTGGCGCAAACAGCGTGCTAGCTACAGCAAGCATCAGCATATGCGACTGAATTGCTGTTCCATTTCCTACACTTAATAATTGCCTGAAAGCAGAAGTGAAACCAAATCTTGCATGTAATAAACAATAGCCAAGTAATAATCCTAAGCCAAATAAAACAAATTGCTGTATTCCTTGATCCACCAATAAGATTAACGCGAGTAGACCAATGACCAAAAAGCCTCCTGTTAAAACTGGCTTTTGAGGAGCTTTTAAGAAAGGTAATTGTAAATTTGTTTTTGAAGAGTGAACAGGTTGTTCCATTGCCATGTATAATGCACCTCATTCCGATGTATTTAGTATGAATTGATTTGTATATCCTACATGAATTTTTTGTATCTGTAAACTATTACATACCAATTCTATTTAACTCTATCGGTGATATAGACATATCTTTCTATACTTGGAGATTGTGCTATAATGACACGTGTAGCAATGGAGGTTAATTTATTCAACAGGAGCTTAAGATTAGGTTTTAAAACCGTCTCAGGCTATTGGAGGTTGAGACAATGGAAAATGAGCAATTAATTGAAAAAGCATTTGATTTTATTAATCAAGCTTATGCTGAACTAACGATCGATCCGTCACGCTTAGAAGATCGTAAAAAGGAAATTATGCATGAAATCAAGGCAACAGGTTCCTATACACATACATATGACGAACTATCTCAAGGGGCTAAGATGGCCTGGAGAAACAGCAATAAGTGTATTGGTCGTCTTTTCTGGAATACGATGACTGTATTAGATGCGCGGTATGCTTCGAAACCTAAAGAAGTAGCGGGTGCACTCCTTCACCACATTCGCACAGCGACAAACGGCGGAAAAATCAAGCCAACAATTACAATTTTTCAGCCAGGAAAAGTTCGGATTTGGAACCATCAGCTTATTCGCTATGCAGGTTATGAAACCGATAAAGGTATCGTTGGGGACCCTGATTCAGTCGCTTTTACTAAGGAAGTCATGAACCTTGGATGGGAAGGAAAGGGAACACAATATGATATACTTCCGCTAGTTTTCTCAATAGATGGAGCTTTACCAAGTTTCGTTGAAATACCGAATGAAGACGTACTTCAAGTCGTGATTCAACACCCGGACTACGATTTCACGCCATTACGTGCACGGTGGTATGGTGTGCCCATCATTTCAGATATGCGATTAGAAATTGGAGGTATTAGTTATGATGCCGCACCATTTAATGGGTGGTATATGGGCACAGAAATAGGAGCAAGAAATTTAGCTGATACTGACCGGTACAATCTTTTGCCGGATGTAGCTAAACTCTTAGACCTAGATACAAGTTCAAATGCAACGCTATGGAAAGATCGGGCATTAATAGAATTAAATCGGGCTGTCCTTTATTCCTATCAAAATAAAGGGGTAAGTATTGTCGATCATCATACCGCTGCAAAACAATTTCAAAAATTTGAGCAAAATGAAGAGAAGGCCGAGCGAGAAGTTACTGGAAATTGGACATGGTTAATTCCACCTGTGTCGCCAGCTACTACTCATATTTTCCATAAACCTTACAAAAACAAAATTGTAACTCCGAACTATTTTTATCAATCAAAACCTTATTAAGCGAGGGAGAAACTTGGTTATTGAAAAAGCTTATTTCATTATTTATGAAGGTCTTGAATCAAAATTTGAAGCGACATTTAAAGAAGCTGTACGTTATATTGCAGAAACCGATGGATACATGAATTATCGCTTGTTGAAATCAATTGAAACAGAACGTAAATACGTCATTCTCATTGAATGGGAGACACTTGCCTCACATACTGAAGGCTTCATGTCATCCGATCGATTTGAAAAATTTACGTCTTTAGTGGATCCATTTCTTGAAAACGTAGAGATGGAGCATCTTGCACCCCTTGACTCAGATCTTTAAACCCACATTTTTGTGGGTTTTTATATGCAAAAAACTATACAAGCGATTTTGAAAAGGGTATGCTAGGATATAGTTACATTCCTATAAGAAAGGTTGGTTTTGGAATGCCTTCATCTATCCCTAGGCCACTAGTTCGATTAAATCAATCGTTTATTTTTATATTTGCTACAGGTTTTGTAATCTTTTCCCATTGGCTTTTCCTCATGATCCCACTCATTGCTGGATTGATGGGTTTGTTACTCTATTTTAATCCAGTGCTGAAAGTGGGAAAACTATTCTTAAAGAAACCACTTAATCAATATATTCCTGAGGATGCCGAGCAACAAAATTTCAATCAAAAAATAGCAGTATCGCTTCTTACAATTTCTTTTATAGCTCACATGTTTTCCGTTGAATGGTTAGCAATCACAGCTGCAGTCCTAGTAGCTTTAGCTTCGTTTATCGCTATTTTAGGCTTCTGTATCGGTTGTTTTGTTCGTTTTCAATGGAAGCAGTATCAATATAGACGGTCACAGCACTCTTAAAAGGCAGCTTGGCTGTCTTTTTTTTGACTGAAAAACCTGAAAAGTTAATTTCTGATATACTTAAGATAGAGATAAGATGAAGATTAGAAAGGATAGGTTTGGATGAGAGAGAATATTTATGACTTAATCGGTGTAGGAATTGGACCATTTAATTTAGGATTAGCTGCATTGTTGGATCCAATAAATGAAGTGGATGCCTTGTTTTTCGATCAGAAACTTGAATTTGATTGGCATCCAGGTATGTTAATTGAAGGAACCAGATTACAGGTACCTTTCATGGCGGATTTGGTCACAATGGCGGACCCAACAAATCCATATAGTTATTTAAATTATTTGAAACATCAAAATCGCTTATATAACTTCTATTTCTTGCAACGACTTGAAATGCCTCGAAATGAATATAACCACTATTGCCAATGGGCAGCAGGTCAGTTGGAAAGCTGTCAATTTGGAACAAAAGTAACGAGCATTGTACCTGTAGGAGATCCAGTTGAACATTATGAAGTAGTTGTTGAAAACCTTGAAACACGAGAAGTGACTACGTATTTTGCTAAAAATATGATACTCGGTGTTGGAACCGTTCCTTCTTTACCTTCATCACTTCAGGGGATGAAAGAAGAAGATGTATTTCATTCATCAACATTCCTTCAGCATGCTGACCGCTGTTCTAAGGCAAAAAGTATCACTGTTATTGGGTCAGGTCAGAGTTCTGCTGAAATTTTCAGGGAACTTTTGAAAGACCGAAAAGAGCATGGGTATTCAATTAATTGGATAACACGCTCACAGGGGTTTTTCCCAATGGAGGAAACTAGATTAAGCCTTGAGCATTTTTCACCCGAGTATATCGACTATTTCTATGACCTACCTCAGGCTCAAAAAGATGACATTTTTAGTGGTCAACAGCTTCTCTACAAGGGAATTAGTCCTCATACTATTACTGACATATATAACCTGCTATATGAACAATCTGTAGGTGGCGAAAAGATGGATGTCACATTAATGCCGTTAATCGAAGTGAACGGGATTAAAGAAAAAGAAGACGGTACTGGTTATGAATTAGAATGTCGTCAATGGCAAAAGGATGAAAAGTTTCTCATTGAAAGTGAAGTTGTTGTGGCGGGCACTGGCTATCGACCTTTAATTCCTCACTGCCTTGAAGATCTTAAGCATTTAATTGAGTGGGATGAAAAGGGACGCTACCATGTAACAAAAGATTACCGTCTTCAATTAAAGAAAGAAGCGAATGCGAAAATCTTTGTACACAGCGGTATGCAACATACGCACGGAGTAGGATCAACAAACTTAGGACTTGCTGTTAATCGAAATAAAATTATTATTAATGAGCTTTTAGGAAAAGAGTTTTATCCGATCCTAGAAGGAAATATTTTTCAACAATTTGAAGTAAAAGAGTAGCTAAACTTTCTATTTATAGGTAAACATTTTATGATAAAAGAAAATAGAAAGGAACGGTGATGAGTGTGATGGTCCCATGAATCAATACCAATCACTAACATCCAACAATTTTCTTGCAAAGTTGCTAACTCAGTACGCGAGCATTCATCATAGAGCAATTGGAGCTGCTGCAGAAGAATACATCAAACAGCTTGGAATTAAAACGGGAGAGTGGCTAGAGTCTTACTACCATCTTCTTGAATGGACGCCTGATGACTATGCCAGGGTGATCGTTGATATAAAGAATTCCATTGGAGGAGAGTTCTATATATCAGAAGTTACTCCTACCTATGTGGTTGTGAAAGCGAATCGCTGTCCATTTGGAGATCAAGTAACGAACGCACCACATCTTTGTACCATGACATCAAGTGTGTTTGGGGGAATCGCAGCAAGGCATTTTAAGTATGGAGAAGTAAATCTTCGGCAAAGAATTGCACTTGGTGACCCGCTTTGTGAAGTAATGATAGCGTTTGAACCTGGAATTGAAACGGGAGACCGATATGAAAACCTCCCGGTAACACCCGAAAATGGTGATCCTTTTACGTGGGAAGAAGATACGATCACACTCTTAAACCAGGAGTTAAAACGGAGTGACGAGATGGTAATGAAATTGGTTCAAGAATTAGAAGAACTTAAAAATCAAGTTGACAATCGTTAGATCTAAAACCAGCCTGGCAGTAAATGGGCTGGTTTTTTGTATGAAATTCTGAAATAATCAGAAACTAATCACAAAGGGGTGAAGAATATGGAGAAAAACGCTAGAGGATATGTTCAGGAGAGTTGTCAAGCTCTAGAAGAAGCGAGTCGTTGTTTGCAACAAGCGTTATCAACAGTTGAGAAGGATCAAAATCGAGCTCGCATACAGCAGTCGTTAGATGGATTAACAGCTGTTCAATCTCATTGTAGTGAAACGGTAAACGTACTTTCACAACAATAAAATTTTCTTCAAGAAATTTGAAAAATGAAGTTTTAGAAGAAATAAAATCGGAAATGGTGGACTAACGTTACACATAAGGAGGGATAGATCATGAGTCTTTTATTTGGAAAAGGCATGCAGGCATTCGAACAAGATGCGAAAGCAGAGAGAGAAAAAGTACAAACTTCTCCAATAGCACACTCGAATAAAAAATCAAGGTTAAAACAAAAACCGACTAAATTCTAGCCATCCTTTTGGATGGTTTTTTTATTGATTTTTACAAGCGAGTTCATTACACTGTTTAAGAAAGAAATGGTAATAGAGGAATATTTTTATGGTATCTTCTATAGCTGAAGTTGGTCCTAACTCTTTTTTAAAAGGATCACTCAATAAATAGAAAGGAGATAAAAAGTTAACAAAAGAAAACGTTTTGTGATTAGTCAATCAAAACCAAAGGGGATTAGCTGTTGAAGAAAGTTAACGTAAGCAAGTTTATATTTTTTCCTGACATTGTGATAATGTCATTTTTTTTATTGAGCGGCATTATTTATTTATTCATTGAAGGATTGAGAGCGGAATATCTTATATTTGCCCTTGTTGGTCTACTCATTTTTAGTATAAGTGAATATTCAACTCATCGTTTTTTCTTTCACAGAAAAGCTCCAAAAAACAAGTTCTTATTAAAAGTTCTTCAGCGATTACATTATGATCATCATCAATATCCAAATCAGTTAAAGCTATTATTTATGCCTATCTGGTATAGCACGCCACAATTTGCAGTAATTACATTTATTATTTATCTCATCACTAATAGCTTACCAAACGCGATATCTGTTGCAGTGGGTTTAATGGTGATGCTGCTACTATATGAATGGAGACATTTTAAAGCACATCAGCCTGGAAAAGCAAAAACGAAATATGGAAATTGGTTAAAAAAAACACATTTACTGCACCACTACAAAAACGAAAATTATTGGTTTGGTGTAACAAACCCATTTGTAGACGTTCTCTTCGGTACATTAAAAGATGAAAAAGAAGTAGGAAAAAGCCAAACGGCTAGAAATATCGAAACGGAAAATACATCATCTAAAGTAAAAATGCCATGAAGTTGATCAATACACTACAGCACCTTATCTTTCTTTAATCGAGTTGAATGCGATAGGAACTGTAAAAAAATGATTAGATTATGATAAGAATGGGAAATGTCCTCTTGTGAGTATAAGAATAATGGAGGAGATTTCAAATGGTTAAACAATGGACAACTACAACATTGCATAATGGAGTAGAAATGCCAACACTTGGTCTTGGCGTTTGGAAAATGGAGAATAACGATGAAGTAAAAACAGCAGTTAATGCTGCAATTGATGCAGGGTATAAAGCGATCGATACTGCTGCTGCATACAAAAATGAAGAAGGTGTTGGAGCTGCTATTAAAGAAAGCAGTACACCACGTGAAGAACTTTTTATTACATCAAAAGTATGGAATGATGATCAGGGCTATGATTCAACCCTTCAAGCATTTGAAGATACGGTTTCAAAGCTTGGAATTGATACGCTAGATCTTTATTTAATTCATTGGCCCGTAGAGGGCAAATATAAAGAGACGTGGAAAGCGATGGAGAAGCTCTACAAAGATGGTCGAATTCGTGCCATTGGGGTCAGCAATTTCCATCCCAATCACCTTGAAGATTTAATGAAAGATGCAGAAATTATACCGATGGTAAACCAGGTAGAATTCCATCCACTTTTAAATCAAAAAGAGCTTCGTGAGTATTGTAAACAGCATTCTATTCAACTAGAAGCATGGTCTCCACTTGCACAGGGAAAACTATTAGATCATGAGGTTGTGAAAGAAATTGCAGAACAGCACGGTAAATCTACTGCTCAAGTGATTATTCGCTGGGATCTTGAACATGAAGTAGTGACAATTCCTAAGTCGTCAAATCCTGAGCGTATTAAACAAAACTTTGATGTTTTTGATTTTGAATTAACAGAAGATAACATTCGCGCGCTTGATGAGTTAAATCAGAATGAACGAATGGGTCCTGATCCTGACAACTTTGATTTTTAAGACGAAGCCGGCCATGTGCCGGCTTTTTGTATGCAACCATTCCTATTTTGTTACGTCTGTATTGTGAAGGGAGAGAAGAAAATGAAGAAATGGCTGTATGGATTTGTACTACTAGTATTGATCGTAACTTTTTTCTCAGGTGTGTGGTATACGATGATTCGAGAATCGAGTACAGAAGCGGTAAATTCTGTAGCACCTATCGCGAAGACTCAAGAAGATCGTGAGTACTATGAGCCTGGTGAGCCATATGTAGAAGAAGATATGGATGGGAAGGAGCTTTTTCGATTGGAAGTTCATGTATTGGATGAATTGCCTGAAGAAGCCAAGTTAAAAGACTTAGATAAAACACAAGAGTATATTGGATTTGAACTTTATGCGAAAAACAATCAAGAAGCTGGCCTCGATTTCAAGCCTTATTATTCGAAACTAAAAATAAATGGTTCGCAAGTAGCACCTGCCGACTTTGTAATAATTGAACAAGACGGCTGGAACAAATTCATGATGAAAAGCAAAGGTTCATTTCGGCTTGTGCTTATTTATGCTGTCGACCGAAATGCAAAGGAAATGACTCTTATGATTTCCCCTGAATTCTACTATAAGGATATCTTGTATAAATGGAAGAGGTAGCATTTTCATTAAGTTTGACAAAGCTTTAAAAAGAGGTTACTATTATCTCGAATTCGAGATAATTAAAAGGAGAGTTGAGTCAATTGCGTATACAACGTTTTCGTGTAAATCAGCAGGGCGTAGGAGAATTTGATGGTGGTAAAATCACAGAACAAAAGCCAATTGGCTTTCCAGGAGAAGGATCAGAGGTAAAACGAGTTGGTCCTTTGTTTTATTGGGCATGGGCTAAAGCAGAGCATGAAGGTTATATCCCTCTCCATCCACATCAAGGATTTGAAATCATTACGTATGTTATAAGTGGAAAAGCAGAGCACGGAGACTCACTAGGAACTAGAAGTGTTGTGGGAGCCGGTGGCCTTCAAGTGATGCAAACAGGTTCGGGTGTTTCTCATGAGGAAGGATTCGTTGGTCCAGATATGCAAGGATTTCAAATTTGGTTTGAGCCTCATTTACGAGAAGCGCTGCGACGCAAACCAACTTACCAACAGTTTGAACACGAAGAGTTTCAAACAATCGTTAAAGATGGAGTGAAAATAAAAGAAATTCTAGGAGATGATTCCCCTGTTTCATTCGAAACAGATGCACTTATGTGGGATGTTTTGATTGAGGACGAAATCATGTTTCAACAATCCTTAACTAAAGGACGCTCGCTCAGTGTTCTTGTTTTAGATGGTGTTGGTGAACTAAATGAGCATGTTTATGAAGCGAAAGATTTTTTTGTTATTGATGGTGCAGAAGATGTTGAATTGATTGTTCAATCTAAAGAAAAGACGCGACTTTTAATAATTGAGGTTCCGACATCAGTCAGTTATCCATTGCTTCGAAAATAATCCTATATGCTTTTTCCAATCGATTTACTGGAGATTAATTCCTCTTGTAGTGTACGATAGATAGTATACATCAATTGGGAGGGCTGGAATCTTATTATGAACCACTTGTATCATTCTTATATAAAAAATGATCGGCAGGAGAAATTATTGAAGATGGCGAATACGCTCGCAGATTCATTTTCTGAGAGGGCGGATGAAATCGACAAGGAAGGTCGTTTTCCTTTTGAGAATTTCGAAGAATTAAAGAACTCCGGATATGTTGCTTTAACTGTTCCAACAAAGTTTGGTGGAACAGCGATTGATCTATATGAATTTGTTATGCTTCAAGAGCGTATTGCAACAGGAGATGCTGCTACCGCGCTCTCAATTGGTTGGCACCTTGGGCTTATGCTTGAAATGAGAGACGAGCAAACGTGGACAGATGACGTTTTTGAACGACTTAGTCGTCTTGTTATAAAAGAAAATGCTCTGTTTAATCGTGCCGCTTCAGAGCCTGCGACAGGAAGTCCGACCCGTGGCGGAATGCCACAAACGAAGGCAACAGAAAAAGATGGGCAATGGATTGTTAACGGACGAAAGTCGTTTACTTCAATGGCACCTGGACTCCAATACGCGCTTGTTTCTGCTCAAATTGGAGATACAGGTGAAAAAGGTTTTTTTCTTATTGATATGAACCTGTCAGGTGTCAAGATTGAAGAAAAATGGGATACGATCTCGATGAGAGGGACACGAAGTGATGATCTTGTACTAAACGATGTTCTCCTACCGAAGGATGCTTTAGTGGAAGGTCCTGAATCCCCTAAGAGTAAGTTACCAAAAGCCTGGCTTCTTCACATTCCTGCATGTTATTTAGGAGTTGCAATAGCTGCTCGAAATGAAGCGATCGCTTTTGCATCTACATATTCTCCGAATAGTCTACCCGGTCCCATTAAAGAGGTACCCGAAGTGCAGCGGAAAATCGGCGAAATGGAACTAGAATTGATGCGAGCACGAGAAATGATGTACTCTGTTGCTTTAAGATGGGTTTCTGAACCTGAAAAAAGGTCAGAAATGGGACCGGAACTAGCTGCTGTTAAACATATTGCGACAAATAGCGCAGCTAATGTGGTAGATCAAGCAATGAGAATTGTTGGAGCTAGAGCGCTTTTTAAAGACAATCCAATGCAACGACATTATCGTGACGTAAGAGCGGGTTTACATAATCCACCTATGGATGACGCTGTTATTTCCATGCTTGCAGGGAATGCCATCAGTCATTATGAATCTTCCTAAGGGGAGATTTTTTTTTTGAGAAAAAATGAAACCATCTCCAATTAGATATTTTTTACTATCCCATGTTTCAATATGCCAGCAATCTAGTTCATTAGATTTAAATTAGTCAGAAAAAAAGGAAAAAACCATTCGAGTAGCGAAATAGATCATTAAGAAACGAAAGGAGGGGAGAAAAGTGAGAGAACGTCGAACCGTTTCTTTAAGTGGAAGCTTGTTGTTAACTTATCCATGGGAAATGGAGCGTAAGGAGCGAGCATTAAAAGAACAAGGTATTTATAATAGGAATAGCCAAAAAGAACAGGAGTTGAAGGAGAATAAATGATTTCCTTTCATGATAGTCTCTTCATAAATGCATTATAGCTTAGAGCCGCGCGAAAGAATAATCGCTTCGGCTCTATTTTAATTGGAAAGGATGTAGGTCTTATTTTATCTAAAAAAAAGATCGGTTATGGAATGATGTTATCTAGTTTTCTTATCTTAAGTATGGGCTGTAAACAAGGGAAAGGCATCTTACATCAGAAAGGAAAATGGTCCTCATCTTTACATAGAATATTAAGCGATCATCGACTTAAAGGAGCAATTGCTGGGGTCAGCGTTCGGTCTGCAAAAACTGGGGATTTACTTTTTAATCATAGTGGAGATACAAGATTAACTCCTGCTTCAAATATGAAGCTCATTACTGGAGCTGCTGCTCTCGAAATGCTTGGTTCTGATTACCGTTTTACAACTGAGGTTTGTACAGATGGCGAAATACACGACGGAACTTTAATCGGCAATCTTTATTTAAGAGGAAAGGGAGACCCTACCCTTTTAAGAGAAGACTTTGATCAATTTGTTAGTGAGCTTAAATCAATTGGTGTGAAACGGATCGAAGGAAATGTAGTAGCAGATGAATCGTGGTTTGATGATCAGCATCTTTCTGAAGATATGATTTGGAGCGATGAGCACGAATATTATGGAGCGCAAATTTCAGCGCTTACCGTTTCTCCAAATACCGATTACGATGCAGGAACTATTATGGTAACTGTTTCGGGAGGGGAAATCGGGAGTGCACCAGAAGTCGTGCTTCATCCTAAAACTAATTATGTCGACATTAATAATTTGGCAACCACCGTATCTTCTGAAGAAGAAGATGAAGGGGAACTTGTTATTAAACGGAATCATGGGTCAAACACGATCACTCTTTCAGGTACTATTTCACAGTTTGGTGATCCGAAAACGAATTGGATCGCCGTTTGGAATCCTTCCGCTTATGTTATGGACCTTTTTTTCGAATCGCTGCAAACACATCACATCACTCTATCAGGAAAAAAAGAGTTTGCGTCTACACCTATCCACGCAAAAACACTTTTATCCAAGAAATCGATGCCGCTTTCTGAATTACTCATACCGTTCATGAAACTAAGTAATAATGGACACGCAGAAGTACTTTTAAAAGAAATGGGGAAGGTTCATTTAGGAAAAGGGAGCTTTGAAGCAGGGTTAGAAGTTGTTAAAACTTTTTTAAGAAGTGAAGGGTTAAATCCTAATAACATGTGTCTACGAGACGGATCCGGCATCTCGCAAATGAACCTTATTCAACCAAACGAACTTTCAAAGCTTTTATATACATTACAAAGCAAGAATTGGTTTTCATCGTTCTTTGATTCGCTCCCAGTAGCAGGAGCTCAAGAGCGGTTCGTAGGAGGTACACTACGTGAGCGGTTAAGACAAACTTCTGCTGAAAATGTAATCTTCGCTAAAACTGGTTCGCTAATAGGGGTTACCTCATTGTCCGGTTATATTAAAAGGAAAGAGCCTCTTGTTTTTTCAGTGATTATTAATAACTTTCTTGATGAAGAAGAAATGGAGAAAATTGAAGATGAAATTATGCTTATATTAGCGAGTGACGTATTGTAATACGGCTGCAATTGCAGCCTTTTTTAATGTAGATTATGAGGAAATCAGCCTCAGAATAATGGATTTTACGTCAGTTTACATGATGACTGGTATAATAGATATGGATTTGATAAAGAGAAGTAAAGTCTTGAGCGAATTGCGATTATTTCAGATTTACATAGAATAGGCATGCAGCTTAAATAAAAAGAAATACAAACGGTGCAATACCGATGAGAGAAAGGGGGATTTCATGCTTAAACGTCTCTATCAGTATCTTTTATTTATATGTGTGATCTTATCTGTATCAACAATCTGGTATGAGTCTCCCATACAACAGGAGATTTTAGTTGGTACATGGATTGTATTCTTTATTGATTATATTGTGTTTCTTTATTTATCTAAAAGCCGATGGGATTACATTAAACGTCATCCTTTTGATTTGGTTGCATTGATCC
Source organism: Bacillus sp. Cs-700 (assembly GCF_011082085.1). Classification (NCBI taxonomy): domain Bacteria; kingdom Bacillati; phylum Bacillota; class Bacilli; order Caryophanales; family Bacillaceae; genus Bacillus; species Bacillus sp. Cs-700. Next base: position 556,766 of record NZ_CP041063.1, read on the forward strand.
CTCTTGACTCCATTTTTCAAGGAGCAAAGCTTGCCAGACTTTACCGATTATGGCGGATTAAAACAATTGCAAAGCGATTTAGTAACCCCATTCTAGGGAAAGCCATGGGCATGTCACCTCAAACATGGTTTTTCACAAGTTTTGCCTTTGTAATTGTTTCAACATTCCCGTTTTATTTCTATGAGCCTGTTGTTGATTCTTTTCAGGATGCTGCGATATGGTCATTAGGTTCAATTATATTTGTTGGACGATTTTCTGTTGAACCTACCTCTTTTATTGGAAAAATGGTGATCATTCTCCTTACGATTGTTGGCATTCTTCTTCATGCTTTGATCGTTCGGACAGCTTTTCGATACGTGGATTATTTACGAAAAAAATGGTCATCCAAAAAAGATGACCATTCAGAAGCCTAGTAAAACCATTTAACGATAAAGAAAGTTACAAGAGAGAGCGTGATGGATACAATTGTGATAATCGCCATTGGCTTCAGTGCTTTATTTTTTAAGTCTTTTAAACTAACGCTTAAACCAAGACCTACCATAGCAGCGGTTAAGCACCACGTTGTAATCTCTGTCACAACATTCATGGATGAATCAGAGAAGGGGATAATGGGCCCGAGAAGGAATGTTCCAGCTAGACTCATGATCACAAAGCCTACTAAAAACCAAGGAAATGCTACTTTTTGTTGCGTACCTTTGTTTTTGCGTTTCATAAGATACATGAACAAAAAACATACTGGGACAAGGAGAAAAACCCTTCCAAGCTTGGCGAGTAAGCCCATTGCTAATGCAGTTTCTCCCCCTGGCGCTGCTGCTAGAGCAACGTGAGCGACTTCGTGGAGTGAAATACCAGACCATACTCCATATTCACTTGATGTTAGTGGCAGGAATGGGCGAATAATCGTATACCCAATGGAAAAAATCGTTCCAAACAAAGCAATAATACCAACGCCGATTGCTGTATCTTCTTCTTTCGCTTCAACGATCGGTGCCACAGCTGCAATTGCAGCAGCTCCGCAAATCCCTGTACCTGCACCAAGAAGCAGCGTAATAGACTTATTAGCATTCATTACTTTAGAAAGCCAAACGGATGATAATAGAGCAAATGCAATAACGAGTGCACCTAGTAATAGAATAGGTAGTCCATCTTGAAGAATCATACTAACATTTAATTTAATTCCATATAAAATAATCGCAAACCTAAGTAGTTTTTTTGATGAAAATGTGATGCCTTTTCTCAGCCACTCCGGATAGCCAGCCACTTGTCGATATGCAATCGCAATTAAAATCGCTGAGGCTAGTTGTCCAGTAAGCTTAAACCCTGGGACCATGGCTAGAAAATAACCTAATAACGCAATAAAAAACGTAAAGGCAATGCCAAGAATCCAGCGTATGGGTTCCGGTAGAGATTGCTGATGTCTTAACGTGTTGATCATATTCTTTCCTCCGTTTCTCCTTCTATAGTTTACTTCACAAAGTATTATAAGTGAAATAATGATATTGAATGTTTATAATAAGTAATAACTTATAGCGAGAGGTGAGAAAGTGGATCAGCAATTAAAAGTATTTGTTACAGTCGTCGATAAGCGAAATTTCTCCAGAGCAGCAGAAGAACTACACATGACACAGCCTGCCGTTAGTCAATATATTAAAAGCTTAGAAGAGAGTCTTGGTACTAAGTTACTAGAAAGAAACAACCGATCGGTAGAAATGAACAAAGCTGGTGAAATTGTTTATCATCATGCAATAGAGTTATTGAATTTATATTCAAAAATGAACTATTTATTGGATGACTTGACGAACAGAGCAAGTGGTAAACTGACAATCGGTGCAAGTTACACTTATGGTGAATATGTTTTGCCACATGTTATTGCTTCAATACGAGAAAAATATCCTTTAATTACACCAGCTGTCACCATTGGAAATTCAAGAGAAATTGGAGATCTTGTTTATTCTCATCAGCTAGATGTTGGTATTATTGAGGGAGACTATCCAGCACGAGACATGAAAGTAGATAGTTTCACACAGGATGAAATGGTCATTGTAGCAGCCCCTTCACATAAGGATGTCGATCATGGAAGCACTCTGGAAAATGAAATGTGGATTGTCCGTGAAGAAGGTTCTGGAACGAGAGAAGCGACTGAAAAAATGTGGGAGCTTCTATCGATTGTACCTTCTCAAAAAATGGCATTTGGAAGTACGCAACTCATTAAAGAGTCCGTTGAAGCTGGAATTGGCATAGGTATCCTATCAAAATGGACGATTCGAAAAGAATTGAAACTCGGAACACTAAAGATTCTTGAATTGCCCAATTTTAGATACACACGAACGTTTTCTATATTAATGCGCTCTCCCTTTCAAACGAAAGTTCTTGAAGTCTTTCTCGATCACGTCCATTCTCATCATAAAATATAAGCGTTCAGTAGAGAGTTATTTGTGAGCATGATATAGTATAGAAATTGTGAAAGAACGAATGGTTAAAAGGAAGCGATAGATAATGAAAGAAATGATAGAAGAATGGCAATTAGCACTTCGTGCGGAAATAGCCCATTTAAAAAAGTTTGGAAGTAGGCCAATTAAAATTGTTAACGGTCGATTAATATCCGGCGATGATTTTCGATACTATTTTGATGCACGTTCGCCTATTCAGATTCCATCTGGATCAAAAATTCGAATTGAGATGAAACATATAAAACGCGATGGAAGAATGTTATCTTCAGAAGGGAAAAATGTCATTCTCGCCCTTGAAGGTGATTTTGGCGATCAAATTAGAGAAGCCGATCTTTACCATGATCCTTGGGAATTGCTTGATGAGCTGCACGAACGCTTGGAAGAAATAAAGAAAAGTAAAAGAAGGTTAGCGCGGGTTAGCAAATTAATGAATCCACCTAAAACGGTTAAACATCCTGAAGAAAAAATTAAAAGTCATCTTCACGAGTTGATTCTTAGATCAAAATACAATCCGGTAACTTATGTATGGGGGCCACCAGGAACTGGTAAAACGCATAACCTGGCAAGAGCCGCAGCAAACCACTTTTTTAAAGGAAATAGCGTTCTAATTTTATCGCATAGTAATCAAGCTGTTGATGTTTTAATGAGAGAAATAGCTCTTTTTGCTGAAAAAAGGGCGAAGTTTGAAGAAGGTAAAATCATGCGTTATGGCCTGCAACGTGATGTTCCATCAATCTTGCCGCTTTATACAGATCAGTTACTGAAGGCACAACATCCAGATCTTGCTGAAGAGAAAGAGAGTATAGTGGAGGAACGGAAGAATTTAAAAGACGATTTATCAAATTCCTTTAGCAATCGTGATTCAACTCAGTTGCTAAAGTTAGAGTCTAAATTAGGAAATGTTCTTGAAAAGATTCGGCGTAAAGAAATGGAATTCGTTAAAAACGCTACGATAATAGGTACTACTTTAACAAAAGCGGCGATTGATGAAACGATCTATCGAAAAAGAGTTGATGTTGTCATTATTGATGAAGCTAGTATGGCGTACGTGCCCCAGGCAGCGTTTGCTGCCTCGCTTGGAAAACGGGTTGTGATATGTGGTGATTTTAAACAGCTTCCCCCTATAGCTTCATCCCGGCATCCGCTAGTTTCGAAGTGGTTAAAAGAAGATGTCTTCCATCGAGCAGGCATCATTGAAACAGTTGAATCTGGTAACCTTCATCCTCAGTTGTTTCTTTTAAATGAGCAGAGGCGCATGCACCCTGTTATTTCCGCTTTTACAAACAAAACGATTTATCATTCTCTTGTTAAGGATTATCCCAACACTGCTGCGTTAAGAGAAGTGATTACTGAAAAACTTCCTTTCAAAGGGAGGGCTTCCGCTCTCATTGATACGAGTCATACAGGTGCTTATTGTTTCACTGGCCACTCGTCAAAATCTCGGATGAACGTATGGCAACTCTTTTTATCTTTTCAAGCAATTTATGAATCATTGCAATCAGGAATGACCTCGATTGGCTATGTAACACCATACCGTGCCCAATCGAAACTAATGGGATTATTGATAGAAGATCTTCTTTCACAGACTGACCAAGCAGATATTCTTTCAGCAACTGTTCATCGATTTCAGGGAAGCGAACGAGATATGATGGTATTTGATACAGTAGATAGTGATCCAGAATTCCGTCCTGGAATGCTACTTACAGGAAATAATAGCGAGCGTTTAATCAACGTAGCGATGACCCGTACGAAAGGGAAATTCATTCATGTTAGCAACGTTGATTATTTCAAAAAGCGGATGCCTCAATCAAAAACCCTCAGGCAATTAGTGGAGCACCAGTTACAGAAAAACGAAAGAGTTGGACCTACTCAAATAGGAAAGTGGATTACACACCATCATGCTCAATTAAAATGGACTCATGCTTTAAACACGGAAGACGTATTTCATGATATTCAGAAAGCAAACGAAATCATCATTTCTATTCCAAGCGGAACATCGTTAACAAAAGAGTGGATAAAAACGTTGAAATCCTCACCAGGCAAAACAATCATCCTCTCCGAAACGGTTATTCAAGCGATTCCGTTGGCGGTTCATATCGCGTATGACGTACCCTTTCCCTTTGTAGCCATTGATCGAAAAATATTTTATCTTGGTGTGCCATTTGAAGGAATGAAAAATGTCCTTCCACCTGCGGTTTCAGTAAGATTGGAATCAGCACTTGTTACTGGTGAGATCGTAAATCAAATCCTCCCATCAGACGCTTAAAATGGAATGCATTTGCTTTTCTTCATTTTCGTTACTGTGTTAAAGTTATAGAGACGAAAGAATTGAATGAAAGCGGGTGACTTATGGCGATTCAAAAACTTGAACATATTGGTGTACAAGTGCGAAACATTGAAGCATCGAAGGGGTTTTATCAAGGAATGATTGGACTCGAACTACTTGATGAATTTGATCATCCTGATGGCGATAAAAAACTAGCTTTTCTTGGTTTTAATGGTGAAATTTTAGTGGAGTTAATAGAAGGCTATGATTCAGATTTACCTACGGAAGGTAAAGTTCACCATATCGCCTTTACAGTAAAAAATATTGAACAAGAACGCTCCCGTCTTCATGATCTTGGTGTAACGTTCATTGATGAAGGTATCAACACATTGCCTAACGGAGCAAAGTATCTTTTCTTCGCAGGACCAGATGGTGAATGGCTTGAATTTTATGAACCTGCACCTAAATAAAACAAGTAAACACAATAAGACAGTGTCCACGTGAAAGGGCACTGCTTTTTTCTGTTCAAGAGCTCCAATCCTTTCGTTTCTAACCGCTCATCTTCGCTTTTCTTGTCTAGCTACGACTCGCAGAAACGCCTGGATTTCACTCTTTCACAAAACACAAAAAGCGTGTTTGGTTTAAGAGCTCCAATCCTTTCGTTTCTAACCGCTCATCTTCGCTTTTCTTGTCTGAGCAGGAAACTCTTAAAAAGGGTGGTCATGCTGTAAGATTGAAGAGAACAAAAGTCATAGAAAGAAGGAATCGTTATGGCCAAACAGCAAGATCTTCAGAAAGAGAAGATCTGGACGCGTGATTTTATTTTTATTTGCATGGCAAACTTTTTTATTTTTGCTGGATTCCAGATGACGTTACCTACACTACCTTTGTTTGTGAATGAACTTGGCGGCAGTGATCAGTTAATCGGCTTTGTGGTCGGTATCTTTACCTTATCCGCTTTACTTATTCGACCATGGAGCGGGCACGTATTGGAATCACTTGGAAGAAGAATCATTTTCTTAATTGGATTATTGGTTTTTGTCATATCTGTTGGATCTTATGCATTCACCGGCAGTCTTGTTCTGTTATTCCTAATGAGAGTAGTTCAGGGACTCGGATGGGGAATGTCGACAACAGCGGTAGGTACAATCGCAACGGATTTAATTCCACAAAAGCGAAGGGGAGAAGGAATGGGATATTTTGGCCTTGCAGGAAATTTAGCAATGGCTTTTGGTCCAGCTCTTGGTTTATTTCTAATCGCTCTTTCTGGTTTTAAAACAATGTTCTTGATTGCAGCCTCTGCCGGTTTGCTTTCATTCATCATCGCTTCAATTATTCGCTATAAACCTGCGAATAAAACACCGATTGAGAAAAAGAAATGGGACATCTTTGAGAAAACAGCATTAATGCCTTCAATACTACTTTTCTTCATTACAATGGTCTTTGGAGGAATCGCTACCTTTCTACCATTGTATGCCGATCAGCTAGGTATTGATGGAATTGAATGGTACTTTGTCGTGTTTGCTATATCGCTTATGCTAGTGCGTGCTTTCGCAGGACGAATCTATGATCGAAAGGGCCATAAAGCTATTTTTCTTCCAGGCGCCTTCTTAATTCTAGCGGCAATGATTGATCTAACGTTATTAGCAAATCAATTTATGCTCATTCTTGCAGCTGTATTATTTGGTATTGGATTTGGGTCTGTGCAGCCAGCTCTTCAAGCATGGGCAGTTAATGAAGCACCAATTCATCGAAAAGGAATGGCTAATGCTACCTTTTTCTCGTTTTTTGATTTAGGAGTAGGTCTAGGGGCCATGTTTTTTGGTTTGATCGCATCCACATTTGGCTATGCTGATATTTATTTAACAGCAGGTATATCCGTTCTCATTTCAATGGTGATTTACGTGATATATTTAAAAAGAAGTGCTGCGGAACAAAGACATCATGAAGCTGTTCAATGGAAATAGAAAAATGAGCTCGGCTTACGAGCTCATTTTTTTATTATCGACTACTCGGAATGAGCATCTCCTTGTTCACTTCATTTAGATCGCGACACCCTGACAACGCCATCGTTAAATCGAAATCAGCAAGAAGGTTAGAAAGTATATGCTTCACGCCTGCTTGCCCGGCTACAGCTAGTCCGTACATACATGGTCGTCCTACGAGAACGGCTTTGGCTCCAAGAGCAATGGCTTTAAATACATCAGCACCTCTTCTAATTCCACTATCCATTAGAACAGGAACTTGATTTTCTACAGCTTCCACAATGGCCGGTAGAGCATCGAGTGCTGAGATTGCACCATCCACCTGGCGCCCACCATGGTTTGAGACAATAATCCCATCGGCTCCATATTTTAAAGCTAGTTTGGCATCATCTGGATGAAGGATGCCTTTTAAAATGATGGGCAAAGACGTATACCTCCTTAGCTCTGCTAAATCCTCCCACGTTAGTCCGGCATTTCCAAATACGTGAGTCCAATGCATAATTGCCCCCATAGCATCTTCTTCAGGAGGTACATGGAGTCCCGCGCGAAAAGCAGGATCCGTTAAATAATTACCAATTCCTTCTCCAATCAGAAAAGGCAAGTACACATTCTGTAAATCTAATTCACGCCATGCCATCATAGGAGTGTCAAGCGTTACGACGATTGCTGAGTATCCAGCGAGTTCCGCTCGTTGAACAAAACTTTTAGCGATCTCTGGATCTCGACTCCAGTAAAGTTGAAACCATTTAGGTGCGTCTCCCAATATTTCAGCAATTTCTTCCATAGAATGACTTGATGCAGAGCTTGCAATGTAGGGGATTCCCATTGAAGCAGCGGCTTTCGCTGAAGCAAGTTCGCCTTCTTGATGCATAATGGATTGCACACCAATTGGAGCAACTAACAATGGAGCAGGAAGCATCTGACCGTACAAGCCTACCTTTAAGTTTCGGTCTTCAACATGACGAAAGACGCGAGGCACGATGTTCCATCGTTTAAATGCTTCACAGTTCGCATTTTTCGTTTCTTCTGCACCAGAACCTCCAGCAACATAATCATAAGGTCCATCCGCAAGAATTTCTCGTGCGCGTGCTTCCCATTCTTCATACCTTGTTGGTAAACGCTCCGGATCAGGTGAATGCATCTGCTTATAAATACCAAACTGAATTTCATTGCCGATATTAGCCATTGGAACGACTCCTTTATGAATGTAGTTAGTTGAATCTTCTTTGCTTTCTATCCATTTCCTTCTTTAAAAGGAAAACTTTATTTTGCGATACGGAATGAATAGCAGGAATTTGTATATCAGTTTCGAAGTAGTAGAATGGCACTAATTATGTAACTAAAGAACTTACTGGGGGACAATCATGAAGCTTTCGATCATACATACGAATGATATTCATAGTCATTTTGATAATTTTGCTAAAGCGACATCACTTATTAGAGATTATGCAGATGAAAACACACTCGTTTTAGATGGAGGTGACTTTGCTGACTTTAAAAGTATTGAGCTTCAGGGAACACGGGGAATAGGTGCAGTCAAAATGTTGGAATCGACCGGGTACGACGCCATTACGATAGGGAATAATGAACTATTTAATGGAAATGAGACATTAGAGCATATGGCTGTACAGAGCACTGTACCGTTTATTAGTTGCAATCTTCTTAAAGCTAACGGAGAATCGTTCAATGGAGTATGCAGCAGTACAATTCTAATTAAAAATGAACTTCGAATTTTGGTTACGGGTGCTTCTCCAGATTTACAAGAGTTCAATGATTTGATGGGGTTTCAAATTTTAGATTATGTAGAAGCGATCAGAGCAGAGGTCAAGAAGCAGCATGGAAACTATGATGTTTGTGTTGTTTTAAACCATGTTGGAACACAAGCAGATATCGAATTAGCTGAAGCCATCGATGAAATTGATTTAATTTTGTCAGCACATGACCACGTCCTTTATGAGGAAGCAAAAATAGTGAATAATACAATACTGAATTCAGCAGGTATGTACGGTGAACATATTGGAGTTATTGAAATTGATGTATTAAAGGAAGGCGTAGAACTACTAGCTTCTTCTACCATATCAACAGCTAAAGCGGTTGAAGATATAGAAATTCAAACTATCTTGCAAGTAAGTAGGGAAGAAGCAATCGCTCACCTAAGTAAACCTCTTTATACTGTTAGCAAACCATTGTGGCATGACGTACTGGAAGAGAACCCGATGACCAATTTAATCGCCGACGGGTTGAAAGACCGTTTTGATTGTGATCTTGGGCTAATAAACAGCGGAATTGCAAATGGGGGTCTCGTCGACTATGTTTCCAATAAAAAGCTAATTGAAATTTGTCCTTCTCCACTAAATCCTACTTACTTTGAAATTCAAGGAAAGGACCTCTATGCAGCTCTTGAAAGTTCATTAAATAGCTCGGTTTGTATGGCTGATGGAAAAGGACCAGGTTTTCGAGGCAAGTATGTGGGACGACTTCACGTATCTGGTGCAAAAATTCAACATCATCAAAATCAAATTAAGATGATTACGATTAACGATGAAGCTTTCGATCCCGAGCGGTGGTATCGAGTGGCTTCATCAGATTACTTACTAAGGGGTTCTGGTTATCCAGATTTAGCAAACAATCGAAACTTTCATTATCAACCAGATGAAATAAAAGATGTAATTAGAGAATACGCCGAGAAGGAAGGTTTCGTAACAAATGCTTTCAAGAAGCGTTGGGTGTAAACTGTTTCCGTCTTAAGTCGGAGTAGCTCGTACTCAAGCCGTTTCCAGAAAAAAAGAAAATTGATCTTAAACTAATAGTAGGCTACATAGAAAGGAAGAAGATAAATGCGCGACGAACGATTAAGTCAGTTAGCTAAGACGCTAGTCCATCACTCCATTGAAGTAAAGATTGGTGAACGCGTGATGGTGACAGGTCATCAAATTGCTAAACCGTTAATACGTGAAATCATTAAGGAGATTTATGCAGCAGACGGGGTGCCATTTGTTGAATTACGTGATGATGAAATAGACGTTCACTTGGCTGAATTTGCAACAAAAGAGCAAGCAGAGATTCAAAAAGAATGGTATGCGAAGCAATTAGAAGATGTTCAATCGTTTATTCACATTCGAGCTGAAGAAAATGATGCGACATTGTCAGAGCTTGCATCTGATGCTATGAAACTGTATGGAGAAGTTTTCAAAGAGATCGATCATAAAATGATCAATGAAAGAAAGTGGGTAGTTCTTGATTATCCAACGCCAGCAGCAGCACAAAAAGCAAAAATGGGGACACTTACTTATCAGGATTATTTGTTTGAAGTATGTAGTCTTGATTATAAACGAATGGCCGAAAAGCAGCAGCCGCTTTTTGATTTAATGGAAAAGACTGATCGAGTTCGGATCGTTGCACCTGGTACGGATCTCTCATTTTCTATTTTAAATATCCCAACTATCGCTAGCCACGGAAAGAAAAACATTCCTGATGGAGAAGTGTTTACATCACCCGTACGCGAAAGTGTAAATGGCGTTATTTCATTTAATACACCATGTTCGTATCGAGGGATTACCTTTCACAACGTAAAATTAACGTTGGAGAACGGTAAAATTGTCCATGCGGAAGCTGACCAAACAGACAAATTGAACGAAATTCTAAATCTTGATGAAGGTGCACGCTATATTGGAGAATTTGCTATTGGATTAAATCCACTAATTAATCATCCAGTAGGGAATACCTTATTTGATGAGAAGATAAATGGTAGTATCCATTTTACGCCTGGACAAGCTTATGATAATGCAGACAATGGAAACCGCTCGATGATTCACTGGGATATGGTTTTGATATTACGGAAGGAATATGGTGGGGGAGAACTGTATTTTGATGATAAACTCATTCAAAAAAATGGGGTTTTTGTGACAGGTGAGTTGATTGATTTAAACCCAGAAAACCTTAATCAAAAAGAAACAGTACGCTAATCAGCAACCACAGGCAGAATGATGCTTGTGGTTTTTTATACTTAAGTAGGTTTAATGTACGAGGTCTAATTAACACTTAATTTTTTAGGATAGAAAGGGAGAGACAAACCATACATTTTTAGTTCTAATGATGAACATTAAAATTAATAAAATCAGTGGAAGGAAGATCTAAGAAATAATGAAGGTAATAAATTTCAATTATCGTAATGAATTATTATTAACTAAATAAGTTTTTAACAAAATATCGCAAAAGATAAACTAAATCAAGAGAAAAAGCAGACCGAATTGGCCTGCTTTTCATTAAGCTTTATATGTCTTATCAATATACTGAACATTTTTACGTAACTCTGTAACTGTTGGACGACCAAAAGGACTTGTCTGTCTTTGCTGATAAAGAAGTTCGCCTTTCTCATCAATTAAGAAGTACGCTGGCTCACCATGAGCACCATGATCTTCATAAGGATCATCTTCACGGTGATCGTGAACATCATATGCATTAAGTGCCTTGTACTCCTCGTCTGCAAGGACTGGGAAAGAGAGATTTTTTTCTTTCGCCATCGCTTTTAGATCTTCGAATTTATCAGTAGAAATGGTGGTAATGTGAACATTTTTACCTTCGAAGAATCCAGTGCTTTCTTCAAGATTTTCAAGATCACTTACACAGACAGGACACCAAGAACCTCTAAAGAAAATTACAAGGTGCCATCCACCTTTTTCTTTTCGATATGATTCAAAAGAATACTCTTCGCCATTTACTGATGGTAGTGTGAAATTTGGTGCTGCGTCTTTCAATGCAAATTTAGATAAACTATTTCCTCCTTTGAATAGAAACAATCGCCTTATCATGTAAGGCAACTCTTATCATATCTTGAATCGAATCTAAATGATGTAAGATACCTTCCTCCTTTTTAATACAAAATAATTGACAAAAACAGAAAGAAACAATCCAATTTTCACTTTTAATGTCCATTTCGAACGAATAAAACAATATGCACGTAAACAAAAGTAAATGCTTCTATTCTCACACAATGATACAAAACATATATTGTGTATCATTATGAAAATGAATGAAAGCTTATTTTTAGGGGTTTTCCTCTTTTACAGGAGAGGCCAGAAGGGTATAATGATACATATTGAGCAAAATCTTATCATTAATGATACATATCGAATGTAGAAAGAAGGTTGCCTACATGAACACGGTTCAGCCGATTCGAGATCCTCAGAAGATAAAATTAGTAAAACAAAACCTGCGAAAGCGAAATTCCAGAGATTGGTTTTTGTTTAATATGGGAATTAACACTGGTTTACGGATTAGTGATTTACTACCTTTACGTGTTGGTGACGTTCGTAACCAAACCCATATCATCATAAAAGAAAAAAAGACCGGAAAATCAAAACGCTTTCCAATTAACTATGCACTTAAGGAGCTTATCGAATCGTATACGTTTGATATGGAAGAACGAGATTTTTTGTTTCCGTCAAACAAAACAGATTTACCTATCCAAAGAGGTCAGGCTTATAAGATTCTAAACCAGGCTGCAGCAGAAGCAGGGCTTTCTGAAATAGGAACGCATACGATGCGAAAGACGTTTGGTTACTTTTACTACAAACAGACGAAAGATGTGGCAATGCTTCAAAAGATCTTCGGCCATTCTGCACCATCGATTACTTTAAGATACATCGGCATTGAGCAAGAGCAAATGGATGAATCACTGTTTAACTTTAGTTTGTAAAATTACTTCAAAATCGGAACATGTTATACTTTCTTTGAGAGGAGGGGAATTAAGCTCATCAAAAGCAGATTAGCGTTAATGATTTAATAGACTACTATATTAATGAAGAAACACGGAAGAAGGTTGCGTTTTGGTTCCGCTTACAAATTAGGGGGAGGTTTTGTCATTGGGAAAGAAAGATCATCGAGATCCAACGGAAGCGTCCATACATACTGATTTTAAAAACAATATGACATACGGAGAATACTTAAGCCTTGATAAGATACTTGCGGGGCAAAATAGGTTATCCGACCATCATGATGAAATGCTTTTTATCGTTATTCACCAGGTAAGCGAATTATGGATGAAATTAATCTTGCATGAACTAAGAGGCGCAATTGAAGCAATCGAAAAAGATGAATTATCAACTGCTTTTAAAATGCTTGCGCGTGTTTCGAAAACTCAGACCCAAATCATTCAGGCTTGGGACGTTCTCTCAACGTTAACCCCTTCGGAATACATGCAGTTCCGCGATTCGCTCGGACAGGCTTCTGGTTTTCAGTCTTATCAATACCGTATGATCGAGTTTGCATTAGGCTATAAAACACCTCACGTGTTAAGAATTTATGAGAAAGATAAAGAGCTTCATGAAGAACTAAAAGACGCATATCAAGAACCCGGTATTTATGATGTAGCGATTAAAGCTTTATCGAGGGCGGGTTTACCTATTGATAAGGACGTTCTTGATCGCGATGTGACCGAAACATACAGAAAGAATAACTCTGTGATGCAGGCATGGTTGACCGTATATCGAGATGTAGAAACGTATTGGGACCTATATGAACTAGCTGAGAAGCTTGTTGATATTGAAGATTGGCTCCAACAATGGCGTTTCCGTCATATGAAAACAGTTGAAAGGATCATCGGGTTTAAACAGGGGACTGGAGGCTCATCCGGCGTTGGATATTTAAAGAAAGTTCTGGATCATCGCTTTTTCCCTGAACTTTGGGCTATTAGAACAGAGCTTTAGTATAATTTAATATTATTATGTAAACAAACACTAAAAAATGCCCTCTTGTTAAGGGCATTTTTTTATACTAATACGTCCTGTAACGTGTGATCACATTCTAAGAAAGAGAGAGCCTTTTGTTGGAAGGTTTGATCATGTAAATATGTGTAGCGACTTGGTTTTACTGATGGTGCAAATAAAATCGCTTCTGCCAGAGAGGACTTTTGAATCTTTTGTTCTTTTACATAATGAAAGAAACCTGTTCGCTCAAACACTTTTTTCATTCGTAATGCACGATGGTTTTGGACGTTTGCCATAATGTACGTAGCAAGACCAACTTGAATCCCATGCATATAAGGTTTCGACAATTGTTTGTCTAGAGCGTGTGAAATTAAGTGCTCTGAACCACTAATTGGAGCACTATTTCCACTAATCACGGTGGCCACACCGCCCATCGTTAAGGAACTTACAAGCTCTTTGATAAAGATTGGATTTTGAAGATCAGTCATCGGCGTTCGAATGAAACTATTGACCGCTTTTTTACTAAGCATCGCTGCGAAAGCATTTACATGACCCTTTCCATGCCTTTCTTCAAATTCCCAATCATACAGAGCCGTAATGTTACTCATTAAGTCACCAACTCCTGCAAGTAAGAAATGAGAAGGAGCCTGTTGAATCACTTCAAGATCCGCAATAATTCCAAAAGGCACCTGTGCAGGAACGGTCGTCTTTTTTTGATTAACGATAAGAGAACAATTGCTGCTAGCAAAACCATCATTGGAAGCAGATGTTGGTATGCTGATAAAGGGGAGCTTTCTAGAAAAGGCAATATACTTTCCGTAGTCAATAATCTGACCGCCTCCCATAGCAACGACAACATCATAGGAATCAAGGGTAAAAGCAAATGCAATGAGATCCTGAATGGTTTGACCGGGTTCCATTTTTTGAACGTTTATCGTCACGTGTTTGGATTTCTGAAAGGACTCAGCATAAGCATCGTAAGTAAACGCATCAAACAAAAACAGAGCATGATGAAACCCGTGTTTATGAAGAAGAGAATCTAGCTGATGACGAATACCTGAACGAATCTCCAAAATAGAAGGAATCGGAATATTCGTTAATGCATGCATGCTTAAACCGTACCTTTCTCACGCAAAAATTCTTCTATCTGCAAAAACGAATCAACCGCAACATAAGGCACATGATTTTCCTTTAATAAATCTTGAAGGGCATCTTTTGCAAAAGTTAGATCGGCAACTTTCGCAGGATGCGAATCGGGTTCGCTGTCACCAGCAAAATAAACAACATCATAGGTTTCCTTTAATTCTGCAATGACTTTTGATTTATCAATACCGTAACGTCTTGAATAATGTTTATGATTTTCATCAATCGACAAATGGACATTTTTATCTTCATAGTATCCTTTATTTGAGAATACCGGTACGTCTTTAATGCCATAATGCTCAAGAATGTGATGAATGTAATAATCGGTGCCGGCACTTAGTATATAGAAATCCCCACCGCTTTCCTGAACCGTTCGAATGAAAGAGGGGACGTGCTCATCAATAGGTAGCGAGAGAATGTCTTGAATAATTTGCTCTTCATGCTGGTCAATCGATTGAAATACCTGGCTAAGAAAATCAATATCTTGCATTTCACCTGCTTTCCATTTCTTATACAATGGTTTACCTTCAGGATAGTAAGTGTCAATCACAAGCCAGTAGAAATCCTTTTTTGAAATCGTTCCGTCAAAATCTGACACAAAAGCCCACTTTTTCATTTATGTATCCTCCTCGTATGATAGCTGATCTCTTAAAATTGTAGCATGCTTTTGGATTCAAAAGAAATTCAATTCTTTTAGAACAATAACGTACAACAGCATTAAATTATGTTAAAATGATTTTTAAAAAGTTAAACAATTCAATTTAATCTGAAGGAGTGCGAGAATGAGTAAAACAATCAGCAAAGTCCAGGTGGAAGATATCATTATCGCAAACCAAGTTTTAAAAGAAGTCGTTGTTCATACACCGCTACAGCGGAATGAAATACTCTCCGATCGCTATAACTGCAACGTTTATTTGAAAAGGGAAGATTTGCAAAACGTTCGTTCTTTTAAAATTAGAGGGGCATATAACCTTATTCAAAGCTTAACAATGGAAGAAAAGGAAAACGGGATCGTATGCGCTAGTGCGGGAAACCATGCTCAAGGTGTCGCTTTCTCATGTAAAACGCTCGGCATTCAAGGTCACATCTTTATGCCGGCTACCACACCAAGACAAAAAATTTCACAAGTTGAATTATTTGGAGGCTCCTACGTTGAAGTGATTTTAACAGGAGATACGTTTGATGATTCCTTCCATACAGCTAAAGAGTTTTGTAACAAACAAGACAAAACATTTATTCATCCATTTGATGATTACCGAACGATTGCAGGTCAAGGAACTGTTGGCCTAGAAATTATGAATGACATTGATGAAGTTGACTACGTGATGCTCAGCATTGGCGGAGGTGGACTTGCTTCTGGTGTCGGATCGTATATTAAAAGCATTAGCCCAAATACGAAAATTGTTGGAATTGAACCCGAAGGCGCTGCGGGAATGAAACGTTCGATTGAACA
This sequence comes from Bacillus sp. Cs-700, assembly GCF_011082085.1. NCBI lineage: Bacteria > Bacillati > Bacillota > Bacilli > Caryophanales > Bacillaceae > Bacillus > Bacillus sp. Cs-700. Next base: position 572,770 of record NZ_CP041063.1, read on the forward strand.
CGACAGCGTCGTACCCCTTGACTTTATTGATAAATTTGTAGATGGGGCTGCTGTGAAGCAAGTTGGCAAACTGACTCTGGACATTTGCAAGCATCTTCTTGATGATGTTGTTCTAGTGCCAGAAGGGAAAATTTGCACAACTATTTTGGAACTATACAATCAGAATGCGATTGTAGCTGAACCTGCAGGTGCTTTATCGATCGCTTCACTCGATTTCTATAAAGATCAAATTAAAGGGAAAAACGTTGTTTGTGTCATTAGTGGGGGGAATAATGATATTAACCGGATGCAGGAAATTCAGGAACGCTCCTTGATTTATGAAGGGTTAAAACACTATTTCATTGTTCATTTTCCGCAGAGGGCTGGTGCCTTAAAGGAATTTATGGCTGATGTATTAGGACCAACTGATGATATTACCCGCTTCGAATATACAAAAAAGAACAACCGAGATCGAGGACCAGTTTTAGCAGGGATCGAACTTAAGCATAAAGAAGATTATGAACCTTTGATTGAGCGTTTAAATCGAAAAGGGTTTTCTTATATTGAAATTAATAAAGATCAGGACCTCTTTAACCTGCTTATCTGAAAACGCCTATAATGGGCGTTTTTCTTCGTCAGGGCTTTCTAGTATAAATGAGACGCTTCTTTCTATATGATAGGAAGAGATTGTATTAAAAAGAGGTGTGCAATGAAACTAAGTATACTTGACCAATCACCCATTTTTTATGGAGAAACGGAAGGGGATGCTCTTCAATCTTCAAAAGAATTAGCTGTTCTTGCAGAACGTCTTGGTTATACTCGATACTGGGTCACTGAACATCACGATTTAGAACATGTAGCATGTCCTGCACCTGAAGTGCTCTTAAGCTATATTGGCGCACACACAGAGGAAATCCGTCTAGGTGCTGGTGCGATTCTACTTCCGCACTATCAACCGTATAAAGTCGCTGAAGTATTCCATACGCTTGCGACGCTATTTCCAGGTCGTATTGATCTTGGTCTAGGAAGAGCACCAGGTGGATCTGCCGAGGCAACAACGGCTCTATCCCCAAGATTCCTCGAAGAAGTTAGGAAGATGCCACAAAAAGTGGAAGAATTACTTCGCTTTCTTAATCATGATTTTCCGAAAGACCATATGTTTCATAACGTTCAAGCAAAACCTGTTCCGAACCTAAGGCCTGAACCGTGGTTACTTGGAACAGGGAAGAAAAGCGCATTACTTGCTGCCGAGAATAACATGTCCTATGCATTTGGTTATTTTATGAGTGACCATGATGGAAGGGAACTTCTCAACACGTATCGAACCCATTTTGTTGGCGAAAGACCTTATACGATTTTAGCGGTTTCCGTTATATGTTGTGAAACCACCGCACGAGCAGATGAACTTGCCCATTGGACACAAGTTGTTAATGAAGCTCGTACAAAAGGGGAAAAAGCTCTCATCTCCGCTGAAGAGGCGAAACGTGTTTCCCTTCCTAAATATAAAACAAAGCTCATTAGCGGAACATTTGAGGCTGTCAAGCAGAAGTTAATGACTCTGAAAGAAGAATATGAACCAGATGAACTTATGATTACGACGATCACGCCTAATCGTGAGGAAAGGTTGACTTCTTATCAGCTTCTAGGTGAAGCCATACAGAAAGAATAGATGTTTTTTCACTAATACGAATAAATCTGTTATGATAGAGTTTGGTTTCTTTTGTTTTTATAACACATGTTATTAACTGTCAACATTTGAACAGTACCAATAGATAAGAAAATAAAAGGACGGATCATGCTAGAAGAGGAGACCGTACATGACTCAATCACTACCTTTTGAAATTACAAAGGAAGATTCTTTTTACGAGAAGCTTGGAGACTATGTTGGCGATGTATTTTATGACATTTTACCTGAACATGGTTACGAGCTTCGTGATGAACAGATCTTCATGGCTTTTCAAATTGAACAAGCCTTTAAGAATAAGAGCGTTGTTTTTGCAGAAGCAGGCGTAGGAACAGGAAAAACGTTTGTTTATTTGCTATATGCGATTTGCTATGCACGTTATACACGTAAACCCGCCATAATTTCCTGTGCGGATGAAACGCTTATTGAGCAACTCGTAAAAGAAGGCGGAGACATTGAGAAGCTTGAGAAAGCTCTTGGGTTAACCGTAGATGTTCGCCTCGCTAAAGCAAGAGAACAGTATGTTTGTGTAAAAAAACTAGATTACCTTTCACACCGAACAGATGATGAGGATATTCTGAGCGTTCACGATGAAATTCCAGAGTTTGTCTATGAACCTGCTGCGTCGATGAAATCATTCCATCGATATGGCGATCGCAAAGAATACCCATGGGTACCAAATGATAAGTGGGAAAAGATTGCATGGGATCCATTACAGCAGTGTTCCACTTGTGATTGGCGCCATCGATGTGGCCAAACATTAAATCGTGAATATTATCGACATGCAAGTGATTTAATCATTTGTTCTCATGATTTTTACATGGAACATATTTGGACGAAAGAATCTCGTAAGCGTGAAGGACAACTTCCATTGCTTCCTGAAGCAAGTACAGTTGTTTTTGATGAGGGACACCTCCTTGAATTCTCAGCACAAAAAGGATTAACTTATCGCTTTCACTCTGAAACCCTCTCAAGTATTCTAACTGGATACATGGACCAGGATGTACGGGAAGAATCCCTCACACTTGTAGAAGAGATTCTTGAGCTTCATGATAATTGGTTTGCTCATCTCAGTGACTCAGCAATAACCGTAGAAGGTTCCGTTCGTAAGGATGTACCTCGTACAGAAACGATGATTGAAATCGCAAAAGCCATTGCTGAAAAGGTTGATGCGTTATTGGAACAGCTTGTTTTTGATTCTGAGCTTCATGTGATGGAAGATTATCACGTCAAGATCATGGAAGAATATCTCGAATTTTTCGCTTATGGATTAAGAACGTTACTTCAGGATGGAGAAGGTATTCACTGGCTTGAGGAAACAGAGACACAAACGTCGCTTGTGATTATGCCAAGACTTGTAGAAGACATTTTAAGAAAAGAAGTATTTTCACAAAAAATTCCTTTTGTCTTTTCATCTGCAACATTATCCCAGGCAGGGGATTTTTCTTATACAGCAAGTAGTCTTGGTATTCAAAAATACGCTTCATTTTCTGTGAATTCTCCATTTGATTATGAGGCACAAATGAAAATGAACGGAACGGTTTCTCAATCTGAGAAAGAGAAATGGGAAGAAATGGGCCGTGCACTCAACCATAACAAAGGCCATTCTTTATTGCTATTTTCATCTCTTGAAGAAATGAACCGATTCCGAAACTGGGCCGATCAAGAAACCTGGAATTTCACAATTATTTATGAAGGCGATCGTGAAATCAGTGAAACAGTAAAAGCTTTTCAGCGAGAACATTCTGCCGTTCTATGCTCGTATCATCTGTGGGAAGGACTTGATGTACCTGGTGAATCGCTTACACAGGTGCTTATTTCATCCTTACCATTTCCACCAAACGACCCGGTATTTCAGGCGAAGCGAAGTCACTCAGAAAATCCAGTAAACGAAGTGGATCTTCCTTATATGTTGCTTCGATTACGACAAGGAATTGGTCGTTTAATCAGGAGCAGTGCGGATCATGGTACTGTCCGGATTTGGATGACAGAGAAGCAAGTCACCACATACGAAAAACAAGTTCAAGAAGTGTTGCCTTTACCAATTAACTGGAACTAACTCAAAAGCTCTTTCTCCAATGAGAAAGAGCTTTTTTCATTAGGAGTTGGTATGATAGGTAGAGGAGGGATAGAATGAAAACAAATTGGGAAAGACACCAAGCGATCATTCATCTTCCAGATGAAGCCATTACATCAATAGTAAAAAGCTATCATCCGAAAGCGAGCATTACATCAACGAGGTACCTTTCTGAGGGCTTAAGTCACACAAATTTGAAAGTTGACATTGCAAATGAAAAGCCAATCGTCATAAGAGTAGCAAGAAATACTGAGAGTCTATACCGTGAAAAAGAAATTCATGACATTCTTCCTACTCGTGTCCGAAGACCCGATTTTCTCCACTTGACTAAATGGAATGGGTATAACATTGGGCTATTAGAATGGAAGGAAGGCGCGTTACTGCGGGATCAGCTGACGATTTCTTCAGCACGTGAAATAAGAGAAATGGGGAAATCGATAGGGGAGCAGCTTGCCTGTATTCGCAAAAAGCGTTTTACTACATATGGATTTCTAGATCCGAACCTTGTCGTCAGGGAAGATTTCCGGTTAACTCCACAGTCATTCATTACGACAATCCAATCGTTTTTCAACCATCATGCTTCTAAATGGTTACCGGAACATTTGCCTGAGAAAATCATCGAATTTGCAAAGGAAAATGCGCCTTTACTCAAAGAAGATCAGAGTGGAGCCGGACTTGTTCACGGTGATTTTAATGGATTGAACATCTTAATGACAAATACGGAAGTGAATGCCATTCTGGATTGGGAATTTGCATTATCAGGGAGTATTTATTTTGACATAGGGAACTTGCTTCGGTACCAATTCAATCGTATTGAATCATTTGAACAAGGTTTATATGAGGGATTAAAGAATGAAGGAATTTCCCTACCGAAGCAATGGAAAAAGCTCGCGAAGCTTGCTGATCTTATAGCGCTTTGTAGCTTGCTTGACAGAGTTATGTGTGGAGAAAATCGAGTGAAAGATATTACGCGCCTTATCAAACAAACGATTCACTCAGAATAGTTAAAGAGAGAGGGAAAAGACATGAGGATAGGTTTTATTCGCCACGGGAGTACATTATGGAATAAACAAAAACGGGCTCAAGGTAGCTCGGATATTCACCTTGATGAACAAGGTCGCCGTGATGCAGCTAAGCTAGGGGAGTCACTCTTAAATGATGAGTGGGATATGATCGTTTCAAGTGATTTATCACGTGCAAAAGAAACAGCTGAAATTATCGGGCGGATTCTTCATATTGATGTTAAAACGGATCCTAGGCTGCGTGAAGCTGGCGGAGGACAAATTGAAGGCACAACGGAGCAAGAGCGAATAGAGAAATGGGGAGAGAAATGGCGTGAGTTAGATCTCGGTATTGAAAAAGAAGCACTTGTTGTGGCAAGAGCGCATGAAGCATTAAATGACTTACACCATCAACATCCAGGTCATAACATTCTTATCGTAAGTCATGGATCATTTCTTCGACATTTCTTTAAAAGTACACTACCTGAACTAAATCATGAAAAGCATATTGTCAATACATCTTTAACGGTTTTAAGAAGAAAAGAAGATGAGTGGTTAAATGAACTTTATCACTCAACAAGTCACCTTGATTAACAAGTAAAGTTGTTTTTAGCTTCATTATGCATATTTAAAAGGATATTCGATTAGCATCAAGAAGTCTTTCAGTAGGTAAATGCAACTTACTTAATGGAGGGAATGAACGATGAAGCTTCCTAAACGTATAGCAGATGATTTATCTCTTATCGATCTGTACGACCTGTCTCTCGAACAGCGGACAGGTTGTTATGTCCTGCATGAAGAAGAACTAACCATTATTGAAACAAGTGCAAGTCCTTCGATTTCACACCTCATTAGCGGGTTAGAAAATTTACATATCGACCTGAATGAAGTGCGTCATATCATTGTGACACACATTCATCTTGATCACGCCGGTGGAGCAGGCCTGCTGCTAAAGAAATGTCCGAATGCGCGTATTTTTGTTCATTCAAAAGGAGCACGACATTTGGAAAACCCAACTCGCTTAATTGAGGGAGCTAAAGCCGTTTATGGCAAAAGGTTTAAAGAATTGTTTGAACCGATTCTGCCAATACCAGAAGATCGCATAGTCATTATGAAGGATTACGAGAAAATGAAGATTGGAATGAATCGTACGTTAACATTCATTGATACACCAGGCCATGCAAAACATCATTTTTCCATACATGATTCTAAGACAAACGGCATATTTGTAGGGGACACTGTAGGCGTTTACTATCCACAACTTGATACAGAACTTTATTTACCCTCAACCTCACCAAACCAATTTAATCCAGATGATATGCTTGCATCTGCTGATAAAATCAAGTCTTTTCATCCTAGTTATATTTACTTTGGCCACTATGGTCAATCTAACAATCCAGATGAAGTCCTTCGGCAACTAACAGCGTGGCTATCTGTGTTTTTGAGAATAACAGAAGAAGTAACAAGTCAAGATCAGAAGAATGATGACCGATCAGAACACCTTTTCAAAGCGCTTCTAAGTAATGTCCAAGGCGCTTTATTCAATCAAGGCGTGCCTCTTGATCATCCCGTTTATCAATACATCAAGATGGACTTACACGTGTCGGCACTTGGCCTATTGGATTACGCTGATCGAAAAAAAGTAGGAACCACTTAAGAAGTCTTAAGTGGTTTTCTTATGGCACCCTAAGCAAAACCGTTTATGATATAGTGAATAAGTCTACAGAACAATGGGTGGAGAGGTGCTATGCTAAAATCCAAATCAACGATTCAATCATTTCGTTATATTTTTATCACATACGTAGGAACCATCGTCTTATTTGCCATTCTTTATTTGCTGCCTTTTTCGCATTACGGATCACTACAAGCGGTTGATTCGCTTTTTATCTCAACAAGTGCTCTTAGCGTAACGGGTTTATCTTCAGTAAATATTTCGACAGACTTCACTCGAATTGGACAGGCGTTATTGATTATCGAAATGCAGCTAGGAGGCATTGGAATACTGGTTCTTGTCAGCTATCTTTTTCTTATGATGGGAAAGAAGCTAACGATGTCAAGTATGCTGTTAATTTCTAAAGACCAAAATCAATCACAGCTTAAAACCATTCGATCCTTAAGTTTGTCAGTATTAATGATCGCCTTAACAGTTGAAGCTATTGGATTTAGTCTCATGTTCAATGCCATAAGTGAACAATATAGTTCAGTTAAAGAAGCAGTCTTTGTTACCGTTTTTCACAGTGTTGCAAGCTTTACGAATGCAGGATTTGATTTGTTTGGAGATAGCTTAATTTCTTATCAGCACAATTGGCTATTGCTTTTGACGTCAGCTACAATGATTTTCCTTGGTAGCCTTGGATTTCCGACCATCGTTGAATACATATTAGGCTTTCGCAAAAAGAAAAGTTTATTTACAAAAGTGAATATTAGACTTCATAGTTCACTCTTTCTCATTGGACTTATGGTGTATTTCTTTTTAGAGTACAACGGCGTATTTAACCATTTATCTTTATGGGATAAGTTCGTAAATGTGGTTTTCCTTTCAGCCACCTCCCGAAACGGGGGGTTAACGACTGTCGACATTTCAACACTCGATATCACGACTGTCCTTATATTAATGAGTTTGATGTTTATAGGTGGATCTTCTTCTAGTACAGGTGGAGGACTGCGGTTAACTACTTTTGCAGTGCTTCTAGCAAAGATGGTATCTGTCGCAAAGTCTGAAGAATACACCACTTTATTTAAAAAAACCATTTCTCAGGATTCAATTAATAAATCATTTCTTATCTTTTTAAGCTTCATCTTTTTATTTGCGTTTTCGACCATTGTACTTTCTTATTTTGAATCTCAAGAAATCATTTTGGTGGCTTTTGAAGTCATTTCGGCATTAACGAATACCGGATTATCCATGGGCATCACTGGAGAACTTACAGGGGTATCAAAGCTATTGTTATGCATGCTTATGATTATTGGGCGCATTGGCGTATTTAGCTTCATTTACGCTGTATTTAAAATCGAAAAATCGAGAACACGTTACATCAAAGAAGACCTGGCTGTTGGATAGAAGGAGTGAGGAACGATGCGAAAACAATTTTTAGTAATAGGCGCAGGAAGGTTTGCAAAAGGCATCATCCGTGAGCTATATGAGCAAAAATGTGATGTGGTCGTGTGTGATAAAGATGAAGGACCATTAGAAGATATTGACGATTACACGACCCACTCTATTGTCGGAGATTTACGTGAAAACCGCGTGATGGATGATCTTAATGTTGAGCAATATGACGCCGTATTTGTCGCAATCGGTACGGACGCATATTCAGCGATTTTAATTACGAACAGACTTCGTGATCGGAAGGCCAAAAAAATTATTACAAAAGCAGTTAGTCGCGAAATAGGTGAAATTTTATCTAACTTAGGAGCAGATCAGGTCATTTATCCTGAAGAAGAAGCAGGGATGAAAGTAGCGAAACAAATAATGATGCCAAACGTGCTCGAATATATCGAAATCACAAAAAACGTATCGGCGATTGAAGTCGAGGTCCCAGAAGAACTAATCGGAAAAACGCTTCTCGAACTCGATTTTTCTAGAAAATATGAGTTGAACGTCTCCCTTATCTTGCGGAAGGAAGCACCTATTTTGAGTCGCTATGCAGAAGTCGCGTTCCAAAAAGGGGATGTCATCTTAATGGTTGGAGAAAATAAAAAAATTGAGCGCTTTAAACACAAATTTTCAATCTGAATAAGTAACTTAAAAAAATGAAATCCGCATAGTTTTGCGGATTTTTTTATGAAAATACAAAAAAATAAAAAAACATTTGAATGCGTTTACATTGTTGTCTTTTCAGTACAAGTAGCTTACTTTTGCATTGAGATCAGGTGTCATAAAAGATGACAAGAATAAAATTTCTTGTTTATAATAAGTTTATTGAAATATTTTTAATATTTGGTATTAAGTTTTTATTAGAAAGGTTGATTGGACATGACAATTGATACGGCACATTCGACGCAACAAAGTCACCACGTTGCCCTAAGGCGTGACATTAACATGCTAGGAAGCCTTCTCGGTGACGTTTTAGTGCAGCATGGCGGCAAAGAACTTCTTGATATGGTTGAATCGATTCGTGAGAAGACGAAATCCCTCAGAACAGCTGCAGATCTCGAAACTTCTCAGCAGCTCAAGGAAACCATTCAGACGCTTCAACCACCTATGAGAAAGCAAGTCATTCGCGCATTTGCTCTTTATTTTCACCTTGTAAATATTGCTGAACAAAACCATCGTATTCGAAGACGTAGAGACTATCAAATGTTGGAAGAAGAACAGTCACAGCCCGGATCCATTCCGCACGCAATCTCTTTACTTAAGAAGAACAATGTACCGGGTGAGCTGATTGAAGATACATTATCCTCTCTATCACTCGAACTGATTTTAACTGCACATCCAACTGAAGCGACAAGACGCTCTGTCCTAGAAATTCATAAACGTATTGCGAAATCATTACAACAATTGGATAATCCGCTATTAACAAAGCGAGAACAAAAAGCATTAAAAGCGGATCTACTTAACGAGATTACAATCCTTTGGCAAACTGATGAATTACGACATAAAAAACCTTCCGTTATGGACGAGGTAAATATGGGCCTTTTCTATTTTGAAGAGACGCTATTCGAAGTACTACCTCAAATTCATCAAGAACTAGAAGAGTGTTTGAAGGAACATTATCCAGATGCGAAATGGGAAGTCCCGAATATTCTAAAATTTGGCTCGTGGATCGGTGGAGATCGAGATGGGAATCCATTTGTCACACCAGAAGTTACCTGGAATACGCTCCAACGACAGCGAGATGTTGTCATTTCTAAATACAAAGAATCAGTAAAAGACTTAATGAGACAGTTAAGTCAGTCAACGAACCGCATTACAATCTGTAGCGAATTAATTCAATCCATTAAAGAGGATGAACAACGTCTTCCAAACACAAAAGAATGGGGCGTTTCTCACGAGGCTTATCGGGTTAAACTTGCGTACGTATTGGAAAAACTAAATCAGGTGGACGATGAGAACGGATACAAAAATGCAGAAGAATTTATAGCAGATTTAAAGCTAATAAGCAATAGTCTTCGTCAGCATTTTCCTAAAGGAGCTCATTTCTCAGAATTAAATAAATTAATTCGCCAGGCATCACTTTTCGGATTTCACCTTGCTACTTTAGATGTTCGTAATCATAGTGGTGAACATGAGGGAGCCATCGCAGAAATTTTAAAACGCGTGAACATGGCAAACGACTATGCCTCGCTAGATGAAGAAGAGAAAGTAAACTTGCTGAGCAGTATATTGGAAGACCCGCGTCCGGTTTTATCAACTTATGAAGACTATTCGGAAAAAACACGTAAAATACTCGATATTTTTTCGATGATTAAAAAAGCTCATCATGAGTTTGGTCCTAAATCAATTTCTGTGTATTTAATCAGCATGACGCAGTCTGCAAGTGATCTTCTTGAGGTGCTTGTACTTGCGAAGGAAGCAAACATTTACCGTTTACATGCAGATGGTAGTGTAGAGAGTGATTTAAATATCGCTCCGTTACTTGAAACAATTGATGATCTTAAAGCAGGGCCATCCATTATGGAGAAGCTTTTTGAACTCCCGGTTTACAAGAATCACTTATCACAGGTTGACAATCGTCAGGAAATTATGCTCGGGTATTCAGATGGCAGTAAGGATGGAGGAACACTAACGGCTAACTGGAAGCTTTATCAGGCCCAGCAAGAAATTAGCAGCATTGCATCTGAACGCGGCTTAAGTTTGAAATTTTTCCATGGTCGCGGGGGTGCACTTGGTCGAGGTGGTGGTCCACTTCGCAGAAGTCTTTTATCACAACCGCCAGAAACGTATACAGCTGGAGTCAAAATTACAGAGCAAGGGGAAGTTCTTTCTTCTCGTTATTTACTATACGATATCGCTTATCGAAGTCTAGAACAGGCGACTACGACGTTACTAACGTCTGCCGTTTCTGGAATCGAAAAAGATACGCGTCAAGAAAAATGGCATGAAATGATGGAGGAAATGTCTTCAATATCTCTTAAATCCTACCAATCGCTTGTATTTGAGGATAACGGATTCCTTGCTTATTTTAAACAAGGAACGCCGCTTCCTGAACTTGGTGCATTAAACATTGGTTCACGTCCTATGAGTCGAAAAGGCACGGATCATTTCGATGATTTACGTGCGATTCCGTGGGTATTCGCCTGGACACAAAGCCGCCAACTCATGCCAGCATGGTATGCTTCAGGCACTGGACTAACGAAATTCGCGTCAACAGAAGAAGGCTTAAAGAATTTAAGAGAAATGTATGAAAATTGGCCATTCTTCGCATCTCTAATTGATAATTTACAAATGGGTCTAATGAAAGCAGACCTCGCAACAGCAGAGAAATATATGTCGCTAATCGATGATGAACAGCTAGCGAATCGCATTTTTGGTAAAATTGTTGATGAATATCAACGTACGAAAGATGTGATTTTGACCATTACTGGACAAGAAGAACTTCTGGATGGTACGCCAAACATTAAAGATTCGATTCGATTACGAAACCCATATGTCGATCCTCTAAGTTCACTACAAGTAGAATTGATTTCAACATATCGCTCAAATGGAAGTGAAGACGATGAGCTACTGAAAGAAATTTTATTAACCATTAATGGTATTGCCGCTGGTCTTCGGAATACCGGCTGATTTTAAGACAACCCTCTTCTTTTTAAGGGGGTTGTTTTTTTGCAATGTAAAGAACGTGCACGGTTCTCGCTATTTACCACAAATACTTTTCCCTCCTTTAGAAAAACTAAGATAGTAACAAAATCAGCTAAAGGAGGGCAACGCATGTACAAAAAGATCATACCTTTATTATTGCCAGGATTACTGCTTCTCGGAGCATGTAACGCAAATAACAACGATGAAGAAGCGTTAAATATAAATAAAACAAGCGCGCCTACAGAGGGAATACAACGGATAAACAGTGGTCAATTGACAATTGATCCTAACTCCTATAGTACAGAGACACCAAGTGCAAAATTCCCTCATGGGGAAATGGTTCAAGATGGGCAATTTGAATTTAATGAAGTTCTTCCAGGTGTAGATCCGCGAGAATATTTACCTGAAGGCTTCCCAGAGCAATATGGCATTGGCGGCAAAGAGGAACAACAGCGTCAACAAAAGATGAGACCAGATCAAAATACTGGTCAAGCCCAGCCAAATGAAAATGCTGCTCCTGAGCAGGAAGAAGCTAATAAAGAAAAATCACCTACTTCTGAGCCATCAGGTGAAATTACAAAAGAGATTAAACAGGTTATCGACTTAACAAACGCTGAACGAAAAAAACAAGGACTATCTCCACTAAAAGCTATGCCATCATTAAGTGATGTTGCTCAGGAAAAATCACGAGACATGCAGCAAAAAAATTACTTTTCCCATACAAGTCCCACTTATGGTTCTCCATTTGACATGATGAGGGATTTCGGTGTTGACTTTAACACGGCTGGTGAAAATATTGCTCAGGGACAACAAACTCCCGAAGCCGTTGTTGATGCCTGGATGAAGAGTGAAGGTCATCGAAAAAACATCATGAACAGCAGTTTTACTCACATCGGGGTGGGACTTGCACAAGATGGACATTATTGGACGCAAATGTTTATCGGAAAATAATGATTACAAAGAAAAGGGTCACATTTGTGGCTCTTTTCACTTTTCTAGATAAATATTTAGAAAATACATGAAGAAGAAGGAAGTGGATTCATTTTGTCGAATCAAGATACTAACCGGTTAGTAAGTATATGGTTTATCAAAATCGAGTTACAAGGAGAGATTACGTATGGATTTACGATTAACTGACGAACAAGTAATGGTGCAAAAAACAATTCGAAAATTTGTAGAGAACGAATTAATTCCATTAGAAAATGATGTGCTTCGTAATGAACGAGCAGGAAAGCCAGGGATTTCTGCCGAAAAAATGGAAGAGCTTCAGCAAAAAGCAAAAAAAGCAGGGTTTTGGGGAATTAATACGCCTGAGGAATATGGTGGGGCTAACCTTGGTCAAATGATGCTTGCGATCGTGATGATGGAAGTTTCTAAAACGTTTGTCCCGTTCCGCTTCGGTGGATCAGCTGATAATATCCTTTATTACGCAAATGAAGAACAGAAAGAAAAGTATCTTTTACCAACGATTAATGGGGAAAAGAAATCTTGTTTTGCGATGACAGAGCCTGGTGCAGGTTCTGATACGCGTAATATTAAAATGACAGCCGTACGTGATGGGGATGAATGGGTTCTTAACGGTGAAAAAACGTTTATTACTGGTGGAAATGAAGCTGATTTTGTCATGGTGATTGCGATTACAGATAAAGAAAAGCATGCCGCAACAGGTAGAGACGGAGTTACTTGCTTTATCGCAGACCGCGAGATGGGTTGGAAGTCTGAATACATTCACACAATGGGAGAATGGGGACCGGCAGGATTAGTGTTTGATAATGTAAGGGTACCAAATCAGAATATTTTAGGTGAAGTTGATGGCGGTTACAATCTCGGTCTGGAATGGATTGGTTTTGCGCGTTGGATCGTGGGTGCAACAGCTGTCGGAGCTGGTGAACGGTTACTTAAAATGGCGATTGACTACGCGAATGAAAGAGAAACGTTTGGTAAACCAATTGCAGAACGTCAGGCAATCCAATGGCAAATCGCAGATTCTGCTGTTGAGATTGAAGCTGCTAAATGGCTCGTTTTAAACGCTGCTTATACGCTCGATGAAGGAAAAGACAATCGACAGCTCGCTTCCATGGCTAAGCTCTATGGTTCAAACATGGGCAATCGCGTTGTTGATCGTGTCTTGCAAATTCATGGAGGAATGGGATATACAAAGGAGTTACCAATCGAGCGCTGGTATCGTGAAGCGCGTCTTTGGAGGATCTATGATGGGACAGACGAAATTCAACGCTTAATCATTGCTCGAAACCTCTTGAAAGGACATGTAAAGGTAGGACAATACGCTTAGGAGGGTGTTTTATGTTTGAATCACTAATTGGTACACGATCAACTCCTGTAAAGAATATCGTGGAACGCGGCTCTTTGAAAGCGTTCTCAAAATCGATTGGGGATGAATCACCACTTTATCTTGATGAGTCAATTGGGAAACGCTCAAGATATGGAGAAAACATTGCACCGCCTACATATCCTCGAGTGTTTGATTATGGAGAAATTCAAGGCTTCGACTTGCCTAATGTTGGATTGATTCATGGAAAGCAATCTTTCCACTATAAGCGTCCGCTTTTGGTAGGGGAAACCGTCATGTGTTCCACTTCTCTTGAAGAATATTATGAGCGCCATGGAAAGAGTGGTTTACTCGGATTTCTTTTATTAAAGCGATATGGAGAAGAGCCAGGAGGAAAACTGATTTTTACAGAAGAGCAGGTAGTGATTATTACTGAAGCTGTAAGAGAGGGGATGAGCTCTTGAACATAGTAGAAGAATTTAGAATTGGAACTCCATTGGAAATCAAGCTCACCCCAGTCTCTAGGTTAGATCTGATCAAATATGCAGGCGCATCGGGGGATTTCAATCCAATTCATACGATTGATGAAGAAGCTACTAAAGCAGGACTTCCTGGTATTATTGCACATGGGATGTGGACAATGGGTAACTTAGCGAAATTGTTCACGCCATACTATGAAGAGGTCTTTCTTGAAGATTATTCTGTTTCCTTCAAAGGAATGGTTTTCTTAAATGATGTGCTTACACTAAAAGCTACTCTCGTATCGATCCAGAACGATCGTTATTATTTTGATGTGGCTGCACTTAATCAGAAAAATGAACCAGTTGTCAAAGGCGCTGCCGTTTTAAAAAGGTTTTAATCAAATAAACGCGCACAAACGAACCTTTATAGGTTCGTTTCTTTTTTTGTTCTTTATTAAATTCAATTTATCTCGAAACTTATTTTATTCCAAATCGTAGAAGAAGAGAGAGGAAGATACATACTTACCACTAATAGGAAAGGATGATGAACAGATGATGGAATTTATCGGGTTAATAATTTCCGGTGTTATTTTGTTTTTATTACTTTTGGCAGGCGGTATCGGATTTTTCATTTTTAAAAGGCGTTATAAAACTGCCTCCTCTAATCAGGCGCTGATAATCACAGGGCCAAAATTAGGGGACGCAGAGAAAGATAATCGCATTTTCGTCGATGACAATGGTCGTAGTATGAAGATCGTACGTGGTGGCGGTATTCGATTAAAGTTGTTTCAAACAAGTACGCCGATCGACCTTACCTCCTTTCAACTAGAAATTGCTTCACCAAAAGCCTATACATCAGAAGGCGTTCCGATTCGAGCAACAAGTGTCGCAGAAATCAGCATAGGCAGTAGACTTGAAATTGTTGCGAATTATGCAGAGAAATTTCTAGGAAAACCACAAAAAGAGAAAGAGCGTGAATTAAAAGAGGTTCTTGAAGGTCATCTTCGAGCCATCATTTCATCACTTACAGTTGATGAAATCTACAAAGATTTTAATTCGGTCAATAAAAAAGTTAAGAATATTGCTGAAGAAGATCTCAAGAACCTAGGGTTTGAAATTACTTCTTTTGCTCTAAAAGAATTAAAGGAT
The DNA here is from genome assembly GCF_011082085.1 of Bacillus sp. Cs-700. NCBI lineage: Bacteria > Bacillati > Bacillota > Bacilli > Caryophanales > Bacillaceae > Bacillus > Bacillus sp. Cs-700. The sequence goes on from NZ_CP041063.1 coordinate 588,153, forward strand.
GATGATGAAGAGAACGGATATTTAGAAGCTCTAGGACGTCCACGTATTGCAGAAGCTAGAAAAGATGCCGATATTGCAGAGGCTAACGCCAGACGTGAAACCCGTATGCACAAAGCGAAAACGGACCAAGAATCAGAAGAAGATGAAATAAGACGTCAGATTGAGATCGCTCGTTCTCAAAAAGACAAAGATGTGAAGGAAGCGGAGTACAAAGCTGAAATTGAACAAGGAAGGGCGCGTTCTGAGCAGTCCTATAACCTTGAGCAAGCAAGACTTAATCAGAAGGTGAAAGAAGAAGAGATGCAGGTTCAATTCATTGAACGACAGCGCCAGGTCGAATTAGAACTAGAAGAACAAAAGCGAAGAAAAACGCAAGCTGATTCGAATGCCTACGATATTCGAGCAAATGCTGAAGCTGAAGCGGAACGCGATCGCATCGATGGACAAACAAAAGCAGAAATTGAAAAGCAAAAAGGGTTGGCTGAAGCTGAAGTGATTCGTGAACGAGGTCGTGCTGAAGCTGAAGCGAAAGAACTAATGGCTCAGGCAATGGAGAAATATGGCGATGCTGCGATTATTGAAATGCTTGTCGACATGTTACCGAAATATGCGCATGAAATTGCTCAGCCACTGTCTCAAATTTCTGAGATGAAAGTCATTGATATGGGTGGAGGTAAAGGTTCCACTCAGATTACAGACAATGTAACAAAAACAATGACAGGTCTTCAGGCAAGTCTAAAAGAATCAACTGGAATGGATTTAAAAGCTATGCTTGAGAGCTTTGTCTCAAGAGGACATCACAATTCTTTCGATAAAAAAGCTTATCCTACAGAAGAAGATGAGAGCACCGATTCAGGAATGGAAGAAGACGCTTTTGAAAGCGAAGTAGCCTCAGCATATGAAGAAGAATTGGAAGAAGAAAGAACAGAACGTCCTGAAAATGAAGAAAACGAACAAAAAGAATAACATATGAAGAAAGCCTGGCTCAGTCCAGGCTTTTTAATTTGAAAGCGTGGAGAACGTTGATTGACGCTTTTTATAGAATAGTGGTAAAGTGATGTTGTTGTTATCAGAAAAGTTTAAATTTTACATGTGAATGGAGGACTGTCTCATGAATATCATATCTATACTAGCCACCTTTCTTGATGATGATCAGATTAGCGTAAATGCCACCGTGTTAGAGCAGCATAGTAAAGACGAATCTTATCATACGCCACATGATCCAGACGTGGTCGTTTTTCCAAAAACGACAGAAGAAGTTAGTAAAATTTTAAAGGTAGCGAACGAAAATCGAATACCGATTGTTCCGTTTGGACTCGGCTCAAGCCTAGAGGGTCATGTGATTCCTTATCAAGGTGGAATCTCTATCGATTTCCAATTAATGAACAAAGTTCTTGAGGTACGACCAGAGGATTTTCTCGTACGGGTGCAGCCCGGTGTCACGCGTTCACAATTAAATAAAGAATTAAAAAAGCACGGCTTATTTTTCACCGTTGATCCAGGTGCAGATGCCACACTAGGTGGAATGGCCTCAACTAATGCAAGTGGAACCACCTCTGTTCGGTATGGGGTCATGCGAGATCAAGTTCGTGATATGGAAGTTGTCCTTGCAGATGGTAGGGTTATACATACTGGAAGCAAAACAGCAAAATCGTCATCTGGTTATCACCTGAATGGGCTTTTCGTTGGTTCAGAAGGGACGCTCGGAACATTTACAGAACTAACTCTCAATGTCTATGGGATTCCAGAAGCCACCCTTGCAGGCAGGATCGTTTTTCCAACAATTGAGCAAGCGGTTTCAACCGTTACAAATATCCTTCATGCTGCGATACCAGTCGCAAGAATTGAACTGGTCGATGCGCGTTCCGTTCAACAAGTGAACAAAACAAATGAAACGAACTACATTGAAAAGCCAACATTATTTATCGAGTTTCACGGAAATGAAGCTGGACTGAATCAAGATGTTGCGTTTGCTAAAAGCATTGCTGAAGACAACCAGTGTGAGGAGTTTATTTTCGAACATGATACGAAGAAACGAGCTCTTTTATGGGAGGCTCGACACAACCTCGCATACTCGTTCAGTCATGGATCTCCAGGTAAAAAGATGATGGTAACAGACGTCTGCGTCCCCATTTCAGAGCTTACCGGTGCGATAACAGACGCAAGGAAAGCAATCGAAACTTACGGATTAGATGGTGCCCTTCTCGGTCATGTGGGAGATGGAAACTACCATGCCATCGTCATGATCAATCCTAATGACCCGATTGAGCTTGAGAAAGCCACAAAGCTAAATCAACACCTTGTTCACTATGCGCTCGAGCGAGGAGGCACATGTACGGGAGAACATGGGGTAGGTACAGGGAAAGCTCAATATCAACAAAAAGAACATGGAGCTGCTTTAGATGTCATGTTAGCAGTTAAACACACTCTTGATCCGAACGGCATTATGAACCCAGGTAAAATATTTGCTATTGATAAAGAACAGTCTTCCATTATCTGATTATTTTTGAGGTGACCGCTTTGGACTTATCGACTATTTCTCAACTGTCTTTTCCTGCTTTCATTTCAAAAAACGGAATCATTTTTTCAACAAATGACGCTTTTCGCTCCATCATAAACGATGCTGAAGAACAACCAGTTGAAGAGATTTTTGACAGCATAGAAGAACACGAAACATTTACTATAACCCAGTACAAGGACACACGAATGTTGTTCATTACGGATCAAAAAGATCAGTTCGTTTATTATATTGGGAAAGAAAACACTCATTTCTCTGATCTCGAAAAACAGGTAACAGAACTTGAGAAACTCAACAGGGAATTGGATTCAATTATCGATAATTCCTATGACGGAATTTATATTACCGATAACAAAGGAATCACATTGAAAACCAATACAGCGATTGAACGACTAACTGGAATCCCAAAGGAATATTACATTGGAAAAAATGTTGATCGTCTCGTCAATAGGGGCATATTAAAAGATTCCGTAACAAAAAAAGTACTGAAACAACGCCGAACTGTATCAGTCGTACAGAATAATTTCGAAGGAAAAGAAACGTTGATTACCGGTAGCCCAATCTTTAACAATAAAGGTGATATTGAAAAGGTGATCACGAACATACGAGATCTTTCTGAATTAAATAGACTTATATCTGAGTTGAATAGTGTTCAAAAAAAGAATGCCGAATATGAAAAAGAACTTGAGCTGTTAAAAGGATATTCAAACTCAGGGATTATTATTGAGAGTGAAACCATGAAAGAACTTTATGAAACAGGTACTAGAATCGCAAATTTTGATGCAACTGTTCTTATATTGGGTGAAACAGGTGTAGGAAAAGATGTTCTTGCTCGATTTATCTATTCAAAAAGCAAGAGAGCTTCAACCGGAGACTTTATTAAAGTAAATTGCGGTGCTATACCACAAGATCTAATTGAATCAGAGCTCTTCGGCTATGAAAGTGGCGCATTTACTGGCGCGAATCGCAATGGTAAGCCTGGGATGTTTGAAATGGCAGATAACGGGGTCCTATTTCTAGATGAAGTAGGTGAACTCCCATTAAAAACTCAAGTGAAATTACTCCAGGTTATTCAAGATAATACCATTCAACGCATAGGTGCTACGAAACTGAAAAAGGTTAATGTGCGAATTATTGCTGCAACCAATCGCAACCTCCTCCATATGGTAAAAGAACAGGAATTCAGAGAGGATTTATTTTATCGCCTTAATGTCATTCCTCTCTCTATTCCTCCATTAAGAGAGAGAAGAGATGATATTCTACCATTAATCCAGTTCTTCCTAAACCGAACGAATTTAAAATATAACCTTGATAAGCATTTAAAAGCGGACCTTAAAAATTCTCTTTATGAATTGGATTGGAAAGGGAATGTAAGAGAAATGGCTAATTTAATTGAACGAATGGTATTAACCACTTCTAAGCGTGCGATATCTCATGATCACCTTCCTGACGAATATCAAAAGGAAAGAGCAGATCCTCATATTCACACCCTTAAAGAAGCCGTTGAAATAACAGAACGTAACGTTTTAGAAAATGCCTATTCAAAATACAAAAGCACATATGAAATTTCTCGAGTTTTAAATACCAGTCAGCCAACAATTGTCAGAAAACTTAAGAAATATCAAATTGGACGATCATAACTTTTTAAATGCCACAACTCGCCTCTGGCGAGTTTTTTTATTGGCATCAAACTTGCAATATTTAAGGGAAAGGAGGAAGAGACTATGAAAATCGGAATTGCTGGAACAGGAGCAGTTGGTGGTTATATTGGTGGCATGCTAGCCATTGCAAATCACGAGGTTGTATTTTTATCCAGAGGACCTAACTTGCTCAGGATGCAAGAACGGGGGTTAAAAATAAAAAGCCCCGTAGATGAAGTAATCATTCATAAGGAGTTTACACATTCACTGGATACATTTAGCGATGTGGATCTCATCATATTAAGTGTCAAATCAAACGATACAATCAATATGGCTAGACAGTTGCGCCAACATATATCTTCTAGTACTCCCGTTCTTATTATGCAAAACGGAGTCAGTAATGAAGAAATTGCAATGGAATATTTCGATCTTACTTGCCTATATACAGCTGCAGTATATTTAACATCCAAAATGTCAGAACCAGGTATCATCGAGATGGCAGGTAAACCAAGATTAACTATAGGGTCATTAGACTCTGGACATGTAGATGAAGCAAAATCTCTCACTCATTTGTTTAATGAAGCAGGAATTCAATCGAAAACATCATTCAATATTATGCGAGCTAAATGGAAGAAATTGTTGTGGAATGTAACATTTAATCCTCTTTCAGCCTATGCAGGTGTCACAGTGGGACAAATCATTGATCAACCAGAACTGCGTGATATAGCTGAGAGTGCTTTAGTGGAAGGGATGAAAATAGCGAGTCATAAAGGTTTTTCTTTTCAGAATGAGCTGATCAATCAAATATTCATAGGGGCAAAAAATGCAGATAATCACTATACAAGCATGCTCCAAGATCGACTAAGCGGAAAACAACTCGAGATTGAATCGATATGTGGGTACTTTTTGAAAGAAGCGACTAAGCGAGGTGTTTCAATCCCAGTTATTCAATCACTCTATAACAATTTAGCAACATTAGATAAGAGAGCTCTCCGATAAATAACCTTTTCACAAACCATCTCACAGCTTTAAAACAACTGATTCATTTTTGAATCAGTACATAACCATATGATAATGTCGATCCTTTTTTATCGCTAGCTATGTTTATGAACCATGTTTATTTTCAACTTATTTACGACCATTGATGGCAATAATCGAGAATACACCAATAAAATCGACCATAGTCATATCGTTGATTGTTTGTATTTCATTACTAGAGAGTTTATTTACTAGAATTATAAGTGATACAAAAACGAATTCATAATTCATTTTTGTATCACTTTTTTATTGCTTTTTTTAAGCGTTCGCATTTCTGAAATCAAAATATCCCCGAAAATAAGCCGTTTTTGAGCTTTATTAATAATTGGCATAAAACTTGCTATTTAATTAAAGTAACCAAAGTAAGGGGGAACTTATTATGACTGCAACTATTACAAGTGAATTACTTCAGATGAAAACCATGATTCGAAACTTTGTTGAAAATGAGGTCGAACCATTTGCTCAGCAAATTGAAGATGAGGATGCGATTCCAAAACATTTAATCGAAAAAGCAAAAGAACTAGGTCTCTTTGGAATGAGTATCCCAGAGGAATATGGTGGCATCGGATTAAATTCTGAAGGAAAAGCTGTGGTATTAGAACAACTCGGACGCACGCACAACGGCTATGTATCTTTAATTAGTGCTCATACTGGTATTGGTAGTACTGGACTAGTGAAATTAGCTTCTGAATCACTTAAACAAAAGTACTTACCTGATATGGCTGTCGGAAACAAAATAGCCGCTTTTGCTTTATCGGAACCTGGAGCCGGATCAGACGCAACAAATTTATCAACCAATGCAGTGAAGCAGGGGGATAAATGGATCATTAATGGTATGAAACATTTTATTACGAATGGTCCTGTTGCAGATGTCTTTACAGTCATTGCATCTACTGATAAATCAAAAGGAGCTAAAGGTGGCATTACAGCATTTCTAGTAGAAAAGAATTTTCCAGGACTAATTGTAGGAAAACGCGATAAAAAGATGGGTTTGAAGGGCTCGTATACATGCCAAATTATCTTTGAGGATTGTGAAGTACCCGAAGAAAATGTAATTGGTGAAATTGGAATGGGATACATTTCAGCCCTTAAAATCCTTGGTGAGGGTCGAATTGGATTAGCTGCCCGAGCGGTAGGATCTTGCGATAAATTAATTGAGATGTCAGCTAGTTACGCCAAAGAACGTATACAATTTGGAAAGCCAATTGCCTCCAATCAAGCAATTCAGTGGATGCTTGCTGACATGGCAACTGAAACAGAAGCAGCTAGGGCACTAACGACCATGGCAGCTAAGAAAGTTGATGAAGGTAAGAAAGTGATTAAAGAAGCTTCAATGGCAAAACTCTATGCTTCGGAAGTATTCAACCGAGTTGCTGATAAAGCTGTACAGATTCATGGAGGAATGGGCTACGTTTCTGATTATCCAGTGGAACGCTTTTACAGAGATGCACGAATTACTAAAATTTATGAAGGAACAAGCGAAGTTCAGCGCATGATTATTTCAAGACACATTTTAGATGAATATTAATCAATTGATCTACTCGAACGACCGATACAGCAGAGGAAGGAGCTGGATTGTTTGAGTCAAAGTTATTCTGGAAATCCCGTTCAGAAAATTGATACGACTATTAAAGATAGACCGTCCTATATCGAGGAAATATGGTCAACGAGAAAAGAAAATTGGAATCTAGCAAGAATTCTAGTAGTGATTACATCTGTTTTAGCGATAGGATTATCCCTCTTTCACATTTATACAGCTGGTTTTGGAACGCTTTCCTCCTGGCAACAGAGAAGTATACATGTTGTTTGGGCACTACTATTAATATTTCTTATCTTTCCATTTCGAAAGGGTAAGAAGTTTGGACCTATTGATTTACTTTTCGTTATTGCAACTTTAGTAGTGAGTGGTTTTATCCTTTTTCAAGGTGATGCCATTCAAAGTAGACAAGGTAACCCAAATATGACCGATATTATTCTCGGAAGTATTTTCATAGGATTAGTTCTTGAAGCAACACGTAGGACAAATGGCTTTCTTATGGCTTGTATTGGTTTGTTTTTCATGGGTTACATCTTTTTGGGTCCCTATTTTCCCGGTGCTCTAGCTCACCCCGGAGTAAGATATGGGAAAATGGTTGATCAGATGTTTAATGGCACACTAGGAATTTTCAGTGCTCCCATATATATTAGTTCAACTGTTTTAATTTTATTTGTGATTTTTGGAGCGTTTTTAATGCGTTCTGGTGGAGGACAGTTTTTTACGAATTTTGCTTTTGGTGCACTTGGTAATCGTGCAGGAGGACCTGCATTATCAGCAGTTGGAGCAAGTGCAATGGTTGCAACGATTACGGGAAATGGAGCGGCCAACGCAGCTGTAACAGGATCCTTCACGATTCCTCTAATGAAGAAACTTGGATATAGTAAACGATTCGCTGCAGCGGTTGAAGCAGTTGCTTCACAGGGCGGACAAATAATGCCACCCATTATGGGAGCCTCCGTCTTCATCATGGCTGAAACTACGGGTATCCCTTATATAACGCTCGCGTTGTATGCATTAATTCCCGCAATTATATACTTCTTAATTGCAGGATTTATCGTGTATTACCATGCGAAACGTTTGCACATGGAAGGCATTCCGAAAGAACAACTTCCCGATCCAAAAAGGGTACTTCTAACTCAAGGCTATCTATTTCTTCCAATTCTTATGATTATTTACTTAATGATTGATGGATTTAGCCCAATGAAAGCTGGCTTTTATGGAATCATAGCTACGATTCTTTTAAGCTGGATTAGAAAAATGACCAGAATGAATGTATTGGATATTCTAGCTTCACTCGAAAGTGGTGCTAGAAGTGCACTAGCCGTTATTTCTGCCTGTGCGACTGCCGGTATTATTGTTGGTGCTGTATCCCTAACTGGGCTTGGTCTTACGTTCTCGAGATTTATGATTGATACGGCGGGAGGTCATTTATTTCTTCTTCTCATCATGTTAGCCATTGCTTCAATCATCCTTGGTATGGGAATGCCAACCGTTTCAGCATACGTCATTCTTGCCGTTTTAGGGGTTCCTGCGTTAGTGGAGATGAATGTTAACGTTGTGGCTGCCCATATGTTTGTATTTTATTTTGGCGTAATGTCAGGACTTACTCCTCCAGTTGCAATAACAGCTTATACGACGGCAGGAATTGCTGGATCTAATCCATCATCAACCGCATTTTACGCGATTCGTATTGCTCTTGGCGGATTTTTTGTTCCATTTGTATTTGTCTATAACCCCGAATTGTTATTACAAGGCGGAGATATTCCTGCCATCATAACTGCATTGATATCTGCTGCAGTTAGTTGTGTTCTTTTTGCAGGTGCAGTGGAAGGATATTGGTTTGGACATGTTACGCCGCTGAAAAGAACGATTTTATTTATCAGTGCTATATTACTTGTTATGCCTGGTTTAATCGGAGATCTAATAGGACTTCTTCTTGTCGTGTTCACTTTCATCTGGCAACGTTCTCATCGTGTCGGGAAAAGCTCACCCCAAGAAATAAGTGGATAAAAGGAGGATTTTAATGCGTAAATCATTAATTAGTCTATTGGTAGCGCTTACACTAATCGTGATGACAGCTTGTGGAAATAGTGCTTCTAGTGATGGAGAAGGACTCAAAGCACCTGATAAGTTCTTAAAAGTTGGTTCGGGACCTATGGGTTCTGGGTGGTATCCGATTACGACTGCATTGTCAGAACTATATATGGATCATTTTTCTGGACTTAATGTTTCACAGATTGAAGGCGGAAGTACTTCGAACCTAAAATCACTCCAAATTGGTGATATCCAGTATGGTATTCATTACACTTCTGATTTTGCTGACGCAGTTAAAGGGACTGGAAGCTTTGATGAAAAATTAGACAAGGTATCAGGACTTACTTCTCTCTATCCGGTTTATCAGACAATCGCGACTCTTGCAGATAATGAAGAGATTAATAAGGTGGAAGATATCGTTGATCAACACATCTTCCTAGGTCCAAAAGGCGGGGGTGGTCCAGTTGCCTTCTGGAGAATGATGAAAGAATACGGGATTGACGAAGGTTCTATTGAGGATGCAGGTGGTAAGATTTCCTATGGTAATTATTCAGATGGTGCCTCTATGTTAAAAGATGGCATTGTCGATGTTTTTGTTGGTGGTGGGGCTCCTCAAGTGACTTCTCTTCAGGAGATAGAGGTAACAAAACCAATTAAGGTTATTCCAATTGATGAAGAAAAGCTTAAAGGCATTAGCGAAAAAGGATTGGGGATTTCTTATGATAGCCTTCCAGGAGGAACGTATAAAGGTCTAGAAGAAGAGATACCAACTTACACTCTAGTTGCGATGTTTGGTGTCCGCTCAGACTTATCAGAAGATTACGTTTATAACTTAACGAAAGTATTTTGGGAAAACCAGGATCCTTTTAACGAGCAAATTCCACAAAGAGCAAAGAATTTTACGTTAGAAACTGCTTTAGATGGGATCGATCCAGAGACGCTTCATCCAGGAGCAAAAAAATACTATGAAGAAGAAAAGATCATTGAATAAAAAACAGCAAAAGTAATTCTCAAAGGTGGGAATGGCATTGGAGAAACTTATCGACCGACCATGGTACCGATTTTACCCGGAAATTATGAATAATTCCCAATCACTACCAGAATGTTCAGTGTACCAGTTGCTTCACGATAGCGAAAAGAAATATGGAAACAAGGTAGCGCTTCGTTTTCAAGATCAACGAATCTCATATAGAGAATTGAAGGACACAGTCGATCGGCTCGCCTCATCCTGGCATGACATGGGAATAAAAAAAGGAGAACGCATCGGCTTGATGTTATTGAATCAACCTATGTATGTCTATGCATATTATGCAGCTCAGAAGTTAGGTGCCACTGTGGTACAGATAAACCCCATGTATATGCCGAGGGAAATTGAAGAAATTTCACACGAGGTAGGTCTCTCTTATCTCGTCACAGAGAGTAGGTACATGGAGAAACTTGAAACTGTCATGAAATCATACTCTTTTGATCAGTTATTTCTAACAGATCAAAACAGTTCCGTTTTATTACCAAATACTCACTTCATTGAACGGCTTATTAAAGAAAAGGCACCTGATCAAAAAGCCGTTCCTATTAAAGCGAAAGATGATATTGCCGTCATCCAATTTACTGGTGGTACGACAGGAAAAATGAAAGGCGCGATGTTAACACATTATAATCTTGTTTCGAATGTAATCCAGAGTTATTTGATGTACGGAAGTGAGATGAAGCTCGGTGAGGAAGTCACTTTAACGGCAACCCCTCTTTATCACGTTTACGCAATGACAAGCGGTATGAATTTAAGTATTTATATTGGTGCCACCAATATTATTGTACCTAAGTTCGATGTAAACGACGTGTTAAGAATTATTAGGGAAAACCAACCTTCTTTTTTCCCAGGTGTCCCAACGATGTACAACGCTTTTGTTAATCATCCTGACGTAAAAGAGTATGGACTGAATTGCTTTAAATTTTGTTCCAGCGGCTCTGCTCCACTTCCAATCGAAGTGATAAATCGTTTCGAAGAAATAACGGGTGCGGTTATAGGAGAGGGATTTGGTATGTCAGAAACATCCCCTTCAACACATCGTAATCCACCATTTGGAGAAAGGAAGATTGGTAGTATTGGGATCCCTTTTCCCGGAACAGATTGTCAAATCGTTGATGAAGATGGAAATGAACTTCCTCCTAAAAGTGTTGGAGAACTCGCCATTAAAGGACCTCAGGTGATGAAAGGTTATTGGAATAAACCAGAGGAAACGAGTGAGAGTATAAAAAACGGCTGGCTACTCACTGGTGATCTTGCAACGATGGATAAGGATGGTTACTTCTATATTGTCGGTAGGAAGAAGGAAATGATTATTACAGGAGGATTTAATGTCTATCCACAGGAAATTGAGAGTGTTCTTTATGAACATCCCTCTGTTAAAGAAGCCGCTGTGATTGGGATCCCTCATGAATACAGTGGCGAACGAGTGAAAGCATTCGTTGTTGTTAAAGACCATTCCATTTCAGAAGAAGAGCTCCTTGCCCATTGTTACGAGAATTTAACAAGATACAAAGTACCCAAGCAAATTGAGATAAGAGATTCATTGCCTAGAAATACAGTTGGAAAGTTACTTAAACGGCTCCTAATTACAGAAGAAACGATCGAAACAGGGAGGTAAAAGTATGAATATAGAACGTGTTAGTAAAGTTGGTGTGATTGGATCGGGAACAATGGGGTCACAGATTGCGATGGTTTGCGCTCTTGCTGGGTACTCAGTTGTTTTAAACGATATAGAAGAAAGTAGTCTTGATAAAGCCAGAAAGTCACTTGAAGGCCATATGGCACGCAGAATTAAGAAAGGGAAATTGACAGAAGGACAGGTGAAAGAAGCTTTTCAATTGATTCACTTTAGTACTTCTCTAAACGATTTCAAAGAAGTCGACCTTGTTATCGAGGCAATCATTGAAAAGCTAGAAGTCAAAAGAGAACTTTTTGCTAAGCTCGATCAAATTTGCCCCAATCACTGCATTCTCGCAACAAACAGCTCGACAATCGTTAGTTCAAAATTAGCAGACGCAACGGATCGTCCTGAAGCAATATGCAACATCCATTTCTTCAATCCTGCACTCGTCATGGATTTAGTAGAAGTTGTAAAAGGACCGCATACGTCTGATCAAACAGCGGATACAGCCTACGAATTTGTAGAATCGCTAGACAAAACACCGGTTCTTTTGCAAAAAGAAATTTCTGGTTTTGTTGCAAACAGGATTCTTGGAAAACTAATGGACGAAGCAGTTTACTTACTTGAGAACGGCTATGCAACACACGAAGAGATCGATCTCGTTTGTACGAAAGCTTTAAATTATCCGATTGGACCTTTTGCACTTATGGACCTCACTGGTATCGATGTAAATTATTATGTACGTCAACAGCGATTTGAAGAGTCCGGAAATGAAGCCGATCGACCAGCACGAATTGTAGAAGAAAAAGTAAACAACGGGGAACTTGGGAGAAAGACAGGCAAGGGCTTTTATAGCTATCAAACTTAAATGATGGGAGTCGTTAGATTATGGAAAATATCATTTTTACTCAAGAAGATCAGCTTGCCTATGTAACGATTTCACGTCCTGACGTAAGGAACGCATTGAATAAAGAAACATTGATCGAATTAAAACAAACTCTGGAGAAACTTGAAGAAATGGACGAAGTGAAGTGTGTCATCATCACAGGTGAAGGAGAAAAATCATTTGCAGCGGGCGCAGATATTTCACAACTTGAAAAGAAAACCATGTATGATGCATTCAAATCAGGTAGCATGCAGGAAATCTATGATTATATCGAAGGTTATACGAAACCAACCATAGCAATGGTAAACGGTTATGCGCTAGGTGGGGGATGCGAGCTTGCCATGGCGTGTGACATAAGAGTTGCAGCCACTCATGCCAAATTTGGCTTACCCGAACTCAATCTCTCCATCATTCCTGGAGCAGGAGGCACTCAGAGGCTTACAAGACTTGTCGGTAGAGGGAAAGCACTAGAAATGATTTTAACTGGCAAATTGATCTCAAGTGAAGAAGCCGCTGCCATTGGCCTAATCACTGAAACGGCTGAAATATCAAACTTAAAAGAAAAAACAGTTGAAATCGCCGAACAAATTATTAGTAAAGGTCCGATGGCCGTTATGATGGCAAAACTCGCCGTGAATATGGGAGCGGATATAGATATGAAAACAGGTTTACTTATTGAGAAGTTGTCACAAGCGATTCTTTTTGCTTCAGAAGACAAAAACGAAGGAACGAGAGCTTTTCTTGAGAAAAGAAAGCCCGTTTTTCAAGGTAAATAAAATGGAGGCAAATACAAGCACTAAATATGAACGTGTTAGAAATGATTTTGAAACAAGTCCCTTTTTCAACTTATTAGGTTTTGAATTACGATCGATTACTGAAGATGAAGTCATCCTTGAGCTACCAATAGAAAGAAAACTATTAAACACACATGGAAGTTTGCACGGTGGTGTCTATGCAACGATGATTGACAATATTATTAGTTTGAAAATGCGTTCTACAATCGGCAGTCCTGTCATCACGATTAACTTAACCATTAACTATATTGCTCCAATCACAAGTGGGAAGATTATCGCAAAAGCGTTCGTCTATGGAGAAGGAAAGCGAACGAAAATGGGTGAAGGAGTTGTGATGGATGAGAACGGAAAGCTTCTTGCAAAAGGAAGTGGAACGTTTAAAGTGATTAAACCGAAAGAACAATAAAGATCGTTAAAGAAAAGAGGCGTTGCATTTGTCAATTCAAAAAATAGCAGTAATTGGTGCAGGAACTATGGGAAGAGGCATTGCCTATTCTGCTGCTGCAGCAGGACTCTCGGTCATTCTTCAAGATGTCAGCGAAGCGTCATTAGAAAAATCCAAATCTTATCTACAAACGCAATTTGATCGATCCGTAAGTAAAGAGCTTCTTTCTAAAGAATTAGCTGATGAACGATTTAGAGAAATTAACTATACAACAGAACTATCTGAAGCTGCCAAGGATCGTGATCTAGTCATCGAAGCAGTTCTTGAACTAATGGAACTCAAAACAAGCATCTTTAAACAACTCGATGAATATGCACCAGATCATGCTATCTTAGCTACCAACACATCAACCATGAGCCCCACCGAAATCGCTGCCCAAACAAAAAGACCCGATCATTGTCTTGCCCTTCACTTTTTTAATCCCGTTCCAAAGATGAAGCTAATTGAAGTCATTTGTGGTTTAGAAACTTCTGAAGAAACGATTAGCCAAGCTATGGCCTTTGGGGAATCCATCGGTAAGGAATGCGTTCGAATCAATGAATTTCCAGGCTTTGCTGTCAGCCGTATGAATTGCTTGATCGGCAATGAAGCTATGAATATGGTCATGGAAGGTGTTGGTTCACCGGAAGACATCGACAAGGCTATGAAACTAGGGCTAAACCATCCGATGGGTCCACTAGAACTCGCAGATCTAGTTGGTCTCGATACAAGACTTCGTAACATGCAATATCTATATGAAACGCTCGGAGAAAAATATCGACCATGCCCGATTTTAACAAAATACGTTAAAGCCGGAAGACTAGGTAGAAAAAGTGGAAGAGGATTTTATACATACGATTAAAAAGGAGAGACAAACATGGACTTTGAATTAGATCAGGACATTCAGTTTCTTAAAACCAACATCCGAAACTTTGTTGAAAATGAAGTCGAGAAGGTTGCCATGACGATTGAGCGCGAAGATCGTATACCAGACCGAATCATTGAGATGTCTAAAGAAATGGGATTATTCGGCTTAAGTATCCCAGAAGAATATGGTGGCTTAGGTATTGGCATGGTTGGAAAATGCGCTCTCTATGAAGAGTTAGGTAAAACCCATAATGGTTTTACTACACTGATAGGTGCTCATACAGGTATTGGTTCTGTCGGAATCGTTGAACTTGGCAATGAAGAACAAAAGGAAAAGTACCTTCCAGATATGGCAAGCGGAAAGAAAATTGGCGCCTTTGCCTTAACCGAACCTTCTGCGGGATCGAATGCTTCGAACTTAAAAACAACAGCAGTTAAAGAAGGAAATAAATATATTTTGAATGGAACAAAGCATTACATTACGAATGCCACTGAAGCAGATGTTTTTACCGTAATGGCAGCAACAGATCCATCAAAAGGCGCAAAAGGGATTACTTCATTTATCGTAGAAAAGGACTTTCCAGGCTTTCAGGTCGGTGCGGTTGAAGAAAAAATGGGGTTAAAAGGATCCCACTCCGCTGAGCTTATTTTTGATAACTGTGAAGTACCAGAGGAAAACGTGCTTGGTGAGGTAGGAAAAGGTTACGTCAATGCATTGAAAATATTAGCAAATGGTCGAGCTGGACTCGCTGCGCGTAATCTGGGATCATCTCAAAAACTATTGGATTTAAGCATGGAATATGTAAAAGAACGTATTCAATTTGGAGTGCCAATTATTGAACATCAGGCCGTCGCTCACATGGTGGCAGAAATGGGGGTGGAGATTGAAGCCCTAAGATCGTTTACATACCGCGTCGCGTGGATGGTCGATCAGGGTGAAAAAGTCATTAAAGAAGCGGCAATGCTTAAGTTATACGGTTCTGAGGTCTATAACAGAGTTGCAGACAAAGCCCTTCAGGTGCATGGGGGAATCGGCTACATTTCGGATTATCCGATCGAGCGGTACTTTCGAGATGCACGTATTACACGCATCTATGAAGGTACTTCTGAGATACAAAAGAACATTATCGCGAGTCAGCTAAGAAAAGAATATAGCTAAAGGAGGATTAGGAATGAGTGAAAACATCGTAATTGTTGAAGCAGTTAGAACACCTGTCGGACGGTATGGTGGCGTGTTGAAAAGCTTGAATTCCGGTGAGCTAGCCGCTATTGCCATTAAAGAAACGATCGCAAGAGCAGGGATAACCCCTGAACTTATTGATGAAGTTATCCTTGGTGAAGTACGTCAAACAACGCAGTCGTCGAATGTTGCCAGGATTGCTGCTTTAAGAGCTGGGGTACCTCCTACTTCACCCGCATTTACAATTAATCGACTTTGCGCTTCTGGAATGCAGGCAATTGCTTCAGCTGCTCAACAAATCCATTCCGGGCAGGCTGAGATTCTGGTCGCTGGTGGTACGGAAAGCTTAAGTCACGCACCGATCTATTTACGCGACAGCCGCTTTGGCGGAGATAGAACAAAATTAGTAGATTCCAATCTTGAAGCTGGTCAACAACCGGCCGAGTTATATGGTAATAATTTAGGTATGGGCATTACCGCAGAAAACGTAGCGGAAAAGTACCAGATTTCTCGAGGGGATCAGGATGCTTTTGCTGCTGAGAGTCAGCGACGCGCGGCTGTAGCCATCGAGGATGACGTATTTGCTGAAGAAATCGTTCCGGTCGAGGTAAAGTCACGACGTCAGACCAACCTCGTAAATCATGATGAACATCCGCGTCCAGGAACAACAATAGAAAAGCTTTCAATGTTAAAGGCAGTATTTAAAGAAGGCGGTTCGGTTACTGCTGGAAATTCTTGCGGTAGAAACGACGGAGCGGTGGCGATGCTTGTGATGACGGAAGCGAAAGCAAGTGAACTACAACTTCAACCACTTGCCCGAATTATTGACTGGGCTACCTCGGGCATTTCACCCGAGATCATGGGGGTTGGCCCTGTTCCGGCTGTTAAAAAACTTCTAGAACGAACAGGAAAGCAGTTAAATGATATCGGATTAATCGAATTAAATGAGGCATTCGCTGCCCAGGCGCTTGCGGTTATCCGTGAACTTGGACTCCAGTCAGATAAAGTGAATGTAAACGGCGGGGCTATAGCGCTTGGTCATCCCCTTGGGGCAACGGGTGCACGCATTTTAACATCTCTTATGTATGAAATGAAACGAAGAGATGAGCGGTTCGGTATCGCCACACTTTGCGTCGGTGGTGGACAAGGAATGGCAATGATGGTAGAGAATATGGTTAACTAGAAGAGACGGGATGCCGTCTTTTTTTTTCAGCCGATACAGCTTTACACACTACTCATTTAGCAAAAAAATAACGAATTAAAGGAGGTCAAAAATGAAAATAAGACCATACGAACCTAAAGACTTAGATCACATCATCGAATTATATCAACAAACCGTTTATATCATTAATCGACAGGATTATTCAGCGAATCAAGTAAATGCATGGGTGAATTCAACAACTAAATCAACAAGATATTCAAAATGGGCACTAGAATTTGAGCGGAATTTCACTTATGTAGCTGAAGAAGAAGGAGAAGTTGTAGGCTTTATCGACATGACCGCAGCCGGCTATCTTGACCGTTTATATGTGCATCATTATTTCCAGAGAACGGGAATTGCTTCTTTGCTTCTCTCAGAAATTGAATCCACTGCACGAAGTCAGCAGTTAAATAAGATCACCACAAAGGCTAGCATTACAGCACGTCCATTTTTTGAAGCACAACATTTTCAGACGATCAAGAAACAAACTGTTGAAATAAGCGATGCTAAAATGACAAACTTCTTGATGGAGAAAAAGTTGAAACGCTGAGACAGGAGAGATCATTGAAAAAATGAGATAGGGTTAAATCAGCAGTCAGTTCATCTCAACATTAATATTTAATTTGAAATTCTTTTGAGTATCCAATAGCGGCAATGATCGTCCCAGCTGTTTGAGCATAACTTCCTAGCGCCAAAATTTTCTCACCAAGTTTGATCCGTTTTCTTTTAATAAACAAAAGCCCAATTGTCTCTATTGAGAGCGCATAAGTTTGTATGGTCAATCCTGTTGTAATTAATCTAGCATAAGCGGATTGACTTAGGCTTGAACCTTGTGCTTCAAAGCCAGCACCAATTGTTTGAACCACGCCTCCAATAATATCAATAGTTAGACCCTCATCTTCATCTAAGCTAATGGCTTGAGCGCCTCCCACCACATTAGAAGCGTTACCCGCCGCCTGCAGCCAGGAACCTAAAATACCTAGCATTTCCTCTTGCTTACCACCTGACAAATTCGTCCGCCCTATGGCTTGAAGAGAATCTCCTGTTGCTTCAATCGCATTCCCAATCGCATACAGGTCGCCACCAACTTCATCAATGAGTTCTCCTTTTTCCCCCATTGCAACAAGTGTATTTCCGATCGAAACAATACCTGCTCCTAGAACTTGTATCCAAGCACCTATCAGTATAATCGAATCACCGTACACCTCCAATATTGCATCCTCTCCTTATCATTTCTTCATCCTATTCAACGATAAGAAGCAATGTTTGTATGATTATAGACATAAACCACGAAATGACTTAATAGTAGAGTAAATATTCCTCTATTTCTCAATACTGGAAACCCAACTAAAACTAACAACTATAAATTCCGTTTTATGGTTATTTTCACATTCCATAGACCTATAAATATCACAACTAACTAATGAGAATAGTTCTCAAGCATCATTGAATATGATAATCATTCTCATTTATAATGTTACTTGCAACGCATTGAAAATGATTATCATTTAAAAAGGATGGTTTTATATGACTGTTAAAGATTTAGCTAATAACCAGACACTGCTTGCCCAACAAGAAAGAAGAGAATCAAATGCAAGATCTTATCCAAGAAGGATACCGATCGCCATTGATAAAGCAGAAGGCATTTTTGTTACAGACGTGGACGGAA
Organism: Bacillus sp. Cs-700; assembly: GCF_011082085.1. Classification (NCBI taxonomy): domain Bacteria; kingdom Bacillati; phylum Bacillota; class Bacilli; order Caryophanales; family Bacillaceae; genus Bacillus; species Bacillus sp. Cs-700. The sequence goes on from NZ_CP041063.1 coordinate 606,589, forward strand.
AGCGATACTATGACTGTTTGGCGGGTGCAGGAACACTTGCACTTGGACATAATCATCCTGTAGCGATAGAAGCAATGGAGAAGATTCTTCACGATAAACGACCGTTACATACGTTAGACATTACAACGCCAGTGAAAGAAGAGTTTGTAAATGAAGTGTATTCATGCTTACCAGAACAATTTGCCAATCGAGCTAAAATCCAGTTTTGTGGCCCTACTGGCGGGGACGCCATTGAGGCAGCATTAAAATTAGTCAAAACAGCAACTGGAAGAAGCAGCATCCTTACTTTCCAGGGTGGGTACCATGGTTCTACACATGGGACGATGGCGATCAGTGGGAATCATGCTCCTAAACAATATGTTCAAGGCTTGATGCCTGATACCCACTTCATGCCTTATCCTTACGCCTACCGCTGTCCATTCGGAATGAAGGATGAAGAGGGACACAGGGTTTCAAGTACCTATATCGAAAATCTTCTCGATGATCCAGAAAGCGGCATTTTACCCCCAGCAGCCATGATTCTTGAGGTCGTACAGGGAGAAGGGGGGTCAATTCCGGCACCGATCGAATGGCTTCAAGAAATGAGAAGAATTACGAGTGAGAGAGGAATCCCTCTCATTATTGATGAAATTCAAACTGGCATCGGTCGAACGGGTAAAATGTTTGCATTTGAACATGCAGGGATTGTACCGGACGTTATTGTGCTTTCAAAAGCAATCGGAGGAAGTTTACCTCTTTCCGTTGTGATTTATGATCAAGATCTTGACAAGTGGAATCCGGGTGCGCACATTGGTACTTTTCGAGGAAACCAAATGGCAATGGCTGCTGGGACAGCTTCGTTAAAATTTATTAAAGAGCATGAGCTTCACAAACATTCGGCTGCAATGGGTGAAAGAATGCTTACTTCACTAAAAGATATGCAGCACCAATTCCGTGAAATTGGTGACGTTAGAGGGAGAGGGTTAATGATTGGGGTGGAAATTGTAGACCCTACAAAGTGCCAATCTTCGTCAGGAAGTTATCCTTCTCATCCTGCATTAGCAAGTCGCATTCAAAGAGAATGTTTTAATCGAGGGTTAATATTAGAAGTTGGAGGGAGAAACGGCAGTGTCGTAAGACTTTTACCTCCGCTGATTATTACGGACGACCAAGTGACAGATGTCCTCACAATTATTGAAGAAGCAGTAAAAGTTGCTGTTGAGTCAATCGAATGACACTAACGAACAAAGAAATTAAAGCAGAAGTAATTAAAGAACTCTTTCTTCATAGTGGAGAAAGTGGAGAAGCTTCTTTTCAAAAGCAAATGACCGAAATGATCGCCATCATCAGTCGAACCTTTCAGGATGCAACCGCTCCATACATTGGGAAGGAACCCAAAATGGTTCAAGATGAAATCGCATCACTGATTAAGTTTCCTAATGAAACTCAAAATTTCACCGAACTATTGCAAGAAATAGCGGAACCGATACTAAAGAATAGTCTTCAAGTTTCTCATGAAAAAAGCATCGCCCATTTACACTGCCCGCCGCTCATACCAGCTATTGCGGCGGAACTTGTGATTAGTTCTTTCAATCAGTCTCTTGATTCATGGGATCAAAGCACCGCTGCCACGTACTTAGAACAGGAAATGATCAAGTGGCTGACTAAGAAATTTGGCTACACAGCCAGTTCTGATGGCACATTTACAAGTGGCGGAACGCAATCGAATTATACAGGCCTTTTGTTAGCGAGGGATGAATTTTGTTATCGCAAGTGGGGGCGTGATGTCAAGCTGGATGGGTTACCCTCCCAATTTCACAAATTAAGGATTCTTTGCTCTGAGGATGCCCACTTCACCGTACAAAAAACAGCTGCCCAACTAGGACTAGGAGAGAACGCCGTAATAATGGTAAAAGTTGATGAGTACCACCGGATGTCGCCGATGCACTTAAAAAAACAATTGATAGATTTAAAAGAAAGAGATCTTTTACCTTTTGCACTTGTTGGAACGTGTGGCACGACTGATTTCGGAAGCATTGATCCTTTAGTTGAATTAGCCACGATCGCAAAAGAGGAAGAATTATGGTTCCATGTCGATGCGGCATATGGTGGAGCACTTATCCTCTCTGAATCTCATAATTGGAAGTTAGAAGGAATTAAAGCGGCAGACTCCATTACAGTTGATTTTCATAAACTTTTCTACCAACCAATCTCATGTGGCGCTTTCCTTGTAAAAAATAGCCATTCCTTTCGTTTTCTGAATCATCACGCTGATTACTTAAATCCAATGGAGGATGAAGGGGAAGGAATTCCAAACCTAGTAAACAAATCAATTGTTACGTCCAGAAGATTTGATGCTTTTAAACTTTTCCTCTCGTTGAAAACCGTTGGAATCAGTCTTTTTTCTGAAATGATTGACGCTACCTTTTATCTGGCCCAAGAAACAGCGAATTACTTATCTCAACAACCTAATATTAAAGTTGAAAACAAAAACCCAGAACTCAACACAGTCATTTTTCGATTTGAACCACAGACTCCATCAGGAAATGTGTGCAAGATAAATCGAAAAATACAGCAAGAAATGCTGTATGAGAGCAAAGCAGCTATTGCTAAAACATCGGTGAATGGCCGAACCTATTTGAAATTCACCATGCTTAATCCTAGAACAAAAATAGAGCACATTTATGAGATTGTAGAAGAAATTCAAACACTAGGATGGAAATGGAGGGACCACACGTGAAATTTGCTAAAGACTATGCAGAACAAGCTACGATGCAGAGCTTCCTAAATTGTTATTTACGCGAAACTAGCCATTTTACTGAAATAGAAAAGCCTGAATCTTTACGAGATTTATCAGCTCAGAAATTCATTTCCTGTTTACTAGAAAACCAGGGAATTGAGCTGATTTTACCAGTCTCTTATTGGTCTCTAACTGGACGACATATCTATCAATTCCCATTAGTTTATCGCATAGGAAATGGCACATTTAACACGCTTGATTATCTTACATTAACCACGTTAATTGTTAAAGAACTCCTAATCCATCAGAAACGATTAGATGCAGAAGATGAATTGATTATGCGGATCATATTAAGCTGTCAAAACATGAAATTATATATTGAAAAAAGATACAAGGACAAAAACCGCTTATCGGATGAAGTGTTTGATTACATTGAAGCTGAACAGTCTCTCTTACTTGGGCATCTGCTACATCCAACCCCCAAAAGCAAACAAGGTTTATCAATAGAAGAAGATCGTCTGTACTCACCTGAATTGAATGGTCAATTTCAACTTCACTATTTTAGTGTTCATCCTTCAATCATATTAGAAGACTCAAGTTTATCATTATCCGCCAGTGAACTGATGAGAGAGGAGTTAACAACGGATGAATCCGTTAATCAAGAATGGCTACATCAATTTGAGAAGTGGGTTCTTATTCCTGTGCACCCCCTTCAAGTCAATGTTCTCTTAAAAAATAAACATGTGGTGAACTATATTCAAAAAGGGAAACTTGAATATCTCGGCCCAGTGGGGAAGATGTACACGGCTACTTCTTCATTTAGAACACTTTACAGTCATCAATCTAAATATATGCTGAAATTTTCAGTTCCTATTAAAATAACAAACTCACTTCGAGTCAATCAGCAAAAAGAACTTGATCGAGGAGTTGAAGTTTCTAGACTACTGAAAACAACGTTAGGAAAAGAATTAAAGAGAAACCACCCAAAGTTCGAAATCATTCATGACCCCGCTTATTTGAATGTCGCCATTCCGGATCTTGAATCTGGTTTTGCAGTTGTTATACGAGAGAATCCTTTCTATGAAAATAGCGAAAACACGAGCTTAGTCGCTGCTCTTTGCCAGGATCATGCGTTTGGCGGGAAAGCTCGATTACATTCTATTGTCACTTCAATTGCAAGAAGAGAGGGACGTGCAATTGAAAAAGTAAGTTTAGAATGGTTTGATCGCTATTTGTCTCTCTCTCTTGAGCCGATGCTATGGCTTTATCGCAACTATGGTATTGCTCTTGAAGCCCATCAGCAGAATTCCGTCATTAAATTATCGGAAGGTTATCCATCAAGCTTCTATTACCGAGACAATCAGGGTTATTACTTCAGCGAATCCATGGCTGATAAGCTCTCAAAACTACTTCCAGATTTAAATGAGAAAAGCGATACCATTTGTACTGATGAAGTAGCAAGTGAACGTTTTCGCTATTATTTCTTTTTCAATCATTTATTTGGCTTGATCAATGCATTTGGCGTGAACGGATTGGTTAGCGAACAACACCTAATAGATCTCTTAAGAGAACGTCTTCTACGGTATGAGGTGTCATCACCTCTTGTGAAAAGTTTACTAGAAGAGGCAGTTTTACCGTGCAAAGCGAATTTATTAACTCGCTTCTATGACATGGATGAGCTCGTGGGCTCACTGGAGACACAATCGGTTTATACAATGGTCAATAATCCAATTGCTCAGGAGGTTGCAGTAAAAAATGGCTCATAAGCAGGTTGAAGTAGATCAAGAATATAAAACCATCTCCTTTTCTGAAGTGAGCTTTGAAAGGGATGTACATATGATCCACCGGTGGATGAACGAAGCACATGTTTACCCTTTCTGGCAATTAAATATATCGTTAGAAGCCTATAAACATCATTTGCTGAAAGCATTAAGAGACAAGCATCAAACCCTTTACCTCGGTCTTATAAACAACGAACCGATCAGCTACTGGGAAGCTTACTGGGTAGAAGGAGATATCATGGAAGGCATGTATGAAAACAAACCTTTTGACCAGGGTATCCATCTCTTAATTGGAGAAACAGACTTCCTTGGTAAGGGATACGCCCTTCCACTTCTTCGCGAAATGGTGTCTTTACAACTGAAGGAAAAGCGGACAAAAAGAGTGATTGCTGAACCAGACATTCGAAATAAGAAAATGATTCATGTCTTTGAAAAATGTGGCTTTCGACCGCAAAAACCGATTAAGCTTCCTGATAAAACAGGGTTATTAATGTTTTGTGAACGTGATCAGTTTGAAAGGAAGTGGGGGAATGAGTGAACACATATATGATGCCATTGGTATAGGGATTGGACCATTTAACCTTGGTTTTGCTGCCTTAACTGAAGAGCTTGATGAGATAGACGTACTTCTGTTTGATCGGAAAGAAGCGTTTGATTGGCATCCTGGAATGCTGATTGATGGAACCACTTTACAAGTACCATTTTTCGCTGATCTAGTCAGCATGGCGGACGTAAAAAACAAATTTACCTTTCTAAACTACTTACAAATTCATAAACGTTTGTACCACTTTTACTTTTTAGAAAAGTTTCATATCCCAAGAAAAGAATACAATCACTACTGTCAGTGGGTATCTAAGCAACTTGATTCATGCCGATTTGGTTATGAGGTGATGGATGTTTCATTCCATCAATCAGAAGAAGGAGCATCCGTTTATCTTGTTCAAGTTCAGCATATTAGGACATTAAAAATTGAAACGTTTCTAACAAAACATCTCGTAATGGGGATAGGTTCAATACCTTCCGTTCCTAAACCATTCAAATCTAAGCTCAGTGAAACGGTTTTTCATTCATCAGATTATATGGAGAAGAAAGAGCGAGCTGTACAAAGAAAATCTATTGCTGTCGTCGGCTCAGGTCAGAGTGCAGCTGAGATCTTTTTAGACTTAGCCAAAGAGCAGGAAAAGCACCATTATGAATTAAGCTGGTATACAAGATCAAACGGCTTTTTCCCAATGGAATACTCAAAACTCGGTCTTGAATATTTTTCACCAGATTATACGGACTTCTTTTACAGACTTTCACAAGAAAAGAAAGATGGGCTACTGAAAGATCAAGCATTGCTTTATAAAGGAATTAGCGCTGAAACGATTTCTGAAATCTATGATGTCTTATATGAGCAATCAATTGGAAATCAACAGCCGGCTCATCTACAAGCAATGAGCGAAATAAACCATCTGGAGATGAATGGAGGGGTATGCAACGTGCAAGGTAATCATACCGTGACAGAGGAATCGTTTGATTTCGAATCTGAAGTCATCATTCTAGGTACTGGCTACACACAGAACATGCCAAGTTTTTTACCGGAATCCCTATTAAATAAAGATCCAAAAAATCGTCTTGAAATTACAGAAGATTATCGTTTGAGTACGAAACATAACAGTGAAAATGAGATTTTTGTCCAAAACGGTGAACTTCACACTCATGGGGTTGGGGCACCAGATCTTGGGCTTGGCGCTCATCGAAACGCCGTTATTATTAATCAGATCGCTAAGAAAGAAGTGTATCCCGTTCAGTCAAAAAATGTCTTCCAATCTTTTGGAGTGGTCAAAAATCCTGCATTAATAACTAATTAGAAAGTGGTGAACGTATGTATTCTAATAAAGACTTAGATCATATTTTATCAAAAGAAAGCTGGGAATTAGTGAATCATAAACTTCTCGCAAAAATGCTTTCAGAATTTATGTACGAGGACATGATTACACCTGAAATCATTCAAGAACAAGAAAACCATAGCCTTTTTGAACTACGTGTTTCTACCAAGAAAACCTATCAGTTCCGTGCAGTGACTCGTCTTTTTGATAGCTTTGCTGTTGACTGGAAATCGATTCGTCTCTTTTCTGACGGTAAGGAAGAGAAGGGTGGAGCAATCGCTTTTCTTCTTGATCTTCAACCACTGATCGGCATGTCGGCTGAAACGACAGCTCACTTAATAAAAGAAATCAATCAAACACTTATTGCAGATGCTCATCTGTTATCAAATCGCGTCTCCTCGGATGAGTTAGTTGAGGAAGACTATGCTAGATTAGAAGGTTATATGACCGGTCATCCGTGGATCACCTATAACAAAGGTCGAATAGGATTTGGCTACGATGATTACTTGGACTTTGCGCCTGAACATCAGAATGAAGTAAAACTTGCCTGGATCGGGGTTAGTCGTGAAATAAGCTCTTTTCAATCTGTTAAAGATCTAACTGTTGATGAGCTCATAAACGCTGAGTTAAGTGTTGGTGACCTTCGAAAATTCAAAGAGATTTTACTATCCAAAAGGCTAGATCCCACCACCTTTCTCTTCATGCCAGTTCATGAGTGGCAGTGGAAAAATGTCTTGATTCAGAGTTTCGCAGAACAAATTGCGAATCAAACGATTGTACCGCTGGGCGAATCTAGTGACTCTTACCTTCCTCAGCAATCCATTCGGACGTTTGTTAACCAATCTCATCGAGACAAGCATCATGTTAAGTTGCCAATGAGCATTTTAAATACTCTCGTCTATCGGGGCTTACCTACAGAACGAACGCTCATTGCACCGCAAATCACCGAATTTATAAAAGGAATCTATGAAAACGACTCCTTCTTAAGAGATGAATGTAACGTTATCTTACCAGGTGAAATTGCTAGTATTAACGTTGAGCATCCTTATTATCAAAGGCTTCAACATGCACCGTATCAATACAAAGAAATGCTTGGGGTTATATTTCGTGAAAGCATCTATACATACCTTGAAGAAGGGGAACAAGCCATTACATTAGCGGCATTGCTATATGAAGACCATAATGGTAAAGCCTATATTCAAAGTATGATTGAAAAATCAGGTATTTCGACGCAAGAATGGATAACGCAATTTCTTGATGTCACGATGAAACCGTTACTGCATTATTTGTACCAGTATGGCACGGTCTTCTCGCCGCATGGACAAAATACCATTCTCGTATTAAAAGAGTATAAACCGTGCCGACTAGCTGTAAAAGATTTCGTTGATGACGTTAATATTAGTGATCAACCATTCGAGGAGTTAAGTAGACTGCCGCACGAGTTAAAAATGGTTCTTCGCAGTGAACCACCAGAGGGACTTACGCAATTTATTTTCACAGGTTTGTTTATTTGTCACCTTCGCTATTTAACAAATATTTTAGAGCATAACGAAATGATGCATGAAGATGAGTTTTGGAAGATTCTCGCAGAAACGATTCATGCCTATCAAGCTAGGTTTCCTCACTTAAAAGAGCGGTTTAAGCTGTTTGATTTCTTCCAACCATCATTTACGAAGCTATGTCTCAATCGAAATCGAATGGTCCAAGAAGGTTATTCGTCTGGAGATGATCGGCCACACGCATCAGAATTCGGTAATGTAAACAATGTACTTTCTTATTATAAAGGAGTAACAAACTAGCAGAGTGACGGGGTTCATCCCCGTCCTTTTAAGGAGATAAGTAGAATGGCTTTCGAATGCTCGATCACCGAAGAATCCGGTCGAATCATTTCTTTTCGACCGGTGATTGAAGAAGATGTTCCTATCTTACACGAATGGATGCATCAGAAACACATTTACCCATTTTGGAAGTTAAATTTGCCACTTGAAGAAATTAGAGTCTGGGTTAAAAACTCGATTTCATCACCACATAAGCGCGTTTTCATGGGCTATCTGAATGATGAACCTGTTTGTTACGTCATTGGATACGATGTGAGGCAAGACCCAATAAGACATTTTTATTCGAATGAACCAAGAGATATGGGAATGCATTTGCTTATAGGACCTAGACGACTATTAAACAAGGAAGATGGTGAAACAATTATAAGAGCCATGACATTGTTTTTGTTTGAAAAGTTTGGTGCAAATAGATTGATTGGAGAACCTGATTATCGAAATAGAATCGTCATTCCAATACTTAAAAAACTTGGTGCAAATGTGGTAAAAGAAATTCAAATGAATGAAAAAAGAGCAAAACTCGTGATTGCGAATCGGAATGAGTTTCATCAAAATATAAATGACTCCACCATCACTTTATCTTTTCAACTATTAAATTCCCCAGATGATGAGTGGGAAATATTTAATGAGGCGGTCAAACATGGATCGTCGTAAACTTGATCCACAATCAGAAAAACTACTTAAGCGAATCGCTTCAAGAATGAATGAACTGCAACATCCTCCTCTTGATTCTCTAACACCAGATATGTCACGTTATTACTATAACGAAGCTCGGGCATACTTTACACCTATTCCTTCAACTCAAATATGTTCAGTTGAAAGAAGAATCGGCAGTCACCAAATACCAATTCGTATTTATCAACCAGAAGGTTTTCATAACCTTCCAGTATTCATTTACATGCATGGTGGCGGGTGGGTTTTTGGAAGCCTTGATAGCTGTGAATCATTTTGTCAATACATAGCAGAGAAGTGCAGATGTATCGTAGTATCTGTAGGATATCGACTTGCGCCTGAACACAAATATCCTGCTGCATTGATGGATACAATTGATGCAGTGCTCTGGACGATTGAACATATTTCATCCTATGGAGGAGATATCAACAGACTGTCCATCGGCGGTGAATCTTCGGGTGGGAATTTAGCGGCTGCTGCTTGTATTGCCCTTCATCAAAAAGTAGCGATTCATCATCAATTTCTGATTAATCCAGTTACAAATTATGCATTTGATTCTCCTTCTTATCTTGAAGATTACCAATTTAATTTAACAGCTGAGAAAATGAAATGGTTTTGGCACCATTATCTTAAAACCTCTAATGATGGGAAAAACCCCTTTGCTTCTCCTTTACAAGTAGAAGATCAGATAGCTGCAAACCTTCCTAAAGCTCTAATCGTCACTGTTGAATATGATCCTTTAAGAAGTGAGGGAGAAGCTTATGCGAATAAACTAAAAAGAAATGGTGTAAACGTCACCCACCTTCAGTATGAAAAACTGGTTCATAGTTTCATCAATATGATTGGAGAGGTTAACGTAGCTAAAAAGGCTGTCGATGAGATGCTTTTTCATATGAAACAATTTATTTACGCGGAAGAAGCACATAATCCACATATGAAACCGGTTTAATCCGTTAACTAAAGGGAAACTACCATGTAATGACAAGTTTTGTTAATGGAGGGAAATCATGAAGTATCGACAGTTAGGACAAACCGACTTAAAGGTAAGTGAAGTTAGTTTTGGAACATGGGCGATCGGCGGAGCGTGGGGTAAAACAAATGACGCCCAAGCTCTCGAATCACTTCAATACGCGATCGATGCCGGGGTTAACTTCTTTGATACAGCAGATGTATACGGTCACGGTCATAGTGAAAAACTTCTAGCGAAAGCGACAAAAGGACAGGAAGATAAGATCCATATTGCAACTAAATTTTGTCGTGCAGGAGATATCCATGATCCAGCTACTTACTCTGAAGAAAGTGTGCGTTCATATTGTGAAGCTAGCTTAAAACGATTTGAACGCGATCAGATTGATCTGTTTCAAATCCACTGTCCACCAATTGAAATACTAAAAGATGGAGCCGTATTTCAAGTATTAGATAAGTTAAAAGCAGAAGGAAAAATCCGTTATTACGGTGTAAGTGTCGAAACCATTGAAGAAGGGCTCCTATGTCTTGACTATCCAGGCGTAAGCACATTGCAAGTTATTTTCAACCTTTTTAGACAAAAACCTTTAGAAGAGTTATTTCCTAAAGCGCATGACCAAGGGGTTGGGATCCTTACTCGTGTGCCCCTTGCAAGTGGTTTATTAACTGGGAAATTCAAGAAAAACTCATCATTCGAAGAAGACGATCATCGTCACTTTAATCGAAACGGAGAAGCCTTTAATGTTGGGGAAACCTTTGCAGGCATTGAATTTGAGAAGGGTGTTGAATTAAGCAATGAAATCAACTGGATTGCCCGAGATCGAGAGAGCATGACAACTGCTGCACTCAAATGGATTCTTGAACATAAAGAAGTTTCTTGCGTTATTCCGGGCTTTAAAAATGTTAATCAGGTAAAACAAAACCTTAAAGCAGTTGAAGTTCCTGATTTTACGAAAGAAGAGATTGAGAAGCTTAAAGCGTTCTATGAGCAAGAAGTTCATGGGCTAATTAGAGGAGCTTATTAAATAGAGGAAAGGAGTTTTAAAGATGGAAAAGCCAATTGAAATTGCGAATATTCGAATTGAGCAGGATAAAGATAAAAGCCGGCGAGCTTACATCGCTAATTTCAAAGAACCTATACACTATGGGGTACATGGTGGTGTTAAAGACTTTTACCAAGCCACACCAGAGGTAGAACAACCCTCGACCCTCGATCATATTGTTGCAGCAGCTGGCGGCTGACTAACCGGTACATTATCCGGTGCGCTGGAGGCGCGCCATATACCAACTTATCCAAATAAGGTATCAGGAAAGTTTGAAGGAATCATTGAAGCACCAGATGGGGTTCTTAAAATCACAAAAATCCGCTGTCATTATAAGTTAATTATTCCTTCTGAGAAGCGGAATGCAGCTGAAAGAGCGCTTAATGTGTTTGAACGAGGATGTCCTGTAGCACAAACGTTAAAAGGCTCCGTCGCTTTTGAACATGATTGGGAGATTATAGAAGAATAAACGAAAGGCTGATGAATAAAACCATTCATCAGCCTTTCTTATTGAAGGTATTGTATTTTCCAGAAAAATTTATTTAAATGATCAGGTTGAATTCGTCTAATCTCTTAACGAATAAGTATTGGACAAGCTATTAAACCATAGCTCGTCACTCAACAAGTTACTAATGGATTAATCCGTGTATTATTTCAGCTCAACAACCGGTTCAGCTAGATTAATAAACTCTTTCACAGCAAAAGGCAAATATTTGTTTCGTTTCCAAATCAATCCGAGTTCTAAGTTTAAATTAGAATGTCTAAGCTTTAACGTTTTAATCCTCTCATTATGAATTGAATTGGCAATTTTACTCGGTAGAAGTGCAATACCCAGTTTCGCTTCTACCATTTCAATCATAAAATCCTTTTGCGAGCTCTGACATACGATGTTAGGATAAAATTCATTCTTCGAGCATTCTTCTAGAATTCGATCATATAAAGTGAAATCATCTCGATACAAAATAAAGGGCTCATATTCGAGATCAGCAAGGTGGATTTCAGAGTACACTGCTAACGGATGCTCATCATGAACGATTAACATGAGTGGATCTTTAATAACCTGTACTGCTTCAAAACTACTATTTTTTAAAGGTGTGTTACAGATCAATCCAATATCAAGAGAACCGTCATCAACGCCTTGTTTTATCATTTTGGACCCTACTTCAGTAAGTAGGATTTCTACTGTAGGATAGAGTGCTTTAAACTGACTGATTATCTTTGAAAAAAAAGCTGCACCGATGATAGGAGGGATTCCGATTTTGATTTCCCCCTTTTTTAATTCTGTAATATCCGAAAGCTCTGCTGTGAGGTTTTGAAAGGCATGAAGAACATGCTGAGCATTGACCAAAACAGCCTTACCAGCATCAGTCAATTCTAATTGCTTAGAACGATAGAAGAGGGGGATGCCAAGCTCTGTTTCTAGATTCTTGATAGCTTTACTAATCGATGGTTGTGACACATGAAGTGTCGATGCTGCTTTTGTAAAACTTAGCTGTCTCGCCACTTCTGAAAAATACTCAAGATGACGAATCTCCAAACCTAATCACTCCTAATGCCGCAATATTTTATGCAAAATTCTGAATTATAACCTTAGGGCATACTCAATATGCCAAATATGTATTATATTAATAACTATTTTTATTATAAGATAATACATAACAAAAGGACAGTGCCACCGCGAGGTCCTGTTATCTTTACAAGGAGGAAATACAATGGAAAAGTATACGAAGGTCGGCTCTTTACAAGTAGCCACTGAACTCTATAACTTTATTAATTCCGATGTTATACCAGGTACAGACGTTTCAAGTGATCAATTCTGGAATGGATTCGGTGAAATTGTGAAAGATCTCTCTCCTAAAAATAAAAGACTACTTTCTATTCGTGAAGAACTTCAACAAGAAATCAACGAGTGGCATCAAGCAAATCCTAAGTACAGTTTCGAGGAGTACAAAACGTTTTTAACAAAATTAAATTATATTGAGAAGCAAACGGATGAATTTACGATAACCACTGCAAATGTAGACGATGAAATAGCTGTTCAGGCTGGACCACAACTAGTTGTGCCAGTAAACAATGGACGGTACGCAATTAACGCAGCGAACGCAAGATGGGGAAGCCTTTACGACGCATTATATGGAACAGACGCGATTAGTGAAGAAAACGGAGCAGACAAAGCCGGAAATTATAATCCAGTTCGTGGACAAAAAGTAATTGCTTATGCAAAACGTTTTCTTGATTCAGCAGTCCCCTTAAAAGAACGAAGCTACTCCGATATAAAGCGTTTTTCGATAGAGCAAGGAATGCTCAAAATTTATTTTTCAGACAATAATGAAAGCGTTTTATTAAATCAGGATCAATTCGTCGGGTATCAAGGTAATGAAAATAATCCAGATGCAGTGCTATTGAAAAACAATGATATTCACCTAGAAATTCAAATTGACCCATCCAATCCAATCGGCAAAACGGATCCTGCAGGTATTAAAGATGTATATGTAGAGTCTGCCATAACAACGATTATGGATTTTGAAGATTCAGTTGCTGCAGTAGATGCCGAGGATAAAGTACTTGTATATCGGAACTTTCTCGGCCTAATCAAAGGCGACATTGTTGCATCCTTTTCAAAAGGAACAAAGACGATATCACGAACACTGAATCCTGATCGTGAATATATCTCCCCAGATGGCAAAGAATTCTCACTTCGTGGCCGCTCACTCATGTTTGCCCGTAATGTTGGTCACTTAATGACAACAAATGCCGTACTCGATCAATCAAACAGCGAAGTTCCAGAAGGTATCCTGGATACAGTCATTACAGGACTTATCGCAAAGCACGACATTCTCAAGAATGGTAACTATCAAAATTCATCTAAAGGCTCCATTTATATCGTAAAACCTAAAATGCATGGTTCAGAAGAAGTAGCTTTTGCCAATGAATTATTTAATCGAACAGAAGATCTACTTGCATTAAAGCGAAACACTATGAAAATAGGCGTAATGGATGAAGAACGTCGCACAACCCTTAACCTTCAAAACTGTATTCGAGAAGTGAAGGAACGTGTTGTCTTTATTAATACTGGTTTCCTAGACCGTACAGGGGATGAAATTCATACTTCGATGGAAGCAGGTCCTGTTATCCGTAAAAATGAAATGAAGAACGCCACTTGGTTACAAAGCTATGAGAAATCAAATGTGCAACAGGGATTGAAAACAGGCTTTTCCGGTGTAGGACAAATCGGGAAAGGGATGTGGGCTATGCCAGACTTGATGGCAGACATGTTAGCGCAGAAAGGAAGCCAATTACAAGCAGGAGCGAATACGGCTTGGGTACCTTCACCAACTGCAGCTACCCTTCATGCGCTTCACTACCATGAAGCCAATGTTCCTAATATCCAAAGTGAATTAGCAAAGACCACATCAACCTATCAAGATGACATTCTTCAAGTACCAATAGAAGATAAGAACTGGAGTAAACAAGAGATTCAAGAAGAGCTTGATAATAATGCTCAGGGCATTCTTGGATACGTGGTTCGCTGGGTCGAGCATGGTGTAGGTTGTTCAAAAGTGCCGGACATTCGAAACATTGAACTTATGGAAGATCGCGCAACCCTCCGTATCTCAAGTCAACATATGGCGAATTGGCTACATCATGGCATTTGTACAGAAGAACAGGTATTTGAAACAATGAAACGAATGGCCAAAGTTGTAGACAATCAAAATGCAAGTGACCCCGATTATCGTGCAATGGCTGCAAATTATAATGATTCTGTTGCATTTCAAGCGGCTTGCGACTTGGTTTTTAAAGGATTGGAGCAGCCAAGCGGATATACAGAACCTATTTTGCATAAACGTCGACAAGAAGCAAAAGCAAAGTTGTATGCTAATAAGTAACTTATCTTGCAAAAGTGGCCGTCGGCTACTTTTGCACTCTTTTACGAAAAATTAACTGAAAAATCTAAAAACTCGTTTCAACTTGTCTGATATGTGACTTCTGAAAGGTGGTTAATATTTTGGAATTTAAGCGTATTTCTTCTCAAAAAATATCTGAGAAAGTGGAAGAACAAATCGTAAAACTAATTAAAGAAGGTAGTTACAAAGAGGGTGATAAGCTCCCCTCTGTACGAGAGCTTTGTGATTCCCTTGATGTAGGTCGTTCAGCTGTACGTGATGCGCTGACAACACTAAAGGGGAGAGGATTAGTAGAAACAAGACAGGGTGAGGGAACGTTTGTGACAGGGTTCAATCCCAAGCGTTATTTTCAACATATGTTGATGCCCCATCAGAAGGAATTGGAATCTCTCTTTCAAGTAAGAGAGATTTTAGAAACGAGCATTGTCAAATTAGCTGCAGTAAATCGGAAAGAACAGGATCTCATTGCCATGAGAAAAGCGCTCAATCACATGAGTGAATGTCAATATGATGACAGCGGTTATCATGATTGTCAATTTCATATGGCAATTGCTAAAGCATCTGGAAATAACATCTTACAACAATTACTAGAATCAATCTCGTCGACGATGGCAAAATCAATGGCTGATTTCCATTGTTTAATTGCTTCGAAACCTGAATTGATTCATGACATCCATCATCAGCACGAATTAATCATGGATATGATCGTTTGTGAAGATGTTTCAGGTGCAAATGAAGCCATGTTACTTCACCTATCCTATGTAAAAAAGCATATGAGAAAAGGATTCTCGATTCGCTCTGAATTTATTGAAACAATTTGAAGGGAGTGAAGAATTTGGACGAACTGCTGATTGATGGCCCATTGACCGAATTGGCAAACCGATTTGGCAATATTACGCCTCATATACTTTATCCAGAGACGGAAGACGAAGTTGCAATGATTTTAAAGGATGCAAATAAAGTTGGAAAGAAACTCGCTATTGTAAGTGGTGGAACTAAGCTTGGATACGGAGGGATAAAGCCTGATTACGACTTTACTCTTTCTCTAAAGAAATTAACCGGTATTGTTGAACACACAGCAGGAGATATGACAGTAACAGTAAAACCTGGTACTACCATGCAGAACCTTCAACAATTTTTGAAGCAATACAATCAGATGGTCCCATTAGACCCAGCTCACTCATCAGCTTCCACTATTGGTGGGGTCGTTAGTGCTAATGAAAGTGGACCTAAACGCTTGAAATACGGGGCTGCACGTGATCACGTAATTGGCATGCGTATTGTTTATCCTGATGGCAAGATTATTCGTACAGGTGGAAAAGTTGTAAAAAACGTGGCTGGCTACGATATGAACAAATTGTTTATTGGCGCGATGGGAACTCTCGGAGTTATTACAGAAATCACATTAAAGTTACGTCCATTGCCAAAACACTCAAGTATAGTCACGTTAAGTGTGCAAGAGGATGCCCTTCATGATTTAAAATCATTCATTTTACAAATTCAGGACTCTACGATTGAACCTGTGTCTCTTGAACTTGTTAACCCACCGCTATCCAAGAGTTTATTTCATAAAGATGAGTATCACTTAATAATCGCACTTGAAGATGTTAAAAAAGCAGTCCTTTTTCAAGAAGATTGGATTGATGAAAACAAACCAACAGAAGCAATGATGAACGTTTTAGAACAGCCTGAAGACTTCTGGACAATATTTAATGAGCTAACACCAAACAGTGAAAACGATTTTCATGATACAACTTCTGGTGTAATGAAAGTCGGGACAAGCAATATGGGAGTATTCCCACTACTTCAGGAATGCGATCGATTGAATCTTGAAGGTAACGTGCAAATTCTTGCACACGGAGGAGTTGGACATGGTCTCAGTACAATTATCGTCTCAGGGCTCCCTCAAAATGTCGTTCAATGGATTAGATACATCCAGGCATTTTCTGAGAAACATGGTGGGTACGGTATAGTAAAACATCTTCCTTTCGAACTTCGGGACCAGTTGGAAGTCTGGGGACAGCAAAAAGGTTCTTTCTCTTTAATGAGAGGAATAAAACAGAAGATTGATCCCAAAAACACGCTGAATGAACAGCGTTTTATAGGAGGGATATAGTATGAGTTTAAGAGAAAAAGAACTAATGAAGAACTCACCCCCTTGTTCATCTAACAGTTTAAGTAATTACCTGTGGGAGGACCATCCTGATGAGGAAAAGTGGGCAGACTGTGTACATTGTGGTATGTGTCTTGAATCATGTCCAACCTATTTAGAGACAGGGCAGGAACAACATTCACCACGAGGACGCGTTCATCTTATTAAATCTGTCGCTGAAGGAAAGCTTGAAGTAAATGAACAATTTATGGATCCCGTATTTCAGTGCCTGGATTGTCGTGCATGTACAACGGCATGCCCTGCAGATGTTGATGTCGGTGGGTTGATTGAAGAAGCACGTGGTCAGGTAAGACAGGCAATGCCTTTAAAAGGAGTAAAGCGAGCCGTCAGTAGCTTCTTCTTAAAAGGTATATTTCCTCATCAAAGTCGTCTCCAAGCAGCTGGCGGGTTATTAAAATTCTATCAAAAGAGCGGAATTCAAAAAACGGTTCGATCGACTGGAGTCCTTCGTCTTATGCCTGATCATCTTGTAGAAATGGAAGCAGTTATGCCGGAGATTCATCAATCGACGCATCAAAAGTATAAAAATGTTGATATTATCCCTGCGAAAGGAAATTCGAAAGCACAAGTTGCCATGTTGAAGGGATGTATCATGGACGTGATGTTTAGTGATATTAACCAATCAACCATCAACGTACTTACGCATAACGGAAATGATGTTGTTCTTCCTAAAAATCAGACGTGTTGCGGTGCTTTGCACATCCACGCAGGTGACCGAGAAACTGGAAAGAAACTTGCCAAACAAAACATTGAAGCATTTCAAGATGCAGAAAAAGTCGTGGTTAACGCAGCAGGATGTGGATGTGCATTGAAGGAGTACCCGGAGCTTTTCCGACATGATCCAGAATGGAAAGCAAAAGCAGAAGTTTTTTCTGAGAAGGTGGAGGATATTTCAAAATATCTCTATGATACAGGATATGAGAAACCGCAAAGTGCAATCAACAAACGGATTACCTATCACGATGCCTGTCACCTGGCACATGGCCAGGGCGTTCGTCATGAACCAAGGCAGCTATTAAAAGATATTCCGGGTGTTGATTATGTTGAACAGCCAAATGCAGATACCTGTTGCGGCAGTGCCGGAATCTATAATATTACAAATCCTGAAATGGCTTCCGCTGTTCTAGAACGAAAAATGGAAAATGTACCTAGCGACGTTGAGATGATTTCTATGGGGAATCCAGGATGTATGCTTCAAATGGCAATGGGGGTTCAGAAATACGGCCGTGGCGGAAAAATAGTACACACCGTTCAGTTACTTGATTGGGCCTATCAAGAAGATGAAATGAAAGGAGTGAAAGATGGTGTTATTGTCGAGAAAGAAGAAACCAACAATAGACCATGACATTCTTGCTCTCTCGAAAATTGTAGGAACCAAATCCATTCTACATCATAAAGAAGATTTATTATCCTACGATTGTGATGGATTTACGATTCATAAAGCGATGCCTAAAGCTGTGATTTTCCCTAAAAACACAGAGGAAGTATCAGCTGCTGTTAAATATTGTGCTAGTCATAACATCCCTTTTCTCGCTCGCGGTGCTGGAACGGGATTAAGTGGAGGAGCGATTCCCCTAAATAATGAAGTTATCATCAGCCTTGTGAAAATGAAGAATCTTTTAAGTGTCGATTATGAAAACAGAAAGGCAGTGGTTCAGCCTGGATTTGTGAACTTAAAACTAACAAACTCCATTTCTCATAAAGGGTATTACTATGCACCAGATCCTTCTAGTCAATACGTTTGTACAATTGGAGGAAATGTAGCTGAGAATGCTGGTGGGGCGCACTGTCTGAAATACGGAGTGACTACGAATCATATTCTCGGTCTTGAAGTTGTGCTTCCAGATGGAGAAGTGATTGAAATCAGTCCTAACGGTGTCCTTGATACACCTGGATACGATATTCTTGGAATCCTAACAGGGTCAGAAGGCACGTTAGGGATTGTCACAAAAATCACCGTCCGAATTCTCAAAAACCCAGAATCAAAGAAAACTGTTTTGGCTTATTTTGATCGAGTGGAAGATGGGAGCCATGCTGTTTCTGACATTATTTCAGCAGGTATTATACCTGCTGCGCTCGAAATGATGGACCAAACCGCGATTGAAGGGGTAGAAGCAGGGGCTTTTCCCGTTGGACACCCCCCTGATATTGAAGCTTTCTTATTAATAGAAGTAGATGGGATCGCTGAAGGGATTGCTGAACAAATTGAACAAATTCTGTCTGTTTGTGAGAACCATCATGTACGCGACGTCAAAGTAGCACGTGATGAAGAGGAGCGCGGCCGCTGGTGGGCAAATCGAAAGACAGGATTTGGAGCGATGGGAGCCATTTCACCAGACTACCTTGTTCAAGACGGTGTTATTCCAAGAAGTAAACTTCCTGAAGTCCTTAAAGAAATAAGGGATATAAGCAAGGATTACAGCCTTCGAATAGCAAATATTTTCCATGCAGGCGATGGCAATTTGCATCCACTTATCCTGTTTGATTCTAGAATTGAAGGAGAAACAGAAAAAGCATTACTTGCGGGTACAGCATGCCTGAAAGCCTGTGCAGATGCAGGCGGATCCATTACAGGTGAGCATGGGGTTGGAATAGAGAAAAAAGAAGAAATGCGTTTTATTTTTAGCGATGAGGAACTTGAAGCTCAAACCGCCATCAGAGACGTATTTAATCCCCATAACTTATTGAACCAAGGAAAGCTTTTCCCAACTCCAAGCAGATGTATGGATATTAAAAAGGTGGTCAATGAAACTTCACTTACAAAATCAACATAAAGGAGCTATTCATATGAAATTTGGTAGATTTAATTACAAGGATAAGATTCAATTTGGTGTTATCGAAAAAGATAATGTCACGGTAATTGAAGGAAACCCACTTACGAATTGGTCCTATACAAGTGAGAAAATCTCATTAGATGACATTGAGCTACTCGCTCCAATCGCACCAAAGAACATTATAGGAATCGGGGCGAACTACGTCGATAATAAACAATCACTCCCTAATCAAATCCCTGAAATGCCAGTGTTTTTCTTCAAGCCAGCTACCTCGGTGATTGGACCTAATGAACCGGTTATCATTCCAGATCAACTGCATGAAATAAAATTCGAGTCTGAACTTGCGGTAATCATTGGGAAAGAAACGAAGAATATCGACAAAGAAAACGCACTTGAATACGTTTTTGGCTACACTGTCGGAAACGATGTAACAGCACCTCAATTTTTCCATGAAAATGGTCACTGGACGCTTGGAAAATCTTTTGACACATTTACGCCGCTTGGACCCATCATTGAAACAGAATTAGACCCTTTTGACATTCACGTAACAGCGAAGGTAAACGGGGAAGTGAAACAAAACAGTCCAACAGAGTGGATGATTGTACCGATAAAAGAAATGATTGCTTATCTTTCAACGGTTATGACATTACATCCTGGTGACGTGATCCTTACAGGAAGTCCTACAGGAGCGCATTTTGTAAAAGACGAAGATACCGTTGAATGTTTTATCGAAAAAATCGGTTCTCTAACGAATACGTTCAAGCATGCCCCTTCTCGTGTTCACGTCTCCCAGAAATAATCCTGGGAGTTCTCCTGGGTCGTGCTAAAACTAGCTTAAGATTTTACTGTCTTCAAACAGATTACATACAACTATACGAGAATAGACAGCAGCGATGAATGAAAGGAGAAACGGGTTTATTACCAACAAATATAGCTATTGGAGGATGAGCAATGAGTACAGGACTATTAGCAATTCTTTCGTTACTCCCGATTGCTGCAGTAGGAATTTTCCTTGTAGGGTTACGATGGCCAGCAAGTAAAGCGATGCCAGTATCATACATCGTCGCGGTTGTACTAGCTTTATTCGTATGGAAAGTTCCGGGCGCTACTGTTGCCGCAGCATCGGTAAATGGGTTAGTTGTTGCCGCTACTTTGTTGTATATTATCTTCGGAGCCATTCTACTCTTGAATACACTACAAGAAAGTGGTGGAATAAAAACGATACGAGAGGGCTTTATTGGTATTTCACCTGACCGGCGCATTCAAGTCATCATCATCGCATGGTTGTTTGGTTCGTTTATTGAAGGTTCTGCAGGTTTCGGTACCCCAGCAGCAGTAGCAGTGCCGCTTCTTGTCGGTCTCGGATTTCCTGCTATGGCTGCCGTTATTGCAGGTATGGTGATCCAGAGCACACCTGTTTCTTTTGGTGCAGTTGGAACGCCAATTCTTGTCGGTGTTCAATCTGGTCTTACTGCTGACGCTAGCATCACGAATGATTTCCTTGCTCTTGTAACAATGGTCGGAGGGCGGGTCGCTATTCTTCATGCTATCGTAGGTACACTTATCCCTTTATTTGTTGTAGCACTTATGACTCGTTTCTTTGGTAAAAACAAATCATTCCGGGAAGGCATTAAAGTCTGGAAATTCGCTTTGTTTGCTGCTTTCGCTATGACGATTCCATACGTTATAGTCGCAAATGTCTTAGGTCCAGAATTCCCATCGATGATAGGAGGGCTAGTTGGACTTGCTATTGTAGTCACAGCAGCGAAAAAAGGATTCCTCATGCCACCTCCAAATGAACAATGGGATTTTGATGATAAAGAAAACTGGGATCCTTCCTGGTCAGGAAGCATTGAAATTAAAGATATTGCTCATAAAAGTGGACATATGTCGATGGTCCGCGCGTGGACACCATATATTCTAGTTGGTTTACTTCTCGTAGCAACCAGATTGAAAGCGCTACCATTAATTGATTGGTTTCAAGCTTGGACTGTTTCAATACCTAATATTTTCGGTACTGAGATTTCGTCGAGCTTTCAACCACTTTACTTACCAGGCACGATTTTTATACTTGTCTCACTAATCACTTTTGTCATTCATCAAATGAATACGACTGCTTATGTTCGAGCATGGAAACACTCTGGTAAAACGATGATAGCTGCTTCAACTGCACTCGTCTTTACTGTTCCTATGGTTCAAGTATTCTTAAATTCCGGGGGTGGAGGGGCAGGATTTGATAAAATGCCGCTAGAACTCGCTAACGGTGTTGCAGCTTTAACGGGAGATTTTTGGCCTCTTTTTGCTTCATTCATCGGCGGTATTGGCGCATTTATTGCCGGTAGCAATACGGTCAGTAACATGATGTTTTCCTTATTCCAATATGATGTAGGAGCTCAAATAGGTGTAGATGCAACGTGGATTGTCGCTCTACAAGCTGTAGGAGGCGCAGCAGGGAACATGATCTGCGTTCATAACGTAGTTGCTGCTTCTGCAGTTGTAGGTCTAGTTGGTAAAGAAGGGGACGTTATTCGAAAAACGCTTATCCCATTTGTTTATTATGCAACGATGGCTGGTGCACTCGGTTATTCAATTGTGTGGACTTCTGAAAAGGGAATATTTAATCTCGGGACGATACTCACCACCCTTATTGGAGCTGCAGCGATTTATATTATTGCAACGAATCGTTCTAAAAGTACCGCTATTACCGTTGATAATAACCCTTATAAATCCATTAAATAATCAAAAGCACCTGCCACTTTACATGGCAGGTGCTTCTGTATACTATGAAGCTTTTGATTCAATCAATGATTCTTTTTCAGGTTTTCTTATAGATGAAGCATGAAAAACGAGATTTAACAGAATAGCCATTACACTTCCAGCGACGATTCCATTGTCAGTAAGAATTTGAATGCTAGCTGGCAGCTGTTCGAACACGGAAGGGGCAGCTGTAACACCAAGACCTATGCCAATAGAACAGGCTATGATAAATAAGTTTTCTTGTGAGTTAAAATCAACTCGCGTTAGCATTTTTATGCCATATGCCATCACCATTCCAAACATGACAAGCATCGCTGCTCCAAGAACCGGTGCAGGAATAATCGTTGTCACGGCTCCAATTTTTGGAACAAGGCCAAGAACAACTAACATTCCGCCAACGAGGTAGATGACCTGTTTTTTCTTAATACCTGAAAGCTGGATCAAACCCACATTTTGGGAGTATGTAGTATAAGGGAACGCATTAAACAAAGCCCCTAGAACAATTGCAACACCTTCAGCACGGTATCCCTTTTTCACATCTTGCTCTGAAATCTCCTGTTCACAAATGTCACTGAGAGCAAAGTAAACACCTGTAGATTCTACCAGACTTACGAGAACAACAAGGATCATTGTTAATATTGCTGTAAGTTCGAAGGTTGGTACACCAAAATGAAGAGGTTCAATAAGGTGAAACCAGGAAGCATCTTTAACAGGAGCTAGATCAACTAAACCCATGAAACTGGCTACAATCGTACCTACCACAAGACCGATTAATATGGCGATAGATCGAACAAATCCATGTGATAGCTTTGTTAACACAATAATGAAAAGTAGCGTCCCTAGTGCAAGCGATATGTTTTGCAAAGAACCATAGTCTCCAGCACCTTCTCCACCTGCCATATTTCCCATTGCAACAGGAATAAGCGTTATCCCAATAACGGTAACGACTGATCCGGTTACAACTGGAGGGAAGAAAGCGATTAATTTACTAAACATAGGGGAAATCAGGATAACAAATATTCCCGCTGCTAAAATAGCTCCATAAATAGCTGTTATCCCGTATTGTCCACCAATAGCAATCATTGGTCCGACTGCAGTAAACGTACAACCAAGAACCACCGGTAAGCCAATGCCAAAGAAACGGTTCTTCCAAACTTGTAAAATAGTAGCGATTCCACACATAAAGATATCAATTGAAACAAGATAAGTTAGGTCACGTCCACTTAGCCCAAGTGCGCCTCCAACAATTAGAGGAACAACAACAGCACCCGCATACATGGCGAGAACATGTTGAATACCTAGAGAAGTGTATTTAAATAGATTCATACATAATCTCCTCTTCAGTAAACGTTACCTTGCCAGCTTCTAATTCGGATATCATAGCAAGTGACTCAACTCGATAACCCTTTTCCCGTAATCGTTTTCCGCCATCCTGAAATGCTTTTTCAATTAGAATTCCAATCCCTGCTGTAGTAGCTCCAGCTTTAGAAACAACTTCCAATAATCCTTCAGCAGCTTGTCCGTTTGCTAAGAAATCGTCGATAAGGAGAACATGATCCTGCTCAGATAGAAATTTACTAGAAATAGAGATTGTATTGGACTCTTGTTTTGTATAAGAGTAGACTACCGCAGTTAATAAATCTTCGTTAAGAGTAAGCGACTTTTTCTTTCGAGCAAAAATCAAAGGGACATTTAATGTTAAAGCAGTGAATACTGCTGGTGCTATTCCTGAAGATTCCAATGTGACAACTTTTGTCACCCCTAAATTAGCAAATCGATTCGCAAACACTTCTCCAATTTCTTTCATTAATTGAGGGTCTACCTGATGATTTAGAAAAGTATCCACCTTTAAAACGCTATCAGTTAGTGCAATACCTTCCTGTTTAATTTTCTTTTTTAAATTTTCCATGTTAAATCCTCCTTTAATACAAAAACCCGAAGAACATCTTACCCACTAAAGAGTGAGCAAAATATCCTTCGGGCCTGCAGAAAGAAGCATTTCTAGCACAGAAGTTTGCTCACTCATAGTCGGATCATTTACGGTGAACCGGTAGAAACTTGCAAGCCATATTCTTGCGGTTATATGAGTGATGATGTTCATAAGGTTATGAATGGTATTATATACCAACACCAAAATCGTTGTAAAGAAAAACTTAACAATACTAGATAAAGAACACATTTACGTTCGTATTTTGCGCAATTATTCTAAGTTAACTGCTAATTATTACTATTCCATTCATTAGAAGGCCGGATTCATTGAATCCGGCCTTTGTTAGGTTTAATTTACCCCTTCGTTATATCAGAAAGAAGTTTATAAGACTTCTTCCTTTTCTCGTGATCATAGATTGATGAAATAACCATCATTTCATCCGCTTGAGTCTCATCAAGAAACTCTTGCATTTTCTTTTCGACGGTTTCCGGTCCACCTACAATGGAAGTGGCGAGCTGTTGATGAAGAGCTGCTAATTCATATTCACTAGCATTCAATTTCTCAACTGGCGGCTGTATCGGTGCTTCGTGATTACGAATTAAGTTAAGGAACTGCTGCTGAAGCGTTGTAGCTAAGAAGTTAGCCTCTTCATCGGTATCTGCCACAATTACGTTCACGCCTACCATTGCGTAAGGCTCATCCAATACTTTTGAAGGCTTAAAATGACTTCGATAAGTTTCTAAAGCACTAATTGTATTTTTTGGTGAGAAATGACTAGCGAATGAGTAAGGTAGACCTAGTTCTCCAGCAAGCTGAGCACTATATAAACTTGATCCAAGTAGCCAAATTGGAATATCTAATCCTTCACCAGGAACGGCTCGAACAGGAGAAGTACCCTGACTTAATGTAGGATCGAAGTAAGATCGTAGTTCAGCGAGTAGATCTGGGAAGTCTTGTCCCATTGATCCTTGTCCTCGTCTTAAAGCGAATGCAGTTCGCTGGTCAGTACCTGGTGCCCGACCTAGACCTAGATCAATTCGGCCTGGGAATAGTGATTCTAGTGTTCCAAATTGTTCCGCAATAACAAGTGGTGAATGATTCGGAAGCATAACGCCACCTGAACCGACGCGAAGAGTGGACGTTCCTGCAGCCACATGTCCAATGACGACTGACGTAGCGGAACTTGCGATAAAGGGCATATTGTGATGTTCTGCAAGCCAAAAACGATTGTAGCCTAATTTTTCTACGTGCTGAGCTAAGTCTCGTGATCGGTGAAGAGCATCTGAAATCGCACCAATTTCTTTAACAGGCGCTAAATCTAGGACAGAATATGAAATATCTTTCAATTGTTTTTTCGGTTGGTTAGACATACGTTCATCTTCTTTCTTTTTAATAGATTTCTTACTTCTATAAAAACCCAGTTCCAATTCTATCAGGGGTGTCTTGTAATAGAAAATAATCCGCTCATTAACACGTATGTCACAAGCATTATCTGTACATACTAATTACTAGAATTGATTAGTAGGAGGGAAGAGGATGGAAGATTCTCGTTATCGAATCATGTTTACCTATCGGATGAGAAGCGTTGGGTTTCTCTGTTTACATTGTTTTGATACGATTGAAAAACAAATCGTTACTGTACCTGTTTATAGTGGTTATAATGGAGTGGAGATCCATCACGATTCCATGCATCGGTTTCCAAAAGAATTACTTGAAACGATTCGTAATGAAAAAGAGAAGATTGATGATGGATTCTATTCCATACGTACCTGGGATGTTGAAAATCTTGGATAAAAACAAATGAGCCGATGTTGCATACACTGCACCATCGGCTTTTGTTTATTTTTTAGGTATCAAGTTAAAACACCATAATCGCAATCCATCCTAGTACGCCAGAAGCAACCGCATAAAATAACATTGGCCCCATCGTCATCCGAATAATCGTTCCTTCTTTCCCGACCATTCCGACAACAGAAGCAGCTGCCACAACGTTTAAAACACAAATCATATTCCCTGCATTAGCACCTAATACTTGAAGTGAAAGGACAAGTTGTTCATTCATTTGGAGCTGATCCGCTACGCTAAATTGAAAGAGTGAGAACATCATATTGCTAAATGTCGCACTTCCTGAAATAAATGAGCCGAGTGCACCAATGAACGGGGCAACAAGTGGCCAAGCATCCCCAACTGCGTTCGCAACAAGTGTCGCAAGCTCCATTGGCATGCTCATGAGATTAGAACCATTAATACCAGAATTGATAAATATCCGAACCATAGGAACCGCTGTACCAAGCGCAACGACTGTCCCAACCATTGTTTTTATGGAATCCATCATTGTATTTTTCACAGCTGTTCGTGTCATTTTATGCAGAAAGATGGTAACGACTATAACAACGATGAAAATAGTTCCAGGTAAGTACAAAGGTTCAAAAGAAGTACTGATCTCCGTTCCGAGAATGTCTTGCCAGCCTATCTTAACGGACCGGAGCCATCCTTTTATCGGAAGGAAATCTAACCTCGTAAGCACTAATAAAATCGCAACGAGCAAATAAGGAATCCAGGCTACACCTAATGATAGAGAATGGTGAGGCTTCAAGTTCGTTTGGTTTACATGGTTGAAATCCCAAGGCTCATCAGGAAGAAGAAAGCCTCTTTTAGCAGCTGGAATCACGATGGAAAGGCCAACAAGTCCACCAATAATAGAGGGGAATTCAGGTCCTAGAAAAGTAGCTACGATAAAAGCAGGTACCGTAAAGCTAAACCCAGCAAATAAGGCGAACTTCCATATAGAGAGCCCCTCTTTCCAAGAATGATTTTCACCGAAAAAGCGCGTTAACATCATTACTAAGATTAAAGGAATTAACGTGCCGACAAAAAGATCAATCATGACAGCACTTTGAGTAATGGCCTGAAGGTACTCTCCCATTGACTGACTACCAATAGAAGTTGCTACTTGATCTGCAATGGCTGGTCCCTGTCGAAGCCCCTGATCTACACCAACGATAATAGGTGTTCCAACCGCTCCGAATGATACAGGACTACTATCTGCAATAAGCGCCATCGTAACGGCGGAAAGGGGAGGGAATCCAAGAGCAACTAGAAGCGGAGCTCCAATTGCAGCTGGCGTCCCAAACCCTGCTGCTCCTTCAATAAATGCACCAAACAACCAGGCAATAATAATGAGTTGAACCCGACGGTCCATCGATATGCCCATAAATCCCGCTCGAATCGCATCAATTGCTCCACTGTTTCGTAACGTATTTAAAAGCAGAATCGCTCCAAATACAATCCAAATAATCGATAAAGCAATGATCAGCCCTTCCATAGAAGCTGCTACAATTTGTATAACTGGTATTTTCCAAACGAAAAAAGCAACGACTGCAGTAAGTAGTAAGCTTCCTGGCATGGCAGTAGTAGCCGGAAGACGAAGTAGGACAAGCAAGATAAATACCGCAAGAATCGGCGTTAATGCCGCAAGAAGTTGAAGTCCATTCATTTTTCTCACCTTTTCTACGAGGTTAATGTGATCTCTTTCACATATAGCTTATCTAAAATCACCTAAACATTAAGTGATAAACATCACACTCTAAAACAAACTAGGAAAAGAAAATCTGTTAAAATAGCTTTGAATCAATAATGAAGGAGCTGATATTATGTTAAAAAAAGTCGATTACTTTTTCTATCCTGTTGACGTTACCCAGCCTACCGGTGCAGAAGTGACGTATTATTGGGAAATTAGCGTGGCGGAATACGAAGGTAAAATCTACGCGTATGCGAAAGCGGACGAATTTGGAAGAAAAATTCGCTGGCACCAAAGTGATCAGCCTGATAAAGAAAGTGCCCTCACAGTTATTCAAGAAAAATGCAAATCTCAAAGCAAGTAAGAATAAAGCTAGCGAATTTCGCTAGCTTTTTTAGCACATCGTAACCTATCCAGGTTGTTCATTTTGGCATGCGATCGATACATTCAGGGTACGATGAAGAAAAATGGCCAACAAGATAGGATGACGAACGCATGAACCAGAAAATCATAATCCTCAGCACACTTTTATTAGCTCATATTCTCTTGTTTTTAAGCTTTGTTCACTATCCAGAAACGTTTTGGCCGGTTTTTACAGTCACACTAGCGATTTTAATTTTTCTAAGTGTGAAAACAGGGACGCTTTCGTTTCAAAAAATAACAATTAGCAACTGGTGTTATATCCTGATTAGTGCCATCTTGCTTTATGCGATTTCGTATATTGGAATAGAAGGAATCAAGTGGGTTTATCCCTCATTATTTGAAGACATGGAGCGGTTTTACGATATTGTGGAACCAGTTAAAGCTTGGCATTTTATTAGTCTTATCCTAATCGTCATCCCAGGAGAAGAGATTTATTGGAGAGGGTATATTCAGCAACAATTGAAACAGTATAAAAAAGGAGATACCATTCTCATTGCAACCATTTTATATGCGACAGCCCATCTGTACTCAGATGCCTATTTATTAGTAGCAGCAGCAATAGGCGGAGGAATGGCGTGGGGATGGCTATATGAAAAAACAAAAAATTTTTGGGTCCCACTCCTATCGCATATTCTTTTCGATCTTCTTATTCTCGTTTTTATTCCGCTACTCTAAGGAACAAACGACTTTTCCTAATGGGAAGGTCGTTTTCTTTTTCACTAATTCCTGCAAATGATGTGACTATTCTAGACTAAGCGGTTGCGACTTGGTTATACTTCTAGTAGTATTAGAATGAATGGCTAAGAATTGAAAAGAGGGTTATAAATGAAAGAATCGATATACGGATTAACGTTTGATCAGCTAACTGAATGGTTGCTAGAACGTGGTCACAAAAAATTCCGTGCCTCCCAAGTTTGGGATTGGCTCTATAAAAAACGTGTTAAAGAATTTTCTCAAATGAATAACGTAAATAAAGACTGTATCAAGCTTTTGGAAGAGAATTTTGCTATCCAGACATTAACTCAAGAAATTAAGCAGGAATCTTCTGACGGTACGATTAAGTTCTTGTTCAAACTACAAGATGGAAACGTTATTGAAACGGTACTCATGCGTTTCCATTACGGTCAATCGGTCTGTGTGACGACACAAGTAGGTTGTAATATCGGTTGTTCCTTCTGTGCAAGTGGACTTCTTAAGAAGAGCCGTGACCTTACAAGTGGAGAAATTGTTGAGCAAATTATGAACGTTCAGCACGCCCTTGATGAAAAGGCTAATGAAGAACGCGTAAGTCACATTGTTATTATGGGAATTGGGGAACCATTTGATAACTACGATAATATGATGGACTTCCTTCATATCGTTAATTCTCAAAAAGGTCTTTGCATTGGCGCTCGCCATATCACGGTTTCTACAAGTGGACTTGCGAAGCAAATTTACGATTTTGCGAATGAAGATTTACAAGTGAACCTTGCGATCTCTCTTCACGCGCCTAATGATGAGCTTCGAACCAAAATTATGAAAATCAACAAAGCTTATCCACTTGGAAAACTAATGCCTGCAATTGATTACTATCTTGAGAAAACCAACCGCAGAATTACGTTCGAGTATATTATGTTGAGAGATGTTAATGATCATGTAGAAGAAGCGAAACAACTCGCCAATCTACTAGCTGATAAGCGCCATCTTTCATACGTAAACTTGATTCCATACAACCCGGTTGATGATCACTCTTATCAGCGTAGTGAAAAAGAATCGATTCTTGCGTTCTATGATACGCTTAAGAAGAACGGCATTAACTGCGTGATCCGTCATGAGAACGGCACAGACATTGATGCAGCTTGCGGTCAGCTTCGTAGTAAGCAAGTGAAAAAACTAGAAAATGCAGGAAAATAGCACGAATAAAAAGACGCTCACCATAAATGGTGGCGTCTTTTTATATGCAAAGGTAATCACACCAACCATTTTTTAATGCATACACTGAAAACAAGCTAGCTTAAGTTCAACTTGTGCGTAAGGAGACAAAATATGAAAGGGTTAATGATTGTTTTTAGTTTACTATGCATCTGGATTGGATCTGGACTATACACGGATTATCAACGTCAAAGCCTTCCTTTTGAGTTAATGGGCGAAGATACAAGCATAAAGTCTGGATATAACGATATTTATATATTTAAAGAAAATAATCAAATTACTAAGCTTGAAGTGTTCGATCAAACTAGAGAACGGGTAAAAGTATACCAAATCGATGATTTAAAGGACCTATACCCATCAGCTTCTTTTGTAAAAGGAGAAGTGATAGAAGGAAAACTCTATCTTTTATACGATGAAGGCGGAAAAGTTGTTTCCAAAAGAGTTGTAGTTGGTGCCAGAGGATCTTTATCATTTATGTCTGAAAGAAAATAACAAATCGCCAATTCGTTTTCAGGATTGGCTTTTCTTATAAGAATTAAGTTGATCGGGTCATTATAACAGCAATACCTGTTATAATGGCGTTACTATTGCATAGAGAGGGATTTATATGACAAAGAGCCTTACGAACTCTGAGAGAGATCAATTACTGCAAGATCTTACATTTGACCAACAAACCTATCTTATGAATATTCTTAAACGAGGTAAAAAAACAGCATTTGCGAATGTGATTGCTCAAAGTAAAGGAAGAATGATTCCAAACGGAGCTACTGATGAGGAAATTGGAATGTTGCTTGACGATTGGATACTAGACGATTACCTGGATGCAGGCGCTGTCTCAGAAGATCTAAAATGCGAATGTGGTCGTGTATTACGTTATCAATATATTGTTCGACATGTAAAAACAGGTGAAGTGCGTCGTTTTGGTATTAATCATTTCGAAGAACACACTGGCTTACCAGGTACCATCGTAAAAGAAGTTGTACAAGGTTTTACAAAAATTGATTATGAGTTAGATGAACTCTTATTAAAAATGCAAAACGGCTCACCTACATATGACATCCCTGAAGGTTTGAAGCT
Organism: Bacillus sp. Cs-700; assembly: GCF_011082085.1. Classification (NCBI taxonomy): domain Bacteria; kingdom Bacillati; phylum Bacillota; class Bacilli; order Caryophanales; family Bacillaceae; genus Bacillus; species Bacillus sp. Cs-700. The sequence goes on from NZ_CP041063.1 coordinate 637,946, forward strand.
ACCAGCCGATATTGAAGAGCCACTATCCTTACAACTTCCGTTACTTGATCGACAAGAAAAACGGCTAAACAGTTTAATCAGAATTTATCGTGAAGAAAAAGAAGCCTTACAAAGAGGTAGTAATACGTTAGAGGCTTTAGATATCCCAACACAGAAAAAAGAAGACTTGAAACCTAAAGAAACTCTACCTCAAGATGAGTTACAAGGCTCTTTTGATTTGTTCGCTGAAGAAGCGCAAGAACCTTTACCAGAAATAACAAGTAAGAAACCGAAAGAAACATATTTTGTGGGAGACCTTTCGTTTACAACCCAGGAAGAGGTAGACGGCTATATTCAAAATGGTACAGAGAGTGCCTTAATGATTTGCGAGCTCTTAATCAAAGAAGGAAAAGTTCAAGACAAGCGCTACTCGACAAAGAAACCGAAAATTTACTATGCAGTTTGCACGTATCTCGATTCTTATGTGTCTGCTGGATCCATGTCTGTTGAGCCCATTGGACGTGAAGATCGCATCTATCGATTAAAAAGCGGACAATGATCCTGACATTTCATAATTATCAGATAAAGCATTGACATTTCAATATACCAGGTCTATAATTTCAAACATGTTCAAAAATTAAATCAATACTCTTATCAAGAGTGGCGGAGGGAATAGGCCCTATGATGCCCGGCAACCTTTCAACTTCAGTTGAAGCTGGTGCCAAATCCTACAGATGGTTTCATCTGGAAGATAAGAGGAGGATTCTGTTAGCAATCCCTCTTCTTATTTTTTAAGAAGAGGGATTTTTTATTTTACAGAGAATAAGGAGCTGTTACACATGAAAAGAACACTTGAACAACGACTGCAAGATGGCCCAGTCATTTGCGGAGAAGGTTATCTGTTTGAATTAGAGCGACGTGGTTATCTCCAAGCAGGATCATTCGTGCCAGAAGTTGCCTTAGATAACCCTGATGCTCTTAAACAAACCTATCGTGACTATATGCTAGCAGGCTCTGACGTAGTACTTGCTTTTACGTATAATGGCCACCGAGAAAAAATGAGGATTATCGGAAAAGAAGACTTGCTCGAACCCCTTAATCGACAAGCCATCCGTCTTGCAAAAGAAGTAGCAAAAGAACATCCTGAAGAAGAAGCTCTTGTAGCAGGGAATATATCAAACACAAATCTATTTGACCCTGAAGATGAAAACAGCAAAGAACAAATTCGTTCCATGTTTGCTGAAATGGTGAAGTGGAGTAAAGAAGAAGGCGTTGATTTCATTAATGGGGAAACATTTTATTATTACGAAGAAGCGAAAATAGCCTTAGAAGAAATTCAAAAACAAGATCTCCCAGCAGTTATTACACTTGGACTTATGAGTGAAAATATTTTAAGAGACGGCTATACCGTTGAGGAAGCTTGCCGGTTGTTAGAAGAACATGGAGCGCTAATTGTTGGAATGAACTGTTTTCGAGGACCTGCTACAATGCAGCCATACATCGAGAAAATTAGGCAGTCTGTTACTGGATATGTTGGCGCACTTCCAATTCCATATCGAACAACAGAAGAACATCCAACATTTTTTAACTTACCTGATGGCGGATGTGCCTGTACATTGCCAACAGAGACAACCTTTCCAACCTCTCTCGATCCACTTTATTGCAACCGTTATGAACTAGCAGAATGGGCAAAAGAAGCAAAAAGTGTCGGGGTAAATTATTTTGGACTATGTTGTGGTGCTTCTCCAAGTATGTTGAGAGAAGTCGCTGAAACAGTAGGTAGAACAGCGGTGAATTCTATTTACTCTCCAAATATGGAGAAACATTTTCTGTTTGGATCAGATGAATCGTTAAAGAAAAACAATACGGCATATCGACAAAAGGCATAGATGATGACAAAACGGAGCGGGAAACCTCTCCGTTTTTTACTGCAATAAGAATACGCCTGTAACGTATTGGCAATAACGATAAAAAGAAAGTGAAAATGGCACCAATACAGATATGTCTGCATGTAATAAAACATCAATACATTTTACGATTGATCCCGGCCCGATTTTTGTTATAAAAGCAGCTTTTCGCAATGAAAAATCTTGCTTTTCATATCTTTAGCGTAAGATTCATTTGAAAATAGTAGCTTCTTTTGTCAAAATGATCATATTCAGACATCAGTTGTGTTATTATTTTAAATGTGTTTGAATATGTGACACAACGAAACTCTAATGAAATCATAACAAAAAGAACTTGTTTTATAAGCGAGGTAGCCTATGGATAATCAAAATGTAATAAATGAACTCCGCTCGATTTTGCCAGAAGCGGAATTGAAAATAAATGAGCCTTTAAATGCCCACACCTATACTAAGATGGGTGGATGTGCAGATGTTCTTGTTTTCCCTAACACAATTGAAGATGCAAGAGCAGCGGTAGAATATGCTTATCAAAAAAACTATCCTTTAACGATACTCGGGAAAGGTTCGAATGTAATCATTCAAGATGGTGGTATTCGCGGTATTGTTTTGAATCTATCTTCTTTAAAATCGATTGATAAAGAAGACAAAAAGGTAATTGCTCAAGCAGGCGCTCGAATTATTGATGCATCTGAATTTGCGCGTGACGGCAAACTTAGCGGTCTTGAGTTTGCATGTGGTATACCAGGGTCTGTTGGTGGAGCTGTTTATATGAACGCAGGAGCATACGGTGGAGAGATAGCTGACTGTCTCGAAAGTGTTCTCGCTGTAACGAAAGAAGGAAAGTTAATTAAATTAACCGCTGATGAACTTGATTTATCTTATCGTCACAGTAACGTAGATGAAAAAGGTTTGCTTGTTTTAGAAGCAACCTTCGCTCTAAAAGATGGCGACTATAATGAAATTAAAGCGATCATGGATGACCTAACTGAGAAGCGTGAAACAAAACAGCCGCTAGAATACCCTTCTTGTGGTAGTGTATTTAAGCGTCCTCCTGGACTATTTGCAGGTAAATTAATTCAGGACTCTGAACTCCAAGGTACACGAATCGGTGGGGCCGAAGTTTCTAAAAAGCATGCTGGATTTATTGTAAATATCGATAATGCTACTGCAACAGACTATTTGGATGTGATTCATCACGTTCAAAGAACAGTAAAAGAAAAATTTGATGTCGAGCTTGAACGTGAAGTACGCGTTATTGGCGAACCACCTGAGCAAGCATAAAGAGAAGCCAGCCACTCAATTGAGCGGCTGGTTTTTTGTGATTTATTTAAGATAGACAACTTTTGATCATCCTGTGAACAAATTAAATCTGCACGATAAGTGCACAATTTCCAGATAAAGTAGTCTTTGATGGTAAATGAAACCAATCATAGGAGGGTATTTATGAACACAAAAAAAGTTATTTTAGGATTAGGGTTATCACTATCACTTATTCTAGCAGCATGCGGGAACAATAACGAGGGCATAAATCAGGAGTCCGAAAACAATCAATCGACTTCTAACTCTTCAGCAAACTCCGAGAATCACATGGAAGAGATGGAACACTCCGGCTCTTCAGAAGTACCTGAAGGGTTAAAAAGGGCTGAAAATCCTACATATCCAAAAAGCAGTAAAGCAATCATTGAAACAGATCATATGAAAGGAATGAAAGGTGCAGAAGCCACGATCTCAGGAGCTTTTGAAACTACCTCATATGTTGTTTCCTATATGCCTACGAATGGTGGAGAACTTGTAGAGAATCACAAATGGGTGATCCACGAGGAACTTGATCAACCTGATAACGCGCCTTTAACACCCGGTACAGAAGTAACGCTTAATGCTTCCCATATGAAAGGAATGGAAGGAGCAAATGCAACAATTGATTCAGCCAACCAAACTACTGTTTATATGATAGACTATATGCCGACAACTGGAGGCGAAGAGGTAACCAATCATAAATGGGTAACGGAAGATGAATTATCTCCTATTGAGCAATAAAGTTTACAGACGCTGCGTAATGGCGAATGAATAAGACAACACATAAAGGATGAATTGTTTTGAAGAAACATTGGATAATAATTTTCGTGGCACTGCTTCTCATTCTTGCAGGATGTCAGGAAGAAAACTCAAAACCAGTTGAAAACAAAGATGCGGTAAAGGAAACCCAAAAGAAAGAAAAAGAAACGGCATCGTTATCAGAATCAAGCTTTTATAAACCGACTTCACGCAAGCAAATTAACCATGTTCATGGAATCGGGTATCCTGGCAATCAACATGAATTATTCGTAGCGACTCATCTTGGACCGCTGATTTATCTTGATGGAACCTGGTATGAAGCTAAAGCAAACAACAATGACTATATGGGCTTCCAAGCTACGTCTGATGGTTTTTATAGTAGTGGACACCCTGGCGAAGAATCCGATTTACCAAATCCGCTCGGATTAATCAAAAGTACTGATCGAGGAAAGACGCTTGAGCAGCTAGGTTTTCAAGGAGAATCTGATTTTCACTATTTAGCGGTAGGCTATGAAACGCACAGCATTTATGCCGTAAATCAACAGAAGAACAGCGAAATGGACATAGGTGTTTATTATAGTGAGGATGCAAGTGATTGGAATCAAGTAAAATTAAAGGGGACTCCCGATCAAATTAATGGGATTTTCGCTCACCCTAGTGATGCTAGCGTCGTAGCCATAACTTCGCCAAATGGACTTTACCTTTCAGAAGATCAAGGAGAGTCGTTTACACCAATTACAGAGGGCAGTCCTATCACTTCAATGGTCTTTCTTAAAGACCGTATCATCTTCGCCAAACAGGGTGCAGCTAGCCAACTTGTGTCCCTTAAGAACGGAGAAGAAACGCCCATTTCTATGCCGAACAAAATAAAAATGGCGATTGATTATCTCGCGGTGAATCCACAAAATGAAAATGAGATTTCTTTTCATACATCTGATGGTAGTCTCTATCTAACAAAAGATGGCGGGGAATCTTGGGTCACTTTAATCGATGAGGGTAAAATAAACTAATTGCGACATCATGTCTCCTCCTTAAACTTTCAACAGTTCCCTCAAATTATCCAGAATTTGTGCAGAATTTATGAAATTTACATTTTAACAACTTTATTTCGTTTTCACGTTTATTATCAAGTAAATAGGAAAATATGACAGTGTATTACATTATGAAGGAGGAATTTAATCATGTCACATGAAAAGTACGGTTCAATGATTCAAACACTCCACGAATGTATGACGGCATGCAATCACTGCTATGACGCTTGTTTAAAAGAAGAAGATGTAAAAATGATGGCTGAGTGTATTCGTTTGGACAGAGAATGTGCGGATATCTGTGGATTTCTCGAACAAGCCCTTGTAAGAGGAACCCCATTTGCCTCTGAACTTGCTCAAGCATGTGCTACCATTTGTGAGGCATGTGGAAACGAGTGTAAAAAGCACGATCACAAACACTGTCAGGATTGTGCAGAGTCATGTTTTAAATGTGCGGAAGAGTGTAAGAAATTAGCAGCATAATTGTAGAATGCGTTAAGAAGTCTGTTGAATCATTAGCAGGCTTCTTTTTTTATCACCAATTTTGTTCATCTTGAAACAAAGCAGACAAGCTGCACACTTTCTCGATATAATGCTGATAGAATAGCTGAAGATAAGGAGAGAGAAATGAGATTGAAGAGAAAAAGTAAATTAGCAACAAAATTAGGTCTGTTTTTTCTTACAAGCATCTTACTCCTTGAGGGGATTTTGTTTCTGGTACTATACTTCGGCTTTTTAAATGAGCGGATCATGGCTGAAACTGATGCCCTTCTAGCGCGGGGAAACAGTCATAGAGATGTCCTAGAAAAACATTTCGATCGTGAAACAATGGAACACGTTGCTCTAATGGAATCTGAAGCTGAAACTCAAGTAATTATTACAGATGATAAAAATAGCGTTCTCGTTCATTCGAATACTGTGACGTCTATGATCAGAACAACCCTTTCTTCATCATCTCCTCTTCCAGTGTCAGGAGATATAGTGGAAGGCGATTGGGGGAATAAACCTTATGTTATGACCGGTTCTCCCATCGTCGTGAAAGATGAGCTTGTCGGAAACGTCTACATGATCCTCGATACAAAAAGTATTCGCGAAGTACGTGATCATTTAACAACCCAATTTTTGATCATTAGTGGTCTCGCACTCTTCCTCACCGTTATTACAATTATTTATCTTTCAAGGATGATTACACGTCCATTGATTGAGATGAAAGTAGCTACGCAGCAAATGAGCACAGGGGATCATAATGTCTCCTTAAAAGTCGATCGAAACGACGAATTAGGTGAATTAGCGAAAGGGATTCAAAGCTTATCAGATGATTTGCTCCGATTAAAAAATGATCGTAGTGATTTTTTAGCGAATATTGCTCATGAACTAAGAACACCGTTAACTTATTTGAATGGTTACGCAGACATCGCTCAACGAGAAGAGTTATCTTCTACAGAGAGAAATACTTACCTTTCAATTATTAAAGAAGAATCAGAGAACTTAACTTCTCTCGTTCGAGATTTGTTTGATATGGCAAAAATGGACCAGCAAGGATTTGTGATTAATCGAGACGAAGTCGAATTGTGTTCGTTAATTCATCAGGTAAGAGAGAAAGTAAGCCCTGCTTTTGAGGATAAGGGGATTGATCTTATTGTCTCCTGTCACAATAAAATCCATCTCGATATTGATTCTATAAGATTTTCTCAAGTGATTTTAAACCTTTTGGACAATGCTTTGCATAATAGTGAGTCAGGAAAAACCGTACTTATCGAAGCTCACTCTTTTCAAAGCGACGTGATTGTTAGAGTAATTGATGAGGGAGAAGGAATTCCTGAGAAGGATTTACCTTTCATTTTTGAACGTCTCTATCGGGTTGATAAGTCACGTTCAAGAAAGTACGGAGGTTCGGGACTTGGTCTTGCTATCGCTAAAGAAATTATCGAGAAGCATGGAGGTAGTATAAAGGCGGAAAGTCAAAAAGGAAAAGGGACAACGATCACTATTGTTTTGTTAGGAGTTGAATAACGTGAAAAATGTGCTGATTGTAGACGATGAAGAGCGGATGGTAGAGCTAATTTCTCTTTATTTGAAACCACATGGGTACACCATTTATGAAGCCTATACAGGAATAGAAGCACTACATAGATTGACTGAATACAAAATAGATCTCGTTTTGTTAGATATAATGATGCCCAACATGGACGGCTTTGCAACGTGTGAAGAAATCCGAAGTAAATCAGAGGTGCCAATTATCATGTTAACAGCAAGAGAGCAAAATGAAGATATTGTTAAAGGATTCAAGTTAGGCGCAGATGATTACATCACAAAACCATTTGACGAGCGTGTTCTCCTTGCTAGAATGGAAGCTTTGGCTCGACGCCTAAAACCAGTCAATCAACATCAAGTGATCTTCAAAGGACTAACATGGGATGCAGACAAACATCTCGTATCATATTATAGTGTGCCTATTCCTATGACTCCCATTGAATTTAAGTTGCTCGGCCTATTCTTAAAAAACCCGGAAAAGGTATTTAGCCGAGAGCACCTGATTCAGCTGATTTGGGGATATGAATCAAACACTGAAGGACGTACAATTGATTCACATATACGAAATTTGCGTGATAAGTGTAGAGCGGTTAACTTTACTATCGATGAGTTTTTGGTGACCATTTGGGGTGTAGGATACAAATGGAAAAAATTCTAATCATCCTAACGCAAATAGTCAATTGTAGTTTGTTCACATTTTCAGTATCAATGCTTTACATACAACAATAATTTTCAAATAGCATAGTGAAGTCCATTTGGGAAAACGAACCAGTATATTAGGTGAAAGTTGAATTAAACTAATCAGTGTAGCTAATGACTAACGTTAGAAACACGTCTTTTAACTTTTACCTAAGGAAGTGATTATGAAGTGAATTATAAAAAGCGCAACAACCAGAAAGGAAAAGGTAAAACCGCTACGGTTATGGCATTAAGTGCACTTGGTGGAGCGGCAGCCTATGCCCTTACCAATCGTATGCAAAACGGCGGTTTTGGTGGCATGCAGCAGCATTCACAGCAAAATTCCTCACATCAGGCACAATCGCATTCTCAACAGCCTCAACATCAAGATCCTGAATCCTTGAAGCAAATGGCATCCGCTCAAGGAATCGATAATGATGCGATCGCAGAATTCACAAATGCTATAAAAGACGATTTACGATAAGTAGAGCACTCCCAAATGGGGGTGCTTTTCTTTAACTATTAAACCGACTTCGTCTCACCATCCTAGAAGAAACGATATTTCCTCGTAGTGCTTTTCAAGTATGAGCACTTCTTTAAGAGACAATCCGTGATTGTAATGATGAAAACATTTATGATTAAGAAAATGCATTTCTCGCATATTCTCTAAATAGATCGAGTCGCCCATATCTTTTTCCGAATCTGATCCGTTAAAGCAGTGAGAGGACATAAGGAGTGATGTAGATGCATACGGAGATCGATGATGAATATTGCGATCAGAAGCAACTGGAAGAAATGATTACTAAGCTTTATCATTATTGCTACCATCTGACTCAGAACAAGTGGGATGGAGAAGAGATTGCTCAGGAGACGATTTATAAAGCATTAAAACACTACCGAAATGAAAAGTGGAGTAATGCCCTCTTGAAAAAGATGGCCTATCATCAATGGGTTGATCGCATTCGAAAGCGTGACAAAGAAAATCTATTTTCTGAAATTGACTTGCAAGATGATGCAACCGCTGACAAAGAATGTTGCTCCGAATGGCTAGAAAAGCTTTTAAAACAACTAACGCCAAAACAGTTTATTACTTTTGTATTGAAAGAAGCCTTTCAATACAAAATTTCCGAAATTGCCGTTCTTCTTAATATGTCAGATACCGGCGTTAAGGCATTGTTAAGCAGAAGCCGCATAAAGGTGAGAAAATTACCTGATACAGAAATGAATTCTTTTTGGTATGAAAATATGCATGAATCGCTTCTACACACTATCGTTCATTCCATTCATACACAGAATCCAAGTGAGCTAATTAAAATGCTTCCAATCCTTCTCAATCCTAAGGTTTCATCATTTAAAACAACGTATGCTTCACCTCCTAGCGTCCTCTCACTAGCTGCATAATAAACGCGATTAGGGAGGAAATGTTGTGAATATACCTTATGTGATCGAACAATCTAGTCGAGGAGAGCGATCGTACGACATTTACTCAAGGTTGTTAAAGGATCGGATCATTATGGTTAGTGATGAAATTAATGACGCGATGGCAAACAGCATCGTGGCACAACTATTATTTTTAGCAGCAGATGCTCCTGACAAAGATATTTCACTCTATATTAATAGTCCAGGTGGATCCACGTCAGCAGGATTTGCGATTTTTGATACGATGCACTATATTACGCCAGATGTAAAAACCATTTGTACTGGAATGGCTGCTTCGTTTGGAGCAATGTTATTACTTGCAGGTACAAAAGGAAAACGATATGCTCTGCCAAATAGCGAAATCATGATTCATCAGCCTTTAGGCGGGGCCCGTGGCCAAGCAACTGATTTAGAAATCTCCGCCAAGCGCATTCTTAAACTAAGACAGCATATTAATCACATCATCGCAGAGAAAACCAAACAATCTCTTAATAAAGTAGCACTAGACACTGACAGAGATTATTTTATGAGCGCTCAAGAAGCAAAAGAGTATGGGATTATTGACGAGATCATTCAAAAAGCAAAATAGATGGTCTAAGGGACGGGAAACCGTTCCTTTTTCATTTTACAAAAGGTTAGCGAGTCTCTGTGTAGAATAAATAAATTGAATGTAATCGCAATAAATGAAAAGGAGTGTTGAAATGATTAATCAAATCGGTCAAATTATGCTATACGTTGATAACCAGGATGAAGCATTAGCATTTTGGACAGAAAAGGTTGGATTTCATCATATTGCAGAGGAAAACAATAGCGGGGGAATGAGATGGATCGAGATAGCGCCAACTCTGGAAGGAGCAACAAGCCTTGTCCTTCATGATAAAGCGTTTATAGCGAAGATGGAGCCTGAGCTAAATCTCGGTACACCATCCCTCATGTTTTACACGAACGATTTAGATCGTTTATACGAAAGTTTTAAGAGTAAAAGGATAACCGTTGGGGAAATTGTGTCGATGCCTTCAGGACGCGTTTTTAACTTTGCAGATCCTGAGGAACATTATTTTGCAGTAATGGAAAAGAACGAAGCATAAGAAGACTGGCTGTTTTTACTAGAATTTTATCTGAACATCATCATTCATTTGATGGTGTTTTTTTCGTTAAATCCATCACTAAAATGATGATAAAATTTCAGAATAATTGAAAAAGAACTAGAAATGAAGGGAATCATTCATTATAATAAACGAAAAGAAGTATTAACTTCGTAAACGCACGAAAGGAGCAGCTATGAACCAGCTTTCCATTACTCAAATGATTAAACAGCATTATCCTTCCCTATCTACCGGTCAAAAAAAAGTTGCAGAGTGGCTCACCCAAAATCATGAGGAAGGAGCATTGTTGACCGCTTTTCAAATGGGAAGGAAAGTGGGAGTCAGTGAAACGACTGTCATTCGCTTCTCATATGCACTTGGATTTAAAGGATATTCTGAAATGCAGGAATCCGTTCGAACTCATTGGTTAGGAAAAAATAGAACCAAACAACTAGGAAATTCTTCAGATGTACAGGAAGTAACTGAACACACCCTTTTTAACGATATTGTAAAGGAAGAAACGGCTGTCCTACAGCAATTGTTAACCCAAATAGACAAAGACGAGATCTGGAAGGTGATTGATTGTCTCATTAAAGCAAAATCTGTTTACATTGCTGGCTTTGGAAGTTCGTACGGAGCGGCATACTGGCTACATTATAACCTGAAGCAATTAAGGGAGGGGATTAGTCTTTCGAATTCAAGTGGCTTCTCACCTGAAGACCTTTGTGATCTCACTCAAGATTCTATTGTCTTTCTGTTTTCATTCCCACGTTATCGAAGAGAAGCGGTTGAGCTTGCTACGTGGTCACAACAGCAATTGATTCCTGTCATATCCGTTACAAATCGGCAATTATCTCCCATCGGCTCCCTTTCAACACTTACTTTAACAACGGAGGAGAAGATGGAGTCAGGTCACCACTCTATTTCCTCAGTGATTAGTCTTTTGGAAATGATCCTAAAAGGAATACATTTCAAAGACAGTGACCGTATTAGTCTTCGTCAACAAAAGTTAGAACAGCTTTACAGTAAACAAAGCTGGTTTGTTGAATAACACGATAAGGAAAAGGTGGAATGTTTATGAACGGAATGCCTAAACCAAAAGAAAACATCAATGTTACTTCTTATGACACAAAGGATATTTTAACGTTTTTAATCCCATCCTTGATTGGAATTCTATTGTTTATTGTTCCTATTAAGCAGGATGGAGGAATCACCATCCCCGTGGCGTTTTTGGCTGGATTTATCAATGATTCCATCGGTACACTTATCCCGGCCATAACCGTATTTATCATGGGTGCTTCGACAATCGGTTCGTTTATTGCTATAACAATGAATCCATCATTTATAACGAAAAGAACCGGTTTACATACTTTACTTCACGTCAGTCCTTTCTGGTTAATCGCTCGATTACTCGGAACAATGCTTGCCGGAATGACGCTTTTTAAGCTAGGACCTGAAATGATTCACTCTGAAAACACTGGTGGACTTTTAATCTATGATTTAATTCCAATACTATTTTCAACGTTTTTACTAGCGGGTCTATTACTACCACTTCTTTTAAATTTCGGACTACTTGAGTTTTTTGGAGCACTACTTATTAAAATCATGAGACCGCTCTTCACATTACCAGGTCGATCATCGCTTGATTGCCTTGCTTCATGGGTAGGTGACGGGACGATCGGTGTCCTTCTGACAACCAAGCAATATGAAGAAGGATATTACACAAAACGAGAAGCAGCTGTCATTGCGACTACTTTTTCAGTTGTTTCGATTACATTTACGATTGTCATTATTACTTATTTAAATTTAGAACAATATTTTCTCCAATACTACGCAACAATCATTATTGCTGGTCTAGCAGCAGCTCTTATTATGCCACGCATACCGCCATTGTCTCGGAAATCAAACAAAGGGTATGAGCAAACAGAATTGAAGAAAGAAACAGGAATTCCAAAAAACATTTCATCAGCCAAGTGGGGGTTTGAACAAGCTGTTTCAAAAGCTCAAAAGAACAAAGGACCGTTAAGCGTAGTAAAAGAAGGAACGCAAAACGTTTTAGACATGTGGTTAGGCGTTTTACCGATTGTTATGGCGATTGGTACGATCGCGTTAATTACGGCAGAATTCACGCCTTTCTTTACTTATTTAGGAAAGCCCTTTGAGCCTATTCTAACGCTAATGAACGTTCCTGAAGCAAGTGAAGCAGCCCAAACCATGGTTGTTGGATTTGCCGATATGTTTCTGCCTGCTGTAATTGGTAGCGGCATAGAAAGTGAATTAACTCGCTTTATCATCGCTTGTGTTTCGGTTACGCAATTAATTTACATGTCAGAGATGGGTGGATTGCTTCTTGGTTCGAAACTTCCGATTAGCATTTTCGATTTGATCATTATTTTTCTCATTCGTACATGCATTACTTTGCCGATCGTTGTTGGTATCGCACACGTCATCTTTTAATAGAAAGGAGCATTCTAGTGGATTTTATAGATGAGCATCATGATGAAATCTTTAAAACCTATGAAGAACTGCATCAACTGGCTGAAGCAAGTTGGCAGGAAAAGAAAACAGCGCAATATTTAAAAGAAAAGTTATCACGCGCTGGATATCAAATCCACACCTTTGAAGGACACTTTGGCTTTGTTGCAGAGTTTAATCGAAAGAGCGCTCAAGTCATTGCGCTTCGTGCCGATATGGATGCATTAATTCAAGAAGTGGAGGGCATTGTGAAGCCGAACCATTCATGTGGGCATGACGCACATAGTACGATGGTGTTATTTGCTGCGCTCTCCCTTATCAACCAACCTATGAAGCACACCATTCGGTTTATTTTTCAACCAGCGGAAGAAACGGCTGAAGGGGCATTGAAAATGATCGAGGAGCAGGTGCTAAAAGATGTTGTCTTTCTCGGAGGTATTCACTTACGTCCGGCGATGGAAATCCCTTTAGGAAAAGCAGCGCCTGTTATTTCTCATGGATCAACAACGAGTATAAAGGGATGGATTAAAGGTGTACCTTCTCACGCTGCTCGGCCAGAAAAGGGTAATAACCCACTCGAAGCAGCCGCGGCTATAATTCAAGCTCTAAAACAAATCCGTTTAGACGTACCAGATGCTTATTCGGTGAAAATCACTGAACTTCATGGCGGTGAAGCTGCCAATTCAATACCATCGAAAGCTCGGTTCACACTGGACCTAAGAGCAAGATCAAACGAGACGATGACACAACTTATTGAGCAAACGAATCACGTCATTACAAAAGTGGGCGAGTTAACGAAAACAGAAATCACTTCCACCGCTGCCGAATTTTCCCCTGCCGCTGTGAAACATGCACTAGCCATTGACCTTGCGACAAAAGCAATAAGCGCCACTTTAGGTCGCGAAAACGTTGTATCAGAATGCGCATCACCAGGAGCGGAAGATTTTCATTTCTATTCGTTGAAACACCCTTCAGTCGCTTCAACTATGATTGGACTAGGTTGTAACCTACTGCCTGGATTGCATCATCCGAACATGCATTTTAACAAGGAAGCCTTAATGGATGGAACGAAGATTCTAATCCAATTACTTTTAGAAGCTGATCAACAGAACTGGCTAGAAAGAAGGTAGCAAAATGAAGACACAACCACTTATGATTCGTACCCTTCATTCTGTGGAAGAACTTGAAGAAGTTAGACGTTTAGAAACAATTGTATGGAGTTTTGATGACTCCGTTCCGGTCAATCAAAGCATGGCAGTCGTGAAAAATGGCGGATTTATTTTAGGAGCTTTTTATGAAGAACAACTCATCGCTTTTCAATATAGCTTTCCAGGATATGATGGCAAGAAGGTCTATCTCGTTTCTCAGAGTTTAGGAATCCATCCCGATTTTCGTAAAAGAGGGATTGGCGAGAAATTAAAGATGGAACAAAGAAAAACAGCCGCTAGTATGGGCTACGATTTCATTACGTGGACGTATGATCCATTAGAAACGGTGAACGGATCGCTGAATTTAAATAAGCTAGGGGCCGTTGTAAAGTCGTATCTTCCTAACGTGTATGGCCTAATGAATGATAACTTGAACGCCGGAATACCGACTGACCGTTTTTTAGTTGAGTGGCACACGAAGGACCATAAGGGCATGCGGGAGTCAGAACTAATCCTTCCTCATGCTCTGATCACAGGTGGCGGTGAGACTCGCTTTTACCAACCTGAAAAAGTAGATCTTTCCATCACTACAAAGAAAATGTATGTACCTGTACCTGGGAACTTTCAAGAGATAAAAAAAGCAAACCTCCCACTTGCAAAAGCGTGGAGGGAGCAAACAGGGATCGTGTTTACGCATTACCTTGAGCAGGGATGGAATGTAACGGATTTAGTAAAAAGTGAAGGCAATCCCAATCTATATTTATACCTCTTAGAAAAAGGTGATTCAAATGAAAATTAACAGCATCATCTTAAGACACATCAAAATGGACCTTTTACATCCTTTTACGACAAGCGTTGGAACCGAGCGGGATAAAGATATTATTTTAGTTGAAGCCACCACGACATCTGGACATTCAGGTTGGGGAGAATCGGTAGCCATAATGGAACCTATTTATAACGAAGAAACCGTTCAAACCAATTGGCATATGATGATCGATCATTTAATTCCACTTCTTTCTGGTGAAGAGTTAAACCATCCAGATGAAGTATCAGAATGTTTTAAGAAAATTCGCGGTAACTATAACGCAAAAGCAGCGATCGAATGTGCGATATGGGATCTTTATGCGAAGATAAATCACATGCCACTCGCAAAAGCACTTGGTGGAGTGAAAAAGAATATAGAAGTCGGGGTTAGTGTAGGCATTCAATCGTCACCAGATAACATTTTAAAGCAAATTGAAGATTACTTAAAAGAGGGGTATAAGCGAATAAAAGTAAAAATCATGCCTGGTTGGGATGTTGAAATCATCAAACTGATACGTCAGCACTTTCCATCTATTCCACTGATGGCAGATGCGAACTGTGCTTATACGTTACAGGACATTGACCATCTGAAGAAGCTCGATCAGTTTGATTTAATGATGATTGAGCAACCGCTCGCCCATGACGACATTATTGACCATGCGAAGCTACAGTCTCAGCTAAACACACCGATTTGCTTAGACGAGAGCATTCATAGTTTAGAAGATGCTAGAAAGGCCATTGAACTCGGTAGTTGTAAAGTCATTAACCTTAAAGTAGGGCGAGTCGGTGGACTGACTGAATCAAAGAAAATTCATGATCTTTGCGTAGAGCATCATATCCCGATGTGGTGTGGAGGAATGCTTGAAGCTGGAATTGGACGAGCTCATAATATTGCGATCACATCATTAAGCAACTTTTCACTTCCTGGAGATACGGCTCCATCATCTCATTATTGGAAGCGAGATATCATTAAACCGGAAGTTGAAATGAACAAGGGTAACATCCAAGTACCTGAGAAGCCAGGAATCGGATATGAACCTGATCGCGATTACATTGACGAATTGACAATTGTTAAGAAGACCATTCAGTTTAATTAGTGCTGTGTAACAAAAAGCCACTTACCATAAATAGCGTAAGTGGCTTTTTTATAAGGTACTATTTGCTGACAGAATGCGATGAATGACCTTTGATACTTGTTGGTGAAAAAGATAACATCAAAAATACGATACCAAAGATAACGATCATGATTCCTACAAGTCCATAAAGTTCACTTGCTTGAAACATAGATGGTATTGACGCAAATAAAATTCCTAAAGGCATCGTCAGTCTTAAGAATAGAAGTCTTACAGCACTTAGCTGACTTAATCGATACCGAGGTGCTTCTCGCTGAAAAACAGCTGAACTCTGGGCATTGAAAAATGGAAAGAGAAGCCCTCCAAATAGTTCACAGCACCAGGCTAGCGGAATTGAATCAACAAATAACAACAAACTGAAGGAAAGCCCGCCGCCAATTAAACCTATATACATCATGACATTCGATTTTGGTAATTTGGTTAATAGAATCATCCCTAGCACATAACCAAGTGGAAAAGCTCCTGCAAAAATGGCATACTCCCAATAGTCACCATGCAGTTCTTTTCGAATAAATGGTACACTAAGCACCATCGTTGCACCAACAGCAAATTGCACAATTGAGGATAGAAAAGTAAGTTTCATCAGTTGGGGAAATCGAAAGAAAGCTTCGTAACCAGACTTTAGTTCATCCCACCAGAATCGTTTTGACCATATAGGAGTGTTCTTTGATATTGAAATCTTTGGAAGGTTCCTAAGTGATAAATAACTCATTAAAAACAGTATAGAAGAAACACCATAAATAACCGGTATAGATGAAAAGAGTAATAAGAGTGATGTGACACCTGGTGCAAGAAAGCCCATCAGACGTAATGTCCCATCTAACAGTCCGTTTGCCTCTACAAGGTCTTTATCTTCACAAAGATCTGGTAAAAGAGCGAATGATAAACTCGCATATATCGGTTGGATTAAACCTAAAAGACATTGTAAAGCAATTAAGGATGCAATAACCACCCACTCGATGTTTATTAGATAACCAAAGAGCGGAAGTAAATACGCACCAAAGCGGATGAGCTGTGAGCGACGTAGGATCATTTCTTTTCTAACAAAGTTTAAAAAAGGTGCACTAATCCCCTGTAGTAGAAGAGAAGGTATAAAATAAACAAGCCAGAGAGCACCCATCCATTCTCGAGATCCTGTGACTTCATATAAAACCAACCCATTGATGATTCCACCTGCAGCTCCACCAAATGCGGAGATCATTTCACCAATCCAAAGCGCATGAAAAGCACGTGAATACTTTTTCATTCCTCAATCCTTAAATAGCTCATTAATTTCTCCGAAAAACCTTTAAGATGCGTCAGTTGTACAGAATAGACACCTTTCTCAACTCGGATAAACTTTGCTGATTTTAATAACGATAGATGATGATGCAAGGTCGTCTTTGAAATTTGGAAATTTACACTCATCTCCTGTAACGACATCGAACGCTGTAATAACTGATAAAGTAGTTTTAGCCGTAATTCTTCTCCTAACGCTTTATGACCTCTAACTAATTCAGAAGAAGGAACACCTTGTTCAAGAAAATAGGCTTCACTTATAGGATAAAAAAAGAGCTTTGTATCAGCCGTGCGCTGCTCCAATACCCATGGACGATAAGAAACATGAGGGATGAGCTTTACTTGCCAAATGGACGGCTCTGGGGTGTACCTCACGCCAGTAATTCGATCAATTTCCTGAGCGGGAGATGTGTGATCAATTGAGTCGTGTTGTTTTTGTTCAAGAGAAAGAGCAGCACACCACTTATTCCAATCACCCTCATCTCGAATAAACGTATACCAATCTTGTACAGTATCGATAAATAAATCACATAACGTTTCATAGGAATAATCCTTTAAAGACTGAACATATCCTCCTAAAAACTCATGAGCTTCAAAATAACTTGCATAAGCTTTAAATACACCATCGTGATCGTTATTCAAGGTGGCTTCCTTACGAAGTGGCTCTGTATCGCGAGTATAATAGGGGAGAAGTGCATCATAAAAATCACACTTCGAAATTCCCCTTAGCTCATTCGAAAAATCTTGAATGCTTAGCGCTGATAGTTTATTCTGTAACATCATCAACCCATACCACGTATTATTTTCTTGAATCCAATTTAAGTTCTTTTTCAAAGAGGGAGACATACGACTTTCTTGATCCAACCAGCCCTCATTCAGTTCAAATGTATGTCGAAGTTTTCCATGCGTAAAACCTGCAATGCCAAGGATCGCTTCCCAAACAGGGGAAGATTCAACTTTAAGAGAAACAGTTTCAACAGGCTGTGGGGAATATAAACGTTCCATTATGAATACCTCCTACCAATTCTTAACATCATTCTAAATTAACCGAATAAATTATTCAATATATTTCGAATTATATTGCTGATTTGTAGAAATTGGCTATAAAGAAGCGTATCTGAAGTGAAAAATGCTCTTTTAACGGGTGCGGGAACGTTTGTTCTCTCTGATGTGATAACCTGATTTTTTTAATTTTATACCTTACATAACTGTAAATATTTATTGCACAATTTTGACAGCGCTTTCAATAAAAGGTATACTTCTATAGAAAGTTAATAGCTGTCATGAGATCAAGAAGACACGTTACATTCTTTGAATGTTTATTCAAAGTAATTATAATGTGTCTTCTTTTTTTACTCTTAAAGCATATTGTAAGTAATAATACGCGACATTCTAACCAGTATGGAGGTGATTTAGAGTTAAGTAAGATAAGCAGATGTATCATTTTTACTGTTAATGGGTGCAAGTCTTAAATGAGATTAATCGTTACGTAACATTATTCTTGTAAAATACTTAGCTACAGGGGGATAAGATGAAAAACAAGAAAACGCTCATTTGGTTAGTGGTTGCTTTGTCGTTCATTTTGATTGGTAGTTATGCAGCTTATCTATTTAACAGTTCGAGTGGAGAGGTAGATGTTTCACGTATATACTTTGATACTCCGAGGGGAGAGCTTTCAGGTTTATTGTACAAACCTGGTGGTGCTGATCAAGCCCCAAGACCAACACTCGTCACAACACACGGCTATCTTAACTCAGGGGAAATGCAGGATGCTCAATCAATTGAAATGTCTAAGAGAGGATATGTCGTTTTAGCTTTAGATCAATACGATCATGGACACTCAACAAACACAATGGAAAAACCTGTCCCGTTTTTCTCATTTTGGCCAAATGCGATTTATGATGCCGTGCAGTATATGTATGATCAGAAATTTGTTTTAAAAGATGAAAATGGTAACGGTATCATTGCTGCTTCAGGCCACTCAATGGGTGGATTTTCTACAACAAATGCGGTCATTTTAGATGAGAAAGATTTTGAGACAACAGGCATTAGAAAAATTTATAGCGATCTTACGATGGGTTCTGATTATCAATGGGTACAGGCACTTGAAATAAGTGCTGAAGACATTAACAATGCCTATGGCCCAAGAACATCAGGTAAAATTGCTGCACAATATGATGAGTTCTTCTTTGATGCTGCAGCTACAGCGGCTGGGAAATCTGTCGTAAAGAAAAATTATGTAGGCACAGAAGAGGGTGCGGGCTTCTTAGGGAATCCAGACAATCCTCAAGCCGGGAAATTTTACGAAGTGAATGAGGGAAAACGAATCATTTACCAACCAAATGAAACCCACCCATGGAATCATTTTTCAAAACAATCTACAGAAAACGCAGTAGACTTTTATGATGAAGCTTTTGCTGATTATAGTGACCTTGTCACGATTGGTAAAGATGGTCAGACATGGATGTACAAAGAATGGTTTTCGTTTGTAGCCTTAATTGGTTTCTTTTTACTCTTTGGTCCAGTCATTTCACTATTATCAACATTACCTTTCTTTAACAGCATTTATACGAAAGTACCATCACCACTACCAGAGCCAAAAACAAATGGCGCGAAACTAACAAGCTTCTTAATTGTAATATTTGCTGGTTTGTTCCCAGCACTCTTTTTCCCTGCATTATATAGTGGGAATGTTGATGCTATGAGACTCTTAAGACATGGCAGTATGGTTGTTATTGCCGTTTCGGCTATTGTGTTAATTTACTCATTTGTTAAAAATTCCGAGCGTGGTGTTAAATCAATTTCGTTCATTATGCTTGGATTAGGGGTTATTCAATATATTTATTTAAGAAAACAAAACGATTTCCTTATGACAACAGAGTACTTTGCTGCGCCAACAGTAAACCCAATCGCTTACTGGGCCATTAATGTAGCAATTGTGACATTGATGATCATGGTGTGTTACCACTTCGTTTCGAAAAAACCAGAAGGGGCAACGATTGAAAACTATGGTCTTAAAGTAAGCGTGAAAACTATTAGTGCTTCACTTCTAACAGCAGTCGTAGCTATTGTGATAGGTTATGGAGTACTTTATTTTATTGATGCAGTTTTCAAAACCGATTTCCGTCTCTGGACATTTGCTGTTAAAACATTTGAAAGTCAGCATGTCATTGCAACTTTAAAATATGCACCACTTTTCTTCATCTATTACTTTATTGTCGGTCTTTCTGTCAATATGAATACGGCTAGCGCTAAATACGAGGGACTCAAAGGATACGTGATCGCCGCATTACATTTTGTAGGTGGCCTCATTCTTTACCTAGGTTACCATTATGGATTGTTGTTTATCACAGGAACAGCTGGTTATCCTTCAGAATCACTATCTTCAATCATTCTGATTGCTCTTGTACCAGCACTGTTGATCGCTTCAATCTTCAATCGATACTTCTATCGAAAAACAGGTAATGTCTATGTAGGAGCCTTCCTAAATACGTTGTTAATCACTCTAATTACAATAGCAAATACAACGCTTTATTCCATCTTATAATTAATCGTAATAAGATCAAACAAAACCGACCAAAGGATCTAGAGCCCTATGGTTGGTTTTGTTTATGCACGTGTAAAGCATAGAATTTAGGAAAACTCATTAAATAAAGTAAACAAAAAGATGGTTCATGAAGAGTATAAAAATAGATAGAAACGGTGAGATAGAAGAGAGGTAGCGGTTTTTTTAGGATGTTTCTTTAATCCAAGGTGAACTAAATTCTAAAACAAAAGTTCATTCTGAAACGAGCTTTTTACACCTAATAAAACATTTATTGGATAAAAGTGCTCAAAATCGCCCTTAAGAACATATGTTCTCATAATGAAATTGAGCTCATTCTATTTACTATAAGGAGACTTGAAGAAATCAAAATTATCATCGGTTCAAATCAACCATTGTATCGAAATACACACACTGGAGTGTAGAGTTTGATTTTCCACAGCAAAGTTATGAAAAATGATCTACAAACGTTGTTTCATATTACTTCAGATAAAAGTTACAATATTACGTTCCCGAACATACCAAAGCAATACATTTATCATTTTATTAGAGGTTATCTTGACGGTGATGGCCATATAAACTACAAAGGCTACACAAAGTATTGCAGGTGGATCCATAGCATTTATGGAATCATTGCCAGCAATTGCTACTTAAGTACGGATTTAATCCTTATATGACCTGGTAAACATATAAGAGTATTTATAACGGTAGTAAGTCAATTAAACAATTTGGCGATTGGATTTATACTGATAAAATACTATACTTAAAACGCAAATTTGCAGCGTTTAATCAGGAAAAGTATCAGTTGATGAGTTACAAGATCGCAAAAGGAACCGCAGGTAAATATAATAACAATGAATAAGAAACAAATAGAGGAGTACAAATACGCACTTCTTTTCTTTATTTTTATTTTAGTTTACATAATATATATTATAGGAAGTCACTAAATAATAAATAATTCCGTCTCAATCGTTAAGTAAACTTAAGATATTGAGACAGAATTAAAAAATTATCCGATTTCTAAAATACGTGCTATTTCATCACTTAAATCAAAATGACTAATTAAATAAGAATTAAATACTTTGTTATCATTATCATTTCTTGAAACGACCACATTGTTTTCATCTAACTTAATTCTAATTTCTTTTCCTGTCTTTAAATAAATAATGAAGTCTGCATCATCAACCTGAACACGATGATTTGCTAACTGTGTTAAATCAGATCCATCAAGATTGTTAACCCAATTCACAAGGTACGATTCATCTTCGTTTGACGTAATAATTTCTTCTTTTTGCTGTTCGCTTCTATGTACCTGTATTTCGTAAATATTCTGTTCATCGATCTTTTGATGCAAGCTGCTTTCAATGCTTGTGGCACTTGCAGTGTGCGCATATTTATCGTTTTTGTAGTCTATATAAACTTCAGCTGATTTTAGGTAACCAAATGCGAGAACAGAGAAAAGTAGGATGGTTAGAAGTCCTTTTGATGCTTTTTTCATACAAATCACCCGCTTTCCTTTTTCCAGCTATCACTTAGGTGAAACCTCTTCTGCTTCACCTCTTTTATCATAACAAAATTTGAACAGAATGCACTCAATTATGGGAGTTTTTTTATAATTTTCTTTTCACTTTTATGTTCTTTAATAGTACTATTGATTGATTTTCGAAATAACGATAACAGTTTAAAGGGGTAACCCATTATTTAGCGAATTAGTGTTATAGCCTCATAGAATCTTTACTTGTTACGTTCCTTTTATTTATCTACTGATCAAACGAAGGAGATATGCTCATGCCGTTTTTTATTGCCGTCCTCCCTCCTCCTCAAGTTATGAACCAAATTCAATCTTTTCGGCAAAAATGGGATTATATTAAAACCTCTCCACCTCATATAACGGTTAAAGCATCTAGCGGTCTTACAGCAACGGAAGATTGGGTGCCTAAAATTGAACAGATTTGTCGAGGATTTCCCGCTTTTGAATTAAAGCTAGGCGCACCAGCTACATTTGGCACATCTGTATTATTTAATACGGTCATATGCAAAGAGATTATTACTCTTCATTTGTTGTTTGTAGATGCGATTAAACCATCTCTTCATGAACAAAAACAGCACTATGAAGTAACGGACTTTATCCCGCATTTAACAATTGTACAAAAAAACAAACAAATGACAGACGATCAGTTCTTTAATATAAAACAAGATGCCGAACACACCTTAGACGAGTTTGAACCATTTATTGTTCCATCGGTTCATATTTTCTCAATGAATAAATCTCATACATATACACCCGTACTTGAGTTACCTCTACGCCCGTTAAAAAAAAGGAATTTTCTTATGTAACTATATTTTAAACGCCCTGGAATTTCCAGGGCGTTTTATTTCGCTATTCTTTTGCTTTAATCGCTTTTTCCAATCGTTCTAATCCCTCTTGTAACACTGAACGCGGACAAGCTATATTTATCCTTTCGAATCCCTTCCCGCTTTCTCCAAAAATATAGCCTTCATCAAGCGCAAGCTTTGCTTCCCCTTGCACAAACTGCTCAAGTTCCTCATGAGACATGTCAAGTTTAGTAAAGTCTAACCAAACAAGATAAGTACCCTCAGGTTCAATCACGTCGATTTGCGGAAGTCGCTCATTTATAAATTTAGTAAGGTAGGAAAGATTTCCTTGTAAGTAGTCCATAAGCTCATCAAGCCATTCTTCCCCGTGGTTATAAGCCGCTTCTACCGCTGTGATTCCGAATGGACTAGGCGCAAACAAACCTAATTTTCCCATATAAGCGTTAAATTTCTCCCGCTTTTCTTCATCAGGGATAATAATTGTCGAAAGCTGCATGCCTGCTAGGTTGAACGTTTTGCTTGGTGCAATGCATGTAATCGTATTAGCTGCAATTTCATTTGAAAGAGATGAAATTAACGTATGCTGATACCCCTTAAAAATAAGATCAAAGTGAATATCATCAGAGACGATTAAGACATTGTGAGCGAAACAAAGCTCAGCAAGCTTCATAAGTTCTTCTTTTGTCCAAACCCTTCCTACAGGATTATGAGGATTACAAAGAAGTAGCATCTTCACTTCCGGATCGGCAAGCTTCAGTTCAAGATCATGAAAATCCATCTCATATTTGCCGTTTCTTCTTACAAGTGGGTTATCAACAACTTTCCGCTCACTCTTCTCTACCATATCTCGAAACGGATAGTACACAGGAGACTGGATAACCACTTTCTCTCCCTTTTCCGTATACGTATTAACCGCTGCCGATAGGGCAGGCACAACACCTGGTGTAAATACAATCCAATTTTGCTGTATCGACCAATTATGCCGTCTATTCAACCAACCTTGAATCGCAGACTTTGTGTTTTCTGTTGGCATGGAGTAACCGAATATCCCATGCTGAATGCGTGTTGTAAGAGCATCAATGACGGGTTGTGGAGCTCGGAAATCCATATCCGCTACCCACATTGGCAAAAGATCTTCTTTTTCAAAAATGGCTTCAGTATGATCCCACTTTACTGAATGTGTATCAAATCGATTAATTCGTTCGTCAAATACGTTCATCATGTGCCTCCAATTGTTCAATAGTCCATCTTTACTTTATCAAATCTTCTCTTATCTGTCAGAGTTCTTGCTTATGCATAATAGCTAAAACTCCTTTACCAAGGACAGCTGGCTACAGTGATGGTAAAATGAGAAGTAATTTATATTTCTCTTTTAAAAGAACGGATAATAGCTGACCAATAAAGTGAGGGTTTACCATATGAATACACTTCACCATGCATTTTGGAGTTATTTCTTTTTCCGGAAAAAAAGCAGACGAACGATTAAATACATTGTCATCGGTGGCATCGCACCTGATATTATTTATTATGTGATGTTTTTATACTTATTAATAGTACGTAGTATTCAAAAAATCACGAATCCAGAAATCAACCTCTCTGTGCATTATTTTATCCATGGGTTATTTGAACATCCTGTAGTTGTTGTACTCCGCCAATTAGGTCATTCGATTGTCATCTGGTTACTTGCCTTTATGCTCTTAATGATCGTTCATCAAGGCTTTAAGCTGACGCCTTTTTCTGGGTTTGTGTGGGGATGGTTCTTCCATGTCATTGTTGATTTTTTCACACATGTAAGTGATGCTGTTCCGATTTTTTATCCGCTCAGTCATACGATAATTCCTGGAGTTGTCTCTTATTGGAATCGTGATTATTACGGTACCGAGTTTAGTTATACACATGGCATGCTTCTCGTATCTACAATCATTTATCTTATCATGGACCGTCGACGAACTAGGAAAGGTTTAAAACAGGCTAAAAATAAAGAAATTCAATCATAAAAAGGAGCAGGCGTTGTCTTAACAGCCTGCTCCTTTTTCTTATTTACCTAATGAAGCGTTTTTCTTTGTCACTCTGTTGCGAATTAAGATTGGTATAACCGATAGTAAGATGAAGACTCCAACAGCGAGTGCAATAACTTTTGGATTACCTGATACGAGGCTGCTTCCTAAAAAATTGTAAGCAAAAGTCCCAGGTATAATGCCAATTAGCGTACCGAAAAAGAATGAAGTAAACCGTATTTTAGATAAACCAGCAGAATAACTAATTAAATCAAAGTTAAAGAGCGGAACGAATCGAAAAAAGAGAACATAGAAAAATCCATTTTTCTCAAGCTGTTCTTGTAGCTTTCGTCCTTTGCCCTGCCAATCTTTATTAGCAATTGACTTCCCAAGTTTTCTAGCGACGATAAATGATAAAACCGCTCCTCCAGTTGCCCCGATCACCGTGTATAATGTACCGAACAATGATCCAAACGCAAGTCCTCCTGCAATCGATAAAACGGATGCCGGGAAGAAAATCAAGGGGCGTATCGTGTAAATAACCATGTAGACAATTGGAGCAAGTATACCGAATGATAAAATCCAATCTCTGATTTCTTCCACTCTAAAATTAAGATAAGATCGACTGAACCAAATTAAGATCACGATCGTTATTAGGATTAATGCCCATTTTAATACTGCCTTTTGACGCTTCATCTCCCCATCCTCTCTGCTGGATCCTTCTCATAATAAATAAAGCATACATGAAAATGTTCAACAGGTCTGTAATATGGCTTACAACAGTAATGATAACAACCTATCCATCATGAAATCATCACCTGGTTGTATAGCATAATAATAGTTAGGATAATGAGACAACTTGTTATGAAACCTTCTCCTTTCGAAGCAGTTTTCAAATAAAGTGGGAAGCGAACGCGTAGCGGAATAGGATAAAACAATTGAATACCTCTTACTGTCATGGCATCGAGCACAATATGACTTACAATCCCTACTAAAAGACCAGTTTGAATAAGATGATCATATTGAAAGGTGAACGTTGACGTTAACCAATAAATAAGAATAATAAAAAGGATACTGTGTGTAATCGTTCGATGACCAAAAAAACGGCTAATTCCTTTCGATAAGGCTCTAGCTCTTCTGCCTGTCCATGACCCTGGATGACAGATGTCTGGAAGTAGTCCACCGAAAAGACAGGCTCCGTAGAAAACAATCAGCTCTGGTGCATCGAGCTTGTCTGTTATGTAGTAGCTTTGCGCGGCAACACCTAAGCAAATACCGCCAATCGCATGGGTTTTCCCCTCCATCTCATTCCTCCTTCATCTGTGTTTTCTTGTTTGTTTAATTGGAAAATGCCATTTTAGAGGGGTGGCAATCATATGTTCGCATACCAATTAGTATATCACAAATTTCGTTGCTCATATATAAAGAAAACCCGCTTTTTAGGCGGGTCCTCTAGAATTTATATAGGCTTATGAACTTTCTTAATTTCCACTGCATCGCCCGTTTCACTCACGTCTACGACAAATGATCCGTTGCTATACCGATCATTTGGTCGATATGTTGCTGGGTCTACCTCTATTGGTTCTCCCTTTTTTGTTCGAACTATAATGAGATCTTGTTTTGTTACAGCCGCAGCTCCAATGACACGGTGAGGATTTGATTTCAGTTCACGTAACATCACAACACCGCGTTTTGCTCTCGTTGTAATTTCAAATTCATTTAGCTGCATTTTCTTCACAGCCCCTCGATGTGTGGCTAGGAATATGTCATGCTTTGCAGTTGGCTCATAAATAATCCCGCTCACGACGAAATCGTCATCTTTTAAGTTAATACCTTTTACTCCGCTCGCCCGTTGACCAACTAGACTAATTTCTTCTTCTTTAAACCGGAGTCCATATCCAAAGTGTGTAGCAAGGAAAACTTCTTTACTTCCATTAGTGGAGTATACGTCTATCAACTCATCTTCTTTTTTTAACTTAAGCGCCATCAATGGTTTAGAATACCGCTGTGCTTTGTATTGAGAAAGCTCTGTTTTCTTAATCATGCCCTGTTTCGTTACAAAAACTAAGTATTGATCTTCTTTAAATTCTTTTATTTCCATGGCTTCAATAATTCGCTCATCAGACTCGATCGATACAATGTTAGCAACATGCTGCCCAAGATCTTTCCATCTGATTTCAGGTAGCTCATGGACAGGCAAATAAAGATAGCTTCCTTTGTTCGTAAATAGCAAGATTGTGTGAGTTGTATTACTATCAAATTGACGTAGAAGCGTATCAGTTTCCTTCATTCCAAAGTCTTTCCCGTTCGATGCTGCATATGAACGAGGACTTGTTCGCTTCACATAACCATCTTCTGTCACGGTTACAATTACGTCTTCAGAAGGAATCATCACTTCAAGATTCACTTTAATATCTTCAATTTCGTCTTCTAAGACGGTCATGCGATCATCCGCGTATTTCTTGCGAATTTCAAGTAACTCTTTTTTAATGAGATTGACAAGCTTTTTCTCACTACCGAGAATCGTTTCAAGCTTATTAATCAGCTGACTTAGCTCTTCTGATTCCTTTTGAAGCGTCGTAATATCGGTATTGGTCAAACGGTAAAGCTGTAAATTCACAATCGCTTCAGCCTGAGCATCTGTAAAGTCATATTGCGCCATTAAGTTGGTTTTAGCGTCACGCTTATCTTTCGATGAACGAATGGTTGCAATCACTTCATCCAAAATCGAAATTGCACGAATTAAACCTTCTACAACATGTTGACGATCTTTGGCACGTTTTAAATCATATTCAGATCGACGAATGACAACTTCCTTCTGATGCTCAATGTAGGCCTTTAAGATTTGCTTTAAGCCCATTTGCTTCGGTGTCTTGTTGTAAATCGCTACCATATTGTAGTTATACGTAATTTGAAGATCTGTCGCTTTATATAGATATTTTAAAATGCCATTTGCTTCGGCATCTTTTTTTAACTCAATAACGAAACGAAGACCCGTACGGTCTGTTTCGTCGCGGACTTCTGAAATGCCTTCAATTTTGCGATCAACACGAAGCTCATCAATTTTCTTAACGAGGTTCGCTTTATTGATTTCATACGGGATTTCTGTCACAACAATTTGCTGCCGGCCTCCACGCACTTCTTCAATTTCTGCCTTACCTCGTAAAATAAACTTTCCTTTTCCTGTCTCAAATGCTTTCCGAATGCCTTCTGTTCCCTGAGCGATTCCCCCCGTTGGGAAATCGGGTCCTTTAATAACACCCATTAGCTCTTGAAGCGTAACGTCAGGGTTCTCCATTTGCATAACGGCTGCATCAATGACCTCACCAAGGTTATGCGGGGGGATGTCTGTTGCATATCCTGCTGATATCCCAGTTGAGCCATTGACAAGCAAGTTAGGAAAGCGCGCAGGCAAAACGATCGGCTCGTTTTGCGTATCGTCAAAGTTAGGTGCAAATTCAACCGTATCTTTATCAATATCGCGAAGGAGTTCAGATGAAATGGCTGCTAATCGTGCTTCTGTATAACGCATAGCAGCCGGTGGATCTCCATCAACACTTCCGTTATTCCCATGCATCTCTACAAGAATGTTACGTACCTTCCAATCCTGAGTCATTCGGACCATAGCATCATACACGGATGTATCTCCATGTGGATGGTAGTTACCAATAACGTTACCAACCGTTTTCGCTGATTTTCGAAACGGTTTTTCTGCTGTATTACCTTCATGATGCATTGCATAAAGAATACGGCGTTGTACAGGCTTCAGACCGTCCCTTGCATCGGGCAGGGCACGGTCTTGAATAATGTATTTACTATATCGCCCAAAAGCGTCACCAAGGACATCTTCAAGCGGTAGATCTAGAAATTTTTCTGCGTTAGCCAATGTTACGCCTCCTCTTCAATAATGGAAATGTTTTCGTTCTCGATGATATTTGTATCTTCATTTAATCCGAAGGCGACATTTGATTCAATCCATTGTCTACGCGGTTCGACTTTATCTCCCATTAAAACGGAAACGCGTCTCTCAGCACGAGCGATATCTTCAATCTTCACACGAATTAATGTGCGGCTTTCGGGATTCATCGTTGTTTCCCATAATTGATCGGCGTTCATCTCACCAAGACCCTTATAGCGTTGAATCGTATAGCCTTTCCCAACCTTTTTCATCGCTTTTTTCATACCTTCTTCATCCCAGGCGTACTCAACTACTTCTTTCTTCCCTTTTCCTTTACTAACTTTGTATAAAGGTGGAAGGGCAAGAAAGACTTTTCCATGCTCCACAAGTTGTTTCATGTAGCGGTAGAAAAACGTTAATAGAAGCACTTGAATGTGAGCGCCGTCAGTATCAGCATCGGTCATAATAATGACTTTGTCATAGTTTGCATCTTCAATATCAAAGTCAGGACCAACTCCCGCTCCAATCGCATGAATAATGGTGTTAATCTCTTCGTTTTTAAAAATATCCTGCAACTTCGCTTTTTCTGTATTGATTACTTTTCCTCGTAGTGGAAGAATTGCCTGTGTTCGTCGATCTCGTCCTTGCTTAGCAGAACCACCAGCAGAATCACCCTCAACGAGGTACAGTTCATTTTTCTTCGGATTACGTGAAGTGGCCGGGGTAAGTTTACCGCTAAGAATGGTTTCTTTGCGTTTCCCTTTCTTGCCCGATCGCGCATCTTCACGTGCTTTCCTTGCTGCTTCACGTGCCTGGGCGGCTTTAATTGACTTTTTAATGAGCATCTCACTAATGGATGGATTCTCTTCTAGAAAATACGAAAATTGTCCGGAAACAATCGCATCAATCGCTGACCGCGCTTCACTAGTCCCTAGTTTACTTTTCGTCTGACCTTCGAATTGAAGCAATTCTTCTGGAATACGGACGGAGACAATTGCTGTAAAACCTTCTCGGATGTCATTTCCTTCAAGGTTCTTGTCCTTTTCTTTTAAAAGATTCACTTTTTTTGCGTAGTCATTGATCACACGTGTAATGGCCGTTTTCATACCTGACTCATGTGTCCCACCATCTTTAGTTCGGACATTGTTTACAAAAGAAAGGACATTTTCTGAAAACCCGTCGTTGTATTGAAATGAAAAATCCAGTTCAATGCCGTTACTCTCTCCGGTAAACGTGACAACTGGATGAAGTGTTTCTTTATCTTCATTTAAATAGTCGATAAACGCTTCGATACCGGTTTCATAATAGAAAACCTCTTTGCGGTCGTGACGCTTGTCATCTAGTTCAATTTTCAATCCCTTTAATAAAAAGGCTGCTTCGCGCAGGCGTTCACTTAATGTATCGTAATTATAATTTAACGTACTAAACATGATGGGATCCGGTTTAAAATGAATCGTCGTTCCCGTTTTGCGCGTTTTCCCGATATTTTCAAGGGTTGTTGCTGGTTTCCCGCCATTTTCGAAACGCTGTTTAAAGATAAAACCATCTCGATGAATCGTTACTTCTAACCATTCGGAAAGAGCATTAACGACCGAGGCTCCAACACCGTGTAACCCACCGCT
The DNA here is from genome assembly GCF_011082085.1 of Bacillus sp. Cs-700. Classification (NCBI taxonomy): domain Bacteria; kingdom Bacillati; phylum Bacillota; class Bacilli; order Caryophanales; family Bacillaceae; genus Bacillus; species Bacillus sp. Cs-700. Next base: position 668,367 of record NZ_CP041063.1, read on the forward strand.
CGTTTTGTAGCCACCTTGTCCAAATTTACCACCTGCATGGAGGATAGTTAATATGATTTCTGGAGTTGGTTTTCCTAGTTTGTGCATACCAACAGGCATCCCACGACCATTATCTTCGATGCTAACACTATTATCTTCATATAAGGTAACGTTGATTTCATCTCCATGGCCAGCAAGAGCTTCATCAACTGAATTATCTACGATTTCATAAACAAGATGATGCAAGCCTCTTGAGTCAGTGCTCCCGATATACATTCCAGGGCGCTTTCTCACCGCTTCCAGTCCTTCTAGAACCTGGATTGAATCATCACTATATTCCTGCTTTTGTTTTGTTACCATGTTTTTCCCCTTTCAACTTGCTGTATAGACTAGCCTACCATATGAGAACGGGTGTTTCTATCTTTTTTGTACCCAATCCGTTTTTTAAAGCATTGCCAGATCTGATTGTTTTTAATAGTCGGGTAGTCTTTTTACAGCCTCTTACTGCGTTCGTTTCGTTAATATAATCTCTGACTATCTTAACAAAAGGCAGGCAGTCCCACCCATTTGTAAAGCTAGAAATCCACTCATTCTTAACGTATTAAAAAATCCTGCACATTGGCAGGAGAGAAAAAAACATCGAACCGTATTGTACCTTAATGTTTATTCTTCATCAATTGTTTTCACGACATGCACGTTACCTTCTTCATAACCAAGTGTAACGATATGACCTTCTTCAACCGACTCCCAATCAGGCTTATCGGCTAAAAAAGGAGTTTTATTAACAATAAGATAATAATAAGGTTTTTCTACCGGCGTGTTTGTCGCCTCTTCTGCATCTTCATTTGGTAATTCTTCATCATCTTCATTCGCATCTGTTTTCTGGTCCACTTCTGCTGTTACTTGTGGTTTCTCATATCGAATTAGTTTTTCTTGAACCTCTCCAGTTTCATAAGCAAGGTTCTGATCTTGTCCATTTGCAAAGGCCGTGCTTATGGCAAGTACGAAACAAAGCAATAAAACAGACAGAATGGTTCCTCTTAGCATGTTCATATAGAGGCTCCTTTCAACGTACTTTCGCTCTAAGTTTACCATAGATTTTTTATAAAGTAGTACGTTTTCTAATATTCCACTGGATCGTGATGTTCTTAAGAAAGGAATTTCACTCATAAACCATTGGTAATTACTTACTCTAATCAAACAAAGCAAACAGCGTTCTTATAAATTCCCCGAACTGATTAAGTTAACTCTTCTTAATTTTTTGGTGTTAAATAAGCTGGAATTCCCTATTTAAAACTTCTATTACTTTGAAATATGATTGAATTAAGTTAACTTAGCTTAATTTAAGTTAACTAAAACGAAATATATGTTGACACAAATGGCTTTTTCTTTTACGATTCTTTATAGTGATAATGAAAGCGAGGTTCAGTCATGAGGAAGATGAAAACAATTGATTTAGTTTATGCAGGAATGTTTGCTGCATTAATGGCGGTAGGAGCAAATATTGCTCAATTTCTCGTAGTAGGCGGCGTACCCATTACTTTACAAACGTTCTTTGCGATTTTAGCAGGTTTATTATTAGGTAGTCGGCTTGGATCTATTTCCATGATCGTCTACACGCTAGTTGGCCTTGCGGGTGCTCCGGTATTTGCTCAATTCACAGGTGGTCCTGGCGTTTTATTTAAACCAACATTTGGCTTTATTCTATCTTATATTTTAGTAGCATATATTGCAGGTAAAATTGTTGAATCAAAATCTAGACCAACTGTCATAACGTTTATGATTGCTAGTTTCACTGCATTTATCTTGAATTATGTCCTTGGTACAAATTATATGTATTATGCGTATAAATTTTGGGCTGACGCTCCTGAAGGATTCACTTACGGAATGGCATGGTTATGGATGCTGGCCCCGCTACCTAAAGATATCCTATTATCCGTTGTAGCTGCCCTTATTTCACCTCGTATTTACGCTGCCGTTTCTAAAACATCCAAGCGTCCACAGGTAGCTTAATAAATCATTCCTCTATTCCCAATAGATGAATATAAATGTACCGCCGGTAATTTACCGGCGGCTTTTTTATAATTACCTTATTCATTAACGGTTTGCTTTGACTTACTTGAATTTAAGAAAAGTGATACGACAAACATTAGTGCAAGGAAAACAATGACAAGACTGAATCCGCCTTTTGCACCAAATGCTTCAGAAACAATACCAATGATATACCCCGCGATACCACCACCTATACCAGAAGCCACATAAATCAACCCTAGTGCTGTACCTGGATTTTTTGAAATAGTTGTCCCAAAAGCGGTTGCGGTTGGGAATAATGTTGAGAAAAACAGTCCAGCTCCCGCAAACAAGTACGGAACTTGATTTGCAAAAAAGAAGCTAATGGCAACGATGATCACTGAACCTAATGAGAATGAAATCATAATTATGCGTTCGTTGATTTTGTTGGCAAGATAAGCGACACTTAGTCGGCCAATCATAAAGAAAACCGAAAATAGCGAAAGAATGGTAGCAACCATATCCGATTTTGCTTCATTTGAAATCCCTCCAAGTTCAAGAGATTTTAAATAGGGTGGAAAGAAGTTTGTAAATGAAACTTCAGCAGATACTTCGAAAATCAAGAAGAACATTAAAAAGATCATCTGCGCATCTTTTAACATAGGAATAAATGCTTTCAAATTGATCTTTTCCGCTTTTCCATCTGGGAATTTGACGGACGTTACATAGAAAATCACAAGAATGTTCAGAATAGCAATCGCGAGATAGAAATAACGCCATGAAGCAAACTGGAACATGTAGTTTAGAATTTGAGGGAAAATGATCATACCAAGTCCATAAATCCCCATTGCCAAATTAAACATTTGGTTTTGTTTCTCCGGATAAGCAGCGGGTACAATCGCGTTAGACGCAACGCCCAGCGCACCCAAACCAAATCCGATTAACATATAAAAACCTAGAAAGAAAGTGATGTTTGGCGCAAAGCCTGTCCCCGCAAACCCGAGTCCCATCACAATTGTGGCGAAGACCACCATTATTCTTAATCCTTTTTTGTCCGTTAAATAACCAAAGATTAAACTAGCGAGCGTAAAACCCAGTTGAAAAATTAAAACAACGAGTCCAAATTGACTCATATCGAGACCAATATCTGTCTCAACTTTATCGAGCACAATTCCCTTTGTATTTGTTACCCCACCTGACACGAACTGGGTAAACAATAAAATAATTAATGCATGAATACTTTTTCCTTTTGACATTGCCCGTAACCTCCAAAAATTAATCTATGACAGGGGATTCCACGGGTATTCCGACTTAAAACTTGCAAATATTTTCCGACTTTTTTAGGTGAGCGTTTCCATCACTGCCATAAATGAGATAGCAAGCCACAAAAAAAGTTGTAGAGGAAATTCCTCTACAACTTACTTCATTGTATACACGGTGAATGTAGCGATAAAATAGATCACTACAATTAAGATCGATGGCAACATGTAAAAAAGGGTACTCCGTTTGTTCTTTCTTGTAATGCTATACAAAATAACGAGCACAACTACAATAGAAGAAACGGTTGTTATTACATTTGATGGACTCGCATGCTGAAAAATATTTGTTTTAAAGTAGATTGCATCCGTAAAGGAAAGTAGCATAATGTTAAATGCGTTACTTCCGAGAAGGGAACTTACCCCCATACTATAGTTTCGTAGTTTCAACGCAGTCGCAACACTTACTGCATCAGGTAAAGAGGTACTTGCCCCGACAAGGAATGACCCCACAAAAGATGCACCAAGCCCCGTGCTTTCTGCAATTCGATCGGCTGTCAATGTAAGAACTGTTCCTACGATCATAATTCCAACAGCAGAAAGAATGAACATCGTAAGAACTCTTCGGTAAGAAAATTCGCCGTATTTTTCGTTTTTCCGGCTTTTTCTTTTTACTTTTTCTTCTGTTTGTTTATTTATCCATTTCACACCAACAAAATATACAAGCACTAAGATAACTGAGCTATATCCGATATGAAAAATACTTGCAGGAAGTGTGAGCGATAATCCAGCAACCACAATAAGCGTCATCACAATCACGAGATAAATATATAGTTTACTTCCTAGATCAGTTTGTCCCATAATCTGTTCACGACGATAAACCATGTCGAGGACTGCTAGAGCCAATAGGTTAAATAAGTTACTCCCAAGCAAATTACCAATAGCTAAATCTGGGCTATCAATGGCAATTGCGGTTACACTCGAGGTTAATTCAGGCAAAGAGATTGCAGCACCAATAATTATTCCCATAAAAGCAGAAGATGTTTTCGTTTTTTCGCTAATGGCGTCGCCATACATGGCGAGGCGTGTTGCAACAAAATACGTTGCAATGGCGGCTAAGATAAATAGTAGGATGGATAGATATATATTCATTGACGTTCTCCTTCGAAAGTTCGTTATCACCTTCACCATTACCTTCGCTCCACAAAACTAAACTACTACTTATAGAATGTATTAAAAATGTAATGGTTCAAAATTGTTGATTATTGATCAGTAAGCAGCAAAAATTAAGACGAAAAACTTTGGACCTCCATCATAGCTAGATCATTCGTATACAGCCCTTCGCTCCTTCAATCATATAAAAAGAACCCGCTCGAATGATAAGTAGTTCAATTTTGGAGTACAAAAAGTGTAATTTAGCTACCCAAACCGGCTAGAATTCTAATAACGAAAAAAGCACACAAAAATAAAACAGAAGCCCAAACTTCCAGTTAGTACCTTAAAGTAAATAAAAACCCTCTGAATGTTTTCAGAGGGTTAATCAATTATTTTACACCTTTCATCAATACCTGAATCTTAGGTGAAAGCAAGAATAGAGCAATACTCAATACGATTGCCATACCACCGATTGCCCCGAAGTACAGCGTTTCTGTTTCTGGTGTATAGAAACGAACAAGTTGTGCATTCAACGCCTGTGCGGCAGCTGAAGCTAAGAACCAAAGACTCATCGTTTGAGCAGAGAAAGCTTTTGGAGCTAATTTGGTTGTGGCCGAAAGACCTACAGGTGATAAGCATAGTTCACCAAGTACAACAATCAAATAGCTAAGCACAAGCCATAATGGACTTACTAGTGAATCTTCTCCACCGAAGTATGCAGGCAGTAGTATTACTAAGAATGATAAACCAGCAAACAATAGACCGAACGAAAACTTCTTCGGGATCGATGGCTGACGATGACCCAGTTTCATCCACATCCAAGCAAACACTGGAGCTAATAGAATGATAAATAACGGATTTAACGATTGGAACCAAGCTGGAGATATACTGATTCCCATAAATTCCAGTTCAGTTCGCTTATCTGCGTAAACTGCAAGAATGGTTGAACCCTGTTCTTGAATTGCCCAGAACATAACGGCTGCAATAAATAATGGAATATAAGCGATGACTCTGGAACGTTCAGTTTGTGTTGTTTTAGGACTATAATACATTACGATAAAGTATATGGTTGGTACAACAACCCCGAAGATACCTACTAAATTAATAAATACGTTCAATGTAAATAAGCCTGCAGGAATTGTAATACCTAAAATGATAGTAAGACCAACAACAACTAATCCTGCAATTAATCCATATTTCTTCTTCTCAACTGATCCAAGCGGATTTGGCACATAAGTACCAGCAAGCCCAAGGTTCTTTTTCTTTGTGATCAGGAATACAACAAGACCTATGAACATACCGACGGCTGCAACCGCAAATCCCCAATGGAATCCTTTTGTTTCCATAAGTTTACCAACGATTAGGGGAGCTATGAATGCACCAAGGTTGATACCCATATAGAAAATACTGAAAGCTGCATCGCGGCGGGTGTCACTTTCGCTGTACATTTCACCGACAACAGTGGAAACATTCGGTTTTAATAATCCTGTTCCGATAACGATCAACACCATGGAAACAAAGAACATGGCTAAACTTCCAGGAAATGATAAAGCAATATGACCAAACATGATGAAGATTCCACCGTAGAAGACGGCTTTCGACGTTCCGAATATTCTATCTGCCAACCAGCCTCCGATTACTCCGGACATATATACAAGTGAGCCATAAATCGACATGATGGCTAAAGCTGTGTTTTGCTCTAGACCCAGACCGCCTTCTGAAACCTCATAATACATGTAGAATACGAGAATGGCGCGCATTCCATAATAGGAAAAGCGCTCCCAAAATTCTGTGAAGAATAAAGTGAATAATCCCTTCGGATGTCCAAAGAACCCTTTTTGAGGCACGCTATCCACAATTTTCTGTTTATTCATTGATGACATGTTACTACCTCCCTTATTCCTTTACTATAATATTTTAATATTTTAATAAAGTCAAAAAGAGTTTATGAACCGTCAATATAACTACTATACGAGTCTTGTGTTTCAATATTTAATTATTTTAAAATAATTAAAAAATTACAAGGGTGTTAAACATGAACATAATAAAATAGCATGCCGTCCAATTTGAACGGCATGCTTATCAATATCATGTACATCATTGAAGAAACATAGAAGGCTCCTTCAAGACTTTGTAATGTTGCCATTCATAAGGTAGTAATTGGTGATATCGTTTTTCTAAATAGCGATTATCAACTAGGAGTAATAGACCTTGATCCGATTCAGTACGAATGAGCCGTCCCCCTGCCTGGAGCACACGATTCATGCCAGGATAAACGTACGTATACTCGAACCCATTTTTCCCATCTTGATCAAAGTAGGTTTTCATTAATTGCCGTTCGGTATCAAAGTTTGGCAATCCAACCCCGACCACCACTACACCTGTTAAACGTTCGCCTTTCAAATCAATTCCCTCAGAAAAAATTCCACCCACTACAACAAACCCAACTAAACTTGTCTCACGATCAGACGAAAACTCGCTTAAAAAACCTTCTCGCTCTTCTTCTGTCATGCCGCTTTTTTGTATCATCGTTTCTGATTGAGCGGGAGCGGTAAATGCGCTATACACTTCTTCCATGTACCCATATGAAGGGAAAAAGAATAAGTAATTCCCTGGCTTCCTTTTAACAACATTCTCGAGAAGGGAAACAAGTGATGGCAACGTTCGTTCTCTGTCCCGATATTTCGTGGACAGGGGGGCGATCAATACTTCCGCATGCTCACGCGGAAATGGAGATGGAATTCGTACCGCATAATCCTCTTCTCTCCAACCGAGCATATTTTGATAATACGAAAAAGGACTAAAAGTAGCTGAGAAAAAAACGTTCGCTCGAAATCCTTTCCGCATTTTTTGAAGCAGGTTGGAAGGATCAAAGCAAAAAAGCTTGATTTTCACCTCTAACTTTCCCGCCTCCACATAGGTAATAAAGCGTTCGTCGTAAAGCTTTGCAATCCGAATAAAGTTCTGCGCTAAAAAGTACGTTTCTAAAAGAAGCTCATCACTTCCTTGTTGCAACAACTCTTTCTCACTTTCTTGTACAAACGTATCCAGTTGAACAATAAGTTCTTCATCCACTTCTGACAAAACGAGAGATCCATTTTGAGTCGATTTCCGATAATCCAGGAACGTACGGTTAAGCTCAGCTGCAGCATCCGAAATAGCGTTATTATGATTTTTATAAGCGCGCTTCAGGTCTAGAAATGGGGATTTCGTTAATTCTGCTGAATACATTTCTCGCGCCCGATCGACAAGATTATGTGCTTCATCAACTAGTACGGTCGTTTGCTTCTTTTGTTCATCAATTAACCTTTTTAGCGAAACGCGAGGATCGAATAAATAATTATAATCACAAATAACCACGTCTGCTGTATAAGACAAATCAAGGGATAGTTCAAAAGGACATAAGCGATGCTTCTCTGCATATTGTTCAATTACGCTTCGGGTAATACGCGTTTCACTGTTTAAAAGATCAAGCATTCCTTCGTTTATTCGATCGTAATATCCATCGGCGAATTCACAATAATCCTTTTGACAGATTGTTTTTTCTTTAAAACAGATTTTATCTCTTGCTGTGATGGTTACGGAAGAAGTGTGGAGGCCTTTCTCCTCCATAAGTTGAAAAGCTTCCTGTGCTGTTTCCCTCGTAATGGTTTTCGCGGTAAGGTAGAAAATCTTTTTACCAAACCCTTCCCCCATTGCTTTCATAACAGGAAATAGCGTACTGATCGTTTTCCCAATCCCAGTCGGCGCCATCGCAAACAGCGTTGCTTTCTCCTGTACCGTTTTATAGACGCTTCCTGCTAACTTTCGCTGACCTTCTCTGTATGTATCGAAAGGAAACGAAAGAGCTTTACAGCTTTCGTTTCGCATCATAATATGTTTCTGCTTCCACTTAGCAAACGGGGCATATTGCTCAATCATGCGCAGCATGAAGGCTCGTAGATCGCTTGCTGTTAGATCATGTTGGAATCGAATGATGTCATTAGATTCTGACTGAATATACGTCAATTGAATGGTAATCTGATCAAGGTTATATTTCTCAACAGCCATATACCCATAACATTTCGCTTGTGCCCAGTAAACGGGGTGTGTCTGTTCATTCACATCAGAGAGCGGAAGTGTTGTCGATTTAATTTCATCAATCATATAGTTTTCATCGTTCATTAGGAGACCATCGCACCGTCCTTCGATATGAAAGGTCATTTCTTCGTAATGGAACCTGGTATCAAATGGCACTTCCTTTTTATCCAATTCACCATACGTTTTTTGAACCATCTGATGAAGTCGCGTTCCTTCGGTCATGGTTGTCGCTGTTCGAAAACGATGATCAATACTTCCACTTCGTAATGCATACTCAACAAGCGGTCGTACTGACACATTAATTATTTCATCCATCTTATCACCTATTATTTTCGTTTATGCACTTTCATTAAGAGACCACCTTTAATCCTTAGGGAAACAAGTGGCTCAGCTTGTACAGGGCGATTGTGCAGTTTTTGAAGATGAAAGCTTTTTCCTATTGTTGAAAATATTAATTGAGCCTCATAAGTAGCGAATTGACTTCCGATACAGCTTCGAGGTCCTCCACCAAAAGGGAAATAAGCAAATGAGGCATGCTTCTCTTTCATTCGGTATAGGGAAAACTGCTCCGGATTTTCAAAGAATGAGGGATTACGATGCATAACGTAGGGACTAATCAAAAAAGATGACCCCGATTTAAATTGATACCCCATTAGTTCAACTGGTGCAATTGCTTCTCTTAATATGACCCAGGCTGCAGGGTAGAGTCTTAACGTCTCTTTAAAAAACAGATGTGTAAGATCGTGTTGGTGAATACCTGATTCTCCTGCCACTTTCCATTCCTTTAAAAGCCGCTGTTCAATTTCCTCATTTTTGGAAAGTTCATACCACATCCATGATAGCACGTTTGCAGTTGTTTCATGGCCAGCAATAAGCATTGTTAAGATTTGACTTCTCACTTCTTCACTCGAAAGAGGAGATCCGTCAGTATACGTTGATTCTTGAAGGAGTGAAAGTAAATGATCACCTTTGGGTGTGTTTTGAATTAGCTGATCTGCCAGTTCATTTAAGCGGTTTTTTCCTAATTTGTATTGTTTGTTCCGCTTTGTAGGCACAAACTCTGGTGATGGGAAAGGGAGAAATAAGTCAGCTGCAGATTTCTCGATAATATGGGTCACCGCTGTGACAAGTTCGATACTTTCTTTCTTTGAGATATCTTGACCAAACATGGCTTTCATAATAATTCTTAGCGTTAACCTCATCATTTCTGAGCTAATACAAATGACTTCTCCATCATCCCACCCATCGATAAACCGTTTTGTTTCTTCGAGGATGATTGAGATATATTGCATCATTTTCTCTTTATGAAAAGCAGGCATCATCATTTTTCGCTGCCGCGCATGTGTTTTGCCTTCTGAGGTTAATAGCCCCCGCCCAATCGTTTGGCTCAATAACGAAGCAGAGCTCCCTTTTTGAAAAGATTCTGCATCCGTAACAAGGATTTGTTTAACTGCGTCAGGTTGATGCACGACAAAAGAAGAAGCACCGAGCTCTACGAAATCCGCTATATCACGGGTTTTTGATAAAAAACCTAATGGATCCTTACGAAAGGAGATATAATTCTTCAAACGTATACCAGATAACTTTTCTACACTCACGTAAACCACCACTCACTATTTTTCTCTATTATAGAAAGAACTGGATAGTACTTGCAATTTATAAGAGGTTACGATGCAAAAAATGCTCTCGCTAATCAGCGAGAGCATTTTTGCTTATTTGACATTAATTGCCCAGTTACCGTTTCGGAAAATCGCTTCCGTCGTTCCATCTGCTTTGACGCCGTCAATATTGAGTTCTCCAGAACCCATCATAAAATCAACGTGAGTGATGCTGTTATTTACACCATGAAGATCCAATGCATCATCATCCATATCTGCTCCGCCTTTAACACTACTCGGATAAGCTTTTCCAAGCGCTAAATGACAAGAAGCATTTTCGTCGTATAACGTATTAAAGAAAATAAGGCCTGATTGAGAGATAGGCGATTGGTGCGGAACGATCGCAATCTCACCAAGTCTCCGCGAACCATCATCCATGTTCAATAGATTTTCAAGCGTTTCATAGCCTTCTTCCGCTGAAAAATCCACAACTTTACCATCCTTAAATGTTAATGAGAAGTTATTGATTAAGTTACCGCCATAACTTAACGGTTTCGTACTAGAAACCGTACCATTCACCCCATATTTATGTGGTAACGTAAAAACTTCTTCGGTTGGCATATTTGCATTAAATTCAATGCCCTGTTCAGAAAGGGAAGATCCGCCCTTCCATATATGCCCTTCAGGTAGTTCAATTTCCAGATCAGTACCAGGTGCCTTATAGGAAAGTTTCTTGTAGTTTCGATCATTCAGAACACCTCTTGCTTTAGCAAGAGTAGCGTTGTGATCATTCCAAGCTGCAATTGGATCTGTGTGATCGACACGCGTAATGGTAAATATTTGGTTCCAAAGCTTTTCAATAGCATCTTCTTCTGATGATTCAGGGAAAATTTTCTTTGCCCATTCTCCATTCGGGATCGCAACGATGGACCATGTGATCTTGTCGTTCATCGTATACTTACGGAAATTTTTCATTGCTTCGCCACTCGCTTTATTTGAAGCAGAAATGCGTGATGAAGCAATTCCTTTTAATAAATCAGGATTGGTGGAGCGGATTGAAAGAATAGCAGCGCCATCTTCAGCAAAGTGATCGTACATTTTCACACGCCATTCAGGGACATTTCCAAGCACATCTTGGGCGGCATTCTCATACCATAAACGGTCAAGATCGTCGTCACTCCAGTTAATATGTACTGTCTTCGCGCCTATTTCATAAGCTTTTTTTACAACGATTCGAGTAAATTCTGCACCTTCAATAGAGGAGTTAATTACAAGCATTTGATCTTTTTGTAAATTAACCCCTCTTTTAAGAGCAAGTTCAGCATACTTTTCTAACATGATTTGTTCTGGCAACATAATTCCTCCTTCGTATCCTTACGATCACTTAAAATTTTAACAAAACAGACTCTTTCTGTCCTCTTAATCCTGATGATTTGTTTAAACTATTGGAAAGTAGGGTGAAAAATGACAAATATGACGTTCAATGATCAATGTGTTTGCGATCATACCATTACGGTATTTGGAATGGGAGAAGTAAGTGCTGCACCGGATAGAGCGGTCGTTGTTACAGGAGTTACAACAACTTCAGAACAAGTAGCAGAAGCTCAAGAAGAAAACGCTGCTCTCATTTCCTCCATTGTATCGTCTCTTCATCCTCTAGGTATTCCATCAGAGAATATTCAAACAATCGATTATCGGATTGAAGAAAACATACGCTATGAAAACAACGTAAAGATTTTTCTTGGTTACAAAGTAACGCATCTCCTTAAAGTATACGTCGAGCCAGTGAGCAGAACTGGAGCGGTGATTGATGCAGCTGTAGCCTCAGGAGCAAACGTAGTGTTGGATACTCGTTTTGAGTTAAAAGATCCAACGATCGCCTACCAAAAAGCTTTAGCCATTGCGATCAAAGATGCAAAGCAAAAAGCTAAAACAATTGCACACACGATTAACATTGTCCTTCCACTTTCACCACATCAAATAGTTGAGCTTAGTTCATTATCGCCTTCCCCACGGATGTTTAGTGACGTTCAAGCAACTCAAATCCAAACAGGTCAATTAGTGATAACCGCTCAATTAAAAATGTGTTATCTTCTTAAATAAAAAAAGGGCGTTCTAAACGCCCTCATCTTACTTTGTCATCGCATGTTCAACTTTAATGCAACGATCCATGATGACTTTAATATCATGTTTCTTTCCATATTCATATGCTTCTTCATTCATCACGCCGAGTTGGGCCCAGAAAACATCCGCGCCAATATCAACGGCATCTTTCATAATATCTGGAAGAAACTCACTTCGTCTAAAGACGTTAACGATCTCAACATGACCTTCAATTTCTTTCAGAGAATCTACCGCTTTTACTCCAAGTGCATCATCAATTGTTGGATTAACTGGGATAATGTCGTAACCAGCATCCATCATCGCCTGAGATACCATAAAAGAGGTACGATTAGGGTTGTTCGATAAACCTACAACAGCAATTCGCTTCTTCGTTTTTAGGATGTTACCAATCTCTTCTCTTGATGGGTTTTGAATCGTCATTTACGCTCGCCCCTTTGTTTTTTTGTATAAGTCCATTATAAAAGATGTCCGACTACAGCAACACCATTTCGCTCAAATGCGGAAATAGAACCATTCCTCTTATGATTAGCTCGGGGCACACAGGGCATATTTTATCCTGCATCCTTGTCCTTTATGTAAGCTGAACGAAGAGAAAGTTATCTAAAGAAAACAGAGTATGGAGAATTTCTATCTGGAAAACAGGGTATAATTATTCGCCTCGCACCATACTAATTTATTCCAATTAGGATAGAGTCGCATATCACTCAAGGGTTGCTTCTCCAACTATACCTTCTCTTGTAACAGACTTACTTTTCACATACCCTGCTCGGTTATAGGCTAAAACAGTAAGTTCACTAGTCATTCTTTCCTTCCACTCATAAAGTGAGCCACCAATTCCCGATAACAATACAATTGTCATAGCAGGGTAATTAGAAAGAAAATATTTAGTAATCCCATGTTTGGAGGTTACAACGATCCCTCATTTCCATTCCCTCAGGTTGTCGCACCTTAAAACGATAGGTAGATCGAACAATATTTAGATTTATTCTTTTTTTCAAAAAATGAGTCGTGTCACGAGAATAGTTTTGCTATAATTTCTCTTAACTAATGGAAGGGAGAAGGTAATATGTTAAAAATTCTGGAGCTAATGTCAATACACAGGAGGGACGAATGACTTTAATGTAAATGACTCCCTCCTGTCTTTCCATTGTCAGAACTTACAATGAAAGTTGGAGGATCATGTCTTCTTTATCAACACGTAATCTGACCCTATTGTTCTGGGTACACTTTTTTGGAACGATTAGTTTCTTACAGCCCGTTTTAACCTTATTCTATGTAAAAAATGGATTAAGTGAGGCAAATATTCTTCTTCTTTTAATATGCTGGAGCGGCGCTGTTTTAATAGGAGAAATTCCAACAGGTGTTTTCGCAGATCGGTTTGGGGCTCGAGTGTCATTTCTAACAGGTTCCATTATTAAACTAAGTAGTATTTGTATCCTTTTACTTGCTAATAGCCTCGAAATGTTTATGCTATTTAGCGTTTTAAACGGATTATCCGTTACTTTTTTCTCCGGAGCGGACGAAGCGCTAATATACGAGTCATTAAAAAAAGATAATAAACAGCAAAAAATGGATGAAGCTATGGGCAAAATCCAATCAGCAGGGTTTATCGCTATGATGATCGCTGTTCTGTTCGGCTCATTTTTTGCAAGAGACCTTGAACAAGAACAGTTTCAGCTGCTGATTCTATTAAGCATGGTCTCCTATATCGTTGAATTCGTTCTTTTGTTCTTTATTCAGGAGCCTTCTGGTAAAGTGAATATACCCGGAACTTCGATCGAGAATGTTTTGGAAGGTGTACGAGTGATAAAACAAGCACCGCGGCTGTTAGTTATGTTTATGAACGTAACACTCGTCTTTATCCCGACAGTTGCGGTTTTTCAGAAATTTGACCAACCTCTTATGATCGGTTCCGGACTACCTGTATACCTTATCGGACCAGTTTACGCGGTAGGTGCTTTACTCGCATTCTTTTCTTCAAGAAGTATCGGTATGTTAAATAAAAATCTTTCTTATTCAGTTTTAATGTACACGTCCGGTCTTCTTTCCGCTTTCGGGCTGTTGTTGGCTGCTCTATTTCAAAATCAGCTATGGATAATCTTGTTTCTAGTATTGTTTTTGAGGTGGGTTGGTGCTATTCGCTATCCGATCTATTCCAAGTTAAGCAACAACATCATTCCATCTCATGTAAGAGCGACAACGATCTCACTCCTATCTATACTTGACTCGTTATTTGACCTTGTGATTTTTTTGTTATTAATTTCTTTTGCTGCGGAAGGTATTCAGGGTATTTTATTTGGCGGAGCAGCGGTAGCCCTAATTGGATCAGTACTTCCAATTCAGCACCGAGAAAAATTGCACTCCAGCCCGATAAATCGGTAAATAAATTTCCAGAATGGTTTGCAATTTAGAAGAGCCGGTGCTATTATATATTTAAACCATTTTACTATTAATATATTTAGGATTTAAATTAGCTGTAGCTTCGAAAGAGGGTAACAAAGTTAAATCCTCTTCCAAAAGCTGCAGTTTTTTAATGTAAACGTATTACAATGGTAAATGGTGAACTTTAAATTATGTACGATGAGGTACATTAGGAGGCAATTTTTTATGCAAAACGGTAAAGTAAAATGGTTCAACGCTGAAAAAGGTTTCGGTTTCATCGAAGTTGAAGGTGGAGACGACGTATTCGTACACTTCTCTGCAATCAACGGCGAAGGTTTCAAAACACTTGACGAAGGCCAAGAAGTTAACTTCGAAATCGTAGAAGGTAACCGCGGACCACAAGCAGCTAACGTAACAAAAGCATAAATCGCTTTACAAGCCCCCGACGAAACGTTCGTCAGGGGCTTGTTTATTTACTATTAATAACGAGTGTGGAACTCTTCAGAGTGTTCATAACGTCAGATAGCGGTAGACATTGATAAGGATGAAACATCGTTTTTCCATTTATGTTTAGGACGTGTGCTTCGCCAATAGCATAACAACCATGAACAGCTTGATTATTTCGAAACACACAAGAACTTCCTGAGGCGCTACATGATTTCTTATCCTAGCCTGATAGCCATAACTGTTGAATGAAGAAAGAAACTCCCTCCCTTTCACCCACGTTTTGGTATATGTTTGAGCGGCTTCCTTATCAAGATTCATTAATGTAAACGAAAAGCAATTAGGTCCGTTACTACTGATAAACGTGTTAATCAATTCGCTACTCCCCATCTCCTCACCAACTTGTAAAGAAGACGTCTTTTCTAGAAATGATTTTCAATTCCCTAGGCTCTTCCTTAAAGAAAATAAGATCATATCTCGGTACAAATCGTTTATCCCACATTTCTAAGACCCAACTCTATAATCGGTTATTTTCTATTCATACCACTTCGATTTATTCCTTTCTCCTTTTGTTAACAAAACTTTTCAATAAGATGAAAGTTGTTTATAAAGAATTAGCTCATCATGAATTGGAATGTCGTTATTTCCAATTAGTGGAATTTCAGGCTTTGCTTGTCGAGCCCGATCGACTGCCCCTTGAATAACTTCTTTTATCCGATAGCCCTTTCGTTGATAGAAGTTTAAAGCACTCATATTATCATTTGTGGTAATCACTCTAATGAGCGGATATTGATATTCTACTGCGATTAACTCTACCATCATAATTAATCGTGAACCTATCCCCTGATTTTCTAAAACACTATCAAGAGAAATAATTTCAATAACACGACCTTGACGCTTAAATGTGACGGCCCCAATTATTTCTCCGGTTGAACTCCATGCTACAAATCCTTCTAATTCGTGAAGTTTGTATGTACCTGTTGAGATGACCATTTCTGAACTTCCCCACAATTCAGTAAAAAATTTTTTTGCTTGTTTTTCATGAATCGAAGAGAGCGGTTGAATTCGATATGTAGAAAAGTCATTTACCATTAAGAAACAGTCATTCCACTTACCTTCGTGGTATTCATGATTCGGAAGAACACCTACCTTTGTAAACCCAACTTGCTCATAACAGCGAATCGCTCTTTCATTCCATTTTTGTGGGTCCATTACAATCATAGATCCTTTTAAAGTCGTTTCAATATAATAAACGACCGATTGAACAAGATTTTTCCCAATGCCTTGATTCCAATACGACGTTTCACCTATAAACTGATCCATACCATAAGTGCTTGTAGGAAGTGTGATCCCATCAACCTCAATGAGTAAATAAAATTGGATATAACCAATTGGAGTGTTCTTAAACAGCACCAGGCATCTTGTTTCATCGTCATCTAAAAAGAAATCTTCTAAAATTTTCTCGTACGTATACGGACGATCTTTCCCTTCATAATAAGTTAATACCGCAGGATCTGTTAACCACTTTAAAAGGAAATTTTCATCTCCGTCTTTTAGATAACGGATGCTCACATCTCCTTTTTCAATAATAGAATACATTTAGATCCTCCTAACTGATTTTATTCTTCTATAACTCCTTTTTACTTTATCGGAATAGCCTTACATAATATAAATGAAAGCTGGAAAAATTTTTTAGAAAAAAATACACATTAATAGTAATAACATTACCCTATTTCGGGTATACTAATAAGTTTAGGATGTATCAATGTGATCATTAGTATGTTACACTAAGGGAAACTTATTAGAGATGGGATATGATAAACATATATGGGAAAATACATGATTGACCACCAAAAACAAATTGTCCATAGGACAGCTTACGCTGGTGATGAATGTCATTTACCCGATACTCCGATTAAAGACCGAACTGAGGCCAATCATGAACAAGAATTGCTTGTTTATTTAAGGCAAAAGGGATACAGTAAATGTGCCTCATGCTTTTTTGGCTCAACCTTTGAAGAATCTTACCAATTCGAGAATCCATATAGACATGCATAAGTAAGGATGACGATAAAATAAATTAGAATAAACTTATTCTAGAGGCAAGGATGCCACATCCTTGCCTCTTTTTTTTACTTATCAACCTTAACTAACATAATAACAACTTGATGTGATTCGCTTCGCTAATAGTCGGTTTGTTTATTATTGATAACTTTCCATCTCTAATAACTTCTTTAATTGTTAGCGATTTCACGATATAATGCAATTGGTCGCTTTTTTCTGAACACTTTTTTTATTCAAGAGTTTGTATTTTCATGTTACATAAAAGGAGTTGATATGTTATATTCATAACTATGTTTTTATAAAAATACGTTTAGTTTGATAGAAAATCCGTTGCGAAACGACAGAGGTGACACTACGTGAACAGTACTCATCAAAGAAAAGTAACTTCAGAAGGTTTATTAAAATTCATAATTCCATCTCTCATTGGTATTTTCTTATTCATGATTCCAATCCCCAATGATGAAGGTGTTACCATTCCAATAGCGAAAATGGCTGGTTGGTTACAAGGCTTATTTGGAACAACCATTCCTTTTTCTCTACCTGCTCTTATGACGATTATTATTTCGATAACTGCTTTACTAAGTGCCTATGCAGTTATCACAAAACCTGATTGGATTACAAATCGTCCATTTCTCACCAGTCTGCTTCAAGTATCATGGGTCTGGGTGATCGCTCGTGTTCTGGGCATGATTTTTGCCATCTTAACTCTTTATCAGATTGGTCCTGAATGGATATGGTCAGATGCCACTGGTGGTTTGTTATTAAATGATCTCATTCCTATACTTTTTTCTGTATTTTTATTTGCAGGGCTCTTTTTACCACTGCTCTTAAATTTCGGTCTGTTAGAATTTTGCGGTACGCTTCTTACGAAGATAATGAGACCGATCTTCACACTGCCTGGTCGCTCCTCGATCGATTGCCTTGCATCATGGATGGGCGATGGAACGATTGGCGTATTATTAACAAGCAAACAGTATGAAGAAGGCTATTATACAAAACGTGAAGCAGCGGTTATTGGAACGACCTTCTCAGTTGTTTCGATTACGTTTAGTATTGTCGTACTTCAACAAATGAAGCTTGAGCAATATTTCATTCCCTACTATTTAACGATCGTACTAGCAGGTGTTGTAGCAGCAGTTATTATGCCTAGGATACCGCCTTTATCGCGTAAGCCAGATACTACTTATGAAACAGCGGCTGAAGCACCGGATGACACTATCCCAGAAGAGCACTCTCGTTTTCAATGGGGTGTCCTTCAAGCAACAAAGACTGCTGAAGATAATCGCGCTTCAAATGTCATTAAAGGCGGCGTACAAAATGTGCTCGACATGTGGATGGGCGTAATCCCAATCGTAATGGCGATTGGAACAGTTGCTTTAATTATTGCTGAAACAACGCCACTATTTAGTTACCTTGGTGCTCCATTCGTTCCAATTCTTAATTTAATGCAAGTACCAGAAGCAGCTGAGGCAGCTCAAACTATGGTAATTGGATTTGCAGATATGTTTTTACCAGCGATTATCGGTGCAGATATTGAAAGTGATTTAACCCGCTTTGTAATTGCCAGTCTTTCAGTTTCCCAGCTCATCTATATGTCTGAAGTTGGTGGTTTATTGCTAGGTTCCAAAGTACCTGTTCGATTTATTGATTTATTTATTATTTTTCTAGAGCGTACGATTATTTCACTACCAATAATTGTAGTAATGGCACATATTATTTTTTAACGAGAAAAACCGGGACAAATTTGTTCCGGTTTTTTTCTTTTTCTTTTTCTTTTAATTGCTTTATAGCTTCTTAATTACAATTATAAGTTTCTTTATATAAATTACGGTATATGAAATTTTATTAATTGTCAAAATAAAACAGCGGCAATTAAGCCGCTGTTTCGTTTTACTTATTAAAATTAATCACAATTTTTCCTTTTGCATGATGAGATTCGCTTAGCTCATGTGCTTTTTGAATACCTTCTTGACTAAACGGAAAGCGATGGCCAATCGTAGCTTTAATATGACCATTTTCCATCAAGGACGCGATCTCTTTTAACTGCTCCCCATTTGGCTCAAGCCAAACGTTTCCAGATCTAACGCCTTTTTCTTTTGCCTTTTCTTGATCAGGTTCACCAACGATTGAAACAAGGCGACCTCCACCACGCAAAACGTTAAAACTTTTTTCTTGTATGTCTCCTCCCATTGTATCAAGGACGACATCATACTCTTCTAATTCTTCCGAGAAATCTTGCTCCCGATAATTAATGACTTTGTCAGCGCCAAGTGATTTTAAATAATCTTCATTCTTACCACTGGCGGTAGTAGCTACGTAGGCACCCTTGTATTTTGCAAGCTGAATAGCAAAGCTTCCTACGCCACCTGCACCAGCGTGGATTAGTACTTTTTCATCCTTTTGAATATCGGCGAAATCAATTAAACATTGCCACGCGGTTAATCCTACTAGTGGTACAGATGCCGCTTCTTCATAAGAAATGCCATCGGGAATAGGTGCTAATAAATGATCATCTACGACAACTTCCTCTGCATATGTACCATTTGCTGTTGTTGCCGGTCTCGCAAATACTCGGTCGCCTTCTTTTAATCCTTCAACAGATGAACCGACTTCTTTAATCACGCCAGCAATATCCCACCCAAGAATAATAGGAAAGTTAAAAGGAAGCATTTCTTTTAAATAACCTTCTCTTAATTTCCAATCAATCGGGTTAATTGAAGTTGCATAGCTCGTTACCACGACCTGATTTTTGTCCGGCGTTGGTGATGACACCTCTTTTTCAACTAGCTCATCTTTACCGCCGTATTGTTCGATTACAACTGCTTTCATAGTAGAAAACTCCTTTCAATCAATGTCTCTCTACTATGTTCCCTTTCTTTCCTCTTTTCTAAACAGTCGAACTGTCGATACGATCAAATTTAGATAAAGTAATTATGTTTTGGACAGTTAGTATTCCCTGCCATTCTTTTTTAGCAATTTCCCAATCATTTTCAAATTGTCCCCATGCCCAGGTTGGTTCCCAGCTTCCATTCTCATGCTGATTTTCAATTAAATAATCTAAATTCACATTCAACTCCTGGTTAAGTTCTTTAGCAAAAGGCGATTGAACAGAGTCCACCAGGAAAAGAGGCTGAACTCCATAATGATCCCATTTTTCTGGACGATCCACAATGTATGATAGTTTCTTTTCAATCTTCTTGTGAATCTTTTGTTGTACTTCTGCGCCTGCTAGCCTTCCTAAGCGTAGATAACATTGCACCTCATGAATTTCATATTCATTTAATTGACTAAGATGATCCAATACCTTATTTATTGCCTCTTTTGTGACATGATGGTGCGCGTTATAGTGGAGGAGATATCCAACGATCTCAGCGTCAGGATTAGCAGAATAGGAGGATTCCTTTTCCGATACATGCCACCACGGTGCATGCGGAACATCATTCACAAGATTAGGCACCGCCTGCCAATCTTTCCTATCCTCTCGAAAAGTTTCAAGGAAATACTTCGTACCTTCAACAATAAAAGGATGGTGAGCGTTTACTCCAAGACGGTTGAGATATTGAAATGCTACCGTTGTGGCTAAGGGAGATGATTCTTGCAAACGAAAATCAGGCTCAATATGATTCCCAAAACCACCATCTTCATTTCGGAAAGCTTCAAGTTCGTGAAGAACTCTCTCTTTGTCTCCATTCCCAGTCCAGTATGCGAAAAACTCCCGGTCGAGCGGTCTTGCATGTAGTGCTATAAATTCACTTGCTTTTTCATACTGTCCCTTTGATAAGGTTTTCATATTTATCATTCCTTTCAATCTTTTTCTCACTTAAAGCTATTTCTGGATGATGTTTTTATCTCCTGCCTTCTTGAAATTATTACTCTAAATAAGTAGAGTAATAGAAAGAAAGCGATTTCAAAAAGAGGAGGATGTTTATGAATATCATGATCATTGGGGCAGGTGCACTTGGTACATATTTTGGATCCAGATGGATAGAAAGCGGTGCGAACGTGTCGTTTTTTGTACGTGAAGGAAGAAAAAAGCAAATAGAACGTGAAGGATTACAGGTTACAAGTGTAAAAGGTGACACAAGAATCTCGTCTCCTATACTTCTGACAAACCCTTCTCAAGCTTCTTCACCTGATTTAGTATTGTTAGGCGTAAAAGGATACCACCTTGGTGAAACGATTCCAGTACTTAAAGAGTTTGTAGCAAAAGGAGCAAAGGTACTTCCCATTCTAAATGGTATTGAACATATTTCCATTCTAAAAGAAAAACTTGGGGAAGAAGCCGTTTTAGGTGGATTATCTTATATTATTGCAACACTTGATAACCGCGGCCATGTCTATCATACGAGTGAACTACATGAATTAATTTTTGGTCCGCTTCATCCATCTCAAAAAGAAATTTGCGCTTTATTAAATGGAATAAATAAACATGCTAATTTTAACTCTCAATTAACTTCTAACATTGAAGAAGAGATGTGGAAAAAATATATGTTTATTTCCGCTATGTCTGGTGTAACAACAGCTGGTGATATACATACAGGAATCATTCGAGAAGTGCCCGAGACACTCAAACTTGTAGAAGATGTGATGTTAGAAGTTAAAACTCTTGCTTCTCACTATGACATTTCCATCAATCAAGAGGATATCGATCGGCGCATGGAATCATTTCATTCCCTACCATACGAAGCAACATCATCAATGCATCAAGATAAGAGAAAGAAAAATAAACTAGAAGTCGAACATCTTCAAGGTGGGGCTTTACGCCTTGCTGAGCAGGTACAGTTAAAGCTTCCTTATACGGAAACGCTCTACCGTTTAATTAAACCTTTCGAAACTCAGAAAAGTTAATAAAAAAAAGCGAGGATCTCTCCTCGCTTTTTTCTATGCTTTCACCCTGGATTCTGATAAAAATAAGCTTTTCGGATTTTCTTCAAATAAAATAGTTATCGTTTCATCCGAAATACCTGCCGCCTTCAATTTAGGAATTATCTCTTCAAAAAGATACACCGGCTGCCAGTTTGCCATGATTTTTTCGACTTCTTCCGGTAGAACAGGGGGACGTCCCATCCAGTAGTTAACGGTATCATGTGAGAGCATAATTTGTTTTTCATATCCGCTATTCAGTAATCCAATTAACGTAATGAGACGCTCTTTATCGTAAGGCGCGCCAACGAGTCCCTGTATCCCAAAACGATCGAACCCGATGTTCACTCCCCATTCTAATGTTTTCAAATGGTATGCAGCATCTGTATTGCCACACATATGACCGATGATAATGGACTGTGGATTTACGCCATCTTCCACAAGCAGCTTCGCCTGTTCAGGGCCCATTGTTCCTTCCTGCGTATGGGTTAATAGTGAAATACCTGTTTCTTTATGAACTCGGGCAGCCGCTTTAAAAAACATCTTTTCATAATCCGTTATCTGATCTTTACTGGATGCTAACTTGATAATGCCTGGTTTAATTCCAGTCGTTCCAATGCCGTCTGTTATTTCTTTGATAAACATTTCGTAAATATCTTCTTCCGCCGTACCAAGACCTTGCCTAAACTTGAAATAAGGCGTTGCTCCTTCTCCTTCATAGTAGTAACCTGTCGCACAAATAATTTGAAGGCCAGTCTCTGTTGATATTTTCTGAAGAAGCTCTGGATTTCGCCCACATTCATTTGGTGTTGGATCTACAACGGTTTTCACACCGTGCGCCATAACACTTTCAGCCACTGAAATCCCAACTCGAAGCGCCTCCTGGAAATCAAAAGCACCAAGTGAAATATCGCCACTAAATCCAGGATAACCAAAAGCAAAATGTTCATGAACTAGTGTTTTTCCCAGCTGATCAATCGCGATTGGTCCAGTAACCGTTTCGACTGTTTTCCCCACCTTACTTCACTCCCTCTGCTTTTTGTCGTTCGTTATCCTGGAGCTTTCTCCATAAAATCTTACCACTACTCGTTGTTGGAAAAGCGTCCATAAACTCAATCATTCTTGGGTATTTATAAGCAGCCATCTGCTCTTTAGACCATTCGATAATCTCTTCTTCTGTAACTTTTCCTTTATCATTTTCATTTAAAATGACGAAAGCTTTCACTGTTTCGCCGCGCCTTGGATCCGGTACACCAACGACACAAGCTTGTTGAACAGCTGGATGCTTATATAAAATTGATTCTACTTCTGTTGGCCAGACTTTAAAGCCTGAGGCATTGACCATGCGTTTCACACGATCAATCATAAAGAAGTATCCCTCTTCATCATAGCGACCGATATCTCCTGTTCGGAAAAAAGACTTTCCATCCAGTTCAATGAACGAACTGCGGTTTTCATCGTCACGATTGTAATAGCCATTAAACACCTGTGGACCGTTCACAATGATTTCGCCAGGCTCACCAGGACCGAGCTCCTTCATTGTATTTGGATCGATGACACGTGCATCTACATCGAACGACGGTACACCAAGACACTGGAGTTTAGGAAAATCTGGTGGGTTGAAATGTGTATGAGAAATCGTTTCAGATAACCCGTATCCTTCTATAAATCGTAATCCTGTTAAGTTGTATAATTTCTCTCCAACCGCAGCTGGTAAGGGCGCGCCTCCCCCTGCAAGTACTTTCAATGATGAAATGGAGTAGTTTGGTAGATTTGGATTCGAAAGAAAATCGATTAACATCGTACTAATATTCACCCAATTAGCAACTTCATATTGTTCAATATATTTCGCTGCCAAACTGCGATCCCAACGTGTCATAATAACCATTGGTGCCCCACTATAAATCGGTGCATGCATACTATGAAGCATTCCGGTTACGTGAAACAATGGAAGCGTTACAAGATGCATGCCATCCGCGGTAATATTCATCCACTGAGATGCGCCTACCGCATTCGCTTGTAAGGTGCGATTCGGATGGATACACCCTTTTGGTAAACCTGTTGTACCAGAAGTATATGGCATAACCGCAACGTCATCGATCGTACGTACATATTCTCCAGGTACATGCGAATGATGAATCGCATCTTCCCACGTATAGTGGTTTGGTTTATTTACTCTTTTTGCCTCTAAAGCCACTTCTGCAGGCATATCACTTTCATTACCAGCATAGTGAGAATAGGCTACCGTAATCACATTAGTAAGAGTTGTTGTGTTCACTAAAGGCTCTACTTTCTCATATAACTCCTGACCTACAATAGCAGTTTTAATTTCGCAATCTTTAATATAAAAAGATAGCTCTTCTGCTGTTAACATTGGGTTAATTGGGACAACGACGGCGTTAGCTCTTAAAATTGCATAGTAGCTAATTACGAACTGTGCTGAATTTTGCATAAAAAGAAGAACATTTTCTCCCTCTTTTACATGCAACTGTTCAAGAAATGCTGCAGTTTGATCGACTTCATGAAGTAACTCTTTATACGTCATCTTTGCGCCGTAATAAAGAATCGCTTCTTTATTTGGGTACCGTTTAGCAGATACTGTGAGGTTATCATAAATCGTTGTTTCAGGAATGGTTAGTGAATAGGGTACTCGTTTAGGCCAGAATTGAAAATGATTTGTTTGCATCTTGTTAGATCCCCTTTCAACTTCTCTTAATTTTCCACTTTCACAACTTTCCCATCTTCAACTGCTCCAATAGCAGGTTTCCAGTCAAATGCCCCGCCATTATAAATACCTGTTAAGTGCCAAACCATCTTTTCATCAGGAAGTGATTGGATAGCGGCATCCATGCTCTCCATAATTTTCGTTGGATCTTCGACTGAACCTGATTCAGACATGGCATTGACAATGACATGCATCGCTTGATAGTTAAATGCACCTTCAGCAGTTGGAATTCGGTCAAAACGCTCTTTGTATTGACTTATAAACTCTTCTGCACCTGGCGCATCGCTATCAATAATTGGTAGTGCTCCAATTGTTCCCTCTAACTGATCAAGTCCACCTAGTACCGGCTCAATCTCCTCAATTTTTGCTTGGTCCATCAGCATAAATCCACCTTCAAAGCCCAATTCTCTAGCTTGTTTAATAACGAGGGCTGTTGGCTGTGATGGTCCCCCTACAAAAAGCACATCAGGATTGTTGCTTAATGCTTTTGTAACAATTGAGAAAAAGTCAGTATCTTTACTAAAATCAATGGACCCTTCAAAAACGACTTCCCCACCATTCTCTTTCCAAACTGGTTTTAGTGCTTCTGTCCAGTCTTTTCCGTACTGAGATGAGGTTGGTAGCATTGCAATTTTCTTACCAAACCGTTCCATTTGATAGTTTGTAAAAGCTTCAGGATATGCGCTATACGCAGGTGGAATTCCTAATGTAAGGGAATTATCCTGTTCCATAATTTTGGGTTCACTTGTATAGGCTGCGATTAAAAATTCTTCTTGTTCATTAAATACTTGTGTTGCGAAAACACCACCGCTATGTGGAACAAAAACAATCGGCGTATCATTTTCTTGAACAAGCCTTCTCGCATTCGTTCCTGTTTCATTAGGCAAATACTGATCATCAAGCGTTACGAGATTGACCCCATATTTTTTGCCATCAACTTCAAAACCTTCCTTGTTAATTTCATCTGCAGCCATCTCTAAACCACTTAACGTATTCTCTCCGTAGTAAGCTGCTGGTCCACTTAAAGGACCACTAAATCCAATATTCACAGTATTTTCGAATGTCGTATCTGCACTTGTATCCTTGCTCGTATCTTTCGGTTCATTTGTATTTGAAGCCCCTTCATTACTAGAGTTACTAACAGAACCTGCCGCACATCCCGCCACTACGATCATTCCGATCAACATCACCATGTAAACAAAAAGCTTTATCCCGATTCTCATTGTTCTCCCCCTATTCAAATCGATTCCGTTTTTTATGCCCCAATATAAGCTTTTCGAATTTGGTCATTAGACAAAAGTTCCTCTTTACTTCCTTCAAGAACAATCTTGCCACTTTCAATCACATAGCCACGGTTAGAAATTTGTAGGGCAGCATTGGCGTTTTGCTCAGCTAGAAGAATCGTTGTTCCCTGTTCATTGATATCCTCAATAATATGAAACATTTGCTCCACAATGAGGGGAGCAAGTCCTAATGAAGGTTCATCTAGTAAAAGAACTTTCGGTTTTGCCATTAATGCTCGTCCAATCGCTAACATTTGCTGTTGACCACCACTTAGAGAACCTGCTGCCTCATGCCGCTTATCATATAAAATAGGAAAAAGGGAATACACCTCCTTTAAGCTCTGTTCCACTTCTTTGCGACGTTTTCGATGAACAAAGCTGCCCATTTTCAAATTTTCGTAAACGGACATTTGTGGAAACAACTTTCTACCTTCAGGACATTGAACGATCCCTTCTTTCACTAAAGAGTGAGGCGATTTTCCAGTTAACTTACGATCCATAAAAACCACATCACCAGAGGCTGGTTTCATCAAACCACTGATCGTACGAAAGATTGTACTTTTTCCAGCTCCGTTTGCACCAAGTAAGACCACTGTTTCACCTTTTTTTACTTCGAGTGAAATGTGATGAAGTACGGAAGAAGCGCCATAGTTCACATTAATATTGTTTAACTGGAGCATGCGCTTCACCTCCAAGATAGGCTTGAATAACTGCTTCATTTTGACGAATTTCTTCAGGTCGCCCTTCTGCAATTTTCTTCCCGTGATTTAAGACAACGATTTGATCAGCAAGGCTCATGATCATTGGCATCTTATGTTCAATTAAACAGACAGTAATGCCGTGATCTGCCATTTTTCTCATTAAATATGCTAGCCCATCCGTCTCGTCAGGATTAACTCCAGCGGCCGGTTCATCAAGAAGAACAAGTTCTGGATCGGTTGCTAATGCTAGAGCAAAGGCAAGTCTCTTCTTCTCTTCCTGAGTAATAAGTGAAACAGGATGCTCAACAACATGCATCATTTCAACAAATTCCAGTGCGTCGAGTGCTTTTTGATAAGACCTTTTTTCTTCCTCTTTTTCTCTTTTCGTTCGAAAAATCGCATCCCATATCCCTGATTTTGTGCGCAATCTATGTCCGATTAGAACATTATCTAGAACGGTCGATTGCTCAAACAAGTTAGTCGTTTGAAACGTTCTTCCGATTCCAAGACGCGCAATTTGCTGTGGGGGCATTTTTGTAATATCACGATCTTTGAAAAGAATTTTCCCTGAAGAAAGCGGATGGATCCCACTAATTAGATTAAAAAAGGTAGATTTCCCGGCACCATTTGGACCGATAATTGCCGTAATCGTACCTTTTTCAACCGATACACTCACATCTTCAACGGCTGCTAATCCCCCGAAACGTTTTGTAATCCCCTCTGTAGAAAAGAACATTACCCTGCCTCACCTACTTTCCTTTTCACATCATGTTCTTCATTCGCTATCTTTACTCTTTGCTGTTTCTTTCTTTGCAAATAGCCGTTTATACTACCAGTAATTCCACGCGGATAGTATAGAACTAATAGAACAACAACCGGACCAAAAATAAGCATCCGATATTCTTCAAGAAACTGTAATGATTGAGTAAGTGAAATAACAATAAGCGTTCCGACAAGAGGACCTGCAAGCGTTCCAATGCCCCCCACTAGAAGATACATCAGCATTTCAAATGTTACGGTAATCGCTGATATTTGTGGACCGATAAAACGGATAAATGAAGCATATAACGCACCTGAAAGACCGGCAAATAAAGCTGATAAGGTAAAAGCTAACAGTTGGTTTTTCATAATGGAGATCCCAATTGTTTTGGCAAGTTCTTCACTGTTTCTTATCGCAATAAACGTTCGTCCTAGTAGAGAATGAACAATGCGGTAACAAAGGAAAATTGTAAAGGTTAGAAAGAACAAAGCAAGGTAATATTGAGAGGTTAATGTATCAAACGTAATGGGCCCTATGTTGCTTGGTGCGGGTATCCCGATTAATCCACGAACACCACCTGTTAAGCTATCCCACTTGTCTATTAAAAGATAGACAATGACACCTACACACATGGTGTAAATAGCAAAAAAATGAGATTTGGTTCGAAGAGCAATCACTCCAACTAGAGCTCCGGCAATAGAAGTGATAAGAACTGCCAGAAGAAGAGATAGCCAATAAGACAAGCCTGCTTTGGTTGTTAATAGACCAAGTCCATACGCTCCAATTGCAAAAAAACCAGCATGTGCGAGAGACAAGTACCCTACGTACCCTGAAATAATATTAAATCCGTAAACCGCGATGGACCAAATAAACACAAGCGTAAGTAATTGGAGAACATACATATTTGGAAAAACGAGGGGAAATAAAACAGCAGCGACGGCAACGATACCGATTAGCACTCGCTTTGATAAGACATTCAGCATTACTGAACCCCCTTCGTAAATAACCCAGTTGGCTTGGCTGTTAGAATGACTACGAGTAGAAGAAACGCAATAACGTCTTTATAATCAGATGATATGTACGTTGCCCCAATGCTTTCGGTTAGACCAAGCAAATAACCACCAAGAATCGCTCCGGGGATACTTCCCATTCCACCGATGATGATGATAACGAAAGCTTTCATAATGACCAGGTTTCCCATAGTCGGAAAGACAAGATTAATAGGGGATGCTAACGATGCGGCTGCAGCTGCTAATCCACCGGCGATCGCAAAGGTAAGCCATGCCACCTGATTTGCATTAATACCTACAAGGAACGCTCCCTCTCGATTTTGAGCCATTGCGACAATCGCTGCTCCTATCATTGTTTTCGTTAAGAAAAAATGTAGTGCAAGCATAAGGATTACAGCAGCAACTATAATTAAAAGACGTTGTAACGTTACAGTTAGACCGAATAAATTAACGACCGATCCATAAGGAGTGTCCATTCTGTGGTATTCCGTTCCCCACATAAACTGACCAAATGCTTCTAGAAAAAGGAGAATTCCGATGGCAGCAACCATCATCCTCATCCCATCTGCGCCTTCTAACTTTTTAAATATTAGCTGCTGTGTGACAACTCCTAGAAGAGCAACAACAGCCACTGAAGCAATAATGGCGATCCAATAATGAAAACCAAAACCAACCATCATCATTAAAGTAATATAAGCACCAACCATATAAAAAGCACCGTGTGCAAAATTGGGAACATGTAAAATGCCAAAAACAAGTGTTAAACCAAGGGCGACAAGCGTGTAAACGCTTCCAATTGTAAGTCCGTTAAAAATCTGCTGGATAAGGAGCTCCATCATCTTCCTCCTTCTATTAAGTGAGATCCAGACTAGGGGGACGGCGGACTTATGAAGGGAATCCAAGATGTAGGAATAAATCTGGATTGAAAAACTTCAATCCAGATTTAGAAAGTTATTTACCTTTAAATTGTGGCGCGCGTTTTTCTTTAAATGCATTTGCTCCTTCTTTGTGGTCGTCTGTCGTTACCATTAGCGCCTGAGTAATGCGCTCTTGTTCAAGTACTTCAGACAGAGAAGAAGTTAGCGAAGCATCTGCAATTTTCTTAATGAACCCATACGCTTTACCCGGACCTTTAGAAAGCTTCTCAGCATATGCCATCGCTTCTTCTTCGAGACTAGCAATCGGATAAGTTCGGTTTACAATATTCAACTCTTTCGCTTCTTTTGCTGAAATGGGTTGGGCTGAGAAGAACAGCTCTTTCGCCTTATAAGGACCAATTAAGCGAGGAAGAAACGAAAGACCCCCGCCATCTGAAATTAATCCAACCTGAGAAAAGCTTAATACAAAACTACTATCTTCAGCTGCCAGAATAATGTCACTAGCAAGTGCTAGATTAAAGCCTGCACCAGCAGCAAAACCATGAATCACTGAAATGATTGGTTTCTCAAGATCCCTCATAGCAAGGACGAGCTCATTTAACTTCCCTATGTGTTCATAAACTTCAGTTGAGGTTGTATCCCCCATTGTTTTAACATCCCCACCTGCGCTAAAGGAACGTCCTGCACCTGAGAGCATAACTACTCGTATCTCATCGTTCTCCTTAGCATCTTGAATAGCTTTCGTCAGTCCTAAGATCATCTCAGGGCTAAACGCATTTAGTGCCTCAGGACGATTAAGCATAAGATGAAGCACAGCACCATGTACATTTACTTTTAGATGTTCCGTTTTTACAGTCGTTTCCATTTTTAAACACTCTCCTTTTTTTTATACGATGAGCCAGCCGCCGTCGACTAATAAATCTGAACCAGTCATATAACTCGCTTCAGATGAAGCCGCAAATGAAATCACGTTGGCAATTTCCTCAGCCTGACCCACTCGTTTTAATGCTGTATTCCGTTTAATGGACGCCTCGAACTTTTCATTTTTTAAACCTTCTTCAGTTAATGGTGTTTCAATAAACCCTGGCGAGACTGAATTTACTCGAACGTAAGGTGATAGTTCGACTGCAAGTGCTCTTGTAAAATTGATGACTGCTGCTTTCGCTGCACTATAATGAGGAATTTTAGCCCCTGCTTTATGACCAGAGAGGGAAGCAACATTAACGATAGAAAAATCCATTTTATCTTCTTTCTTGGCACTTTCTAACATCAGTTTTCCGAGAGCTTTCGAAACGAGAAAAACACTTTTTAAGTTTGCATTTTGCGCATGATCCCAGTTTTCTTCAGTCATCTCAAGAATCGGCGATCCTTGAGATCCTCCAGCATTATTAATTAAGACATGAACGGTTCCTGTCTTTTCTTTAATAAAAGAGGACAATTGATCAACCTGATCTTGACTCGTTACGTCTGCAACAAAAGTAAGAACTTCACCTTCTAATTCTTTAAGCTCATCTTTCGTTTGCATTAACTTTGCTTCAGTCCGACCAACAAGAATAACTGTTCCACCTTCCGATGCGATTCGTTTAGCTGTCATAGCACCGATACCACTTCCACCACCAGTTATCACTGCTGTTTTTCCTGAAAACCTATCCATTCTCCCCACCGCTTTCTAAACTTCGTACTTTAATTTTCCATAGCTATGCATTGCGATCATTCGATTTCGTTCCAGTGAATTTCCAAAATCATAACTTGAAAGTTCTCGAATAATAAGATTGATAACCTCGCTTATTTCACGAGTAGGTAGCAAACTCATAATCAATTTACGAGCTGACGCTTCCACTTGTAAGAGCGCTTCTTCAAGGAATGTTCTCGTTAATGCTTTTTTAATATGGTGATCTCTCTGTGCATGTTTTACGGCACGTAATACGGAAGATTCAGCTGCGTATAGCATGATGGCGATATTAGCAAGTTTTATCACTGATTCCTGGTGATTCATTAGATCCTCACCATGCTTTTCAAACGCAACTCCTACACACAATAAAAACACGTTTCGTATGCTCCTTATCGCATCTTCTTCTGTTAATGAATCTTTTTCTTTTGAAGATAACTCTCTTTTCGCTTTTTCAACAAGCTCTTCTAAAGCTACCTCGCCTTTCAACGCTTTTTTGAGTAAATTACCTGGAATCAATAAGCGATTCACTTCATTTGTTCCTTCAAATATACGGTTAATGCGCGAATCACGGTACATTTGTTCAATTGGATATTCTTGAATAAAACCTGCACCACCATGTAATTGAAGTGATTCATCAACAACTTGATCCAGTGTTTCAGATCCAAAAACTTTACAAATCGCACATTCGACTGCATATTCCATCATTTGTTTCCCTACGATTCGATGGTCCTCTTCATCGTACAAATCTTTCATCGCCTCTTCTAGAAGGGATGCTGTGCGATATTGGAGCGATTCTGAAGCGTAGATTCGAGCCATCATCACTGCTACCTTTTCTTGAGTAGCCGTAAAACTTGCAATGGTTTGGCCGAATTGTTTGCGTTCATTTGTGTGTTGTAACGCTAAGTTTAGCGCGTGCTTTGCTCCTCCAGTACAAGCTGAGCCCAGGTTGAATCGTCCCAGATTCAGAACATTAAGTGCAATAACGTGTCCTTTTCCTACTTCACCTAGAAGATGATCAATTGGAACCTGGCAATCTTCTAAAATGACCGACCGTGTGGAAGATCCTTTGATTCCCATCTTTTTTTCTTCCGGTCCTAGAGATAGCCCTGGAAAGTCCTTTTCTACAATAAACGCTGAAAAATGCTTTCCATCAATTTTGGCATAAACGATGAACGTATCAGAAAATACCGCATTCGTTATATACAACTTCGTTCCGTTTAAAATATAATGAGTCCCTTCGCTATTTAATACAGCCGTTGTTTGAGATGCTAGCGCATCAGATCCTGCATTCGGCTCCGTTAAACAATAGGCGCCCAAATATTCACCCGTAGCAAGTTTAGGTAGGTATTTTTCCTTTTGTTCATTTGTTCCAAAGTGCGTGATTGGAAGCGTTGCGATACACGTATGATTGGATTGGGCAACGCCGTACCCACTCGTCCTCCCAACAACTTCTCCTACAATCCCTTTTGATATCTTATCTAGCCCAAGACCACCGTACTTTTCTGGAATACTGTGACCAAGCAATCCAAGTTCTCCTGCTTTTTTTAATAAAGTGACAACCTGATCAAAATCTTGATTTTCAATTGTTTCTCTATGAGCTTCAACTTCCTTTGTAACAAACTGATGAGCCGTTTTTGCGATCATCTTATGCTCATCCGTAAAATCTTCTGGTGTAAAAATATCTTCAGCACCAGAATGCTGATACAAGAAATCGGCTCCCGATCGACTAGATCTGGTTTGTGTCATGGTGAACCTCCTCTCGAACGACTGTTTTTTGACCTTTAACGAAAGGAACAATCGAAAAAATCCCTTCTGAAGCAACGAAACTTACTTCATCCTGAAAACCATACTTTTTAATCATTTGACCGACACGTGATGAAAGCAAAACTTCCTCTCCATCATTGACGCTACCTGAATAAAAAGAAAGAGCAGCGCGTGACGAATCTGTCAACTCCCAATTCGGTTCGGATGAAAGCATTTGATCAATGAGATATCCAGCCCCATAGAAATCCTCCAGCGCGAACTCACCAGAAGAGCCTGAACAAACAATTACGATCGTTTCGTCAACGTGATGATCATTGAGCTTTTTTGCAACTGCCTGGCCATTAAGTAAAGAAGCAACATACACTTGTTTGGCTTCACTTGTTCGCTTAATCGCTACGGTTCCATTCGTTGTTGATAGAATGAGAGTTTTTCCTTTGACCGATTTTTTTAATTGCAATGGATTGGGGTCAAGGAACCCTTCTATCGTCCGACCTTCATATTCTCCTGAAAGCAAATAAGATCCTTCTGGTAACGTTTTCGCTACTTGCATAGCCTCATGTTGATTGAGGACAGGGATAACCTGTTCTGCACCAAACTCAAGGGCAGCCGTAATCGTTGACGTTGCTAGCAGAATATCAAGAACAACGGCAATTTTATCTTCACTTATTTTTGCCTGATCAATATCTTCCTTTTTCAAAACTACATGTATTTTCCCCATATGAGCTCCTAACGCTTTACTCTGGCATTGTCACGCGCATGTGCAATTAAGCTAGCGACAAACTGATTAAGATGTCGGAAACGCTCGTCTGTTGTTTGGCCCCTTTTCCATCGATAATAGATTTGCTGACAAATGACCGCTAGTTTAAAATAGGCAAACGTTAAATAAAAATTCATTTGGGATACGTCACGACCTGATTTCTTTGCGTAAGACTGGATAAATTCATCCCTCGTAATAAAACCTGGCATAACTGTAACAGGGGCTTTCCCCATGCCAGCTTTTAAAATATCTGGGTCATCTTGTTGTAACCAGTAGCCCATCGCTGCCCCTAAGTCTGCAAGCGGGTCTCCTACCGTCGTCATTTCCCAATCAAATAATCCAACAATTTCACTGTAGTCATGAGCGAACATCGCATTGTTTAATTTGTAATCATAATGAATAACGGTAGGACTTTGAGATTTAGGTATATTTGACGCCATCCAATTTGTAAGTTCGTCAATACCTGGAAGATCGTCTGTTTTTGATCGATTGTATCGTTTAATCCAGCCGTGTACTTGCCGTTCCATAAACCCATCTGGATGAGTAACATCCGCTAAATTCGTCTTTTTGTAATCAATGCTGTGCAGGTCAACTAACGTATCTACCATCGTTTCGGAAATGCTTCGACACAATTCCTCAGTCGGTTGAACGCCTTCAGGAAATGATGTATCAAGAACAATGCCTCTTCTTCTCTCCATAAGAAAGAATGGAGCATCTAGCAAAGTTTCATTGTAGAGATACGGTTTTGGTGCTAGTGGAAAAATAGGATTTAATTCTTTTAATATTGTAAACTCTCGCTGCATGTCATGAGCTTTCGGTGCCACTGGTCCAAGTGGTGGTCTACGTAGCACCGCTTCCCAATCGCCAATTGATAGCTGATAAGTTAAATTGGAGTGCCCAGTACCGAACTGTTCAACGAGTAAAGGATCATCACTCAGATCATCAATGTTTTTCTT
Organism: Bacillus sp. Cs-700; assembly: GCF_011082085.1. Taxonomy (NCBI): domain Bacteria; kingdom Bacillati; phylum Bacillota; class Bacilli; order Caryophanales; family Bacillaceae; genus Bacillus; species Bacillus sp. Cs-700. The sequence goes on from NZ_CP041063.1 coordinate 702,828, forward strand.
GATAAATTGCTCAAGTTTCTTTTTATCGAGCTCCTCTCCGTCTCGGACAGGGATCGTATCGTGTGAATAAGCCATATGCCACACTCCTGATTACATAATATTCAGTCATCAATCCTTAGAAAAAGCAAGTTAGAGGAGCTGATAAGATTCCTCAAGTTTTAATCGTAAATCTTCTGGTATTACTTCACTCGCTTGTTTTTTGAAATCAAAATAAACGACTGTTGCTTCTCCCTCTGCTACAACGGAATCACTTGCCGTATCTTTAATATGATGCATAAGGGTAAAACTCTTTGTTCCAATACGTTTCACAGTCGTTTCAACATGTAAAGACTGTTTAAAATAGGCTTGTTTCAAAAAATCGCATTTTGTAGAAACGAGAATAAACGGCCAATCGTCTGTTCCAGATCGTTTACCAAGGTAATCAAAAAACTGGACTCGCGCTTCTTCTAAGTAAATAAAATAACTTGTATTATTCACATGTCCGAGCGCATCCGTCTCACAAAATCGTACTCTTACACTTGTATGCACAGTCATTGAACTTCCTCTTTTCTATTATCTGTGAGTAAAGGCAGGCTTTCTTTTTTCCATAAATGCTTGAACGCCTTCTTTAATATCTTCTGTTTGAAAAACTTCTTCAAATAATTCTGCTTCAAGTTCAACTGCAGATTCAATTGGAAGGTGTGCACCATTGTTTACTGCCTTTTTGATTCGTGATAAAGCTTGCAGCGATTGACCAGTTATTTTTGAAGCGAGTCCTTGAGCATATGTCATGCCCTGTCCGGATGGTACCACGTAATTGACAAGACCGTACCGATCTGCCTCTTCAGCTGAAATCGGTTCACCTGTGAACATCATTTCCTTTGCTTTCGCTTCTCCAATTAATCTAGGAAGACGCTGCGTTCCTCCACCGCCTGGGAATAGGCCTAGCTTTATTTCAGGGAGTCCAAGCTGAGCATGTTCTTCAGCAATTCGCATATCGCACGTCATAGCAAGTTCACATCCGCCACCAAATGTTAAGCCATTAAGCACAGCAATTGTTGGTTTTGGGAAATGATCTAAATAATTCAGTACTTGGTGAGTTTCCATTACGATATTTTTAAAACCAGACTGTCCGATCCAATCTGGAAACTCTTTAATATCTGCACCAGCCATAAAGGCTTTGTTTCCAGCACCCGTTAAAATAACTGCTACAGCATCTTGATTCGCTTCTAACTCTGTAAAAACCTCAAAAAGTTCAGTAGATACTTGTTTGCTCATCACATTTAAAGGGGGATTATTAATCGTAACGATAGCCGTCTTTTCATGAATTTCATACGTCACCATTTTCATTAATTTTTCACTCCTTCTTTTGAATAGTCATACCAGCCTTTTCCTGTTTTTCTTCCAAGTTTTCCAGCTTTTACTTTATCCTCAATGGCTTTCGAGGGTTTGTCTTCTGGATTTCCAGTTTCGTTATAACGTTGCTGCATCACGTAATACCCAACATCTATTCCAGATAGATCCATTAATTCGAATGGCCCAATCGGGTGATTTAGAGCTTTGCGACAAATCAAGTCGATATCTTGGAAATCTGCAATTCCTTCTTCGTACAGATACATCGCCTCTTTTTGCAACGCACCTAAAATTCGATTCGCAACGAATCCTGAAATTTCTTTTTTTAATAATACCCCTGTTCGATTAATGCGCTCGCAAACCGCCATCGTAAGCTGGGCCGTTTCTTCAGAAGTTGCTTCACTCATGACCACCTCCACACAGTCCATAACCAGTGGTGGGAAGAAGAAGTGCATGTTCACGACTTTATCTTTACGATTCGTTGCGGATGCAATTAATGAGTTCACAATTGTAGAACTATTCGTCGCTAGAATTGTATTTGGATCGGCTAACTGATCGAGCTTTTCGAACACTTCACGCTTCACATCTAACTTCTCAACAATAGCTTCAATAATGAAGTCAGCTCTTAACGCTGCTTCTTCAAGATTTGTTGAAAATTGAAGCCTTCCAAATGCCGCTGTCTTTTGATCCTCGGTAATTTTACCTTTCTTAACCCACTTTGACATTATTCCTTCGAGCTTCTCACCTGCATCTTTTAGAGCAGCTTCGTTAATATCCTGAATCATGGTTTCATACCCACCAAGCGCACAAAGCATACCTATTTGATGCCCCATAGAACCTGCTCCGAGTACTGTTATCTTTTTGATTTCTTCTATTTTCATTCTATTTCCTCCTTTAAGTAACTAACCGGTTAGGATGTGAAATTCGGAAGCGCTTTCATTCGTTTGGAAAAAGGGAAAGCTTATCTGCTTTCCTCAATCCCATTTAAAACCATATCAACAAAAATACTTGCTACTTCTTTATCTGACACTGGACCGTTTGGCTTATACCACTGATACGTCCAATTTGTAATGCCTAGAATCGCAAACGTTACGATATCGATATTGAGATCTTTTCTAAACTCTCCATTTTTAACACCTTGTTTTAGCAAATCCTGAAAGTAATAGCGGATTTGATCACGCTTCGGAAGGATTTCAGCGAGATTTTCTTCTTTTAAATTCTTCATTTCTCGAAAGAAAACTCGCGCACTATGCCCTTCTAATTCAACGTTATGGATGAGCATATAAACCATATCATAGAGTTTTTCTTTACAACTTTTAGACACATCTTCTAAAATATCTTTCTGTTGCTTAATCATGCCATCGATATAAGAAGAATGGATGTCCATTAACAATGCTTCTTTACTCTTAAAATAATAGTAGAACGTTCCTTTTGTTACACCGATTGCGTCCACAATATCTTGAATCGACGTTTCACTAAATCCATTTTTTTCAAATAACTCAATACTTTTAACAGTTAGTTTGTGTTTCATGCTAGTACCCTCTCAATCTATCAATCTACATTGATTAAGATTATATCATATGGAGGTTACTTTAAAGCATCCAACCTATACCTGACGTGCTTCATCACGGATGGAGCGTCTTAAAATTTTCCCTACACTCGTTTTAGGAAGCTCATTACGAAATTCTATAATTTTCGGAACCTTGTAAGGTGCCATTTCATCCTGACAGTAAGAAGTAACCTCCTCCTCCGTCAAAGTTGCTCCTGGTTTCTTCACAATTACTGCCTTCACAGTCTCACCGCGATAAGGATCTGGGACGCCAACAATTACTGCCTCCATAATACTTGGATGTTCATAAAGAACCTCTTCAATATCGCGTGGGTAAATGTTATAGCCGCTAGCAATAATGAGATCTTTTTTTCGATCAATGATTGATACATAACCATCCGCATCCATTTTTGCAATATCTCCTGTATACAACCATCCGTTACGCAACGTGTTCGCTGTTTCTTCTGGCAAATTCCAATACCCTTTCATCACCTGTGGCCCTTTAATAATAAGCTCACCGGATTCACCAAACGGCACCTCTATTTTCCCTTCACCTAGATCGACAATTTTGTACTCTGTCGAAGGAAAGCCGATGCCGACACTGCCAGGCTTACGCTCACCGAAAGGTGGATTAACATGCGTCGTCGGAGAAGCTTCACTTAAGCCGTATCCTTCAAGAATTTTAGCGCCAGTTTTTCGTTCAAACTCTTTCATTAATCCAATCGGCATCGGTGCGCTTCCGCTATTACACGTTCGGATGCTTCCAAGATTATATTTTTCCGCATCTGGATGATTCGTTAAAGCGACATACATTGTTGGAACACCAGGAAACATGGTTGGTTTCTCTGTTTCTATTGTTTTTAAAACTTCATTAACATCGAACTTAGGTAAAATGACGCTCTCTGCCCCAATTCGAATCGATAAATTCATACACGATGTCATTCCAAAAACGTGGAACAAAGGAATGACTGTTAAACATTTTTCTTCACCAAATGTGAATTCATCTTTAAAAAATTCGAGACATTGCTCAACATTTGCAATCAAATTACGGTGAGTTAGCATAGCCCCTTTTGATCTTCCAGTCGTTCCGCCAGTATACTGAAGAACGGCAACGTCCTCTTTAGGATCAACCGAAACCTCTTCTAGTTGCTCCTGTGCACTTTGAATAAACTGGTCAAAAATAAAATCAGGAGCGAAATTCGCTTCAGTAGGCTGAAGAGAAACAACAATGACATTCTTCACATTTGTTTCGTTCTGTATAGCTTTCAACCTTGGGTAAAGAGCATCATAGATAACCATCGTTTCTGCTCCAGAATCAGCTAATATGTACTGAAGTTCACGTTCTACAAGCATCGGATTGATCTGGGTAATCGTACCTCCGGCTTTCAACACGCCATAATAACTAATCGCAAACTGAGGACAATTTGGTAACATAAGCGCAACGCGATCCTTTGGTTGCATTTCACAAGTATGCTGAAGGGCTGATCCGAAAAGGGATGAAAGATGTCCAAGTTCCCGATACGTTATTTTTTTATGATAAAAAGAGAGTGCGACCTGATCTGGATAGTCTTTTACTGTTTTCGTTAACATGTCTTGTAGAGAAACATTTGGGATATCAATCGTACTAGAAATGGAGTCGGGGTAATGCTTTGTCCAACTTTTTTCGTTCATGCTTGCACCTCCGAGTAATTAAAACGTTAATCCGCCTCCGTCAACAAGAAGACTTGTCCCTGTAACGTAAGAGGCTTCATCCGAGACTAGAAATAGCACGGCGTTTGCAATTTCCTCTGGTTGTCCTATCCTTTTAAGCGCATTGGCTTTCGAAATAATGGGCCATTTCCGTTCATCTTCTCTCCATGGTGTCACAATGTTTGTATCAATTACTCCAGGACAAACGGCATTCACTCGAATATTCTTACTTCCGTATTCGAGTGCAGCATTTTTTGTTAATGTAATAACCCCACCTTTGGATGCGTTATAAGGGGCCATATATTTTTTCCCTTTAAAACCCAATAGACTTGAAGTGTTAACGATGGCGCCACCATTTCTCTTTTCCATCAATGGAATACTAAATTTCATTCCAAGGAAAACACCCTTCAAATTTATCGACACTACACGGTCCCATTCCTCAACAGGAACATCCGCTAATTTCACTTCTTCGTTACTAACACCTGCATTATTAAAAAGAATGTCGAGGCCACCATAGTGCTGTTCACACTCTTCTACAAGCGCTTTCATTTCTCCTTCATTTGCCGTGTCCGTTTTTACAAATATGGCATCTCCACCCATTTTACGAACTTGTTCGACAGTTTCTTCTCCAGATTCTGCGTGAATATCAGAGACGACTACCCTTGCCCCTTCATCAGCAAAGCGAAGTGCGGTTGCTCGACCGATTCCTCCACCGCCTCCAGTTACAATTGCAATTTTATCCTGCAGCCTCATTTCATCCCTCCTTATTCTCGCTCTAAAACGGTGGCTATTCCTTGACCTCCACCAATACAAGCAGTGATCAGCGCATATCTTCCTTCTCGACGATCAAGCTCATAAATCGCTTTTGTTGCTAAAATAGCTCCAGTTGCACCTAATGGATGACCATGTGCAATCGCGCCACCGTTTACATTCACAACATTTTCATTCATCTTCAATTCACGATCACAAGCAAGTACCTGAGCGGCAAAAGCTTCATTAATCTCAATCAGATCCATTTCCTCGAGAGATAATCCGCTTTGTTTCAATAATTTTTGCGTAGCTGGAACAGGACCGATTCCCATGATATTCGGATCGACTCCGCTAACCGCATATCCTCTCACTACCGCAAGTGGTTTTAATCCAAGACTTTCAGCTTTTTCACGGGACATCACAATAAGAGCAGACGCCGCATCGTTTAAGCCAGAGCTTGACCCAGCTGTAACGCTTCCGCCTTTTTTAAATACGGCAGGTAATGAAGCAAGACGTTCAATCGTTGTTTCAGGTCTTGGATGTTCATCCTTTGTTACTTTAATCGGCTCGCCTTTCCGGACAGGTACATGAACAGGAGCAATTTGGGAGTCAAAATAACCTTCAGCCATGGCTTTCCCCATTCGTTCTTGACTTCTTTGTGCAAAAGCATCTTGTTCTTCTCGAGTAATGTGATATTTTTCGGCCAAATTCTCCGCTGTAATCCCCATAGGAGGATCGCCAATTTCCTCAGGAGAAAGGCGTGATTTCATAAATCGTGGAGGCATCGTACTAAATGGCTTAGATGGTTTTTCCATTAAGTATGGCGCCTGACTCATGCTTTCTGCTCCACCAACGACATAGACATCTCCATCTCCTGATTTAATCGCTTGTGCAGCCAGATTTATCGCATTCAATCCCGATCCACACTGGCGGTCAATTGTTAGTCCTGGAATGGCAAGAGGAAGACCGGCCTCCAACGCTGTTAGCCTCGCAATATTCCCTCCTCCACCAATAACGTTTCCGAAGATCACGTCATCGATTGATTCAACCTCTAAATTGATACGTGCTACCGCTTCTCTAAGCGCGATTGCGCCAAGCTCATGTGCTTGAATTCCAGCAAACGCACCTCCCTGTCTTCCGATCGGTGTTCGGACGCTTGAGACAATAACTGCATCACGATTCATATGATTTTCCCCCTTCATTACATTGCATGTTGTCCACCATCTACAATTAAAATATCGCCTGTTACGTAATTCGAAGCATTTGATGCAAGAAAAAGCGCCGCACCTTTCAGATCATCATCTGTTCCAAATCGATTCAATGGGGTCGTTTCTAGCATCCTTTCACCACCAGCGTCAATTAAACCTTTGGACATTTTTGTAGGGAAAAAGCCTGGTGCAATCGCATTAACGTTGATATTATAGCTCCCCCACTTTACAGCAAGGTCTTTCGTAAATGTAATCACTGCACCTTTACTCGTGTTATAACCGATTGCATCCATGTAGCGCGGGTCAGCGCCGCCAAGACCTGCTACAGAAGCAATGTTAATGATCTTTCCACTTTTTTGTTTAATCATTTCTTTCCCAACTGCCTGGGCAAATAAGAACGTACCAGTGACGTTAACCTCCATTACTTTGTGCCAGGCTTGAAGCGGCATTTCCACTACAGGTGCCCCCCATGAAGCACCGCTGTTGTTAACGAGAATATCGATATGCCCAAATTCTTTCATTGTTTCATCCACGACATGTTGAACTTGTTCTTGGTTTGTTACATCACATTCAAATGCTAATGATTTTACTCCAGCTTCTTTTAATTCTTGGCTTACAGCTTCACAAGCTTCCCGCTTCCTTGAACAAATCACAACGTTTGCACCTGCCTCTGCAAATCCTTCAGCGATTTGCTTGCCAAGCCCTCTTCCTCCTCCTGTTACAATGGCTGTCTTTCCTGTTAAGTCAAATAATTGCATTACGTTCATATCTTATCCCCCTTATCAACGATATTTCTTCAATTCCTGTCTCGCGACTGCACTGCGATGTACTTCGTCAGGACCGTCAGCTAGTCGAAGCGTTCTAGCGTTAGCCCAGTGAGCTGCTAACGTATAATCATCGCTTACACCCGCACCTCCAAATGCTTGAATGGCTCGGTCAATCACGCGAAGAGCCATATTCGGTGCAACTACTTTAATCATGGCAATTTCTGCTTTGGCTTCTTTATTTCCAACCGTATCCATCATATAAGCTGCTTTTAGTGTTAGCAGTCTCGCCTGTTCAATTTCGATACGAGAATCGGCAATCCACTCTCGAACAACGCCTTGCTCAGAGATTTTCTTTCCAAAAGCTTCACGACTTTGTACACGCTTACATAAATCTTCAAGTGCTCGTTCTGCCGTTCCTATTAATCTCATGCAGTGGTGAATTCGTCCAGGACCAAGTCTCCCTTGAGCAATCGCAAAACCTTTTCCTTCTTCCCAAAGCATATTTGAAGCTGGCACCCTGACATCTTTATACTCGATTTCTGCATGTCCGTGTGGGGCATGATCATAACCAAAAACGGGTAGCACTCGCTTTATCGTGACGCCTTTCGTATCAAGTGGTACGAGAATCATAGACTGCTGTTCATGTTTAGCTGCATTTGGATCATTTTTACCCATAACAATGGCAATCTTACATCTTGGATCTCCGGCACCAGAAGACCACCATTTTGTTCCATTGATAACGTATTCATCGCCTTCGCGTTCGATACGAGCTTGAATATTAGTAGCGTCAGAAGAAGCCACATCTGGTTCTGTCATTGAGAAACAGGAGCGTATTTCTCCAGAAAGGAGGGGTTCTAGCCACTGTTTCTTTTGTTCGTCTGTACCGTAACGTACCAATACTTCCATATTTCCAGTATCAGGGGCAGCACAGTTAAATACTTCAGGTCCAATCATGGATCGTCCCATCACTTCACAAAGAGGAGCATACTCCGCATTTGTTAAACCAGCGCCATATTCACTTTCGGGAAGAAAAAGGTTCCATAATCCAGCATCTTTCGCTTTCTGTTTCAATTCTTCCATGATCGGTGGAATACTTGACCATCTACTGTCCTTTGCTGAAAGCTGTTCTTCATACACTCTCTCATTTGGGTAAACATGTTCATCCATAAATGCAGTTAATTTTTCAAGATACGATTGGCAACGCTCGGAATAGTCAAAATTCATCTATTGTTTGCTCCTTTTAACCGATTTCTAACTAACCGGTTGGTATGTTCTTACAAACAGTATAAATTTATTATTCTTAATATTCAATACATTTTAACAAAAATTAAAATCCAGTCGGCCAATTTGCTAGCTTTCTTTCGCTTATTGAGCCTTTTTTATAACATGCCAGTTTTAAGGTTTTAGCAAGAAACAGTCTCGTTTCACCTGGCTCAATCACATCATCAATTAAATGTTTTGCCGCTGCTTTATAAGGTGAACTATCAAAACTCCATTTTTCTAAGAGCTTCTCTCGATCCTCTTTTGGGCTTTCCGATTGCATCAATTCTCTTCCATAGACGACATTGATCCCAACTTCTGGTCCTGTAAAATTGATTTCGGCAGATGGCCATGCAACGACAAAGTCGGCTCCCATCGTAGGACCACACATATTCCCGTAAGCCGCGCCTACGCTTTTCCTTATTACAACAGATATCTTAGGAACTGTTGATTGTGCAAGGGCTTGATTCCACATCATAATCTTAGTCGGAACTTTACTTTTCTCTGCTTCAGAACTTACTCGAAAACCCGGTATATCATGAAGAAAGATTAAGGGGATATGAAACGAATCGCACATACAAATAAAATCTGTCGCCTTTTCGCATTCTTGAACCCCTGCAGCGCCAGCATATTTCATCGGTTGATTTGCAATAATCCCAACAGACCTCCCTTCAATTCTTGTTAAGACGGTTAGTAATGCAGGTCCAAATTCTGGCTTTATCTCAAAAAAGTTCCCATTGTCAACTAACGCAGCGATCACTTTTTTCATGTTGTAGGCGCGATTTCGTTTTTCAGGAACAACAGATAGCAACTGATCAACTCTTCTTTCTACAGAATCATCATTTAGAGAAAGTGGCGGCACTTCTTCGCTATGAGATGGAAGAAAGCTTAAGAACGTCTTTAATTGAGCAATACATTCTTCTTCGGTCTCAGCGGACTGATCGATCTGTCCAGTATAGTGATGATGTACTTCAACGCCGCCTAATTCTTCTTCTACTACTTTTTCTCCCGTAGCGATTTCAAGCATTCTAGGTCCAGCTACTCCCATACACGTTCCATTTAATTGGGTAACAAAATCAGAAGATACCGCAAGCCACGTCGGTCCCCCAAAGCTATCACCAAGAATGGCCGTCACCATCGGAACTTCACGATGATGCGTTAACATTTCTTGAGGAAAAAGTTTATCACTAATGCCATCAGATCCCATTCCATCTGGCATTCGAAGGCCTCCCCCTTCACTTAAATTTACTAAAGGCAGACCTCTTTTTAAGGCATAAGCATGCGCAGCTTTCGTTTTTCGAATATGAACAGCACCTTCTGTACCGGCAAACACCGTTTTATCACCTGCCTGCACAACAACTGGACGCCCATCTACATGACCCACTCCGCAAATAACGCCATCACCTGAACTCTTTTCTTCATAACCAGGAATTTCAGAGGTGTTTAATTTCCCAAACTCAAGAAAAGATCCTTCATCAACGAGAAGCGCAATTCGTTCACGTGCCGTCTTTTTCCCTGCTGCATGAAGCGCTTCAATTTTATGTTGACCGCCCATTCGTTCCGCACGTAGTCTACGATTCTTTAAATCTTCTACGTATGATTCCATCATTTCACTCCCCTTTACTTCTTTAATAATCTTCTTAATACTTTACCTGAAGATGTTGCAGGTAGACTTTCACGAATTTCGATTATTTTTGGTGCTTTATAAGCAGCCATATGATTTCTAGACCACTCCATTAACTCTTCGATTGTTGTGTTAGAATGATTAGGTTGTAAGACGACGACTGCCTTAATGATTTCTCCTTTTTTTTGATCGGGAATACCAATAACAGCCGTTTGCTTAACAGCTGGATGTTCATTCATTAACGCTTCAACGTCCTCCGGAAAAACACTATAACCAGAGCTCTTAATCATTTCCTTCACACGGCCTCTAAAAAATAAGTAGCCTTCTTCATCAAGATAGCCGATGTCACCTGTATATACCCACCCATTGTTGAGAGAAGCAGTCGTCTCATCAGGTCGATTGTAATACCCTTTAAAAACCCCTGGACTTTTAATGACAATTTCCCCCTCTTCAAGAGGAGCGACTTCTTCCCTCTTCTTATTTACGATTTTTAGATTTGTTTCATGAATAGGAATGCCACAGCTTCCAAACTTCACTTTTTCAGCTGGCATAAACGTGTCACATGTATGCGTCTCACTTAAGCCATAGGAAGCTTCATATAATAGACAGCCATTCGTTGCTTTCTTCCATTGATCTGCGAGATTTCTAGTTACTTGCACACCAAAGCTTGTGGCTAAATTAAGTCGAAGCGATGTTAAATCTCGTTCGTTCAGACCAGGCATTTGCAAGATAGCTCCGTTCATAGGAGCGATACTATACCACATTGAAATGCGGTGATCTTCTATTGCTGATACGACCGTTTCTGCATCAAACCGACTGAGCAGCACAGTTTCATTACCGCTATAAACAGGTAAGTTAACTCCCATTACCATTCCAGCAATATGACATAACGGGGCGATCGCTAATAATTTGTCGTCTTGTTTAATTTGATTGCAGGTCACCGTAGCAGCAGTTTTGAATAAAGCGTTCTCATAACTGAGCATTGCTGCTTTAGGTCTGCCCGTTGTTCCCGATGTAAACACCATTAAACACACATCATCTAATTTGACGGGGGCAGTTTGAAATGAAACTTCTTCTGTATCATAGAGAGACTCTAAAGTTGTAAATCTTGAAGATTTAATAGGGGATTCTAATTCAGATGGCACGCTTTTGGACTGCTCTGGGGAAAAAAGTGATGTATAAGAAACCGTTAGAATAAAGGAAAGAGCTTCCTCAATTTTTTCTAGCATCGGTAGAAGTTCTATCCCACATATGATTCCTTTCATGTCTGCTTCTTTAATTAAGTAAGTAAGCTCAGAAGTTTTATACATAGGATTTAACGGTACAACAACTGCTCCAATCTTTTGAATAGCATAGTGAGCAATAAGATATTGTGGACAATTCTGCATAAACAAGGCAATATGATCCCCTTGTCTGATACCAATCCTTTTTAAATAGTTTGCAAGCTGATTTGAATGTTGGTTCCATTTCTCCCAAGTTAATTGATAGCTATAGTAATCAATGGCAACTTCGCTTGGTTTTTGATCCGCGTGAATGGAAAGATACTCATGGAGGGGTCTTTTTCCATATCGATAAGTTAATGTAGAAGGAACTGCATCTGGCCAAAATGATATTAGCTTTTCCACTTTACCATCCTTTCATACTAACCGTTTAGTATGTTTCTCTTTCATCATACAATTTGTGATTATCCTAATTCAACATAAATTTCATGTTTTACCTTATAAAAATTGGGGATATATGTTTTATTCATATTAGAAAGGAAGATCAACATGAATCAAAACTTATACCAACTGACAAATGAAGAAGATTTAAAAGAACGTAACCCTCTATTTGCTGCAATTATTTTTAATGGATTTATGGCCATTAATGAAAATAAATATGATACGTTATCTACTGACTAAAAATAAAAAATCCTGCCATTAGGCAGGATTTTTGAATTAACTATTTTGAAGACGATATACGTTTGAATACTTTTCTTCAAGATATTGAATCAAGTATTCAGCATTCAAGCCCTCTCCGGTTATATCCTTTATGATTTCAATTGGCTCCTTTAGTTTACCAAACTGATGAATGTTTTCTGTAAGCCACTCTTTAATAGGCATTAAATTCCCTTTTTCTAAAAGTTCATCAAACTGAGGAAGATCTTTCAGCATAGCATTCTTCAATTGTGCTGCATAAATGTATCCAAGCGCATAGGATGGGAAGTAACCAAATGAGCCCCCTGACCAGTGAACATCCTGAAGAACCCCAACTGCATCATTGTCTGGCGTTATTCCTAAATACTCTTCCATCTTCTCATTCCAGATCGTTGGCAAGTCTTTCACTTCAATTTCCCCATTTATTAACCCTTTTTCAATTTCATAACGGACCATAATATGAAGCGCATACGTCATTTCGTCTGCTTCAATGCGAATGAGAGAAGGCCCAGCAACGTTAATGGCACGGTAGTAGTCTTCTAACGAAACATCATCAAACTGACCTGTTGAATAGCTTTTAAGCTTTTCATAATTATTTTCCCAAAATGACTGATGGCGCCCAACAAAGTTTTCCCAGAAAAGAGACTGCGATTCATGAATGCCCATTGATGTACCGGTACATAAAGGCGTCCCAATTAATTTCGGTGATAAATTTTGTTCGTAAAGCGCATGTCCGCCTTCGTGAATCGTACCGAACACTGCTGTGCGAAAGTCCATTTCGTCATACTTTGTTGTAACACGAACATCACCTGGGTTTAACCCTGTTGCGAATGGGTGCACCGTCTTATCAAGACGACCGGCTTCAAAATCATATCCCATTTTCTTCAATATATCCATACTAAATGCCTGCTGCTTATCTTCTGGAAAACGTTCAAATAGAAAGTCCGTTTCAGGCTGATCACTTGCTTGAACAACTTGTTGGACAAGGGGAACAATATGCTCTCTAAGTTGTTTGAAGACGCGATCAATCACCTTAACTGTAACCCCAGGTTCATACATATCAAGGAGCGTATCATATTTATTTTCTTCATAGCCCCAATATTCGACAAACTTTTGATTGAATGCCACTAATTTTTCAAGGTAAGGTCTGAACAACTCAAAGTCAGCATTTTCTTTCGCTTCCTCCCAGATTGTTTCTGCTTTTGAACTTAAAATCACATACTCTGAATATTCTTCTGCCGGAATTTTAATGTTACGCTCATAATCTTTATGGCACTCTTCGACGGTTTTACGCGTAATTTCACTTAAATCTGCTTGTAGGTCTTCTTTTGTAAGTTGATCAAGAAACCCCTTCATTTCAGAGGAAACGGACATTTCGAAAACTTCAGAAGACATCATCCCAATAACTTCAGAACGCTGCTCAGCGCCTTTTTTGGGTGCGCCAGTTCTTAGGTCCCAATACATGACGCCAATTGCTTCATTAAAACTCATCATTTTTTTAACGAATGTTAAAAATTGCTCTTCTACTTGCTTCAACTCTGTCGTCATATTTTAACCCCTTTTCAATTTGATATTGTTCTTCGCATTAAATTCGACACATCTCGCTTCATTATGTAAGGATTTGTCGGAAGTTAAAAAATTCAAAAATAATCGATTTGAATATTCTCATGTTATCCTTTTGGTAAGCAAATAGTTCAAGGAGGGATTCAGATGTCTATACAGAATCTGATACGCACATTCGATCAGGTAAAAGGAAGAAAGCCAGCTACCGCAGACGAATTACTAGACTTTATCCAGGTGAATTATTTACAAGGTTCGCTCTCGTTAAATGAGTATCAAGTCTACTTTAAAGAACTTCATGCTCAGGGTGCTAAAAAACCTGAATACTTCACGCATGAAGAGATGAAAGCCTTTTAATCCCTCTTGTTCTATCCTACCATAAGTTAACAATGATACGTAGAGGAAAAGACCTGGTACTTACCAGGTCTTTTCCTCTATTTTTGCCATTTCACTTAATTTCTTTTATTTCTTCAATACTTCCCCTACTAATGTAGAAAGAATCAAATATCCCAATCGCTACTATTTGTTTATCATTCCATAATTTTGTCCGATAGATTGAAAAAAAATATACTTCTGTTCGGGAAGTTTGATCTCTTACATAGGGAACAACAGCAAGATCCACGCCTATTTCAATAAGAGCATTTTGATCTTTCTTTAACTGCTTTCCAACCCAGCTACTATAATCAGCCTGACTTGGATTTGTAAGAAACATAATGACGGCTACTGAAATGATCATACCAAAAATCATTTTTTTCATAAATGCACCCCTTCACAGTCCAATTCTTCCTACTCTATGAAACAAACCTTCTTCTAATGAGTCATGCACATCATGTTTTATCCACACGTTTAAAGGCGATAGACACGTGGTAACACAAAAGTAAATCAAATTTTTGGAAAGGAGATTTCTTCATGAGACAGCATCGAATCAATACGTTAAAACCAGGTGAACACTATAAAGCAAAAGAACTCGATAGTTTTGTATCGACAACTGATATTGTATTGCTAGCTAGTAATGCTTCACAACTTTTTTCTGATCCAGAGCGAGAATACAAAGTGGTTCATGAAGTTGAAGGATTTTTTGAACACTCGCCTGACGACGGTGAGAAATATTTCCGTGATAAGCGCGCATATGTGGTTGAAAAAGTCTAATAAGATGGTTGTATAGAGGAAGACAAAAGCACCTCTCCATATACGGAGAGGTGCTTTTGTCTAAACTTAATTTTTTGGCGGTCTTGGTCCAAAGAACTGATAGTAATGCGTTTTAATATCGCCATTGTATAGCTTACGATTCTTCGTCGCTCGCTTTCCGTAAACTTCCTGAAAGCGAGGATGAGAAGTTAGAATGTACACAGACCATGTATCAAGACGCTCACGGAACGCTTTGCCCATCTTCCGATACATATCTTCTACTTCTTCACGTTCACCGAGTCGCTCCCCATATGGGGGATTACCAATAAGGGTCCCATATTCAAACTTTGAACTAACGTCCGTCACTTGCATTTGCTTGAATTGAATCATATCCCCAAATCCCGCTTCGAGAGCATTATTCTTAGAAAGATCAACCATTTTTGGATCAAGATCACTACCAAAGATGTGAAGAGGCTGATCATATTTTGCAAGGTCTTCAGCTTCAACCATAGCTTCTTCCCAGCGTTTCTTTCCAATCCACGCCCAATCTTCAGATGCAAATTCTCGATTAAATCCTGGTGCGATATTTTGGCCAATCATCGCTGCTTCAATCGGAAGTGTACCAGAGCCGCAAAATGGATCCATGAAAGGTTTATCGGCATTCCAATTTGTTAGCATCACCATAGCAGCCGCCATTGTTTCCTTTAGGGGCGCAGCACTATGCAGGTAACGATACCCTCTACGATGTAGACCTTTACCGCTTGTGTCGATTGTAAGAATAGCCGTATCCTTATGAATGGCCACTTCTATCTTAAATAGTGGTCCATCTTCTTCAAACCAAGAAACATTGTATTTTTCTTTCAAGCTTTCTACGATCGCTTTCTTCACAATCGCCTGACAATCCGGTACACTGTATAACGTTGATTTAACAGAACGTCCGCTAACAGGAAATTCCGCATTTTCAGGTAACAGCTCTCCCCACGGTAATGCCTTTGTCGCTTCAAAAAGCTCGTCAAACGACGTCACTTTAAATTCGCCAACTTTTAGTTTAACTCGGTCAGCTGTTCTTAGCCAGTAATTCGAACGACAAATCCCAATCTCATCACTCTCATAAGTAACCTTGCCATTTTCTACACGTACATTTTCAAAACCTAGATCCTTTACTTCACGAGCAACCAATGATTCGAGCCCCATGGTGGCCGTTGCAATTAATTCGTATTTCGCCATCTATTCCACTCCAATCTTTTTCGCTCTTCTATGTAATAGTAATTGTCTTAGTAATCATACAAAAAATAAATAAGCTAGTCCAAATTGAATTTAATGAGGCATTACTTGTCACGAATTCCTCTTATGTTTTCCTATCAAACACGATTTATAGCCATAACGTACAAAAAAGCCCCATAAGGGCTTTTCATCAAAGATGATAACGTTCTGTAAGCCATGTTCTGTTCTATCGTACTGCGAACGGGTCTCCCCTCGTACTCAAGTGGTAATCATCTATCTCCAGACGCGTCCTCACCGCCTGGCTTTCTCTCCGTTTAATTCCTTCGAGAAAGCTCCCCTACCATAATTTGGGTTTCTCGCTCGTGGGGTTTACCTCGTTCCACTCTTAATGTTTCCATTAAGACTTCGTCACTGTGGCACTTTCAGAGTATTCGGGCCATATCCGCTAAGAACTTAGGCCGTTTCCCCGCCGTTAGCCCAATTGGACTACCCTGACTTATTGTTTCATCAGGCACGAACACTACGATCATCTCAGACCGTGCGAGCATGGACTTTCCTCTATATGCTACTTACGTGTAGCATACAGCGATCACCCGAACGTTATCATTATTAGGACAGCAAAAGCAATTATATCTTATATTCTGCTTAGATGCAAGGTTGCTTAGTGAAATGTTTTTGTTTTTGTTTCTGTAATAAATAGTATAGTACGGTAATTGAAATTTATCAAGTACTAAAAAAATAAACCACCAATCGGCGGTTTATTCATACAACTTACTTCCAAAAACATGTTTTTCTAAATTAGAAAGTCGCTTTAAAATATCATAGTTCGTATTTCCTGGTTGCGTTTGAGATCGCGTCTGCTGTCGCTTTTGCTGCTCAGACAATCGATCCATTTCTCTTCTTAAACGCGTGTTTTCTTGACGTAGTTGTTCGATATCGTTCTCAAAACGCTCATAATCTTTAATCACGACATCTAGAAACTTATCAACGTCGTCCTGGTCATATCCGCGAAATCCGCTTTTAAAATCTTTTTCAAGAATATCCTTAGCTGTTAATTGAGTCGGTTGTTGCTCGGCCATTTTATCACCTCTGTATGTATGCGATTATTGTCTTTATTTTATTCTTCCAAAAGAGTTCCCTCTTGTCAATTGGAATCTCTTCAATTCGCCTTATTGCTTGTAAAAATCTGGATCACTTTCACGTAAATCCTGTTCTAGTAAATCAAGATCAATCGGCGTGATTGTAAAAACTTCGTACGTTGCATCTGTTCTCTGTCTGTTCTTCACTTCTTTTAAGTAATAATCTGGAGAACCTGGTGTTTCTTCGTCGTATAAAACGAGCATTGCGTGACTTTTTCGAACTAAAAATTCATTCTTCGCTTTTAACTGTCCTGGATTTTCATAGGGACGGCTTGTAATCGATTCAACAAAATCAGCTTCCGAGAGTATCATATTATAAAAATCTTGCGTCGGTTCTTTCCATTTGCTTTCTTGTTCCAAAAATGGCGTTAAGACAGCAAGCTTTAAATCAGGATAAAGCTCTCTCAAATCAAGGGCCACTTCACCCGCCCAGAGTTCCACTCCCGTCTGTCCACTTATTAAAATCCATTCCACATCTTTTTCTTCAATTAGCTGTGACATTCTTCCTTGTAAAGCAGCCTTTATAATTGGAAGACCTGGATGATCATCATTAAATATTCCTAACTCGTGTGCCTTATAACCAGTAACAAGCAAAACGTTTGCATTTGCCACTTACACACCTCCTATGTAAAAACGAACTGGATGCCCAGTTCGTTTCATTATTTCATTATTTTCTTCTCTTTTGAGCCGGACTTACTTGCCCATACATACCATTTGGCCCTTGCATAGCCCCTGCCACTTGAGATGGACTTGTAGGCGCGTATCCTGCCGGCATAGCACCGGTTGGACGTGGCGGTGGATAGTTATTCATATGTGATGCTAACACTTCATCTGACTCCGTTAAAGGATAACTATGATTGTGCTCATACATATGATGATGAACATTTTTGATATGGGTAGGATGAATGTGATCGACGTTGTGCTTATAGTAATGATTCTTCACACAACATTTTGTTGGATATACAACAGGACTTGTTGAACATGGACCTCCTGGACCTTGCATGGCTGGACTTACCTGACCTGGCATGCCGCCTTTCATAGCAGGGCTTACTTGATTCGGCATATTCGCATTTGGTCCCTGCATAGCTGGACTCACTTGATTCGGCATATTCGCATTCGGTCCCTGCATAGCTGGACTCACCTGATTTGGCATATTTCCATTTGGTCCCATGCGATGATGTCTATGAAACATAGTGTAGGTTCCCCCTTCTTAATTTGGTGATTTCCCTACTAGCCTATGTTCATTGCGATGTACATGTACTGTGTATTCGTCCTTATTTCCCTAATCTTCACCTGAAATTCACGCCTATTTTTGAACAATGACCTCATTGTCACTGTAATTCTGAGCTGAATCACTAATTTGACTCATCACAACGACTGTTAAAGCAATTACTATAAAGAACATGACCATGATTACCTGTTTCAATTTCCATCTCTCCATTACATTCAATCTGAACTATTTCTAAAAAAACTCAGAAACTTCAATATACTACTCAAAGTTACAACAAGACACGACAATTGTAAACGGTGTTTCAACAAGTTTTCTAAAAGAAATCGTCGAAAGAATGCCCTTTATGCGCTTGCCCGGGGAATAATGAAAAGAAATAAAGCTATTTCCTACCAAATACGAGATTATCCCTCGCAATTCGCTTTCTTATTTCCTCATCATGACCGTCGTTCATGTCCAACTTGTGAAACATTACTAATAAAAGTTCAGCAGTCATTTTGGCGTCATTTAGAGCATGGTGGCGTTCATGACAATCAATATTAAGTTTTCTTATTAACGAGTCAAGCTGAGGATTACTTCGTGGAAATAATTCCTTAGCAAGTGCTTCAGAATCTAAATATGGCGGCAAGTAGTCCGGTAATCCCCATCTTTGAATAAGGTTTTGCAGAAAATAAACGTCAAATTTAACAGGATGAGCAACAAGAGTTGTTCCTTTACTAAAGGATAGAAATTCTTCAAAAGCCTCGATAAACGTCCATCCTGCACGAATTTCATCAATTGATAAGCCGGTTAGTTGCCGAACAAATCTCGGAACTTTCTTAATCGGACGGACTATGCGATAAAAAGACTCTTCAAGAATACGACCTTCAATAAGATCAACTTTAACTGCTCCAATTGAGATCACTTCATCTCCAATCGCTGGATAAAAGCCCGTTGTTTCAAGATCAAAAACCGTAAAATAACGGCTACTTGATTCTTGATATAACAATAATGAATCATACAAGCGTTCATATACAGGTAACGTTTTGTCTGTTTTTATTTTTTTTTGCCATTTTAAGCGGTCATAAAGATAATAACGCAATAATTTAAAACCTATGGACGACATTGTTAAATACTCCGATTCCTACGGAAGCTCAATTCACTTACTTGCTGCATTCTCTTTGCAACTAGTAGTGCTTCCCTCATTTTCCTTCTCTCTTCTTTCTCCCATTCAATCGGCCTCACTAAATTAGAGATCTCAGACCCTTTCTCCAATTGATACAGATTTTGCCTTACTCGAAAGGTATACAAATAATGAAGCGATGTTTCAATATTAATGACATCACGATGGTGAAAAATTTCTTTCTTCTTTAGTTCGTGTAATCGTTTAATCGTGTTTACTTCCTCTACACCATATTTCATCGCAAAGATTCGGATGCCGTTCACAATTTGCATAATGGCGGCTTTCTTAAGATCAAGCGTTTTTTCTTTTCCGCGAAGCTGTAATTTCCCAAGAGGATTAAGCGGAACGCGAAATCTAATTGTATCTTTCATTAACAGCATTTGTAGCGTATGTGCTTTTCGAATTCGTTCTGTTATACGACTTCTGAGCGCTCGTGCTAAATCAAAGTCCCCATACACAGGGCGAAAGTCCATAAAGATCGTAAAGTTACGAATTTCTTCAGCATCTGTTTCCGTAATCCATCGATTCACTTCTGTTTGCCAATTTGAGAGAGACCTTCTCCACTTCTCATTTTTGGCCATAATTCCGCCATCACATTCTGGCAAACCACATGTTGTAAGCATTGCATTGATTTTCTCTGCAAACACTTTAAAAAATGTTTCGATTTCTGTTTTATGTTCAAGATGTTCATAATCATCGATAATTAGACCATTATCCTGATCTGTGCTGAAGGCCTGTTCCTTTCTTCCTTCACTTCCCATCACAATAAAACAGTAGTTCACAGGTGCTCTTCCGTATCCTTCTCTTATCATTTCCTTTTCAGCCAGTAAAATAATGCGACGGTGCATTTCATCATTATAATTGGACATCATTTCACATATCTCATACCCCAATGTATTAGCATAGAGTAATTCTTGAATAAAGGCACGAAACTCTTCATGAATAGGAGGAGAAAGATTCATTATTTCATCAAGTTCTTTTGCTCTTGATAAGCGATAAGATAAATCGAGATAAGCAGATTCTTGAATGCCGAGAAAAGATTTCGCAGAAACCATTCCTACTATGCGATCTCGCTTTATTACGGGTAACAATGACACTTTATGAAATTTCAAATAAGCAAGCGCTTCGTAACTAAACGCATCTTCCTCCACGAGATTGGGTTTCTGATACATCCATTTATGAATCGGATCCTGGTATTGTCCCATCGTAAGGGCATTGATGATTTCCAGAGGAGTAACCGTTCCTAACACACTCTCACGATCTTCACTAACGATTACACCATCATAATTTTTCGTTCGAAAAAGATCCGCTGTTTCCAGTACCGTATAAGTAGGAGGAATTGTTACCTTGGAATCCATAATAGCACTGACTCTCGTTCGATAAAGAGCGATGTTTTCTCCATCTGATTCGCGATCTCTCTCCTGCTTAATTTCATCATAGAGACTACGCATCCGTTCCCCAATTGTATCGAGAACATTATGCGAAAAAGCAGGGTTTTCTGTCATAATCTTTAACATGACTTCTTTTTTGATTTGAATGACCTGACAATCCTCATTTGCTTGAACTGAAAAAGTCAT
Source organism: Bacillus sp. Cs-700 (assembly GCF_011082085.1). Lineage (NCBI taxonomy): Bacteria > Bacillati > Bacillota > Bacilli > Caryophanales > Bacillaceae > Bacillus > Bacillus sp. Cs-700. The sequence continues at coordinate 723,941 of NZ_CP041063.1, forward strand.
CGACTCATCCGTTAACATAATCATTAACCCGACCAGGTCGCCCGGGTAGTAAAATCGCATCGTAGCCTGCTGGCCATTTGCTTTATGAACGATGTTTTTTGCAATACCAGTAACAAGGAGATAAAGGGTATTTGCATCTTCATCTTCATGATACAAAAATTCACCTTTCTGATAAGTAGAGAATTTGGCAGATGCCATTAATTTCTCAATCTCTTCATCACTCAGTGAATGGAAAGGTTCCTTTTTCTTAAGTACATCATAGAAATCCTGCATAACAACCTCCAATCGTTAACGGGCTTCCTTTTGCTCCAGCCGTTCAATTCTCTTCATATACAACAACCGATCATTCTCTTCTTTATCTTTTAAAATCCGTTTCTTCTCTTTCCACTTTTGATAAGCGGATAAAGCATAATATAGCGCTTTTTCATAGTCTTTCTCTTTATGCTCGTAATATTTGGCAAGTTCAATGTCACAGTCTTCATCATCTGTATTCTGTGATAACGCAAGCCAGATATCGATAGATTTATGAATTTGATCTTGTTTTTTGTAAATTAGAGCAAGCGCTTTTTTCGCTTCTTTCTCATAACGTCCAATTGTTTTTGCATAAAGTATCGCAGCGTGATCTTCTTCTCCTACCGCTTCCCACCAACGAGCAGATTGATACTGCTCCTCAGCGGTTAACGACTTCCCTTCCACGTCGAGCAGAAGATGAGACATTCGAATATAAAGCGTAATTAACGACAAAATATCTTCTTCGTTGTGCTTTAATACCCCTTCAATGAGCTCAGGATCAGGATCTTTAACAAATTCAAAATAAAGCATAGGGGCTAAATAGCCTGGAATGTCTTCCTTACGCTCAAAACCTAACTGCTGTTCTTCTACATTGGCGAGTCTAACAGAGTCCATTTCATTTTTCCAAAAACGTCTTGCCCCGTGCAAAAGATCAAAGTGGCCAAATTGAGGTAACTTCGGTACTTGCTCGCGTATTAACGTATGACGTGTTTTCACCTGCGGCCAATCAAACGCTTTGCCATTGTACGTCACAAGGTTCTTCAGTTCGTTCACGTCGTCGAGAAAAGCCTTGTACATAGGCACCTCCGCACCTGGGCCAGGCAAAAAATACTGATTAATAGATATTCCCTTTTCTGTATACTGGCTATATCCGAGTAAAAAAATAGTATTGCCAACTCCACCACCAAGACCTGTTGTTTCTGTATCAAAAAACAGTAAATCAGAAGGGGTAAGATGCTTAGACGAAAGCGGATGAGCACGGTGGTGATTATTCCAGCGTTCCACCACGTTTTCAAGCTCTTGAAACACATAACGACCATGCTGATAGCTAGTTGGATATTGCTTTTTTCTTACAAGTGCATAGTCTCCGTCAAGAAAATAGGGATGAGCATGAAGCTCTTTCCATTTTTGAAGGTGAGGCACGTCCATAGTAGGCTGCTCCACTTTCGCTTTAACGTCATCCGCTTCGCTCAGGTTCATATGCTTTTTCATTCGATTTAATTTAGCTTTCAGTGACATGAGAATGTTCCCCTCTTAAATATTCAAGTAAATAGATAGCAGTTTGCTTGCTATTTTCTCCCGTTTCACCTGATACTCCAACACAGGATGGGCAGCCACTTTCACATTCGCAATTCACAACAATCGATTCAGCTTCCATTAGAATGAAGCCTAATTCTTTGTATACTCTTTCGGATAATCCTATTCCTCCAGGATAACGATCATAAAAGAATACGGTCGGCTTGTTTGAATGCACAGCTTTTATTTGGGGTGTAACATGCAGGTCAGACACATCGCACATGACGAAGAGAGGAGCAACGTTCCGAAGGACATTCCCAAGGCCGAGTAATCCCTCCTCCAACCGATTTTCACCCATTGTTTGGACAAAGCTTTCCGGGAAATCAAACCAGCATGCATTCGTATGAAGCTCTTCTTCAGGAAGATGAATCGGACCAGAGCCGATGTTTTCATGCGTCTCAAATTTAATTTTCTTAAAAATTGTTGCCATTGCGTTGACCATTACTTCTCCATAAGTGGCTGTCGTATGCGGCAGTGGTTCATGCTTGTCTTCTTCCAACACCTTCAGCTGCACGGCAAGATTTGCATCCGTATAGTAATCGACATCCACTTCTCGGACCCACGCCTTTTTTTCATCGTAGTCGAGTAGTTCCACTTGATATTGTACACCCTGATGAAGATAAATTGCTTCTTCATGAAGCAGTGTCATGGCACTAAACCGATCCATTTCTCCAATCACTTTTACATTCGAAGCAGTGGTTTGATCAATAATGACTACATTTTCTTGCGACGCAGAACGAAGGCTTACGTTGTGAGCTGGGAAAGCATCGTTCATCCAGAACCACCGATTTGCCCGATGGTGAAGAAGTTGTTCATCCGTTAAAAACTCAAGCACGTCTTCAATGCTCTCTCCACCAAACGTATCTCCTTGTTGAAAAGGAAGCTCATATGCGGCACATTTGACATGATCAACAAGAATAATTAAATTATTAGGGTTTACTCGAGCTTCTTCAGGGTTTCGCTCAAAAAAGTAATCCGGATGAGTGATCATATATTGATCAAGAGGACTTGAGCTCGCAACAACAAACACGACAGACTCATCCTGGCGACGACCTGCACGACCGGCTTGCTGCCAGGTGCTTGCAATGGTGCCTGGATATCCGGTTAAAACACAAGCCTGAAGTTGACCAATATCAACACCTAGCTCGAGAGCATTCGTACTAACGACACCTTTAATATCTCCATTTCGGAGACCTCTTTCAATCTCTCTTCTTTGTTTAGGTAAATACCCTCCTCGATACCCCATGATGGAGCGTGGCCCTAACTCCCGCTGTTCCAACTGCTGCAAGTAGGTGAGGAGGATCTCAACACGAACACGACTCCGTGCAAAAACGATTGTTTGGATGTTATTCTTCAACAGTTCTACTGCTAAATTTCTTGCTTCAAGCGTAGCGGAACGCCTGATATTAAGCGCCTGATTGACAACGGGGGGATTATAAAGAACAAAGTGTTTCCGGCCGGTTGGTGCCCCATTGTTATTAATCAAGGTAATTTGTTCTCCGGTTAGCTCTTCGGCAAGCTCCTTCGGATTCGCAATCGTTGCTGATGTACAAATAAAAATAGGGTTACTTCCATAAAATTGGCAAATGCGCTTCAATCTTCGAATTACGTTAGCGACATGGCTTCCAAATACACCACGATACGTATGAAGCTCATCAATCACAATCACTTTAAGGTTTTCAAATAGTGAAACCCACTTTGTATGGTGAGGAAGAATAGCAGAATGCAACATGTCTGGGTTCGTCATAACAATGTGTCCTGCTTTACGAACGATTTGTCTAATCGTTGGAGACGTATCTCCATCGTACGTATACCCTTTTAAATCAACTTCCATCTCATCAATTAACTCATTGATCTCACTCTTTTGATCCTGTGCAAGGGCTTTTGTTGGGAACAAATAAAGAGCGCGACTAGAAGGATCTTTCAATATCGTATCTAGAACAGGCAAATTATAGCACAAGGTTTTTCCTGAAGCGGTTGGTGTAACAGCTACGAAGCTGTTTCCTTTTGAAGCCTCATCATATGCTGTCGCCTGATGTGTGTATAATTGTTCCACGCCTCTTTCTTCAAGAGCTTTCTGAAGCTCTGGCTGAAGCCCTTGTGGAAAAGGTGCTGTTTTCGCTTCCTTCGGTTCAATCGTTTTCCAGTTTACGATATTAGACCGATACTTTTCCTCCTGCTGAAACATCTCCAGAAGCTGGGGCAGTTTCTTTTTTCTTTCCATCCGATCACCTCAAAAATTATTCTATGTCTATTGTAGCGAATACGCGTTCGAATGGATACCGTTTTGATTGGAAAGCCCCCTTTCCATTACCTTCTAACGATTGATCGAAATACACAATCAATTCTATTTCGATCTATTAAACGCCTTTCTTTTAAGAGACGAGCTTTTTTCTCTAATTGATTTAATTCTTCTTCAAGATTGCCTATTAAGTGTTCTGGCTTACTAAGCGTTTCTCTTCTGAATAACGTCTTTCCCTGCATTTTTATATGAGCATGAACCGATGAATTATGGAGAAGTTGAGGGAGAGTTAACCGAGGAAAGCTTTCATTCTCCAAAACCCACCTTCCAAAAAGAATCGCCTTTAAAGCATAAAGCATTCCTTTTTGATCGGATCGTTCTTCCTGTGCTTTTAAATTTGTTATCCCCATCTTAATATAATGAAACAATAATGGTTTTACCGAAAAACAATTCATGCTTAATTCCCTAAGCATTTTCACTTCTTCCGTTTCCTTGTAAATAGTCGGTGAAATGAACCACTCAAGAATGGAAGGATTCGATTTACCTATTAAAAAGAGGGCCTTTTGTATATCCCACCCATGGAATTCAGCGTTTCCGCTGTTCACTTCTAAAACATCAGTCTGAGGAAGCGCGACTTCCCGCTTCACATGCAAATAAAATTGTAATCTTATTCTTTTCTTCTAGCTCCTTAAGCGTTGTTGTGATCCCACTCATGACATAACCTCTTTATCAACAAAAAGCCACCAGATTTAGCCCGGTAGCTTTTTCGTTTATTTTTCTAATTCTTTCATTACTTTATCCACGTCCGTCTCAGGGAGTGAACAGCTGAAATTCTCGCAAATGTAAATGGTCGTTTCGTTTGTCTTCTCAAAGTTAGCAGCGAATGGGGCTGCTTCTGTTAGTTCCGTCGGATCTTCGATGCTCATTACGGTTAGTTCAGGTAAAAAGTTTTGCTGTAGAAACTGTATCAATCTTTTTTTATTACGATCATGGTTTGAACCAACGATGACCACTTCTTTAGAAGAAGATCGTTCATAGAGCTTACTCATTAAGAAATAAGCATGACCACTTGAATACGATGAAGCGTCACCTGAAAAAGCGGTAAACATTCGATTAGCCCACTCATCATATTTCATTTGGCCAGTTAACTTCGATAAACGGAGCAACTGAAGAACAGCAACGCTATTTCCAGATGGTAGGGCACCATCGTGAACATCTTTCGGTCTTGCGATCAATTGATCAGCATCATGGCCATATAAGTAGAATCCTCCAGAACTCTCGTCCCAAAACAATTCGTACATATCATCAGAGATTTTCTTTGCTTTAACAAGATATTGAGGGTTATACGTAGACTCATACAGTTCATTTAATGCCCATAACCCATAGGCATAGTCGTCATGGTACGCTTTGAACTTCACTTCTCCATCACGATAACGAGCCATTAAACGTCCATCGATCACCATGTTATCTTCAATAAACCGATACGACTTTTCAGCTAATTGAGTGTATTCAATTTGTTGAAACGCTCTTCCAGCTTTCGCAAATGCCGCAATCATTAACATGTTCCAACTCGTTAAAATTTTATCATCTTTATACGGATGAACGCGTTTTTCTCTCTCGGCATAAAGTTTCTTTCTTGCTGTCTCCAATTGAGTTTGGACGTCTTCTTCTGTCAGGTTGAATGATTTAGCAATCTTTGAAAGATCCGTTTTGATTAAGTTAGGAATGTTTTTCCCTTCGAAATTCCCTCTCGTTGTGATGTCATATACTTCGGAATACAGAGAGCCAAGTTCTTCACCTAAGATTGTGTGAACTTCTTCTTTTGTCCACACATAAAACTTGCCTTCTTCCCCTTCAGAATCAGCATCTTCTGCGGAATAAAACCCTCCTTCATTCCCTGTCATGTCACGTTGTACGTATGCAAGTATCTCACAAGCAACTCGTTTGTAGCGTTCGTTCCCAGTGACTTGAAATGCTTCGGTATAGGTAAGCGCAAGCATGGCGTTATCATACAGCATTTTTTCAAAATGGGGCACAAGCCATTCCTGATCGACAGCGTACCTCGCAAAACCAAATCCTACGTGATCATAAATGCCGCCATTCGCCATAGCATCTAGCGTTCTCGTCACCATCGTTAAGCCGAGATCCTGATTATATTGGCGATAATACCGTAGCAAATACATCAGCATATGAGGAGAAGGAAATTTTGGAGACTGACCGAAGCCACCAAATATTGTATCAAAGGAATTTTGCATCTGTTCAAAAGCTTTATGAAGCGGCTCCTCTGTTAATTCCCCGCCTTCCGCATTTATTCGTTCTTGCAATGACGCAGTTATTTTATCTCCAATCCCCGTAATGCGCTCAGGATTTTCATTGTATTGCTGATAAAGCTGCATGATCGCATCTTTAAATCCCGGAAGATTGTATCGGCTTTCTTTCGGAAAATAGGTTCCGGCATAAAAAGGCTTTTGATCAGGCGTAACAAAAACGTTCAACGGCCATCCACCTTGACCAGTTAGTCCCTGACACACCTTCATGTAAATGGAATCAATATCAGGACGTTCTTCCCGATCGACCTTAATCGCTACAAAACGGTCATTTAAAAGTTTTGCCGTCTCCTCATCCTCAAAGCTCTCTCTTTCCATCACATGACACCAATGGCAAGTCGAATACCCAATCGAAACAAGCACAGGCTTGTTTTCTCGTCTCGCCTTTTCAAACGCTTCTTCTCCCCAAGGAAACCAGTCTACTGGATTGTGGGCGTGTTGAAGCAAATAAGGGGATTTTTCATGAATTAACTTATTTTCGTACGGCTGATTGCTGTTTTTCATTTTATCACCCTCCGTTTTTTTCGCATCATTCTCTTTTCAGTTTATCAAAATGTTGTACGTTAAAACAAAAATAAGCGGGATCACCGCTTATCGTATGTTTTCTCGATATAGGCTTGTTCTTCTTCTGTTGTCATTAATCTTTCCGCTTTCCCTATCGTGCCTCCATTTAAATTCCAAATGTAGTTATGGACGTCCACGGCATTATTAAAGTTTCCTTTATCCCATTCTGTTAAAGCTTCCGAATAAAAATCCTGGTACTTATACTCTTCTGGCGTTCCTTTTACTTTATCTAGCACCTCGAGCATATTATCAATCCGCTCTTCAGAAATTTGATAGATCCCCCACTTATCTTCTGCTATAACTTTTTGATGAGTCATTCCATGTATATAATCCTGAAATTTATTTTCATTTGGTATTCCATCTGAGGTAATGGATTCTTCTCCATCATCTACGTAGCGCTCCGGATTAACAGATGACCCAATTTCTTCACTCGCGGCTTTCTCAGATTTTTCTTTGAAACTCCCATCTAAATCTGTAATAAACCAATAAGTTAATCCAAATATAAGGACCAACATTAATGAAATTGAAATGAATAACGTTTTTGTTGATGGCATGAAATGCGACAGCTCCTTAAACCAATTATTCCGATTAAATGTACGTTCGATAGCGTTACAATTGCTTCTTCTCACGATGTCCCAAAGGGTATTTATACCTATTTTTACATACATTTCTATAAAAACAAGGAAAATAACCTTATTTTCTGAAAATTATTCAAAAAAAAATTGAAGAATTGAAGCCTTGAACTGGACAAATGGATAAGCATGTCCAACACCCGCTACATAAAGTATTAAAAGGCAGGAGGTGAAAAAAATGGGAAACCGTCGAAGTGCAAGTAACCAAAGATCATACGTTAGAAAGAGTAACCGATCGGAAGGTGAATCAAGAGGTGGTAGAAACCGAGGCTGTGGATGTAAAAAGAAGGAAACGGCAGGTCGTGCAACGTCACCTAGCTGTTCTCGATACTGCTCCAACGTTTGTCGTCGTTTATTTCCTTTAGATTTCACACGTTGTTTCAACGATTGTGTCTCGTGTCAAGAAGATGTTCTTTTTGAAACGGATCACGAATTTTACGATGATTAATCGATAATCAAAAAGGACAATTCTGTATTATAGGAATTGTCCTTTTTCCTTCTCTAACTATTAACCAAGTATCAATTGACGATGAATATTCCAATTAAATTGATCTGCACATAGCCACGCTGTAAGAGTTTCAATATCATCTGAAAAAACGCGATCTTCCTCAATCGAGGATACGATTGTTCTTCCTTTCTCATATAACTTCTGAGCAGATGTAGAGGCTAATGAAATGCCCCGGATTTCTAATGCTTGTATTGCACATATCATTTCAATCGCGACCACTTTCTGGGTATTTCCTATAATTTGATAAGCATGACGAGCACCAATTGTTCCCATACTGACGTGATCTTCCTGATTCGCGGATGAAGGAATGCTATCCACACTTGCTGGATGGGCAAGCGTTTTGTTTTCTGATACGAGTGACGCTGCCGCATACTGCATAATCATCGCACCAGACTGGAGACCGGGATCCGGGCTTAAAAATGCCGGCAAATCATTTAACTGCGGATTAACGAGTCGTTCCACTCTCCGTTCTGAAATATTAGCCATTTCAGCTACAGCAATTTTGAGAAAGTCCATCGCAATGGCAATGGGTTGACCGTGAAAATTCCCACCAGAGACGACCGTTTGGCCGTTTTCTAAAATAAGTGGATTATCTGTAGCAGCGTTCATTTCAATCTCAAGCTTTTCTTTTACATAAGCTAGACTTTGTCTTGAAGCCCCGTGAACTTGTGGCATGCAACGTAATGAGTAGGCGTCTTGCACACGCTTTTCTCCTTGATGTGTCACGAGCTTGCTATCACTCGTTAACTTTCTTATCCGCTCGGCAACCTCCATTTGCTCAGGGTACCCACGTGCTTCATGTATTGCTGGGTGAAAGGCATCAATAATTCCTTCAAGCGCTTCAAGCGTCATAGCGCCGATCCAATCACACTGATCCATTAAACGCTCTGATTCAATATAGTTGATCACGCCCATCGCCGTCATCGCTTGTGTCCCATTAATAAGGGCAAGACCTTCTTTTGCCTTTAACGTGAGTGGGGAAATCCCTCGTTCATCATAAACAGCTTTTGTTGGCACAATTCTCCCTTGGTAATGAACTTTTCCTTCTCCTACAAGGACTAACGCAAGGTGAGAGAGCGGCGCTAGATCCCCGGAGGCTCCAAGAGATCCTTGACTTGGAATAACGGGAATAATTTCTTCATTTGCGAGATCACAAAGACGTTCGACAACACATGGGCGAACGCCGGAATACCCTTTTAATAACGCATTAAGTCGTAATACGACCATCGCTTTACTGACTGGTTTAGGAAAGTATTCCCCTACCCCACAGGCATGAGAACGAATAAGGTGAAGTTGAAGAGTATTGACATCTTTATCGTGAATCCGAACGTCGCTGAATTTACCGAAGCCTGTATTAATTCCATACACAGTCTCCCCACTTGCCACAATCTTCTCAACTGCTAACCTGCTTTTCATAACCTTTTCCATACTGAGCGGGTCAATCGCTATTTCTTCTCCTTCGTAAATGACACGTTTCATTTCTATTAAAGTTAACGTAGAGCCATTTAATTGAACCATACCTATCGCCTTCTCTCATTCAAATTGATCGTTTAATACAAAAAGAGGTGGCAATGGAACATACCGTTCCATTGCCACCTCCTCATCACTCATTACTTTAGGCAGCATTTATCCTATATGATTAATTCCAAGACCAAATGTCTCATGTTCAAGCCCTTTTACTGGAGCGCCAATTGTTCCATAAAAAGCGACAGCAATCCATTCTCCTTCATCAAAATGCTCATAAGGGGAGCCGCGGACAATCGCAAAACGTAAGCCCACGGTTCGCATCATGTCTCCTGCGCCTATCTGGCCACGCATAACTCCTTCTAACGCCTCTAATATGGCATGATATAAGGCATGCGTCTCTCGATAAAGCTCATCTGAAATAATCTTATTCCTTTTAGCAGATGTTTCAACAGCTGAAATGACTTTCTGCATACTCATTGATCCAGACTTTCCCTGACAGTAATCCACATCTTTCAGCTGATGAGAAAATGGTTCTAACTCTTCAGGACTTAATGACGCCACGAGCATCGCTAATTTACCAATCAATATCTTTTGTGTCATTTCTCTCACCTGTCCAAGTTTCTACTAGTTACTAGTATCTCTTTTCATTGTAAGCGTTATCAACGCTGGTGGTCAAGATGATTCCCGTCCCATAACCTTTCGTTTACAAACTCCCGTTAGAAATGAAAGCATTGTATGAACAGCACTTTTCACCCCGATCTCCCCTAGATCTTTTCGAGGATCGAGGCAAACGATGTCCATCGCCTTCACTTTCGGGTGCTCACCCGCTAACTGGACAGCGTCAAACAACTCTTCTGTTCTCATACCTCCAGGAGTTGCTGCGGGAGCTGCTGGATTACAAGAAATATCAAGGACGTCCATGTCGACCGTTAAGTAAATCGTGTCAACGGCCTTTTCAAGTTGAGCTAAGGCATCTTGAAGGACATGATGGATACCCTTTTTTCTTACTGTTTTCATGGTCGTGTAATGAACGCCATGTTCATCAGCATAGTTTTTTAACTCTAAACTATTAAAAAAACCGTGAAGTCCGATATTATGCACATGCTTTCCTTCTACGGTATGGCTTTCTATTACCTGCCGTATGGGAGTACCATTTGCAGGACCTAAATCTGATAAGTCTCGCAAATCAAAATGTGTATCTAATTGCAAGATACCAATCGTCTCATTTTGATGCACCTGCTTCCAGCCTTCAACCAACATAGCCGTTATCGAATGATCCCCGCCCATCGTTAAAGGTATTGTATGTGGGTGCTGTTCTCTCATCGCTACCATAGCCTGTTGAATTTGGCCATGAGTATACCGTATATCCGTCACATGCTGTTTGACATCACCAAGATCGATTGCTTTTAAACGAGCTAGATCAATATCTTCGTCAAGATTATACGTACGAAATGAACGCCATGCTCTTCGCATCGCATCAGGATTCTCACTTGCTGCGGATGTACTAATCGATGACTTTGATAAGGGAACACCGAGAATGGTAATGTCGTAGTCTTTCCAATTTGGCGTTAATTCTCCTATCGTTTCAATCCATTCATTCACCGTAAGATCAAGTTGTTCATCCGTTTGCTTTGACCAAATCATGGTTGGGCGATTTAACATTGGGTATGGATATACGCTCATAAAAGGTGTCCTCCTACGACCAGCCTCACGCCTCCTTTAATCACAGTGTCTACATGATTCATTCCATATTGATAGGAAAGAGTAAGGTAATTAGGTACATCAAATATTGTAATGTCCGCTTTTTTACCAGTTTCAAGACTCCCTGTAGTATCCGCACAGCCAACCGCATGTGCAGCATTAATGGTTGTCGCAGTTAGTACCTCTTCAGGTGTCATCCCCATTTTCAAGCATCCAAGATTCATGATAAAAGGTAGAGAGAGTGTAGGAGATGAACCAGGATTTGCATCCGTAGATAGTGCAACACCTACTCCAGCATCTATCATCTTTCTTGCTTGAGCAAAATCAGCCATTAGGAAAAACGCTGTACCCGGAAGTAGTACTCCCATCACGCCAGCTTCAGCCATAGCCTTTATACCCTGATCTGATGCTCTTAGAAGATGATCAGCCGAAATAGCCCCAACAGAAGCCGCTAACTCTGCTCCTGCATAAGGTTCAATCTCATCAGCGTGAATTTTAGGAATAAGTCCGTAATCTTTACCAGCTTCTAGTATGCGTTTAGATTGATCAGGGGTGAAAACGCCACGTTCACAAAAAACGTCATTAAACGTTGCCAGCTTCCGATTGGCTACTTCTGGAATCATTTCGGAAATCACTTTCGATACAAACGTTTCAGGGTTACTCTTTTCTGATAAAGGAATTGCATGAGCACCCATAAACGTAGAAATTACATCAATCGGATGAGATTCATGTAGTTGTTTCGCAACTTCTAATTGTTTTAGTTCATGTTCTAACGTGAGACCGTAACCGCTTTTCGCTTCTACTGTTGTCACTCCGTGCAATAAAAATTGATTCAGACGTTTTCTCGACTGTTCGAACAATTTTTCATAACTTGCTTTTTGTGTCGCACGCGTAGTGGCATGAATGCCGCCACCAGCTTCCATAATTTCCATATATGTTTTCCCTTGTAACCGCATCGCGTACTCATTTTCTCTTGTTCCAGCATGCACTAGATGCGTATGGGGATCGATTAACCCTGGAGCTACCACTTTCCCCGAGGCATCAATTTGCTCTGTAAGTGCCAATGAATCTTTGTATTTCGCTATCATTTCGTTTGATGCTCCAACTTCAACAATGATTCCATCTTCTATATAGACAGCGCCATTTTCAATTAGTCCTATTTGCGACATTTTCTCTTTTATTGCTGGACGATCCGAGTATCCTGACATTGTAATCAGCTGTGCAGCATTTTTGATTAATAATCGTGCCGTCATATCACTCTACCTCCTATTTCTTTCGTAGCATCGGAACATGAATGCCTTTCTCCTCTGCCGTTTTCTTCGCTAAATCATAGCCTGCGTCAACATGACGAACAACACCCATTCCAGGATCTGTTGTTAAAACCCGTTCAATACGCTGTTCCGCCTCTTTCGTACCGTCTGCCACTATAACCATACCTGCGTGGAGCGAATAGCCCATGCCAACACCACCGCCATGGTGGACGCTAACCCAACTTGCTCCACCAACACTATTAATCATTGCATTTAAAATCGGCCAGTCAGCAACTGCATCGCTTCCATCTTTCATTGCTTCGGTCTCTCGGTTCGGCGAAGCGACCGAGCCAGAGTCAAGGTGGTCACGCCCAATCACAATCGGAGCACTTAATTCCCCGTTTGCCACCATGTTATTAATGATTTTCCCAAACTTTGCTCGTTCTCCATACCCAAGCCAACAAATACGAGAAGGAAGTCCTTGAAAACTAATTTTCTCGCGCGCCATACGAATCCAATGACAAAGGTGTTCGTTGTCACTAAACTCGTTTAAAATTACTTCATCTGTTTTATAAATATCTTTTGGGTCTCCAGACAGAGCTACCCAACGAAAAGGGCCCTTCCCTTCGCAAAACTGCGGTCGGATATAAGCTGGTACAAATCCAGGAAAATCGAATGCACGTTGAACGCCTTCATCTTTAGCAACTTGACGAATATTATTCCCGTAATCGAATGTGACGGCTCCTTGCTTTTGCATCTCAAGCATTGCTTCTACGTGTATGGCGATACTTTGTTTTGCTAGTTTACTATACTGATCTGGACTCTCTTTACGAAGTTTCCCTGCTGCTTTTATATTTAAGTTAATAGGGTAATAACCGTTTAAAGGGTCGTGAGCAGAAGTTTGATCAGTTAAAACGTCAGGAATAAATTTATGATCGATCATCTTTGGTAACATTTCTGCTGCATTACCAAGCAAACCAATGGAAAGAGCTTCACCTTTATTTCGGGCTTTCTTAGCCATTTCAATCGCTTCCTCAGGACTAGCGGTTGATGTATCAAGATAGTTAGTATCGATTCGTCGTTGAATCCGTTTTGGATCCATTTCTATTGCAATACAGACGCCTCCGTTAAGAGTGACGGCGAGTGGTTGCGCCCCGCCCATCCCTCCTAAGCCTGCTGTTAACGTAATCGTGTTCCTTAAACTACCATTAAAATGCTGCTTCCCACATTCAGCAAAGGTTTCATACGTTCCCTGTACAATCCCTTGACTGCCAATGTAAATCCAGCTCCCAGCTGTCATTTGTCCATACATCATCAACCCTTTTCGGTCGAGTTCATGAAAGTGGTCCCAATTTGCCCAGGCAGGCACCAAATTTGAATTAGCCATCAGCACTTTAGGTGCATCCTTGTGAGTCTTAAAAACAGCTACTGGCTTCCCAGATTGGATCAATAGCGTTTCATCATTCTCCAGTTCCTTCAATGAGCGAACAATCGCTTCATAGCACTCCCAATTCCGCGCCGCTTTCCCGATTCCACCGTAGACTACGAGATCCTCTGGATTCTCAGCGACATCAGGATGCAAATTATTACTGAGCATTCGTAAAGCAGCTTCCTGAATCCATCCTTTCGTGTGGAGAACTGTGCCTCGATACTGCTCTACTTTGGTTGCTTTTGTATCCGCCATCTTCGTCACCCTTTCAGAATCATTTCCTAATAAAAGCGTAGCATCTGATACAGAAATGATATAGATAACCAGATTTTGATTAATAGGAAATACTTTATAAACAAGAAGACCATTTCGATAAACAACCAATAATTTATAGTATTTTTTTTAGAAAAGTTAATTAAACTATCTATCCCTTATGATTTAAGCTAGCGAATCATGGGTAATGTTCATAAGTAATCTTTAAAGGAAAAAACATACTCTATGTAAGCTCATGTCCTGATTAAAATGCGATGATTTTCTCAAACAGCGATCCTTAGATACATTCATAGAAAATTTGGTGTTAATTATGATGGAATAATGGGAAGAGTATAGATGGTTGCATGATGAAGTTTAGAATTAAAAGGAGTGGAAAAACATGAACAACAGTCAATTCGACAAAATCAAGAACGGAACAGGATTTATTGCAGCGCTTGACCAGAGTGGTGGAAGCACACCTAAGGCTCTTGCAGAATACGGTGTTCCTGAAGATTCCTACTCTAACGAAGAGGAAATGTTTGATCGTGTCCATCAGATGAGAACAAGAATCATTACTTCACCTGCTTTCAGTGGAGAGAAAATTCTTGGCGCTATCCTATTTGAACAAACGATGGATCGTGAAATTGAAGGCAAGTATACAGCTGACTATCTTGCAGATAAGGGGATTGTTCCTTTCCTAAAAGTAGACAAAGGACTAGCTGATCAAGAAAATGGCGTTCAGCTTATGAAACCAATTCATGATTTAGATGAAACGCTTGGTCGGGCAAGTGAACGTAAAATTTTCGGTACAAAAATGCGCTCGGTTATTCATGAGCCAAATGAAAGTAGTATCAAGGCTGTTGTAGAGCAGCAATTTGATATCGGTAAGCGAATACTTGCTGCTGATCTTATGCCAATTATTGAACCGGAAGTAAACATTCACAGTGAAGACAAAGAGAAATCAGAAGAAATTTTACGCGAGGAAATCCTAAAACAGCTTAATGATTTGTCAGAAGATCAAAATGTGATGCTTAAACTTTCGATTCCTACCAGAGCGAATGCGTATAAACAATTAATTGAGCATCCTCGTGTGTTGCGCGTTGTTGCGCTATCAGGTGGGTATTCACGTGAGGAAGCGAACGAAAAGTTAAAAGAAAACGATGGTCTTATTGCAAGCTTCTCTAGAGCGCTTGCTGCTGATTTAAATGCAAATCAGTCTCAACAAGAATTTAACGATGCTTTACAGAGCGCAGTGGACTCTATTTACGACGCTTCCGTAAATAAAAAATAATATGCGCTAAATGGAATGGGTGAGGATACAACAAGGTATCCTCACCCATTCTTCATATTCACATGCCCTCTTTTCGATAATCACCCGGTGTTTTACCAGTGGATTCTTTAAAAACCCGGCTAAAGTAATTCGGGCTCTTGAAACCTACATGACTTGCAATGGACTGAATGGATTCTTTTGTTGAAGTGAGAAGCTCTTTGGCTTTGTAAATACGTGTCGAACTTAGTATTTCACGAAACGATTGACCGTAATTTTGGGTTAATGTGTGACTTAAGTATGCTGGATTACGAAGCACATGATCCGCTACTTCATTTAAGGTAAGAGCGGGATCATGATAATGATCATCAATGTATGTTAAGGTTTCTTCAATGATATTTCTTTTTAAAGTAGGACGAGAGTCAACTGAATTCTGTAGAAGATTCGTAAGAAATAGGATCAAATCTTGAACGATGCGATAAAGTATAGGACTGTATAAAATCGATTCAAATACCTCTTTGTATAAGGCTTCATTTCGATTATCGGTCATCCCTTTACGAATCATAAATCGTCTGATTTGAGCAAGGATACTCGTTAAACGCGTTCGCAAAAGACCTGGCTCTGGATAAGGAGATTCCATGCCATAAAAGTGCTCGTACATCCAATTTTTCAATTCTTCGATTCGACTTTCCTCAAGCATATAAACCCAATGACGCTGTTCTGTTAACGTTAGAAAAGGGTCGATATCATGCCACTCCTCGTCTTGATTGGAATGAAGAACTTGTTGATAGCCAGTAAAAAAAGATATTTCCATCACCTTTCGTAATTTCATATAAATTTGATGCAAGGAATGGTCGGTCATTCCTTGATGCACTGCAATGACAATAGACTCTCCATTCATCTGTTCCCATTCACGTAAAAACCGCTGCGCCTGATGAATAGGTTCATGTATCAGTTGGTCAAAAACAATGACAATTCGATCCGTTGTTGAGAAAACAAGTGGCGTAGATGAAAAGTTAAACTGATCAATAAATTGGCGTAACTCACTGAGAAAGATTCTTTCCTCCGTTTTCATTAAGTAAACTGGAGCACAATAAGCCAATTGATCATCAATAAACAAGGATTTATACCAAAGGGTTTGGTGTGACTTTTCCCCTTTCTCTCTCCTTTTAAAATCCGCAACATTCCGAAAGGCTTTCTGTAAAGCGGTTTTTATTTCCAAAGGTGATAGCGGTTTCACGATCAAGTCTAATGCGCCGATTTCAATCGCTTCTGTGGCTTTTTCAAAAGTTGGCTCGGCTGTTATTGCAATCACTTCTGTAGTATAACGATCAATAAACGTTTTCATAAGATTCCATTTATCACGTGGAATCATGTCTAATTCAATGAAAAGGATGTCAGGTAATTCTTTTTCTAATACCATCATAACCTCTGTCAACTGATTAACCGTTTCCACTGATGAGATAGGAAATGAATACTTTGAGATTAACCATTTCAATCCGATTAACTCCTGGGAATCACGATCTCCAACCACTAGTTTGTACATAAGTCATTTGCCCCTGCTTCCTTATTCCATTTTCGTTCACGCAGAAGAGATTCATTAGTTTCCTCCTCTATCCACTTTTATTTTGTCAAAACAGATAAGAAACCTCAACATTTTTTCTTCCGTTCATTTACGTACATAAACAAAAAAAGGACTTGCTTTGCAGCAATGATCCTTATCTCGTTAGCGAGCCTTCTCTCCATTACCAAGTACAGCTGTAACGCCCCAAACCTTATCGTATGCCCCATATCCATTTAATCCAATATCGAGGTCATGGAAATAACGATGAAGTTTTTGAACATCTCCTGTAGTACCATGTTCAATATAGTGTAAGGCAATGAGTTTAATGTCCTGTAGGTCTTGATTGAGCTTTCCTTTTTCCTCTTTCGAATAAACATTAACGACTGACACGATTTCAATCGCTTTGTCAGTTTGATCTGCATGATTGAGCTTTGATATTTCACCAAATCCAGTCGTTTGATTGTAAAACGCATGTGTTGAAGCAACAAAAGCATTCACATTGTCATATGTGAGATCATTCGAAAGTGCTGACGCAATTTGTTCAATATCCTCTTCCCCGTAATCTGGTCGATCCTCTTTAGGAGGAGCAATCCATTCTTTACTCACAGAGAGTGCGCGCTCGTTAACCGAGAAAAGGACATAGATGGTAATGGCCAGACTCGCTATCGTCGCGAGACAAAGCAAAACGAATTTTGCTTTGGTAGTAATCAAAACATCGCCTCCCCTCTTATATTGAAAGAAACGTTGTCTTAACGGCACAAAAGCGATATCTCATCTCTGATTGATATCGCTTTTGTTTATAAGGAATCAGAGAAGCTCCTCATCTTAATGATCCCCTAAGGTTTCGGTTAATCCAAACGTATCCTCATGATCATAGTTGTTCAGCGCTTTGTCGAGATCATGAAAGTACCGATGTAGTGCTCTAACCTCAGTTGTTGTAAGGGTTTGGCTAGAAAGTTCCTTTATGGACATTAAGTCTTTTTTTAGATCTTCATGAGCTACCCCGTTATCTAAAAATACATCAATATAGGCTACGGCAGCAGTGGCTTGACGCTCCTGTGCTTCTAGATCCATAGGACGGTCAATCATCCCGTAGCCCGTTGTTCGATTGTAAAAAGCATGAAAATCCGCAACGAATTCTTCTACTTGCTCGTATTCTGCTGGAAAAGAAGCGCCAGATATTTGATAATCATTCTCCTCAACCTTTGTCCCATTTACCTCGGTGTGAAGCGAAAAAATGTAAATATAGAGAGCCGCGAATGTTGCAGCAACGAGGAGACTGATTATGGAAAACATCATTTTCGCTTGATCCATTTCATCTTCCCCCATTCGAATTTCTCTCTACTCTAATGCTTTATTTAGCAAAACCGAAAATATTTTTGATTTTTGTAACGCCCCACTTCGGATCATGTGCTCTGCTCTCGTCCCGGAAACGATCCTGCACAACCGCCATTAGTCTTTCTTCTCGCGCCGACATCTGTTCATCAGCAATTTGTCTTTCTTTTGTTACTTCAAATTGATAGAATTCACGTTCGTCGACTGAAACATCAGCTAAGTGATCGATTTTCTTACCAATTGCATTTAACTCCATTTGGTTAATGGAAGCGTGAGCGTCTGAAGCAGTGGCGATTTCTTCATGAACAATTTCATGAACTTGATGAACGATATCTTTTTCCAAGCGCTTAACGGTTTCATCCATATTAAGAAGTTTTTTTACTTCTTCCGATTCAACAAAAGAAACAATTTTGGACAAGGAAGTCTGAATATCTACCTGCTCAATGGGCTCGCTAGGCGGCGTTTTTTCTGCTTCCTTTCCCTGTAGTTCTAACGTATTGATAATGACTTCATCAGCAGCATGACTTTCTTTCATGTTTTTAATTAATTGAAGGACTTCAATGTCACCAATTGTATACGTACGGGCATTGTTTTCATCACGTGGAATCGTTAGAAATGGCGCAAACTGCTCTTCCCATAATTTCAATGTATGACGAGACACATTCAACATGGAAGCCACCCTGGAAATCATCATTGTATTATTCATCTTCATCATTCCTCCCCGTTGATTTAATAAAGGTATTCCATGCCCATCTAACTATTTTCCTGCAAGATGACAAAGGTTCTTAAAAACAGTCAGAGACTCTCAGGAAATAGCGTTAATCTACAAAAGCGCTCGTTTGTTGTAATGTTTTGAAATGGATTATTCGCTTTTCTCGAATTATGACGTGATCTAATCTAGCAGGCTACTTTTGTCTGTTTTGACTCATTTCCAAACAAAAAAGAAAGCGTTATCATTACAAGTTATTATGGTAATATATAGTTAAAACGAAATGGGGGAAGTTATGAATACGGTTGTTACACCTGTAAAACAGCCTAAGCTACAGAAGAGAAAGTGGCCGTATTACCTTACTGGAAGTATCTTATTCCTAGTGATTACCGCTTTAGCCATCAGTTTTTGGTTTGTGCAGAGAACAGCTCCTGTAACAAATGGGGAAATCACTTTATCGGGCTTAGAAGGTTCTGTTTCCATTTATCGAGATCGTTCAGGCGTTCCTCATATTGAAGCCTCATCAACAAAGGATTTATTTATGGCTCAAGGATTTGTGACAGCTCAGGACCGCATGTTTCAAATGGACCTAAGTCGTCGTCAAGCTTCTGGAACACTAAGTGAAGTCATTGGTGAGTCAACGATCGACAATGACAAATTTTTTCGTACGCTAGGCTTAAGAAGGGCTGCAGAAGATTCCTATACCGCCTACACTGATGAGGCAAAGCAAATACTCGAGTGGTATGCAGATGGTGTAAACGCCTATATGACACAAGCAAAAACGGAGAATTCACTACCGATTGAATTTACACTTGCGGGTTATGAACCTAATGCATGGACACCACTTGACTCTCTTACAATTGGAAAGTACATGGCGTTTGATTTAGGAGGACATTGGGAAGGTCAGGCATTTCGCTACTACCTTCTTCAGAATTTCTCAGAAGAAGAAGCAATGGATTTGTTTCCGAGTTATCCTGATGAAGGGTCTACTGTTATTCAAGAAATTAAAGAAAGTCAGTTAGATATCTCACAAAGTTTTGCTAAAGCGGTTATCCCTGATCCGTTTAACGGAAGTAATAATTGGGTCGTATCAGGCGAAAAAACCGCTTCAGGAAAGCCGCTTCTAGCCAATGATCCGCATCTTGGCCTCGGTACGCCTCCTATCTGGTACGAAACACACTTAAATTCTCCAGATTATCAGGTTAGTGGCGTTATTTTTGCAGGCGTTCCTGGAATTATCGTGGGACGAAACGACTCGATCGCCTGGGGAGTTACAAATGTAGGACCCGATGTTCAGGATCTCTATATTGAAAAAAGAAACCCAGATAATCCCAATGAATTTCAATATAACGATTCATGGGAGGAAGCAGAAGTTCTTGATGAAAGCATACCTGTAAAAGACAGTGATCCGATTCCATATGAAGTTGTCATTACGCGACATGGTCCTATTCTCTCTGAATTTGCCCATGACGAACAACCGGATACGGCTTTATCCCTTAGATGGACTGCCCTAGATCCTTCAACCGAATTAGAAGCGGTTCTTAAAATCGATCAAGCTTCTAACTGGGAAGAATTTAAGGAAGCGCTAACTTCTTTTCACACGCCAGCTCAAAATTTTGTGTTTGCTTCCACTGACGGAACAATTGCTTACCGAGCAAATGGACTCATTCCAATTCGTAAAAATGGTGATAGCATGCTGCCAGTCCCCGGTTGGAACGATGACTATGAATGGGAAGGTTATATTCCCTGGGAAGAACTTCCAACAATCGTAAATCCGGACGAAGGGTTCATTTCTACCGCAAATAATAAAATTACAACAGATGACTACCCCTATCACATCACCCATACATGGGCTCAACCTTATCGTCAGGATCGCATTCGAGAAGTATTAATTGACGGAAATAACCTTGAGGCTCAAGATATGATGAACCTTCAAAATGATTTCGTGAATTTACAGGGAAAGGAACTCACTCCCCTATTAACAAAGGAACTTCAAAGAGAAAACTTGACCTCAGTTGAAAAAGACGCTCTCTCACTTCTTCAAGAATGGAACTATATCGATGGTAGAGATGAAGCCGCTCCCCTTCTCTTTCATCTATGGTTAGTGGAAATGGAGAAGGTGTTATTTGATGGAAAGATTGACAAAGAAATGATGTCCCTTTTCGATGGGAAGAGTCAAGTCATTGACCAGCTCATTAGACGAGCTGTGAATGGTGAAGAAGGACCTTGGATGGAGAAGTCTGGGGGATTTCAATCCGTAGTAACGAAATCCTATCAAGCTGCCGTTGAACGCGCCGTTTCATTACAAGGACAAACACCTAAAAAATGGGCGTGGGGGACGTTCCATTCCGTGCCTTTTGAACATCCTCTTGGTGCGATAAAGCCATTGAATCTTCTCTTCAATCCAGAAGTGAACGCGATAGGCGGTAGCCGCGTAACAGTTGGTGCTGCAGGCTGGAATTCATCAACCGGTACGGTTAACCACGGAGCCCCCTGGCGAGGCGTCACGGATTTAGCCAATATGGAAACAAGCTATAACGTCATATCCCCAGGTCAATCTGGTTACGTATTAAGTGAATGGTATGACAATCAAATTGATGATTGGGTAAATGGACGTTACCATGAAACGAAGATGAGCGGTTATGAAGAAAACGCGAAGCATCTTATTCTTAAACCATAACAAAAGGCTCTCTCAAATGAGAGAGCCTTTTACTGCTATTTTACGGATACTGTCCAATTTTGTGTATCTTCTAACTTCCCTGTTTGAATACCTGTAATGGTGTCATACAATTTCTGAGAAAGTTCACCAATTTCATGATTGTTAATAACCATTTTTTCACCTTGCCAGTTGAGTTCTCCTACTGGTGAAATGACGGCAGCCGTTCCAGTACCAAACGCTTCTTCAAGCTCTCCCTTTTGCGACAGCTCATACAGTTCTTCAATAGACACCTTTCTTTCAGTGACTGGAATATCCCATTTCTTTAACAATTCAATAACGGACATTCTTGTAATGCCATGGAGAATGCTACCGTTTAATTCTGGCGTAACAACTTCTCCATTAATCTTAAAGAAGATATTCATGCTCCCCACTTCTTCAATATAACGCTTTTCAACTCCGTCAAGCCAAAGAACATCTGCATTTCCGTCTTTATAGGCTTTTGCCTGCGCTTGATAAGCGGATGAATAGTTTCCGGCAGTTTTTGCCATTCCTGTTCCGCCTTTAACAGCTCTAGTGAATTTATCTTCTACGCTAATTTTCACTGGTGTTAAGCCACCAGAAAAATAAGAGCCAACTGGTGAAAGAATGATCATTAGTTTGTACGTATTTGAAGGAGCAACAGATAAATTCGGCTCTGTTGCAATAATATACGGACGTACATAAAGCGATGTTCCCGGCGTCGATGGTACCCAATCTTGTTCAATGTGAATCAATTCTTTTAAGTAACCCATCACACGTTCTTCATCAATTGGAGGAATGCTCAATCTGTCGCTTGAAAGATTCAAGCGCTGTAAATTTTTCTCTGGTCTAAATAAAAGGATACGATCGTCAGAACGGTAGGCTTTTAAACCTTCAAAAACCGTTTGACCGTAGTGAAAAATCATCGCAGCAGGATCAAGAGTAATAGGCTCATAAGGAATGATGCGTGGCTCAAACCACCCTTTACCGGTTTCATAATCCATTACAAACATATGGTCAGTAAACGTTCTTCCAAAAGGGATCTGATCCTTTTCAGGCTTCGCTTTTAAATCTGTACTTGTAACAATTTCTAAATCTGTACTCATTGGCCAGGACTCCTTACTGATTTAAAATAATAGTCATAACTTGTGCTCCTTCCAATTGAAGGCAGCTTACTATTTACCTATTGTACTGCCAAACTCTATTGAATTAAAGCTTTATAGTACAGAAAGATGAAAAAATTCAGTGAAATATTTTTTTCTTCATAACTTTTTATCTTTCATTGCATTTTAGTAAATTCGACTGTTTCTCTCAAAAAAGATATTCTTTACCCACTTTTTTGTAAACGATACCAAACAAACAATAGCAGCATTTTAGTTATCAAGACTTTGTCTTCTCGATTACGATTAGTAAATTTACTATTGCAACTGATGTCTTTTTCACGTAAATTAGTCAAGTATGTTTATTAGGAGGTCTCATCATGAATCAAACACAAAACACGCAGCGCGTACAAATGGTAACAGCAGATCCATCGGCTATTGGACTGTTTGGTCTTGCGATGGTTACGCTTGTGGCATCATCAGCTAAACTAGGTTGGACAGACGGCGTATCCTTTGTCCTACCATGGGCAATTTTTTTAGGAGGCATTGCTCAGCTTATTGCTAGTTTCCTCGATGCCAAACACAATAACACGTTTGGAACGACTGCCTTCGCAGCTTTTGGTCTATTTTGGCTAGGTGTTGGAACATCCTGGTTAATTCAATTCGGTGTCTTTGGCGATGCAGCAGCGGCAGCTGTTGATCCGAAACAATTAGGCATTGCATATATCGGATATTTGATCTTTAGTGTCTTTATGACAGTGGGTGCGATGGAAACACATAAAGTCCTTTTCTTTATTTTTGTCTTTATTGATTTCTTATTTATCGGACTTACATTCTCTACTTTAGGAATTTTCCCTGAAGGAATGCACTTCTTAGCCGCAATTGCTGAGTTCTGTATTGCAATCTTGAGTTTCTACGGCTCAGCTGCTAGCGTATTAAATACCCATTTCGGCAAGGTGACACTACCTGTCGGAAAGCCTTTTGGTATTTTCAAGCAGGCTTAATATAAAAGACAGATGAAAGTTAACTTTCATCTGTCTTTTTTGTATCACTATTTGCTTTTTGAACGAGCTTATTTTGCTAAAACCCATCTTTCAAACGCTCTCCAATTAAATGAACATTCTCTTTGCCCTCTAATCATAAATCGTAATCCTTCCATCCCTGCAAACAATTTTCTTTGTTCCATGCTGCTTCACCATGACGAGTAAGATAAATTTTCAACATACTCCGCTTTTAGTTTACAATAATATAATTATGTAGAATATTATTCTTTATTGAAAATCGTTTAGCACACCTAGTAGATTATCTATGTTTCAATTAATAAAAAGAGGCAAAGGGGATCCAACTCCCATGCCTCACCAGCTGTTCTTATTCATTTAACTGATTAATCTGATCAATGACATCATTAATCTCTGTTAAGGTTTGGAATGCATCCGTATTTTCAACCATCGAAGGATCCAACTTTCCATCTTCTATATTCTTTAAAAATTGATCAATTGTATTCATAGCTTTTTCATTTCGATCAACAATGTTTTGATGGAGTTCCGCTCCAACTTTCGGCGCTTCTAACTCGTTAAATTCCTGTATATCTTTCTTCATCTCTTCTAGTCGACTTTCAAATTCATTCAATGCCTGTTCATCATTAATCGCCTGTTTGGCTAAAGTAGGAGTTTCATTCGCAAAATCACTCGCCTCACTAGCGTATTCACGTGCCTCATCGACATAGTTTAGCGTACTGTTCACATCCTCGAGAAAAGAACAGCCTCCGAGAAAAAAGATTGTCGTAACAAAAACGATCGCTATTTTCTTCATTTGTATTCCTCCCTTAATTTCCGGCACATATGATAGGCTCAAAACAAATCATCTTTCATGCTTAGCTTTTATACGAATCAGAAAAAATTAGGTTTCATTAACAGTGAAAATCGTCTCATCAAGGAAAGGCGCCCTTGCATAGGACGCCTTTCAATTATACCGGATGATTTTTATTGATTCATTACTTAGCTAATGTTCCCTGGTGAAAGAACAGTTGCCATTGATCCTCATTTTTTTTCCATATCGAACTTCGAAGCGTTTTTTGATTTCTCGTTTTATCATGAATACGATACGTAGCAAGCATTACACCTTCTGCTAAAGGATGAATGTCAAAATCAGATAACGTCATTTCTCTTTGCGAAAGACCCCCTTCTGCTACATCCTTTTTATTCCAAATTGTGCCCGAACTTCCAAACTCAAAAAAATCAGCTGCGAGTATTGAATTTAACTTCAATGAATTCTCCCTTATTTGAGGCGTGAGCAACTCCTTTTCCAATTGAAATATCTGTGTTTTGATTTCATCGATTCTCATGTTTTCTCCTTTCATTTTTTACCATAACCTCCATTTTACTCCTTCAAAAAACCACTAGCAGCAGTAATTTTAACGAAATTATTGATGTAAGCGGTTAAGTGAACGGCTATGCATTGAAATTCACTCAAGGATAATTTAACCTATTAGAGTAGGTATAAAAGATAACTGGATGATGGACACTTTAAAAGAAAAATACAATGAGTTACGTCCCATTTTTCTTCTGTCGCTTGATTAGTGCCTTTTACATATAATCAGGCTTTTGAATACCTTAACATGGTTTTACCTTACAATAGAACAAACAAGCGTAATTGCTTAAAAGAAGGAGAAGTGACTATGTCAGAATCAATCACAACCGAAACAAGCGAAAAACGCGTTCCTACTCAAGACGAGCGCGAACTGCTTGATCAGCTTTTAGATCCTAAAGTTCAGGAGTCACTAAGCGTACTTGTAAAGGAACTACCTAAAGTAACAGAACTTGTCAATATGATGTCTAAATCATATGATACCGTACAAGCTCTCGCAACAGATGATGTATTAAAAAATGATACTGTCGAATTCATGTCTGAAATTCTTCACCCTGTCAAAAATTCAGTAAAAGACGTTGCTGCTAATGCTATTGAAGCAAAGGATGAAGCAGAAAAAAGCTCTGAAGTTATTGGCCTTTTCGGACTTTTGAAAATGCTCAAAGATCCACAAGCTCAAAAACTTTTCAGATTTGTAAATGCCTATCTTAAAGTTTCAGGCGAAAAAAGTAACCAAAAATAATACTGATCTGCTAGAAATGGAGGAACAATCATGTCAAAACAAATAGTCATTTTGGGCGCAGGTTATGGTGGGCTTCTTTCTGCTTTATCCGTACGTCAATACTTAAATGAATCAGAAGCAACTGTTACATTAATCAACAAAACGCCAACACACCAAATCATTACTGAATTGCACCGTCTAGCTGCTGGTAACATCTCTACAGAAGCTGCGGCACTTCCACTAGACAAGTTATTAAAAGGAAATGACATTAACCTTAAAGTTGCAACGGTTGATTCTTTTTCTGTTGATAACAAAGAAGTGAAGCTTTCAGATGGCTCTACACTTTCTTACGATGCACTAGTCGTTGCACTTGGTAGTAAAACAGCTTACTTCGGCATTCCAGGGCTTGAAGAAAACAGCATGGTTTTGAAGTCTGCTGAAGATGCAAACCGTATCCACGCTCATGTGGAAGAACGCATTAAGAGCTTTGCAGCGTCAGGTGACGAAGCGGACGCTACGATCCTTATTGGCGGTGGCGGTCTTACAGGAACTGAGCTCGTTGGCGAACTAGCTGATGAAACGCCGAAGCTTGCTCGTAAGTACGGCGTAGATCCAGCTAAAATCAAACTAAAGCTTGTTGAAGCAATGCCAAAGATTCTTCCAATGCTTCCGGACGAATTGATTAATCGTGCAATGACTAGTCTTGAAAAGCGCGGCGTTGAATTCCTAACAAACCTTCCTGTTACAAATGTTGAAGGTAACGTTGTTGAACTAAAAGACGGTCAAAAGATTGTAACAAACACATTCGTATGGACAGGTGGCGTTCAAGGTAACCCGCTCGTTGGCGAATGCGGTATTGAAGTGAATCGCGGACGTGCAACGGTGAACAATTACCTGCAATCCACTTCACACGAGAATGTGTTCGTAGCTGGAGACAGTGCTGTTTACTTCAAACCAGGAGATGAGCGTCCTCAACCACCTACAGCTCAAATCGCATGGCAGATGGGTGACCTAATCGGGTATAACTTATATGCTTACCTTTATGACAAAGACTACAAAGAATTTGAACCCGTTAACTCAGGTACATTAGCAAGTCTTGGTCGTAAAGATGCAGTTGCTCAAATCGGCGGTAACTCAACCTCTCTTAAAGGACTTCCTGCATCTGTGATGAAAGAAGCAAGTAACGTTCGTTACCTCTCACACATTAAAGGTTTGTTTGCCTTAGCATACTAAGTCATGATTCACTTTCTGTAAAGATATAAAAAAAGTGCTGGGAATTTCCCCAGCACTTTTTTCATACAATAAAATCCGGCTTTTTTCCTTTTACAATTTGATATAAAGGATATAAATCACCTGAAATACCGTGGCAACATACGACATTCATGCCTTCTATAAACATTCGACTCGTAAACACAGTTTCGCCATGATCACAAAAGATTTCAATACTTGAGGAATCTACAAAAAGACGAATTTGATGTTTCTCTTTTTGTTTTCTTAATGCATATCTTTTTGTACCAAATTCTTTAGCATAAACATGAGTCATATTTGAACGATCAAGACAATACTCTTCTCCATTTGAAGAGAAAACCACGGTTTCATTACCTTCATTTCTAAAAATTATTTCAAATGCTCGGTCGACTTCAATAACCATTTCAAATGCTCGGGAAGTTAATTGGTGATTTGTTTGCAGATCCTGCCCCTCTGCCCTCAGGTCTCTTAGCTCTTGAAGAGGCAGTTGTAATAAACGATCCCCCTCAGTCTTAACTTCTCTCGGCAACGTTAACATGTGAGCCCACATATTTTGGTCTGTAGGATACATGCTCTTTGAATTGCCTAACCAACCAATCAGAATCCTTCTTCCACATGCATCCTCATAAGTTTGTGGAGCATAGAAATCAAACCCTTTGTCTAGTTCGATATATTCGTGGGCATTCAGTTTACCCGTAGCAACATCTAATAGGTCACTAATACAGTAAACCACAGAAAACACATTGTTAAACTGATACTTATTTTTTTTTAGCTCCCCCTGAGGAGAAAAGATAAGAACACCGCGATTATTTTGTTCAAAATAGTTGGGGCACTCCCACATATACCCTGCATCCTTAAAATTCGTCTGCAGAATGCCACGATACGTCATTTCATTTGGTTGGTCTCCTGAATAAAGAGCAATTGCGCCTTTATTCTTAGTTGTTTCACCACCCACAAGCATGTAGTATTTCTTGTCTCGTTTAAAAACAATCGGATCTCTAAAATTATTGCTGAATTCGGGAGGCGTCCCTTCTATCATCACGTTTTCCTTCGATATCGTTTGATCTTCATTTAGGAATCCATATACCTGACTTGGTATGGCTACACTCTGCCCAGTTAGATGATTTCCTGTATAGAATAGGTGCATCTTATCCCCTTCAACAAAAGCGGATCCTGAGTGACACCCGTGAGAATCGTATAACTGATCTGGATAAAGAGCGATACCGTGATCTTTAAAATGAATAAAATCTTTCGTTGAAACATGATACCAATGCTTCAATCCATGAACAGGTCCTAATGGGAACCATTGATAGAAGATATGGTGTTCTCCTCTAAAAAAAGCTAATCCATTTGGATCATTCATTAACCCATGATGAGGTGCTATATGATAACGCGGATAATAAGTATCCTCTTTTGCAATTTTTTCAATCGTACTTAGATAGTCATTCGAAACATCTGACAAAGTAACGAAACGATTCTGTCGGTTAGAAAAATCAATGTAATCAATCATGTATAGCTTCCCTTCTGTAAAACCTTAAGAAAATGAACATTAGCCATGTTTAATATTTAAATTTAATGCAGGTTGTTCAGCAGACGGCTTTTCACGATACGCGATGAACGTAACGAGAAACGAAGTGGCCAATGCAACTAGAATCACTAGAATGTATTGAAAGAAACCATCGCCTATATACAATAATAATCCTGGTAACATCGTTGACCCAGTACCCGCTGCAGCGATGCCCAAGATCGAAGCAAAACCACCACCAACTGCGCCACCTAAACAACCGTAAATAAATGGCTTTACTTTAGGTAAGTTAATCGCGAACATCACGGGCTCAGTTATGCCAAAGAAAGCAGGTATAACAGAACCTAACATATTAGATCGCTTAATTTTATCTCTTTGCTGAATAACGACCGCAAGAGCTGCTCCAGCTTGACCGGCGATTGCTGCCGTACCAATTGGATTGATTAAATCATATCCCGTTTCCGCAACCATCTTTACGGTTATTGGAACAATCGTATGGTGCATACCTGTTATTGCTAATAGCTGAATGGTACCTCCATAAACAAATCCACCGATTCCAAATGGTAATTCAAAGAAATACATGATGCCAGAAGTAAGTAAATTTTCTATCCCCAAAATCACCGGGCCTACGATAACAAGTCCAAGAATTAACGAAAACAATAATGTGACAAACGGTGTCAAAATAAGATCGAGCATTTCAGGAATGTATTTTCTCGCTATTTTTTCAGTTTTTGCAGCTAACCAACCCATAAAGACAGCAGGTAGAATCGAACTTTGCATACCTGTTATTGGAATATCAAACCCTAATATTGTAAGAAGTAGTGGATCTACTTCCCCGAACGATACAGCCCATTTATCCGGTAACTGCGGTGCTACTAGCATTAAGCCGAGGGCTATTCCAATGACGGGTGATCCTCCGAATTTTTTCATAGCAGACCAAGTAATTAACACCGGAATGAATGTAAACGCTGTATCTGTTAGTACTTGAGACAGCACTAAAATAGTTGAGGAAAGTTCCATTCCAAAACCGTTTACAAGTAATCCTCTAAGTCCCATCAATAGACCTGTTGCTATGAGAACGGGAATAACAGGAATAAAAATATCTGCAAATGTTTTTGTTAGTTGTTGGATCTTAGAATTGTTTGAATTTCTTGGTTCATTAGAGTTGTCTTGACTATCAGTAACTCCACCTTTCTCAAGTTCAGCATAAACTTTATTTACAAGACCAGTACCAAGAATGATTTGATGTTGCCCACTTTGGTAAAAATATCCGCTTACGCCTTCAATAGAATCCAATGATTCTTTCTTAAGCAATGTATCATCTTTCAGCTCGACCCTTAATCTTGTTGCACAGTGTGAGATGCGATAAATATTCTCTTTTCCACCTAATGCTTTTAATACAGAATGAGCGACTGTTTTAGGATTCTTCGCCATGATCCTACCCCTCCAATAGCATATTCGTTATCCACACAAAAGCGGAAACGTTTCCACTTTGTCCTAAAAAGAAAATTACTGATTAAATCACCGTAACTGGAAACGTTTCCAGTTACGGTGAAAAATGAAAGCGACTCTAGAAATCGCTTTTGAATAATTAAATGATATCGTTTACACAAAAGGGAGTCAAGTGTTTTTTTAAGTAGTGCTATTTCCATCAAAAAAGGTGACTGGAAGAACATTTTTCTTTTCAACTGGCTGTTCCTTAATTAGATTAATAAGCACTTCTACTGCTTTTTCAGCCATTTCAGCAACAGGTTGGATGATTGTCGAAAAAGTTAATTCATCTTCCTTACTGGAAGTAACGCCATCAAAACCAATTACTTGAACATCCTCAGGAACTTTTTTGCCTAGATTTTTTAGGGATCGCAACAATACTTTCGCCCACTTATCATTCATGGCAAAAAATCCATCCACATCAGGGTTTTGTTTCAAAAACCGTTGGATGACCGCTTCAATGTCTGTGACTGGCTCTCTTAATTCGTAAATACAGTGATCAACATTGTTGCTTAAACTCTCAGTTTCAAATCCAAGCCGCCGTTTCATCGACTCATTTTCAATGTTTGATACACTACCTAAATAAGCAATACGCTTACAACCTCGTGTCATTAGTTCTTTAGCTGCAAGCTCTCCACCATTCTTATTATCACTCGTGACAAACACAACATCTTTTGTAAAGTGGCGATCGATGCTTACAATCGGTAGGTGACTTGAAATATATTGATCAAGTTCAGCACTATAGGTAATCGCAATTAACCCATCTATTTTATTTTTTTCAAGCATCGAAATGTAGCTTATTTCTTTCGCGCGTTCATTTTGAGTATTACAAAGGATCATTTTATAGCCAAGATCAGACAATTTCTTTTCAACATGATAGGCAAATTTCGAAAAGAATGGATGCCAAATTGTAGGCACAATCAAAGCGATCGATTGACTTTGCTGCATTTTAAAATTCCTTGCCACTTCATTTTGCTTATAATTCAGTGCTTCAATCGCTCGTTCTACTTTTCGTCGCGTTGTTTCTTTAACAGGGCCATTGTTGTTAAGTACTCGTGAAACAGTACCTAGTCCTACCCCAGCTTCTCTTGCTACATCTTTCATATTTACCAAAGTTCTGATTCACCTGCTTTGTTAATGAATTTATACAAAAATTATTGTAACATAGAAAAAGTTTACAAGTTGACCGACAACCTCAATAAGATAGTATGCTAAGGTTATCCTACTCCACATTTACCTTTATCATCCGATCATCTTCTTTAACGGGATCCCCTCGCCCATCTTTATTATTCGTGATCGCATATAAGTTCTCCTCATCTAAAAATAATGAGCGAACTCGTCCAATGCCTTCTTTTACAACTGTTGTTCCCTGTCCTTTAAGCTGAAACGACCGAATTGCCTCACCTCGTAAGCAAGCGACATACAATTGATCATTCCAAAAAACCATTCCTGACGGAGCCCAAGTGTCGTTACCAGAATGATAAAGTGGCTGCGTCATCCCATCAGCAACTTCATCACCTTCGATCACTGGCCAGCCGTAATTATTTCCTGGATCAATTTGGTTGATTTCATCATGTGCAGACTGCCCATGCTCAGAGCTGAAAAGCTGTCCTTCATTATTCCAGGCAAGCCCCTGGGGATTTCGGTGTCCATACGAGTACACATAGGAATCCTTAAATGGGTTGTCTTCTGGAACATTTCCCTCTAGATCCATGCGAAGGATTTTACCGGCTAAACTTTCCTTATTTTGAGCTAAATCTGGTTCACCAGCATCGCCAGTTGTAATATAAAGCATGCCATCAGGTCCTAACTTCACTCTGCCACCATTATGAAACTGTGAACCAGGGATATTAGAGAGAAGTTCGTCCGTTTCTGTCCATACCCCTTCTATCAACTCAACCTTAACAACTCTATTCAGCGTTTTACTATCTTCCAGATAAGTATGATAGAGGAAAGCTGTTTGCGATTCTGGAAAATCTTCTGCTAATGCTAGACCTAAAAGACCACCCTCTCCTTCGCTGTGAATCGCTTTTGAAAGTTGCACAGACTGCCTCTCCAAACGATTCGTAACGTTTGCCACCATGCCAGAACGTTCCGTTAAATAAAATGTCCCTTCAGATCGGGTGATTTCCCACGGAACATCCAAATTTTCTATAAATTCCCCAGGATGGTTTTCCTCCGCCACATGCTCATCAGAACGATCGTTAGGTTCATGACTAGAGCATGCTACCAAAATGAGAAATACTCCAATCACTCCCATTATTCTCACAATGTATGCCTCTTTTCTCATTATTTATAACATCACTCACAAATCATTAATACATTTCCGTCAGGATCCTTAAAGTTAAACCAATGACCGTTTTCAATTTCCGTCACAAGTTCAATCCCCTTTTCCTTCATAAAGGAAAAGGCAGCTTCAATGTCTTTCGTATCAAAATGAAACGCAGGTGTTTGGAGTATGGTTTTGTCTGAATAAATTTTACTATCAAGAACAAGTCCAGTTCCATTCATCGGTACAATATAAAGGTGTCCAGCGATAATATCCCCATCTGCCTCGAGACCAAGCAAATCACAATACCATTCCTTTGCATCCTCGATGTTTTTTACTGGGATAAAGACCGCACTAATTTGATTTAAGATTGGGGTCAATTCGCTTACCTTCCTTTCAACATAAATTTCTCCTCAATTATATCTTTTCTCGATTCGTTGTGTTGATCCTGCTCATGATTAATAAATCGAAAAAGGAGTACTTACTTTTAAAACACACTTTTGCTTCCTATTTTACAAATAATTTAACAAAATTCCCCATCTGCATTTATGCTTTCTAATGAGTAGCTTAGGGGGCTGGATGAGGAAATTGTTCTCAAACAAAAGGAGCCTATCTACGTTCAGATAGGCTCCACTTCATGGTAAAGGAAAAAATCCTTAATCTTAGTTATAAACACTGGCACACGTGCCAGCTTCTGGTTCATAATAACAATGATTTTTAAATTGACCTGCAAAAGGTTGACCGTACCAGGTAGGAGGACAAGGAGCATAAGGATTGAAATACCAAAGAGCATATTTCCCTGGATGTTCTCTCCAATAATCCAAGTTCTTTTTTGCTAACCGTTTTTCAACAGACCTTGCTCGGTTATAAAAAACATTACCTTTTTGAACGGCCTCAAAGGAATAATTCCCTCCCTGCACTTGATAAATTATTTGGGGAATTGTTCTCAAACCTACAAAGTCTAAACATTCTGCTTGTGCACGGTTCACAATGACATTTCCTACATACAACATTCCTTGCTTACCTTCACCTTCAGCTTCCGCTCTCATCATTCTAGCCATTAAATCAACGTCTGAACTTGTGTATTTCACTCTCGGCATATTTTTCACCCCAAGTACATTGTATGAGGGGAATGGACTTTAATGTCATTCTTTTTATAACATCTTTAAGATAAAATCATTTGGAGTTGATAGAATGAAAAAACATATTAAGAAAGTTAGGTTTTATCATTGTTCAAGTACCTTTCTCTAAACCTACAGAGCGCTTACTTAATAGGCAAAAGCCCCCTTATCAGAATGACTTGATTCCGAGATTTTTTAAGCACATTTCAAACTAAAGCACTCGTTATTTAAAAGGATTAAATATCGTTGGCGTTGAATTATATATTAAATAATCAACAGCATTTTTTGGTTAAAATAAAAACCTAAAGGAGTATTCTAATGAATACTATTTTCGAGATCACGTATTCAGATGAAATATTAAATCGCATCGAAAACTTAAATGTAAATTCGCAACCAAAATGGGGAAAAATGGATGTCTCTCAAATGTTAGCTCATTGCTCATCTTTCCAAGATATCGCAATGGGATATTCTCTACCCCCAAGAGGTTGGTTAGGGTTATTAGTAGGTAGATTTGCAAAACCCATCTTTTATAATGACAAACCTTTAGACCACAATATGTCGACTATTCCAACCATTTTAATTACAACTAAAAGAGATTTTGAAATAGAAAGAGAAAAACTGAAACAAAAAATAATATTGTTTCAAAAGAATGGACCAGAGGCTTGTACAGATCATCCACATCCTTTTTTCGGAAAACTTACTTCCGAACAATGGGGAAAAGGAATCTACAAGCATCTTGACCACCATTTAAAACAATTTGATGTTTAGTGGCAGGAGTTTAAATACACCGTACAATCTTAAAGTAACCTGCTTTGTCACTTAAATAGCTTATTGCCCTGATATTCTTAGTGCTTATGTAATAAAGGGCTAAGGATCTATTGAACAAACGCTCCGAATTTAATGGAATAAGCCTTTCTCTTCGATTGCTATCCTTTTGATTTCTCCAACTTTAAATTCAGAAATTTTTTGAATGCTATTTTCATCTGTAAAACCTTGAAGATTAATGTAGTTGTTAAGACATTATTACTTGAAAAAGCTCGAAAGTATTGGCAGCAGTTTTTTTCCGTTAACCATATGGTCTTGCTTTGCAAGTTGTACAAACTTAGCTTTTGGAATTGCCTTTGTTAGTTGGCGACCAACATCATTTATTGAGGCCGGGCTTTTTTCGCCAACGATTATTTGTGTAGGTATGGAAATTTGAGTAGCTCGTTCAAGGGGTGGCATATCCTGAGTTAGAGTAATATCATAAGCAAGCGTTGGAGCAAGAGCTTTCGTAGTTTTCCAACCAGGGAATAACGGCAACAATAAAACAAATACTTTTGGCATCCCAATCCCCTTTAAAAAGGTAAGCATTGCTTCTGAATTATTTTCGTTATCGAGAAGTTTGTATATTTTTTTGCTTAATTGTTTGTATTCGGTTTTTTCTTTCTCGTCACGTACATATGGCGCATCATACATAGTTATTTTTTGCACTTTGTTGCCAAGTCGAAGTGCTGCCTCAAGTGCGATCACAGCACCAGAAGAATGGCCATACAAATGCGCCCTACCTCCTGCCGCGTCAATCATAGCTTCGATATCTTCGATTTCACGTTCTATCGAATAAGGGAGTGTGTCACCACTATCGCCACGTCCACGGCGGTCGTAATTGTAAACTGTGAATTCAGAGGCAAATATTTTGGCATCTCTCACTATGGGCTTAAATGAGCGATGACAGCTTGCTCCCGTTATGTAAATGAGCGCTGGACCATTACCGTAGACATCATATGCCAAAGTTGTGCCGTCTTTTGAATGGGTTATTTTCATATACCTCACCTTCCCCTCAAAAAATGGATGAATTTATCTATCTACACCTGTCAACGCTTCAATCAATAAGTTGCTTACACATACATTTAAATACATAAACATTACTTTCTGCATCACCAATAAATTTCCTTCTATTATTCAATAAAATTGAACCGATTGTTGAAAGATATTCAGAACGTATCAATAGCTTAACCTGCTCCGTTGAAATAAGAGATTTACTAGTTGGCGATAAGCTCCTAGATTGCTTACTAATGGATTTAATTTAGATCAGTTTCTAGAGTCCAACGTAAACGTCTAACCCACTCCTGTCTAACTTCCTCAGGTGCTCGAGTTACTTTGTTAAGAATTTTCCATACTTTATACAAACAATAGGCTTTTAATTTATCAGAAGATAACTCAACTGATGAGTGAATCTTATACTCATTAGTAAAAATAGCATTTAATATTGCGGAGTGATGTGGGTAATGAAGTTTAGTAAACCAACATACCCACCCCAAGTCCATGAGTGGGTTACCCCATTCAGCCCATTCCCAGTCTAGAATAGTAATTGAATTATCATTAGTAAATAATACGTTATGTATCCCATAATCACCGTGAGTTAAAACCCAATCATTCTCATTATCGTCAACATTGTTTAATATTTTTCTAGTATGTTGGATAAGGATTTCAGGTACAAAGTCTAAATCAAGATTAATTTCCTTGATCCTACATTGATTTATCGGTTTTAAGTTAGGGTTGAATTTTAATGAATGAACCGAATTTGAAAGGGTTTTTCCTAACACTTTATATAGTCTTTTTGTTGTCTCTAAATCATTATTATCTAAAATCGATTGGCCATTTACCCCCTCACAATGCTCCATTATAAGAATTTGTACGCCACCTTCATTTATGTACTCGTAAACCTTTGGGACTACGCTTATCCCTTTAGAAATTTCTAAACTATAAAACTCATTTTTAAGGTCTAGATTAGAAAAAGCCCCAACTTTAGCTACTAACCGGGGACCCGTTCCATTTAATAAGTAAGTATCATTGGTATATCCCCCGACTAAACGTGTGGGATTCAAATTGCCATACTTTTCTTTCAAATACTTGTGTAGAACATCCGTCAATCTAACACATCCTGTCTGATCTGTATTAAGGTTCTTCTTTTTATTTAGATATAAAAAATATTGGTCGTGTTCCTTCTCAAATGATAGAACATAAGATAGGCTAACAAAAGTCCTAATTTGCTTCAATATTTTGATATAATGTAATTAACAATAACTCGAAGTATTTGCGGAAAGGATTAATTCACTTTGGTATTTGTTTTAAGGATGATAGCAGCTTTTCTTTCATCAACTATAGCAGGAGTGTATGTTGTAGGTGACCTCTTATCTGGTATATTTCTTTTTTTACCGATCTTTATCCTTGTTGCAGTTCCTTTTTCGCTCTTTGTTGATAGACATAGTATAGAAAGAAAAAGCAAGCAAAGAATGTATATTATGAAGCTCTTTTATTACTTAATGTCAGGTATTTTAGCAGGTTGTTTAATGATTGTGATGTTTGGTGTAGGCGGCGATTTTACAACCGTAGATATGCCTTCAATAATATTAATCACTCTATGCTGCTCAATATTATATTATCATTTTCTTCTATTGCTTAAAAAATGGCTAAAATGGTATAAAAATGTCCCATTACCTGTCTCAAAATAAGGTAGAGAACATCCTAGATGGATATTCTCTACCTTATCTCTATTCTGGAAAACGCATAACCAAAAGGGTTTATAGGTCTTCCAGAATCACTCCGAGATTATGGAAGACTCTATTCCAAGATATTTATTCCAAACTAACATTCTTTCATATAAAATAATTTAAAATCACTTGGGCTTTAAAAACTAATCAAGATTCCTGCCTTATCGCCTGATTTTTTAACCTATGGTATTTGATACATTCAAGATCTGTTTCTTCTAAATCAATCAATAGATTCCATACTTTCGTTCTAATACGTTCATTTTTTTAAAATTATCAATTAAATTATTGCGAATCAAAAGAGATTCAAAGTAGTTTTTTACTTCATTAGAGGCAAGAAACCCACCCATTAAATCTTCTATCCTCTGAAATGGGATTAGTGAAGATACTCTGTCTGCGACTCCATACAAAGATTTTGCATCATTTGAGATTATGGTATCCTCATTCATTTTTCCACCTTTAAAGGTTACTGAATCTATTTGCCATTTTTCCATCGTCTACTCTAAGTGTATCTTTATTCGGTCATGCATTAATTTATTGAAATTAACTTTGTTGCTCAAAGTAATAGTTAAAAAATGATTTCTCTCTTATTTACTGTAATCGCTCCGAATTTGTATGTAAGACATTATATAATCACTTCACACTTTTAAAATAATCTTCTTGAAGAAGACCATATACAGCACAATCCTTATAATGATTATTAGCATTGCGAATCATATGCTTCATCGTGCCTTCTTGTTCCATTCCATTTTTAAGCATAATCTTTCCAGAGGCTGGATTGTCAATATTATGTGCTGCTGATATTTTGTGAATGTTCATTTGTCTAAAGCCAAAATCTAGGACTGCTCTCAGGGCCTCAGTTCCATACCCCTTGTTCCACCATTTATAACCGATTGAATAACCTACTTCACAATTCTCTGTAATGTTATCAACATTGAAGAGATCAATGGCTCCAATTAATTCACCACTTGTTTTTAGTTCTATACCCC
Source organism: Bacillus sp. Cs-700 (assembly GCF_011082085.1). Taxonomy (NCBI): domain Bacteria; kingdom Bacillati; phylum Bacillota; class Bacilli; order Caryophanales; family Bacillaceae; genus Bacillus; species Bacillus sp. Cs-700. The sequence continues at coordinate 761,813 of NZ_CP041063.1, forward strand.
AATAACAGAACTCTTTTGAATCATAATTACTTACGATTTGTGTTACCCTTTCAATAGTTTCCGATACAGACTTGTGTGCACCTTTTATAAGATTATCCATTACGCGATCATCACAAAGCCAATGATCAAATACACTTTGAACATCTGAAAGTTCAATTTTTCTTAGAAATAACCGATTCGTTTCTAGTATTGGCGTACCTAAATAATTAATCATCTATTCACCAACCTTAACCATATCTATTATTCCTTTCTTCCCCTTACTTAGATAACCCTTCTTCAACTAAACTGCCTTAAGCCTACATAGAGCCCTTACTTTTTATTAAGCAATCGCTCGCTTTAACAGAAGAAAGGGCGTAATTCAATTGCAACCTAAGTGTATTTAAAACCAAAACTCACAGTAAATTGCAGACATTTCCGATGCAAATAATCTTTAATCAAGTATAAGAACAAATTCTTCTACATCTTTACCACGTGCGTTAGAAAACCCACACCAGATTTTTTTTCTAGTGGGTTAAGAAGCTGTTCCAATCCCCGGGTCCTTAATTTAAATGCCGCCATATGTTTTACATCACGATCCTGTTGATGTTTAAAGAAAAACGGAAGATCATCTTCGGATCCATCTTACTCTTGAAAAGCCCCAATTGTTGAATAGATAAATAATACTCACTTATATAGACAGGACAGCATTATGGATTGATTACTAACAGAAAGATAGCATCATTGATATATTCCGCCCAATATTTTTCATAGTTTTAGAAAGAAGAGAGTAATTTATCTAATTTCTTGTTTAATCCATTAGTCGTCCCCGTAACAGGTAATCTAGTTTCGGGAGATTGTATTAAACCTTTTTTATAAAGAATATATTTTAAAGGTGCTGGATTTGTCTCTTGAAACAGCAGATTCGTAATCGGATATACCTTTTTCCATACTTTCAATGCATCATTATGATTATTTTTTTGTAGTATGTTAAAAATGTCCAAGAAATCACTTGTCGCTAAATGAGAAGAAGCTAAAATTCCACCTGCACCACCTAAAGTTAAGTGGTGGTAATAAGAAGCATCTTCTCCTGTTAGATTAGAAAAGCCTTCTATTGGATTCATAAGTAACTCTAAGGATTGTTTCAAGTTCCCTCCAGAATCTTTAATTCCTATAATATTCTTGCATTCTGCTAATTTATAAACGGTTTCATTATCTATATTCCGACCTGTCCGATAAGTAACATTATAGATCATTATTTTTAAATCCGTTGCTTCTGAGATTTGTAGAAAATGATTATAAATTCCATCTTGACTCGGCAGGTTGTAATAAGGTGAAACAGATAATATGCCATCAACTTTATATTTTTCAACTACTTTTAACTGTTTGATTACCTTTTTTGTGTAATTTCCTCCAAGTCCGACGAATACGGGAATACGCCTGTTTACCACTTCAAGTGTTTTATCAAGTACCATTTCAAATTCATCTTCCTCAATCGCAGGGCTTTCACCTGTTGTTGCTAATGGGATTAAACCTGAAACCCCATGGTTTACGTAGTAATCAACTAATTTTGAATATGATTCAATATCGACTCCTCCATTGTGAAAAGGTGTTATAATCGGTAACCAGAGTCCTTCGATTTTCATAAAAAACTCTCCCTTATAATGTTTTCAATAAGTGTATAGTTTTAATATTTAATGTAGAATCTGAGTATCCTTCAAACTAAATATTTCATCATTTCTCTTTTAAATGCAGACGTTTGTTGAAAATGTTTGCAGTTTAATCTAAAATTTTACACGCTCTTTTAATAATTCATCTTTCCAAATTTCAAAAATTAACGTATGAATCCCGCCTGTATTTTGCTTGAAATAGACTACTCATTAACAGGTCTTCTTTTATGTTTTTCATTAATTATTTTTTTGTTTAATATTCTAACTTCACCAACCATTAGCAACCTCATATCCTCTACTATATACTTTGCTAACTCTTTGTCAGTAATGTCATCTTCATCAATATCAAGCCGGAATTCCTGCCCTTGTATACCACCGCCATTAGTAAATTCGATCTCAAAATCAAATTGAACTCTTTTATCCATTTCGAAGCCACCTTTAATTCGTTATGAAGTGTTATTTCATACATATTCTAGTTAATTTAAAGAATTACCTTCCTGAACTAAACCTGCCGTAAGTCAATAAAAAAAGAGCTACGATTAGCTCCTTGAATGCTTAACACATGCCCCTGTTTGTTGAAGAAGTAATCTGCTTAAAAAATTAAATCCTCATTGGAATTCAAATTTTACAGATCTAAAAGATAGATCTTCTAATCAATCTTTAGCATTTTTATCAACGAATAAAATCTCATATAAAGCGTTCGTAATAATACAGTCATATGGATTGGACGATGTGATTAACCCTTTCGTAAAAAACTTATGTGGAAGAATAACCCTATTCAATAATTGCTCCGAGATAACGGAACGATAAAGAAATGCCTTGAAAAGGTGTAAGGGTTATAACTGGGGGAGCGTCAGGGAAATGCGGATTTACAACGATAAGGACATTCTAAATTAAAAAGCCTAACTTCTCTGCAAAACAAAATAGAGAAAGTGAGCTTTTCAGTTAATTCATTATTTTTAGCTCAGCTATTTAATGAATTCATTAACTGGAAGAAATATTCAAGTTTATGAGTCTTATTTAGGTTATACCATGAATGCAATACATCTGTTGTAAATACATCTAATTCATTCAGTACTTCCATTGCGAATTCCAGAGGAGCTATTCCTGATGCAGTAACTAAATTCTCATCAGATACCGCAGATCCCAACTCATAAAACTTTTCTCCTTTATAGCTAGGACATACCATTTTAGTATATTCTAAGTTATTACTTGTATGCTTTCTAGTATCTAAGTAACCCATATTGGCGAGGCCCTCAACTGCACCACAAATTGCAGCAACAATAGTCCCAAGCTTTAAAGCTTGGCCTATTCTTTCCAACATTGGTTGATGAAGATCTTCACTCCAAGTAGTCCCTCCTGGTAAAATTAAAAGATCTTTACTCTTAAGAGTACATTCATCAAGGGAAATATCTGGTTTTATGCTCAGTCCTCCCATAGTAGTAATCATTTCTTTATTAACTCCTACTGTCATAACTTTTAAAGGTGCTAAACCTTTTTTGAAATATCTTCCTGAGTTTAGTTCAGCAATTAAATATCCATATTCCCAGTCCGACATTGTATTAAAAACATATAGAAAAACTTTTTTTGTTTGCATTCAATAACACTCCCAATCGCAATTTATATAGCAATTATAAGATAACTTCCCTGACAGTTAACGTCAGGGAAGTTATCTTACTTGTGAAATTCTATTAATTCCGACAGAACTTCAACAAGTCTTTTCTTAAGGGTTATTGGTTCAATAACTTTAATAGACTTATTGTACGGCAAAAGTAAATAAGGTACATATGTATGTATTATATTTTTTTCAAGAAGAAAAACTGCTTGATTTGAAGTCCGTTCTTGTAAATAATGTCCTAAAAACCAATGTTGGCAAATATCAGCCAATACACTTTTATCCCCATTAATAACCAAAGAAATAATCCCTTCCTTATCTTCTATAGTTGGAAGCAGACTTTTTATAAAAAAGTCACGAGCTGCAAAATTTTCTGGCCGGTTAAACTTATTTTCGGTTAGCATTAGACTTTCAATTCGATCTACTCTAAAACTACGGATATCATTCCTAAGATGACAAAATCCAATCATATACCACTTATTATTCCAATAGATAATTCTGTACGGATCGACCAATCTATCATTTGATTGCTTTTCGCTACTTTTATGGTAAAGAATTTTTACTGAGTACTCGTCAGTTACGGCATGCTCCAACTCTTTCAAAAGATGTTCAATAGAGAGTGAGCTTAATCGACTTATTACTTCAAGACTAGTTAAACTTTGGTTTATCTTTGTTTCCTGCTCTTGATTTGAGTATTTACTTAATTTTGAAATGGCCCTATTCAGTGCTTCACCTCCATAGTATCCGGCTTCTTCTGCAAAAACAGCAGCGTGATACAATGAAGTTTGTTCCTCAAAATCAAAGAATAGAGGAGCCTTAATAAAATTATTCATTAAAGTGTATCCACCGTTATGTCCTGGTTCTGAAATGATAGGTACGCCACTTGTTGAAATTGTATCAATATAACGATACACCGTCCTTATATTCATCTCTAACTTTTCTGAAATTTGTTTTGCAGTCATTTTTTCACCTGAACGAAGCATCCATAGAATGGCTAACATATTGTCAATTTTAGGCATATAATTCCTCCTTTATATGAAATTTATTTTCTATTATTTTTTCCTATTTTTGGTATTCTTTTCCGATAGCTTTCTATATAATGTGGCCTTTGCAGGAGCATTCTTTACATTAGTTAGGGGTACCGTCAGAAAAATGCGGATTTATAAAACTAAGCCTATTTACCTGACAATTCCAGCGTGTTCTTCATTTTCACTTCTCAAGATTAAAAGCTATTTACCGTTCGCTCTTTGCCACCTTCTACGTTTACTATAAACATAAAACAATGCCCCCTAAAAAAGCGTCACCTAATACCAACTATTTCAAATCCCCTCACATAACTCAATCTTTTATTTCAGATAAATAGAGCCTATCTTATTACAGATACGCTCCGACATTGTGGAAGATTAGTTTTAATAGGATTGAAACTATACAAGGGAGTCTTCCTCAGAAAATAGTCTGTCTTAAACAAAATTGATCTGCTCTATCATGTGACCAATATTTCCTTCTCCAGTATATAAGGACATATTAAAAAAGTTATTATCTAAATTAGACCAATAAAGAATAATTTCATCATCTGAAAATGATACACCCCTTTTTAATCTACCAACATATACTTCAACGTAACAATCTTGAAAATAGTATTCAAAATCCATTAAATGATGGAGAGTTATTTCCCTTCTAGAAATATTGGTTTCTTCAAGAAGCTCTCTATACGCAGCATCTATACCTTTTTCTCCATCTTCAATTTTTCCGCCTACCAAATTACTTAGTCCTTTATAAGGGTTCTTTAACCTTTCACAAAACATTATAACCCTGCACCTTATCACATTCTTATTAAATAAATCAAGAAGACTTAGAATCGGGATAAGCTCTAGAATTTTCCCTACATTAGTGTTAATTAAGATCAATATTCCCCACATATTGAACATCTCCCATATCAGAAGACAGCTTCACTTCTAAGATATAGTTACCTTTTGAATCTGGAAATTGAAAACCCTTAGATTTATTTACTGGCAATTCAATCTCTTCATTGTTTTGCCACAGAGAGACTTGAAACTCTTCTATTTTAAAATCAGAATGTCCAAATTCTATGTTTCCCTCTGAACCAGCATTGACCTCAATTTTATTCTGTTCGATTCCTAATGATTGAAAGTCAATAACAGTTTTTTTGTATTCCTCATTAGGACCTTCCCAATTCACGGATGCTTCTTTAAGTTCATATGAATCATAGTCTTTTAGGTGATGGTACCAAACTGTCATTGTTGGAGGAGTGAAATCGTACTCCTCACCGATACAGGCTGTCAATAAAAAGATACAGCATAAACTTACTATCAAAAATATTGAACGAATCATTATCAATTCCTTTCTCTTTAATGTTCAAATAACTGCAACTTTGGAGCATAAAGCAAACACTCTCTTAAACTATTGCTACGAGATTGTTGCAGATAACATTTTAAGATTGTTGGAAACCATACATCGCAATAAATACTAAAATGCCAGATAAAGATATGCCTATAATATTTAGCAGAACAAGACTACCTTTGACCTTACCTTTAATACCACCCAAAGCTAATATGAATCCCAAAACACCTAGTATCAAAGGTAAAAAGATGCTTACGTTAATGACAACAACATATAATTCATTACATATATAGAATTTTTTATAGCAAATAGCGACTTTATTGGAAACAACACCATTTGATGGTTTTAAAGTCAATATTGCAATACAACAAATCCCTGAGATTGTTATATACTTATCACAAGAAAATATTGCAATATATGCAGTAACTCCCCAATTAGAAGTTAGACGATAAAGTTTGTCCGTTGATTTCCGCGGGGAGGGAGTGGGATCATCCTCGGCATAACCGCCTGAGGTCTCCCACTCCCCTACGCTACAATCAACTAAGATAGTTAACACCAAAAAGAACAAAGTTTATACTTCAGTGACATTCATCTTAGGATAAGTTCCCTCAATTAAATTAACCGTTTTATGGATTAATACTAGGAACCTCTTATTCCAGATAAGCTCCGATATAATGGCAGACCTAGTATAGAGTTACTATTTATTTGTACTACAAAGTTTTAATCTTATCCAATATTGCATCGATAATATCAATAACCTTTAATGTTCCATCTACTATGAAGTCTGAGTTGGGCTTTATTGCATTTTCCATTTCTAAATAGGCGACTCTACCGAATTTCAAATAATAATTTAATTCATCATTGATTTCGATAGAAGTGCTTTTAGGGTGATCTCTTAGAATTCCTCTTGCGATAGCTATGTCCAATGGAGTATCAATATAAATCGATAGATCAATAAATCCCTTCAATTTATCATTCTTATATGAGAATGGATAATCAATTATTATGTATGCAGGAGGTTCTTTTCTTTCTGAAAATGATATTAAATCTGCTATGAGGGGTTCCAAAATCCACTGGTTATAATCAGGTCCGTTCTCAACCCATTTAATGATATCATCTGGTGCTCCTTCAAAATCATAGTCGTCAAAATACAGCGTTTCAGAAGTGCTTAATCTTTGTCTTAACTCGTTCGTTACTACAGTTTTTCCACCACCTGAAACCGAAGAAATTGTTATTACTTTTGTCTTAGCCACTTATTAACCTCCCCTCATTTCACCTTTGTTAAATAATGTGCTATTTCTTACATGCATCTGCAGCAATATTACTAAACTCTTTAAGATAATAGAGATAGTTTTCCTTTCCGTAGTTGTATCTCTTGTTATACATCTTTGCGATAACCACACCATATTTTGGAATAACAAGTAACGTTGGACCAGTGACACCGAGAATTTGATAAGATCCAGCTGGTACCCGGTCACCTAATTCGCTCATTTCTCTAGGTTTATCATGAACAAACCAGAAAAATCCGTTTCGAGGTAATTCTTTATCTATTTCATTAGGAGTATGTATTTCATTAGCTAATTCAATAACTTCTTTTGGTACAATTTGTTTGTTATTAAACATTCCCTTATTTAAGAAGAGACTACCCCAGCTTGCAAATTCTTGGGTAGACACAAAAAGGTTAGACTCCATGCCATTATCCGCGTACTTCCCGTTGTGTCTTCTCCATCCTTCTCTGGATCAATAATGACACTTACCAAATCAACACTATCTTCAGTTTCCCACCAAGTTTTGTGAAATCCCATTGGGACAAATACTTTTTCACGTAATAGTTCAGTAAATGGTTTACCATATAATTTATTGATTAACTGCGTAATAAGCTTAATGTTTATTCCTCTATATGCCCAACTTTCACCTGGTTTGAACTCTCTTATTAGTTCACCATTCGTACATTCATTTAATCCATGAGTGTGAGTGACCAAATGCCTTATTTTAGTCTCACCAAGTATTTCAGGATCCAGATCATCAAAGTAACGACTTACGTAATCATCAATATCACTTATTTTTTTATCATAGATAGCGTAAGCGACACACAACCCTAAATAACTTTTTCTCGCAGAAGCTACATTAAATTTAGAACTCTCGGTGATTGGACTTGTATTATTATTGGAGTGGGTTCCACTATAATGCTCCAAAGCAACCTTATTGTCTTTAAGTATCAATAAAGAAGCTGCTGAGCTTTGATTTAACTTTTTAATATTTTCAACCCAAGAAACTAATTTCTCATAACTTGCTTTCACTCTAAGAATCTCTCCCTCCATCAAACTTAATACCAATTATTTCAAAACCTTACAATTAACTCAATACAAAAAAGAACTTATTTTAATACAGATAAGCTCCGAGATTGCTGAATAATTGGATTCAAGATAAATTTTAAAATTAATATATCTAATTTATTTATGTAATTTAGGCGAAACTGCTATCTACTTTTTTAAAATACGGCTCTATATAACTTCGATATTCATCAGTTAAACCTTCAGGCAAATTATTAAGGTTGAAATATTCTACTTCTATAGACTCAGAACGATCGATTTCAAAGTTTCCGTTCACATCATTAGCGAGGTAAACAGCTGTTACGGAATATAACTCATCACCATTGGAAACCTTCACGTAATATTCTGGACCAGAGAAAACATCTAACAATTCAAGGTCACCAACTTTAAGTCCTGTTTCTTCTTTTACTTCTCTCCTAGCTGTATCTTTCAGGCTTTCACCAAGCTCCATCAGCCCGCCAGGCAAACCCCAACCTCCATCAGTCCGGTGTTGTAGTAACAACTCTCCCTTTTCATTAATAATCAAAACAACTGCGCCTGTTAATATTAGTGGCTTATGACCAACTAAGCGCCTTAAATCTTTTACATAATCCATTCTAAAACACCTTTCAAGTTAGAATTAGATAAGCAAATGTTATAGACTTTGTTCTTCAATTTAAAAAAGAAAAAAACCCATATGAATGATCGCTCCTAGATAGTGAAACATTAAGCAAATAGTTATTACGAGCTACTGCTTAATAAGTAATCCCAATAATCAGCGCTAACGCCATACAAGTGATTGCTGCAAATTTCGATTGCTTAATTATACGTTCATCACCTTTTCGCAAGGATTCAAAAAATGTGAGTGTAAAGTAAAAACATAAAACTATTAATAAAATAAGAATGATGCTCATTCCAATTCCTTCTCTGGATACTTCCATACTTGAGATCCAACCGCCAATCATTTTTTATTTTGCAACTTACCCTTTTGAAAGAGTTTATGTAATCCACCTATCCTAAGCAAGAGATTGGAATAATTAAATATTACACCTTTCAGTTCTAGTTCCGAGATAACTGAATAACTATCTTTGAATCCCATACCAAGAACTCTCTTTAACCGTTAACTCTTCTGTTACTTCATATTCTGCAATTTTTTCTGTCTTTGGTGATTGATCTCCTATTGAGAAAGCAATAATCCAACTGTCACCTTTTTCAAGGGACGTAAGGTTAATATCTTCTGGATCCTTACCAACTCTATCTTTAAAGTCGTTTTCGAATTCTTCAAAAACTACCTGAGAAGCCTGACCTAATCGATCAGGTTGATAAAATTCGTATGCCGAAACCAGAATTCCAATTAAAACAACAATACCAAAGATGATACTTTTCTTTTTTTGTTCAAAAGTAAAACTCCTCTCCCTGACTAACGAAACTGACACAATTGAGTAACCCTCATTTTTACATTTAAAGAACCATTGCACTTCTTCAAGAATCTTGACCAAACCTCTAATACCAATTATTTCAAACCCACCATCATAACTCAATCTTTATTTCACATAAAAAAGAGCCTATCTTATTACAGATAAGCTCCGATTTAATTGAAGAGTATTATCTATAATGAAATACTCATAGAAATTGTTCTGTTCTTAAAGCCTAGATTTTCATATATCTTAATTGCTTTATTTCCATCAAAAACGCTTAAACGAATTTCGGAGTATCCTTCTTGTTTCAATTGTTCAACACCAGTTCTAATCAATTGTTTAGAAATACCTTTACCTCTGCATTCCTCTATCACAAATAATTCATAAATAAAACCTAGTTTCTTATCTGAAAACTGGTCTTTACTTCCTCCTAAAAGAATCCAACCTGTTATTACATCATTTTCAGTTGATATTAAATAATAACTTCCCTTTTTCAAAAGAGATTCTACTAGTTGTTTTGCTTTTTCAATCGTTGGTTCAGCTTCACCTAAAGTTCCCTCAAATATAGCCTGTGGAGAAAATGCTATTATCTTTTCAATTTCTACCTCATTTGGTTTTCTTATGTCCATTTATCAACTCAACCCTTCCAATTTAGGACGTTTTTTTAAAATTCACTGCTCAATATACAAATTATTTCAAAACAAAGATAATAAATCCATCCTTTTTCTATAGAAAAGAGCCTACCTATTACAGATAAGCTCCGAGTTTACGTAAGACTAGTATTCTACATATCTCTTATTGTTCTTGTCCTTTAGCCCCTCTAGTTATACATAAAGACTTAAACAATTATTGAATATTGAATAAATGATGTGATATTAAGTCATTATTTCTTACGAATTCGTTCTAAAAATATAGGTCCTATATTTAATAAAATAGAAACAAGTGTCAAAAACCAAAATGTCCTTGCCATACCAGGTACTACATCCGATAACGCCGCCCAATCTTCTGCTTCTATCCACCGATTTAGATAACTGTAATCTGCACAAATTGTTAATGCTGTAAATGATAATGCCATGGCCATAGCAAGCTTATAATCTTTTCCTGCTGCATACAAAGAAAGGTTTATAACAGTTACTACTATGGCAATGCCCCCTAATATTGCCCACATTACTATACCCCCATATATATTCACTTAAATGATAACCCATTTTACGTATTAAAGGTTACAGCTCTGTCAGTTAAATCTAATACCATTTGTGCTTAAGTAATAAAGGACTAATGCTTTATTGAACAATCGCTCCGAGATTGTTGAATAACTTATTTACATTGGTATTATTGATTTTCATTGAATGAATTTGTAAATTCATTCACATCTTTACTAATTTCCTCATAACGAGTCCAATGGAGGTAATGGTGTCCCTCTAATAAAACAATTTTACTAGAAGAGGTATTAGTTAACTGCGTCTTATAAAAGGACAGATTGTTTTTACCATCTTCTCTTATGTCCCCTTTTTCGGTAGTGAAAATCAAAACCGGTATGTTAGGTGGAAATTTCATACCCATCGTCATGTCAATATTATCTTCTATATGATTAGCTTCATTAACCACGCTTTTGTTATAACCCCTCCATGCGGAGATCGCCTTTGTCATTTTTATATTTTCTTTAGAATAGGTACCATCACTAACAATAGGTAAAAAACTTTCAGGACTAAACATTAGTGCTAATCTTGCTATACCAGTTGGTGCCAAATAACTTAAATACCTCGGCATTGTTGGAGTATTTTCTCCAAAATATTTTAAAGCTTGTGGAAAAGTTGGGTCAATTCCTACAATCGCTTTAACTTCCTCTGGATATGTAGTAGCAAAATACATACTGTAAATACCAGAAATTGAATGAGGCATCAGAATGTATGGCCCTGTTATGTCCGCTTTTCTTAATGCTAACCTCATTTCCTCTACAATGTTCTTCACCGTTCGTTCCTTGTTGGTGAAATCGCTCCAACCGTATCCAAAGGGATCTACAACTACAACCCTATTAGTCTTTGAAATTTCATCTATCAAAGGTTCAAAATCCAGTACTGGTGCTACTGTTCCAAGGCCACTCATTAAAACGATCGTGTTATCTCCTTCACCTTTTGAATAAATGTGCATCTCCTTACCGTCAACCTCAACGATTTCCCCTAATGGCTGGTACTTTTTTTGTTCATAAGCGCTTAGTAAGTTACTGTAAATGACCCAAATAACAAATGCGCCTATTAATACTAATAATAAATTCCTTATAAAAATCAAATACTTATACTTCTTTTCAGCTTTTATCATTAATTCCTTAGACCTACTTTCAAACTTTTCTTTAATCTTACATTTCATGGAACTTCCTAGAAATGCTCTTTAGTATTATTTAGAAATAGGTCTTGAGTCTTATAAATTCGTTTGTCTATTGAAAATCTTCTAATTGAATTACTGCTTATTTGTTGAAGTACTCGACCTCTTATTTCTCTTTAAAAACGAGGCTGAATTTATTAAAGTTAAGTTCCGAAATACAAGAATACTCAAAATCGAGATATTTAGTGCAGAAATGTAACTACCGAAATTTTAGTCGAATAACTCTTCAACTTTGTAAGCTTTAGACCAATGGTAAGGCTGAACTTCTTCTAGTGTTTTAAAAAGTATTGGTTTATCGTCATTTGAAGTAACTGCTACCCTTAATCTTTTCCCCAGTAAAACAACCTTTCCTGACAGACACCACATGGAGTTAATACCTTAAAATCTTCATCTTTATCGTCCCTCACAACACAAATCGAATGAGTAATATTTGTGTTTAGTTTATGTGCTTCTAAAATCGCACCTGTTTCAATACATAACTCTGTAGAAGCATTTATGACCTTTGGAGCAACACTCGTTAATATTTCACCCTTGTTAGTGTACATTGCTGCTGCCCCACCCCAGCCAGTTGGGTATCTTTTTACAAGCAGTTCTATTGCAGTTCGATATAATTTTTGTTCAATATCCAATATTGTTTCCTCCTAGCTATTACTAAGTAAAAAAGCAATCATCTTTATTATAGAATGGCTCCGATTTAATTGAATAAATTCCTTTGCTCTTTAAAATAAGACTTTGAAAACATCAGCCACCAAAAAATAATATAAAAACTACCAATAAGCACATATAAAGCCCAAATAGAACCATGTTGTAGATTAGAAAACCAATGTTCCATTTCGTTATATCCAATTTTCCTGCCAATGCTATTTATCATAGCAATTAGAGGTGTGGATATAACAAGAATAATGGAGATGACAGTCAAACTTGAATTTATACTTTTAAAAAGACTATATACGCTAGCACCAAGAGTTATAAAGAACAAGTAATATATAACCCAAACCCAGTTAGGTAATGTTTCCCAATTCATTCTATCATTCCCCTCCTTTATTGTGCATTTCCTTGTCTATTTAGAATAAGATAAATAACTTGCTGGATCGTCTCTTGAAGACTAGAACTAATCTTGAACAAATTCTCCAAATCTCTTGACTGCCTCATCTTTATCAAACAAGCTATACCCGCGAAAATGATCGTCATCAAGTATTCGATAAAGCTGGCTAATGACATTCTACTGTAAAACGTATCTCCCTTTGTTCTCAACTTCTTTCCACCAGACCTTACCACCCATCGTTTTGTCTACGCGATATTCGATTTTCTTGTGAGCGAGCAATGGAAAATCCAGTACCTCGGTAAAGTAAATCTCACTAACCATTTACTTCCAAGCTGTTTACCCTTACTATTTTACTTAAAAGTAGTTAAGGGTGGGCATATAGATGAAAACGAGCTTTTCTGTAGATAAAATTACTTTACGTCGATTTCTTTTACACAAACAGTCTCTATTTGAACCAGATCGATCATTGGAATCGATCTCTCTTGAAAAGACTTTACATATGATTAAAAAACTGGAATGTGTTCAACTTGATCCAGTATCGGTCGTTGAACGGAACCAGCACTTGGTATTAGCGGCAAGAATGCCTGGTTATGATCCTAAGTATTTGGACGATCTTTTATCTGACGGCAAGGTATTTGAATATTTTGCGAATGCAGCCTGTGTCATCCCGATGGAAGACTTTCCTCTGTTCGAACCGACACGGAAACGGATCCAGGAAAATGTTGCTGACTCGTTAGAGAGCTTAGAAATCGTTGTAAATACTGTGTTAGAGCAACTAAGGGCAGAGGGTCCCCTTCCTTCTCGTGCTTTCAAATCAGACAACCGCGTTAACGGCTATTGGGATAACAAGGCCCCGAAGACAAAAGAAACATCCCATGCATTGAACCTGTTGTTGGATGCTGGCATTATCCGTGTCGTCAAGCGGGACCGAACTGAACGCTATTTTGATCTTACAGAGCGTACGGTCACCCAGAAATTGTTGAAACAGACGAAAGTCATGGATAGACCTACTGCAAAAGATCTGCTGATAGAAAAATACATTCGTGCTTACCGGGTATTTGATCCGAGAGATGCTCGATTTGGTTGGCAAAAAATGACCGCGGCTGAACGTCGCGCAGAAATTGAGCGTAGAGTCCAGAATAAAACGGTCATTCCACTTGAAGTCGAAGGTGTAAAACGACAATATTATTTATTGGCAGAGGACTTGGAGGAACTCGAAACATTCGTTGAGAGTACCAAACAGGAATCCCGTTCACTTGAGAGTACGATCACTTTTCTACCACCGCTCGATAATTTACTTTGGAGTCGTGAGCGGATCAAAGACCTGTTCGACTTCGATTATAAGTGGGAAATCTACACTCCTCGCGTGAAAAGAAAATACGGCCCATATGCGATGCCGATTTTATATGGAGATAGACTGATTGGTCGTATGGACCCACAAATTGACCGAAAAAACAAAGTGTTGATTGTACGTTTGCTCCAGCTTGAGCCAGAGGTTAAGCAAACGTCTGAGTTACGTCAATCATTCCGTAACGCGCTCAATTCTTTTGCCATTTTTAACGGAGCAGATGACATACAAGTTGAGAATTCTGACCTGAACCATTGATAGAAATTTTCATTTTATACATGAATTTCTGTTTTTGTAGATCATTTTTAATTTTTGTTGATTCATCCTTCATTTTGTTGATATCCGTTCTAATTTTCTTTTGAAAATAGCTCTGTTAAGCATAAATACTTCATCTCTCCAGGTTCAATAATTTCTTTTTATTTTTTGCTCCTTAATTTATCGAAACAGTTCATATCAAATTAATAACTTTAAAAAACCCTGTATTATAGTAACGGGTTCTGATACCTGTCACAAAACATTAATTCACGTAAGAAATTGCATATGTAAATGCATATGATAATCGCACTATGTTTCGTAATGTACTTGCTAATAAATAAGCCGCACTTTCAATCTTTAACGGATCGATATGTGGCTATTATTTTATCTGGACTTATTAAGCTATAACTCCGATTTAGTTGAATTACTTAGTGATAGTTTATGTCTCTTTTGGAAACAAGTAAGAAACCAATAATAAAAAAATACCAATCGTAAGCCCTGTCCAAGTTATGGCATTAATTGTACTGTATTCTTACAATCCCAAATGCAATCCACTGAATAATATTTCGTTTGCTGTAATCCTTACTTTTCATAAATTAATCCTCTCAAGTAGCATAACATCACAATCCTACATCACCCTTACATTGGACGCTTGCTTTTTATTGCACAAACGCTCCGATTATCTTGAATAACATCTGACGCAAACTATTAACCAACTACTTTTTTAGTTCTACTGGCAAATAAGTTCTTCGTATTGATCTATTTCTTGAGCAATTAAATATATGTATTATATCTATTACTGTATAAGACGCTGATTATCTTTTGTTTAGTTACCAATCTAAAAGCTTCAATGACCTCTTCATCAAAATATTTGATAACTTTCACCTATATTTTTGCCCTTCACCATATTTCTTTGGGTTTGCAACAATGAAGAACATCTTGCTCTTCGGCATTTGGTAACGAGTGCTGACAGACACAGTCATATGAATCACGCTTCGGCCCGGTTATATTGCTGTGGGCAATTTGTTTTTTGGTTCTTTGATTCCTGCACGATGATTACAGAGCTGATCACCATGATCATCCCGATATATTGCCACGTCGATAAGGTCTCGTTGAAAATGAATAGCCCGATGACAGAGGCAACGACTGGCTCAATGGTTGCTATAATCGAGGCGCGGCTTGATTCCACATATTGAAGACCTTTCGTGTAGAAAATGTATGGAAGCATCGTAGAAAGAAAGCCAAGTCCGATTACGAGTCCTATCACTTTTAGATCTGTCAAAGTAGAAACTCTCAAATCTAATGCACTGAAAGGCACAATTGCGAATGAAGCGAAAAGAAACGTGTACACCGTAACGGTTAATGAGTCATATTTCGAAAGTGCTGCTTTTCCGAATATACTGTAAAGGGCATAGAAAAATCCTGATCCTAGTCCAACGATTAATCCATAAAACGAAATGGATGAGGTGGAGCCAGAAAAGATTCCAATTACAAGGGAACACCCTATCAACGTAATCATTAGGGCGGTGACCTTGCGAGCGGTCAGTGATTCTTTGAAGAGAATGCGAGATAGAATCGTAACAAACGCCGGGGCTGTATAAAGCAAGATGAATGCAATCGAAATAGAAGACTCTTTCATAGAACTGAACAAACACCAATTGAAAAGGACAATACTAATAATACCAGTACCTATGAAATATCCGGAGTCCCTCACCTTTATTTTGAACAGATGACGATTCTTTATAAAAACATAAGGGACCATGAAGAGGGAAGCCGTTAACACACGAATTGCTACGACTTCAAGCGGCGTAAATCCTATCTCATAAAGGTACGTTACGAAAATCCCTATTACTCCCCATAGCGAAGCTCCGATTGCAATCAATAGCCATGCTGATTTACGTTCCATCAACATCCCTCCTATCTATAATCCATTTATGCTAACATAGTAGAGCGCTTACTTTTATTAAGCAAACGCTCCGAAATTGTTGAAGAGTTTATAAGCGTGTAAAGAGATAAAGGTACTAAAAAATCGTTAGTGTTCATTTTACGCAGAATTTTGCAAAATATCTTTTATATCATTCAAGTGTCTAATTAATGATACTCCAGGAACAAAAGCGTATAGGAAACCTTGAATTAGAACTCTCTTCAATGATTTTTTTCTTAGGAGATCGCATCCTCCCCAGAATAGCGCCAACAATATAGGGGAGAAGAAGAAAAGGTATTGAGTCTGTTGGTGATTGACCAGATCCTTAAGGAGTTCGATCTTCCATTCCTCACCTTTTGGGGGTTCATAGATGATTCTGTTTTCTTCCAATCCCAGGACGTTATAAGATTGTAATAATAGTTTGTCCTCTTTTACTTCTATCCCTTCGTAACCGAGCGGTGAATATCCAAGCGGATAGGCGATGATATAAGACAAGACAAATGCAATCATTAGAAGGGCGATATAGAGAAGGACACGCCTCACTTTCCTTAAAACTTCTTCACTCATCACTCACCTCACAACCCACAGTTTTCAAAGTCTCTTATCAATATTTGTTAGAGAATGAACAACTTTTGATAAATAATTGGTTTTAGAATAGCGTTTGAGTAACACTATTTGTATCGTGTGTTGGATAATTACTCCGAGATTGCTTAATAAGCATTATGTAAAACTCACATCAATCCAAAAAAATTGCTAGAGAATACTGACACCACTAATATTATGAAAAAGATTATTTGACTACTAGTAAAAATATAATTCTTTCTATTTGTTTCGTATTTCCATTCCATATACGCTGTAACTGATTCAGAAATGACTAACAACAAACACAACAAAAACTATGGTTCCAAAAACCATACCCATTCGGTAGGCGCTCTATTGAGAGTATAAAGAAAACCAAAAATTATAAAAACTATAACAGTAATCCTAATGCTCCAATCTACTTTCTTATGTACTTCATTAATATGGGTATTTGAAGAGAGTTTCTTCTTTTCAACCTTTAGCAAAGTTCTCATAATTGCATTAAAAGAGAAAATTATTAACCCTAATATTGTAATTAAGATAATTAACTCCAGCAAAAGTTCTTGATCAACACCATACAATACAAACCATTCCTTTCTTTCATAACCTCCACTTATGTATAGAATGAACAATTATCCAAATGTGCTTATCTTCTATTCAGCAATAGCTCCGAGATACTGAATCATATAGTGTTAGATAAAATAATTAATACTACGAGCCATCAGAAAATAAAAAGCAACAATACCTAAAACTAAATCAACTAATGCTAATTTCTTTTCACCTTTTTTGAAACTTACGGTAAAGCCATAAAAACATCTAACCATCCAAAAAGCTAACAAAAACAACCATCCAAAATGGTCATTTCTATAATTTTCATCGAAAAATATTTGTATCGCACCTATGACTAAAAGAATTAGGATGATGTTCATTAATATCTTTGGAATCTTATTTAAGTTTTCTTTCTTCATATTAAATCACCCAGTTCAATAAAACATCTCGAATTAAAGTCTTCAACAATGCTGCACACCCAAACCTCCAATACCAATTATTTCAAACCCACCTACATAACTCAATCTATTATTTCAAATTCAAAGGAGCCTATCTTATTACAGATAAGCTCCGAGTTTGCGGAAGACTAGATTTCAAGACAAACTCCTACACTTTATGATTTTTAAACTTTGGAACGCTTTCACAGCCTCGTTATTAGGATCTTTGCTTAAAATGAATTCACATACTTCTTTAAGTTCTTGATTTGAAATAAGTTTATTTGGAATTGAACCAAAGAATAATAGCATCTCTCTATAAACTAGATAATTAGGAGAAAGTTCTATAGCCCTTCTCGTATGGAATAATCCTGATTTGTATGCGCCCTTATAGTCTTTAAAAACATGACACATGAGGTTACTAGCTATTCGATGTAACCTACTATCTTCTTCACTGCTTAGAAGATAATAAATGAATGTATAAACACTAATATCTTTATCTTCAAATGCTATTACCATTATTTCATTTGCAAATTCACCCTTATCCATTTCGTGTTTAATAACCCTAGCTTTTTCAAAATCACCATTTGAAATAAGCTTGGCCAAGTTAGATTTTTTCAAAATAAGCAAGCCCCTTTCCTAATAAACATACAAAATCGATCCAATTTAGTTTCATACAAGCTAATGTTTTGAAACTGAGTCTTCACCAATCTTTTCACCATTCTTTATCAAAGAAAAGACGACTATCCTTATTGAATAATCGCTCAGAGATACTGGAAGATGGTAAATTTCGTACAAAAACTTATGATACACTTAGATTAAGTAAGTTCAATCAATATCTAACATTTCTTTTTTTCCTCGAACGTAAGGATTAGGGGAGTTTGACTGGGAAATTCTTAAATAAAGGTGGACTTTTATGCTTTGGCTTATGTTAATAGTTATATTTCTGCCTTTTATAGCAAGGCGGATAGAAAGGCATTTTCAACGATTAAAAAAAGAAAAAAATGAAATGAAGGATATCTTCAGTGATTGAGAGAAAATGACATCCAACTTAATTAACCTATTGCTTTAGTTAACAAGCAAAATATACCACAGAGGTACTTCCACAAAACTGGAAGTTCCTTTTTTGTGTGAAGTATCACATTAAACTTTAACAAAGCCATTTCATTAAAAAGAAGCCTATCTTATTACAGATAAGCTCCGAGATAATTGAATAATCCAGTCTTACGTTTCATGTAAATGAGTGATTACTTAAACTTAATTTCTCAAAGCGTCTCGAAACTCTTCAGCATGTAGATAACGGATGCTTGTTATTTTTCCTTCTTCGTTTGTTGATGCTGTACCTTCAACATTCATCGTTTCGCTTTTATCTTTTTCCTTATTGGTATAAGTAACTTTCACATTAAAATCATAGTCGCCCTCTTTAGCTTCTCTTTCTTCGAGCGTAACTTCATCCACAGCTAAAATATATTTAGGGTGAGCTACAACCAAGAAACCTATTGCACCATTGGATTTTACTATGCCATTCTCATAATACCTTTCAGTTACATAAGGCTTGAAATTTTCTTCCTGATATTCACTAAGTTTTTCAGCAAATTCTTCTATATCTTCTTCTTCTCCTCTAAACATTATCTCCTGTTGCTCATTACTAGGTCCTGTAAAAGTATTTTTAAGAACTGTTTTAATGTTTTCCTGAGCTTCCTCTAATTTGTCTACGCTTTGGTTTTCACTGTCCTCTGAACTGTTACCTGTTTCTTCGGAGTTCGTGCAACCTACAACTAATAGAAGGATTCCCAGCATCATAAAAGGTAGAAGGTACTTCTTCATTATTTTCATTGTTTAACTCCCTCCAATTCTTCAAAGTCATCACACATTAATCCATAACACCTAGATATACATCCTTAATAACTCACCGACTTATTCTAGATAACTGCGCAAATCTCTAATACCAATTATTTCAAAACAGAGCTAATAAATCCATCTTTTTCCTCCAAAAAAGAGCCTATCTTATTACAGATAAGCTCCTAGTGACGTTTTTCCCATAAACTCCAATATTCTTCACCAATTTTTCTTGATTCTCTCCGTAAACTTTCCTTTTTAAATCCTGCCTTCTCATAACAAGCAATTGCTGAAGAATTAAAGTCAAACACTCCAAGACTGACTCTATGTAAATGTAGTTCATCAAATGCTACTTTAAGAATTTCCCCAAGCTGATCTTCATCTAATGGAAAAATGAAATTAGGTCCCCTCATTGTAGTAGGAACTCCGGTGTTTCAATCCAATTTATAAGCTTATCAAAGTCAGACCGTTCAAAAGGTTTCAATTCAATCATAATAAATGTCTCCGCATTTCATTTTGAATCGCTCTAGTCACATTAAAAACGATAACTGTTTATTTTATTCCTGTTTTGCTCTGAGATTGTGGAAGAGTCAATATCAAGATGTCACCCTAATAATTAAAACAATCTGCCCATCAATAATGTATTGTAGTAATTACCATCAGATAATAACTTATCTTTCAGTAATACCCCTTCAATTTTGAAACCATATTTTCCATAAAGGGCTATTGCTTTCTCGTTTGTTTCCAGGACATTTAAAGTGATTTTCTTTATGTGATTTGCATCTGCCCAGTTAACAGATGTTTTCAGGAGGTTCTTTCCTATTCCATATCCCCAATAATCCTTCATTACACCAACACCAAACTCTACCTTATGAGAACTTCTTTTTAACTCATTTCCTTCGCATCTAGAGAAACCAACAAGGGCCCCATTAACTTCAACTACCAAAAAAATATTGTTCAAGCTTTCTGAGTCACTTGTGATAATAGCTTTAAAGCCTTCTCCGTCTATGTATGCTTCTCCTTTTACTCTATCTAAATTTTCACTTTCACCATCTATCTGGAGCCTTAATTCAGACAAAGCTTTTGCGTCTTCAATTTGTGCAGACCTTATTTTATAATTGAGATTATTAACTTCATATTCTTTTGAGTTTACGATCAACTTTTTTCCTCCTAAATTATTCTATCGAAACTCCGACCACTATCTGAGTATAGAAGGGAACTAAACAAGATTGTGGAACAAGCTGCTTCATCCTATTAATTTGATTACGGTTTAAAAAAGATCCATATTAGTCTAAGCTAACTTGTAATACTTTGTTTAAACACTAAGTTTTTTCTCCTATACACACTGAGCACGATGCCGAAGACTATGGAGTTCATTATTGTTGGCGTTAATCCATAACTGATAAAAGGTAACGAAATCCCGATTATCGGAAGGAGACCAAGGGTCATAGCAATCGAGTAGAGAAATTGAACCGAGAATAAGCTTAGACCTCCTACAACAAGCATCTTTCCGAATGAATCATTTATTTTAAAGGTGACGTAGATCATTCGAGTCATCAACATAGCTAGAACTATAAATAGAATAATTCCTAACATCCAGCCGAAATGATAGGTAAGGCTTAGAAAAACAAAATCAGTGTGGCCTGTTGGTATAAAAACTTGTTCCCCTCGCTGGCCGAACCAACCTGCAGCCTTTAATAATTCCTTCGCCTGCAAGTACATATAACCACTAGAATTTGCATATTCGGTTGGATTTAAATAACCCAAGATTCTATCTTTCTGATAATTATCTAGATTTCCCCACAATAAATATCCTGCTGAGAATATGACAGCTAGACTACTTACCGCTAACAGCAATATTCTTTTTTTGCTTATGTCACTAAACCAAAGCAGAACAACTGTCATTGCGCTAAAGACGAAGATTGAATTAGGATCGAGGACAACTAAAAAAAAGAAGATTGGCACAGAACATAAAAGAAGAAACTTCCAATAGGATACCTTGCTACTTATGATTAAAGCTGAAAATCCTACGTAAAAAAGTAAAAGCGTTTGTGTACTGTCAATCCCGAATGGACCTACTCGTAATACTGGAATGCCATTCGTATATGTTGTTGGAAACAGGACTAAAAGAGCTAAAACAAATAGACCCATGAGATAAAAAAACCATCTCCACTTATATAATTTTCGATAATCAAAAAACATAAGCCCAGTTATTATCATTACACTAATAACAGAAAAAATGATTTTCCTTTCAAAATAGTAATTTAAGTCTAAATTCCAAAACATTAAAGGTAAAAAACTCAATCCAATCGTAACGACTAACAAACTAATAAGCCACCAGTCTGTTTTCGGACGATGAAGTTTATTTAACTTTTGTCCAAGCTGAACTGGGCTCCCCATTTGCTTAATAGCTACTCTTTCAGCTTCTTCTTCCTCTATCCCTGTTTGAACCAGTCTTTTTTTCTCACTATTTATATGATGATTAAGTTCATGGGAAATCATTTCTTTCGCTTCTATGGCTTTTATTTGTTCCTGTACCTGGTCTAAGAAATCATACTTTTTGTCACTCATAATTCATAGTTTCCAGTCAAATTACTAAGCTTAAGTACGCCACTCACTCTTTTGGTTTCCATTTTCTTTAATACTTTTCTACCCTTACTCGTTAGTTTATACATCTTTGAGTAATCACTACGCCACCTTACGGTTAAGTAGTTTTTTTGTTCAAGAGCATGTAGAACTGTATATAATAGTCCTTCCTCATCTTCAAACTTCAAAATTCCTCTGCTACGCAATTGTTTCGCCACGTCATGACCCGTTTTCTCTTCCAGAAGCAGCTGTAATACTGCGAGAAGGATCATTGCATCATCTTCCACTTCTTTCTCTATCTTTTTGTGTATTTGATTCCTATCATCCTCTGTGAATTCCAATTGACTAAAGCATGTTGTTTTCATCGATTTCTTCAAGTTCTTTAGCCTTTCCTCCATCAGATCATTCCTCCTAATTGTTCCTTAAGCAATTGCTTAGCTCGTTTCAATCTCGTTTTAACCGTGTTACTATTTTGATCTGTCACGCTACTTATTTCTTTAATCGACATCTCTTCAAAATAAAAGAGATAAATGACCTCTCTATAATGAATTGGGAGATCCATGACAGCTATGACCAGCTCTTCGTCTTCTTCCTGTCGAATAACCGAATCTTCCACACCATATTCTCGTGCTGGAGTAAGAGCAACTTCAACTTCAGAAGGAATCACTTTTCTTTTGTACCAGCTCTTAAGATAGTCTTTGCAATGATTTATGGCAATTCTCCAAACCCAGGTTTTCATTTTCGAATGTTGTTTGTAGGTATGTAAATTCTTATAGCATTTCACAAAGACCTCTTGAGTCAAATCTTCGGCTATTGCCTTGTCTTTTACATAGGAATACATCAGATAGAGAATTTCTTCTCCAAAGTTTCTCATCATCTCGTCTATTAAATTATTTTTATCAGCAGTATCAACTATATTTTCAATGTACTCTTCCACTTTTCACCCTCCCTTACATTAGACGATGCACCGACTAGAAAGTTTTTGAAAAATAGTTATTTATTAAAAAACCTATTCGTGAATTAAATTAACACTAAAAAGGCAATTTCCATAATGAAAATTGCCTTTTTCATATCCAATTAAAGCTTTGAGATAATGGAATAAAGTTATCTCTTAAATTCCATTCTGGCTTTTTTGATAATGTCTTTAATGAATGGTTCTTTTTGTTGGGTGTAAGCTGGTCTGTCATACTTATATTGAATAGCGAGCTCACTTTTTAGCAAGGCATATTCTTCAGCAGATTCAGGGTACTTTCTAAGATAATCACGAAACACTGTTTTTTCAATCCATTCTGTACTATGTATTTCGCATATGTGTAAGTGGCAAGTCCCATTGCCCCTTAATCCTTTTCTGAAAAATTTTCGATCTGTTACCTCTGGCTTTGGAACATATTCATATTCTGCTTCACTTAAAGGCTGTACAAAAGCTGATGTACTTTCTATATTTCTTACCCCAATCATAATATCAATGATAGGCTTAGCTTTTAATCCTCTTATTGAAGTGCTTCCAATATGTTCAATTCCATCTATTTGATTACCGACAGCAGCCATAATGCGCTTTTTTTCATATTCGAATTGTTTTTCCCATTCAGCATTAAACTCATTCAAAACGACAATCGGCTTCATCATTGCTACCCCCACCTATATAGCTAGACTATTAAATGTAAATCTACTAGTAAACTTGTATGATAGAACGCATGGCTACGGTTGAGCACTAGTATATTTGTTTAATTCGTTCCTTTAATTTATCAATTAGTTTTTCTTTCAGTATCAAATGCTTATCTATTGAATAAAGATACTTACTATCAGTCCATTTTTCTTGGGCATAAAGCCACACTGGCTTTGGTATATTTTCTTTAGGTTCCCATTCATACCTAGGGAAAATGTGTGCGTGCAAGAATGCATCTGTATTTCCATAAATAGAGTAATTAATCCTTTTTGGATGGCATACCTCGTTTATAACGTCCCCTATTATGCTCATATCAAGTAGATAATCACTTCTTTGTTTAACATCGAGATCGTTTAGTGAATCAACTTTAACTGAAGGTAAAAGAACACAATATCCAGGTAAAAATTGAGTGTCTCCTAATACTGCAAAGCCACTTTTCATTTTGGCGAGAACCATTGGGTTGTCACCCCTATGGGCGGATAATATTCTATCTTGTTTCCAAGCTACATTATTTTCTAGCAATTCTACTCACCTTCCTTTTCAAGTTAAAATAGAATCATTGACTGAACTATACCTTCTTGAACTTCAATTCTTGCTCTGAGATACTGGAAAATGGTAAATAAAGTTCCTTCTGTCTTAAGGTTAAGACTTTTCTTCTTTTAATAACAGTCCAACAATGAACATGACAATAGCATATATAATAATCGTAGTGATTAATAAAGTTAACGGATTAAAATGATCATGCAAAAATGGGGACAAAACTATTACTATTACCAGTAGTATTACACCAGCTATTTTTTTTGGTTTTTCTTCTTTTTTGCAACTTCCATTTTCAATGATAACCTCCCTTTATTCCTGGGTTGCTCTTAAATAATCAAATAGCTGCAAAGACACCTTACTCAACTTTCGCTCCGAGATTGCTTAAGACTCGTAGTATCTATTGTATGCACTAATAGTAACTCCACTAAAATTGAAAAAGCAGCTCTCAAGTCTAATTTTCTTTCTTTCGGAAATATTTCCATTTGTATGCGGTACTTAATGCAAATAAAGCGATAATTAGAAAGGACTTAAGATAAGGGTTTGATACTGTGAAATATACTAAAAAAGTAGATATTACTATAAATGAGTAAACAAGTAATAAAGGTAAAGTCTTATCTGAATTCAAAGTATCACCTCTTTTAATTAATTATTTAGAGTCTCTTTCTAATACAGTAATAAAAGAGTAAGATGCCTGAATTCTCCTACCAACATTCCAGAATCATCTCCTAAACCTACATTGAGAGCTTATTTTTTTTATTAAGTAAACGCTCCGAGTTAATTGAAGACTCAGTATCGAGATTTCTTTTTCTTTAACACCATAACGATTCTCCTATTATTTGATAAGATCACTTTTAATAATTGAATTCATATATAAATCATCAAATTTACCAAGAGTATATTCATAGTGCCTGAGTAAACCTTCTTTTGTAAAACCTAGTTTGCTAACCAACCTTTGTGATTGAATATTACCAGGTTCTATCAAAGCCTCTATCCGTTCTAACTGATAGTGATTAAATCCATACCTCATAATAGCTCCTAGCGCTTCCGAAGCTATACCTTTCCCCCAATAATTTTTACTTAATTCAAATCCAACTTCAGCTCTATAATGTTTGTGTTGCATATTTAAATACCCGCAACTACCTATAACCTTATCTGAGTCTTTTAAAGTAACTCCCCACCTAATACCTGTACCTTCCTTAATTATTGAGTGATACCAATCGATTTCATCCATTACTTCTTGAACACTTTGAGCAGGCGCTAGACCCATATGTTGTACGACTTCTTCAACGGATAAATAGTGATACATATCCAAAGCATCCTCTGGGGTTACTTCTCTTAAAGTTAAACGTTTTGTTTCAATTAATGGAGTGTGCTTTTCCATCTATGTTCCTTTCTTTAACGTTTTCTACTTGTATAGCTCTCCCTAATACAGAGGCACCAGAATCTATGTTTTGTTCTTCAGCTCTTGCTCTGATTTAATTGAATAACCTAATTCAAGATAAACCTATTTAATCTAATTTTTTACTAACTAAACACTAAGCTACAATCCTATTCAATGGGTTTTCCACTCTTCTTCTAAAATTCCGTAAGAATATTCATCCCACCAACCATCCCCATGCGGAATGCATTTTTTAAAATATCCTTCTCTTCTCATACCGATCTTTTCCATAACACGATAAGAAGGAACATTTTCTGGTTGGCATGTAGCTACAATCCTATGTAACTTTAACTCTTCAAATCCATATTTTAATATTGCAAGGGCAGCTTCCGAAGCATAGCCTTTATTATAATAATCCGGATTGAATGCCCATCCTATCTCATAAGAATGTTCACCAAAATATTTAAAAAACTCAATATGCCCTATTAGTATTTTCTTGTCAAAAAGTATCACAGGAAATTTCTTAGCCGATGCTCCCATGTTTTCTCTTATAAACTTCTTTGTTGCTTCTTTTGTTAATACACCTTCCGGCATATATTCCATAACAGTCTGTTGGGAAGTATATTTATATACTTCTTTCCAATCTTCTTCTTCAAAATCACGTATAATTAATCTTTCTGTTCTTAGGTTCATATATCTCTCCTATAAAATATTCTATATTTTAAATTCAACTTAGTTTTGAAACTAAGTTATCAAGACCAATGTTAAAGCGCTTACTAAACGTTAAGTAAGAATTCCTATTAAAGTACTAAAGGACACAACACTCTACATAAGAATTGTGCCCTTGCCTATTAGCAATATTACTTTTTAGCTATGATAAAAACCTTTTTGAATTTGTACGAATTCCATTAGCAGTTCGATTGTTTTCTATGAAACTTTTTAAAATTTCATAATCCCTCTCTTCTTCACCAAACTGAGGAATTATAGGTGCGTGGGTAAGAAGAAACAAAAGATCTTCCGGTTTCTTATAATAATCTGTGGCGTCATAATCAAAGGATTGGACTTCAGAGAACCCGGCATCTTTAAGCTCTCGCATGTATTTTTCTTTCAATAATCCATCTGAAAGTTCATAAGATTGTCCTCTTCCAAAAGCTTTTTTGATATTCCATTTATCTGCTTCACTAACTTGTTGGGTTAAGAAAACTCCACCCTTTTTTAAAACTCTCCCTACTTCTAGTGAATTGAAAGGAGCGTGGCAGCTTGAGATAACATTGAATAACCCATCAGGAAGTAATAAATTATCAGATGACATTTGGGCAAAACGCACATTAGTCGCCTCTGAATTTAATAGATTCGTTTGTGCAGTTTCCACCATACTTGAAGAAAGGTCGATCCCTATAAGGAAAAGCAATGAAGAGGCAATCTCTAGAACATTTTCTCCACCACCTGTACCTATATCTAAAAGGACGTCGGTGTCACTAACTTTTTTTAATACTTCATCATAGAACTCCCACTTAGCTCCTTCTGATGTAAGCTGTAAGTTACTAAAATCCCACCCATTACTCTTTCCTACATTATCGTAAAATTTTTCATAATTTAATTCTGTCATTGGATTTCCACCTTTCAAATGTAAAAACCAAGACACTTTTTAGCATCTTGGTTTCGCTAAATAAATGACTACCGTTTATATTCAAAGCCTTCGTTTTCTTAAAAAGGGCACACTTCCCCCCTGATGGCTGCTACGCGTTTTTTTTACAGCCCGAAAACTACTTACTTCGAACAATTCGGAAAGACATTCCATTCACCCCATTTGAAAGAATACTATAATTATAGTTGAACGCTTAACATTTGTAAAAATAATCCTTAAGAGGAAAAAAGTGATTCGAATACAATTCTTTAACTTCCGCTCCGATTTAACGGAATAATGACTCAATTCAAAATTACTTCACTACTATTTTATATCTTTGTTTTCACTATGTTTGAAAATAACTACACTACACTCTTCACACCTTAACGCTGGAACTTTTTTGACCTTTAACCATGCATCACCTATTAATGTTTCACTTCCAAAGTCCGCAAAGATGGAATCAGGCGAGTCTGACCAGCAAATTCTTCGAGGAGAGAAAATATATCCTTGCTTCAACTGGTTACCACATTCAGGACACATTACAACATCGTCCATTGTTAGTTACACCACCTTCATCGTAGCGTTCTTAATGGAATAACTGGTTAGCCTGCACCGTTAATTTTAAATTAACTTTTATTTGACCCGAAGATTATGTAATAAGGGCGAGTACTTTATAAAGTATTAGCTCCGAGATACAAGAAGATAAATTATACGTTTAAAATGTTTTATATCTCTTTTATCATCATGACATTCGTAGTTTGATAACCTAATTTTTCATATAAACCCCTTGCTACTTTGTTATGACCAAAAACGTGAAGCCCTATTTTCTCTACTCCTAATTCTTTCCCTACTATTTCTATTGCTTGCATTGTACTCTGACCATAACCTTGTCCTTGATATCTATCTAAAATTCTAATATCTCGAATAAATCCTTTATCGTTTAATTTATGCTCTAGCCATACCATTCCAATTACTTGTTCCTCGTTTAGAATGTAATATATGTAATTACTATCGGTTTGTTCTCTGTCAGGTAAAAGTAATTCGTATTCTTGCCTGGCTTTATCCTTTGCCTCTTTATAATTCCAATTTATTTAGACAAAACTTTTTCGATAGCATAATTTTCAATCGCTGAAGAAAAATATTTTTCAAATTCATTAGAATTTATAAGTCTTAAAGTAACTACCCTACTTCCTCCCTCACTGTATTTAACCATATTTCATTAATACCAATTATTTCAAAACAATCCACTTACCACAATCTCTTTCGTAAAAAAAGATAGCCTCTCTTGTTGTAGAATTGCTCCGAGATTGTGGAAGTCTTGATATCAAAATATATTTTTTATATAAAGGTTGCTACCAATATTCCAATAACCTTTAAAGACTGAAATACAAAAAATCACTACAAGAACTTTTGCATTTTTTTCATCAGAAAAAGAGCTGTCTAAAACAGCTCAGTAATGTTTTATTACTTTTTCTTCTTAACGGGAATCCAAATCTCACATTTTACAGAGGTAGAAGTTAAATCTTTGCTTTTAATCGACACGATTTCGGGTCCTTCTGTTACTTGATAGGTGGAAGATGGAAACCACTCTGAATAAATCTTTCCCCATGTTTCTTGTAATGTATTAGGGAATGGTCCGGTTGATTCAAATATCGCCCAGGTTAATGCAGGTACTTCAAGTTTAGTAAAATTTCCGGGGCATTCTTGGGTTGTTGCTACTCCTATATATTGATCAAGTTCCCCTTTTTCTTCCATACGCCCTTCTGAAAAGTTACTCGATGCTTGAATCATCCCTTTAGGTTCAACATTTGATAGTTTTTGTAATCGTTCTATTTTATCCATAGTCAAGGATTGCCACATCCCAGCTATTTCCGGATTTTCTCCTTCAAAAACAATTGGAACTCGTTTCATAATACCAACGATGTTAAATGCTTCTTGTTGTTCGATTCGATAGTTCATTTCAGATCCTCCTCTAATTGATAATTGGAAGGTCATAAATGGATAGGCTTTTAAATGCTGACCTTTGTTTCTTGCTTCTGTTGGTGTGACGCCATGTAAATTGAGAAAAGCTCTCGTGAAGGAGTCCGGTGAATTGTATCCATATTTCATCGCAACATCGATTACTTTTACATTACTATTTTGAAGCTCAAATGCTGCCAAACTAAGTCGTCTACGGCGTATATATTCTGATAACGTAATTCCTGCAAGAAAAGAAAACATTCTCTTAAAATGATATTCGGAACAATAAGCTAAACTTGCCACTACTTTGTAGTCTAATTCGTTAGTAAGGTTATCTTCAATATACTTCATTGCAGTATTCATGTCCTTAAGCAAATCCATTAATGTGACCTCCTTTCATCAATAGAATAACAGGAGTTTACTCTATTCATCCGACATTTTGTGCACCATTTTGTAGGGTTATTTAACCTAAACTGCTCCGTTAGTTCAATTCTTTCATCCCCATAGTTACACACCATTGTTTATGAATAGCTCCGAGATTGTTGAATAAGTGTTTATGTTACAAATTCATTTACATCAAATGTTTCGTGCAATTATATAAAGAACAATCCCAATCTCCATTGATATTTTCTAAGATTGTAAATGCTGTATTATCTATATAAGTTTTTTGAAACCTATTAGGGAGTAATTGTTGCAATGTTAAACCAATTAAAGCCCCATGGCTCACTATTATAATTCGCTTTCCGTTATATGTATGGACTATACCTTCTATAAATTCAATTCCTCTTTTGCCTACTTCTTCAAAACTTTCAATCCCTAGGTCTAAGTCACGCCAATTCCTTCCCCACTTTTTCAGTCGATCCTCTTCTGTCGTTCCTTCAATTTCCCCGCAATCTATTTCTCTAATTCTTTTGTCATAATGACTTATAGATAAGTTTATTTTACTTCCAATGATTTGTGCAGTTTCAATTGCTCTTGTTAAATCACTTGAAATAATAACATCCCATTTTCCTTCTTCTTGTAGTCTAGCGCCAATATTTGCAGCTTGTTTTCTACCTAATTCGTTTAAAGGAATATCTGACGTGCCTTGTGCTTTGCCATGATCATTCCACTCCGTAATTCCATGTCTAATTAGCCCTATGGTTGTCATTCTATCTATCCCCTTTTACTAGCGCTTACTTCTTTTTGATCAAACGCTCCGAGATACTGAAAGATGGTAAATAACGATCCTTCTGTCTTAAGGTTAAGACTTTTCTTCTTTTGATAACAGTCCAACAATGACCATGACAACAGCATATATAATAATCGTAGTTATTAATAAAGTTAACGGATTATAATGATTATGCAAAAATGGGGACAAAACTATTACTATCACCAATAGTATTACACCAGCTATTTTTTGGTTTTTCTTCTTTTTTGCAACTTCCATTTTCAATGATAACCTCCATTTATTTCTGGGTTGCTCTTAAATAATGAAATAGCTGCAAAGACACTTACTCAACTTTCGCTCCGAGATAATGAAATAACAAATCTATCCTCTTAGGGTTTTCCGATTACTGGAATCTCCTCTAAAATAGCTTTTAGTTCCTTTATTATATATTTTAAATACGATTGATCTGATTCAAAGTCGAATTTTAGAACGGCTCCAGTTCCTAAAGGATAACAGGTTTCACCTGTCCACATTACTTTTCCTGTAAGATCCACTTCGGCTTCGAGCACAATGAAATCTTCCATGTTTTTAAAAGATGCTTTTCCCTTCAACGTTTCATCTAAATTTTTTAGTTCTTCCATAAAAGAAAATATTTCGTCCGTTCTTAAGCTTGCAGGAAATTCAACCGAGTAACCCGGTATTTCTATATTGATGATCGAGAAAATCCAATTTCCATCCCAGTAATCTGTAGCATCCGGATGCTGTCTGCCAATTACTTTAATAACAATATTCGTTTCGTCACCTAACAGTTTAAATTCCATTGATTAACCTCGCTTGTTCATTTATTTTCTAGACTACGAGCTAAGGTCAGTCTAAATAATAGCTCTTTTAGTTTAGCTCTTCATTTAAAGAGAGTTACTATGTACTATGGGTGTTTCCAACCACACGGTGATATCCCCATGACAGATTTGCTTAAACCAATTATTTCAAAACCATCAATATAACTCAATCTTATATTTAAAATTAAAAGGAGCCTATCTTATTACAGATAAGCTCCGAGATAATGGAATATCGTCATTTTCCAGCCACTGACGTTAATGCACCGATGGTAACACTTGCCATTGAGAGAGCAATACCTTGATAGCTATAAGAATAATCTTCTACAACCTTCGTTCTAACTTGTTCGGGTGTTAAGTACTGTTTTTTCGATTTTCAAAATTTCTACAGGCAATTTAATTCCCCCTAATAATTTTTTCTGATATGTTAACGACTATTCAATATATAAAGGGGAATTTTATAAAACAAAGTAAACCATATTTAAAATTAGTTAGTTTTTTTCCTGAAATTCATCATTATTAAAAATGCTAATATGAGGTAACCGACCAAACCTACCAACATAGGAAGTAATGCTTGTTCTTCACGGAGGAAATCAAAGTTTCTCAGTACCCCTGCAGCTAGAATAGCAAAAGCGATGGCAATTAATACTAAGATTAATTTGTATTGTTTTCTTGAGGGGGAATCACTTAATGGATATATCATTAATATAACTACCAAAGAACCTACAAAGTAATAGTTTAAAGAAATCATTTCCGCACTTAGCGATTCTACATTCATCAAGATAGCTATTTCTGTAGCTGATGCACCTATTATTAAAAGAAACCATTTAAAATATTTCATAGCGCCTCTCTTTCCAATATTAAGATCTTTGGAACCTTATTTGAGTTTTCTTTCTTCATATTAAACCACCCAATTCATTAAAATATCTCGGAATTAAAGCTTCACCTTTGCTACGTATACCTCTAATACCAATTATTTCAAACCCACCTACATTACTCAATCTTTATTTCAAATTA
Source organism: Bacillus sp. Cs-700 (assembly GCF_011082085.1). Lineage (NCBI taxonomy): Bacteria > Bacillati > Bacillota > Bacilli > Caryophanales > Bacillaceae > Bacillus > Bacillus sp. Cs-700. The sequence continues at coordinate 794,279 of NZ_CP041063.1, forward strand.
AAAGGAGCCTACCTTATTACAGATAAGCTCCGAGTTTGTGGAAGACTTGAATTCGAGATACCTTTCTTTTTTGCACCTCAATATATGTAAAAAGACACAGTATTCACTTTATCGAAGTGGTAGATGCATTTTCCTTGTTGGATTATAAACATCAAGCCATTTTTCTGTTTCCGACTCAATCCATCTTCCAAATCGATCCAAGAATTTCAATGTCTCTTCCGAGCTTGACAAGGGGTTGATTGCATACCAAAGAGCTGTTCTCATCTCTGGCTCTTTTTCCGGATAATGCTTCGAAAATAGTTTATAAGCTGGGTATAGATCTCTTGTGTACGACTGTTCTTGAACAATGACAAGTACACCACCAGCCCTCACAATAATTCTCATTATCCATGAACAGCAATCTTTAATATCCTCAATGTCGTCATTTCCTGTTAAATCATACTTGGCTTTATCAATAAGAGGTTTTAGATGAATAAGGTGTTCATTAGCCAAGGAGCTGTCGGGCTTATAATCAGGGAGCTTACTTATTAAGTTTTGTCCATAAATACAAACCCCATAGGTTTTTAGAATGAAAGGAATCATGGAGCAATATTTTGACTCCTTAACCTCACTTAGAGGACTGAAACCTAATTCTACCCCGTTTATAAAAGAAAATTTCTGATCAATAAATTGTTCACTGTCCTCCACCCACTCTAGGTCAAGTTCTTCAGGATCGGAATAGGTTATGATTATTACATCCACATCCGACACACCTTTAATGTCTAACCCCCTTGGTACAGAGCCTCTTATGTAAATACTATGAATTTCTTTTGGTAAAGCGGAAAGACAGCTTTCGTTTATAAGTCGGATGACTTCTTGAAATTTATTATTAATTTTTTTATGATCAGACTGGTTTATGATATAACCTTTGTCGTCTAAAGAACATAAAGAGCCTATTTCTTTAATTTCAGTCATACTTACAAGTCCCCATTTCATTGAATTTATTAAATAAAATAATCTTTTTACATACAAAATGCGCAAGTCTTATTCAAGATTTGCTCCGAGATTATTGAATAAGTGTTTATGTTACAAGTTCACTTACAGCAAATGTTTTGTGCAATTATATAAAGAACAATCCCAATCTCCATTAATATTTTCTAAGATTGTAAACGCGGTATTATCTATATAAGTTTTTTGAAACCTACCGGGGAGTAACTGTTGCAATGTTAAACCGATTAAAGCCCCATGACTCACTATTAGTATTCGCTTGCCCTTATATGTATGGACCATATCTTTAACAAATTCAATTCCTCTTTTGCCTACTTCTTCAAAACTTTCCATCCCTAGGTCTAAGTTACGCCAATTGCTGCCCCACTTTTCCAGTCGATCTTCTTCTGTCGTTCCTTCTATTTCCCCACAATCTATTTCTCTAATTCTTTTATCATAATGACTTATTGATAAGTTTATTTTACTTCCAATGATTTGTGCCGTTTCAATTGCCCTTGTTAAATCACTTGAAATGATAACATCCCATTTTCCTTCTTCTCGCAGTCTAGCACCAATATTTGCAGCTTGTTTTCTACCTAATTCGTTTAAAGGAATATCTGACGTGCCTTGTGCTTTACCATGATCATTCCACTCCGTAATTCCATGTCTAATTAGCCCTATGGTTGTCATTCTACCTATCCCCTTTACTCTTTCTTACATATAAACGCGCAATTATATTTACATAGAGCGCTTACTTCTTTTGATCAAACGCTCCGAGATTACAGCACAAGGAATATACTCATTAAAACTTGCTAGTCCTTTTGAGTTCTTTTTTAATCTCACGTAGTTCCTCATAAATCAAGTATAGAGTCACTATAATGACTGTAATAAAAAATCCCCAGGGACCTAAAAGTTCTGTAGCTAAAATACCAAAGACAAATGCTACGATTGCTGCTGTAATGTATTTGTTCAAATTATAAGCTCCCTTATTTTTTCACTTACTATTAAAACGTCATAAACTACTATTCTTATTACAGATACGCTCCGAGTTTTTTGAAGACTCAGTATCAAGATTTTATCGCCCCACCCATTTCGGAATAAAATCTCCAAAGTATTTACCAATCTTCTCTACCTCAGTCATAATCCTGCTTATACCAACTTCCGTAGTAAACCAATTCTCTTTAGTAATTCCGAATCGATCTTCTACTGGAGAAACCATAAAACTAGTGTTCTTTGGAAATGCATCCTGATAACATAGCAATGCTCTTCGAGAATGTCCTGCTTTACAGACAATGATAACTTTTTCATATTTAATACCTTTACCCTGTAATACTTCTAAAGAAAAACGGGCATTTTCTAAAGTATGCTGTGCTTCGTCTTCTTTAAGGATAACTTCGTCAGGCACCCCGTTTGTAATACCAACCTTTCTTAGATATTCCCACTCAGATGTACCTACGTGGGGTTTGTACCCGCCTGACGGAAGAATGTATGGAGCCATTCCATTTTTATATAGCCATGAAGCCTTTTCCATTAGCTGTGGATGATTAGCACCGGGTACTAATATGACGTCAGCTACAGATACTTCAGTTTCAACGAAAATAAAGTCAGTGATACAATCATGTGGATTAGACATTTTTATAAACCCTTTCGTAAATAAACTTATGTGGGGAGAATAATCCTATTCAACAATTGCTCCGAGATAATTGAATAAATAAAGCCTGCTTAGAAATATCTATTTATTATTTTTATCCATCCCATTATTGCTAAAAAGAACATAATGACCCAAAATAGACTTCTACGCCATATCCTGGGTATAGAAAACCAATATGAAACAATTTTCAACGATGTATTATTTTCTTTATTGGTTTTATTACTCACAACATCACCTCAATTGACATATACAACTTTTACTACTAGGCTAATCTCTTTGATTCGGGGATATCATTTTAGATCAAAATAATGTCTTCACAAATGTTGCAGATAAGCTCCGATTTAATTGAAGATCTGGAATTAAAACTTCTTAATTAATTCTATGTCAGCGTAATGATCAGCTCTATATTCATTATCTCCATAAAATCCATTAATCGTATCTAATCCAAGTCCAGTCCAAAATCTAATAGCTGGCCAATTTTTTATTGCTACACTTGCTCGGACCTCTCCAAATTTAGACTCTCTTAAAATACTTAACAATTCACTAATTACTTCTTTCCCTAGTCCTTGTTTGTGATATTCCTTGTCAATGTATAGGTAGTTAATATAAAAAGTTTCATTCTTCGGATATCCTTGATAGGTGGTAAGTATTCCAATAATAGGATCCATTTCCTTCACTCTAATTACCTGGATTTTATACTTGTCTTTCGTTCCATTAGGAGGTAAGTCGCCATCAGTGAAACAGCGATAAGCATATTCATAATCTAGGCTACCACCGTCCCATTGGTGTATGTAACTCCCTTGTTCATATAACTTTTGAACACTTTGTATTTCATCTTCATCAAGGTCTTGGATTGTGAGACTTTTAGTTTCCCACATCGCTGGAATTGTTTTTATCACCACTACTTACTCCACTCCCATATTCAATACTTCTATTACTTAGTTATTTAACGATCCTGCCTAAACCAACAAAAAGCGCTTACTTTTTATTAAGCCAACGCTCCGAGTTTGTGGAGTAAAAATTGTATCATCATTTAATTTCAAGCCAATCTTCTTGCCATTGAAAGTAAGCATTATTCGAAGGAATCTTATAGAATATTTCTTCTGGATAAGGTAGAGCAAGTTTAGGTTTATACTCATTGCTAAAAAACTGGAGATCTACAGATTCACCATCAATAGGATTTAATGCTCCTCCTAAAATTTTGCATTCAAATACAAATACATTGTACTCTACTTTATCACCGTTAGCATAAGTAAAACGAAAATCTTTACCTCCAAATACTCCTAATAAATTTTGAGGTTTTACTGTTAACCCGGTCTCTTCCCATACCTCTCGTACTACAGCTTGAGCAGGGGCTTCGCTAGGTTCAATTGCACCAGCAGGAAGACTCCAGATATCCCCGTCTCCTGGATATTGGTACAGAATTTCATTTTTATTATTTCTTATAATTGCAGCAACGCTTGGGATAAAGATAAGGTCATTATTAATCTTATTGCGAAGTTCTTGATAGTAATTAGATATTGGCATTACTAATTTCACTCCTAAAATTAAATCTTTTATTTGCAATCTATATTCCCAATTATTTCAAAGAAGGGCATACTAAACAATCTTTTATTTCATAAAATAAGAGCTTATCTTATTACAGATAAGCTCCGATTTAACAAAACAAATGACTCCATTCAATATTCTTGAGTTGCCCCCGTTTCTTTAAGACTTGGTTTCAAGATAAAACAATTCACTAAAACATAGGCAGCTTTTATTAGCGTGCCCCCTTTAGCTTAAAACGGATATTTTTTATATAATAGATAAACAGGTACTAAACTCAAAGAATTTTTTTTAGAAAGTAGTGATTTTATTGGAAACAACACCATTTGATTATAGCGACAATAAATTCTCAGTCTATTTTGAAGTAGCAGATAAAAAATCCACTTTAGATGTTTTAAAAAAAATTGCTTTTATTAATAATATTGAGCACTTACAATATGGGTTTAAAGTCAATATTGCAATACAACAAATCCCTGAGATTGTTAGATATTTATCACAAGAAAATATTGCAATATATGCAGTAACTCCTCAAAAGTAGTTACCTTCTAACAAGCTATTAGAAGTTAAATGAGATATTCATTTAACTTATTTTATTTAGGCTGTATTTGCATTGATTGTTGTCTTTAGACGATAAAGTTTGTCCGTTGATTTCCGCCGGGAGGGAGTAGGCCCCCCGCCATAACCCCTGAAGTCTTCCACAATCCTGCCCGATTGCTGAACATCATTCTGCTTTAAACAATACCATATTTTTCTAATAAGCAAAAAAGTCCAATTCGAAGGGCCTTTTAAGATCCGCCTACCGAATTGAACTACTTCTTACGTATTATTGTTTTGTAATCGCTGCGTGAATGTCGTAATCTGTAGGGTCGAGTTCGGTTTCTTTACCAAGCGCAAGCCTGGCAAGTTCAAGTCCAAGATATGGACCTACGGTTAGGCCTGAGGCGCCCAGACCATTTGCAGCTAGTAAATTATTCATCTCAGGTACATAACCGAATACTGGAAGAAAACCTGGTGTGAATGGACGAAAACCCACTTTTGCTTCTAAAAAAGTACTCTTTGCTAATCCAGGGGCAACGGCAAGTGCTTTACTAAATATTTCTTGAAGACCGCCTGCCGTTACTCGCCTGTCCATTCCAGCTTCATTTTCGTGAGTAGCGCCAATGACGACTCGCCCATCGTCAAAGCTTAATAAATACTGGTCGTTTGGAGGCATCACAACTGGCCACTCGCTTGTAGTTTCACCTGGCATCTCAAGGTGAACAATTTGAGCTTTTTGAGAGGTGACGTTGAACCTTAGTCCTAAAGGAGATAAGAGTTCTTCCGCCCATGCTCCAGCGGTAACAATAACTTTATCTGCTTTAAGTATCTCGCCTTCAATGATAACTCCTGTGATTTCATTATCTGAAGACTGGAGTTTCGCATCACCAAATCTCAATGTAGCACCATACATTTGTGCAGCGCGGAGAAGCGCTTGTTGAAGCGCTGCGCCATTTACTCGAGCGGCGCCGCTCACAAACACAGACTGATATTCTTCCGCTACGTGAGGAAACAATGTTCTTGTTTCTTCAGCTGATAACTTCTTAATCTCACCTATTTCTGGTGCATCCTCTCTCCGCTTTTTTGCTCGATCGATCATTTTATCTAATTTCGTTTCATCTGTGTGAAGGCTAATTGCGCCTACTTTCTTGTAGCCCGTTTCAGTCTCTCCATCCTCCATTAATTGTTCAATTAAATTTGGATAGAATTTTGCTCCACCTTTGGCTAGTCGATACCACACCTTATTTCGGCGTTGAGAGAGCCACGGACATACGATTCCTGCTGCGGCTTTCGTAGCCTGACCAGGTTCTTGACGGTCCACAATAGTAACATCTACCCCCATTTTTGCTAAATGGTAAGCCGTTGAGGCACCAAGTATCCCTGAGCCTATAATAATCATTGAGTTCATCAGTAACACCTATTTCGTTAAATTCATTTCTTTTTTCATTTTACACACAATCATAAAACCGCTCAAGCAGTTAAAAGACGCTTTGTCGGGAAACAACTTTCTTCTATATAAATTGCTGTCTATGCTAAAATGACACCATTACATTATGAAGGAGTTTCATCATGAAAAAAACATTGGATCATATGGGAATTGCAGTTAGACGATTAGATGAAAGTGTTCAGTTTTATACTGAAGTATTAGGAGGAGAACTATTCGACCGCTATCGCAGTGAAGCTACAGGAGTTGAGAGCGAAATTGCAGTGATTGATCTTAATGGAAGTCGTATTGAATTGCTTATGCCTACAAACAATACAACTTCTCCAATCGCACGATTTATGAAACAAAAAGGAAAAGGCGTTCACCATATTGCATACAGGGTCGAGAACCTTGATGAAGCCCTTAAAGAATTAGAACAACAAAGCATCCGTGTGATGGAAGAAACACTACGTATCAATAAACATGGTAGAAGGTTAATTTATTTAAATCCCGCTGATACAGAAGGGACAATTATTGAATACTGTGATTACCCAGAAACAAATTAACTTATAATTGAATAAACGCTAGTCGAAAAACAAGAATCATAAATAACAAGAATGTGAGCACAAGAAGTATATTAAGTCTTGAAGGTAAATTATTATTTTGATTGTTTTTATCACTCATGGTAGCTTTCCTCCCGTTGCTAAAATGTAAAACGATATCGTTCGTGTTATTGCTTCATGATTATGGATTTCATTACAAAATCCTCATATCTTTAACATATAGGAAAAACAGCATCTTTACTGAAGTGCCATATTCCTCATCGTTTGCATTTTAGCATAATTTCACTTGTTACAAACGAGTTTTTTGGATTCAAAGTTATTTTTCTTAAAACGCTTTAAGGAAAAACAGGTAAAAGAAAACTTTCCTCTTTATTGCTTGATCTTCTTTTACATCATTCGTTTCCACTTCTTTTCTTATGGATGGAGAAATCGACATTATCTCTAGCCATTCAGCCAAATCATTTAATAAAAAAATGCAGCTTAAGCTGCATTTTTTTATTCCATCTATGTTTTCGGTTCCTCACTATGAATGCTTCTATACGGCAACTTCCATCCATATCGAAGAGAAAGCATGCGGAGGAACACAATGGTTCCAAATAATAACATTAATGGAGGCAATTCTTTCGGATAACCAAGGCCGATTAACAGACCAGCCATCATCGCCCAAACAGCATAGACTTCTTTTTGCAACACCGTTGGTTTCCTTCTAGCTAAAAGATCACGAATGATCCCTCCACCTGTTCCTGTCATAGCAGCAGCGACCATAGCTGCAATAAAAGGATGTCCCATCTCCTCTGCAAAGAGTGCACCCTGGATGGCGAATGCTGCGAGACCAATCGCATCAAAGAAGCTACCCCATTTTTCCCAGTAATAGTTAATCCAGCTAGCTGGAAAAACAAAGATAACGAGAATTGTAGCGATCGCAATCATAATAAGAATATCTTGATCCCAAATTGAAGCTACGGGAACACCTATTAATAAATTCCGGATAATTCCTCCACCAAATGCCGTTGCAAGTCCAAGAACGATTACACCAAGAAAATCAAACTCTTCTTCAAGTGCGACCAGTGCGCCACTCGCTGCAAAGGCAATCGTACCGATAATATTAAGAATTTCCCAAGTCACACCATTACGCCCTTTCACGATCTATTGAAAGTTAAAGTGTACGTCAGCTTTCGCGTGTTAGCAACCCTTAATAAGAAAAAAACCCCCAGCTGGTGGAGGTTTAAGAAGAAAGGTGATAATGCATTTCGATTAAGTCTTCATCTGAATGTGGAATTTCCTTTCCTTTAACCAGTTGAGCGCCGTTAATACATCCACTCGTAAGGAGAATAATATCTTGTTCACTTCCAAGCTGCAGTGACTTTAAGACACCTTCACGTCTTGTGTGTGTACGATAGATATTCGGAGCATTTGGATTCGAAAATCCAGACATCACCTTATCAACAATGACAGACGGCTCATGATAGCCTGGATGGTCCACGGTTACAATCACTTCATCTGCCCTACCCTCGATCGCCTTAGCCATTTTTGGCATTTTTTCAAAATCTCTTATTCCAATGCCAGCAATCATGACGATTAATTTCCGATGGTCTATTTTTTTCACTTCATCAACGAGACGAGTAAGAGCAACTGGTGTATGAGCGTAATCCAGAATAATCGTTTCACGATTCGGCCCAGTTATGACTTGAAAACGACCTTCAGGACTTTCTAATCGCGGTAACACTCCTATAATTTCGGATAATGAATAACCGAGTAATAGTGCAGTACCAACAGCCGAAAGAACATTCGCGACATTATAATCAGCAAAAACCGGTACAAACACATCATACGACTCACCATGTGATACAAGTCTAAAAGATGATCCATTTACTTGATAGCGAATGTCAGTAGCGATGAGGTCAGCCTCAGCATGTTGGTTTAAGCTATAGCTTACGATTCGATCGTTAAAGGCTCGGATCAATTCGCTTCCCATTTCATCATCTACATTCACGACAGCTGCTTTTGCTTGATCAAAGAGTTTCATTTTACAAGCTTTATAATGTTCAAATGTATGGTGGTATTCCAGATGCTCAGGAGAAATATTTGTATGAATGGCTACATCAAAATTAATTCCATCAACTCGGTGTTGATCAAGGGCAATCGAAGAAACTTCCATTGCGACTGCCTTATCTTCTACATCGACTAAATCATTGAATATCCGATGGAGATCAAGTGATTCAGGTGTAGTCGGCGTGCTTTTTTTGTACGGAATCCTCTTTTTGGAAGACCAGATACCTGTTGTGCCAATCGAACCCGTCGGTAAACCAAGTAAGCTTAATAGAGACCGAACATAAGCGGCAACCGTGGTTTTTCCATTTGTTCCCGTTACGCCAACCGTTCTTAACTTCTCATCTGCGGCGTCGTAATATTGTTTTGAAAAGGAAGCCATCGCTTTTCGAACATCATCGACAAGAACAAATGTGCAATTTGGATAGTTGTGTGAAAGAGTTTGAGTAAGATCTTCTCGATCAGCTATGACAGCAACTGCTCCATTTTGAATGGCGTCTTCTATGTATAAATGTCCATCGTGATTCTCACCTCTTATCGCAAAAAACACGGAAGACGGCTCTGCATTCTTTGAGTGAAACGTAAGTTGGGTAATCGTCTGATGGTCTGGCCCATAAATTTGATAAATGGATGGATAGTGAAGTTTTGAAAAGTTAATCTTCATGGTGAATTCCTCGCTTTAGCTGTATTATTTACTTTTACTGGAAAATTTTTAAAACGAAAGTAAATAATCTATTTTTACTTAAATTCCCCATTTTTCCTTGATAAAAAAACAATGCCGTTACATATAGCATACTCAATTTGACCTACTTTTCATTCATAAGAAATGTACAGACAGCCTTGAAAAACAGCTGTCTGTTATTCCTGTTACTTTTCTGTACTATAGTGGTTTCGGACGAGATCGGTTAGGCTTAGTTCATCCAGGAGATGAACAGGAACTAAAAATGTAATCGTCACAACGCCTGGGTGTCTACCGATTTCAATTGAACCTGTAATCGTTGCACGGTTCATTACTTCAGGAACCGTAATGCCTAACGTGTCAGCTGCACGCTTCAGTCCATTATCTGTTGCCTCATTAAGATCTGCACCGGTTCCGATAAAAGATACCGGTAATGACTCTTCTAACTTTGAAACACCATACATATTCGCCACGCGCTTGGCTGCTTCTCTTTCTTTTGAAGTAAATGGCTTTGCCAGATGCGGTAGATCTTCTACTGTCGGGAGTAAAATAGGTCCATCTATCGTTAGGTCCTTAATGACGATCGCTTGAAGATTCACAATACCCGCAACATCAGCTGTATGACCTGCGATCTCCCCATTTCCCTGCATAGCATGCATATCCCCGATATAAATACCTCCACCAGGTACTTTAACAGGACAAATCAATACCGCTCCTTCTCTAACACGATTAATATCCATATGGCCGTCTGTCCGATCTTCCAATTCCTCTTTTGTAACACCATAATCATGTGGCGCGTCAATTAGAAATTGACCGAAATCTCCGGCATTATGTGAATCAGGTAATGGTCGCGACGGTGTTGTTCCAAGTTGTCCGAGAAATGGACGTAGCCTTGCCATCGTTCCAACTAAATCACTCGGACCAAACGTAACAATTGGATTTTGGACAGAGTTTTCAGGAGTAGCCATGAAGGATTTACCATTTTGAGCTATATGAGTAGCTGCAGCTTCATCTACCGTAACACCAACCGTTCGATCAGAATCAAATGCCATTGTATACCCATTCGTAAAAACAAAAGGTGTTACATCTTCTCCACAATTCGAACAGCGAATCGCCTCAGGTCCGGTACCTTCAATTTTCGTATCAGGATATAATTCTCCACACCCAGGGCATTTCACCGCTACGAATGGATCGCCAACAAACCTACCATCAACAGGTTGATCGTTTCCTGAAGAAGTTGCCATTGAAGTAACCTGAACCGATTTAATGCGTATTGCAATTGCGTCCCCAACTTCAGCACCTTCTACAAAAACAGGCTTCGTCACTTCATGACCACCGCGTAGACATGGAGTGATCATTGGCCCCCAACATCCAGGTGCTGTATTTGCAACAATATGACCACCATCTTTCAATGGTCCGAGCATTTCATTGGAAGGATCGAGTATTCCGTTCGTAAATTCATTAACAAACACCGTTTGCTTTGCTTCCATTGCCTCTCCCCTTTTCATATGTATTCTTATCTACATTATAAGAGTAATGTCGATTCATGTAAAAAAATAATTGGCTAAAAACAAAAAAACTTTGAATTCGAAGCTTTATTACTTTCAAAAGTTAGTTATTTTGAAGTGATTGACGAATTCCTAAACGTTGCCTATACTGAATAAACGCAAACATAGAGACGGGTGATGAAATGGAATTTAAAATGCAGTATCTTTCCTTTTACTTAATTCAAGTAGAAGGAAGCGGAGAAAGTGAAGAACGACGCTACAAGCATTATCAAACACTTGATGCAGACAGCTATGAAGATAGCTCTCTCAAAGACTTTCTCACTGGTGAATTAACAAAAATCATGAAACGAAAAGTGGATCGTCATGCTAAATCTGAAGGTGCTCCAACCAAGATTGGCCGATTTATAGTTGAGCCAGGTCACGAGCTAACGTCCAATCCCAACTATAATTTATTCGACCGCACCCGCTATGCCGAATCTGCGGATGATTTTGAAACATCTACTGACCAAATTGTACAAATGTATCTTGATACAAGTGCGATAAGAGGCGGGGTTTTGATTGTTGCAACTGCTAAATTAACAAAACTCTTCGATGATCCTTTTCTTTTTATCTTAAAATGTGACTTCGAACCGAAAGTAGCAACGATAACCGACGAAGATACGCTCATCCAAAATGTTGAAATGGCGATTACGACAAAAAGCATGAAATCCGTCCAATACCCCTACATGCCAGAAGAAGGCATGATCGACAGCGCCGAGATCAAAGTCCACCAGTCTTCTCACGCACGCTACTTCGAAGATTTCTTAAAATGGGTCGAATACGAAAAGTCGATGCCTGAAATTGTGAAGACGCAAACGATGGGGATGGTTCAGGAGCATATCCAAGAAACGTACCAGGAAGAAAGTGAAGAACGAGAAGAATTTGAACAGGCAATGGAAGAATGGTCTCAAAGTCCGAAGCGGGAGTTACAGGAGCGCTTCACAACCGAGCAGGTAGTAGAAGCGACCTCGCAGATTGTGGAACACTCCCCTGACGTTGAATGGAAGCTGAAGCTTGACCACGTATCCGTGAAAGCGATGCTGTCTGACTTCGGCGAATCCATTCATCTTGCAAAGGTAAATGGTAAGTATGTGCTTGCGATTGAAGCGGATTCGATTACGTTTGAGAAGGGTTTCTCTCCTGTCGAGTTCCATAAGCCTGATACGCTTCAGGAAGTTGTGGAACGAATTTATAAGAAGAATGAGAATGAATCATAATAGAAAAAAATAAAAAGGCTACTCGTTTCAATCCTATCTACATTTTGATAACCTCACTACTATTTGATAACCTCACTACTATGTGGGGTTTTTTTAATTAAAGAATCGTTTTAAGTTCGATTTTAATGGCTTCTGTAGTAGGATGATTCGTTTATAAATGACCATTTTGGCAATGAGTCCAACCTTTTGTTTTATCTCCTCTTTATCCGGGTAAAAACCACTATCATTCGAGCAAAAGGTGGTATTACATTTATGAAACCCTTTGAACAAGCCTTAAAACATCAAGTAGGATTAGGTACAGCACCACTCGGCAATATGTTTCGAGAAGTGCCAGAGGATGAAGCTCTGAGCACGATACAAGCAGCATGGGACCAGGGCATACGTTATTTTGATACTGCTCCTTTTTATGGAGCAGGACTAGCAGAGATGCGTCTTGGTAACGTGTTGTCAAAGTATAATCGTGATGAGTACGTATTAAGTACGAAAGTTGGCCGTTATGTAACGGATGAAACGGAAGACAAGGAAGGCTTGTTCCAATATGCTCGCAATAATAAAGTAATTACGGATTATACGGAGGATGCAACAAAGAGATCTATTGAACAAAGCCTTGAACGATTGAAAACGGATCGCTTAGACTTTGTTTTCGTTCACGACGTTTCCCCAGATTTTCATGGGGATGAGTGGATCGGAAAGTTTGAAGAGGCTCGCAAAGGGGCCTTTCGAGTGTTGACACGACTTCGAGAAGAAGGCGTTATCAAATCATGGGGGCTTGGTGTCAATACAACAGAGCCAATCGAGATTGCGATGGACCTCGAAGAATTCCGACCTGATGTATGCTTATCAGCTACACAATACACTTTGCTTCAGCATGACCGAGCGTTACAGCGTATGATGAAAACGGCCGAAGAAAAGAATGTAGCGATTGTCGTTGGTGCACCGTATAACTCTGGTGTATTACTAGGCGGTGATCATTACAATTATGCGAAAGCAGATGACGATATTATTGCGAAAGTTAATCAGTTAAACGAAATAAGCAAAAGATATGATGTTCCTTTAAAAGCAGCTGCTCTACAATTTTCAACTTCTCACCCTGCTGTGAAATCTGTGATTCCAGGTTCAACACGTCCAGATCGGATAAAAGAAGATATTGAAATGATCCAACGCGATATTCCGAAAGCTTTTTGGGATGAATTATTACACAAAGGGTTTATCTCTCCTGATGCCCCTTTACCTACCACGAGCATTTAAGTATCTTTACTAAACAAAAATGGACTTCTCTACCGGAAGTCCATTTTTGTGTATATGCTTTACCCTAATAATAAATTACTTCCTCATCCTCTTTCGTTTATGCCACTTGAAATATACTTTATTTTCGGGATGAATGTTAATTTTTTTGCGTTGATTTAATCCGTACATGCTATAGTCATCTTCTTGAATACTTGAAGAAATGTGTAATCGACCCTGCCCGTCAAATGCAATTAACCCCTCATCATAGAGTGCGGCGTGGTTTTGACAAAGTAGCACCCCATTAAAAGGATCCAATCGCTCGTCATTTGAACAATCCTTCCAGGGTTTAGCGTGGCTTGCTTTTATCAATTCAGGAAGTTTAATCGCACAAAGAGCACACTGTTCTTCCCATAACGGAGCAACTTCATTGCGAAATTTCAACTTTCCCCATTTCATTTTCATTTTTGCTTCTGATTCTATCTCCGTAATAACTGGTATTAATGTATTCCGTTCTGTTCTTCTAACTTCATCTACTGTTAACTCTAATTGTTCTTCATTGATTCGATAAAAATTAGACTCACTAATTAACTCAAGTAGCTTAATTGTTAGCGCCTCATGACAAGGGTATAAATACCCGGGATTTCCACTTGCATCAAGTTGAAATGGTGCATATTTAAGAGGTAATAAAGGTGAAATTTCTTCAAATTTTTCTCTTACATTTAGCGGAACGTCCAGTTCATGGTATTCTAGCGCCACTAAATATCCTTTATCGGCTATCGTTTGATGCGATAAAGTTGATGGTTTCGCCTCCTCTTTACAGTCACTCTTAGCAAGGCTAACCGCTACAATCTCTCCTTTAACATAGTGGAAAATAGGATCTCCTTTTTTGACTTCTTTCAGCCTCTTCCACGAGTGAGGTTCTTGGCCACCCCTATCTTCTTTCGGTGACCAGATCACCCCTGCTTCTTTTTCTTCAACATATGTATCTCCTTGCATGACAATAAAACTATTCATCATTCTTCCTCCAACTGTCGTGCTTATTTCTCTAGTTGTTTACACGCTATCCAAGTTAAAGTATATGGGTGATCTGTAAATCATTCAAGTTATTGCGTATCTTAAATATATGTTTATAGTTCACTACTCCATAAAAAAAAGACCGAGCAGGCTCGATCTTTTCCTAACGAACTATAAAAATGAGTCGCTCCTATCGCTGCATTGGTCGAACAACCACTTCATTCACATTCACATAATCAGGTTGCGTTACGGCATACACAACAGCACGGGCAATATCATCCGCTTGAAGAGCTTTCATTGAAGAAGCTCGATCCTTAAACATGTTAAGCACCTCTTCATCCGTAATATGATGAGTTAGTTCAGTTTCAACGGCACCTGGAGAAATATTCGTGACACGTACACCAGTTTTTGATAACTCTTTTTCAAGTCCCATTGAAAGGGCTCTTACAGCATATTTTGTAGCACTATACACGGCACTTGAAGCAAATACTTCATGCCCTGCTACACTAGAGACATTAATAATATGACCACTCTCTTGTTTTAACATATCAGGAAGCGCTGCATGAATGCCGTATAGCACACCTTTAATATTCACGTCCACCATTTGACTCCATTGATCCACCTCATCATTTTTCATAAATGATAGTAGCATCACTCCAGCATTATTGACGACGATGTCAACCTTTCCAAATTGTTGTTTGGCTTGCTCAACGAGTTGCTCCATATCTTCTTTTTTCGTAACATCCGTTTTCACTACTATGGCTTTTCCATTTGATTGATTCGTGATGAAGCTCGCTAAGTCAGTCAGTTTTTCTTCACGACGAGCCGCAAGCACAAGACTTGCTCCTTCATTCGCTAGTTGTTTCGCTATCGCCTCACCAATACCACTGCTAGCTCCCGTTACTATTGCTACTTTCCCATCAAGTTTCATCGATTGATCGCCTCCGCTTAGTTAAGGTTATTCTTATTGACCATAGCACAACTTCCTAATATATTTGAATGTTCTGCTCAATTAATATGTAAATGCTTCGTTACTGGTGTAAAAGGAAGCACGATCTACCTCCATAAGAAGTTTCCTGCTTATAAAAAACGAAACTAACCAACAAAGCATCGACTTTGTTGGTTAGTTTCGTAAAAAAGGTACATAAACGGCTAATTGATATACCGATATTCCATTAATCGATTTAGAATATGAACTTCTTGCAAGATTTCTTCACCAATGTTTGTTTCACGAACTTTTTTTCTTTCTAATTCCTTATCCACTAATCGTTTTACTGATAATACATCTGCTCCGTGTAATAAAACTTCTTCTTTAGAATTAAATAATTTATGAGCAACAAGCTGCATGCCGTAAGAATTAAATAATAATGTGTATCCGGCAATACCTGTTGTTGATTGATAAGCTTTCGAAAAACCGCCATCAATGACAATCATCTTGCCATTTGCTTTAATTGGATTTTCTCCATCAATTTCTTTAACAGGGGTGTGTCCATTTATAATATGACCTTGATCTGGATTAAGATCAAACTCTGCTAGAATCTGGCGACAGATCTCTTCTTCTTCACGCAAATGATAATAAGGATTTTTTCTTTCTTTATGGCTCTTCTTATCACTTATAAAATATCTCTCAAACGTTGTCATTTCTCTCTTACCGAACAGAGAAGAATACTCGCCTGTCCACAAATACCATACCATATCCGTCGAAAGGTCAGCTGTTTCTTCAGGATGTGCGAAAGCATGGCGTAAATAATTCTCAAAAATATCAAGTAACTCGCGACCGGCATACGTTTTATTTTCGATGATCATTTTTTCCATATTCCCATTCTCATCGAGAGGAATACACCCATGAATTAACAGATTACCATTGTATCTTAGATAAAGACTGCCTTTTTTCATAAGGAAGTTCATATGTCTAGCAAGCTTTTCCGAGTGTTGCACTGAAAACAAAAGCTTGTTGATGACTTCCTCTTCCTCCTCTAATAGCTGGTCAGGTTGATCTGGATTAACGGTTGAAAAACAAGTGTTTTCTAACGGATACGTTTGTCCATGAATCGTAATGGTGTTTTCTTGATAATCAATTTTCTCTAATAAAAGTCTTTCAGACATATTAAAGTAAGATCTTCTCTTAATGATTGGACTCTCGAGTTTAAACTGTATCATCGTGATCGCCTGATGTATTTTCGTGATTTGACATTTTTCATGACTCGTTTGTTTCTCATCAGATTCTCTCTTTGGCGCAAAAGCGGGATTATCATCATAATATTTTTCTGCGAGATTCAGTAAGGGTCTAAGATTTATTCCATAAACATCTTCAATGATTTCCAAATTGTTATATCTAGCACAGATACGAATAATATTAGCAAGACATACTTTAGATCCTGCAAACGCACCAATCCATAAGACATCGTGGTTTCCCCATTGAATATCTACCGAATGATAGTGAATAAGGGTATCCATAATTTTATCAGGTTCTGGTCCTCGATCGTAGATATCCCCCACAACGTGAAGATGATCCACAACTAGTCTTTGAGTCGTATAGGCAAGCCCGGTGATTAGCTTATCAGCTTGGTTCAGAGAGATAATTTGTTGAAGTATTTTATTATAATAAGGTTCTTTATTCGTAAGATCAGCCGTTTTATAGAGAAGCTCTTCAATGACATAAACAAACTGAGTAGGTAAAGCTTTACGTAATTTGGATCGTGTATATTTCGAAGAGGCATACGAGATGAGCTTTAGCATACGTTCAATCATCACTGTATACCATTCGTATAATTCGTTATCATTACTGAATGAATGTTTAATTAGGTTGATTTTTTCTTCTGGATAGTAGACGAGCGTGGCAAATTCATTCAACTCATCTTCTGGTAATTCATCTTTAAACAAGTCAGAAATTTTCTCTTTCACTTTACCTGAACCATTTCGTAGCACATGTTGAAAGGCTTGGTACTCCCCATGTAAATCACTAACAAAATGCTCCGTTCCTTTTGGTAGATTAAGGATGGCTTTAAGGTTGATGATTTCAGTGACAACTTTTTCTTCACTATCATATTTTTGGGCAAGTAAATCCAAATGTTTTGTGTTCAAACTGATGTATCCCCTTTCAAATTACTGCAAGGTTTAAGATGAGAACGATTGCAACTAGCCTTACTAGGATTCATTTTTATAAATGTTTCTTTACATTGATAGTAACATATTTTTAAAATACTAGAATAGAGAATAAAGCAGCACTCAACTACCTCGTATGATACGAATGATTACTACACTGAAAGTTTCTCATTTAATGTAAAAGATACAAAAAAGCAGTTCCATTTGGAGCGCACGATTACAATGTGCCTCCTCCAATGAAACTACTTTTAACTTTACTTCTTTTTATTGAACTGTTTTTTCAGCTGCATCAACGGTATGTTTTAATAGCATCGCGATTGTAACTGGGCCCACGCCGCCCGGAACAGGTGTAATATAGGACGATTTCTTAGCTGCCGCTTCATATTCCACATCTCCAACGTTTCCTTTGTTATATCCAGCATCCAGCACAACAGCTCCATCTTTAACCCAGTCACCTTTAATAAATTCCGGTTTCCCCACTGCAGCAATGACAATATCTGCTTGCTGCACATGCGAAGCAAGGTTAGTGGTTCTAGAATGACAAGTCGTTACTGTTGCATTCTGATTTAATAAGAGCGCAGATACTGGTTTTCCTAAAATCGGGCTGCGGCCGATTACAACAGCGTGCTTTCCTTCAGGGTGAATATCATAATCTTCCATGATTTTCATTATTGCTGCAGGTGTGCATGATGGATAAGTTCCAAATCCAAGAGCTGTTTGGCCATAGCCAGCACTCGTTACTCCATCAACATCTTTCTCGATCGCAATGGTTTCAAAAGCAAGACGTTCATCAATTTGAGATGGCACGGGATGTTGAAGCAATATACCATGCACAGAAGCATCCTGGTTTAACTCTTCAATTGTCTGTACGAGCGTTTCAGTTGTGGTGTCTTCAGAGAGGTGAATTTTTTTAGAGGTAATTCCTACCCGCTCACACGCATTGCCTTTCATTCTTACATAGGTCTCAGAAGATGGGTCATCTCCAACAAGTATCGTCACAAGACTTGGCGTCACACCCTTTTCTTTAAGAGATGCGACTCTTGTCTTTAACTCTTCCTTTATGCGATTAGCAACTGCTTTACCGTCTAAAATCTTTGTTTCGTTTGTCATATGAACTCCTCCTGAAAATTGGTAAAGAATGAGCTACCCCATTTCTTCGCCCAGACGACCGGCATTGTACGTCACAGCTCCCCTGTGGTCACTTCCACATTTGTCGCCAGTTACTGCAACGAATCTTTTCTACGGATATAGTAGCATAAAACAGAAACAAACGAAAGAAAAACGTGACAATAAACTACTAAAAGTGAACAAATCAATTAAATTATTATTAATCGTTCGTATATGACCTCATCGTTCACCTATAAGGAAAGATGAATTCCTTTCGATTATCCTTATCTATTCAGTCCCAAATATATTTTTTTATAGATGCTCTACTCGTTTATTAGAAATGACCTCCATGCACACTAACTCATGTGTATAAGAACATAAATAACCCTTGAATAGAAATTCTATTCAAGGGTTTTTGGTATGCGCCTTAGAGGATTCGAACCTCTGACCCACAGCTTAGAAGGCTGTTGCTCTATCCTACTGAGCTAAAGGCGCATGATATAGAGAAGTGACTCATCTAATCATTAGTATATCATGATTTAAATTATGATGGAAAGTTCGTTCTGACATTCTTCTCAAAAATATGTAATGGAGCGGGTGATGGGGATCGAACCCACGACATCAGCTTGGAAGGCTGAGGTTTTACCACTAAACTACACCCGCAGATGGCTGGGCTAGCTGGATTCGAACCAGCGCATGACGGAATCAAAATCCGTTGCCTTACCGCTTGGCTATAGCCCAATCATGGTGGAGGGGGACGGATTCGAACCGCCGAACCCTGAGGGAGCGGATTTACAGTCCGCCGCGTTTAGCCACTTCGCTACCCCTCCATGATGAAATTGAAATATGGTAGCGGCGGAGGGGATCGAACCCCCGACCTCACGGGTATGAACCGTACACTCTAGCCAGCTGAGCTACACCGCCACTTACATTATGTATGGTGCGCCCGAGAGAAGTCGAATCCCTAACCTTCTGATCCGTAGTCAGACGCTCTATCCAATTGAGCTACGGGCGCAAAGAAATATATGGTGCGGGTGAAGGGACTTGAACCCCCACGTCGTAAGACACTAGATCCTAAGTCTAGCGCGTCTGCCAATTCCGCCACACCCGCATGTGCTGTGCATCAGCGACGTTTAATAATATACCATTAGATCATTTAAAAAGTCAATCGTTATTCTAAAAAAACATGAAAAGTTTTTTACACAAACAGTGAAAGCGTTGACAGGCCCTTATCCCTTTCATACGATTAGTGGTAGAAAAGGAGTTGTTTCTTATGAGTTTATCACAGTCCATTGTAAATGCTAAAAAATTCGACGAGAAAGATCCACTTGCGAAGTTCCGACGTGAATTTTATTTGAATCCGAACAGGCTATATATGGATGGAAATTCACTTGGTCTTCTTTCAAAAAAAGCCGAATCCTCTCTTCTTCAATCACTAGAAGACTGGAAACACTATGGAATAGACGGCTGGACTGATGGTCAACAACCCTGGTTTTATATGGCTGAAAACCTTGGTGGAATGACTGCTAACTTAATTGGCGCCCATTCTTCTGAAACTATAACAACCGGATCAATAACAACGAACCTTCATCAGATGCTTGCTACATTTTTTAAACCTTCTGGTAAAAAGACGAAAATTCTTGCTGATTCTCTAACATTTCCATCGGATATTTATGCGATTCAAAGTCAATTAGAACTTCACGGGTTATCACCAGATACACACCTTATTCAAGTTACAAGTCAAGATGGTAGAACGCTATTGGAAGATGACATTATTGAGGCGATTGATGAGACAGTTGCCCTCATTCTTCTCCCTTCTGTTCTGTATCGAAGTGGTCAATTGCTCGATATTGAGAAGGTAACTAAAGCTGCTCATGATAAAGGGGCGATCATCGGATTTGATTTGGCTCACTCAATAGGAGCCATTCCACATAAACTACATGAATGGAAGGTGGATTTCGCCGTATGGTGTACATACAAATACTTAAATAGTGGTCCTGGTGGAGTTGGTGGCCTTTTCGTTCATAATGATCACCTGGGAAGCCGCCCTGGACTTGCGGGTTGGTTCAGTTCGAAAAAGGACGTGCAATTTGATATGAGTCATACGCTTACTCACGCAGAAACCGCAGGCGCTTATCAAATTGGAACACCACATATTTTTAGCATGGCCCCATTAATCGGATCGTTAGAATTGATGAATGATGCAGGGATTGAATCGATACGAGCAAAATCGCTTTCCCTAACCAGATTTTTAATGGAACTTGTTCAAGAGAACTTAACAGAAGATGGCTTCGTAATCACCAACCCATCTGAAGATGATCGGCGCGGTGGACACGTTTGTTTGGAGCATGATGATGCCGCACGTATATGTAAAGCGTTAAAACAACAAGGAGTCATTCCAGATTTTCGTTCTCCAAACGTGATTAGGCTCGCACCAATTGCTCTTTATTCATCTTATGTAGACGTCTATCACGTTGTAGAGATTCTTAAAACCATCATGCGTGAAAAGACGTATCAACAATTTTCTAACAAACGAAATGTTATCGCTTAAGTTTGTATATTTACAAACCTCCCCATTCATACTAAACATGATTAAAATGAAGGAGGGAAACTGGATGAGTCAACTTAATGAACTTGAACTTCAAAACTTACGTCATATGATTGGCGGCCACGAAACACTTGCAAACAAACTCGATTCGTACGCGGAGTCGTGTACCTGTCCACAGCTTAAACAAATGCTACAAAAAGATGCTCAAGATGCACGTCATACACAACAACAACTAATGGGCTTTTTAAGCTAAGGAGGGATCTTATGAACGAAAAAGATATGGTGAACGACTATTTATCAGTGTTAAATAGTAGCTTAAGCAATTACGGAAGCGTGATTTCTCAAGCTGATAATCAGCAACTCCGGCAGGCTCTTCAACAGATCCGTAATACAGATGAACAAAGACAGTATAGCCTTTATCAGTACGCAAAACAGAAAGGGTACTACCAACCTGCAGCGCCAGCCCAGGTTAATGAAATTCAACAAGTCAGGAACCAACTGAGTGGTGCGCAACAGCAACAAAACAATCAGCCACCTCAAATGCATTAAGCGGGAGCCGGTGAAAACCGGCTCTGTGTCTTTATACTCATTTTTTCATAATTTTACAAATAGCGTTTCACTCTCCCACTATATGGATAATTAAACTAGTACTACATATAAGGAGTGTTGGCAATGGACGCTATTTTAAATGCAATAACCGAGTTTTCCGCATTCATCTGGGGTTACCCAATGATGATCTTACTTTTAGGCGGCGGATTATTTCTAACAATACGGTTAGGCTTCTTTCAAATCCTGTTTTTTCCCCACGCTTTAAAACACACGATCGGCAAAGTCTTTCAAAAAGAAAAAGGTGATGGCACCATCTCGCCTTTTCAAGCATTTGCTTCAGCGCTTGCATCTACTGCTGGTGCAACGAACATAGTTGGGGTTCCTGTTGCCATCGCTTTCGGTGGACCTGGTGCGATTTTTTGGATGTGGGTCGTTTCCATTATTGGGATGTCAACCAAATTCTCAGAAATTGTGCTCGGCATCAAATATCGTGAAGAAGATAAAAACGGCGTTTATGTTGGTGGCCCTATGTACTACATAAGAAAAGGATTAGGCTGGAAATTTGCCTCTTCTCTATTCGCATTTGGATTAATGATTGAAATTATACCTAGTGTCATGGTACAAACAAACTCCATTTCAACGCTATCTGAAAGTGCTTTTGGTTTACCTACATGGCTTACTGGCGTTATTTTAATTATTCTGATCACCGCTGTTGTCTTTGGTGGAATTCGAAGAATAGGCGCAGTAGCTGAAAAAATCGTTCCTTTTATGGTGCTTACATATATTGCTGGTGCGATCGGCGTCATGATTATTAATATTGAGGAATTCCCGAACGTGATCAGCCTAATTTTCGTCCACGCTTTTCAACCAATCTCTGCTGCAGGTGGATTTGCTGGTGCGGGATTTGCTGCTGCGGTTAGATGGGGACTGGCTCGAGGACTTTATTCAAACGAAGCCGGGATGGGTACGGCATCAATCGCCCATTCTGCAGCACACACACCTCATCCTTGTAGGCAGGGGTTATGGGGCATCTTCAGCGTATTTATTGATACAATCGTCCTCTGTACCGTTACAGCCTTCACTGTACTTTTGTCAGGAGCTTGGAAAGATGTGAAGCCTTCTAATGCAGCTGATATGGTATCAGATGCATTCTCTGGATTAATGGGGCCAACCTGGGGACCCATATTCGTTTCTTCCCTCTTATTAATCTTTGTTATTAGTACGATTGGTGTACTCGTGTTTTACGGTGAAAAACAAGCTGAGTACTTATTTGGGATTCCTTTTTCTCGAGTGATGCGTTTCGTTTATATTCTTTCGATTTTTGTAGGGGCTATTGGAGGCCTTCAATTCGTTTGGGAGCTCGTTGATATTACACTCGCATTGTTTGTTGTTCCAAACGTGATTGCCATTCTATTCCTTAGTAAGGAAGTAAAAGAACTGACCGACGATTATAAATTCAACTTCTTAAAGCAAGCTCAAACAAAAGATAAAGGCATTAGTTCATAGATTTTTCCTGGGACATTCACCTAATTTAGGTTCTCCTCCGCTCCCGCCTATATCATTTCTAGACGGCAACATACAGTGATAAAGAAAGAGAAATTAAAGGGGGACCTAATACTATGTACCATGCAAATAATGCACCATACGGAAACGAGCCTTATCAGCCGGTAGCTGGAGCTTCATACGGCATGCCTTGTCATCGACCTGCCGGAAATGGATTTGCGCTAATCGTCGTTCTTTTCATCCTGCTTATCATCGTAGGAACTGCTTTTATTAAATGCTAGTCCACTGAGCAAGAACCAATTGGTTCTTGCTTTTTGTATGAGTGGAATTGTTCCATTTTCCATTCGCTGTTATAGTGATAAAGAATGTATGATGAAAGAAGTGATTTAATGAAAACCATTCTAATTGATATGGACTCTGTCATTTGTGATTTGATGTCAGAATGGCACCGCAGGTATAACGAAGATTATCAAGACAATCTTTCTGTTGAAAACCTTATGTGCTGGCGCTCTGAAGATTATGTGAAAAGCGAATGTGGAGAGAAAATTTATGAGTACCTGGATCAACCTGGTATCTTCCTTCACTTAAAACCTCTTCCATATGCGATTGAAGTTCTTGAACGACTCTCTTTGAACTATGATGTTCTAATTGTAACTAGCAGCCGTACATATGCTTATACTGAAAAAGAACAGTGGGTTGAGAAAAACCTCCCTTTTATCGGTAAGAATAATTTGATCTTCTCTCATCGAAAAGAAATGATTCGCGGTGACTTATTGTTTGATGATGCCCCTCATAATCTGATGGCCTTTAAAAATACTGGCAGAACAGCGATCGCCATGAATTATCCTTATAATGCTAACATTGATGTTCCTCGTGTTAACAATTGGCTAGAGTTTGAGAAATGGCTTGTAACATGGAAGTGAGGGCAAAACTCGTGGACCAAAAAAAAGACCTCTTAATTATCGGGGGAGGACCAGCTGGTATTTCAGCAGCCATATGGGCGAAACGCCTCGGACTAAATCATTTGTTACTTGAAGAAAAGAAAGATCTCGGTGGTCAATTAAATTCCATCTACAATCAAATTGTCGATTACCCTGGCATGATCGCACCAAACGGTCAATACCTACAGAAAAAACTTACTGAACATGCCCACAAAATAAATTTTGACTATGCTTTAAATTCAGCTGTTACGTCAATTGATTGGAAGAAAAAAATTCTTAAAACAATCACTGATGAGACATATGAATTTCGCTCTTTACTCATTGCTACAGGATCATCACCTCGAAAACTCCATGTTCCCGGTGAACAGGAAATGATCGCACAGAAAGAAGTATATTCAGCTACTAGAGATAAATCTAAATTTATTAACAAGGACGTCGCTGTAATTGGCGGAGGTGATCGAGCTTTTGAAGGTGCCTTACTACTTGCTGAAGCTGGCTCTCGAGTAACCCTTATTCACCGTTCTGATCACTTTAAAGCTCGTCAAGAATATAAAAATCCTGTGATGGAACATGAAAACATCTCGATTCTTACCAGAACAGTCGTAACTGGAATGAAGGGAAAAGGTAGGAAAGTTTTATCCTTATCTAATGAAGATCTTCATAAAACAATTGAAGTGGATGGTGTGTTTATTCGAATTGGTGTCCAACCAAACACCGGACCTTACAGTGAAGGTATTGCACTTGATGACGAAGGCTATATAAAATGCAATGCAGATGGTGAAACATCACTTCCCTACGTGTATGCTGCTGGAGATGTTTGTACGCGCCCACTTTTGTCTAGCATCGCTTCTGCAGTTGGCCAAGGAATGACGGCTGTGAAACAACTCTCGTTTTATCTAGAAAATTAAAAAGGACCCACAGGTCCTTTTTTGTTTTATTTATGGAAATGTACGATGTCTTTTGACAGAAGTATTGCTTCTTCCAAAAATCAAACAAATGATAATGAAGAGAAAAATGCCAATCCCTAGATAAAGGATCGTGCTACTTGAAAAAATGGATTCTGTTTCCTCATCCTTAACTTCTGCAACAGGTTTAGCTTCAGTTTTTTGCTCAGGAGCGTTACTTTCTATAGAAGTTGTGGTTAATAACTCTAAATCAAGATTTGAACGATATGAATTTCCTACACTCACGAGTTGGTTTTCATTTGATAATGTAAGATCGATCGGATAATCGTCATTTTGATACAGAGTAATGTCCTCTGAAAGACTGTATTTCTTTTGATTTACAACGCCCAGTTCAGTTCCTTTCTCAAACTCAACCGGTGTAAAGTCACTAAATCCATAATTAAGAAGATTCAATGTATCCTGATAAGCGATTTTGTCATCAGTTGCTTTCATCGTAACAGCAATTAATTCTTGATCATCTTTCGAAGCAGTCGTGACAAGGGTAAAACCAGATTTTGATACATAGCCATTCTTTCCACCAGTAACAAAATCGTAATCAAGTAAGAGGCGATGGTGATTAATAAGGGTCGTCTCCCAGTCTTCCCCGTTCCACGTCATTTGTTTCATTCCAAATAGTGAGCGAAACTCTTCATTCTTCATCGCATACTGAGTAATTTTTGCCATATCCTCTGCAGTCGTAAGATGCTCTTTATCAAAAAGACCGTTAGGATTTACAAAGTGAGTGTTCTGAACACCTACTTCTTCCCTTAAAAATTCATTTAATTCATTAGAAAACGATTCCACATCTCCGCTTAAATGCTCTGCAATAGCAATGGCGGCATCATTTCCTGAATTAATCATCATACCTTTTACTAATTTATCTAAAGAAACTGTTTCTCCTTCCTTTAAATAAACTCTCGTACCTTCTGCTGCCCGTGCATTTTCGCTAACAGTAACCATCTCATCCATTTTATTGGACTTTACTGCCATTAATGCGGTTGCAATTTTCGTAATACTTGCAGGATACATTTCTTCTGAGCTGTTTTTCTCATAAAGAACTTGTCCTGTCTTTCCATCAATAAGAATCGCAGTCTCACTTCTGATGGTCGGGGTTTCTTTAGCAGATGTTACGACAGGAATTAAACTCGTTGTTATGCAGATAACGACAATAAGATGCGCAATGTGTTTTAAACTCATGGAAGCTCCTCTTTCTTTTACGTGCTAACTACATTATTCGTTCTATTTCTAAATGAAATGTCTAGTAAAAAAGACCTGATCCGCATTTAATTATAGCCTCCTATGCGCCATCTGAACATAGTTTTTTTCTATATACCCTAATCAACAAACTTTTAACTTAAAATTAATCGTTGTTGAAAAATTAATATAACAAAATAAAAAACCGCTCAAAGCGGTCTTGTTAAGAAGCATAGGATCCTTTCCATTGTTCTACAATATGTTGTGGCGTACTCCAACATAGCCAGGATACAAGTATTTTATTATCTTCTGTTAACACCATCCAATATTCTACTCTTTTTTTGTCAAAGTTCTGGTAAAATCCTGACTTTTTTATAAAACGATCCATACTCGAATTCCCTCCAGTTTGTACTTGTTATACATAACTAAATTCGATTAAGAACCTTGTAATCCTCTAAATTTTCAGAAAACTAAGATCGTTTTTTACCATAATGTCCCTTTAATAAAGTTGTATAGCAAGTCTTTCTCCTGAGCATCATATTAGTCAAGGAGGTGTACACAACATGGCAAACAACAATAGCTCAAACAATCTGGTAGTCCCTGGTGTACAACAAGCTTTAGATCAAATGAAGTACGAAATTGCAAGTGAATTCGGAGTTCAACTTGGTCCAGACTCCACTGCTCGCTCTAACGGTTCTGTTGGAGGAGAAATCACAAAACGTCTTGTCCAAATGGCTGAACAGCAAATGGGCGGCGGGAGCTACTAATCGCTAACTGAATAGTATGGATAAAGGAGGCGGAGAAATCCGCCTTCTTCTTATTCTCCAAGAAGATTAGATGTTTGAATCGCATATTCAATAAGATCACCTAAATCACTAATTTGATCTTCATTAATTTTACGGTTAAATTCTAATAGAACCTGTGTGGATAATGAAATATCCTGTTGATTTTCTGCATAAGGAAAAGAAACAGTTTGATGGATAGTCGGACGATATCCCCAGATACTACGGATGTCTTCTTCAATTTCAGCACAATCTTCTTCATCTGATATGAGGACATCGAAGTATATTTTAATTTCACATCCAGGTTCAATCTGATCTAGCTGTAGCTGTTCCGCACTAAAATTAGCGAGGTCGGCAAATAGCTCGATTGTCACATAGACATCTTCACTTCCAGTAAATTTCATCAGGTATTTTCTTGAAAGGGATGCGAGATCTACCAAATCTTCGCGGCTTACGATCGAGATCTCTCCTTCAAGATCCCGATCATAAAGTTCTCCTTCTAAGACTACTTTAACATTTTCATAAATGGTTGGATCAAACATACCGTTACCCCCCTATCGTTTCACTATATCATGAATGTTAGAGGGACAAGTAGTTAGGAATGACGCGGGTGAGATTTAGCAAATTGAATAAACGTTTCTTCATCTCCAATTTCACCACATGCAGCACATTGAACTCGGACATTTGGCCCTTTATATTCCATATGAAAAGGATCCGCTTTCCCTTCCTCCATAACAGAAACGACTTCTCCTGACTCTGGGTCTAACTTCACTGAAGTAGCTTTTTGCTCAATTTTATTAAATCTCATACGATTCGTCTTACATCTAGGACACAAATATGCTGTCATAAACTCACTCCTTTTTTATTAGTGTTCCACTAAAAAAGGAAATTTTATTCATTTAGTATGGTATGTGAAATTTAATATTTAAAACGGGAATCTTTCCCGTCTCACTTCACTTCCTCCATTAACTTTTCTAACACATATTCAACCGATTGTACCCGCTCATTGAATTTTTTTGGACCTGTATCTTTTTGCCAGGCTACCACTGAAATCATTTCAATATTTTCAAGCGTATTCTTAATTTGAATTGGATACAAATATTTAGGTTTATTGTACATAACCCATTCCCTCGCTAAAGGCTCCCAATCTTTAAGAAGAATTAATGCTCGATCAGCAAATGGCTTCACTTCTTCATAAAAATTCACCTTATAGTCATCAAGGTGAGTGCGCGTTGTATATTGCACTCTTGCTTCTTCATTTATTTCTAATAATTTCTTAGTCAATTCACGTAATTTTTGTGTATTTTGCATGATCCTCACCCCCACCAATCTATCCTAACACACGATAATCGTTTACATACAAAAACCTTATATCCAATGGGACATAAGGTCAGAAGAGAACCATATTCAACTCTTTCTAGAAACTGAACAGACTCATGATCCAAGGACGCTTTCCTTTGCCCGTCGACTGACCTACTGCCTCTTGTATAGATGTGTGATCTTCAAGCTCAATCAATTTTTCTTCCAACATGTTTATTTTTTGCATTAATTCATCTAGTTCTGTTCGGTGCTGTAGAACTTGCACGGTAATCACTTCATTCGCTTTTTCCTCCAACTGACGCTCAAGCTGCTCCAATCTTACTGAAAAACGATCTAGTCTTTGTTCAAACCGTTCTGGAGTTATCATAACCTGTTCTTGTGAACCGCTCGTTCCTGATGATTTGATTTTTTCCATTGAGTAACCCCTTCTTAAATCGTTTTTAATCGATTTTAGTTCCTCAACTGTCTCGCTCGAAAAAAGAAAATGTCCAAGTTCATTCTTCTCACATGCTAAATCGAAATACTTTACCCACCTTTGAACAGTAGTAGGGTTTACACCAAGTTCATCTGAAACCTGCTTTGTTTTCAATAACATGCAATCCCATCCCTTCTGTCATTCTCAGGCCTTTGCCTGTAAGTTTGTATAATACATATTCTCTTTCCTCTCTACATTGCCTTCCTCGCTGACAAAACTAGAACGGTTTCGTCAAAGGTAGTGGTTTACTGCTAAAGGAAAGTAATTTCGACAAAGAAGGGGCATGATTTTGACACATCTGATCAAACTAGGAGTAGGAGGTGGTACAAATGAACAAAAAACAAAAATTTGATAAACCAAATCAGAAAACAAAACAGCAAGAATCGAAAACTGGTTACGGAAACAAGAAAACGGAAGGCCCCGATCGTCCTTCCACTTAAAGCAGGGTTATCTCCTGCTTTTTTTTATGAGCAAATTTTCTATTTCAACAGCAACACGAATTTCACTTCTTTTCTTTTCATACCAATCCGATAAGGCAAGTTCAGCTGGAAGCGTTACGTCATTCTTTAGCATTTTCTTTACGAGTGATTGCCCATGGTACCAATCCTGTCTTTCATTTCGATGATGTTGAATGAGCGGATAAACTTGTCGTAACATCTTGCCTTCTCGCTTTTTTTTCATATACCGTTCATAGTCAAATCGCGCCCCTGTAGGATACGTGTTTGTAGCGAAACGATAAAACTCTTCAAAATATGTCGGATGAAAGAGCAGCTTAGCTAATTTTTTCCCAAGCTCAATGCGATCTTTCGTATGTCGAAAACGACTGACAGACAACCCGTATAACTCACCACTCATAGTTGGAAAAAGTACCGTACTAAAATGAAACCAATCTTGAATTGTAAAAAAGAAAGAATGAAAAACTTCTTTTGCATAAGTATGATGTTCCATTACTGGCGCTTCAATCACGTGCTGTTCATTTATAATTAGTGCCGTCATTAAACGCTCTTCATCACCAGTTTGAAAAAACTTTTCCCATTCCTGCAAAATAAAATTCGATATTCCTAATTTTTGTCCAAGATCAAAAAAAGGTTTATTTCTTCTTTTGCTAACTTCATATAGCATAAGCTGTGGCGCTGCATCATCAAATATTGTCCAATTCGCGCGTTCATATGTCATGAAGAAGTTGATTAATTGTTTCTTCGTTAATGCTTTTGGAAACCACTCTCCCTGTAGATCACACATACTCCAACCTGCATTCCGAGAAACCATTGACGCTAGAAATGCCCATTTAATTTCTGGATTCCGTTTATAATAGTGATGATAAAATACGGTACGTGAAATATTATCCCTATTCCACTTTTTCGTTTCTCTTCTAATTTGACGAATGATCTCCAACGCGTTTTTCACAACATTTTTCACCTGCTTGAAACATTTTTGTCGTACAACTCGTATTAAGTAAAGTAAAATAGATTCAGTGCACCTTCGAAATAGAAAGGATGATTAACGTGCCGATTCGATATCCGAACGGAAAGCCGTACGTCCCTTCGGCTCAGAATCAGCTGTCAAGTCAAAAACAAAAGTCATATAGCAATCGAGGTATGACACTAGAAGAGGATATTAATCAGAGTAATACGTATTATCTCTCAACAGGTAAAGCCGTTATTCACAAAAAGCCTACGCCAGTACAAATTGTTAATGTTGATTATCCGAAACGGAGTGCGGCTGTTATTAAAGAAGCTTACTTCAAACAGGCTTCGACTACCGATTATAATGGAGTCTATAAAGGAAAATACATCGATTTTGAAGCCAAAGAAACGAAGAACAAGACGTCCTTTCCATTAAATAATTTTCATGAACATCAGATCAGTCATATGAAGCAAGTACATGATCATGATGGAATTTGCTTTGTCCTTCTCCGCTTTTCAATAACCGATGAGGTTTTTTTACTTGACGCAGTTGCTCTCTTTTCTCATTGGCAATCAATGAAAGACGGCGGCAGGAAATCAATTAAAAAAGAAGAGATTGAAAAAGAAGGCACACATATCCCATATACCTTTCAACCACGCATTGACTATCTGAAAATTATTGATAAAATGTATTTCAGCTAATGAAGTCTTCTATTTAATTCATAAAACAATGGATTCATTCGAATCCTATTACTAGTACAGGTTTGAAAGGCAGGAATATTCATGAGTGAATATCAATCACGTCAAGAAAGACGTAAAACAAGTAGTAAGAAGCAGAAAGCTCCCAAAAAATCAGGTAAGAAAAGCATTTTCAAAAAAATCTTTCTTACATTAGTTGTTTTATTTCTAGTCGGTTTGGTCGCTGGAGGCATAACAGCAATTGCCTATATTAATAGTGCACCGGAGCTTGATCCTGATAAGCTTACAAATCCACAGTCATCTGTCATTCTTGACCGAGATGATGAAGAGGTTCAAACAATCGAAGGCGCTGATGCAAGAGAAGTAGCAAAAATCGATGAAATACCAGATGTTCTAAAAAATGCGTTTGTCTCAGTTGAAGATACTCGTTTCTATGAACACTTTGGTATTGACCCAAGAAGAATTGGTGGAGCCGTTCTTGCAAACATTACAAACGGTTTTGGAGCTGAAGGAGCCAGTACAATTACGCAACAAGTAATTAAAAACTCTCTTTTAACATCTGAAAAATCGTTAGAACGAAAAGTCCAAGAAGCTTATTTATCCATTAAGCTTGAGCAAGAATATTCAAAAGATCAAATTCTCGAAATGTATTTAAATAAAATTTATTTCGGTAACGGAGCATGGGGCGTTGTCGATGCCGCCGAAACGTACTTTGGTAAAAATATTACTGAAGAAGAATTAACACCAGGTGAGGCTGCACTTCTTGCAGGTCTACCACAACGTCCTACTTACTACAATCCATATGAATATCCAGATCAAGCTGAACAGCGTCGAAATGTTGTTCTTAGCTTAATGGAAAAGCAAGGTGTTATTACTGCCGAAGAAGCTGATAAATATCAGGCTGAAAAAGTTAGTGATATGATTGTAGCCCTTACGGAAGAGAAAGAAAACGATCAATATAAAGTCTTTATGGACCAAGTTGTCAAAGAACTGCGCGATCGAGATGATATTTCTGAAAAAGATATTTACTCAGGTGGACTTGAAATTTATACAACACTTGATACTCGCGCTCAGGATATTACGTCTAACGTGATTGCAAACTATCCCTATTCCAATGAAGATATGCGATCAGGTCTTGTCCTAATGGATACGAAAACTGGTTCCATTCGTGCAATTGGTGAAACTCGGAAAGATGAGAGTGTCATCACGTACGCTACAACTGGCCAGTTTCAGCCGGGATCAACGGCTAAGCCAATCATTGCTTATGGACCTGCCATTGAAAACAAGCAGTGGTCAACTGGCCGATCCATTAAAGATGAGCCATTACAAATAGGTGATGCAAATATCCGAAACTGGGACCGCGAATACCGTGGTCAGGTTTCAATGAGACGTGCTCTTGAAATGTCTTATAACGTGCCCGCTGTAAACACCTTCCTTGAGATTGGAGAGGAACCAGCTCAAGAGTTTGCTAATAAACTTGGTATGGGGCTAAAAGATGAGGATATGGTTCCTACCGCTGCGATTGGAACATTTAGTACTTCTCCCCTTCAAATGACTGGTGCATATGCGGCATTTGGTAATGGTGGAACGTACCACGAACCACATACCGTTCGAAAAGTGGTCTTCCCGGATGGAAAAGAAATTAATCTTGAGCCTGAACCGGAGAAGGCAATGAATGATTATACCGCTTATATGATTAGCGATATGCTAAAATCAGTAGTCGATGAAGGAACAGGCACGGATGCCAAAATACCTGGTCTACCTGTTGCCGGTAAAACTGGTACAACGAACCACGATTCGGCTGTCGTTCAGCAACAAGGGTTTCCTACCTCAGGAATTGTAAAAGATGCCTGGTTTGCTGGATATACGACTGAATACTCGATGGCCGTTTGGACAGGATACAACGAACCTAATGCCCACTATCTTGATTCAAATAAAGGGGAAGACGATACGTCTAAACTGATATTTAAAGAAATTATGAGTCAAGTATCAGAAGGGGTTAACACCGCTGACTTCCAGAAACCTGATTCTGTTGTAGAAGTTGGCGTAGAAAAAAGCACAGGGCTTCTTCCAAGTGACTACACACCGAAAGATCAAATCGTGTATGAACTTTTTGTAAAAGGAAGCACCCCAGAAAAAACGTCTACCAAATACGAACAACCTGATGGCGTAAAAGGTCTATCTGCCCAGTATAATGCTGATTCTAATAGCATTGCCCTCTCTTGGCAGCCTGGTGAAGATAAATCCTTCACCTATAAAGTCGAAATGGCTGTAAACGGCGGTGGCTATCAAGGGTTGACGGAAACGGGTGACACTGGATTTACCGTACAAAATGTTGAAAAAGGTAGCGAATATAAATTTAAAGTAACAGCCGTCTCAGATTCAGGCGTTTCAACGAAACCAGCTGAAACTTCTGTATCGGTTCCGAAGGAAGAAGAATCAGAGGAGCCTGAAGAGCCGACAGAAGAAGAAAATCCTGAAGAAGAAGGCGAAACGCCACCTGAAGAAGGAAATAGTGAGCAAGGTGAAGACGGTAGCGGCGACACCGAAAGCAACCAGGGAGATGAAGAACAGCCCCCTGCTGATGACCAGGGTGGAAATGCTGGCAATGGAGAGGATCAAGGGAACCAGGGCAATAACGGTTCAGGAGGTAATGGTGAAGATGGTTCTGGTAACAATGCTGGAACCACTGAGCCTGATAATCCTGAAGATACCGAGAATACTGAAGAACCCGCTCCAGAGGGTAACGCTCCAGCTAATGCTCCACCTGCAAATGAAAACGAATAAGAAAGAAAAGCCCACTCTGCGTATATGCAGAGTGGGCTTTTCTTTCTTATTTACTTATTTACATCACCGCTAACCATTCTTTACTTACCACGCGCTCGCTGCTTCATTCGTTTTTGTCCTTCTCGACATAGTTCCAATAGCGGACAAATGTCACACTGTGGAGATTGCGCTTTACAATGGTACCTTCCGAAGAAAATAAAGCGATGATGAGCCACAGACCACTCTTCTTCTGGAATTTTCCGCATGAGCGTTTTTTCTACTTCAAGTACTGAGTCCTTCCATCTGCAAATTCCGAGACGCTTGCTCACTCTCTCAACATGCGTATCAACAGCAATCGCAGGTACGTTGAATGCAACAGAAGCAATCACGTTTGCAGTTTTTCGGCCTACACCAGCTAACGCCATTAATTCGTCTCTCGTCTCAGGAAGGACACCGTTGTACTCCTCTACGACGGTTCTTGCTAGCTTTTTAATGTTTTTTGCTTTGTTTCGAAACAAGCCAATGCGTCTTATATCATTTTCTAGCTCCTCAATTGGCACGTGAAGAAAATCCTCTGGCCCATTGTATTTCGCAAATAGACCCGGCGTTACCTTATTAACAAGAGCATCTGTACACTGAGCCGATAACACCACAGCAATGGCAAGTTCAAAAGGTGTTGAATGATTCAATTCACAATGCGCATCAGGGAACATCTCTCCCATTGTTTCAAGAACAGTTTGTATTTGGGCTTTCGTTAACAACAGTCCAACTTCCTTTCTTCCGTTCGCAGCTATTTTTATTTCTTCACAAACAAAAAACGGAAGCCACACTTCCGCTTTGTTGATGCATATTTATCGTCCAAGCCAATTATAGATTGGCGCACTTTGATTTGAATCATTTTTCGTTTCTGTTTTAGCAGGCGATTTTTTATCGTACTGATGCTTTCGAAACTTTTCGCCATAGGCCCTCGCCTGTTCTACCGTTTTGATGCCATTTCGTTTCCATTCAAAAAGAATTCGGTCAATGTAGCGGAAGTTTAACTTACCACCAAGCACAGCTTCTTTTAACGCTGCTTTAATCAGCTCTGCATCATGCTTGTCAGCATCAATCCACATCGCAAGCGTCTCACATTCAATTGGCGAAAGCGGCCTTGCAAACTCACGCTCAAATAACGTATAAAGACTTTCTTCCTGCTCCATGTTTTTCGCTGCAGATTTTTCTGCTTCTTCCTGCTCGATTGCTTTAAAAATTCTTTCCCACAATGGAAGAAGCGAATAGGCCTCTGAATAATAACTTTTCAGATCATTCTGGTGCTCTTCAATTGTTAAAACACCTTTTTGCATCAGCTGCTGTATTTTATCCAAACAAGCTTGAGGCGAATAGGTCATCGCTGATGCAAGCTCTTCTGGCGTTGGAAAAGTGTTTCCCTGTTCAATAAAACTGTGTAGCTTAATTAAAAAGAAAGTATCCTCTTCTTGCAAACCAATGTGAACATAGTGGTTTAACAACAATCTTGGTACTGAAACATTTCCTTCGTTCATCATATGAATGATTTGTTCCTTCTTCATCCCATCCACCTCTACCTTTCATTATAGCATGCCGGCATTTTGTGATGGGAGTAGAAAAAAATGCCTTTGCTACGTGCAATACATTTTTTAATCTATCCTCTAACAATATCCATCTTTGGTACTTTAAATGCTTCTAATTTCGGCAATTTTTCAGATAAAGACGCTTCTCTCATAACGAAAGAAGCGTCAGCTTTGTTAGTTTATCATGGATATAGACGATTTAAAAGACGTGGGAACGGAATTGTTTCACGAACATGTTCCACACCTGATAGCCAGGCAACCGTTCGCTCTAAACCAAGACCGAATCCTGAATGTGGAACAGAACCATAACGACGCAGTTCAAGATACCACTTATAAGCATCGTCTGTTAAGCCGTGTTCCTCATAGCGTTTTTCCATAAGAGATAAATCATCGATTCGTTGACTACCTCCGATAATTTCACCATAGCCTTCAGGTGCAATTAAGTCAGCACATAAAACGACTTCTTCGCGTTCAGGATCTGGTTTCATATAAAAGGCCTTAATATCTTTCGGGTAGTTCGTAATAAAGACTGGCTTCTCGAAACTTTCAGCAATGGCTGTCTCATGAGGTGCACCAAAGTCTTCGCCCCACTCAATATCCGTAAATCCTTTATCTTTCAATAAAGTAATGGCATCATCGTAAGAAATACGTGGGAACGGCGCTTGAATCGCTTCAAGTTTTGAAATATCTCGCTCGAGGGTTTTTAATTCTAGTTGACAATTATCTAGTACTGATTTCACAAGGAAGCTCACATATTGTTCTTGAACCTCAAGACTCTCATCGTGATCCATAAACGCCATTTCAGGTTCAATCATCCAGAACTCAATTAAGTGACGACGGGTTTTTGATTTTTCAGCACGGAACGTTGGACCAAAGGAAAAAACGCGTCCAAAAGCCATTGCAGCTGCTTCCATGTAAAGTTGTCCACTTTGAGAAAGATAAGCATCTTCTTCAAAATATTTCGTATGGAAGAGATCCGTTGTGCCTTCTGCCGAACTTCCTGTTAAAATAGGCGGGTCAATTTTAACGAAATCATTTTCGTTAAAGAACTGGTACGTAGCGCGAATAATTTCATTTCGAATGCGAAGAATCGCATTTTGACGTCTTGAACGGATCCATAGATGACGATTATCCATTAAAAATTCAGTACCATGTTCTTTTGGGGTAATTGGATAATCGACAGCTTCGTGAATAAGATCCACGTTCGTGACAGTTAATTCAAAGCCAGATTGCGATCGGTCATCTTCA
This sequence comes from Bacillus sp. Cs-700, assembly GCF_011082085.1. Classification (NCBI taxonomy): domain Bacteria; kingdom Bacillati; phylum Bacillota; class Bacilli; order Caryophanales; family Bacillaceae; genus Bacillus; species Bacillus sp. Cs-700. Next base: position 830,873 of record NZ_CP041063.1, read on the forward strand.
CGCACCACGCCTGTTACCCAAACGGATGATTCCTGTGTAAGATTTTTCGCTGTTTCCCATGCTTCTTCAGAAACTTCTTTCTTAACCATAACTCCTTGGATAAAGCCAGTACCATCGCGAAGCTGAAGAAACTGGATTTTACCACTAGAACGTTTATTATGTAACCAGGCACCAATTGTAACGGTTTGTTCAACCTGTTTATTTACGTTTGAAATCGTCGTTTTCACTGCTTATTTCCCTCCAACTGATTAGAAAAAATTGGCGCACACTCTCCATCCTTAATGAGAATAGCGCCATGCATCTATTTATTAAGATGGCTAAATCAAATGTTCGGTATTTATTATACCGATAATTTGTATATTGAACAACTCGCTTAAGCCTGTTTGGTTCTTACGAAGCGCTCGATACGAACAATGGCTTCAAGAAAGACTTCGAGTGATGTTGCGTAAGATAGTCTGACGTTATCAGGCGAACCAAATCCTGAGCCAGGAACAAGCGCTACTTTTTCTTCTTCTAAAAGTCCTTTTACGAAAGCATCAACATTTTCATACCCTGTTTTCTCTGCTGCTTCTTTTGCGTTAGGGAACAAGTAAAAAGCACCTTGAGGTTTCACACAAGTGAATCCTGGAATATTATTCAGTTTTTCATAAACGGTGTTCAATCGTTCTTCAAATGCTGTTTTCATTTCATTTACAGGTTCCTGTGACCCTTCGTAAGCTGCTAAAGCAGCATACTGCGAAATGGATGTAGGGTTTGATGTAGAATGACTAGCTAAATTCGTCATTGCTTTAATGATTTCTTTTCGTCCTGCTGCATACCCAATTCTCCATCCAGTCATCGAATGAGATTTAGATACGCCATTAATGATAATCGTTTGTTCCTTTAATTCCGTAGAGAGTTCTGCGATAGAAGTATGTTTTGCTCCATCATAAACGAGCTTTTCATAAATTTCATCAGAAACAATAAGAATATTGTTTTCTAAACAAAAAGCACCGATTTCTTTCAACTCATCAGGTGTATAGATCGACCCGGTTGGGTTTGAAGGAGAATTAATAATAACCGCCTTTGTTTGAGGCGTTACCGCTTTTTCTAGCTGCGCCACAGTTATTTTAAATGCATGATCTTCTTTACCTTCTACATAAACTGGATTTCCGCCAGCTAGCTTTACTTGTTCAGGATAGCTTACCCAGTAAGGTGTAGGAATAATGACTTCATCACCTTCATCAAGGATTACTTGAAACAAGGTATAAAGCGCATGTTTCGCTCCAGTACACACAATGATTTCATCAGCATTGTAAGCGATATTTTGATCTTCCTGGAACTTTGCGATAATACTTTCTTTTAGAGGAAGAATACCACCTGAAGGCGTATATTTTGTTAGTCCCTCATCCATTGCATTCTTAGCTGCATTCAGAATATGTGAAGGCGTATTAAAGTCAGGTTCCCCTGCACCAAGTGCGATTACATCATGACCTTCAGCTTTCAACGCTTTTGCTTTTGCTGTGATTTCTAAAGTGGCAGATGGTGTCAGAGCTGCTACACGAGTTGATAATTGCATTTCTCTTCCTCCCTTAAGTACATTAATTTTGTTTAATCGACCTCGAGCGCCAATAGTCCCCATTACTAAAGTAATAATAGGCAAATGTATAGCGATTGTCGGTATCAATAAACGTTGCTTCCCATACGAGTACTTGTTTCTTTTCTTGATTCACTTCAATACCTGGTTTAATATTAATAATCTCTTGTGGAGAAAATTCATTATTCAATTTCTTTTTAACCGTTTCTGCACTAACGCCTTCCTCCACTTTCTTTGTTACAAGAGGTTGATCGTTGTCTGGTACAAAAACGTAAACCTCATCCTTGTTCTTATCGCTTCCTTGTAAGACGACATATGCATCACTCGTCCCATGATATTGGACGGCATTATCGACTTCTTCGATCACTGCTTCAGATTCAGCTCGAGCAATCGCTTTGTCCTCTAACTTATCAGGATGATTCGTAATAGCGTTATAAAAAGAGACTCCTTGCCAAATCATCAGTGCTACAATAACACCAGCAATAATTCCTATCAGTCGCATACTATCACCCTATTATGTACGATAGATCGTGAAAATCATTTGATCCTGATCTTCTTCATCAAGTGCAAGCCCAAACATAAGGTCTTTTTCTTTTAATGTACGATTTAACGAATCTACAATTTTGTAAATATCAAGGGACTTACTCACTTTTACTGTCGATAAAACTTCAATGTTGCTTTCCATTCCTGTCATCTCCCTGTGCTATATGTGTTGAGGCCTATGTGGAGTACTGCGCTTACTCCGGGATAAATTTACTACTTATAGATGGCAGAAGGTGAGACAAACTATAAGTACCGTCAGAGACGGTGCATTAAATCTGCTCCACTTCCAACAGTGCCTGCGCCATGCGCAGGCTATTTTTTATGTTGCTTTCTTATCCAAACCTTATAAAAAACATTTTCTCTTCCTATTTTTAAATAAGTTCCGTTTTTTTGCAACAATTTCGATGAGGAAACTTTTATCTTGTTTCTTTTGTAGGAAGAGTGATGACATCATAGCGATCATTTTGAATACGAAGGGTCACACTTCCGATTCGATAAGGATAGTAAACGTCCGTCCAGCTTTCGTTCAAACGTTCGAGTACTGATTCACTTACGTCAATGTTGTTATGACGAAAGATAACCGCCATTTGTGGATCAATTGCACTTAGAAATTCGGATGAACTGCCATTTCCAGCACCAAAATTAGCCACTTTCAAAACTTCTACCGCTCTCCCGGAAGAGGCAATTTCTTCTTCAAGTTCAAGATTTGTTTCCCCCATCATTAATAAATCCTGACTTCCTAAGGATAGCATAAAAGTAACGGAACCTGTCTTAGAGATGTTCAGTATTTCTACATTCACATCCTCCATCAGCTCAAGCTGTTGGTTTTCTTGAATGTGCTGTTTTTGAATGTGTGATGGAATAGATGAAAGAAAAGCCGTTTCTACTCCTTTTGATAAAAACACTTCTTTCACATCATAATAGTGAAGCAAGTTGGAAAAATTCCCTGTATAAGCTTCATCCGCATTGGTAAGTAAAACTTTTCTAATTTCCTTTACTTTAAACATTTTCAGCCGATCGATTAACTCCTGTTCGGAATGAGAACTACCTGTATTAATTAGCACCGCTCCATTTTCTTTTGATTGAAGAAGAATGGCCTCTCCAGTTGAAAGGTCAAGAAACGTCACTGCCACTTCATGATTTCTTAAATGAAGGTCAACAGATTGAATTGAGGCTTCAGCACTCGTTGCACCTAGCATAAGAATATAAGTACTTATCATCAACACAAGTAATTTCTTCATCACAATCCCTCCTCATAGAAGTAGTTTGTGATGAAGATGTGCATTATAACCAGAGATCTAGTTCATTTACCAATTCTTCTGTTGTCCCTTTAATTAACGGGACATCCGGTAAGGATTTTACAAATAATCGACCGTACCTTGTCGAAATGATGCGGCGATCGAATATAAATACTGCACCTCGATCACGCTGCGAGCGAACGAGCCTTCCAAACCCCTGTTTGAAGCGAATAATCGCTTCAGGTAGCGAAAGTTCCATAAATGGGTTACCACCCGAACTTTTCAATTGCTCTGATCTCGCCTGAAAAACGGGGTTGTCAGGTGGCGAGAATGGAAGGCGAACGATGATAAGGCAACTTAGATCTTCTCCTGGAATATCCACGCCCTCCCAGAAGCTACTCGTACCAAACAAAATCGCGTCTTCACTTTCTTTAAAATTCTTTGTTAGCCTGACCCTGCTTCCGCTATCAACACCCTGACTAATCAACGTTAGTTCATCATGAGCGATTAATTCTTTCATCCGATGATGTGCTTTTTTAAGCATGTCGTAAGATGTAAACAAAACAAGCATTCTTCCCCTCGTGACACGGGCAATTTGAAGAATCGCATCCGTAATATGTTCAACAAACTGAACATCCGATACATCTTTAATCATAGGCAAATCTGTAGGTATCATCAGTCGTGCTTGCTCACTATAATCAAATGGTGAATGATATTGGTGAATGAGCGGCCCAAATTCTTCCAAACCAAGTCGCTTCGTAATATAATCAAATGAATTCTTTACAGTAAGCGTAGCGGATGTTAACAATATACTTTTTTTCTTTCCGAAGTAGTCGCTTGAAAGTAGGGAACCCACTTCCACTGGTCTACTGAACAAAAATGCCGAATTTAACGATCCTTTAGGATCAATTTCTACCCACTTCACATCGTTTTCACTTTCATTAAGAAGAAGATAGTCAACTTTTGAAAGCTCCTCTAAAACAGAAGCATGAATGCCTTTAAAGTCAGCAGACGTATTTAACTGTTCTCTCGTTAGCTCATCTTCTTTTAAATCAAGTTCTTTCTCTAGCTTTTTTAATGATTTGTCAAGATCTTTCAAATAGAAAACCAAGCGATGGGCTGCTTCCTGAATCGCTTCCCATGCTGAGCCATTCTCACCTGTAATCCGATAGCTTAATCGACCAATTTCATTTGAACGATGAATATTTTTTTGTACGTAACGATGAAGCATACGAAAAAGTTCATCAACATCTCCAAGAATCGTTTTCACATATGCATCAATTTCATTTTTTGTCTCTTCTACTTCGACTTCCAGGTTTTTCAAAATGCTTAGAACTTTTCCATAAATTCCGTCGCCATCCTTAAGTCCCATTCGGACAAATCCCTGTAGAATCGAGAAATAATCGGTTTTGATGCCAAAAAACTCAGTAGCAATATCCTCAAGATGATGAGCTTCATCAATCACAGCCTGCTGATAAGCGGGTAATAACTGATGCTCATTAATTAAATCACTGAATAATAAAGCGTGATTTGTAATGATTAAATCCGCATTCATGGCAAAGCGTTTTCTTCGATGATAAAAGTCACGCGAAAACCATGGAGAACGGTGATTAGCGGAAACGGCTGCATCACTTTTTACCTGATGCCAGAAAATCTTTCCACCGCTAGAAAGGTTTAACTCTTCCACATCCCCATAATCCGTTTCAAGTAGCCAGACGAGAATTTGTGCCTTTGTTAAAATCGTATCGTAATTGTCTTCTTCAACATAATGTAGCTGTTGTTCAAATCGGGTTAAGTCTAAATAATGACTTCTTCCTTTGATAATCGTAGCTTTAAAGGAAAATGGCAAAATATCACGAAGAAAAGGCAGATCCCGTTGTAGCAGCTGTTCTTGTAATTGAATCGTATGGGTACTAACAACAACTGGCTTGCCGGAGTTCTTAGCATGAACAACTCCAGGTAGTAAATAACCTAATGACTTACCTATACCTGTCCCTGCCTCAATGAGAATATGTTGATTTGTATCAAAGGCATGAGCTACCTGCTTCATCATATCGCTTTGACCCGTTCGCACTTCAAAGTCCGGAATTGTTTCAGCCATTTTTTGTTCAAACTCTTTTTGTGCATGCTCAAATTGAATCGATTGATGGGGTGAATCCAATTCACTGGTTTGTTCTTGTAACTTAATCGCAATGTCTCGAAAGATCTCAAAATTGCCTTCTGGTTCAATCCTATTCTTTTTGTCTTGCATGATCTCATGTAAGACCACTTCCATATCGCTCGATAGTCGAGTGGAAAGCTCCGCTAACTGTTCGAGTGTTACAAGTGGTAAACCATACAGTTTATCAAAAAGAAAGAGCAATAGTTCAGCTGTAACTTCAGCATCACTATCTGCTTGATGGGGATTATCATGTTGAATTTCTAAATATTCTGCAAGTGAAGATAATTTATATGCTTCTGCCGTTGGCAATAAAATCCGCGCAAGTTCCACCGTGTCAATCGTTGGTCCTGTAAACGGATCATATCCACTCACATCAAGCTGCGCATTCATAAAGTTAAGATCGAATCGTACGTTATGGGCGACAAAATAAGCCCCATCCAAACGTTTGAGAAGCTCTGGAGCCACCTCTTCAAATAATGGTGCATCTTTCAAATCTTCATCCGTTATCCCTGTCAATTGTTGTATAAATAGAGGAAGTGATTTCTCAGGGTTTACAAATGATGCATACCGATCAACAATCGCTCCATCTTCAATAACTGCTAATCCTATCTGAATGATTCGATCCCCATTTTTAGGGGAGTTTCCTGTCGTTTCAAAATCTATTATGGTATATCGATTCATACGTTTTCACCTCAGTTGCTTCAACCCTTCAAGCGGTTACCTTCATTACTTTATCATTTTTTCTCTTGAACGGAAAATAATTTCTTATTCATTTGAACTCCATTTACCTAATAGCTTTCTAAAACATAGTCCCGCTTTGCTTTAGAAGGAAGCGTTCTATATCTGAGAGCACGCATGGGAGAAGAACTTTCCATATCACCCTTCAAAAAAATGCCCTGGACAAAGTCCAGAGCATTTTCTTATAAAATTGTTGCTTCAGGCTCTAGCCCAATCATATCAACGATCGTATTATGCTCATTCATTATGGCTACGCGCGGCGTATATTGTTTCGCTTCTTCCTCACTCATCATAGCGTAAGCAACAATAATTACTACGTCTCCTTCTTGAACAAGTCGTGCAGCTGCTCCATTTAAACAAACAACTCCCGATCCTCTTTCACCAGGAATAATATATGTTTCTAACCTTGCACCATTATTATTATTTACAATTTGAACTTTCTCATTCGGAAGCATGCCTACAGCTTCAATAATGTCTTCGTCTATCGTAATGCTTCCCACATAGTTTAAATTAGCTTCCGTTACACGGGCGCGATGAATTTTACCCTTCATCATTGTTAGAAACATCTTCTACACTCCTATCGCAATTTCATTTCTTGTTGTAACCTTGTTGTCTATGAGTCGTGCAGCAGTAAATTGAACAGCTACGGCTACAATAATATTTTCTTTCACCACATCAATGGCTTCTAACGCTGGATAAGAAAGAACTTCGACATAATCAATCACTCCAGATGTTTGGTTTAAATAAGAAATCATCAATTCTTTAATACGTGCTGGGTTCGTTTCCCCACGCTCAATCGCATTTGCTGCAGCAGCAAGACTTCTTGACAACTGAATGGCCTCTTCTCGTTCAGTAGGCGTTAAATATACATTACGCGAGCTTTTCGCAAGCCCATCTTCCTCTCGAATAATTGGACACGGGACGATTTCAACTGGAACGTTAAAATCCTCCACAAGCCCTTTTATCACGGCTACTTGCTGAGCATCTTTCATACCAAAGTAGGCACGATCTGGGAGAACGATCTGAAGCAATTTCATAACGACGGTAGCCACGCCATCAAAATGGCCTGGCCTTGCTTCGCCACATAATGTATCGACACGTTCTTGAACGGTTAATCGTGTGGTACGTTGTTTTGGATACATCTCTTTCACATTTGGGTAAAACAGGATGTCTACTCCCGCCTGTTTCGCAAGTTGTTCATCGCGTTTCAAATCTCTCGGATAACGATCAAAATCTTCATTTGGACCAAATTGCAAAGGATTCACAAATACACTCATGATAACGCAATCATTTTGTTTCAACGCTTCTTCTACAAGACTCATATGTCCTTCATGAAGGTAACCCATCGTAGGTACAAAGCCAATCGTCTTGCCCGATCTTAACGTTTTTTTAGAAAAAGTCTGCATTTCGTTGATCGTCGTTATGATTCTCATGATCTCGTCCCTCCGTACATCCCTGACAGCTGCTCTTCCTTCATATTAAAAGAGTGCTTATGCTCTGGAAATTGACGTTCTTTCACTTCTGAAACATACTCACCAATGGCTTTTGAAATAACGTTTGAAACATGACTATACTGCTTCACAAATTTAGGTACATGGCCAGTACCATATCCGATTACATCGTGATAAACGAGGACTTGCCCATCTGCCTGAACACCCGCACCTATGCCAATAACTGGGATAGAAAGTTCTTCCGCCACAATTTCCGTTAGCTGTTGAGGGACGCATTCCAATACAAGTGCAAAGGCTCCTGCTTCTTCGATTGCTTTTGCCTCTCTAACGAGTAAAGCGGCACTATCAGATTCTTTTGCCTGTACTTTATAACCACCTAATACGCCTACAGATTGTGGTGTTAGCCCTAAATGTCCCATAACCGGTACACCTGCTATAGTTAACTTTCTAACTTGTGAAATAACTTCCCCACCGCCTTCAAGCTTAACTGCATGAGCTCCGGCTTCTTGCATAAGTCTTCCCGCATGAGCAAGCGTTTCTTGAAAATTACTATGATAGGTAAGGAAGGGCAAATCTGTTACTACAAATGTATGCGTTGCTCCACGTTTTACTGCTTTCGTATGAAGAACCATATCATCCATCGTAACCGGTACAGTTGAATCGTACCCAAGTGCAACCATGCCTACCGAATCACCTACTAACAACAAATCCACCCCTGCTGCTTCTGCTAGTTTTGCTGAAGGATAATCATATGCGGTTAGCATCGCAATTGGCTCTTTCTTTACTTTCATCTTTTTAAAATCGCTTGTCGTTTTCATCTTTTTCCTCCTTTTTTTAGAGGAACATCTCACCGCACAAAAAACCTCCTAACATGGAAATGCAGCAGACAGGGGTATCCCATCAGTCTATGTACACATAGACTTGCCGCAAAACTCCACGTTAGGAGATTACTTCATCGGTTTTATCCCTCTGTCCCAGTCCATACGGATCAAGGCAGACTATTATTTTAGTAAGAATAAATGGTGCGGCTCTAATCAGATACCGCCCTTACACCTGTTAGTATAGCAGAAAATGTGACACAATCGTTAACAGATTTCAATATCTGCAGAATAAATATAGTGCATCTTCCCACTTTCATCTTCTAAAAGCAGAACACCTTCTTCTGTAATCCCTTTTGCAAGGCCTTCGATAACCCCATTTAACGTCCTTGCTTTTATTTTACGACCTAGACTAACCGCATAGCTTTCCCATAGAAGTTTGATCATCCTAAATCCATTGTTTAGATATTCTTCATAAAGCGTTTCGAGTTCATTTAATATGGCAGCTAGAAGGGCTGAACGTGTTATATCCCTGCCAGACTCAATCTTAAGTGATGTTGCGGTCGTTAACTCATCCGGAAAATCTTCTTTGCTCGCATTCACGTTAATGCCCATCCCAATAATGATTGACTTAATTTGATCTGCTTCAGCCTGAAGTTCTGTAAGTATGCCCACAACTTTTTTTCCATCAATTAAAATATCATTCGGCCACTTAATTTCTGCTTCAAGTCCTGTTTGCTTACGAATCGCATGTACAACGCTAACCGCAGCAATCAGTGTAAACTGTGGTGCCCTCTGAGGTGGGAGTTTCGGACGCAAAATAATACTTGTCCAGATCCCGCTCCCACTAGGAGAGTGCCAGGAGCGACCAAGTCTTCCCTTCCCTGCTGTTTGTTCGTCAGCTACAATGATGGTGCCATCCGAAGCTCCTCGATGGGCTAAATCATGGGCAATAAATTGAGTTGATTCAACAGTAGGATACGTATATATGGTTTTCCCTAGAAAATTAGTCGTTAGCTTAAGAGCAATTTCTTCTTTACTAAGCATATCCGGTCTGGAAACGATTCGATAACCTTTTTTTTGAACTGCTTCAACTTCGTAGCCGTTTTTCCTAAGTTCTGAAACGTGTTTCCAAATAGCTGTTCGAGATACGTTGAGCGTTTCACTTATCATTTGACCTGAAACGTAGTTTTCTGCATGCTCTTCAAGCATTTGCAGCAGGCGCTGCCTTATTGAGTCTGCCACTGTTTAAGCCACCTTCTAATGCTGGATTTCTCATTTTTAATTTCATCATTGATTACGGCTAGCTCAATTTGCTTTAGAGCCTCACCAACCCACGGTCCTGGAGAGGATTCTGTCCAATCAATGATATCCTCCCCTGTCACAGCAAGCATTTTGGAGGAGGTTATCGTAAGGTCTGAAGTGATCTGTTCCACACTTTCAAGAAATGGACGACGCTTTTCAAACACCGATCGAAGTCTCTCACATGACTTCACTTCTGGAAGTGCATGATAAACGGTTTCCTTATTCCACCCTTTATCTTGTGCATTCTTTACATTTACTAAAAGATGCTCCACTTCTTTAATAATCCGATTTGACAATCGCCACTTTTTTAAAAATTGACTCGGCTTTTCAGTCGTGGAAGATAGCCACGCCCACCGCTCTATTTCTGTCGTTAAATTCACCAAAAAAGGAATTTCATCAAATGATTGCTCAATTTTTTGAAGTTCAGGTAAAACGAGATGAACATTTGCCTGGACAAGTGCATGGAGTGCTTGATCTACAGCTTTTCCAGCTAGTAGTTTGCTGAACTCCATTTGAATTCTTTCAATTGCAACATATTGAAGCAAATCCGCTTGTTTCTTTAACGCTTGTTCCGTTTGTTGGTCAAGTGTAAAATTAAGCGTGCTTTGAAATCGAAGAGCTCTTATCATCCGTAACGCATCTTCTTGAAATCGTTCATCCGGATTACCGACCGTACGAATGAGACGATTTTTAAGATCCTCTTGTCCACTATATAGGTCGATAAGTGTTCCATCTATTGAAAGCGCCAGGCTATTCATAGTGAAGTCACGCCTCGCGAGATCTTCCTCTATTGAACCTAAGAAAGAAACCGCGTTTGGATGTCTAAAATCATTATAAGACACATCAGTTCTAAATGTTGTTACCTCATACGAAAACCCATGATGAATAACAGTAACCGTTCCATGATCGATCCCTGTTGGAATAACTGTATGAAAACTAGCCATGATCTCTTCAGGTTTAGCTGAAGAGGCAAGGTCAAAGTCAGAAACAGGTAAACCGAGTATCGCATCTCTCACTGCGCCTCCAACAATATACGCTTCATGTCCGGCGTCCCTCAGAAGTTGTAGCACCTCAAGACAACATTCATAAGCTCTACCAGTCAGTCCAATCAAGTAAGTGCCCCCTGAAGCGTTTTATAATAAATCGCCTCATACTGTTCTAGAATGCGTTGGGAAGCAAATCTTGTTTGGACGGCTTTAACAGCAGCCAAACTCATTCGGTTATGCAACTCTTTATTCGATAGTAACTGCACAGCATAAGCGGAGATGATGTCTATCTCACCAACTTCTGCAATAAACCCGTTCACCTCATGTTCAATGACTTCCGGGATTCCGCCTATGTTCGTTCCGATTGCAGGTACGCCACAAGCCATCGCTTCAAGAGCAACTAAACCAAAACTCTCTTTTTCAGATAGCAATAATTTCAGATCACAGATAGAGAGAATCTCAGCTACATTTTCTTGTTTACCGAGGAACTTCACTTTATCTTTTAACCCTAAATCGTTTACGAGTCGACAGGCAACTTGAATTTCAGGGCCATCACCAATGAGCAATAGCTTTGCAGGCATTTCTTTTTGGATGCGGTGAAAGACCTTAATGACGTCAGGAACACGTTTGACCGCTCTAAAATTTGAAATGTGAACAATAACCTTTTCTTCTTCCATAATGCCGTAACTTTTCTTCAAGTCGGCGGGAGGTTTCGGATAATAAATGCGTTCATCTACAAAGTTATATACCGTGTCAATCGGTTTGTCTGTTTCAAGTAATCGGTGTGTTTGATCAACGAGATCGTTTGATACAGCTGTAACGCGATCAGATTTTTCAATACCAAATCGAATTAGTTGTGTTAACGACGGATCATATCCAAGTACTGTAATATCTGTTCCATGCAGGGTTGTAACAATTTTAATATCTCCTCCAACCATTTCTTTCGCGAGGAAAGCACAAACAGCATGCGGAACAGCATAGTGAACATGAAGGAGATCAAGGTTTTCTCGTTGAATCACCTCTGCCATTTTACTAGCAAGGGTTAAATCATACGGAGGGTAACGAAAAACAGCATATTGGTTGACTTCAACTTCGTGAAAATAAATATTAGGATGAAACGTATCCAGGCGGAACGGAACGCTACTTGTGATAAAGTGAACTTCATGCCCCTTTTCAGCCATCATCTTTCCAAGTTCTGTCGCAATAACGCCAGATCCCCCGACAGTTGGGTAACAAGTAATTCCTATTTTTAATGTCATCGTCTTTCTCCTAACGGAAATTCTTCTAGGCACAGCAGATTCTTCGCAATAAACCCTTCTGCATATTCTACTCCTGACTCTTTACCATATAAATATTCTCGATGAATCACTTTATCAACGTACCCATTTGTTAAAGGAGTGGATACACTATCGGGCGTGAGAATAAATTGACTCTCATACGCTTCAAGCGATTGTCTTTTTGCCTCAATTTGATTACTGATGTTAATCGTAAATTGAGGACGATGGAATCCGTTAATAAAGTAATAATAGATTTGGCTTACTTTATGAGCATCTCCTAATTGAGGATGATATTTTCGAATGCCCGCTGAAAAAACGGCTTCTTCCACTAATCGAGCCGCTTGACCATGATCCGGGTGGCGATCTTCTGAGTAAGGAACAAAAACAATCCGCGGCTTTTTCTTGCGTATGATTTTAACTAGTGCTGAAAGCTTATCATCTGAAATACCCAATCCACGATCAGGGAATTTCATATTTAAACGCGTTGTTACCGACAAAATTTCAGCTGCATGCTGGGCTTCGTGATGTCGGGTGAAAACAGTACCGTTTGAAGAAAGTTCAGCCTCTGTTAAATCACAAATGCCTGTCGTCCTACCTTCTTCAGCGAATTTCTTTAGAGTACCACCCATACCAATTTCAACATCATCTGCGTGGGCCCCAAACGCAAGTATATCAAGTATTATTTCTTCCATGTACAATTTCTCTCCAATCCAATTCTCCCCTTGCCAGGGCGTGGACAAGTATTTCCGCACTGCCCATATTTGTTGCTAGCGGGATATCATATACATCACATAGTCTAATGAGCGCTGTAATATCTGGCTCATGTGGCTGTGCTGTTAGGGGATCTCGAAAGAAAATCACTGCATCCATATCATTCTCTGCAATCATTGCACCAATTTGCTGATCCCCACCAAGAGGACCAGATTGGTAACGATGCACGTTTAAACCAGTTTCATCTATGATTCGCTTTCCAGTTGTCCCAGTCGCATACAGGTCGTGTGGATCTAAAATCATTTTATAAGCTAGTGTAAAACGAACAAGATCGTCTTTTTTCTTATCGTGTGCGATTAAAGCGATTTTCATGAGAACATCCCCTACTCCATTATATTTTCAAGACCGTAAACAAGCTGATCGATATTTAAAACCGTTTCAACAGCAAGCTGTACTCCTGGCATAAAGGACGCTCTGTTCATTGAGTCATGACGAATTTTCAATGTTTGTCCTTCGCCTCCAAAAAGAACTTCTTGGTGGGCAACAAGACCTGGCAAGCGAACGCTATGAATTCTCATGCCTTCGTAATCTGCACCACGTGCTCCAGCAAGGTCCTCCCGTTCGTCTTCATGCCCCTGCTTCTTTTCTTCCCTTACTTCTGAAATCATTTTTGCTGTTTTTACTGCTGTTCCAGATGGTGCATCAAGTTTTCGGTCATGATGTTGCTCAATAATCTCAACATCAGAGAAATATTTAGCTGCCATTGTAGCAAATTTCATCATTAACACAGCACCGATTGCAAAGTTAGGAGCAATAATCGCACCTAACTCTTTTTCTGCTGCCGTTCTTGATAGTTCGTCCACATCTGCATTTGAAAATCCTGTTGTTCCTACAACAGGTCGGACTCCATGATCAAACGCAATTTGCATATGCTTTTTCCCATGTTCAGGCGTTGTTAAGTCAATTAAAACGTCACACTCTACTTCAGATAAACATTGATCTAGATCTGTATAAATAGGTGAATTTAGTGATGGAAGCCCACTAATATCTGCCACCGTTTGTCCAGACGATTTACGGTCCACAACAGCAGTTAACGTGAAATGCGCTGTCCGATCGACAAGTTTTACTGCTTCCATCCCCATATTTCCTCTTGGTCCTGCAATAACAATTTTCACTTCTTGCATCAGTCGCCACTCTCCTTCTCGATTTTTGTCCAACGATCTTTATCTCGGGTTTGAAACTTATTCATCACTTTTCCAAATGCTTCATTAAGATCAATATCTAACGAATTCGCAAAACAAGTAAGCACAAATAAAAGATCGCCCATTTCATCTTCAATGGTCCGTTCTTCTTCCGAATTCTTTTTTGGTTTTTCACCATGGTAATGATTGATTTCACGTGCTAACTCACCAAGTTCTTCTGTCATTCTGGCAAGCATGGCAAGTGGACTAAAGTATCCTTCTTTAAATTGACTTATGTATTGGTCTACCTCTTCTTGCATTTCATGTATTGTGCGTTCAGACACGAACCATTCCACCTTTCACATCAGTTCTTATGTTAGCTAAAAGAAGAACATTTGACAAATGTTTCACACGAATTCCTCTCATTACCTTATAGCGAGTATAACAGAATGAAATTGCTGTCTGCTCGGTATTTGATTATAATGTAGATTGTTGGTTCATACGTTAGGAGTGTCGGATATGGAAGGTATACGAACAAAAAATGTGTTCTTTATTTTATTAGGCTCTGCCATTTTTGCATTTGGGCTTGTGCATTTCAATATGGAAAACAATTTAGCTGAAGGTGGTTTCACCGGCATAACACTATTACTCTATTTTCTATTCAATATCGACCCAGCTATTTCGAATCTTGTTCTTAACATTCCCCTATTTCTCATTGGCTGGAAGCTACTTGGTCGAAAAGCATTTATTTACACGATTATTGGAACCGTTTCCTTATCTCTGTTTCTATGGATCTTTCAGCATTATTCAGCGCTCTCAATACCTCTACAAGATGATTTAACACTTGCCGCTCTGTTTGCAGGTGTTTTCGTAGGAGTAGGACTCGGTATTATTTTTCGGTACGGAGGGACAACTGGCGGCGTAGATATTATCGCGAGACTTGGATCTAAATATGTTGGATGGAGTATGGGAAGAACGATGTTTGTTTTTGATTTTTGCGTCATTGCCATATCACTTGTTTATCTTAACTACAAAGAGGCCATGTATACGCTTTTAGCCGTTTTTGTAGCCGCTCGCGTTATCGACTTCATTCAGCAAGGTGCATACGCAGCAAAAGCTGCAATGATTATTAGTGAGAATAACAAAGAAATAGCCGCTACCATTATGAGCCAGATGGATCGTGGGGCGACCGTCTTAAACGGGAAAG
Source organism: Bacillus sp. Cs-700 (assembly GCF_011082085.1). Lineage (NCBI taxonomy): Bacteria > Bacillati > Bacillota > Bacilli > Caryophanales > Bacillaceae > Bacillus > Bacillus sp. Cs-700. The sequence continues at coordinate 846,065 of NZ_CP041063.1, forward strand.
GAAGTTTTTCAGGATTACAAAAAGAAATTCTCTATTGCGTGGTAGCACGAAATGAAATCGTGCGCCTAAAAAACATTATAAAACAGGTAGACCCTCATGCATTTGTCGCAGTAAATGATGTTCATGATGTGCTAGGTGAAGGGTTTACGCTTGATGAAAATAAAAATCCAATTGAACAGTAACGCCACTGCCAAACAGAAAAAATAAATAAACTAAAAAAATCTCGCCATTAGGCGAGATTTTTCATTAATCTTCGTTCATTCCTATAAAGATAAACACAAAGCGTACCAATTCTAATAGCGCAACAACTGCTGCTGCTACATATGTTAACGCGGCTGCATTCAATACTTTCTTTGTTTCTCTTTCTTCGTCATTTCGAATCACACCAGTGGATACAACTTGCTCCATCGCTCTGTTAGATGCATTAAATTCTACAGGGAGCGTTACTAACTGGAACAAAACAGCTGCACTCATAAAGATAATCCCTAGCAATATAAAGTTTGCAGAAGACATGAGAATACCAGCAAGAATGACAAAATAGCTAAAGTTTGAACCAAGATTCGCTACTGGAACAAGCGTATGACGGAACCGAAGTGGTGCATAGTCTTGCTCATCCTGAATCGCGTGTCCTACCTCGTGCGCTGCTATAGCTGCACCCGCTACGGAATGCCCATGAAAGTTTCCTGATGAAAGTCTTACCGTTTTGGAACGTGGATCATAATGATCTGAAAGGTGACCTCGTACTTCTTCTACCCCTACTGAATACAACCCATTTTCATCAAGAATTTTTCTTGCTACTTGAGCACCAGTCATTCCAGAAGAATTAGGAACTTTGGAATATTTTTTATAGGCGCTCTTCACTCTGCCCTGTGCCCAGAGTGGAATGATTAACAAAAGCGCGAAGTATATTAGAAAACCAGCCATTTTCATTCCTCCATCACATGTGTAATTGCTTTTAAAACTCTTATTAACGTCAATTTTAGTCAAATTCACCTTGAAAGTCAATTACACAGTTTCAGGTTCACAAGATCTTCAAATTTAATCCATCTGTTTCCTTTTTAACGTCTCTTTTTCTCCTTTATACTTTCGATAAATAACATAAACCAATGTGAAAATAATTATACCGCCAATTGAGACGATTAACCACATGAGTGAAGATTCTTCAGAATAAGATGGATCATAGGCGTTTTTAAAATCATCATACATCGTTTCAATCTGACCAGATAATTCTGTATTTCGTCCTGACGCGTACTTTTCGATAAAAGCGATATGAGAATCAAGTCGCTGCTGAGTTTCAGGAGGTAGATCAATTGCCATCGCAGGTCGAATAGTGCTATAACTACCTAAAAAACGGTCTTTACTTGCTTTATATACATCTACATCTCCGTGTTCAATAGCAGTGGCCATCTCCTGAATTAGCGGCAGAATCTGATCATTCGTTTGATGCCAAATTGGCTGTTCTTCCGTAACTAGAGCATCTACCGCCAATCGAAATTCTGTTAATGCCTGGATTCGCTGATCATTTGCTTTATCCATAGATGTTACAGCTTTAAGTGCACGATCATGCGTATTTAGTATCACCCTAAGTTCCGTATTCGAAAGTTCACTTGACTGTTCACCGGGAAAAACGGTTGAAAATTCCTCTAACATTATTTTTGATCGATCAAACTTCTCTTGCTTTCCAAATTCCAGGACATTTGCGGCTATGTCATTCCAGACTTGTTTCGAATCGGCCTGTGAAGCGTGTACATTTACCGGGAGCGTGAAAAGCAACACTAATAGGAGCCATCGTCTACCCATTCCTGTCCCTCCTTCTTCCTACTTCAATGTATGAAGAAATGGACAAGAGTAGACCACCGACCTTATTGGATCGAGAGCTTAAACCGTTCTTTTCGAACTGCTAAGAAATACACTATCGTAAGTGAAACTAACGATAGCCAGAATGTAAAATATCCGATTAGTGATGTGTATTCGCTTAAGATCGAATATCGCGGCATTTGACCAAACACATAATCAATCACATCATTATGTAATGTCCAAATAGCTACAACCACTAAATGCCACCGTTTTATTTTATAAAATGGGGTAAAGAGCAATCCTTCAATCGCCATACCTAAATGTGAAAGAATTAGCATGATTGCAATAGGAGATAGTTGATTCGTTTCAATCATCACAAGAGCATTCATAACAACTGCCCATATTCCATACTTAAATAACGTAACGGCAGCTAATCCTTCCATAAGCGGCCAGTTCTTCTTAAAAAGGAATGCTAGCAAAACAAAGCAAAAGAAAAGACTTGCGGTTGGACTATCCGGAACAAACAATAAAAAAATTGGTTCTGTATCAGCTAATTGCCATCCATACCAATAATAACCGTATATTGTTCCAGGTATATTGATGAGAAGCAACAAAACGAGAAAAGGTTTTGACTTAAGTAAATAAAAAAAATGAGAAACCATTTTGATCTCCTTTACTAGAGGTTTAAGTTGTATCTTCAAGCTAAATCAGAAAAAAGCTGACTGCAACAGTCAGCTTTTTTCATTTTATTGATTTGCCTCAGACGTTTCAACAATAAAGTCAGCTAGCTTTTCAAGTTCCTCGTCAGAACCTTTAAAGGCGTTCGCTGGCATTCCGCCGATTCCGTTCACAGCAATATCCATAATGGATTCTTTTGTTTGCTTTGTTTCAAGAAGTGATGGACCGGATCCACCTTGAAGGCTATCACCGTGACAACCAATACAAGATTGTCCTGAATAAATAGCATATCCTTCAGCTTCTTTGTCTACTTCAGCTTCAACAATTTCCCCTTGCTTAGCTGCTTTCTCCCAGTCATGTGTAACAACTGATTCCCATGTTAGGTAAACCGTTGAAATAAGACCAAGAAGCATTAACGCTGTTGCTACAGGGCGCTTAGCAGGTCTTCTTTCAGGGCCTGGATCAAGCCATGGAGCAAGAAGAAGTGCACCAAATGCAAGACCTGGCATAATGACTGTACCTACAAGTGTATAGTCACCAGCCGCAAATTTGTACTTCAAGAGCTGGTAGAGAAAGAGAAAGTACCAGTCAGGAAGCGGCGTATACGTGGCATCAGTAGGGTCCGCTACGCGCTCAAGCGGAGATGGATGGGCAATTGTAAGAGCAAGATACCCAATAAGGAATACCGCACCTACCATCCACTCTTTTAACAAGAAGTTCGGCCAAAACGCTTCTGTTTTGCCGGGGTACTCTGAATAATCTTTTGGAATGTTAGGCTTTCTCTGCGCAGGGATACGCGAGTCGCCAACAAACTTCATTCCTTTTCCGCGATGCATCTGTCCCCCTCCTTCGTATAAAAAATTGTGTCGTCAATTAATATAAGTTCTTTAGAATACGTCTTATAGAGGGCCAGAAATACCCTGCTTACGAATCATGATAAAGTGAGCAGCAAGCAATCCTAGGAGTGCAGCTGGTAAGAAGAATACGTGAATCGCAAAGAATCGTGCAAGAGTTTGCGCTCCAATAATTTCTCCACCTGCTAGAAGGGTCTTTGCCCATTCACCTACAACAGGAATTGTTACCGCAATTTCAAGACCAACTTTTGTCGCAAATAGCGCTTTCATATCCCATGGTAAGAGATATCCCGTAAATCCTAAGCCAAGCATAACAAAGAAAATCAATACACCAACTACCCAGTTCAATTCACGGGGTTTTTTGTAAGAGCCGGTAAAGAATACGCGAAGGGTATGTAGAAACATCATAACGATAACGAGACTGGCTCCCCAATGGTGCATTCCTCTTACAATTTGTCCGAATGCTACTTCATTCTGAAGATAGTATACAGACTCCCAGGCGTTAACAATGTCTGGTACATAATACATCGTTAAGAACATCCCGGATAAGATTTGGATCACAGTAATAAAAAACGTTAAACCGCCAAAACAATAAACAAACGCTGAAAAGTGATGAGCCGGGTTAACGTGCTCAGGCACTTCGTGATCTGCAATATCGCGCCACATCGGCGTAATATCTAAGCGTTCATCTACCCAATCATAGATTTTATTTAACATAGATTACGCCCCCTAACGTGGTTCAGGTTTTCCGAGGTAAAGTTTTCCATCTTCAACTTTCTTGTTGTAAACATCAAGCGGCGCTAGTGGTGGTGTACCCGGAACGTTCACACCATCTTTCGTATAACGCCCCGCGTGACATGGGCAGAAAAACTGATCAGGATATGCAGGATTTGAAGACCAGTCAACTGTACATCCGAGGTGTTTACAAACAGGTGAAAGTGCGACAATTTCGTCTTTTTCATCTTTGTAAACCCAGGCGGATTGCGTTACTTCAGATTCATACCAACCATCTACCTGGTCAATTTTGAATTCTTTACGAACTGGTTTGTCCGTAATCTCGCTTGTGTCCATAACAGGCACAAAATCCTGCTTGGCCCCTTCTTTTAACAATGGATCAATTGCAAAACGAACCATCGGCATTAGCATCCCTGCTGCCATAAAACCGCCGACACCAGTCAGGCTGTAGTTTAGAAATTGGCGTCTTGTTACTTCCTTCTTCTTCGCCATTGGTTTCCCCCCTATCCTATGAAGTCAGTCCAGCCGGACATAATAGTACACACATATAACTAGGACATTCCTATGATAGCGTAGTCAGTCTTGCTCTGTCAATATTCGGATTGGTCTTTAGCATGCCACAAATCAACTATTTATATTACTTTGCCACGTATTTGTTACAAATTGTAAAACCTGCTTTACCTGAGCTGAGACCGTTTCCATTTTGTATTGTTCATCCATATGTTCAAGTGGAATTGCCGGCATCCATAATAAAGCACTCGAGATTTGGTCCTCCACCTGTTTCCATTCTACATCGGCAGTTAAGGTGATAATATGTTTAATACCTCCAACATGCAATTCTTGCTCTATCTTTTTCAAGCGGTCCGTCTTAAGAGCTTGTTCCTCTGAAATTAAATAGGTATAAGCAGGCAACAAAAGAAGACGACCTTTTAATTGTCTTTCTAATTCATTTGATATGATTGAGATATACTCTCCCATTGATACGATCGTTTTCATACTGTTCGTCATTGATATTGGAACGAGTGGAAGAACGACTGTATCTACATATTCTTTTTCTTTTTCAAATAACGCAATATCTGCTTCAGTCCATTTCATCGTATAAACTCCTTTTTTGTCCATATAAACACCAAGTTGTTTGGTGAGAATAAGGTTCTAGCCACTTAGCCTGCTGTATTGGCAAGTCGATCCATATGGTTCTTGCTTCTTCTATCGCATAAGCGTTAACCATTTTCCACATCTCTCTGCTATGAAGCGTTGTTTCATTTAAAACCTTCACATGCAAATACGAAGCACCCTTCTCTTCTTTCACCAGCATAAATCCACCCGTATCGTTAGCAAATAGCTCTACTTGCTCAAGATACGTGGAAGAAAGAGAAGGTAAGTATGGAAGTGGATAATAGATCGAGTAAGGAAAAAATGATTGACCACTCTCTTTCCAATACTTTTCGATCGTAGCTTTCTTATTCTCTTCTGACACTCTATGAAACGACCTTGTAACGGTTTGTCCGATGATTGTGTGTGGACTTATACGAGAAGACACAATTTGCGATTCAAGCTGCATCTTCAAATGAGGCGCTATACAGTTACCTCCTGTATTATAGTCTTCTGTTGCGTAGCCAACCCAGATAATAGCTGGATTTTCAAATGCCTCAATTTGTAACGTATTCATTAATTCTGAAGCGATCCCTTTTTTTCGAAAATCATTATGTGTCCGCAATCGACCTAGCACAGCAGCTTCACCTTCATATATCGTCTGGCCAGCAATACCAACAAGCATTTCCTTATGGAAATATCCTACCATCTTCTCTTCTTGCATTAGTTTATGTATGATGCGAATAACGTAATCATCTTCTATCCCTGTGGGCATCTCTTTAACGAGGGGAATATCCCCGTATTCTAGGGTTCGAATCAACTCTTTCCCTCCTTTCATTAAGCCGATCTGTTCAATGTCATTCATTCAACGTCCCTAGTTCTCATTTCTTTCTAGTATATCATTTGTTTAGAAAGTGTTGAAGATTTTTCCTAGAACGCACGTTCCAAAATATTTAAGACAAACAAAAAACCCCTGAACAATCAGGGGTTATAAATGACTCAATTGCTTACTTAAATGGAGAAACGCTATTTCATCATTTCGATCCAGTGCCTCATCAATTTGTTTCAAAATGGATTCTTTTTTGAAACGGGTGAATGACTCGTCGAGAACCATTTCAGCCATAAACGAATATTTTTTATCAGCTGCCATATTCTCCGGTAAAAATGGATTCTCTTCTAAAACAGCTACGTAATGAGGAGAAACATTTTTACTTTTGAAGTTTAGCTGAATATAAATAGGCTCGTCCTGATTCAGGCGAATGTCATGAAAAGACTTTTCAGGGTCTGTCGTAATGATGTTATGTTTGTAAAAACGAAAAGGCGCATTTTCTACACAGTGCGTTGAAATCACAAGTGCTTTTGGACAAAATTCAGCGTTCTCAACAAAATGAACATTCCCCATCAACACTTCATCACTTATTAAATAATTCAAAAGCCAGACACATTCACGTTTCTTCACCTGATACTTCTTTAGAAACCATTTCAGAAAGTCTTTTTTTTCAACGACAGAAACGGAGCTGCTCATAGCGATTCCTCCCTGAGATTTTCCTAATTTAACAATTCGTCATTGAAGATACATTTCCTTCTTCACCTTTAATCCTCTTTGAAAGTTTCCTCATCAAACCTCAAAATTTCTTCTTCAAGATGAACGAGCGATGGGTCTAGCTCTAGAGCAAGCTTGAAAGCTTTCACTGCTTCTTCTCTTCTACCTTCTTCAATTAGGAAGGCACCATATTCCTCCAGAAAAATTGGATCCTGTCTGAAATAAGTATATGCGTTTTCGTAACGTTTTATGGCATCTTTATACTCTTCAACCTGGGCATAAGCTGTTGCCGCTGACCAATCAAGGTAAGGATCACTTTGTTCTCCCTCTTCAATGTTTCGCAAGAGATCCAAAATATCTTCATATCGTTCTTCTGTCTTCAAATAGGCGGCTAGCGTTTTCGCAGCTTCTATATGCGCTGGATTAATGGCTAGTAATTCACGTAAATACTGTTCTCCGCTTGCATTATCGTGTGTTTTAAAAGTTAACCTACTAGCTTGTATATATAGCTCCTCATTAAATTCATCAAATTTAATCCCCTGAGCCAGCACCTCAATTGCTTCAGCTATCGCACCTTCTTCTTCATAAGCCTTGGCAAGATAAGGATAAAGTGTACTATACTGGGGATCTAGCTCTTTCAGTTCATTAAACGCATTAATTGCTTTTCGATACTCATTGATTTGAAGCGCCGTAAAACCATAACCAAACAGGGCGTTAATTTCACGCGCGTTCTCTAGTCCCTTCTCATAGTAAGTAAGCGCATCTTCAAATTGTCCACTTCCGCTCAATGCTTCAGCCAATCGAAGTTCAATATTTTCATTGGCAAGCTCTCCTTTGGTTCCAAGGACTGCTTCATAGTAAGGAACTGCCTTCAAATGATGGCCTTGTGTTAAATAGAATTCACCAAGTCCAAAATCGATGATCGGTTCATCAGGAGAAAGTCGCTTTGCCTCCAGCAGTTTTTGCTCTGCAACTTCTTCCAATCCTTCCGTTTGGTAAAGATCGGCCAATAAGAGAAGGGCGGGTGGATACGCAGCATCGTTTTCATCAATTTTATTTAAAGCAGCAATGGCATCCTGCTCTTGTTCAAGATCAACATAGCACTCCGCTGCTTGTACAAGTAATTCACCTTCATTTGGATAATGAATAAGTAGCTCTTCTACGACGTCTCTGGAATCTTCAATAAGTCCAAGACTGTAGTAAATGTTGGAGAGATCATATAAGCTTTCATGATCAGCTTCTTTTCGTACTTCTTTTAGTTCTGTTAAACCTTTTTCAAAATTTCCCGACTCAATTAATGAGACAGCCTGTTTAAGACGATCCACGTTCCAAAACTCCTTCTAACACTACTTATTTTATTTCGATGACTCCAAGCATAAACTCTTTTTATTGCGCCACCCTTCATTTTAGCTGTAAAGGATGATTCACTTTCTGTTATCTACGACAAAGCTCTGAAATGAATGGGTCTCCTCCATCATAATCAAGAATTTCGTCATCTTCAACTTCATTGCCTAAATTCATGAAATAAGTAAGTCTAGAGTGAGGAAATTTATTAATCAAGACCAATGAAAAAAATTCCCTGTGCAGAAAGCGTTTGTTAACGCTTTCAAAACACAGGGACAAAATAAATATGGATAGGAGTGGAGAGAAACCATTACTACGTCTAGTATAACAGGAAAAGATATAAAATCAACTGATTTTTTAGAAAATTTTGCGTATTTTTAAAAAAATTCAGCAGTCCCTGTTACAAAAACCAAAATAGCAGGTTCCTAGGAACCTGCTTTAAGCTTCTTCAAATGGTCAAAAAAATCAGGATATGACACTTTGATAGCATCAGGTAATGCGAGCTCGACAGCACCTTCAGTTATACATCCAGCGACAGCAAGCATCATACCGATCCGATGATCACCTAAACTTGAAACTTCCCCACCATGAAGAGGCGTAGGTCCTTCTATCACCATGCCGTCTGGTGTACCAGTTATCGATGCCCCTAAAGTTTGCAAAGCTTCCACAACCGCATCTATGCGATTCGTTTCTTTTACTTTTAATTCTTCAGCATTGCGAATAATTGTCTTTCCATTCGCCTGGGTTGCAAGAAGCGCAATAATCGGCAACTCATCAATTAAGCGTGGAATGATATCCCCTTCAATGACTGCTTCACGAAGATCGCTCGTACAAATCGTAAGATCTGCTACTTCCTCTTGATTGACTACTCGTCTATTTTTAATCGATAATGCTGCACCCATTTGTTCAAGAACATCTAATATGCCGGACCTTGTTTCGTTAATACCAACATTTAATAAGGTTATTGTGCTGTTTGGAACAATTGCCCCCGCTACAAGGAAAAAGGCAGCTGAAGAAATATCTCCAGGTACTTCAACATTCGTAGCAGTTAGCTGTTGACCGCCTTCTACACTAACTGAAAGTCCATCTCTTTTAACCTTTACGCCGAAACTCTCCAGCATATTTTCGGTGTGATTTCTGGAGCGGTGTGTTTCAGAAACAGTCGTAACTCCTTCAGCTTGTAAACCAGCAAGAAGAATGCCTGATTTAACCTGAGCACTTGCGACAGGCGACTGATATGTAATGCCTTTCAAATTGCCACCTCGGATTGAGATTGGTGCAAATGTGCCCTCCTCTCTTCCATCAATAACAGCACCCATCTGTGATAATGGAACCGTTACACGATTCATCGGTCGTTTAGCAATTGACTCGTCTCCCGCTAAAACAGAGTGAAATGGGCGACCCGCAAGTAATCCCATCATTAAGCGAAAAGTAGTACCCGAATTTCCTACATCGAGAAGCTGAGAAGGTTCCTTGAGTCCTTCAATTCCCTGCCCTTCTACAACAACAGATGCGCCATCTTGTTCAATACGAACCCCCATCTGTTTAAAACAGGAAATGGTACTTAAACAATCTGCTCCAGGAAGGAAGTTCGTAATCCGGGTTGTGCCATTAGCAATTGAACCAAACATGATTGCACGGTGGGATATTGATTTATCTCCAGGTATCACGACTGTTCCTTTAAGACTGTGCGCTTTCGTTATTGTTTCCATAGTTACGTTCTCCTTATTTATCATCTACATATGTTTCAAAATCACGGTCTAGGATTACTTTCGCATTATCACGGTCCGTTTCTGAGCGAAAGCTCACTCGAAGCACACCCATAATATCTTCTCGGGTTTCAATGATTCGAATGTTTGTAATTGAAATTTCTTCCTTTGCGAGTTTTTGCGTAACAGCAGCGATTACACCGGGCTGATCCTGTACATCAAGGAACAAATCATAAAAGGCCGGTATCGCTCCTCTTGAGCGAACGGGTAATCCATCACGAAAGTCTTTCGCGCCCGAAAAATAATTAAAAATACCGTCCTCATTTTCCTCTTTAATATAGCCCTGAATTCTATCTAATTCTAACTTCATGTCTTCTGTCATCTGAAGTAAAACATCTTTGTTCCTCAACAGAATGTCACGCCACATCACAGGACTAGCTGATGCAATACGCGTAATGTCTCGAAACCCTCCAGCTGCAAACCTTGCGACGTTAAAGCGCTGACTATCATTTCGATCACTAACAAAATTCACAAGACTTGCAGCTAAAATATGCGGGAAATGACTAATTAATCCGACTAAATAATCATGTTCCTTAGCTTCAAGCTCAACAAAAGTAGCATTGGTAGAGCTTAAAAGGTCCATTAAGTCGTGTAGTTTCGATCGATCGACAGTATCGTCTGGCGTTAAGATATAAAAAGCATTCTCAAACAGGTGAGATTTTGCTGCTGTCACGCCCGTTTTGTGGGAGCCAGCCATCGGATGCCCACCAATAAACGTAATAGAAGGATTAAGAATTTTCTTCGCATGACTTACGATCGAAAGCTTAGTACTTCCCACATCCGATACGATGACGCCATCCTTTAATTTTATTGAGGAAAGTTGTTCTAGGATTTGCTCCGTTTGAACGACTGGAGCTGCAATCATGATATAGTCTGCTTTTTGCACCGCTTCTTCAAGAGAAGAAGCGGTGTCATCTACAACACGAAGAGCTTTTGCAAGATCAAGCTGGTTTTGATTCACATCGAACCCTGTAATCATGGCGTCCTGATGCCCTGCTTTAATTGCCAGAGCAATCGATCCCCCGATTAGTCCAAGACCGATGATTGCTACATTTTTACTCATGACTGTCCCGTTCTCTTGTCATTAAGAAATTGCGATAGACAGCTAATGATTTCCTTGTTTTGCTCTTCCGATCCGACGGTTATTCGCGCTGAAGTTGGAAAGCCGAGAGCAGAACCAGAGCGGACAATGTACCCATGCTTCATGAGATAGTCAAATACTTCATCTGCCGGCATACCAAAATCGATAAGAACAAAATTCCCTTGAGAAGGATACACTGATAATTCATATTGCTCACAAAAAGCATAGTAAAGAGCGCGACCCTTCTCGTTTTCTTCTCGACACATCTCTATAAATTGCTGGTCTCTTAGGGCAGCAATTGCAGCAGCTTGTGCGACGCGGGAAGTATTAAACGGTTCTCTGGAAGGTTCAATTGACGCGATCACTTCCGGGTTAGCTACACCATACCCAACGCGCAACGCAGCGATTCCATAAGCTTTAGAAAACGTACGTAAAACGACCAGATTTTTATATTTTGAAAGGGTTGCAAGCGTGTCAGGAAAATCAGTAGCGGTCACATATTCTTTGTATGCTTCATCCATTACCACAAGCACGTGCTCTGGCACCTTATTCAAAAACGCAAATAGCTCATCCTCTGGAATGTGTTCTCCAGTCGGATTATTAGGTGAACAAACCCAAATGATTCGCGTATTCTCATCAATAGCTTGTAACATCTCCTTTAATTGATGCTTTCCATCAATTAAAGGAACTTCACGAACCTCAGCATCTTCAATGACGGCGTTATGACGGTATTGCGGAAAAGTTGGTGTAGCCATCACCGTGTTCGTTCCTTTTTCAAGATACGTTCTGCAAAGAATTTGAACGACTTCATCTGAACCATTACCGAAAACGAGCTGATCTTCATTTACATTAAGATGATTTGCTACCTCAGTTCGGAGAGAAGCTGCATAACCATCTGGATAAATGTGTAATTGCGACAATTCTTTTTCAATCGCATCTTTCACACTTTGAGAAGAACCAAATGGATTTTCATTTGAAGCAAGCTTAATAACTTGTTTAAGACCAAGTTCTTTCTTTACTTCTTCAATTGGTTTACCTGGCTTGTAAGGGGTTAACCCTTTCATTTGTCTTTTTGGAATCATGACTGCACCTCACGAATGAATTTTCGCTTTCCCATATGGAGAAATCAAATTTCGTACATATGACCGAATTTGATCAACCCCCTCTTTATGGGATGCTTCGTTCTTCAACACTTCCACTTGTTCCTCAACTTGACGAATAATGGCACTGCCAACAATAACGCCATCGCAGTGATCTTTTAACTTCTCAACTTGTTCAGGAGCAGATACTCCAAAGCCAACTGCAACTGGAATCATACTATGCTCTTTCACCCGGTCGAGAAATGTAAATACAGAGGAATGAAAATCAGTTCTTGTACCCGTGACACCGAGTGATGAGACGCAATAAAGAAATCCAGTAGCTTCTTTCGATATCGCCTGCAGTCTTTTATCTGAAGTTGTTGGCGCAACCAGAGAAATCAGCGCAGTCTCATTAGCATTGCAGCTTTCCCTCCACTCTTCACTTTCTTCAAAAGGAAGATCAGGAACCAAAAGTCCGTCAATATCATTTTCTCGCACTAAAGCGAAGAAGCGTTCTTCTCCTAATTGTAACAAAAGATTGTAATAAGTAAATATTACAACTGGAATTTCAAGTCCTTTTTCTCGCATTTTCTTCACGAGACCCATCGCCTTTTCAAGACTCATACCATGTTCAAGCGCACGTAATGATGCGCGCTGAATGACTGGACCATCTGCTAATGGATCGGAATACGGGATGCCGAGTTCAATGGCGTTTGCTCCTTCTTCCTGCAACATTAGTGCTAAATCAATGGTTGTTTCTTCTGTTGGATCGCCAGCTACAATAAATGGAATAAAAAGATCCGTCCGACCGTTTACGTATTGTTCAAATCGTTTATTCATCTCCGTCACCTCCAAGATGCTCCATTATCGTATGCACATCTTTATCGCCTCTTCCAGAAAGACATACAAGAATACGTTCTTCTTGATTCATATTTTGCGCTTGTTTAATAGCTTCTGAGAGTGCATGAGCACTTTCTATCGCCGGAATGATGCCTTCTTCTTCAGAAAGAACTTTTAAAGCATCAAGCGCCTCTGCATCCGTGATGCCCACATACGTTACGCGACCCGTCTCATTTAAATAGGCATGTTCCGGTCCAATTCCAGGGTAATCAAGACCAGCAGAAATGGAGTGAGGCTCCTGAATTTGACCTGTTTCATTTTGTAAAAGATAAGTAATTGAACCATGAATGACTCCAAGGCGTCCTTCAGACAGCGTTGCAGCGTGTTCCCCTGTATGAATTCCTTTACCTGCAGCTTCCACACCTATTAAATCAACGTCATCTTTAAGAAATGGGTAGAACATTCCCATTGCATTACTCCCACCACCAACACAAGCAATCACTTTATCAGGTAATCCTTCCATTTGTTCTCGCGATTCGTCACCAATCACTCGTTGGAAGTCTCTTACCATTTTAGGATAAGGATGAGGCCCTACAACAGAACCAATTAAATAAAACGTATCTTCAACGTTGGCTACCCAGTAACGAATTGCTTCATTTGTCGCATCTTTTAATGTTCGACTGCCTGAAGACACTGGTACAACTTCCGCCCCTAGAAGCTTCATTCTAAAAACATTCAATTCCTGCCTTCTAATATCCTCTTCTCCCATAAACACTTTGCACTCTAAACCGAAACGCGCTGCCACGGTTGCTGCTGCCACACCATGCTGTCCTGCACCAGTCTCGGCTACAATTTTTTCTTTCCCCATTCGAACAGCTAAAAGTGCCTGGCCAATCGCATTGTTTAATTTATGTGCACCCGTATGATTCAAATCTTCACGCTTCAAGTAAATTTGTGCACCACCAAGTCTTTTGGATAAATTCTCCGCATGAGTAATCGGTGTAGGTCGCCCTGAGTACTTCTTTAATTCATCATGGTAGTTTTTCATAAACTCTTGATCTGCCATTGCTTCGTTTAGAGACTGTTCTAATTCTTCAAGGGCATACATAGCTGTTTCAGGAACATACTTTCCACCGTATCTACCATATCTTCCGCGTTGATCAGGTACACTTGTTGACATTGTTATCCCAGCCTTTCGATTAAATCGTTCATTTTCGCCTTATCTTTTCTATCATTCGTTTCAATTCCACTTGATACATCAATACCATCTAATTGATAGCTTAATAGTTCTTGCACATTATCTACTTTTACGCCACCTGCAATAAAGAGAGGTACTTTTTGGCTTACAGCTTCCGCTTGATAAGATGGAATCGAATCCCAATCAAATCGTTTGCCTGTCCCACCCCATTGTCCAGGTAATTTCGTGTCTACGACATATCCATCTGCTACACCATCAAACCGCTTCATTTCAACTAGAGCTGATTTACCGTGATGGATTACTTTCCAAATCGTTTTACCTGTCATTTGTTTTACCTTCGCAACAAATGCCGGCGTTTCGCTACCGTGAAGTTGAAGGACATCAAGCGGAACTTCACTTACCGTTTGTGCTAACTCTTCTAATTCCGGGTTTACAAACACGCCTACAATTTTCGTATTATTTAGCGGTGGATAATCGTTTAACCAGACTTTTACTTGTTCAATTGTAACGCGCCGAACGCTATTGGCAAAAATAAACCCTGCATATGGGACACCGCTCACTCTAACGCTCTCCCAATCTTCTAACGAACGATTACCGCATAACTTAAGATCAGGCTTCCTCATGAACTGTTTCACCGAACAAACGCTTAATTCCTTTTTCATAAGTGCCATCTCTCATAAGGGCCTCACCAACTAATACGGCTTTCGCACCGGCACTTTTCACATCTTTAATATCCTCATAGGTAGATATTCCACTTTCGCTAATCATCAATGTTGATTGAGGAATATACTGGCTGAGTGAGTGTGTTTGTTTAGTAGACGTCTCAAATGTTGCGAGGTTACGATTGTTAATTCCAATGACTTCTGGAGTGAATTGAACAGTAAGCGCTTCAAGCTCTTCTTTGGAATGTACTTCAACAAGGCATTCTAATCCTAAATTTGAAGCATAATCATAAAATTCCATGGTCTTCGTTGCGCCAAGCGCTCGCACAATTAATAGAATAGCATCCGCACCAATACGTTTACTCTCTTCAATTTGTCTTTTATCAATAATAAAGTCTTTCCGTAAAACTGGTAAAGACACGTGCTTTTTAACTTCTGTTAGGAAGGAATTAGAACCCATAAAGAATGACTCATCTGTTAAAACAGAAATGGCATCCGCTCCTGCTTTTTCATAAGCCTTGGCTACTTCTACAGGATCAAAGTTAGCGTTAATAATACCTTTTGAAGGAGATGCTTTTTTCACTTCTGCAATCAATCCTAATTCATGCGTTGGCTTACGCAAACTTCCCACAAATGAAACATTTGTCACTTTTTCATCATCCGGCATAATAAACCGTTCCATCTCTTCGTGCTTCACTTTAATAATTTGATCAAGCATGAACATTCAACTCCTTGTTTGCGCTTAATGCATTTAGTTGCTTTCGACCAGTACCATTCATAATGGCATCTTTAGCCATCTGCACACCATCTTTAATAGTTGCACACGTTCCTGCAAGGTAGAGAGCTGCTCCAGCATTATAGAGAACAATTCCAGTGCTAGCTTCATTTCCTTCATCGTTAAAAATTCGTTCAATTAAACTCGCACTTTCTTTTGAGGTGTTGACCACTAAATCCTGAGCGTTACCTGTTGATAGACCAACTTCTTCTGGTGTGCGGCGATAAGTCATGATCTCACCATTTCTTAATTCGACAAAATCGGTGTAAGTGGAAATAGAACACTCATCGATTCCTTCCCCACCAGTCACCAGTAAAGCACGTTTTGTTCCTAGACGCTTTAATGCTTTCGCCATTTTCAATGCTTTTTCATGACTATAAACACCAATTAGCTGTGACTGACTACCGGCTGGATTTGCTAGCGGCCCCAGGCTATTGAAAACCGTTCTAAACCCAATCGCTTTTCGAGCACTTACAGCGTGCTTCATAGCTACATGGTAATTCGGAGCAAATAGGAAACACATGTTTCTTTCCTTCAGAGTTGCAACAGCTTCGCTACGACTTGATTGTGTAGGGATACCGAGCTCATCAAGAACATCTGCGCTACCACTCTTAGAGGAAACAGCTTTATTACCGTGCTTCGCAACTTTGACACCCAGACTAGATACAAGTATGGCTGAAGCAGTTGATATATTGAAGGTAGAGTGGCCGTCCCCTCCTGTACCACAAGTATCGATTAGCGGCAATCCGCCATGATCGAGCTGAACAACATGGTTTCGAAGGGAGCGAACAAACCCAGTCAATTCATCAACCGTTTCTCCCCTCATTTGGAGAATGGTCAGAAAGCTAGCAATTTGTGCATCATTCGCTCTTCCTTCCATAATAACATCCATGACCTGTTCTGCTATGGATTCAGTCAGCGTGTGCCCCTCCATCATTCTGCTTAATTGTTCTTTAAACATTTAGCTGCTCCTCCTTTTTGTCGAAAATAGCTTCCGCTACCTGAATCGCTTTAATAAGAGCACTCGCCTTATTTCGCGTCTCTTCCCATTCGCTCTCAGGTACGGAATCAGCTACGATCCCTGCTCCTGCTTGCACGTATGCTGTACCGTCTTTAATCACCATTGTTCGAATGGCGATACATGAATCAACATTGCCATCAAATCCTATATATCCAATAGCTCCTGAATAAATGGATCGCGAAGTTGGTTCAAGCTCGTTCAATATTTGCATCGCCCTTACTTTTGGCGCACCAGAAACTGTACCTGCAGGAAAGGAGGCTACTACCGCATCTAAACTAGTAAATCGAGGTGCCAAAACACCTGTTACTTTAGAAATAATGTGCATCACATGAGAGAAGCGTCCAATGTCCATTAACTGTGGTACTGAAACACTTCCGTATTCCGCTACTCTCCCAACGTCATTTCTTGCAAGATCGACGAGCATATAGTGCTCTGCTCGTTCCTTCTCATCTTCAAGCAACTCTTCAGCGAGCTCATTATCTTCTTCAGCTGTTTTTCCACGTTTTCTCGTCCCTGCAATTGGATCGATCTCAATTTTCCCATCTTGTACCTGAACTAATTTCTCAGGTGAACTACCGATGATTTCTACATCGTTCATTTTTAAATAAAACATATATGGTGATGGGTTAATGACTCTGAGAACTCGATAAAGATCTAATCCTCCAATGGTGACATCTTTTTCAAACCTTTGAGATAATACCGCCTGGAAGACATCCCCTTCTTCAATATAAGATTTTATTTTATTAACATCATTTAAGAATTGCTGCTTTTCATAGTTCGATTTAATATCAGAGAAATCCACCTCATGTGAAGCATCTTCAGGAAGAAGCATCACTTCACCTTGATTAGTCTTTGATGCAAGAGAGACAAGTTCTTCCATAATCGAAAAAGCATCCGTATAAACTCGTTCAACATCTAAAGCCTCTTTTACCCTGGCGTGATGACAAACTGTTAATCGCTTTAAATGATGATCATAGATTAATAAATTCTCACAAACCATAAAATGAACTAACGGCATATCTTCGTCCCGGTCAGGATGAACTGGAATTTTGTCAAAATGACTAACAGCATCATAGCCAATATAGCCAACAGCTCCACCATAAAAAGGGAAGTCGTGATCTGGTAGCTTAGGATTTAAATATTCAAATAGCGCTTTTACTCCTGACTGGAAATCATTTCGTTGAAGGATTCTATTCCCATCCACATCATTAACAGAGAAAACACCTTTTTGTTCAACCAAGGAATAGACTGGATCTACTCCTATAAATGAATAGCGTGACCAGCTTGACTCTTGATCACTACTCTCTAATAGAAAGCTTGCTCGTTTACCTATATTTTGAAAAATCTGAATGGGTGTTGTCGTATCAAGGAAATACGACTTCATTAATGGGATCATCCCGTAAGTTTCGGAATCCCTTTGAAAAGAAGAATAATTTGAAGTCAACTTTCTCACCTCTCCATTGTTAGTCATGGAGAATGGAAAAGCTGAGTAATCCGAGGATAAAAATGTGGTATAACAAAGAACAGACTGTAATTGTCTGAATGTTACCAATATCGAAAAAGGGTATAATAAAACCCCCTAATAACCTCAGGGGGTGTATAAACGTATCCCTCTAAGCTCTCCTCAACTCAACTATCCTATTCTCTGCTCTCTCAACTCGTAATACCTAATCGTGCCTCTGCTCTAAAACTTATATCTATCCTAGTATGATGAATTTGATTTGTCAACTCGCAAGATCTGGACGAAGTGACACAGCTTTCTCTAAATAAATGTGATTAATTTCATCCTGGTCAATTGTTGTATTCACCGTCATTAACAGTCGAATACACAGCGGTAGCGCTCCTTGAACAGGGATTTCTGATGAGCAAAGCAACGGAACGTTTGACCACCCTTTAAATGCTCGAACTGCTTCTGCAGGGAATACAGCATCTAAATCCCCAGTCATCGTAAACTGAATGGACGCCACCATAGCAGGATCGATTTCATTATGTTCGATTAGTTGTTCTAGTAACGTCATCGTTGCATGAATAATTTCATCTTTTTCATTAAGGTTAACTGTCGTTGCTCCTCTAATCCCTCGAATCAATGTGCTCCACTCCCTTCCATACTAGATCGAAGCAGTTCAAGGGCAGATTCATCGTCTATCATCACTTTAACAGGCTGACCGATCTTCTTTAATAAAACAAATTGTAATGTTCTGTTTTCCGCTTTTTTGTCTTTCTTCATCCGGTCAACTAATTTGTGAATACTAAGCTCATTCGGAACTGCAGTAGGAAGACCGATATCTTGAAACCATTTCGTTATTTCATCAATACGAAACGTTGTTTGAAAATATTCCTCACTTAGTTTGAGGGCATAGATCATACCAATAGCAACCGCTTCTCCGTGTGTCATTTTTCCATATCCAAGCTCTGATTCAATCGCGTGACCTAGTGTATGACCAAAATTCAAGTAAGCTCTGATTCCTTGTTCGCGCTCATCTTCCTTCACAATTGCGCCTTTGACACTAATACCCTTCTTGATAATGAATTGAAGCTCTTCATCAGTGTAGTCCTGAACTTTCTTTCCTCTATCCATTAGCCATTGTAAAAACGAATCATCATGTATGAGCGCATGCTTGATCACTTCACTAAATCCA
The DNA here is from genome assembly GCF_011082085.1 of Bacillus sp. Cs-700. NCBI lineage: Bacteria > Bacillati > Bacillota > Bacilli > Caryophanales > Bacillaceae > Bacillus > Bacillus sp. Cs-700. The sequence goes on from NZ_CP041063.1 coordinate 865,172, forward strand.
GAACGCCATTCGCGATCTGGAAGGGTTCTTAGACACTCCGTATCATAAATAACGGCTGACGGCTGATGAAAGGCACCAATTAAATTCTTACCGACTTCATGGTTAATCCCTGTTTTCCCACCAACGCTTGAGTCATGAGCTAGTAACGTAGTTGGAATTTGAATAAATTCAATACCTCTCATGTATGTAGCGGCAGCAAAGCCGGCTAGATCACCTACTACCCCACCACCAAGAGCAATGATGCAGGCTTTTCGATCCAACTCAGCTTTAAGTAATGCTGTCATTACCTCATGGTACATAGCGAAAGATTTCGATTCTTCTCCAGAAGGAACAACGAAAGTCTGGATATTCTCATCTCCTTGAATTGATGATAAATATCTTTCTTCAACTGCTTCATCTGTAATAATGAAAAAACTTGAGTAAGAAGCGTAATCAATCAGATCTCTCCATTTGTTTCGAATCCCAGTTCCAATATGAACAGAATAACATCCTCCATTTGTATCAATCGTTAAACTGTCCATCCTTAAAACTCCCGGCTATATGTCCTGAAGCGTTCAAGCGCATCTGCAATTTCTTCCATTCGATCATGACCAAATTTATCGAGAATCGAACAAGCGACTTCCCATGCAACAACATTTTCAGCCACAACGCTAGCTGCAGGTACTGCACAGCTGTCCGATCGTTCAATACTTGCCTGGAAGGGCTCCTTTGAATCGATATCGACACTTTGCAGTGGTTTGTATAGTGTTGGGATAGGTTTCATAACCCCTTTAACAACGATCGGCATTCCTGTTGTCATGCCGCCCTCAAAACCTCCAAGTCGATTGGTTTTTCGTGTGTATCCTTCTGACTCAGACCATTGAATTTCATCGTGAACTTCACTGCCTGGCTTTCTAGCCGCTTCAAAGCCTATTCCAAACTCAACCCCTTTAAACGCATTAATGCTCATGACAGCCCCTGCAATTTTGGCATCAAGCTTACGATCGTAGTGAACATGACTTCCAAGACCTACAGGTAGACCCTCGACGATTACTTCTACGATGCCTCCAATTGAATCGCCATTCTTTTTAGCATCATCAATTGCTTCCATCATTTTATTTCCTGCTTTTTCATCAAGGCTTCGAACAGGCGATTCTTCAGAAACGCGCTGAACTTCTTCAAGAGACATACCACCATCGTATTGACTCTCAATCCCTCCAATCATGCGCACGTGCCCAGCTACCTTAATATCAAGTGTTTTGAGTAGTTTTTTAGCTACTGCTCCAGCAGCAACTCTTACCGTTGTTTCTCTAGCAGATGAACGTTCCAATACGTTTCTCATGTCACGATGGTTATATTTAATAGCGCCATTTAAATCTGCATGACCAGGACGCGGACGTGAGATTTGACGCTTCATGTTTTCTTCTTGTTCTTTCGTTAATGGCTCTGCACCCATATAATTTTTCCAGTGCGTCCAATCTTTATTTTCTACAACAAGCGCAATGGGAGCACCTGTCGATTTCGCATGTCGAACTCCACTTAAAATTTGGACTTGATCCTTCTCAATTTGCATACGTCGACCACGCCCATATCCAAGCTGGCGCCTCGCAAGTTCAGTGTTAATATCTTCTGCCAATAGCTCAAGACCAGAAGGAAGTCCTTCAAGTATTGTTGTTAGCTGCGGTCCGTGTGATTCTCCTGCTGTTAAGTATCTCATCTCAATCTCCTCCATTATGCTTTGGCGCTTTTACGTACTACTATATCACACCATATAAAATTCGTGTAAGTATTTTTAACTTTTTCAATGATGGTTGGGCATATCCTAACACAATTTAACTAAAAAAACACAAAATTTTTATTCTTTTCTCTAGCAGAATTGCTTCATCCGTTTTCTTTCGTTAATGTTGAAGATATAACCTACAACAAGGAAGTGTCTAGATGGAAATCACAAATCTTACAGCTCAATCCATGGCAAAAAAAATAAAAGCAAAAGAGATTTCCCCTGTGGAAGTTGTGCAAAGTCATCTCAATCGAATAAAACGTTTGAATCCTAAACTGAATTTATTTATCACTGTATTTGAAGAACAAGCGACAGCAGAAGCAAAAGCAGCTGAAACAGAACTGATGAATACCGGTACAAGAGGACCTTTGCACGGTGTACCAATCGCATTAAAAGACCTTACACCAGTAGCCGGCCGGCGTACTACGTTTGGTTCTCCACTTTTTAAAGACCACATTCCACAATCAGAGCCGACAATTGTAAAAAGGATCCGAAACGCAGGTGCTATTATTATTGGAAAAACAAATACACCAGAATTCGGGCATAAAGGCACAACAGACAATCTCTTAATAGGTCCGACAAAGAATCCATGGGACCCTTCTAGAACTGCTGGAGGATCAAGTGGTGGATCTGCTGCTGCAGTAGCAAGCAAGTGCGTGCCACTAGCGGAAGGTAGTGATGGAGGCGGTTCGATTCGTATTCCTTCATGCCTAAATGGCATTATTGGTCACAAACCAACGTTTGGTCGCGTACCGTTTGACAGCTCACCTTTCAATCGCTTTGGAACGACTCAGCCTTTTGTTCATTATGGTCCAATGGCAAGATCAACCGGTGACGCAGCTCTCCTCCTCTCTGTGATGGAAGGCTACCAGCCAACTGATCCGTATTCGGTTCCAGTCCCAGAGGAAAATTTACTTGAGGAAATGAAATTAGGTGTTAAAGGTAAAAGGTTCGCCTTTACAGAAAACTTTGGATTGTATCCCTTTGAGCAAGAAATTTTAGGTCCGCTAGAAGAAGCGATCAGACTTTTACGTGACCACGGGGCAATCGTAGAAAATATCCCATTTCAATTTGGTATGAACCTTGAAGAATTGATTTCATTCTTCAACAAGATGTGGTATGCAGGTTTGGCAACAGCTTACGGGTCGCTTTATGATCGCTTCCCTTCACAATTTAGTCTCTCTGTTGCTCGCATGATTGAATCCGGTAGACAGCTTAGCGCAATAGAATTAAGAGAAACCGAAATGAAGCGTACGATCATTTGGAACACACTTCAACAAGAATTAGATCGGTATGACGCTATTCTGTCTCCAGTTGTTGGAGTAACTGCTTTTTCACATCAAATCGAAGGTCCTGATACGATAAACGGAAGAGCTGCCGCCCCAATCTCTGATTGGATGATGACCCAGTTATATAATTGTACTGGGCATCCAGCGATATCGATCCCAGTCGGAAAAGCGCGATCTGGCTTACCCGTAGGTCTTCAGGCTGCGACCGGCAAATTCAACGATACTTTATTATTTAGAATTGCCTATACACTTGAACAGGAAAAAGGTTTTGAATTCCCAATGATCTAACCGCCTATTCATCATTTTGATTAAAAAAAGAACCAGACAGAAATCAGTCTGGTTCTTTTCATATAAGCGCTTTCATTTTTCCTTCAAAAAAATTAAACCCACTTCGAAACGGTTTTTGTATATTCATTTAATTCATTTTCATTAAAAAACAATGCAATTTCACGCTCTGCACTTTCAGGTGAATCTGATCCGTGGATCACATTCATACTTACTTGAACACCGTAGTCACCGCGAATTGTTCCTGGATTAGCATCTTTTGGATTCGTTGCCCCCATCATCGTACGAGCAGTAGAAATAACATTTTCACCTTCCCAAACCATTGCGAAGACAGGACCTGATGTAATAAAGTCAACTAGTTCCCCGAAGAATGGACGCTCTTTATGTTCACCATAATGAGTTTCTGCAAGGTCTTTTGAAACCGTCATCAATTTTGCCCCTACTAAATTAAATCCTTTATTCTCAAAGCGTGATACAATTCCACCAATCAAATTACGTTGAACACCGTCAGGCTTTACCATTAGAAAAGTTTTCTCCACAAAAATCTCCTCACTTTCAACACATTGTATGTATAGGGCAGAAATATTTATCTGCCCTTCAAAATTCTATCAAATATTCGCAAAAATAACAACATTTCCTTTTTAATGTTTTCTCTTGCCGATATATTCTGCGATTTGTCTAAGTGACGTTCTTGCTGAAGAAGCGGGTAGCTGTTCTAGTTCATAGAAAGCTTTTTGAAGGTAGCGATCGCTAATTTGTCGAGAATGTTCAATACCACCTGACAATTTCACAATGGACAGAACTTGATCCACCTGCTCTTGAGAAGCATGGAGCTCTTCTGAAAAAACATCCATGATTTTCTTCTTTTCGTTTTTTTGGTTCATCGCATAAAGGACAGGTAACGTAATGTTCCCCTGTAGTAAGTCTCCGCCCGCTGGTTTCCCAAGCTGTTTTACAGTTCCTGTATAATCTAATATATCATCCGTTATTTGGTAAGACATACCAACGTAATAACCGAATTGCTTTAAGTGAAGCTGCTCTTGTTTAGGTGCTCCCGCTGCGACTGCCCCTAGCTCACATGAAGTTGAGATTAGAAGGGCTGTTTTACGTTTAATCCTGCGAAAATAATCCCGTACATTTTGATCCCAATTAAATTGATCACGAATCTGTTCAATTTCACCAACGCTCATCTCTAAAATGGCATGGGACAAAATTCGATTTGCAGTCGGGTCATTTAATTCGGTCACTAGTTCAATGGCTCGAGCAAAAATATAATCTCCAGTATACATCGCTACACGGTTATCCCATTTTGCTTTTATTGTTTTAGCGCCCCGTCTCATTTCAGCGTCATCAATGACGTCGTCATGAACGAGAGAAGCCATGTGAATTAGTTCAAGCGCCACCGCTACGTTTTTCATGAGTGGCAAATTGTAATTCCCGAACTTACCTGAAAGCAGAACGAAAACAGGACGGATTCGTTTCCCTCCAGCTTTTAATAGGTGGTTTGATGCATCCCGAAGAACGGGATGATGAGCATCTACCGTTTGCTCCAGTTCAGTTTCAATAAATGACAAGTCTTTTTTTAAAGAAGCGTATATCGTTTTTAATTTCATGAGATCCACCTAACTGATTTTCACAAAATATCTGTTCTCTTATTCACTGGTTTAAAACCTCTGTGCATCGCTGCAACTCCGCCAGAGTATGGCTTTGTATCAACGCGGCTAAATCCATTTTTAAAGAAAAGTTGTTTTAACTCTTCTCTCCCTGGAAACGTGCTAGCTGATTCCTGAAGCCAAGAATACTCGTCATAACTTTTCGCCAACACTTTACCAAGAACTGGCATTACATGTTTAAAATACCCGTAATAAACTTGTTTAAAGACTGGGATGGTGGGCTGGCTCGTTTCGAGGCAGACAACTTGTCCACCCGGCTTAACCACGCGATACATTTCTTTAATAACCTGGTTATAATCGGGGACGTTTCTTAGTCCAAAACCAATCGTAACGTAGTCAAATGAATTGTCTTCAAAAGGTAGATTCATTGCATTTCCATGAATGAGGGTAACGTTTTCTTTTCTTTTCTCATTCACTTTGACATGACCGACTTCAAGCATGTTTTCACTAAAATCAAGTCCAATGGCTGATCCACTTTCTCCAACAGCATCAGCCATTGCAATTGTCCAGTCTGCTGTGCCACAGCAAACATCCAGTGCTGATGATCCTTTTTGAACATCCATTAATCTCATTGTATCTTTTCGCCATGCTTTGTGACGCTGAAAGCTGATGACTGAGTTCATTACATCATAACGTTTTGAAATCGTTTGAAATACATCGTGAACGCGTTCTTCTTTTGATGAAGTCATGCTTTATCCCTCTTCCGCCATTTTCTTTTCCTGGATACCCTTCATTCCCCAGTTGTATTCAAAACGCTCCTGAAATACCTGATGGAGTTCTGAATGCTGTTGGAGAAGTTGGTCCATTTCTTTTTTTGCATAGGCAATATAAGAATCGAGGACGATTTTTGCTTTCGATGCCTGATTTGTTGATAACTTCGCACCTTTTACCGAGAGGAGCGTAGAAGCAATTTTTTGTAACATAAATGTACCTGATTGAATGATTCCCTGCTTTCTTTCAGTTAAAAGACGATTCATGTAGAAATAGTGTGAACCGAAGCTTTTCCAATTCATAAGACCATAGTGTTCAGCAACTTTGCGTACTAAAATGGATTCAATCTCTTTCAAATTGTCAAACACGGGGTCAATCGTACTATACTCAGTTTGGTAAAAGGACATCTTTGCTTCATTAATCTCCTGAATCGCTTCAGAAAGTGTCCTAATCAACTCATTATCTTCCCATTTTGAAAGGAGGTGATAATACATGCTACTAAAATAATCACCTGCAAGTACTGTCAACTGGCGATTTTTTCGATCACCCTCGTTATCGATCTCCTCAAGTGAAATAAGATCATGCGTATCAAGAGCAATTTGCACAAGCATGATGGAAAGAAGTGTATCCTGTTTCCTTTTATGTTCGAGCTTCGCTTGTTCTAGCATGCCATAAAAAACATATAACTTCTCTTCATCAATCACTGGAAAGTCGATAAATCGAAGTAAATATGAATGGGATAGGCGAGACTGCAGCATGTCCCGAACTCCTGCTATTTTTTTATGTGTGGTTTCCTTCGGATTTGTCATATCCCATACCCCTAACATGTCTTCCATTTAGAAAAGTGCGCTAGCCGCTTAATAGCGGTGAAAGCTTATTTTTCTTTTCTTTTTTTTAATACCCTTATTCGTAATGGTTCAATTATGTATTCAATTCTAGTATAGCACAATAACCTTTGACCTAAAACGAGCGGCTCTTGTTTTTAAAATGAAAGAAAAGCAGGTTTCGGTTTCCTGCTTTACTCTTCTGTACTTATTTCACCGTGTTCTGTTTGAATAACGGCTTTCCCTCTTACCTTAACGGCAGAAGTATGTTCAGTGAATTGGGCAATCATCACTTCTCCCTTATCAAGTTTCTCTGAATGATGGAATCTTGTATCAGACCCTCTTGTTAACCCAATTACGTTCACGCCATTTTCTAAGGCTTTAATAACAAAAAAATCATTGCTATCACTTTTCATATCAATCACTCCGTTTAAAGGTTTAGCCTTTAATCAACCCAAGCACTTCAGCTCGTGCAGCTGTGTCATTCTCAAACACACCTCTAACTGCTGACGTTACGGTTGATGATCCAGGCTTTTTAACGCCTCTCATCGTCATACACATATGCTCAGCTTCTACGACAACCATCACGCCGTGAGGTTCAAGTGTATCCACCATTGAATTCGCTATTGTCGATGTAATTCGCTCTTGAAGTTGAGGGCGCTTTGTAACAGACTCGACAGCTCTTGCAAGTTTGCTAAGTCCTGTCACTTTACCGCCTTTGGGTATGTATGCCACATGCGCCTTTCCAAAGAAAGGAACGAGATGATGCTCACAAGTTGAATAAAACGGGATATCTTTCACTAAGACAAGCTCTTCGTGATCTTCCCCAAAAATGGTTTGAAAATGCTCTTTTGGATCTTGATGTAGCCCCTGAAAGATTTCTTCGTACATTCTTGCGACACGTTTTGGAGTATCTAACAATCCTTCGCGTTTTGGATCTTCCCCAATTGCTTCAAGGATCATTGTCACTGCTTCTTGTATTTTTTTATGATTAACTTCGTACATTGTTCTTACTCCTCCATTCAGGGCCTATATTACCTATGAAGATTCTAGCACATGGAGAAAAAGTTAGCAAAAAAGAAGAGCCGCATAATGTGCGACTCTTCTTTTGCCCTATGTATTTCTTACTTAACTGCATCCTTAAGGGCTTTACCAGGTTTAAATGCAGGAACCTTACTTGCAGCGATTTCGATTTCTTCGCCAGTTTGAGGATTACGCCCTTTACGAGCAGAACGCTCACGGACTTCAAAGTTACCAAAACCAATTAGTTGAACTTTGTCACCCTCTTGCAAGGATTGCATAATGTTATCAAAAACTGAGTCAACAGCTTTTGTCGCTTCTTTTTTAGAAAGCTCTGCAGATTCTGCAACAGCATTGATTAGATCTGTCTTGTTCATTCTGTTCACCTCCTCTCAAGAGAGATGGATAAATACATTCATTCACTTAATGACCAATATTTATACGTTGCAATGCACGTTTAGTACGTTTGCAAGCCCTATATTATACGAAGATGCGAAAGAATTCAATACGTTTGTGTCGATTTCAACGATTTTTCAGTGTTTTTTTACCTATTATCTGCTATATTCACTATTTGTAAACGCTCTAACGATCACTTTCCTCATTATCGGTTAATTCAATCAATTCCGTAAACACTTTGTTATTGCTTTACTGAACTCTCTTCTTATACACCGCTCGTAGAAACTATATTACCCCTTATACAAGTATGGTTAAACCTACAAAGCGAAAAATCGACTCCATAAATTGGAGTCGATTTTGTTATAATATAATCGCAATTAAACCGCCTGATCCTTCGTTAATAATGCGCTCTAACGTCTCTTTTAATTTATAACGAGCATTCTCAGGCATTAAACCAAGTTTTGCCTGAATCCCTTCTCTTACGATTGAGTTTAGTGAACGACCGAATATATCAGAGTTCCAGATCGAAAGTGGATCTTCTTCAAAATCTTGCATTAAATAGCGTACAAGCTCTTCACTTTGCTTTTCTGTTCCGATAATTGGAGCAAATTCGGATTCTACATCTACCTTTATCATATGGATCGACGGCGCAACTGCTTTTAACCTTACGCCAAACCTTGACCCCTGGCGAATAATTTCTGGCTCATCAAGACTCATATCTTCAATAGCCGGCGCTGCAATACCATATCCCGTCTGTTTTACCATACGAAGAGCGTCAGAGACGTGGTCATACTCTGCTTTAGCAAACGCAAACTCCTGCATAAGTTGAAGAAGGTGATCTTTGCCTCGAATTTCCACACCAACCACTTCTTTAAGAATTTGATCATAAAGATCTTCCGGTGCATACAGATCAATTTCTGCTATTCCTTGCCCCATCTCAATTCCAGCAAGGCGAGCATCTTGTATAAATTCAAACTCTTCAAATTGACCAACAACACGATCAACATCGCGAAGTCGCTTAATATCTTTAACTGTTTCTCTTACAGATTCTTCATAATTTTGCCTTAACCAGTGATCCTGGTGGAGAACCATTACCCAACTTGGCAAGTTCACATTGACCTCTAATACTGGAAATTCGTAAAGCACTTCTCTCATTACATTGTTAATATCATGCTCTGTCATACTCTCTACACTTAGTGAGATGACTGGTATGTCATACTTATTCGAAAGATCTCCACGTAACGCTTCTGTTTGAGGATGGTGAGGATGAGCTGAATTGACAATCATAATAAACGGTTTGCCTACTTCTTTTAATTCTTCAACGACTCTTTCCTCTGATTCGAGATAGTCATGTCTTGGAATCTCACCAATAGAACCATCTGTTGTAATCACTACTCCAAGAGTGGAATGCTCCTGAATGACTTTTCTTGTACCAATTTCAGCTGCTTCCTGAAACGGAATAGGCTCCTCATACCAGGGTGTATTGATCATACGAGGTCCATCCTCATCTTCATACCCTTTTGCTCCAGGTACCGCATACCCAACGCAGTCCACAAGTCTAACATTCACGTCTAAGCCATCTTCTACATGAATTTGAACAGCATGATTCGGTACGAATTTAGGTTCTGTCGTCATGATCGTCCGGCCTGCAGAACTTTGTGGTAGCTCATCTTGTGCCCTTGCTCGATCTGAATCGCTTTCCATATTGGGCAAGACGATAAGTTCCATGAACTTCTTAATAAACGTTGATTTTCCTGTTCGAACAGAACCTACGACTCCAAGGTATATATCTCCCCCTGTACGCTCTGCGATATCTTTGAAGATATCTACTCTCTCCACGTGATCGCCTCCTGAATTCCGCCTCATTGGACGAAATGATTCACTCCAGACCGCAGACATTCTTGAACACTACCATTCTATGATGTTGTCCAATAAATATGACACCTTAAAGCAAAAGGATTTGATGTAACAAGTAAACTTTCGCTACCTTTCCGTTTATATTCATAAAAAAATCCCTCCTCTTTTTAATAGTTGTATTGCTAAAGAGAAGGGAAAATACCTATTTCACTAAAAAAACAGCTTTATCATTTTCAAGTGTATACGGAACAGATGCAACTGGTACATAGAACGAATTGTTCGCTAACAAATCACGGATATCATCACCGTTTTGATAGTTATGATCGGGATTACTTTCAATCGCTTTTGTAAGGTCGCTTGAGTAGTCAATATGTACATTACCATTCTGATCAAGGAAAAACGGAAGTTGATCGTTTGTAAACGGGCTCTTTACCGTTATCTCTTCCTCGATACCCATCGCTTCGTAATTGATTGAATAACGATCTTTCGCAAGTACTTCATTAAAAGGAGGATAGTCGTTTTTTCTTCGATAATCATTTACACGGAGCTGTAGATCTTTTACCTTTTCAATCAATAGTAAATCAATTAACCTTACTGTAGGGTTTTCTTCCACGTTGATTAAAACATATTGAAATACCCCTCCATTTTCAAAGGAATTCCCCGGTGCTTGCTGTAAAAAAGCGGGTACTAATTTCTTGAAATCAATTGGGTACTTTTGATAGATTGGCGTTTCCTGATCTCTCGTTTTGATTGGAAGAACTGATTTGTTATCCTGATATTGTTCAACGGCTGTTTGAACAGATTGTATTTGATCTGTATATGGAATCTGATTCTCGTTCTTCTGGCTTTCCGGATACAAACAACCTGAAAGCAAAGTCACAAGACTCGTCCATAATACAAGCTTTGTAGCGAATCGTTTCATTTCACTCATTCCTTAATCAAAGTTTACTTGCTTAGTTTGTAGGGCCAGTGACCACGACTAGAAGCATCAGGACACCTGCAACGAACATACACATATAGGCAAAAGTCGATACAAGTATTCGAAAAAAACCTTTCAGCTTCGAGCGGCTTAGCATAATGGCCATAACAGCAATAAACATTAAGCCAAGTGCAGAAAGCGCTACCCACATTTTAATTAACGCTGGTGACATTATTTATCCCCCTAGTATGACAAATTCTAACTTACACTGCCAATCATTATATCAAATCTTATCCCTTTTTACCTATAGTCGTTTTAACATTTTAAAAGTAGCTTTTTTAAATATGTCCATCAGTTCTTTTTTAGAGAAAGATCACGTTTAATAGTTAACAGATTCAATAACGCTTCCAAACACAAATAAAAAGCTGAAGAAAGGGGCTTTTCTTCAGCTTTGACTATATGGATTTCTTATAGAAGTATGCTTTTGCACATTGATGGTTCCTTATTAGTATATGGTCTTTCATCGAAGGCGGTATCGTTGATTAGCCTAAGTTTCACCATTTTTTTATTTTTGACTAAAAAGTTTGGCAATTGCAGACAAATCGAACGGCATATTCTTGTTGACGATCGCCTTTACGATTCGATCTTCTTTTTCTTTTGAGACAGGTACATTCGCAACGCGTGCAACATTCGCTATTAATCTACGCACTGTTTTCTCATCAGTAAAATCTGCGCCCTGAACGGAATTTGCTAACTTAAAGATGTCTTCTTTTTTGACATTCGTTTTCTTTTCTATGTTATCGAACAGATCGCTCACGCTGTTTCCTCCTTACCATTAAGGTTCAACATAGTGTATGCAAGGAGGAATACTTCGTGCTTCGCCTGCTTATAGTTCTTTAGGATTTAATTCAAAACGATCAGCAAGTAGTGAAGTAAGATCTTCTGTTTCATGAGTTCGGAGTCGTCCCATTAATTGATCTACGCCATCTTTGGGATCTTTGTTATTGAATAGCACCTCAAATAAAACGGATGTAATTGGCATTTCCACGTTCTGTTTTTGCGCAAGGTAATATGCCGCTTTCGTCGTCCGAACACCTTCTACGACCATTCCCATATTTTCGAGAACTTCATCAAGGTTATTCCCTTTACCTAACAGATTACCAGCTCGCCAGTTACGGCTATGTACACTTGTACACGTTACGACAAGGTCTCCTATACCTGTTAAACCCATAAAAGTAAGCGGGTTTGCCCCCATCGCAGCCCCAAGGCGAGCAATTTCAGCTAAGCCTCTTGTAATAAGGGCAGCTTTTGCATTGTCGCCATATCCAAGTCCGTCAGACAAACCAGCACCAAGTGCAATGATATTTTTTAAAGCTCCTCCCAGTTCAACGCCAATTATGTCATGATTGGTATAAACTCGAAAATTCGAATTAATAAAAAGATCCTGGACATATTCTGCTTGAGCCATGGATTTAGAAGAAGATGTAACAGTTGTTGGGTGACGAAGGCTTACTTCTTCCGCATGACTAGGTCCTGATAAAACAACAACTGATTTTCTTAGGTTTTCCGGAATCTCCTCTTCAATTACTTCAGAAATTCGCTTGGACGTCTCAGGTTCAATTCCTTTACTTGCGTGAATGAACGTTACGGGTGTTGATAAGTATGTCTTAATTTCAGGAAGAACTTCTCGAAGCGCTTTCGTTGGTGTAACAAGCAAAATAGCTTCAGCACCTTTAACACTTTCTTCAAGTGAACTTGTCGCTTTAATCCCTTCAGGAAGGCTAATACCGGGAAGATATTTATCATTCGTGTGGTTCTCATTTACTTCCTTTGCAAGATCTGATCTTCTTGCCCATAATGATACATCATGTTGGTTATCTGCTAGTACAATCGCAAGAGCTGTTCCCCAGCTTCCTGCACCTACCACTGAAATTTTCGCCATTGAACTTCCTCCTTACTGCTCGACCTTTTGACCGAGCTTGCTTTCAGTACCAGTGAACAACCGTTTCACATTTGTACGATGTCGCCAAACTGAAAGAATCGCCAGAATCGTCCCTAACAAAATATAAGATGCTGGGTTTCCTCCAAGCAAGAATATAAATGCAGGTGTTAGCACAACAAAAATCAGGGAACCAAGTGAAACAAATCGCGTAATCACAATCGCAAAGATAGCTATAATCCCAGCATAAAGTGCTGGTAAGAACGCGATTGTAGCAAAAACTCCAATCGTTGTTGCCACACCTTTTCCGCCTCGAAACCCAAAAAATATCGGCCAGTTATGACCTAAAATCGCACATATTCCTGCAAGGAAAGGAACGATTGGTTCACTAGAGAACCAATACCCTAACCATACAGCAAGTATGCCTTTAATCACATCAAGAGCGAGGACAGTAATCGCAGGACCTGTCCCCAGTACTCGAAGTGTATTTGTCGCTCCTGCATTGCCGCTCCCGTGATCTCTTATATCGATCTTCTTCACGAATTTTGCAATCAAATAACTAAAACTAATTGAACCGAGCAAGTACGCAGCAATGCAAATCAGGATCGCGATCATCTCATTTCCCCCTTTTAGTTAGCAAGGTCCCCCGAACGAAACAAGGTTAATTATTCGCTTTTTCTTCGAGCAAGAATACGTAATGGCGTGCCCTTAAAGCCAAACGTCTCACGTATACGGTTCTCTAAGAAGCGTTTGTAAGAGAAGTGAAGCAATTCTGGGTCATTAACAAATAAAACGATAGTAGGCGGCTTTACAGCCACTTGCGTCGCATAGTTAATTTTCAGTCGTTTCCCATTATCTGTCGGTGTTGGGTTCATCGCAACTGAATCCATAATTAATTCATTCAATACATTTGTTTTCACACGTAATGCATGGTTCTCGGCTACTGTGTTCACAACAGGTAGTAACGTGTGAAGACGCTGTTTCGTTTTCGCAGATAAGAACACAATCGGTGCATAGCTAAGGAACAAGAAATGATCGCGAATTTTTTGTTCGAATTCACGCATTGTCTTATCATCTTTTTCAACAGCATCCCATTTGTTTACAACGATCACTACGGCTTTACCAGCTTCATGAGCATAACCCGCTACTTTCTTATCCTGCTCGATAATCCCTTCTTCTCCATCAATAACGACTAAAACAACGTCTGAACGTTCAATCCCACGCATGGCTCGAAGAACGCTGTACTTCTCAGTCGTCTCATAAATCTTTCCTCGTTTTCTCATTCCTGCCGTATCAATAATGACATAGTCTTGACCATCGCGCGTAAACATCGAATCAATGGCGTCACGCGTAGTTCCAGCTATATCACTTACTATCACACGTTCTTCCCCAAGGATTGTATTAACAAGTGAGGATTTTCCCACGTTTGGACGGCCGATCAATGAGAACTTAATGGTTCCTTCATCATATTCTTCCTCATGTTCTTCAGGGAAAGACTTAAACACTTCATCTAGAAGATCACCTAATCCCAGACCATGAGAACCTGAAATACCGAATGGAGTACCAAATCCTAGAGCATAGAAATCATAAATAAGCGTTTGCTGTTCAGGGTTATCTACTTTATTTACAGCTAATACAACTGGTTTATTGGAACGATAAAGAATTTTTGCAACCTCTTCATCGGCATTTGAGATCCCATCTCGTCCATTTACCATAAATATAATAACGTCAGCTTCGTCAATGGCTATTTCTGCCTGGTAACGAATTTGCGAAAGAAACGGCTCGTCACCGATTTCAATACCACCTGTATCGATGATATTAAATTCACGATTTAACCATTCTCCTGTACTATAAATTCGATCTCTTGTTACTCCTGGAGTATCTTCTACAATCGATACTCTTTCTCCTACTATACGATTAAAAATGGTCGATTTCCCAACATTTGGTCGACCTACTATTGCGACAACTGGTTTTGTCATTTTATGCACGCCCTTTCTAAAAGACTATCTAAGCTTGAAACCAGAAAGTCGTGGACAAACTTTCCAGGAGTTCATGATAAAAACCCTCCTCTATAAGAAGGGCGTAGTCTTCGATAGCTTTTATATCTTATCAAAAAAGCAACCATTGAACAACAGACGATCAAATGATTCTTCTTTCAATCCCTCCTAAACTTTGCTAATGCTTTACAATTATATACACGCCATTACTTAACTTGTGCGCAATTCCATCTAGGATGGCTTCAAGATCAGCTGCAACTCCATCCATTTCTTCTTCAGAGTCACAAACAAAAATATTAGCTCCAACAGGGGCTTTTGCTACTGATCGCGTAACAGTTGCCAGTATTGCTTTTTCTATTTTCAAGACTCGTCACTCCCCTTTTCCTTCGTTTCCGTAGGCATACGTATGGCGTTTTCGAGCGTCGGAACTTGTGAAATGACTTTCATAGCAAGATCAACATTTTTATTTTGGGGTAGAATGAAAACTCCAATACGTCCATCATCAAGATCGCGTTTAATTAATGGCACAAGGGCTGGAGTACCAGAATCACGATAGACACCGAGTGAAATGGCAAGGTCATGTAGAATCGCTTGTCTTTGACCAAGATTACCAATTGTCATACGCGCATCAAAATTTTTCGGTGAAATTGTAAAACCAATCCCATGTTGTAAAATCTCTTGCTGCCTTGCTGGAATCCCAATATTCATAATGTAAATGTTATCAACATAAAGGCCCGCCCCATCAAATGTCACTTCTTTTTGTTCAATGTTCGCAATCTTCCCTAACTTACTACCAGTCATGTACTTTCTTGCTACTAAAAACGCAAGAAATGCTGCGACTAATCCTGCCCATAAATTTATAGCTAAATAGGCAAATGATGTGACAAATGAAATAAAGATAACTAAGTAGTTTCTACCTTCAAACGTAACGGCTATTCCCTCAATGTACGAAGCCCCTCTCGGAACGAGTTCGAGCGAATCCATTTCAGTTAGGGTTTTTCTTTCCATATTGCGCACTTCTCTAAATTGCGAAGCTGCAAGCGTTAAAAAGGTAACGGCTGTAAATTCTTGTTCCATAATGGAAGGAACGACGAGTGAGCCAAGTGATGCGGCAATAAATCCAAGAGCAAGGTGGATAATCATCCCATGTGGGTATGTAGGGTATTGGCGGTAATCAGTCCTGAACATATAAATTCTCGCAAGTGTACCTGCGATCACCCCAAACAAAATTGAAATTGTATACTCATTCATGAATATCCCCGTCTTTCTTGATGTTTTTTCAAGAGTTTTTCAAGATGAAGCGTTACTTTTACAAATCCCGACCATGCAGCTGTGCTCATTACTGAAATAGCCAGTATGTCCAGTGAGGCTAACTCTCCAATAACTCGTACAAACCCCATCCCATTAAATATCATTCCTAAAATCATTTCACCGTGGACGATACTAAGAATTAGAAAAGAGCAGCGTTCAAACGTACCGTTAATCGTTAAATGAATGATGACAAGAAGAATTGCTGAGATCGACCATCTTGTATACAAAAAAGTAAATACCGGATCATAAATTGCAAACAGCTGAATCGCTGTAAATGCTGCTGTTAACATGATCAAAATAATCATTGCGTATACCGTGTTAACACGATATTTCATTAAAAGGAAATACCCAATCCCCAGTAAAAGTAGCCATAAAGCTGATACCGTAACATTGAAAGTTTCTACCGTTGTATGAATTAAGCATATCGCTAGCAAAAAAACAAATGCTAACAGCGTTCGATTAAAGGAGGCTTTTTGAAAAAAAACAGCAATAACCAGTCCCATCCACGCGAACCAAACGAATATAATCCCATCCACCATTTCTCCTCCTCTCAGTATGATCAGTATGGGATGTTTTCATAATAGATAGACTTAAAAATGCATAACTTCTAAACCTTTTTTTCATTATAAGAAGAGGTTCGTTTGAAAGGAGGGTGAAAAATGGGGAAAGATCGACAGGAAAAAAAGTTAAAAAACTCAAAACGAGTTGAGTCAGACCGTGATCAATCTCTTGAACATCAAGGAGCAGCCATGTTAGAAGGAGCTTCTGAAGCTAGAAAGCGAAATGGTCAGAAGGGATAAAGCTTCACATTTTGCACACAAAAAAGCACTCTGCATCATAATGCAGAGTGCTTTTTTAATTTCATTATTTATATTTCTTTAGCTGATCACCGATCATATCTCCAAGAGAAAATGGAGCGTTTCCATCACTCTCTTTTTGATATTCTTCAACTTCGCTTGATACTTGTTCTGTCTCTAGAACTTTTATACTTAGTGAAATTCGCTTTTCATCGAGATTCACATCGAGCACTTTCACTCGTACTGTTTCCCCCTCCGAAAGGACTTCCTGAGGCGTACCAATATGTTTGTTCGAGATTTCTGAAATGTGAACAAGTCCTTCAACGCCAGGAGCTACTTCAACAAATGCACCAAAGCTAACTAGACGTTTTACAGTACCTTCAATTTCATCTCCAGTACTAAGCTTGCCCTTCACTTCTTCCCACGGTCCTGGGAGTGTTTCTTTAATGGATAGTGAAATTCTTTCGTTGTCACGATCAACAGAGAGAATTTTAACATTCACTTGCTGACCTTCTGTTACAACTTCAGACGGTGTTTCCACACGATGGTGAGCCATCTGAGAGATGTGAACGAGTCCATCAACTCCACCGATATCGACAAATGCGCCAAAATCAGTTAATCGTTGAACCGTTCCCTCGACAACTTGTCCTGCTTGAAGAGATGCAAGCGTTTCTTGTTTTTTATGATCCGCTTCTTGTTCAAGAACCGCGCGATGGGATAGAATCACCTTCGCTTTCTCTGGATCAAACTCAACAATTTTCACACTCAGGCTTTTACCTTTGTAGTCTGAGAAATCTTCAACGTAGTGTCTTTCTACAAGGGAAGCGGGAATAAATCCGCGAACACCAAGATCAACTACAAGACCACCCTTAACCACGTCGGCAATTTCGACATCGAATGCCACAGAATTTTCATACTTGTCTTGCAGGGCATCCCATGCTTGATCAGCTTCGACTGCTTTCTTAGAAAGCACTAGTTCATCTTCAGAAACTTTGATTACTTTAACTTCTATTTCATCACCTTCTGAGAGCACGTCGCTAACCTTTTCGACGTGAAGGCTTGACAGTTCGCTGATTGGCAGCACTCCATCAACTTTAAAACCAACATCAACTGATGCGTGTTTTTCTTCGACTTTGGAGATTTTCCCAGTCACCACAACTCCAATTTCGAATGATTTGAACTCAGTCATTTCCTGATTCATCTCTTCACCCATTGACAAACTCCTCCTTCAATCCAAAAGAAATAAAACTTTTCGATATGATTTATAAAAGTCTTCCACTGATAGCGAAAGAAATTTATTGAAAAGTTAAGCACCCTTTCCTCTAACTTTCACTAAAAATGACGGATTTGTCAAGTATCCTGACACATTTATTTAAATTTTTTAACAATAATGAATTATTTATGATGAATTTCGATCAAATCTTGGATTTCTTTCATGATTGCCTGCGTTGCTTTTTTTGCTGCACCCTGTTCTTCACGTAACGAAGAAAGGTCGACAGGTTTTCCATATACGATTTTCAAGCGACCAAATGGTTTATAAGAGCCCTGAATCGCGCAAGGGACAACTCTTACCTCAGGACGAAGTGCAAAAAAACCTGCTCCAGATAGACCCTCGCCTAGCCTTCCATCTTTGCTTCTTGTTCCTTCAGGAAATAAACCAACAACGCTGCCATCTTTTAGAAACTTCATTCCGCTTCTAAGGGCTTGTTTATCACTCATGCCTCTTTTCACAGGAAAAGCGCCAACCTTATCAATCAACTTCCCAAGAATCGGAATAGAAAACAATTCTGATTTGGCCATGAAATGCACATCTCTCGGGAACATCGCACCTACTAATGGTGGATCAAGGTTGTTAATATGATTTGAGCAAAGGAGAATTCCATTATCTTTCGGAACGTTTTCTCTTCCTACAACTGTAACTCGATTGAATAGCTTAAAATAAACGCGAAATAAGCCCTTCCCGACACCGTATAAACTCACGTCATCATGCCCTTTCTTTTGCTAATTGTAAAATATGATCCACAACATCTGAAATCGACATAGTAGTCGTATCAATTTCAACCGCATCGCTTGCTTTAACGAGAGGGGCTACTTCTCGCTCAGTATCACGCTTATCTCTTAATGCAATTTCATCTTTTATCTGATCATAATCTGCTTCGATACCATTTTCAATTAGCTCTTTGTAACGACGTGAAGCTCTTTCTTCTACTGAAGCAATTAAGAATACTTTAAGTTCTGACTTCGGAAGAACGTGTGTACCGATATCACGCCCATCCATCACAACGCCACCTCGGTCTGCGAGTAATTTTTGTCGCTTCACCATTTCTTCCCGTACTTCACTTTGTCTTGCAACGAATGAAACATTGTTGGTGACGTGTGAAGATCGAATATCCGTTGTAACATCGGTATGGTCAACCAATACAAGTTGCTCACTTTCGCCAACTTGAAGATCAATGACCGTAGTATCTAATAAGTCTTTAAGAGCAGGGCCGTCTTCTAAATCAACTTTATTTTCAATAGCTTTAAAAGTTAATGCACGGTACATTGCACCTGTATCAATGTAAAGAAATGTTAAATGATCGGCTACTTTTCTTGCTACAGTACTTTTACCAGCTCCAGCTGGTCCATCAATTGCTATATTTATTCGTTTGTTCATATTCTTCTTGCCTCCAAATTCCGTTCAATCCTATTAAATCATCTAAACGACAACTTAACGTACAAAAAAAGCAGGGAATCCTGCTTTCTTTGTACGACCAAAATGTCATATTTATCATAACATAAGACATTTTATCGGTCTATTCACTATTGACGCTTGATCAGAGGAGGCAAATCCTTTAATACACCTTCATAATAAATAGCTTTGCTAAGATAAATTCGAAAGTTCTCCTGAGTCAGTAACAACTGAGAGGCCATAAGAAAAATAAATTGAATGACGATCAGTTTTATTAACATTTGTTCAAGTTTCGCCATTCTTTCACCTCATTTAAGCCGTTTCGTAATTCATCTCAGTACCGTCCATTTTTTCAACTCTTTCTTCTCGTCCATTTTCAACATTAATGAAAATTCGATATGTTTCATTTTCAATCGTACCCATAAATTCATAACATAATACTTCTTCCCCAAGGTCATTTTGTATGACGCCCAACCCTTCGTCCATCACTTGCACATTCGGGTTCACTTGTTCTAATGCTTCGTTTCTTGATAATGTTGGCGTCTTGAGCTGTCTTTCATGATGATTCGTTAAATACTCTAGCGACTCGTATCCACTAATATCACCATTGTCTAACGCAACCTTAATATGAACAGCATCCGGGTAGATCGCAACATCATCTTGTTGGTACACGAATGTAAAGACGCCCATCCGATCATACTGACTACTTTCAGAAATGGTCATATTTGTAATGTCATGCTCTTTTAAGAAAGCCCTCGCTTGATCTGCGGCTTCATTCAAGCTAAGCTTTTGTTCACCGATTTCCCTATCCATTAGGATCCAGATCGGCTTTGCTCCCTTTTGAGTAACATCAAGATTGGTTGAGGACTTTTTGTCTTTGTTCTCAATTGAAAGACTATAGGCTTGATACTTTGATTCATCCCCCGTTCTGGTTATGTCTATTTTGGCTTTTGAATCAAGATCTAGAAAATCAATCACTTGTTGTTTGGCTTCTTCTTCACTAAGTTTCTTCCCTTTAATATTTTTATTTAGATTCTCTTTCTTGGTATTAAGCTGTGTCACTTCAGGTCCCCAGTTCACTTCACTATACCCTTCCACTTGCTTATCCACTGTCTTAAATCCATCTATGATTGTATTGTCTTGAGGCTGAGATTCGGAAGCTAGAGCAAGCTCTACGTCCATCCAGCGAAGATTATGATCGATTACCATCGCTTGAACTTTTCTTAATTCATTTTTGATATCCGTGGAATGGCTGTGCAAATTCTTCAGCGTCTCATATTCTTCATCTGATAAGGGATTTTCATCGAGATCTCGAACAGCTACTCGGTAACTAAATGAGCCGATATTCGTTAAAAACTCCTCTGTCTTGTTAAAAGGCATAAGAGTTAAAGGAAGCTGTCCCACGTCATTCTGAGCTTCTGAAGTTAAGCGCCACACTTCAGCTAACGCAGGCGAAAGACTACCACGAGAGTTCATTGCTAGTGTCGATCCAATCTTCTCTTCTAGTGCATCCATGTGAAAATTCAAATCATGAAATGCTCGTTGGTAAGTATTTTCAGCATTAATAAGTACGGCATTTTTCTCCTGGTGTTCTTTGTATCCCCAATAACTTGTTCCGGCAACACCAACTGCAAGTACACCAATCAATATTGAGCGAATCAATTAAACCACCTCCATTATTCACAGAATATATGTTTCCCAATTTGTTTGATTTGCGGTCTTGTCCATATCCACCCAGACGTAGCTGTATTCGGATTAAAATAATAAAGCGCTTCTCCTGTTGGATCCCAGCCGTTTATCGCATCGATAACAGCTTCTTTTGCCTTTTCATTCGGCGTTAACCAAATTTGTCCATCTGAAACTGCTGTAAAAGCACGCGGTTCAAAAATAACGCCCGATACAGTGTTTGGAAATGATGCGCTTTGGACGCGGTTTAAGATGACTGCAGCAACCGCAACTTGGCCTTCGTATGGTTCTCCACGCGCTTCTCCATAAACTGCATTAGCAAGAAGCTTAATATCATTCTGGGAATATCCTGAAGGCACATTCTTGGCCTGTACATTCGAGTCTTTTGGCTTATTTTGGTTCGCTTCTGATGCTTTAGGACTTTTGCCCCCCTGTCCAGGGTCATATTTTGTGGTTTTATTTAACTTAGCCTTCATCTCTGGTCCAACAAGCCCATCAACATCCATTCCAAATTCGTATTGATAGTTTCTAACTGCCCAATACGTTCCCCAACCAAAAACCCCATCAACTTTACCTGTATAAAAGCCAATATGCTTCAAACGTGCTTGAAGTTCAATAACGTCTGTTCCTGTCGCGCCCTTTTGAATAATTTGGTTTGAAAATGCACCTGCTTCATTGTTATCATCTAAAACCATGATAAGCGGTGCACAAATTAATCCGATTACCAAAGGGATTTTCAGAAAATTAAATGCCTTTCTCATGCTGTGAACCTCCCTGATCATTCTCATTTCACACGTGTAGTTTTTGTAACGATAGGTATTTTATACAAATGAAACGAATGACTAAAGATTTTAGCTGCCTTTCTCATTTTGGATTTAATAAAAAAAAAGATGCCCAGTGGGCACCTTCGTTAGATTGGCATATTTTCTTTCGTTTGCATTAATTCTGCCTGATTGAGATCTGCGGCTTTTATTTTTCTTAATCCAATAAACCACAGGATCAGCATAAAAGGGATCATTAAATAGATCGTATTACTGTTTACCTGAAGAACCAAAAAATTATACGTACCATGAAAGATAAACGGTATGAATAAAGAAAGGGCAATCCATTTTCCAATCTTATTCTGCAAAGAGAATTTCCCTCTTCCTAAATAAGAACCCATCATTAAGCCAAATAAGGCGTGACTTGATACTGGCAAAAGCGCCCTCCACCATGCTTCCTGAATGCCATAGGCAAAAAGGTAAAATACATTCTCAACGGAGGCAAACCCAAGTGAAATGGCAACGCCATAGACAATCCCATCATAAAAATCGCTAAATTCTATATGGATATAAACGGTAAAATAAAATATAAACCACTTTAAAAATTCTTCCAACAACCCAGACATTAAAAAAGACTGACTGAATGGTGATTGTAAAAAATTCTCCACTTCAAATCCGTGCTGGATCACCATAACTGGAAACACAAGCATGGCCCCAAATACAAAACTTCTAACAACCGGGCCAATTGGCTCAGATTCATACTGATGCTGTTTAAGATAAAAAAAACAAAGAAGCGCAATGCCTGGTGCTATTCCAGCAGTTATGGCTGCTAACATAGGCTTTCCCCATTTCTATCCCATACCTCTTTTAAAAGAAGATTCACTCTTACCTATACTTTTATAATCGTATCATGTTACTTTATTTAAGGAAACATTAATTAGGAAAATAATGAGGTGACGCTATGAGTAAATTATTGATTATCCATACCGGAGGAACCATTGCAATGGAGGAAAATAAGGATTCTGGTGCTGTTAATCCCGGGAAAGAAAATCCGTTAAACGCAACGCTTAACCAATTGTTAACAGGAGATGATGTTTTAATTGATGATTATATCAACATCCCCTCACCTCACATGACGCCAGAAACTATGTTTGCTATTGCAGAGAGAATTGAAACAAGAATAAAGGAAGAGCCTATTCGAGGCGTGGTCATTACCCATGGCACCGATACACTAGAAGAAACAGCTTATCTGTTAGATCTCGTGCTTCAGACAGATCTCCCTGTCGTCGTAACAGGCGCAATGCGATCCAGTAACGAGCTAGGCTCTGATGGACCATATAACTTACTTTCTTCAATAAAAGTAGCATCCTGTCACGAAGCGAAGGGGAAAGGCGTTCTAGTTGTCTTAAACGATGAAATACATACTGCAAAAAACGTAACAAAAACCCACACGAGCAATGTATCTACTTTCCAAAGCCCTCAGTATGGACCAATTGGAATCGTAACGAAACAAAGGGTGTTCTTTCACCACACGTTAACGATGAGGGACCGTTATCACATATCCGGATTAACGAAAAAAGTTATGCTTTTAAAGGCTTATGCCGGAATGGATTCGAAATTACTGATAGCTGCTGCTGAACTTGGCATTGACGGTATTGTGATAGAGGCTCTTGGACAGGGCAATTTACCTCCTGAGATGATGGATGGGATTAATCATCTAAGAGCAAAAGGAATCGCAATTGTCATGGTTTCTCGCTGTTTTAACGGCATCGTTCAAGATGTATATGGATATACGGGCGGTGGGAAGCATTTGAAGGAACAAGGCGTCATCTTCTCAAACGGCTTGAATGGACAAAAAGCGCGCTTAAAATTGCTAGTTACACTGGAAGCAACTGGGGATCCAAAAGAATTGCATAGTTTCTTCCTAAGATAAACTTGCCTTAACGTTTCATATACAAAAAAACCTACCTTAATTGGTAGGTTTTTTTGCTTTCTTTATTACTGAATTTGCAATCATCGCACCGTGCAACCTTCCGTTTTCAATGAAAATTTCATTTGCATTGTTTCCTGCTGCAATTACGCCTGCAATGTAGCAATTTTCTACATTTGTCTCCATCGTCTCCTTATTAAAGGTAGGACGACCACTTTGTTGATCAATCTGGATCCCGATCTTTGTAAGGAATGAATGATCAGGATGATAGCCAGTCATGGCAAACACAAAATCATTTGGTATCGTTTTGTATTCTCCCATCACCTCATATACAATTTCTTTTTCTCTTACTTCAACTAAAGAAGCATTAAACTCCATTGAAACTTTGTTGTTTCTAACAAGAGCTTCAAATTCAGGCAAAATCCACGGTTTAACACTTTTAGAGTATTCTGCGCCTCTATAAAGAATCGTTACTCGCGCTCCCGCTTTTTCAAGTTCTAATGCTGCATCTACTGCAGAGTTTTTCCCACCGATGACCGCAACGTCCTGATCAAAATAGGGATGTGGCTCTTTAAAATAATGCAGTACTTTATCAAGATTTTCCCCTTTGATGTCCATATAATTTGGACTATCATAATAACCAGTAGCGATTATTAAATGAACAGCACGATAGGTGATTTTTTTAGATTCATGTACTTTTTCCGTTTCGATGATAAAGGCGTCATTTTCCTTTGTAATGACGTTTGCTTTTTCGAAGGAATGAATTCTTAACTCTTTCCGCTTAGCCACGTCTCGATAATAAGCCAGAGCCTGGTTTCGCTTCGGTTTACGTTCTTCAATAATAAAAGGTACTTCTCCTATTTCAAGTTTCTCACTTGAACTAAAAAAAGTTTGGTGCGTGGGATAATGATAAATGGCGTTAACGATATTTCCTTTTTCAATAAGTAAAGGGTCATATCCTTTATTCATTAATTCTATAGCTGCAGACATGCCACAAGGTCCTGCACCAATAATGACGATCTGTTCTTCTCTCATTTCTCTCACTCCCGAACCACTCCATAAGAATTAGACCATTTCTTTATTATTATTCTACTCAGTACAATAAAAAAATTCCCTACCTGAATGATAGGGAATTTTATTCGGAAAGGCAACTATTTATATCCAGCCTCTAAAACGAGAAGCTTCAGCCATTTTCCTGACGCCAACCATATAAGCGGAAAGCCTCATATCAACTCGGCGCGTTTCTGCCGTTCGATAGATCGAATTAAATGCGTTAACCATTACTTTTTCAAGCTTTGCTTCCACTTCTTCTTCTGTCCAATAATAACCTTGATTGTTTTGAACCCATTCGAAATAAGAAACGGTTACGCCTCCTGAACTAGCCAAAACGTCTGGAACTAGTAGAATGCCTCTATCAGTTAAAATCTTTGTTGCCTCAATAGTAGTTGGTCCATTCGCGGCTTCAACAACAATGCTCGCTTTTATTTGGTGAGCATTGTCTTCAGTAATCTGATTTTCAATTGCTGCAGGAACAAGAATATCACAATCAAGTTCTAGTAGTTCTTGGTTACTGATTGTTTCTTTAAAAAGCTTCGTTACTGTACCAAAGCTATCACGACGGTCGAGTAAGTAGTCGATATCCAGGCCTTCAGGATCATGTAAGGCGCCATACGCATCTGATATACCAACAATTTTCGCTCCAGCATCGTGCATAAACTTCGCAAGAAAGCTACCTGCATTTCCAAATCCCTGAATCACTACTCGTGCACCTTCTATTTTGATATCTTTTTTCTTAGCAGCTTCACGAATACAAATTGTAACACCTTTTGCAGTTGCAGATTCACGACCGTGAGATCCGCCTAGTACTAATGGCTTACCAGTAATAAATCCAGGGGAATCAAATTCTCTTATGCGACTATACTCATCCATCATCCATGCCATAATTTGAGAGTTTGTAAAAACATCTGGAGCAGGGATATCTTTCGTTGGTCCAACGATTTGACTAATCGCCCTTACATAGCCACGGCTCAAACGCTCTAATTCTCTGAAAGACATTTCTCTCGGATCACAGATAATGCCACCCTTACCGCCACCATATGGAAGATCCACAATTCCTGCTTTTAAACTCATCCAGACTGAAAGTGCCTTTACTTCAGTTTCAGTCACATCTGGATGGAAACGAACGCCACCTTTAGTAGGTCCGACAGAATCATTGTGCTGAGCACGATACCCGGTAAATATTTTAATCGAGCCATCATCCATCCGAATTGGAATCCGAACCGTCATTAATCTCATTGGTTCTTTCAATAATTCATACACTTCACTCGGATAGCCTAGTTTGTCCAGCGCTTCGTGAATGACCGATTGCGTCGACTCTAATACGTTCCGTTTCTTATTGTTTCCTTGTCCGTTGTCTGTTTCGTTTTTGTCGACCATTGCTATACCTCCCATTACTGTGCACTTACTCTGCTGTTTTCATTTAGCTTAGAAATCTAACCTATTCCAATTTAATTTCAAAACGTCTTATGTTGTTTATAGAATGTTCTATTGCTCTGCTTTCAAAACATAGTATACACGTTTAAGTAAGCTATGAGAAGGCATTCATGCCACATTTATGCAAATTGTTCCCCACTTTTGAAAACGCTTACGATAAAGGCAGACAGTCTTTAGCAATTAAAAGTAAGACCCCACTTGTGTGAGGTCTCGCATAGCTATTTCTTTAATCCTAACTGAATTAAGTTCTCAATCATTTGCTCATAAGAATAACCAATTTCTTTCGCTGCATCTGGGAATAAACTAGTTGGAGTCATTCCGGGTAGCGTGTTTACTTCAAGAAATACTGGTTCAGATCCATCTTTAGGTACGATATAATCCACACGTGAGTACGTATCGCATCCAAGTAATTCGTGTGCAACAACAGATTGTTTTTGAATTAGTTCTGTATAGGATTCAGAAATACGAGCTGGAACGATGTGTTCACTTCCACCTTCTGCGTATTTCGATTCATAGTCGTAGTAAGCGTTCTTTGGAACAATTTCCACAACGGGAAGTGGTTTTACTTCTCCCTTTGAGCCCATCACAGCAACTGTTACTTCAGTCCCAGAAATAAACTCTTCTAGAATGACCGTATCATCAAATCGAAACGCTTCTTCAATCCCTTTTTGAAGCTCCTCTTCCGATTTAGCAATGGTTAATCCAATCGTCGATCCCTCGCTGTTTGGCTTTACCACAACTGGATAACCAAATGGTAAATTAAGTGAATGATGATCGTCCGACTTATGGAGAACAAGATCCTGTGCTAAGCGTATCCCAGAATCTTTTAATACTTTTTTGCTTTTAGCCTTATCCATTGCAACTGCTGATCCTAGAACTCCCGATCCCACATATGGGATTTGCAGCATATCAAGGAGTCCTTGAATCCTTCCATCTTCTCCATACTTACCGTGAAGGCCGATAAAAATAATATCAACCTCAAGTTCCATCACTTCTGATAATCGTTCTGGATGAAAGTCTATACCGATTACTTCATGACCGTTTTCTTTTAAAGCTTTCATGATCCCTTTACCGCTAGATAGGGAAACTTCTCTTTCAGCAGAAGTTCCTCCATAAAGTACTCCAACTTTCATAAGCTATACCTCCTGGGCTACATTTATGTATGTCATTATATTCGATTGTTAATCGAGTGGAACTTAACAAAACTTCTCTCATCATACCATGTTTTTCGACAGCTATGTTATCCTGAGTGACCATCATTAAGTATTATTATTGGAAAAAGGATGATGATCTTTTGTATACTTGCCATAATCTTATATATATGAAAGGAAATGTCCTTATGTCTCGTACATTTATGTTTATATTTGCTCACCCTGACGATGAAAGCTTTACTTGTGGGGGGACGCTAATCGAATTAGCTAAAGCAAAAGATACAAAAACCATTTTATACAGTGCCACACCTGGTGATGCAGGAAAATGTGGAGAACCACCTCTTTGTCAAGTAGATGAGCTGGCTGAAGTTCGAAAAAAAGAACTAGAAAAAGCTTCTAAACTACTTGGGATTGATGAACTTTACATTGGTGATTATCAAGACGGGAAATTAAATAAGCTTCCTGATGATGAGCTGAAGAATGATGTGTTAAAACGAATTGAAGCCGTTCAACCTGATGTCGTCATTACATTTCCGCCACATGGTTTATCAGGTCACCCAGACCATAAAGCGATTCAGCTCGCAACGCTTCAAGCTGTAAAAGAAACAAACGTTGTAAAAGAGCTGTATTACGCTACTTTCCCTCAATCATTAGCTGATGAAACAGGAAATCCAGCTTATGCAGATCCAGATGACTCAATCACTTTGATCAAATCCTTTTCAAACGAGGATTTAGATCCAGTTAGAAAAGCACTATTGGCTCATCGTACACAGCATTTGTCCGTTGAACGAGTTTTTCCTACGATTTATAATGAAAATGGATTTATGAAATTTAACAATAAAGAATATTTCATTAAAGCATGGAATAATCCAAGCTATACGTGCGGTTCTATCCTTGCTTAACTAACAAAACCTCCCAAATGGGAGGTTTTGTTAGTTAAAATAATGATTTAACTGTTCAATCGCTGTTGAGTTCATAATTTGCTTCCCATATTCCATTACCCGATAGCTTGTAATCGTTGAAGGATTTCCGAATTCAGCAAGCAACGCAACTAAAGAATCTAATTCATACTCAGCAAATTCTTCTTCATCAAATTTAAGATAAAATTGAGACTGGAAGGAATAAAGAGTACCACCTAAAATTCCAACGTTGATTAATCTTTTAGAAAGACCAATCACGTCCTCAAAAGATCGAAATTCATAAAATACTTCATCGCTTTCATCGAGCGTAACTTGCATTTCAATGTATTCGTCATTATAGTCATCTTCAAAATCACTTTCTGCCGAACCCTTCGTAACAATGACAACCATTCCTTGAGCAGGAAGTGAGAAAACTTCTACAGCAATTGGCCCATCAACTTTAAAGCCAAGTTCATCGTCAGCTTCCATTATCATCTCACGAAATAGCCTGTGAACTTTCGGTACGTCCTGCCATAGCTCTTCTTTTGTAATTCCACGTTCATTTAAATCATCATAAGTTAAAAAAATCTTTATTTTATCGTACGCTAAACGTTCAAGACGCATCTATTTCCCCCCTACCGTCTGTCACCCGCAAATCCTTTATTCATACTATATGTGATAATACAAAGATGGTTCTTGGTTGACGATATTCTTCTAGTTTACACTGAAAAAGGAAGCTTAGACAAGTCATGTCAACTATCCAACTAAGTAGTCAGCTTTTGAATTTTATCTTTGATCCAAACATCCCACTCATCTTTACCATTTCCAACGAAAAAGGAGTCATAGGCCTGTCTCTTTTCACCGCGTAAATGCCCAATAGCAGCGCCACCTATACCGATCGTTAAATCAGTGAAGCGCTGATCAAGGCGATCAACGAGGTCAAGGCATCTTGGTAAATTTGCCATTAACGTACATGATAAAAATAATATTTTCGGATCTGTATCTTCAACAACCGTCTCAATATCATCCTCTGGAATGCTTGCTCCTAGATAAATGACTTCAAATCCTTTTCTTCTTAAATAAAGAGTGAAAATCAACAAACCAAGTTCATGGTATTCCCCTGACGAGCAAACCGCCATCACTTTCGGAAGATAACCATCAACAGGAAGAGTGTGGAATATCATCCCAATTCTTGATCTTAGAAAAGCACTTGTAAAATGTTCATGTGCAATCGTAATTTTTTCATTTTCCCAAAGATCTCCTACCCTAACTAATAGCTGGGCAAGGATGTCATGTACTACCTTATCAATACTAAACACAGAAAACGCCTGATTCAACAGATCCTGAGCTTTATTCTCGTCGAAAGCAAGTAGCGCTTCTAATATTTCATCAGCAAGTATATGAGCTCGATCTCTTTCCATATCAATTCCCATACTATCTGTATCTGTTGAATCATTTCCATTTTCAAGCAATTCTACAGCTTGACTAATTGTAAAACCTTGCTCTGTTTTTTGGACAAGCCATTTTAAGATAGACATATGTTCTTCCGAATAAAGACGATGACCTGCCTCATTTCTTATCGGAGAAATAATATTATAACGCCTTTCCCATGCCCTTAAGGTCCCAGGTTGTATTCCTAATTTCTTCGAGACCGCTTTAATATTATACTTACCTGCAGACATCGTCATCTTCCCCTCTAGTACAGCCCTTATCACACCTAGTATAAGGGGTGAATGATGTTTGTGTAAACTTTGTATAACCAAATCGCTGCTTTTTTGTATTTATTTCCTTTTTAATATAAAAACATGTGATTCTGCAGGGGCCATCAGTCTTAAAGGTAACGTTGTCGTACCATACCCATTACTAATGACGACCGTAGTTCCTTTAACTTTTTTAATGCCCCCTTTTTCTCGAATTCCCCACCCAAATAAACGTATTTGACCTCCATGAGTGTGACCAGAAAGAATAAGTTGTATTCCACTATTGTCAGGCCAGTTTCGCTTAATATCAGGGTTATGGCTGATCAGTATTTTTGTTTTTTCGGTGGCTTCTTTAACTGCATCCTCTAGTGAGTCATTTTCTGTTGAAAGATCATCAATACCTATTAAACTTATTCCCTCGCCACTATTTTTAAGGTTTATTGCTCGATTCTTAAGAATGATAATATCTTCTTCCATTAACAGTTTTTCAAGTTTGACGGGGTCTTCTTCGTAATCGTTATTCCCCCATACAAAGTAACAAGGTGCTATAGCCCGTAGAGATTTTATATTATGGCGAACTTTCTCAAAGGAGACCCCTTTTTCCATAACATCTCCCCCAATAACGATGATGTCAACTTGATTTCTTACTTTTTCTAATACTTTGTTTGAAATATATCGATTATGAGTATCCGAAATAAAAAAGATTCGATAGGAATCGAAACTTTCTGGTAAATTTTCGACATCAATCTCTTTCCTAACGACTCTGTTAAGATGTGCTTCAGTCCACATGTAGATTAGAAGCACTATTCCAATTAAAACAAGGCCAACAAAATAAATCATGCATCATTACTCCTCTGAAATCGCTTCAATTCTCTTGCTGCTCTTATATTAGCAGTTAAAACACCGTAACTAAATGCCATCATAAGTGAAGCAAGTGACAACCATTTATTCGTTTCAAATAATACCCAATATACTACAACTAATAAACTTCCTTCTATCAACAAAGTAATGAGGTGAGCTTTGTTATTGATCCCTAATGCAAGAAACCCCTCCACATGCTCTCTAATAATGCGAGCTACAAAAAGAAAACCAAACAAAAAACAAAGCGCCCCAAATCCATAACGCCCGCTGTTTAACATGAGGTTTGTAAATGTCATGCTTTTAAAATTCAAATTACTTTCAGCTATAAACAACAAACCAAAAATCGCTACAATTCTTATCAATAGAAGCGGCATAGTAAAACCCCCCACTCTAACGTATGTAAGAGTAGGAGGCTTTATGGGTACTAATCACTCATACTTCTTTTATATCAAGAACTTTAAATCCATTCTGTTCAAGTTTTGCAATGAATTGATCAATATTTTCCTTTTTTTCAATCTTCATTACAATTCTCCTGACATTCTGGTTAGACTCATCGAAGGTGGACAACGAGATAATATTTTCATGAAAACTTTTTGCTATTTTAGCAAGCCTTGCAATTCTTCCTTCTGTCTCTGAAGATGCAAATGCGATTCTTATGCCCGGCTTGCGCATGCCAAACGCACTCTGAAATTGATCAAGTATATCAGATCGCGTAATGATGCCAATAAAATGCTCATTTTGATCGACGACTGCTATGAGAGGGGCATTCTTTGCTAAAAGAAGGGTATTCTCAAACACTTCTTCTTGATCAACAGTTACATCTTTTTGGTAGGCAATTTCACCTGCAGTAGTTTCCGACAAGAATCTTTCTTTATCTGTCATATCACTTTTGAAAAATGCTTTATAAATACGATTAAACGTTACAATTCCAGCGTATTTTGTTCCATTAACAACCGGTACACCATCGATTTCTCGATCCTTTAATAATCTGAGTGTTTCATCCAACTTTGTGTCATCATTCACATAAACAGTTTCTCGAATTGGTTTCATTGCGCTTCGTACGTACATGGCTATCACCTCTTTGTAAGATCACTACTCTTAATTAATACCACATTTCTAAGATAATATCCTTCTAAAATAAAAATTAATGGTGAAATGAATCGTTTTCTTCCGTAAATTGGGCTTTTTAATTTCTTGAAGATTCAGTCTTTTTGAGGTAAGATTATATCATAACAAGATCACTTAAGAACGTACACAACAAAACGGAGATGATGGCTCAATGATTAATAAACTTAAAACCAAATCACTGTTAGGGAATGAAGACTTGGATTTCAACCGTCGTTTGGGTATGCCCGTCGAAGTTTTCTGCCCAAAATTAAAAGATACTGTCGCCTTCGGAAAGATTGAGATGTTCGGTGAAGATGAACTTTCCATAAACGGAAACAACTTCCAAATTGAACAGTACCTATTCTTTGGTTGTCCTGAACAAAGGTGACAGTTTATTTATAATAAAGATTAATGTCGTATTCTTCTTTTAAATATTTAAAAACAACATGACGACTTTCCCATTGTTTTTGACCTTCAAATAGTTCATCACTTCGATCTAATATCTCCAGTCTTAAGGACTCATATTCATCCTCAGCTTTCTTGGTTTTTTTTGAAAACTTCCTTAATTGAAAATAAGTAACAATACTACTAATAACCAATATTAGCAGCATAGGAATCGAATTAAAAGTAAGGTCATTCACAAAAAAAGATGTGCTGTTTTCTAGCTCGTACCAAAAAAAACACGCCATGCTAACTAATAAAAACGCAAGGATATATCCGTAAGACTGTGATTTTGCTTTATACTGCTTTTCAACATTTTTTCGTTCCACTAATTCTTGCAACAGAACGATGGTAACTTTCGACTGTGGTTGTGGAAGCTTCCACTCCTTTAATGCGTTCACTTTATCCCCCCTTTTGTTGAATCTAGTTTATGCAGGAGCTTGGTTTGTTACGACAGGGGGAATCAATCAATTTAAACTATAGCGTTTTTACAGAAAATATGAATACAACAGGAATAGAGAAACCATCCCAATAAACAGTAGTGCGAGTACTCGAATTAATGTGAAAGAAGGCATTTCTTTTTCTTCATTTCTCTTTCGACTCGACTGCTTTTTTTTTGTACTTTTATTTCGATGGTATTCCTTCCTAGAAGGCAGTGGACTTTCGCTTTTCATTAAACTCACCTTTCATGATGTGATCACATTCGTGCTTTCTGCTTTATGAGACAAGCCATAACAAAATCGATTAAAAAATGAGCTGTGATTGTTGTCATTAAGTTATCAGTCACTTCATACAAAACACCGATTAAGAAACTAATCACAACGACGGAACTAAATAAGACAGGTTTAGAAAGATACCGAACATGTATGATCGCAAATAACAAACTTGAAAGGACTAATCCGAAACTTGTTTGGATAACACCTCTAAACAACAGCTCTTCACTAAATGAAATGATAGCACACAAAAAGAAAATATGAGAAATTGAAAGACGGGAAAAAATCCGCTCATTAATTCCTCCATCATCCAACATCTCTTCAGGTAGTGTTTTCATAAGAATGAGATCAATACCAATCACAAGGAATGCTGTGCCCCCACCTAAAACGATTATCTTCGTCCAAGTAAAATGGATTAGATCTGCGAAAAACCACAAATCTTGAAACAGAAATAAACTCATAATACTTGCTAGAAGAACTAATATTATCTGAGTTAAATAAACATTTAATAACAGTTCTCGATCTGTTAACTGTTTTACTGCTTCAGCCTGTCGATTTCTCACCGTGGTCCTCCTTGCTTACGGTAAGCATCCGCTTCAATTCAGCTTCCCAATCAAATGCATGTTGGTCGTAAACGTTGATTTGATCTCTACTACCTTTATATTCTTGAAGGTTTAGCCCACAATAATCACAGCAAGGTTCAATGTTTTGATTAGATTCTCCAAACCTTTCTAATAAACCTTTTCTTCTACACTGTTTTTCTTCTAGCCAGCTTTTAAATCGAAACCATTTTATAAGCTTTGCTTTTCTGTGTCGATCTATTGCTGTTAGAATTCTTGCTAAATTAATATCGACATCGAAAGATTGGATCGTTCTTTCTTTGATTACTCCTAATCCTTCTAATTGATGAAGTAAATAGCGCCATGCTGTCTCAGTGTAGCCAAATCGATCTCCTTCACGTTCGAGCTGATAACTAGAGTAGGCTGTTCCTTCTCTCCCAAAAAAGTCGAGTAAGACTTCTTTCACTTCATGTTCTTTTGGAAGCTCCGAATCAATAAAGGAAAGTGGTAAGAACTCATCTTCTTCTGTGTGTAAGTGAATCGCAATGGATGGTAATTGATCCCTTCCAGCTCTCCCTATTTCTTGCAAATAGCTTTCAATTGTAGATGGTGGGTGAAAATGAATCACAAATCGAATATTACTTTTGTTAATCCCCATCCCAAAAGCATTCGTTGAACATATAATCGATAGCTCATCATTTAGAAACTGTTGTTGAATTAAGAGACGGTCCTCCTGTTCCATTCCTGCATGATACGATGCACAATCTCTACCTTCACGACTCAATGCTTTCGCTAGTTTATCTGCCCAACTTCGACTTGAGAAATAAATGATACCTGGACCTTTCAGTTCAAGTGCGTATTCCTTAACCGCCTCAATCTTGGTTTCAAGAGAGGGAAATTTGTCTAGCTTAATCGCTATATTAGGCCGATCCACGCTATGTACATGGATGGCGGGGTCGCTCATATTTAATTGGCGAAGAATATCACGTCGAACATCTTCAGTAGCTGTTGCGGTAAGAGCAAGGAGTGGTGGACGACCAAACGCTTCACGAATAGCTCCGAGCTTCAGATAGTCCGTTCTAAAATCATGGCCCCATTGAGAAATGCAGTGAGCTTCATCTATAACCATTAATCCAATATTTAATTTTTTTAAGGCTTGATATACATATTGATTTTGTAGAATTTCTGGGGAGACATAAATAAAGGAAAAAGTTGATAAATCCTTTAAAATGCCTTTTCGCTTTTCAAAATCCAGAAATCCGTTTAACGCAATGACTCTTTTTTCACCTTGTGCTTTTAATTGCTGGACTTGATCCTCCATTAACGAAACTAATGGCGATACGATAAGAATTGGAGAAATCCCCGCATATAATGGGAGTTGATAGCATAGGGATTTCCCAGCTCCAGTAGGGAGCATGGCGAAAACGTCTTTATTATTGAGTACATCCTTAATAATTTCTTCCTGACCATAGCGAAAATCGCGATAGCCAAAGTGCTGATATAATAAGTCTGATAACGACATTAAATCCCTTCTTTGCAAAGAGTTAATCGAATTTCAAAATAGGAATATTGATCGTTCACATAGTCCTTAATTAATTTTAATCGCTGACTGTTGATTTCCTTACTAGCTAACCTGATTTCTAATTGTGCCTTTGGATCTACAAATGGACTTATTGAGAATTTCGGAACATTTATCGCAATCTCGACTAAATGATCCTCAATTGTACTTCGCTTGAGCCTTCGAGTATGGGCAATTTCTTCAATCGTCATTCCGTCTTCAAGAAGTTTATACGTTTGCTTTGTTGATATAGTTAATGGTAACTGCCCGGTTGCTCCCTCTATCATTGAAGCGAGAATCGGGTATTGCGCTGCATTATGCTGAACCTGGAAGAGCAAACCATGAATGACACCTTGAAAACGGATCATTGCTTCTTCATAACTTATCTTATGCACATCCGCTAGTTGATGAACGGTCAACCCCGTTCTCCCTTCGGCGCTTAGCCTCATAATAAAAAAAGAAGCATGCGGATCTGGTATTTTTTGAAGATGAGATCGAATTTCCTGAAATAGTTCTTCTGCGATAAGTACTCTCTTTTCTTTCTTGACTGGAAAATGCTTTTTCACCCAATTTTGTATTGCTTCATCTTTACTAATAGGGTAAAAATTCATGTTGCCATGGATTGAATAAGAAAGGCTTTGCATGAATAAACTAAGCCGCTGCCAAAATAGTTCACTTATTTGATGGTACTGCCAACCTGCTAAATAATCCGGTATCGGTTTCGTGACTAAAAAGGCCCTTAAAGCCTCTTTTCCGCCTGAAGTGATTTGATATCCTTCGTGTTGATTCTGTTGAATCAACTGCGTCTCAAGTAATGTGAAAACGTGCTGTTCAAGTTTTGACCGTTTTAACTTCTTTAAAATCCCAAAGAAACTCCCTACTTTAAAAAGCTTCCCATCTTGTATCGTTTGAGAAGATTTCTTTCCAGTTAGAAGATGATATACGGCAGATAGTGAACGTTCTCCCTTAAACCGGTCAAAAATATATAATAGCACACCGTCGAAATATTCCATGAATCCACCACCTATTTCCTTCTCCATTATTGTATCAAATTTTTTCATCTGTTTACTTATTTTAAAACCGGGTAACATTCATTTAGATGCTAATAAAAGGATTAAACTATTGAAAAGTCAAGGCATCACCTTTACAATAAGATTATTAAAAACTTTCATTTACGAATAAAAGGACGATGAAAGGCATATAGAAGTATTGAATAGGAGGTTAAATCATGGCTAAGTATACTATTGTAGATAAAGACACATGTATTGCCTGCGGAGCTTGTGGCGCAGCCGCACCCGATATTTATGATTATGACGATGAAGGTATCGCTTTTGTAACACTTGATGACAACGAAGGTATCGTTGAGATTCCAGAAGTGCTTCATGAAGATATGATGGATGCGTTTGAGGGTTGTCCTACTGATTCAATCAAAATTGCTGATGAGTCATTTGATGGCGACGCAACAAAATTTGAATAGTTCTTATTAGTAATCCCTGGTTTTTTTAAATCAGGGATTTTTTTATTATTATTTTAAAAGAAATGTGATTGTTGAAATTGACACTTTAGTGCTTTCATGATAAAAAGTAAGGTATTGAGTTTTCTAAAAAATGAGAAGAGATAGACAAAGGGAGTGGAGAAGTTGGCTTACGTTCTAGTAACTGATGGTATTAAGGAAGATGGTTTACAGCCACTGTTAAATGAAAGCACGCTCACATGTGACATTGGATCTTTAAATGATTTCAGTGATCGTCTCGATCAGTATGAAGCTTTGCTTGTAAGAAGCGCTACAAAAGTAACTGCAGAAGTGCTTGATCAAATGCCTGCATTACGTATTGTTGCAAGAGCCGGTGTTGGAGTAGATAACATTGATATTGATGCTGCCACAAAGCGAGGCGTTATTGTCGTCAACGCTCCAGATGGCAACACGATTTCCACGACAGAACATACTTTTGCCATGATGGCTTCTCTAGCCCGAAACATTCCTCAGGGAACATCCTCCTTAAAAAGTGGTAAATGGATGAGAAAACAATATGTCGGAACTGAACTTCATGGAAAAACACTAGGGATTGTTGGTATGGGACGTATTGGTACTGAACTTTCCAGAAGAGCTAGAGCCTTTGGGATGGATGTGGTCGTTTTCGATCCTTTCCTAACGAACGATCGAGCTGAAAAATTAGATGTTCAGTCTGTTGAATTTAATCACTTGCTAGCGACTGCAGATATTATTACCGTTCACACACCGCTAACTGAAAAAACACGCGGTCTTTTAAACGAAGAAACGCTCGCGAAAACAAAAAAAGGCGTTTTCTTAATCAACTGTGCTCGTGGTGGCATAATTGATGAGGAGGCACTTATCCCATACCTTGATTCAGGACATATTGGCGGCGTAGCACTTGACGTTTTTGTAGCAGAGCCACCAGAAGAGGATCATCCCCTCCTTCGTTATGATCAAGTGATTGCCACTCCACACCTTGGAGCGTCTACGAAAGAAGCGCAGCTTAACGTCGCTGCTCAAGTAGCAGAAGAAGTCCTGCATTTTCTAAAAGAAAAACCAATTCGAAACGCAATCAACTTACCCGGTTTTTCAAAGGAAGAATATGAAAAGATTAAACCCTATTATGAACTTACACGTAAAATGGGTAGCATTCTTTCCCAATGTATGAAATCAGCTGCGAATTTAGTTGACGTAACGTATGCAGGTAAGTTGACTGAATTGGACACCGCTATTTTAACAAGAAACTTGATGGCCTCTTTCCTAAAATCAAGACTAGATACCACTGTAAATGAAGTAAATGCACCTTCTATTGCGAGAGAAAGAGGCATTACTTATGGGGAAAAGCATAGTTCTGAAACACATGGTTACTCGAATCTTATTTCAGTTTCGGTACAAGGAGACAAAGAAGCCTTCTCCCTTCAAGGTACTTACATTAAAGAATATGGCGATCGAATTACACAATTAAATGGGTTCGATATCGACTTCCACCCTCAGGGCCATCTTCTCTATATACAACATAACGATCGTCCAGGCGTTATTGGTAATGTAGGAAAAGTACTTGGTGAACACCGCATTAACATTGCCACGATGCAAGTTGGTAGAAAAACGGCTGGGGGCGAAGCGATTATGATGTTATCATTTGATGCGCCATTGCCTAAAAACATCGAAGAAACACTAGAAGATGTTCAGGATATCGTGAAAGTTGAGCAAATTGGTGGTGTTTAAACATCAAAAAAGGAACAAGAGCATTTTGCTCTCGTTCCTTTTTTTATAAATTAATTGGTTTACGTTCTCCCTTTTTAAATGTCATCAGTTTTGAATAACCGACGGATTTGGCAAGAGCTACGGCTTGATCATAATCTGCACCAACGTCTGTAGGTACGTGAGCATCAGAAGAAAGAACGATAGGGATATCCTTTTCATAGCACATTTTTAGAAGCTCTGGATCAGGATAGAGCTCACCAACCGGCTTTCTTAATCCTGCTGTACTTATTTCAACACATGTTTTTGATTGAGATAAAGCGTTCGTGGCCCGATCATATTGTTCAAGTAGAAAGTCACGACTTTCAGGTTTATATTTAAAGATTTTTACTAAATCGAGATGGCCGACAATATCAAATAAATTGGATTCTGCTAGCGTAACGACTTGATCAAAGTATTTACGGTAGACGGTGTTAATATCTCTTTCGTCCCAGAGATGACGATATTCCGCTAAATCAATTCCAAAATCCTCTACCCAATGAATCGATCCGATCACGTAATCAAACTGATAACCAGAAATAAATTCTTTCATCTCTTGGTGTTTTCCGGGTGTGTAGTCCATCTCAATTGACATCTTAACGTCCATCCCCTTCTCTTCTGCTTGTTGGAAGAGGTGAACATAGTCGTCCATGTTATACCACCTGCGTTCATTGACCCATGGATTACTTAATATGTTCTGCGTTTCATAAAAATGATAAGCATGCTCAGAGATACCAAAATGACTCACATTTTTCCGCTTCGCTTCTTCAACGAACTGAGATAAATAATCAAGAGTTAACGTTCCTTTTTCAAGGTGATTGTGATAATCTGTGTACACAGCTACAGCTCCTTTTATCGAACTAGTTTGACACTTTCCATCATTATTGTAACGTATTAACGGGACGAAAGGATACCTCTATCGCTTTCTTTTCTATCAATCATTCTTTCCTTCACCGAAAGAAGCCTCCGCAAAAAAACGGAGGCTTCTTTGGTTTACATCAATTCGACAATATGTGAGCGGTGCCTGTCACTCAACCTTCTCTGGTATAAAGAAGGAGAATGTCGTGCCTTCTCCACTTTTGCTGTGGACGGAAATGTGACCTAGGTGCGATTCTACAATGTTGCGAGCAATCGCAAGACCAAGACCTGTACCTGATCTTCCTCTTGTACGGGCTTTATCTGCTTTATAGAAGCGTTCAAATACAAACGGAAGATCATCCTCTGGAATCCCTGATCCTGTGTCTGTCACATCAAATTGCACACCTTTTTCAAGTGAGGTGATCAGTAAGCTCACTTCACCTCCACCTGGGGTATGTCTAACTGCATTATCCAATAAATTGGTTAAAACTTGTTCGATTCTATCCGGGTCAATCATCAACATTCGATCTTGATTTGATACATGGAATTTTAAGTTCACTTCTCGATCTCGGGCAAGACCAGAAAACTTCCTTAAAATCCTCTGACCAAAGTCTTGCAGATGAATACTGCTGTAGTGTAATTCATTGTGACCAGCTTCCATTCTTGCAAGATCAAGCAATTCGTTCACGAGCCTGCCCATTCTTAGAGACTCGTCATAAATAATTTGAGCTACTTCCTTCTTCTCTTCGTCACTGCTCGCAATGTCATCCACAATCGCCTCACTATACCCTTGCAACATTGCAATTGGTGTTCGTAGCTCATGTGAAACATTCGCAATAAAATCTTTTCTTAATTTATCAAGCCTACGTTCTTCTGTCATATCTCGAAATACAGCAACTGCACCACGAATAGTAGACTGATTATATAGTGGAGTCATGACAACGACCCAACTTCTTCCTTGCAACTCTACTTCAGTTAGCTGTTCCCTTTCAAGCATAACGACCAAACTGAACAATTCGTTAATATCTTCTGGCACTTCTTTTTCGGGATCTTCTTCCATCCCCTGTTCGTAGTACCACGCTTTTAGAAACCGCTCAGCAGGGGGATTCGTACTTAATATCGCCCCAGTTTTATCAAACGTTATGACGCCATCAGCCATGCTGCTCAAAATACTGGAAAGCTGTTCCTTTTCCTGATTTAAAGCGGTAACATAATTATTTAATTGTCGGCCCATCCGATTAAAAGCGACAGAAAGTTCTCCGATTTCATCATGAGTAACCATTGGTACTTTTGTATCAAACTTTCCTTTCGCTACCTGGGTAGCAGCTTCTCTCATCTTCAATAATGGGGCAGTGATGCGAGTTGATAAGAAAAATGCAAAAATAGTTGTTAAAACAATGGCAATTCCAGCAGCTATGTAGATTAAATTACGGGCTTGACTGGTAGTCTTCGCAATAACATCAAGCGATTGATATAAAAATACTGCGCTATCATTTTCGCCATCAACTTCCATAGGTACTCCAACGATTAGGAGCTCATTATGTGACTCTGGATTAAGATTTGTTTCAAAATCACCTTGTTTTACAACCGTCTCTCTCTCAGTAAAAACGCCATTAAGAATTGGATCATCTTTAAAAACTTCCAATGGTAATTGCGGTAAACCGTGTGAGTTTGGTGAATACCATAATTCTCCGCTTTCTTCTTTATCAATGATCATCACCCCTGTCGGGTAAAAATCTGTGATTTCCCAGGCAGTTTCAAGCGCTTGATCTCGATCATCATATCGCTCGATAACAGAAGCCACTTTATTTGCTAGTCGCTCCATCTGTTCGGCTTCTTTTTCCACATGAAAATCCTCAAAAAATTGAAGTAATAAAATGGTTAAGATCGATAGCACAAATGCAACTAACAGGATAATAGTAAGCCAAAGCTTACCTACAACACTTCTCCAAATCATTACTCTTTAACAGCCTCAAACTTATACCCTACACCCCAAACCGTTGAAATCATTGCAGCAGCTTTTGGAGAAACTTTATTCAACTTTTCTCTAAGACGTTTCACATGAGTATCAACAGTACGTAGATCACCAAAAAATTCGTAATTCCATACATCTTTCAACAGTTCTTCACGAGAGAATACTTTATCAGGTGCTTTTGCAAGATAATACAAAAGCTCATACTCTTTAGGTGTTAAATTAATAATTTGTTCCTCTGCTAGGACACGATGTGCATCATGATCAATGGTTAAGTGTGGAAATACGATTACATTTTTTGTGGTTGTTTCTGTTTGTAGAAATTTTGTCGTTGACGACCTTCTAAGCAATGCCTTCACGCGGAGAACGACTTCCCTCGGACTAAATGGCTTAGTAATATAGTCATCTGCTCCAACTTCAAATCCTTGAACGCGATTGGCTTCTTCGCCTTTTGCCGTCAACATAATAACAGGCGTCGCTTTTTGCTCACGCATTTGCTGACAAACTTCTATTCCATCCATTCCCGGAAGCATCAGATCAAGCAAAATGAGATCAAAATCATCTTCGATAGCCATTTCAAGTGCTTGTTCTCCATTTTCCGCTTCTTCAATTTCATAGTTTTCTCTCTCTAGATACATACGTAGCAACTTTCGAATACGCTCTTCATCATCTACAACTAAAATTCGTGCGTCTTTTTCCAAGAAGATTACCTCCCACATGAGCTCATGTGTTCTATTCTATCATGTATTTAGCTTTACAGACCAGTAAGGGGAAGCCCATTTTCGATATATCATAAAAACTATGTATTCGTAATAAGTCTTCCTTTTAGCATGTTCTACCTTTTGAACAAATAAACAAACTGCCCCACCTTATAAGAAAACCTTCACGATTCGTGAAGGTTTTCTTTGCTATGCATAAGAGTGAAGCCCAGAAATAACAAGGTTTACAACAACGAGGTTTAGCATGATGATGACAAAACCTACTACTGCTAGCCATGCTGACTTCTCACCTTGCCAGCCTCTTGAGAGACGTAGATGGAGATACGCCGCATAAAAGAGGAATGTCACAAGCGCCCACACCTCTTTAGGGTCCCATCCCCAGAACCTCGTCCAGGCAGCCTGAGCCCAGATCATCGCGAAGATTAGAGCTCCAAGCGTGAAAACCGGAAATCCAATCGCAACTGCTCGATATTGAATTTCATCTACTAGTTCTTCATTAACATTTTTGAGGGCAGGTTGAATTGCAGCACCAATTCGCTTACGTAAAATCAACCTAATTAGACCATATAGGACCAGGCCTCCTACAATTGACCAGATGAGCGTATTTAGCTTATGAGCAGCTTTCTCTCCCTTCATCCAGCTTGGAGCTTCAAAAAGAGGCCCAAATTCATTTCCACTTACATATTGCCCATCAGTTGGACCAGCTAGTGCTGGTAACGTATAGTCTACTGTAACCTGTTGTTCATTCTGATCAACAAATTGATAAGTAGATGAATAGCCTGCAGCTTCGAATCCAAGAGAAAGGATAACAAAGGCAATGGTACTTATTAAAGAATACATTACAAATTCAAGCCAAAAAGTAGACTTGCTTGCTTTCTTCTGATTTACCGTTTTAACAAGATAAACAAGACCAGCAGCAAAACTAATGGCTAATATCCCTTCCCCGAGTGCAGCCGTTGTTACATGAATTTTAAGCCAGTTACTTTGTAGAGCTGGAATAAGCGGCTGAATGTCGGATGGAA
Organism: Bacillus sp. Cs-700; assembly: GCF_011082085.1. Taxonomy (NCBI): domain Bacteria; kingdom Bacillati; phylum Bacillota; class Bacilli; order Caryophanales; family Bacillaceae; genus Bacillus; species Bacillus sp. Cs-700. Next base: position 908,286 of record NZ_CP041063.1, read on the forward strand.
ACACACTTGCATAAGCGATAACAATAATGGCTACCGGCATTGCAAAAACCCCGATAACATTACTTCGATAGATCAGATATATAATCAAGAAAGCGAAGACCATCGCCATCCCGAAGAACGTTGTAAATTCAAATAAGTTACTTACAGGCGCATGCCCTGCTGCAATCCATCTTGTAATAAAATAGCTCAGTTGAAAAAGAAAACCAACCGTTGAAAGAATAAATCCCCACATTCCCCATTTTTTTGCATGAGATTCCTCATCTGACTTTCGCCATTTCCTCCCGAATAGAGAAATAGCAAAAACGATACTCGCTGCAAAGTAGATAAAGAAAGCGACATAAAGCAAGTTACTGCTTAATTGAGCCATCTTATCTTGCCTCCCTTCGTGGTGCTAACAATCTATTTCTTTTGTTCTGCCTGGTCTATCGGCATTTGAAGTCCAGTTTGAGTCGAGATACTTTCGAGTTCACGCTTTAAACCATACCAATTTTTATTTGTATGAGAAGATATCCAGATGTCTTTATCTGTTCTTCGCACCCAAATTCGACGATGATTCCAGTACATTCCTTGAATGACGCCAATCATAAAGATTGCACCACCGATAGCAAGAATCCATAAAGTATTATCTTTTCTTACAACAAGGCCGGACACATTTTTTGTATCTACGTTTTGAAATGACATTTTGTAGTCATTTTCCCCAAGCGGTTCTAAGTTCTGCTTAATCGCAACAAAAGCAACTTCCCCATCTGGATGCTCAGGAGAAACCATATTCAAGATAAAAGCGGGATTATTTGGAACTTTCGATTTAGTCGTTGGCTCCCCTTTATCATTAAACTCGAAATCCGGAAAATAATCCATCACTTCAACGCGATACCCATTATCAAGATCATATGATTTATCAGGATTATATAGATTAATTGTAAGGTCTCCAACAGATTCACCAGTGTCTTTATTATCCATTGTAAATGACATCGTTTGTAGTTCATTCAACTTATAATCTACTTGATAAATCGCATAACCATCAAACTTAAGCGGTTTATTTACTTGAATAGGATGCTCCTTCACTTTCTCGAGTTCAGGATCAGTTCCCGCTACTCTTTCACCAACTTGCTTATATAGAACAGCGTCAGTTTGATAGTTTTTCGCAACCGCTGCTTGTCCTGATTCTTCAATCGCATTTTTGAATTTTTCATCGTTATTGTCATACGTTTCTAATATAAATCCGTCGCTTTGTAAATAATAAGCTTCTTCGGTACCTTTTATTTTTTCTGTTTCACCTTCTCTTAACCAGAGAACTTCATCAACATACATTCCTGGAAAAAAGCGAAGCATGCCACCGATCAGAAATAGTATAAGTCCAATATGATTCACATATGGTCCCCATCTTGAAAAACGATTTTTCTCGGCGAATAGGTGACCTTCTTCTTCTTTTACTTTATACCTCTTCTTTTCTAAAGCTTCTTTAATGCCCTGCAAGTCTGGCGTGTTTTCATTGACCTCTGTTACACCAAAGTATTTCTGACGTTTCATAAAGCTCTCATGGCGAATAACACGCTGTTTTTTTAGGGAGCGATATAACGGAACAAAGCGATCAAGACTGGCAACGATTAAAGATAGGCCAAGTGCTGCAATTAAGAGCATGTACCACCAGGAACCGTATAAATTATGAAAACCTAGGTCATAATAGAGTTGACCAAGTACGCCATATTGTTCTTTGTAGTAAACTGTCGGATCTGACAGCGGCGGTATGTACATTTCTTGAGGGAAAATGGTGCCTATTGCGGAAGCGACAAGTAGTAAAATAATGATCCAAATTCCTACCTTAACGGATGAAAAGAAATTCCAGATCTTATCAATAATCGTTGTTTTATACGTTTGTGACCTACGTGCACTTCCTTCATATCTCATATTAAGTAGTTGCTTAGAATCTAAATCACCTTTAAGCGGTTTACCACAAACTTCGCATATCTCAGTTCCATAAGGGTTCACATGTCCGCATTCACAGGTGATGTTTTTGTTGCTCATTGGAACACCCCATTACGGTTGGATTCGCTTCATATAACTATCAATAACTTCCTCTGAAAGACTGGCTTCCGTTTTTTGAATAACCTTTCCATCTTTATCAATTAAAAAGGTAACTGGTATTGGGCCCACTCCATAGTGATTTGTTACATCATTACTTTTATCAAGCAATACTGGAAAACTAAGGTTATACCGATCAGCAAAGCTTTCTGCTGTTAATTTAGGCTCTGAAACATTCACTGCTAATATTTCGACACCTTTTTCCTTATATTCTTTATACTTCTTGTCCATAGCAGGCATTTCATCTTTACAAGGCTCACAATAAGTTGCCCAGAAATTCAGAAAGACCCCTTTTCCTCTGTAGTCCTCAAGCTCAACTTCATTTCCTTCTAAATCAGTTAATATAAAGTTAGGTGCTTGATCTCCGGCTTGTACGATTCCGCTTTCATTTGCAAAAAAGTTTGTATAGAACGTATAGCCGACTGCTATAAAGACGATAGCCAATATAACAGTCCGCACGATCAGCCGGTTTTTCTTTTTCATCGAACCAACTCCAATCAAACAAAGCAATACTACTCTCACTATAACGTGTCATTAAGTCGGAACCTTATCGTTTTTTTGAATTTTGTGTGACAGCTTGGTTTCGCAGCTGTTTTACTTCATAAGGTTTTAGTTCACGATAATCTCCAGGGTTCATTCCAGTTAGTTCCAAAAATCCGTAACGTTCTCTTTTTAACTTTTGGACAGGATAACCCAAAGTTTCGAACATACGACGGACTTGACGGTTTTTTCCTTCATGAATTGTTAATTCTACAATCGACTTTTCTTTTTGCTTATCGACTGATAATATTCTTGCGCGTGCTTTAGCAGTTTTGCCATCTTCTAGCTGTACGCCTCTCTCAAGCTTTTGAATGGTTTCTTTATTCATTAAGCCTTTCACCTTTGCAACATACACTTTGTCTACGTGATAGCTTGGGTGCATAAGCTTATTCGCAAAATCCCCATCATTTGTTAGGAGTAAAGCACCTGACGTGTCGTAATCAAGTCTTCCAACAGGAAAAATACGTTCTTCGATTTCATGAAAATAATCGGTAACCGCTTTTCTTCCCTTATCATCATCTATTGTTGATATGACGCCTGTTGGTTTATAAAACAAAAAATAAACAGGTTCTTCGCGTTCTACCTGAATCCCGTTCACTTCGATTTTACAGCGTTCAGATACCTTTGTCCCGAGTTCAGTAACGACTTTGCCGTTTACTTTCACTCTACCTTCTTCAATCAATGTTTCTGCTTTTCGTCTGGAAGTTACACCAGCCTGAGCAATTACTTTTTGCAAACGTTCCATTAAATTCACCTCACTAAAACATCATACTCTTGTCACAGTCAAACCTCAAGCACAGATTCATTCTATCATTTATTATGCTCAAACAAGAATTTTCCAAACCTTCTGTTAGCATTAAAAAAAGCCATGCAAGATGGCTTTTATCCAAAGACGAGAGTAACAAACAAAATCGCTGCGGCAATTCCGACAACATCTGCTAGTAAACCTACCTTTAGGGCATTCCCCATGCGCTTAATCCCAATCGCTCCAAAATAGACCGTAATGACATAGAGGGTCGTATCGGTACTACCCTGCATTGTAGAAGCTAACCTTCCTATAAACGAATCTGGCCCATAAGTACTAATAATATCCGTCGTCATCGCAAGCGCACCTGTACCAGAAATTGGACGTACAAGGGCTAACGGCACTATTTCTGTTGGCACTCCAATTGCTTCTAGAGGAACTTTTAACAAACTACTTAGAAAAGCCATAGCTCCTGAAGCTCGAAACACTGAAATGGCAACCATCATGCCAACAAGATAAGGAACGATCGAGACAGCGATAGAAAGTCCTTCTTTCCCACCTTCTACAAACGTTTCATAGGTAGGTACTCTTTTCCAAGTTCCATACGCTAATATAAACCCAATCATAAGAGGGATGATCCAAATCGACATATTCACGTCGAACCCCCCCCTTTACTCCTTCTATAAAAGAAACGATCGATGAGAATCGCTCCAATTGTTGAGCATGCCGTTGCTGCAATGGTTGTACCTATTATTTCAGTTGGCGAAACAGAACCATATTTCATCCTGATCGCGATTACGGTTGTTGGGATTAGCGTTAAGCTAGACGTATTAAGAGCGAGCAACGTGACCATTGATCTTGTCGCGTTGTCTTTCATGTCGTTAAGCTTTTTTAGTTCTTCCATAGCTTTTATCCCCATTGGTGTCGCCGCATTACCGAGCCCAAACATGTTCGCCATCATATTGGAAAGAATATATCCCATAGCTGGGTGATCTGGTGGTACCTCAGGAAATAGTTTTCTAGCAATTGGTTTAAACCCTTTCCCTAGTAAATCAAGTAAGCCAGATTTCTGAGCAATTCTCATTAAACCAAGCCAAAAAATAAGAACACTTAACAATCCAATACAAACCGCTACGGCTTCTTCTGCTCCTGTAAAAATGGCTTTATTCACGTCTTCCATCGTTCCATTAATAAGGGCATAAAGGATGCCAATCAGGAATAAGCCGGCCCAGATGAGATTAACCATTGAGCTCACGACCTCTATCGAATGAAAAAAGCTCTTTTAGAAAACTCCAAAATCCTTTGTTTTCTTCCTTATCTCCCTCGTACATAATCGGTGCTTTGATAATTGTTTCACCATTTAATTTCACAGTATACATACCAACTGGCTCAGACGATCCAAGTTCATCCCATTTATTTTTATCCGGTGGATCTACGAGTTGGATGGTTGATTCAACCTGATTCCTCTCATCTTCTGCTAACGGATAAGAAAGATCTCTACTTAACGTAACGTTATCCTTGTATGGTTCTTTCTTCACGTCCTTTAGCTTACCTTTAGGCTCAAGAAGGGTTAGTTCATAGTTCGCATATCCCCAATTAAACATGGAAATGTGATCATTCCAATCGTCTGGAGCGTCTAACGTTACAGCAATAAGCGTCATGTCATCTCGCTCTGCAGTTGAAACGAGCGTTCTTTTTGCTCGTTTGGTGTAACCAGTTTTCCCACCAGTGGAATCCGAATATAAACTTGTTAAAAGCTTATTCTTATTACGCCATACATAATCCCATTCTTCCATTTCGTTGGGAGCCTTATGTACTTTTGTTCCTGAAATAATTCGATACGTCTCGTTATTCATGGCATACTGAGTTAGTATGGCCATATCATAGGCTGTTGAAAGATGATCTTCATGATCATCCAAACCATGCGGATTCATAAATACCGTCTTCGACATCCCGATCTCTTCTGCCTTTTGATTCATTAACGTTACAAAACCATCTAAACTGCCACCAACCTCCTCAGCGATCGCGACCGCGGCATCGTTTCCCGAGCGCAACATTAAACCGTACACTAAGTTTTCAAGCGTTATTTTTTCTCCTTCTTTTAAGTATAAAGAAGAGCCTTCCGTCCCAGCAGCATTACGACTCACTGTTACTTTCTCATTCATTTTGCCTGATTCAATTGCAAGAACTGCAGTCATAATTTTTGTGATGCTAGCTATTCTTCGTTGGGAATACGCGTCTTTTTCATAAAGGACCCTTCCTGTTTCTTGTTCAATTAGTATCGCGCTTCTTGCTGAAACACCAATCCCATTCGCAAAAGCCTCTCCTGGAATCATTAGAAACAGCAGAGCTGCAATTAATATTAAGACGCCAATTTTTGTCTTCAACGAGTTCATCATGACATCCACGTCCCTTAGGCTCTATATTTGTACAAGTCTATGAGCATGAATCGTGGGATATGTCTATCAATCCTCGTTTACGTTTGAAAACACAACTCGATAATCTGTGACATCTTTTAACGCCTTTTCTTCAATTGGAATGCGGACTTTCAATAACAAAATTCCGTTTAAAAGTGTAAACACAATCGCCGTAATATACGAGGAAAAAATAAGTGGGAGTGAAATGATTTCGAGGGCCACAATCACATAATTTGGATGTTTTATATAACGATAGGGTCCTTTTTTGACAACGTTAGCATCTGGCAGAACAATAATTTTCGTGTTCCAAAACCGTCCAAGGCTTTTGATTGTCCAAAAACGAAGAAATTGTGCCAGAACAAATATCCCTAACATGATTGTCCAAATGATCGACAATGAAAAGCCTCGTAATATGGTTTCAATGCCGACAGCAAGAAGAAAACTGATATGCAGCATCACGATATACTTATAGTGGTTCTGGCCTAATTCTTTCGCTCCTCGCTCCTTCATCCACCTCTCATTACTCTTTGCAAGCATTAATTCACCTAAACGCTGAATAACTAGAATACTAAAAATCCCCGCAAACAGAAGACTCATTTATGCCTCTCCTTTTTCCCATTTTAATAACAATAGTTCTGAACAAAACCCGGGTCCAAGTGCAGCCATAAGTCCAATATCTTCTTCCTTACAACCATTTTGTAGTATTTGATCCAATACGTATATAACCGTTACAGAACTCATATTGCCATAATTTCTTAATACATCTCGCGAAACAGATGTCTTATCACGACTGAACCCAAGTGCTTCCTCGTAAGCTGTCAACACTTTTGTCCCACCAGGATGAGCAATAAAATAATTGATTTCTTCGGTAGTTTTCTTTTCTGAGCTAAGAAATTGTAAAACATTCGGTTCAAGCCAACTTGCAACAATTGATGGAATCGATTTAGAAAAAACAACATGCAAGCCTTCATTGCTTACTTCCCAGCCCATTACGTCTTCCGAATTCTTCATTAGTGTTGAGCGTGTCGCTACTACTTTTGCCAGACTGCTCATATTGGACCGTTTCTTAATTGGCGACTTTTCTCCAATCATTAAAACGGAAGAGGTTCCGTCTGCAAACAAGGCCGTACCTATAAGATTACTTTTGGAATAATCCCCGTGCTGAAAAGTTAAGCTACACAACTCTACATTTATGACAAGAACAGCCTGCTCCGGGTGAGCAAGACAGTAATCATGAGCTCTCGCTATGCCTGCAGCTCCTCCCGCACAACCAAGACCCCAAATCGGAATACGTTTTGTATGAAGGGAAAATGGAAGAACATTCATAAGTCTTGCCTCTATACTTGGAGTTGAAATTCCTGTTGTTGATACAAAAAAGATCGCATCTACATCTTCACAGCTCACAGCTTCTTTTAGATAAACGGGATTCTGAAGACAATGCTCTACCGCCTTTTTTGCATATTCAACAGCAAGCGTAATGTATTTTTCGTTTTTTTCTTCGAAGGTTGGTCCGCTACTGTACCACTCTAGAGGCATTGCAAAATATCTTGTATCAATTTCTGCACTTTGAAAAACAGGAAGCAGGCGTTCAATATCTTTAAAATGTTGACCAAACTGTTTTTTTGCAAATGAGGCAGCTTCCGTTTGTTCGAGGCAATGAGGGGGTAAACATTTCCCGATTGATAGGATCATTGGCTTTTACTCCTTTTACCTTTTCAACTAGTTTCCGAAATCCTTCTACTTTTTATACAAGAAGTTCTAGAGGAGCGGGATTTGTCCCCTTATATCGTTGCTTATTAAAACGAAAAAAAGATGTCTCAATCTGGAGACATCTTTTCATTATTTAACGTATTCGTAGACTTATTTTTCTTAATTTCAGCTAAACTCGCGTAAAGTTGTGATAAATCCGAATTATCAAGTGGGCGAAAAAACTCTTCTTCAGTGTTGATATAGAGACGTTTTCTTCCTGGATAAAACGAAAGTAGATTTAGAGCAACAGCCTCCTGTAAGGGTAGATCATAACTCCATATTCCTTTAGCCATTGCCGTTTCTCCAAAAATAGCAGGATACAAGACATGAAATCTTTTTTCATTTCCATTCTGAACATAAGTTACGGTAGAGCGAACGAACGAATCCTCTGGGGAATTGGAACGCTCTTTCTTTAGGTGTTCATAGGTGACATCAACGACTTTCATCGATTATCCTCCTTCACCAAATACGCAAGTTTATTCTGGAATTTCCTGAAACTTCTCAAAAAACAGGTCTGCTTCTTCCTCTTCCTTATCTTCGCTACCATCAGGAAGTGGGGGGAGATCTTTGATTGAGCTTAATCCAAAATGAAAAAGAAACTCTCGTGTTGTTCCATATAGAATCGCTCTGCCGGCTTTTTCCGCTCGCCCTGCTTCTTTAATGAGTAATTTACTCATCAAAGTTTGAAGAGGCTTATCCGTTTTCACGCCTCGAATCTCTTCAATTTCAACCCTCGTAATCGGTTGTTTATAAGCGATGATTGCAAGCGTTTCAAGAGCAGCTTGTGAAAGCGTATGATTACCAGGTGTGTCGACCAGCTTCTCGATATAAGATGCGTTTTTAGCATTTGTCGTTAGCTGATAACCCCCACCGATGAAGCTAATCTTAAAACCACGATCTTTTTCATCATATTCTTGTTGCAGGTCTTTTAGTGCATCTAGAAGGGTGTTCTCTTCCAATGAAATAGTTTCACAAAGAGATTTGACAGTAATCCCTTCGTCACCTACTACAAATAGAAGACTTTCGATGATGCTCTTTATTTCTTCATTCGTCACACTGATGCCTTCCCTTCTCGTTCAAAAATCATGATTTCACCAAAGTTTTGATCTTGTTCACATGCTACATCTCTCGTTTTCATTAGTTCAAGAACAGCGAGAAACGTTACAATCATATGCCCACGATCCGCTTCACTAAAGAGCTCACTAAAGCGTCTCTTAGCGCCTCCTTGCAACTGATGACGGATATCATTCATCCGATCTTCAATTGGAATTTCTTCACTTTGAACTGTGGTTCGCTTTGGTTTTTTATCCTTTACTCGCCTCGTCATTTTTTGAAATGCTGCAAGCATATCGTATAAAGTAACATCCCCAATTGATGTTTGATCGTCTTCTTGGGTGTATTCACTTATATCAGCAGGAGGCCGCGCATAGAGCAAACTTCGACTAGACTCTTTTTTCTTCAGATCATTTGCTGCTTCTTTAAATCTTCTGTATTCAACAAGACGTTGAACAAGTTCATCACGAGGGTCATCCTCAAAGTCCGGGTCCTGTTCCAATATTTCTTCTTCTTTTTGCGGAAGAAGCATTTTGCTTTTAATCGCAAGTAACGTTGCTGCCATGACAAGATATTCACTCGCTATATCAAGTTCTAACTCTTGCATGGTGTGTACAAATGTTAAATATTGATCCGTAATTTGGGAGACCGGTATGTCATAAATGTCAACTTCGTACTTATTTATAAGGTGCAGTAGTAAATCCAGCGGACCTTCAAATGCATCTACTTTTACATTATATTGCATCATTTTCCATCTTCCTTTATTCATGTCCATCGAGTATACCCGATTATATCATATTTCAACTATACAACAGATGACGGTCTCTTTAAATGTGATCGATAAAGCGATGCACTTTCGATGCCTCGCGCTATTGTGCTACACTACAAAAGAAACGGAGGAATCAGTATGTATCCAGAAGCTTATATTGAATATCTGGCTCATTTCCACGGTCTTCGTGACTATTTTGAGTGTCATGAGATTCTTGAAGAACATTGGAAGGAAGATCCTCGAGAAAGTCGTAAGCTTCATTGGGTAGGTCTTATCCAAATTGCTGTTGGACTCTACCATCATCGACGTGGTAACTTCACTGGTGCCAAAAGAATGATTACGAATGCGAAGCGCATTGTATTAAATGAAAGAGAAGAACTTAAGAGTTTAGCTATCAATGTTGATGAGCTTTCTGAAAATCTCACTTCCGAACTTCAACGAATCAACGAAGCTTTGCCATATAACAGCTTTGAAATTCCGCTTACAAATAATGCTCTTATCACTATGTGTCAAAATAGATGTCTTGAACTCGGTTGTATTTATGGTAGCAAAAGTGATCTTGCTAACATTGAACTGATTGATCGTCACACAAGAAGAGATCGGTCAGATATTATCCAAGAAAGAAAGCAACAACAACAATTAAAACAGCAGAAAAGGAACGGCTAAGCCGTTCCTTTTCTGCTTATAATCAATCGTTTACTTCATATTCTCTTCTAGGTGACACCGTTCAAAAAAAGTTCCTGTATATTCATTTCCTTTAATACATATTTCATCACTGAGCATCTCACGGAGTGCTTCGACCATTTGTTTACCAATCCCTTGATGACGATGAGAAGGATTTACGCTAATGTCTTTTAATTCGACTTCGTTCTCGCTAACCCACTCAATTCCAAGCAATCCAATGATATCTTCTTCTTTCCAAAGAAAAAGCTGCAGTGAATCCAATTCTTCATAGTCTTTGATTGATTGTTGCAGTTTTTTAATATCTTTTTCATTTGGCATAAAACTCAATAATCCCATGGCTATTTTCTCATGAGCTTTTTTATAACGAATTAGCATGATTATCCCTCATTAAAGTAATTCTTGGCTCTCCGTTTAGTAACATATTCGAACTTAGATGGGAATGTTCTTCTCATCTAACGAAAGAGCGCAGTGAGCATGATCATTTCCATCACGCACAAATGAATCCACTAATATTCTTGATGACTTCCGGGTATTCCACAAGTTATATCTACCCTTCTCCGCATACCATACTCATCATAGCCAAAAATGAACAGATAATCAACCTTCAAATGATTTTGATAAATTCGCCATTTCAATTGCTGCAGTTGCTGCATCCCAGCCTTTATTTCCAGCTTTTGTACCAGCCCGTTCAACAGCTTGTTCAATCGTATTAGTTGTTAATACGCCAAAAATAACTGGAACGCCAGTCTGCATTGTTAAATTCGCTACGCCTTTAGACACTTCTCCACATACATAATCAAAATGAGGTGTTGCTCCACGAATCACGGTTCCAAGGGTAATAATCGCATCATATTTACCTGAATCCACCATTTTTTTTGCGGCAAAAGGAATCTCAAACGCTCCAGGCACCCAGGCTACATCAATGTTATCTTCTGAAAGGCCGTGGCGTTTCAGTGCGTCTTCAGCACCTCCAAGTAGTTTACTTGTTATAAATTCATTAAATCTTCCTACTACTATACCCACTTTTAATCCAGATCCAACCAAATTTCCTTCAAATGTTTGTCCCATCTTTAATAACCTCCTATAGTTTCGTTACTTTATTAGAAATGTAGCATATGTCCTAGCTTACTGTGTTTGGTTTTCAGGTAGCGTTCGTTCTCTTTTCTTGAAGGCATTTGAAGCGCTACTCTTGACGCTACTTCAAGACCATAACCGGTTAACCCCGCTATTTTTCTAGGGTTGTTTGTTAACAAGTTCATTTTTGAAACACCAAGATCACGCAATATCTGAGCGCCAATCCCATAGTCTCTTAAATCCGGCTTAAATCCAAGCTTTTCATTTGCTTCAACGGTATCGTAACCCTCTTCTTGAAGCTTATAAGCTTTCATCTTATTTAGAAGTCCAATCCCTCTTCCTTCTTGACGCATGTAGAGAAGCACACCGTGGCCTTCTTCTTCTATTTGTGCCAAAGCTGCATGGAGCTGTGGACCGCAATCACAGCGGAAAGATCCAAAGACGTCACCTGTTAAGCATTCAGAATGAACGCGAACAAGTGTCGGTTGATCAGGAATAATCTCTCCCTTTATTAGTGCTACATGCTCTTTCTGATCAATAATATTTGAATATCCGACAGCTCGAAAAGATCCAAATTCAGTAGGAAGTTCGATTTCTACTTCCTTTTGAACAAGCACATCTTTACGATTTCGATACTGAATTAAATCCTTAATTGTAATCATCTTCAAATCGAATTCTTCAGAGATCTCTTTTAAATCCGGGACTCGTGCCATCTCACCGTCTTCTTTCATAATTTCACAGATAACACCCGCAGGGGCTGAACCTGATAGTCGAGCTAAATCAACTGCTGCTTCTGTATGTCCCGCTCTTCTAAGTACTCCCCCATCCTTAGCAATTAAAGGAAAAATATGACCTGGTCGGTTAAAATCAGCGGGTTTTGCATCCGAATGGATGAGATATTGAATTGTTGTGGCTCTTTCTGCTGCTGAAATGCCAGTGGTTGTACTTTTATGGTCTACACTAACGGTAAAGGCTGTGCCGTGAGAATCGGTATTATGGTCAACCATAGGACTTAGTTTCAGTTGATTCGCGCGTTGTTCAGTTATCGGGGTACAAACAAGCCCTCTCCCTTTAGTGATCATAAAATTAATCGTCTCTGGCGTTACCTTATCTGCTAACGCAATAAAATCCCCTTCATTCTCTCTGTCTTCGTCATCACAAACAATAACGACCCGGCCTTGCATTAAATCGTAAATGGCTTCTTCAACTGTGTGGAACATAACTTAACCTCCATCCTGTTGCATCACTTATTTAAACCCATGGTCTTCAAAAAACTGGCTTCCTAGTGAAGCTGTGGGTTCTGGCTTCGATCCGCTTCTTTGTTCTAGATATCTCATAATGTACTTCCCAAGCATATCGCATTCAATGTTTACTGTATCTCCCACTCTTTTCTTACCAAGCACCGTTTCTTCGACAGTATGAGGAATAAGTGAAATCGTAAGAGAGTGTTCTCCGATCCCAAAAACAGTAAGACTTGTGCCATCTACCGAAACCGATCCCTTTTCGACAAAGTAAATTAACAGATTCCGAGGAATGGAGATATCATAGTAAATCGCGTTATCAATTTGCTCGACCCGTGTAATTTCCCCAACACCGTCAACATGGCCAGAAACAAAGTGACCTCCAAAACGTCCGTTTGCTGACATAGCCCGTTCAAGATTCACTGAAGAATTCGGCGCTAATTGACGTAAGCTACTAGAACGAAATGTTTCAGGCATAATATCGACAGAAAAAGAAGCCTCTGTAAATGATGTAACCGTTAAGCAAACACCGTTTATCGAAATACTATCTCCTAGATGAACGTCCGATAACACTTTCGATGCAGCGACCTGCATAACAATTGACTCTCCAGCTTGCTGCACACTTTCCACTCTGCCAATCTCTTCTACGATACCTGTAAACATTATGAAGTCCCCCTTGATGAGATAATACGAATATCTTGTCCAATGCGCTCAACGCTTTCAATCGATAAATCGACCGCTTCGCTCATGAATTCAAATCCTTTAGCTCCAAATGCTGTTGGAGATTCTTTTCCACCAATGAGCTTAGGCGCAATGTATGTAATCACCTGCTGAAAAGTACGAGCTTCCAAAAAACTACCGTGCACTTCAGATCCACCTTCCACAAAAATGGAAGTAATTTCTCGCTCCCCAAGGAGAGCTAATACATCTTCAATAGGAAGAGCTGGATTAGCTACTTCTAGTACCTGAACATGTGCGGGAAATGCTCGCTCACTCTTTAGCACAGCCTGTTTGGTTGTTATAATCCAAGTGTCGGCTTTCTGATCATTTATCACTTTTGCTTCAGAAGGAATCCTTAGATTACGATCAAGAATAATTCTGATTGGAGAAAGCCCTTCTCCATATCGAGTCGTAAGGGACGGATCGTCTGAAAGAACAGTTCCAATTCCTACTAAAATAGCGTCATGCTGATGACGGAAAGCATGTACATCTTTCCGAGCTTCTTCTCCTGTTATCCATTTGCTATCACCAGTATGTGAAGCAATTTTCCCATCTAACGTTGCCGCAGCTTTTAAAGTGACGTATGGCCGTTTATGAGAGATATAGTGGAAGAACATGCGATTCAATTTAAGTGCTTCTTCCTCTAATAGTCCAATCGTTACCTTTATCCCCGCAGCTTGGAGCTTGGACACGCCTTGACCAGCTACGAGTGGATTCGGATCCTGACTAGCCACATAAACTTCGCTAACTCCTGCATGAATAAGAGCATCCGAACAAGGAGGCGTGCGACCATAATGACTACACGGCTCAAGCGTGACATAAGCCGTGCTACCCTTAGCTTCACTCCCAGCCATTCTCAAAGCCTGTATTTCTGCATGACCTTCTCCAGCTTTCAAATGGGCGCCCATCCCTACGATTCGTCCATTATTTACAAGTAAACAACCAACGGAAGGATTTGGACGTGTTTGACCAATAGTACTTTTAGCCATTTCAATCGCAGTGGTCATAAAATCCATATGATTCATCGTGTTTGCTCCATTTCTACTCTCCTTAGTGGTTAAGAAAGAGAATAAAAAAACTCCCACAACGGTGTTATGGGAGTCAAAATTATATGCCAAATAAGCCTTTTGAATCCAGGATTCAAAAGGAGATTAGTCATAATTTTCCTTCTCCCATCCAGACTATACTGTCGGTTCTGGTTTCACACCAGATCCACCGTTTGCTTACGCAACCGGGTCACGGACTTAGCTAGCTTAAGCTAGACATCACCGCCGGTTGGGACTTTCACCCGACCCCGAAGGAAAGTATTTAGTTTTGATGGTGTCTGAACTATTCTTCGTCCCAGACTTTAACTTCTTTCATCACATCGCCTTGTTTAATGCGAAGAACCGTATCCATTCCTTCTGTTACCTGACCAAAAACAGTGTGAACACCGTCAAGGTGAGGCTGAGGTTCATGAACAAGGAAAAACTGGCTTCCACCTGTATTTTTACCTGCATGAGCCATAGACAATGAACCAGCTACGTGCTTATGAGGGTTTCCTTCTGTTTCACAATCGATCGAATAGCCTGGTCCGCCCATTCCAGATCCTGTTGGGTCTCCACCCTGTGCTACGAAACCTGGGATAACACGGTGAAAGTTTACACCATTGTAGAAACCTTCGTTTGCAAGCTTTTCAAAGTTAGCAACTGTATTTGGTGCTGCCTCTGGGTAAAACTCAATTTCAATTGTTTCTCCATTATCAAATGCAATTGTTCCTTTTTTCATAAATAAATCCTCCTGCAGTAACAATTTTCTTCAAAGCTCTTTCATTATAGCACATACTTCAGCTGTTCCCTATCATTTCTACTTTTACAAAGTTATTTTGAAATAATCGCTTGTTTTAATGGAAGGTCATGACGAATTAAATCCTCAAAAGATTCTCTCTTCACGACAAGTTGTGCTTCTCCATTTTCTACAAAAACCACCGCTGGTCGAGGTAGTCTGTTATAGTTATTTGCCATAGAATACCCGTACGCACCCGTTGAAAATACAGCCATCGTATCTCCTGCTAAGGCGCGTTGTAATGTGCAATCCCAGATTAACATGTCACCTGACTCACAACATTTTCCTGCAACTGAATAAACCTGTTCTTTAGGTTCATTCATGCGATTTGCAATCGTTGCTTCATACTTTGCTTGATAAAGGGCCGGTCGCAAATTATCTGTCATTCCTCCATCTACTGCAAGATAATGACGAAGTTCTGGCACTTTCTTGTGTGATCCTACTGTATATAACGTCAAACCAGCTTCTCCAACGAGTGAACGTCCTGGCTCAATCCAAATTTCTGGGATTCTCATTTCATTACCTAATTGAGTTCGTACTGCATTAACCATTGCCTCGATATAGTCTCCAACTGGGAGTGGATGATCTTCTTCAGTATACCGAATTCCAAACCCTCCACCTAGGTTAAGAACTTCTGGCTCATACCCATAAAGTTCAAACCATGTAGCAAGGTAACGATAGATTTTCTCAATAGCCATTACAAAACCATTCGTTTCAAAAATTTGAGAACCAATGTGGCAATGGAGACCAAGAAGGTGAATAGCTTTCATGCTTGTTGCTTGAACAATCGCTTGTTCCACTTGACCACTTTGTAAATCAAAACCAAATTTTGAATCTTCCTGTCCAGTTAAGATATAGTCATGGGTATGTGCTTCAATTCCAGGCGTAATACGCAACAGCACATTTGCAACCACATTTTTCTCTTCCGCTAATTGTTCAAGTAACGTTAGCTCATAAAAGTTATCCACGACAAAGCACCCTATTTTCGCATCTAACGCCATTCGAATTTCCGCTTCACTTTTGTTATTTCCATGAAAGTGAATCCGTTCTACCGGAAACCCTGCTTCTAAAGCTGTATAGAGTTCTCCACCTGAAACCACATCAAGACTTAAGCCTTCTTCTTCAGCAAGTTGAATCATTGCCATACAAGAGAATGCTTTACTAGCATAGGCTACTTGGTAGTTGACCTTCTCCTGTTCAAAAGCATTTCGAAATGCTCGCGCTTTCTCTCTAATCATTGCTACATCATAAACGTATAAGGCCGTCCCATATTTTTCACTTAATTTTACTGTATCAACGCCTCCAACTGATAAATGGCCTTCTTCTGAAATTGCTGACGTTCCATATAAATTCACGCTCATTTCTCCCCTCTCGCTGATATGAATGCGAGCAACCCTCCACAAAATAAGAAAAACAGCCAACTTTATAGATACATTGGCTGTTTTCTCCGTATCCTCACGAGTTGGATTAGCTCACCACCGAAAAAATTCCTCTTTCAGTGACAGTCTGCAACTTGTTCAGCAGCAGCCCAGCAAGAAAAGTATGGCTCTTTTCTCACTTCGGCAAATTGACCTTTCTGATATCATCCTCGCATTCCATTCTATGCTCAAATACCATACTCATTCGTTTTGCGCCTCTATCCCCATTACATTCAATGAGGTCTATTCAATTAAGAAATAAATTATCATACTTTTTAAGATTCGGCAAGTGGTTTGTCCGGTTGCTTCGTTTCATTTTGCGGTTCTGTAATGCTTGGACGTAGTTTAGTGAGTGGAACTGATACACGAATCAAAACTTGAATGAAGGCTTTAGGATTAAAAGGAATAAACGGCCATAAGTAGGGGGTGTTTAAAGGTTTTAACGCAACAAGGAATAAAATGATGGACGTAATTCCAATCATATATCCCGGCACTCGAAAGAAAAAGACAAGGAATAAAAGAAGAATCCTTACAAGTTTATTTGCAATCGATAGTTCATAACTTGGTGTGGCATAAGACCCTATCGCAGCAATCGAAACATATAAGATAACTTCTGGAACGAATAATCCCACATCAATGGCAATCTGTCCGATTAACACGGCTGCAATTAACCCCATGGCAGTGGAAAGTGGCGTTGGGGTGTGTATTGCAGCCATCCTTAGCGTTTCGATCCCTACTTCAGCAAGAATAATTTGAACAAAAATCGGTACATTTGTTTCATCATTCGGGCCGATAAAATCGATCGTTTTAGGCAGTAACTGCGGCTCATATACCGCTAATAACCACAGAGGTAGCAACAGTAACGCAGCTAACATCCCACCAAATCTAACCCATCTTAAAAACGCGCCTGGTAAAGGGGCTTCTCGATATTCTTCGGCATGTTGAACATGATGAAAAAAAGTAGTTGGTGTTATAATAACGCTTGGTGAAGTGTCTACGATGATTAACACGTGCCCTTCAAGTAAATGAGAAGCAGCAACATCAGGCCTTTCCGTATATCGCACAAGTGGAAAGGGGTTACCTGCCTGGTGCACAAGAAACTCTTCTACCGTTTTATCCGCCATTGGAATACCATCAATGTTAATTTCTTTTAACTTCTTTTTTATAATTTTAACTAAATTTGGATTGGCCACATCTTGAATATAGGTAATACATACGTCTGTTTTAGACCGTTCTCCAACTTGGAAAATTTCATTTCGTAATCGACCATCTCGTATCCGGCGTCTTGTTAAAGCCGTATTTTCAATGATGTTTTCAGTAAAACCATCACGTGAACCTCTAATAACTTTCTCTGTATCAGGCTCCTGTGGCGTTCTTCCTGGATACTTTCGAACATCAATAATATAAGCGATTTCTTCGCCTTCCATAAAAACTGCGATTAATCCAGATAAAACCTGGTCAACGACTTCATCGAACGTTTTAACTTCTGTGACCTGCTGATGTGGCAAATGATTATGTATCACCTGCTCAAATTTAACCGTTAATCGATGATGATCATCAACCTCCATCAGCTCTCGCATAATCTCTACAATGATGGATGTGTCACAAAGCCCTGTACAATAGTAAAACTGAATTTCTTTGTTAAGAATCTTAAGTTTTCGAACTCCTACATCAAAACTTTTTCCAATTCCGATTGATTTCTTTAAAAATTCTTCGTTTTCTTTAATCTTTTTAAATATTTTTTGTTTATTATCGATTTTAGTGGTCATAAAAACCGCTCCTTTCTAGCAGAATTTGAACGGCTTTCAATGTTATAGGCGAACCAACTTCCGGATCATCATAACCTGACATTTTACCTATATCACCGACACCTATAATAATGGGAAGGTTTAATTTATCTAAGATTGACACCGTGTCGCCATCTATTCTTCCCGCCTCCATATCTGCAAATCCATTTTTGTCCACTCCATAATGTGTCAATTCTCCGTCACGATCAATGGAGACATCCACCCTCGTCCATTCTGAAAAATGAGTTCTGGATGCGACTGCAATAGCTCCAAGTAGTTCAATGCTTTCATCTTCAGCAACAGATTGCATAGCAAGTTCCCCATATCCTTCACCTGGAAATCCACTATCATCGAACATAACAAAAACTGGATCATGAGGAGCTTCTTTAATAAGAGCGATAATTTCGTAACCAGCAAGCGGGGTAGGATTTCCTGCAGATTGACTAATGCATCTTCCTCCAATATCTGAAGCTACTTTTTCTATTGCTTTTTGCGCATAAAGGTCTCCGTCAGTGACGAAGATCACCCGCCGCTTTTTCATGATTTTCACCCCTTTGGTTTAAATAAAATGGCTACAATAAATCCAAAAACAATTGCAGAAGAAATACCTGCGGAGGTTAATTGAAATATTCCCATTGCAATACCAATGAAACCGTGTTCTTCCCCTTGTTGCATAGCGCCGTGGAGAAGTGAATGACCAAAGCTAGTAATAGGTACAGTCGCACCAGCTCCAGCAAATTCAATAAGGCGATCATAAATCCCAAATCCATCAAGCACTGCTCCTGTTACAACAAAAGAAGACATGACGTGAGCTGGAGTTAATCTGAAAATATCAAGTAATAATTGACCGATGACACAGATACCACCACCGACTGCAAAAGCGATAAAATATTCCACTATTTCACACCTCCAACTCGTTCAAATACGACCGCGTGAGCAATAGCAGGCATTGATTCTTTTTGCTGAACCATTACGGGACTATGCAAACATCCTGTTGCTGTAACAAGAATTTTGTTATAATTCCCCTTTTTTAGAAGGTCAATAAGGTGACCATATGTGACGACGGCAGAACAAGCACAACCACTTCCACCAGCAAATACTTCTTTTTGATCTGGTCTGTAAATCATCAACCCACAATCATTATGATTGTTAGTAATGTCAAATCCTTTTTCACTTAATAAGTCTCTTACAATTGGAGCTCCTACAGCTGATAAGTCACCGGTAACGATAAGATCATACGCTGAAGGTTCAATATTTAAATCCGTAAAGTGAGTCGCGAGTGTATCTGCTGCAGCTGGCGCCATTGCACTCCCCATATCAAATGGATCCTTTATTCCCCAATCCACCACTCGACCAATTGTTGCTGCGGAAATTCTTATGTCCGATGGTTCTTGACTAATTAATGCGGCACCTGCACCTGTAACAGTCGAGGTAGCCGTTCCAGGTTTTTGACCACCATATTCTGTTGGGTATCGAAATTGCCTTTCTGCTGTGGCATTATGGCTACTTACTCCCGCAATAGCTTTATTAGCAAATCGACCTTCTACTAACGATGAAGCAATTGCTAGAGATTCCATCGAGGTAGAACATGCTCCAAAAACGCCAAGAAAAGGAATTTGATTTGTTCTAGCTGTATAAGTGGCACTAACAATTTGATTCAATAAATCACCTGCCACAAAAATGTCAACATCATTGTGGGTTAATTCCTTTTTTGATAAACAACTTTCTACCGCATCCTCTAGTAACTTTCTTTCTGCGAGTTCCCAATTATCCTGGTCACAATGAAGGTTACTATAGGTGACATCAAACGAATCTCCAAACGGCCCCTCAGCTTCTTTAGGACCAACCGCTGTCCCTACAGACTGCAAAAAAACAGTAGAGAACTCCCAAGTTTGTTTTCCTGACTTCATAACAATTCTCTCCTTATATCAGCGCTTTAAAGAGCATTCTGAGTATGCCGACAATGTATGCTGCAACAACACCAAACACGATGACCGAACCAGCAAGTTTGAACATGTTCGTTGCAATTCCAAGTACAATGCCCTCACTTTTATGTTCAAGAGCTGCGCTTGTAATTGAATTTGCAAAACCTGTTACTGGTACCGCAGAACCTGCACCTGCAAATTGACCAATTTTGTCATACCAACCAAAAGCAGTTAAAAGCGCAGCGATAAGGATTAGTGTGGCAACCGTTGGATTTCCTGCATTTTTTTCTGAAAAGTTAAAGACGTTCATATAAAAATTCTGTACGCCCTGGCCGAACATACAAATAAATCCTCCTACAACAAATGCTTTCACCACATTTAATAAATAAGGCGGTTTTGGCTGATAAGTTTTAATATTTTTTGTATATTGTTCCTGGTCGTTCAAAGAATTTGCCATTATTTTAAACCTCCATTTACAAAGATTGTCCAATGAAACAATGATCCGAAAACCTTCCCTAACACAATAGCCATGAGTAAAATCAAGATCTTATCGATAAATCCAATTCGTTTCGTTAGTATAGGAAGAACGTTTAAAACTTCCGTTAAGGCAGCCGCTAACATACCAATAAACACTCCCGCTCCAAGTCCAATCGGGATAACTACAAATTTAGGGAGGTTTAAAGTTGGGTTTCGTAAAGATAACCAGCTTGATACAATAGCCCCAATAATAATTCCCCATTCGTAAAAGCGAATAAGATGTAAAGTCTTTGATAGCTGTGTAAGACGGGGAATAATACCAAGAACCGAAAGGAAAGCAACGAAGCCAGCGCCTACAGCAATTCCTTCCGCAAAACCAATAAGCATAACGAGTAAAAACTGAGCATTCATGGTTTGTTATGACCATTCTCATCGTTTTCATGGACAATGACATATTGGTCAAGATCTTGTTGGTAATTAAACATTTCTACTTCCAATGGACTTGGCTCTTCATTAAATCGCTTTTTAAAAAGATGGTTAAAGAAGAGAACCATCCCGATTCCGAGACCAAATGAATAGGGCACTTGCAGAAGCAAGGGCTTCGGATTATCAATTCCAGTTACAATTTTATAAATCTGTTGATGCACTTCTCTCATACTGACATCTTCGTGGAAGTTCATGATCGCGAGAGCAGCCCCAATAAATAATAAAAACCAGATAAACACAAAATAAACAGGTGCTAATTTTTTCTTAGGATATTGAACTTCAACAATTGTTTGTGTAGGACCAACAACTTGAACCTCAATATGATTCATCACTTTTTGGATTGCTGTTATCACTTTCATTACATCGATAACAACCAAATTTTTATCTTCTTTTGTTACCTGATAAATGGGGATTTTTTCTACTTTGGCACAACTCTTGTCTTCTCCAATTAACTGGGCAATATCTCCAATCAAAAGTTCTTTATTTGGGGGGACCTTCTTCTTCTGCCTTAGTCGAAGATAGATCATCTCACTTTCCATGGTCCTTCACCTCCTTATTCAAGGGGCATATTGGTTATAGTATGTTTCTACCAAATCACTCTCATTCTCGTGCTACATAAGTACCATTAATTCCCTAAAGCGAATTGGACGTTCATTCTTATCACTTCTCTTTTTAAAACAAATAAAAGAACAGATGAGTTATTTACTCATCTGTTCTTTTATTTGTTTTAAAATCTTCTTTTCTAATCTCGAAACTTGAACTTGAGAAATGCCAAGGCGTTCCGCTACTTCAGATTGGGTTTGATCTTTGTAGTACCTTAAATAAACGATTAACCTTTCTCTCGTATCAAGATACTGAAGTGCTTCCTTTAGAGCTAATTTATCAAACCAGGCGGTGTCCGTGTTATCAGCAATTTGATCTAAAAGAGTAATTGGATCTCCATCGTTTTCATAAACAGTTTCGTGTATGGAAGAAGGAGCTCGTACCGCTTCTTGAGCCAGAACAACCTCTTCTGGTGTGACCTCGATTCGTTCTGCAATTTCATTTACTGTTGGCGTTCTTCCAAGGGTTTTGGATAGTTCATCTTTTGCTTTCCGTACTTTATTTCCCGTTTCTTTAAGAGACCGACTCACTTTCACAGTCCCATCATCACGTATAAAGCGCTGGATTTCTCCGATAATCATCGGAACTGCATATGTGGAGAATTTAACATCGTAACTTAAATCAAATTTATCAACAGATTTTAGCAGACCGATACACCCGATCTGAAAGAGATCATCCGCTTCATACCCTCTATTTAGAAATCGTTGTACAACTGACCAAACGAGACGCATATTCTTTTCAACTATAAGATCTCGTGCCGCCTGGTCCCCATCCTGGCTGTGTTTGATCAATTCCTTCACTTCATCAGGCTTTAGTTGCGACTGCTTCCCTTTTCTAACCTCCACGTCCATATGCAGGTCCCCTTAATTACATAACGCTTTATTTTTTGATAGGTACTTCATTAAGTGAATCGTTGTTCCCTGTCCACTAGCCGATTCGACTTTAACCTCATCCATAAAATTTTCCATAATCGTGAATCCCATACCAGATCTTTCTAATTCAGGCTTTGAGGTGTATAGTGGCTGTCTTGCCTCCTCAAGGTCTAAAATACCAACACCATGATCACGAATCGTTAAATTAACCGTATCGTCATTTAACTCCACAGAAATATAAACCTTTTCTTCTCCGTTTTGCTCATATCCATGAATAATGGCATTCGTAACAGCCTCTGAAACAACGGTTTTGATCTCTGTTAATTCATCAACAGTAGGATCAAGCTGAGCAATAAAAGCAGCAACCGTTACACGAGCGAAAGATTCATTTTGACTAAGCGCAGAAAATTCTAATTCCATTCGATTCCTCATTATGCCACCCCCAAAGTTGCGAGAGCATGCTGTTCGTCAGCTTCTAGTCTCACGATTTTAAAGAGTCCAGACATTTCAAACAACCGCTTAACAGGGGGGGAAATCGAGCAGACAACCATTTCTCCACCAAAACTTTTCACTTTATTGTAACGGCCTAGAACGACACCAAGACCAGAACTATCCATAAAAGATAGTCCTTCGAGACTAAGTACAATATGCTCAATCTTACGTTCTTCAATAATCGTATCTACCCTGTCTCTTAGTTCTTCTGACGTATGATGATCCAACTCTCCATCAAGTCGAATCAAAAGAACGGGATGTCTCACCTCAAGATTGATCGAAAGACTCACGTAACATTCCTCCTCATGTTTGCTTGTGAGTTTTTTCTCTCTTTACAGGGTTAATTCCTTCTTCGTGACAAAACTAGTGTTGATTCGATGAAAGTGGTGATCACTTGACAGTTTGGGTAGGTGCTTTGGCGAACTGCGCCGCCGTCCGTTTCATCAGCTGCCACCAGGAAGCTTTGTTTATATTTTCCGCAGATACAACGGGGGAGGTTGCCGTCACATTCCCGTCAATTTTCACTGACAGCTCACCTACCTCATCCCCTTGCTTTACAGGCGTTTCAATATCCTTTTTGATTTTAATACTCGTTGTTATATCACCGTTTTCCTGGCCTTTTCTAAGTAAAACAGAGACACGCTCAGAAGTGACAACAGACATAGAAGACTTATCTCCTTTATTTACTTTCACTTCTGTGACAACGTTGTTACGATCGAATAGTTTTTGGGTTTTGTATTGAGAAAACGCATAATCAAACAGTTTTGTAATCTCAGCATTACGTACTTTTGGAGAAGGAGCACCCATGACGACCGCAACAACTCGCATATCATCTCGCTTTGCTGTAGCAGTAAGACAATATTTTGCTTCACTTGTAAATCCAGTCTTTAAACCATCAACACCAGGATAAAATTTAACAAGTTTATTTGTGTTAACAAGCCAAAATTTTTTATCTGTATCCTGCCTTAAATAGTCTTCATACAAGCCAGTATATGTTGTAATCAGTTCATATTTAAGAAGCTCTTTTGCCATTAATGCCATATCATTTGCTGTTGAGTAATGATCTTCCGCAGGCAAACCAGTCGGATTAACAAAATGGGTATGACTAAGACCCATTGATTCCGCTTTGTCATTCATTAACTTTACAAATTCTTCTTCCGAACCAGCGATCGCTTCTGCCATCGCAACAGAAGCATCATTACCAGAAGCGATTGCAATGCCTTTCAGCATATCGTTAACAGTCATTTCCTCTCCTGCTTCAAGGAAAATCTGCGAACCACCCATTGATGCAGCATATTCACTTGCTCTTACCTTCTGATCAAGGCTTATTTTGCCACTTTCTATCGCTTCCATAATTAAGATCATCGTCATGATTTTTGTCATACTCGCAGGAGGAAGCTTTTTATCACTATCTTTTTCAAACAATACTTCACCTGTATCTCGCTCAATCAGAATTGCAGAAGAAGAATTCTCTGCGATTTTTAGCTTTGCTTCTTCTGCATGGGTAAAAGAAGGAACAAGTAGGGTTCCTCCCAGCAAGAAGGCGAGCGCTGTTGCAACAACTTTCATTGGTGATCCCTCCATTCTTAGTATTACAAGGATTTCCAACATGTTGGAAAAATATACGAATTCTTGATCCTTCAAACGGATATCAACAATAAACGCAAAAAAAGAAGCCTCAAATTGAGACTCCTTGAAAGGGTAACGAAGCATTATTTAGTTAATCACTTTATAG
The DNA here is from genome assembly GCF_011082085.1 of Bacillus sp. Cs-700. Taxonomy (NCBI): domain Bacteria; kingdom Bacillati; phylum Bacillota; class Bacilli; order Caryophanales; family Bacillaceae; genus Bacillus; species Bacillus sp. Cs-700. The sequence continues at coordinate 932,979 of NZ_CP041063.1, forward strand.
ATAAGTTGAGGTTTTTCAGTAGGTTGTTTAGAAACCGTGTACGCTTCATTAATCTTATTAATTGAGTTTTGAACGTCTTCTTCATCGCTGTGAAGAACAACAAGCGCTTCACCTTTCTCTACTTTATCACCGACTTTTTTCTTAAGTGTAATTCCTACACCGTGATTAATTTGATCGTCCTTGGTTGCTCTTCCTGCCCCAAGATACATAGCTGCCACGCCAACTGATTCAGCATCAATTTCCGTAACGTATCCGTCTTGGTGTGCAGTTACTTCAATATCATGTTTTGCTTGTGGCAATTTAGAAAGGTCATCAATGACACTAACATCTCCACCTTGAGCTTGAACGAGCGTTCTAAATGATTCAAACGCCTTCCCATTTTTTAAATTTTCTTCAAGCGTGTTATACGCCGTGTCAAAATCATCAAATGCCCCAGCAATAACTGTCATATGAGAAGCGAGTTCGAGAGATAGAAGACGCAGATCCTCAATATTCTCTCCTTGAAGAACCTGGCATGCTTCACGTACTTCATTGGCATTCCCTACTTCAAAACCAAGCGGTTGACTCATGTCGCTAATCACTGCTACTGTATTTCTACCGAGATTGTTTCCGATATTAACCATTTCTCTAGCGAGTGCTTCAGAATCTTCTAGTTTCTTCATAAATGCACCGGAGCCAGTCTTCACATCAAGAACGATTCCATCGGCTCCCGAGGCTAGCTTTTTACTCATGATTGAGCCAGCAATTAGAGGAATCGAATCAACAGTCGCTGTCACATCCCGTAATGCATACAATTTTTTATCAGCAGGAGCAAGATTGCCCGTTTGTCCTGCTACAGATAGTTTGTGTGTATTGACATTATTAACAAACTCTTCTTTTGTCATTTCAATATGGAAGCCTTTAATGGACTCAAGCTTGTCTAGTGTACCGCCAGTGTGCCCTAAACCTCTCCCAGACATCTTAGCTACCGGGACACCAACAGACGCTACCAGTGGACCAACAATAAATGTTGTCTTGTCACCTACGCCGCCCGTTGAGTGCTTGTCCACTTTATGGCCTTTAATAGCAGACAGATCAATCGTTTCTCCGGACTCCACCATTGCCTGAGTAAGCAATGCTGTTTCATTTGATTTCATTCCATTAAAATAAATCGCCATCATTAAAGCAGATGCCTGGTAATCAGGGATGTCGCCTTTTGTATAACCTTCAATAAAGAAATTGATTTCTTCTTTCGTCAATTCTTTTCCATTTCGTTTTTTCTGAATAACATCAACCATTCTCATTTAATCGCTCTCCTGTCCTAACCCATTTTACTTACAATTGTTTTAACTAAAAGCAGAAAGTTCGACTTTACCTTCTCCGTTGTTTCAATCACTTCGTCATGATGAAGTGGTTGATCGAGGATTCCAGCTGCCATATTTGAAATACAAGAGATTCCAAGTACATCCATGCCTGCATGTCTTGCAATAATAACTTCTGGTACAGTCGACATCCCGACTGCATCGCCACCCAATGTACGCAGCATGCGAACCTCTGCTGGCGTTTCATAAGTTGGTCCAGTATTTCCGACATATACTCCAGATTGTAGTTTCATTCCAAGTTCTGTTGCTGTATCTTGTGCTAAATTTTGAAGATCCATTGAATAAGCAGTAGACATATCCGGGAAACGTGGACCAAACTCATTGCTATTTGGTCCAATTAATGGATTTGTTCCAAAGTTATTAATGTGATCAGCAATAACCATTAAATCTCCAGGTTGGAACTCTTCATTTATACCACCTGCAGCATTCGTTACGATTACTTTTAGAATCCCAAGTTCTTTCATCACTCGAACGGGGAATGTTACTTTATCCATTGAATAACCTTCATAAAAGTGAAAACGCCCCTGCATGGCTGCTACTGCTTTTCCATTTAACGTTCCGAATACAAATTGTCCGGCGTGCCCTTCTACTGTTGAGACAGGAAAATTCGGAATGTCACTATAAGGGATTTGGACTGGGTTTTCAATTTCTTCAGCCAGTACACCAAGACCAGAACCTAAGATGAGCCCGATCTCTGGACGAAACTCTCCAACTTGACTTTGTATATAGGATGATGCATCTTGTATTTCTTGTTTAATTGTCATTTACGTTCCTCCTCTTGATTCTTAAAGCTTTTTAAGAAAGCTTGTCCCGTGTTTTGGTAACGTTACATCAAAATTATCCGCAATTGTTGCACCAATATCAGCAAATGTGTCACGAATACCGAGATCTACTGCTTCTTTTATACCTTTATGGTAGGCAAGTAATGGAACATATTCACGTGTATGATCTGTTCCATGATGAATTGGATCATTCCCATGATCAGCTGTGATCAATAACAAATCTTCTTCTTCCATTCGATCGAGAACTTCCGTTAATCTCTCGTCATACTCTTCTAGCGCTTCACCATAACCTTGCGGATCTCTTCTATGCCCATATAATGCATCAAAGTCGACGAGGTTTAGGAAGCTGATTCCTTCAAATTGCATTTGTTGAGTTTCAAGCAACTTATCCATGCCGTCCATATTTGATTTCGTACGCAAAGACTTTGTTACACCTTCTTCATCATAAATATCTGAAATCTTTCCGATTGCAATAACGTCTTTCCCATTGTCTTTTAATTCATTCATAACCGTATGTCCAAACGGCTTAAGCGCATAATCATGGCGATTGGAAGTGCGTTTAAAGTCGCCTGGCTCTCCTAGAAATGGCCTTGCGATTACTCTCCCAACCATATATTCTTCTGCCTTCGTCATTTCTCTTGCAATCTCACAAATATGATAAAGTTCATCAAGTGGCACAACATCCTCGTGTGCAGCGATTTGCAATACAGAATCTGCCGAAGTATATACGATAAGTGCGCCTGTTTTGACATGTTCCTCACCGAGTTCTACTAAAATTTCCGTGCCTGACGCAGGTTTATTTCCAATAATTTTTCTTCCAGTTCTATTTTCAAGTTCTGAAATAAGCTTATCAGGAAAACCTTCAGGAAACGTACGGAACGGTTGTTCAATATGAAGGCCCATGATCTCCCAGTGTCCAGTCATCGTATCTTTACCGTTCGAGGCTTCCATCATTTTAGTATAATGTGCCATTGGCTTCTCAACGCTCGAGATGCCATTAAGTTCACGAATATTACCAAGACCTAACTTTTCCATATTCGGCATCTTGAGGCCATTCATATGGTCGGCAATATGCCCCAATGTATCTGCCCCTAGATCATCAAATTGTTCAGCATCCGGTGCTTCACCGATTCCTACTGAATCCATTACAACTAAAAATACTCTTTTAAAACGTTTAGTCATGTTTATCCTCCTCGTTCATTATCCATTCAAGATTATTATTCCCTTGAAAAAACAAAAACACATATGTGAATGCGTTTACGAAAGCAGAAAAAAGAAAAAATCTGGCCAAAGACCAGACCTCTTTCTGGAGAGTGCCTTTATTAGGCTCTAGGATGATAAGTGGAATAAATATCCTTTAGCCTCGCTTTAGTCACATGTGTATAAATCTGTGTTGTAGAAATATCTGCATGTCCAAGAAGCTCCTGTACCGCTCTCAAATCAGCGCCATTTTCTAATAAATGGGTGGCAAATGAATGCCTTAACGTATGTGGCGTAAGAGGCTTAAGAATGTTTGCTTTTACTGCAAGCTTCTTTAGAATTTTCCAGAACCCTTGTCTTGATAAGCTTTCACCACGATGGTTCAAAAACAGCATATCCGTTCGATTCTTTTTCATTAATTGCCCCCTACCTTCATCAAGATAGGTCGTGAGAGCATCTCTTGCCATTTTACCTAACGGAACGATTCTTTCTTTATTTCCCTTACCTATTGTTCGAATAAATCCCATCGTTAAATGGATATCTTCCATTTTCAATTCAATTAATTCACTAACGCGTAAGCCCGTCGCATATAACACCTCTAGCATCGCGCGATCACGTTTACCAAAGGGGGTAGAATAATCTGGAGCTTCCAATAATTGCTCAACTTCTGCAGTTGATAGGATTTTAGGTAACTTCCGCTCTGTTTTGGGAGTTTCGATATGTACAGAAGGATCCTGTTCAGCAGCCTTCTCCCGAAGTAAAAACTGATGAAATGCTCGTATGGATGCAATGTTACGAGCAATTGTAGTGGAGGCTTTCCCACTGTCTCTAAGAGCATAGAGATAGTTTACAATATGCATGCGACGAACATCATTCAATGAAGATATATTCTCATATTCATTTAAATGTTTTAAATATTGAGCGAGATCTCGCCTGTATGCATCGAGCGTATTTTTGGACAGGCTTCGCTCAACGATTAAATAATGCAAAAAATCCTGTACCTGATCTTTCATTGCAAACGCTCCCTTATTCACCTGTCTGGTAAAACAAATTGAGCCTTTCAAGGAAAGTGAGCTGAGTATCCGATTCCATTTGAACGACTTTCACCGCTTTTCCTTGTGGCACATCATAGCGATGGTAATTCTGGTATTCTTGATTTACCCAGAGAATGCCAAAGTAAAATAGTAAAGTACATCCAGTAAAAAGCAAGAAAACTTTCATTGTATCTAAAACAACCAATAGACCCTGTTTCAATCTAACGCACCTCCATCTCTAGTAAAAGGTATGCCAGAGATGGAGTTTTTTATACATCGTTAGGAATTGTAGGGTCACATAAATTGTTTTAACTATTAACTATGATTAACAGCTTGTTCTGACTGTTCTTTATCTTCCTGCTTTTGACAGCGATAACAGATTCCATGAAACGTTAAACGATGATCTTTGATTTTAAAGTTCCAATCGTTTTCAACTACTTTTTCTACATCTCCAAGCAAGTCTTCCTGAATTTCGTCTACTGCACCACACTCAATACAAACCAGATGATGATGAAAATGGGCAGCACCCTCTTGTCTTAGATCAAACCTTGACACACCATCGCCAAAATTGATTTTATCAACGATTTTCAATTCAGCTAATAGCTCAAGCGTGCGATAAACCGTTGCTAGGCCAATTTCAGGAGATTTCTCTTTAACGAGTAAATACACATCTTCAGCACTTAAATGGTCTTCTTCGTTCTCAAGAAGGACCCGTACGGTTGCTTCCCGTTGAGGTGTTAGCTTATAGCTTTGAGAATGAAGATGTTTCTTAATTCGATCGATTCTGCTTTCCATGTCCCATTTCCCTCCCTCGATCGATGCCATTTTCATTATAAGCAGTAGGCAAAACGGTGTCAAATTAAAATCATTATCAACCCGAAATTGTAATTATTATTATCTGATATTTATTTCAGCATTATTTTATATCTACAACTGCTTTTATTAATCCAGGTGATAAATAGGCTTCAAACCACGCTGCAACACATAAAATCACCAAAGCACACAAAATAAGAGCCGAAAACTTCATGAATGGAGGGAAGATTGGTTCTGTCCTTCTTTTCATAACTAATTGTTTCATTAGCCTAAGTGAAAATGTTAAAGAAGCTGTAGCTACCACAATCATTACCGGAACGGCTAAGATGTTTTGTGGAAATACAGAAACGAAAGCCAACAAAAAACCTTTCCAACTCATTTGATTAACTAGAAATCCTACAGTAAACCCTACAACAATTCCTTTTAGAAAAAGCATCACTAATACAATAGGAAGACCGATAATTGTAAGACCAAGAAGCCACATCAAACCGATATACTTCGCATAGTGTGTTAAACTTTGCTGAAACATTTCAGAAGATGATGCAAATTGGCCTTCGGATACCTGTCCAAAAAAACGACTTAAATAAACCGCAAGATCTTCTTTTTGAGTGAAACTTAAACTATTTACGATAACAGCTCCAAACACAATTCCCATCAGAAACAAAACCGCAATAAATGTGTAGAGAGATAACTGATCTGATAGATGAGCGGATATCATTTGCTTTAGACGTCTACTACGATTCATACGTCTTCCCCCTTCATACCACCTTTGGTAAAGTCTATGAAAAGGGATTAAAACGTATGACTAATCGATAGATTATCTCTTCTGCTTGATGACCTTTCCGTATGTCCCACCACCGCCTTGTTTTAATGCAAGTCCTCCACGTCGTGAAAGGACAATTAGATGAGCGAGTGGTTCACCTACTACATTAGCCAAATCACTTTCGCTAACGGCATGGAGAATATTCATTTCCGTTCCAAAAACAGCTAAAAGCCGTTCGAATGTTTTCGGACCAAGTCCTGGAAGAAAATCTAAAGGAACATGATGAATATAAGGCGGGCGCATAGGATGAGTGGTAGCTGAACTTAATTCTTGAATTCGATTCAATACTCCCTTCACTATTTTATGACTACCACAAACTTCGCAATGCGTTTGAAGTACAGGGGTGTGACATTGAGAACAACTCGTTCTATAATATTTACCTAACTTTGGACTTAAGCCAAAATTCGCTTTAATCTCCAGGCCTTCAACCCCTTTTAAAGCCTTCGACCATTCTGTAAATGACGCCTCTCTTATAGATAATAGCTGATATTCCCTAGCCATTTTTTGTATAGAATGCGCATCGGAATTAGTTAAATAAGGGAAAGTATGAAGCTCCTCGATCTGATCTGCCATTTGCGTATCTGACGAAAGTCCTAGTTCAATTCCGTCTATTTTATTGGGATCCAACACTTCACTTATTGAACGATTAACCCCTTTACCATAAAGACTTTTAAATGGCGTAAATACATGAGCAGGTATGAATAAACCACCAAGTTCTCTTGTTTTCTCTTGAATAACTTCAGCCTTTTCGTAGATCCGCTGTGAGCTAAGCGAGACGTTTTTCATGCGAGAATTAAGCCACTCTGAAAAATGTTTCATTTTTGATAAATTCGGCAAATAAACTAATACGTGAATGGGACCCTGGCAGTTTTCATCATAGATTTCAAATTCGGTTCCTAAAATGAGTGTAAGCGACCCGAAGCGAATGCCACCATCTTTTAATTCATACCCTTGACCTCTAACAATGTATTCTTCCAATTCTGCTATTACTTCAGGAACGTGACAATCAATGACACCAATCATATCAAGACCTTTTCTCGATCTCGCTTCTTTTAAGATTGCAGATAATGTTAAAGAATTTGCTCCAGTTATTTTTACTGCTTTATTGGTCCTTGTCCTCCCAATATGGATATGGAAGTCTGCATAACATGACTTCATTTCATCAGCTTCATTTTTAAATACATGATCGCATATGCCGTTTTTGCGTCATGAATCTCCTGGCTATCTACCATTTCTTCCATTTCTTCTATTGATAAATGAAGTAGATCAAGAAATTCATCTTCATCAGCGGACTGCTCTCCCTTTTTCGTTAATCCTTTGGCAACATATAAATGGACAAGCTCATTAGCAAAGCCCGGAGATGTATAGAACGAAATCACTTTTTCAAGTTTTTCACACGTATAACCGGTTTCTTCTTCTAGTTCACGCACAGCAGTTAATTCAGGCTCTTCACCTTGCTCAAGTTTACCTGCTGGTATTTCTACAATCGCTTTGCCTAGCGCTTTACGATATTGCCTAACCGCAAGTATTTTATCATCGGGTGTTTGAGCAATAATCGCAACCGCACCGGGATGATCGATTAATTCTCGCTTGCTTTGTTTACCATTCGGTAACTGCACATCCTCTACTCTAACGTCAATAATACGACCTTCATAAATCGTTTCTGAGTGCAAGGTCTTTTCATATAAATGGTCCATTGCTTCATCATCTCCTGGTTCTAAAAATTACAATCGATACATAAAGTCTATCACATGAGACAAATAATAGGGAAAGATAGCAACCGTATCGAACTATTTAGGAGGTCTTGATTATGAAAGTTTATATTCAGCCGAATGGGATTACGATGGTTGGAAAACCAAAGCAAATTCAATTAATGATCAGACACTATATGAATCATTATGAAACGATTGAAGAATGGATTCACGCCCCTGCAGTTCGTACAAAATCGCACTTAAGATTAATTCAATAAACAAGAAACGCTGCCAGATATTGAGGCAGCGTTTCTGCTTTATCGAATTTCGGTTTTAAAAATGTTTTTCATTTGCTGTAAAAAAACATCATGGTATTCAGAAAATGTAGCCATACAATTGCTTTGAGCAATGGTATGAAAACCTCTTGCATAGGCACCATACGCGGTTAAAAAATCACATATATCGGTACATACGCCTGAGAGATGAACGGTGTCTATGTTTTTGCTTTTCAATATTTCTTCCAGGCTTGTGTTATAAAAAGCGTCATATTCTGGTTTAGGTACATAGGTGACTTGTGCATGATTTTGATTCGCTTCAAACCAAGTCTTCAATTCCCCATATAAGTCTTGGCCCCAGGATCCGATAACATTATGTACGGGCCAAATCTTAAAGTGCTCATCATTTTCTTGATGGGCATCCATACATATGACAACTTCCTTTCCTTCTTCAAGAAACTCGTTTGCGAGCGTGATAATATTTGGAACAATCTCCTGCCCTACTTTTCCTGAAGTAAGTCCACCTTGATCGTGAATAAAGTCATTGCTCATATCAATAATTAATAACGCTTCTTTCATCATTCTCCCCTCCCAGTGCCTTTACTATAGCAGGTGATTTTCCACGTGACAAGACACCAACTACCTGCATATCATTGGCGTGAAATCGCTTATAACGGTACACTTAAAATAGAATTAATTTTGGGAGGTATGCTTCGTTATGAAAACCAATCAAATTGGCAATTCAAAACTACATGTTAGTGAAATCGGACTAGGAACCATGTCACTAGGAACCGATCGAGCGAAAGCTGTCTCACTCATTCATGAGGCGATCGATAACGGCGTTACATTTATCGATACAGCAGATTTGTATGACTTCGGTTTAAATGAAGAAATCGTCGGAGAGGCATTGCGTGATCGAAGAGATTCAGTTGTTCTTGCAACCAAGGCAGGGAATCATTTCGAAGAAGGGAAAGAGGGATGGTTCTGGGACCCTTCTAAAAAGCATATTAAGGGAGCCTTAAAAGAAAGTTTGAGACGTTTGAAAACAGATCATATTGACCTTTTCCAACTACATGGTGGTACGATTGAAGATCCGATTGATGAAACGATCGAGGCTTTCGAGGAATTAAAATCTGAAGGCCTCATTATTGAATATGGGATTTCTAGCATTCGACCAAATGTGATTCGTGAATTTGTAAAGAAATCTTCTATCGCTTCAGTCATGATGCAATATAGTATACTAGATCGTCGGCCTGAAGAAGAAATGCTAGATTTATTGCATAACAATAACATTAGTGTCATTGCTAGGGGTCCTCTCGCTAAAGGAATGTTAACAGATCAATACGATGAAAAAATTAAAGAAGATGGTTTTCTCGACTATTCTAAATTTGATGTTCTTGAAACGGTTAAACAGCTGAATGAGATAAAAGGGAACAAGCGCAATATGACTCAGACGGCACTTAAATATGCACTTGCTCACCCTGCTGTAGCCACCGTTATTCCCGGAGCTAGTCGAAGTAAACAACTCCTTGCAAACATTACCGCACAGAATGCACCAGACTTAACACCCGATGAAGTACAAAAAATACGTGACGTTTCGAAAAAAAATGTATATGATAAGCACCGTTAAATGTAAAATAGCGCAGTCAACTGACTGCGCTATTTCCTTTTCGACTCAAAATTAAAATCTAAAAGGAGTCTAATATGGGATTATTTATTATTAGTTCTGGTTCTGTTGACGCTTGAATTTGCTCAATACTATAGCCAGATGCCACTTCTTTTAATTCAAGTCCTTCAACCGTAATATCAATAACAGCTCGCTCGGTAATAATGCGATTGACAACACCTTTCCCTGTTAGAGGGAGGCTACATGAGTTTAGAATTTTAGTTTCTCCATTTTTGTTAACGTGGTCCATGATTACCACAATCCGTTTTGCTCCATGAACGAGATCCATTGCTCCTCCCATTCCTTTAATCATCTTTCCAGGTATCATCCAATTCGCAAGATCGCCATTCTTCGAAACTTCCATTCCACCTAAAATGGCCACGTCAATATGTCCTCCTCGAATCATTGCAAATGACTCGGCACTATCAAAATAAGCGGCTCCTTGCATTGCAGTAACCGTTTCTTTTCCTGCATTAATTAAGTCAGGTTCAACCTCGCCTTCACTTGGATAAGGTCCAATACCTAGAAGGCCATTTTCCGATTGAAGAACGATCTTTTTACCATCTGGAATGTAATTAGCTACCATTGTCGGCATTCCAATTCCCAGATTTACGTAAGAGCCGTCCAGGATTTCTTTTTCAGCACGTCTTGCAATCTTTTCACGAACTGCTGCTTTATCTACTTTAACCATCATTAGCCTCCTATCGCGTCGTTAATCGCTCAATCTTCTTTTGCTGCTCACCAACAATAACCTTCTGTACATAAATGCTCGGAGTATGAATAGAATCTGGATCTAACTCTCCAACACCCACTAATTCTTCAACTTCTGCAACCGTTACTTTTCCTGCGGCTGCAATCATTGGGTTAAAGTTGCGTGCCGTTTTGTTGTAGACTAAATTCCCCATTACATCTCCTTTGAGTGCTCGAACAAAGGAAAAATCAGCTTGTATCGCTTCTTCAAGCAAATATTCTTTTCCATTAAATGTTTTTACTTCCTTTCCTTCAGCAATCGGCGTTCCGACGCCGGCTGGAGTATAGAAGGCCGGGATTCCAGCCCCCCCAGCTCTAATTCGTTCTGCCAATGTTCCTTGTGGAATGAGCTCCACTTCTAATTCTCCTGAAAGCACCTGTCTTTCAAACTCTTTGTTTTCACCAACGTAAGATCCAATCATTTTTTTAATCTGTTTATTTTTAAGAAGCAATCCCAGACCCCAATCATCAACTCCACAGTTGTTTGATATGACTGTTAAGTCCTTTGTTCCTCTCTCTTTTAATGCAAGAATTAAATTCTCTGGAATACCTACTAAGCCAAACCCGCCAACAAGAATCGTTGCCCCGTCCTGAACATCTTGTACTGCTTCTTGAAATGTATCAAGTATTGGTTTCATTTACTTTTACCTCCTGCCATTTTAAGTTCGTTCAACAATTGTTGCTACTCCCTGTCCTCCACCAATACAAAGCGTAGCTAGACCATAGCGCTCATTTCTACGTTTCATTTCATGTAGTAGAGTAACTAGAATTCGAGTGCCACTTGCACCAATCGGATGACCAAGTGCAATAGCCCCACCGTTTACATTTAAGATTTCTTTATTAAAATCAAGATCTCTTCCAACGGCAAGAGACTGTGCAGCAAAAGCCTCATTTGCTTCTACTAGATTCATTTGGTTCATTGAAAGCCCAGCACGTTCAAGTGCTTTCTTCGTAGCCGGAACTGGACCTAGCCCCATAACGCTCGGATCTACTCCACCGCTTGCATTCGAGCGAATAACAGCAAGGTATTCTATTCCAAGTTCATCTGCTTTCTCTTTACTCATTAAAACAACAGCGGCTGCGCCGTCGTTAATTCCGGAAGCGTTTCCTGCCGTAACCCCACCGTCTTTCTTAAAAGCTGGGCGTAACTTTGCAAGTTTATCAGCCGTCGTTCCTGGTTTAACGTATTCATCAGTATCAAATAATAGAGGTTCACCTTTTCGCTGCGGAATAGTAACAGGGAGAATCTCTTCTTTAAATCGTCCCTCTTTAATAGCAGCCTGTGCTTTTTGTTGACTCCAGGCAGCAAATTCATCCATCTCTTTTCTTGTTAGATGATAATGATCACACAAATTCTCAGCAGTAACACCCATATGGTAATCGTTAAATGCGCACCATAATCCATCTTGAATCATACTATCCACCATCTTTTGGTCACCCATTCGTAAGCCTTCTCGCGCTCCGTTTAATAAATAAGGTGCCTGACTCATGTTCTCCATCCCACCGGCGACAACAATATCTTGATCGCCAAGCATAATAGATTGAGCTCCTAGATGAACGGTTTTCAATCCTGATCCACAAACTTTATTGATTGTCATTGCAGGAGTTGAAACTGGGATTCCCGCTTTAATCGCAGCTTGACGAGCAGGATTTTGTCCGAGACCCGCTTGAAGAACGTTTCCCATAATGACTTCTTCCACCTGATCTATCGATAAGCCAGCTTTTTCGATCGCTCCCTTAATGACCGCGGCCCCAAGTTCTGTAGCAGATATAGATTTTAGTGAACCATTAAATGAACCTACTGGCGTTCTGATAGCGCTTACAATTACAACATCTCGACTCATTTCGATTTCCTCCTTATGTATCTATGACTCTCTTCTACATAATTCTTACTGCATTCAAAAAAATCCTTCCTCCAAGTAAGAATTTCCATTATTCAAACGATTCCCTTGCCAGACTCTATTTCCTTTGTTTTAATTAAAGATAGCGCTTACAAGGAAGGGTGATGAATGTTTTGCTACCACAACACGCTACGATCATTGAAGTAGGTCCAAGAGATGGGCTTCAAAATGAACAGAACCAGATCAAAACAAATAATAAAATCCGTTTTATTAAAGCTCTAAAAGCAGCAGGAATGAAAGAAATAGAAATTACTTCATTTGTCTCACCGAAATGGGTTCCCCAAATGAAAGATGCCAGTGAAATAGTAAAAACATGCCTTGATGATACTCGGAACTTTGTTTTAGCTCCTAACCGTAAAGGGGTAGAGAGAATTAAAGAAACGAACGTGAAAGCCATAGCACTTTTTGCTGGTGTTAGTAACTCCTTTAATCAAAAGAATAGCAATAAAGGGACAAAGGAGCTTCTTCATGAGCTCTTTCCTTTAGTCGAAGAATTAAAAGCGGATGGTTACTTCGTTCGAGCCTGTATTTCCACTGCTTTCTATTGCCCATATGAAGGGAAAATAGACGGTAATGATACAATTGACGTTTGTCATCAATTCGTTAATGCAGGTGTAGATGAATTAAGCGTAGCGGATACTATTGGAATGGCCACTCCAGAGGAATCGCACAACCTTTTTAGCCAACTTGTAAGGGAATTTCCAACAACATTGTTAACAGCGCATTTCCATGATACACGTGGAATGGCCCTTGCTAACATCTATGCATGCCTTCAAGCTGGAATTTCAAGATTTGATACGTCAGCTGGTGGACTTGGCGGCTGTCCTTTCGCCAAAGGAGCGACAGGCAACGTTGCCACAGAAAGTGTCGTCTATATGTTGGAGAGAATGGGAATCAAAACAGGTATTGATCTAGAAAAACTAATGGGAGCAATTGATGAGATTGAGCCTCACCTATCAAGATCCATCCTAACGCCTTATCGAACGTTATATAAACAAGAAAAGGAAGCCTCTATAAAGTAGACATATAAATATTATGGTAAACTAAATAAAATAAGCACACAGACGTGTGCTTATTTTATCCTTTTACTATAGTTAGAATAATACTATAGATTAAAGCTAGAACTAGTCCACCGATGACCGTAATTCGATCCATCTTTTGACCTTTAAATAAATTTAGAACTCCCTTTACGACCATAAATACTACGAAAAAAATAACAAAATACATCAAAAACGTCACTCTAGTAAATCCCCCTAATCGTTATCCTTTGTTTATATACCGCATTCTCGGATTAATGATTTCACTATCACTTTTAAGCATAAAACACTGGTGTTTTGGAAGGAAATCAATTTTCATTTCGTTATCAAAAAACACTTTATATTGTTTCTGAATCAATACGGGTCTAAAATTTGACTCAAGCGTCATATTAAATTCACCTTGAGCGGAATCATTTACTAATTGCGTAACACCGTTCACAACACACCCGCAATCTTCGATGTCATAGTGTAACTTCATATAACCCTCAGCGTCATGTTCTAATTTCTCGATCGCTTGATCTGTAAAAGTCACTCTCATGTTATCTCTCCTCTTCACTATCTTCTATAATAACGTCTATAAACTCAATCGCCCAGTCACACCACTCAATCCAGGTTTTCATCTGACGCCTACCGTATTCAAGCGTTAGGTATTCTCCCAGACGATCTTTCTCTATTCTATGATCAACTGCATTTTCTTCTTTCCAGCTGTTCATGTGATCAAGCACCATTTGATGATGCTCTTTACTCTCTTTTAGAAATTGGATCGCTTCTTCTTTTGGAATGAGATGAAATAAAGAAACACGCATCAATTGTTCGTTTTTCATTTTGGGTGGGTCTACAGTATGATGAGCAAGCCATTCAATGAGAAGACGATACCCTTTATCTTCAATAGAGTAGATCTTCTTATCTGGAAGATCTAACTGTGGAACAATTTCAAAGCTTACTAGCTTCTCTTTCTCCATCTTTCCAAGTTCACGATAAATTTGTGTATGATGCGCAGACCAAAAATGGATCATCGTTTCTCTAAATTGTTGTGTTAGCTCATATCCGGTTGATGGTTTCTTCGTGAGTAATCCAAGAAGAGCATATCGTAAAGCCATATCATCATTTCCTTTTCAGCAATTTGCTTCTTCTCTATTATAAACGTCTTTACAATATCTTTGCATATTTGAAGTTGTAAATCCACATTTGACAATTAATTTGAATTTCATTTTATCAGAAATGATAAGAAAACGCCCCCCCGGATAATATGCTTATACATTGCTAAGATGAAATTTGATAAAATACCAGACAATTCAAAAAAGCAGGCTGTCTATTTCGACTGCCTGCTTTTTCGATGGTTTAAACTATTCTTTCGTATTGATATTTAGTAATCCTTCCGCTGTTTTACGTGTCTCGTTGCCAAAAGAATCTTTCACTTTCACTTCGATCTCAGCACCTTCAGCCACCACATTCGAAGTAGCTGTCCAGTAACCGACATAATGCCCTTCTGATACTTCCATCATTGGAAATTCAGTCATACTTGAAGGCATCACCGTTGGATTCACTAACGGCATACGAATTGAGAAAGTAGCTTTTATTCCTGGAGCGCTATCGAATTCAATTTTGACTGATTCTCCCGCTTGAAGATTTTTATTTTGATCTGGTTTTAATTGATTAATGACCAATTCTTCTTGCTGGGAATAAACGTTGATCGACTTTTTCGTTTTATTTCCTGCTTTGTCTTTCGCCACTACTTTTATAATGTTCTCACCTTGATCGAGCAGCATCCGATGTGAAAATACACCATCTTCTACTTTCGCTTTCGTTCCGTTAACCTTTACCCAAGCAAGATTTTCATCATGAACGTCACCTTTAACGGTTACGGATCCTTTATTTGTTTTCCAGTCATTTTCTGGAGATGTGATCGTTAATTCCGGTTTCGTTTGATCTAAAGTAACCATTACAGCATCAGATTCTTCCGTCATCCCACGATCCGTTGATGCACGAGCTGTTAACTGATTCTCACCATCGCTCAATTGGATTTCTGTTGTGAAATGACCTTCTTCATTAGAAGTTGTGACAGCTTCTTCTTCGCCATTTTTCATAATATGAACGTCTGTCATTGGTGCGGTTTCGCCATCAACTTCAA
The DNA here is from genome assembly GCF_011082085.1 of Bacillus sp. Cs-700. Taxonomy (NCBI): domain Bacteria; kingdom Bacillati; phylum Bacillota; class Bacilli; order Caryophanales; family Bacillaceae; genus Bacillus; species Bacillus sp. Cs-700. The sequence continues at coordinate 948,443 of NZ_CP041063.1, forward strand.
TGCTATTCTTGTTTGTATACGATCCGTCTTTTGGAGATGTAATCATTGGTGCTGTTAGTTCATAATCAACGACTGCACGGATCATATAGTTCCCTTCTTCTTCAGGAGCCTTCGACCATGCGCCGCTAACATATTGAAAGCTTCGGTCGACATATTCTCCGTCTTCATCTGTTGCAAGCCCCGGAGCATTTGGATTGGCATCCGCTTGAATATAAGTGATATAAAAATCACCTTCTACGATCACTCCTTGATCAGACAGATCAACCATCGTCCATTCGCCATTTCGAAGAGCAGTCGCGTCAATTGGACCAGCGAGTTTCTTACCTGGTGCTCCATCCGGACCTGATGCATCATGAATTTCTACTTTAAAATTTGTTCCGCCTGGATTTGGCCATTCCGTATTCCAGAATCTAAATAAACCTCCAGTTACAAGAGCGCGTTCTTGACCTTCTGCAAGCGACATTTTCACAGCCCAACCGTTCCCCGCATCATAGAACGCTCTTGCGTTCTCAGCAGTACCATCGTCATAACCAATTTCTCCTTCATATCCGATGAATGGAGAAAGTTCAGCATTCTGAACAACTGTCTCATTCGCTTCAACAGTGACGGTAAAGGTTTCGCTATAGTAACCGGCCGCAAGAACTTTTAACGTATACTCGCCTTCATAACCTCTCAGTGAATATTGTCCTTCTTCATCAGTTTGAACAGGTGCTATAGCAGCATCTTCTACTAATAAAACAGTTGCATCTTGGATTGGCTCTCCTGTTTCACTATTCGTGACTGTTCCTTCGATTTCTCCCTCTGGTATCGCTTCTAATGTGAAGTCAGCTTCTGTCACTTCATCATCTACGATCGTCACTTCCTGAGTCTCTGACTGGTAGCCATATGCTTCTGCAATAGCTGTGTAGTCCCCTGCTGCATGAGTCATGGAATAGCTTCCGTCTTCCAAGTTTGTTGTTGTGGAGCGCCCTGTCTCAAGAATAGACACTTCTGCTTGAAGCGGCAGAGCTTGAGGTGTAGGTGATGGTTTCTCTTGAACTGGATTTACAACATCGAAAAGCGGTGAAGGTTTTAACTTGTCAGGGTTTACTTTTTCTTTCGCTTTGGCACTAGCAGATTTTTCATCAGGCTGAATAGAAACTTTCGCGCTCTTTTTCTTAGCGGCAACTTCCATCGGCTCAGCGGATAACTTCACATCGTCAATATACCAGCCCTGCTTCATTACGCTACCATCCGTCTCGACTTGAAAAGCTAAATAAATTCGCTGATTTTCATAGGCTGATAGATCAACCTCTTCACTCACCCATTCATCAGAAAGATTATTATACTCCGCAAGAGCTTCCCAATTTTCCTGATCGGTTGAAACGAAAAGATGACCATAATCATAGTTTCTTTCAAGTTCATACCATTGATTGAATTGAAGATAAGCTTCACCTTCTGGTAAATCGATGGGAGGCATCATCAGCGTCATGTTAGCACTGTTGTCATATGCTCCATCAAGGTTTGTTCCATAAACCTTTTCACCAGAGTAAGCTTCAGGACCAACCGTTGGCGTCCCCCACTCCCATGAATTATTTTCTCCCCAGCTCATCCATCCAGCTGGCTCTGATTCAAAGTCTGTTTCGTAACCTGTTGAAATACCAGGGATAATTTCTACCTGATATTCGTCTGTTGTGACAACATGTCCGCCATAGTCTTCGATTTTAAACCTGTAACTAACGGAAGGTTCACTGACGGCTTCGCCTGGAATAATAGCTTGATAGGATCCAGAAAGATAGTTTCCATCAATTCGTGTGGCTTCAGTTGATGTCCACTCTCCGTTATGAGCATATTCAAGCTCTACACTTGTTACGCTCACATTATCAGTTGCTGTGATGGTAAGAGGAAGATCCATCTGAGCATAGGCTTCTGAAGGAGCATCGTGTTGATACGTGGGCTCTTCATTATCGCTTCCTTCTTTCATCACTTCCCCTTCAAGAGTACCAAGACCGTTCATAACGGAAGAAACAGCATCAAAAGCATTCACTAATCCATAACCAAACCCGTTGTTTGGAGAATCTGAAAATTCATCATCTGTAAGAGGTGTAACGGTGGATAGAAAAATAGCTTCTATCTCATCTACTGTCAGCGATGGATCCGCTTGACGAAGAAGAGCTACGATCGCAGAGACGTGAGGCGCTGCCATCGAAGTTCCGTTCCATCCTCCTTCATAGCTGCTTCCAGGTACCGCAGAACGGATATTAACTCCAGGAGCTGAAACGTCAGGTTTTATTTCATCATATGGGGATGGTCCCTGTAGAGAGAAACTCCCAAGAGCATCATTGATATCTGTAGCTCCCGTAGCAAATGACTCAGGATAATTTGCTGGTGTTGCGATTGACTCTGGACCTCCGGGATTAAATAGTGTTGTATTACCAGCAGAAAATTCTGGGAATATATCTGCATTTCGCCAGTTTTGAACCATTGGGCGATACCATTCGTCAAGCCCAGGTCCGCCTCCCCAAGAATTGTTCACGACATCAGGAGCTTTCTCAGGGTGTGGATTGCCTTCAGCATCCTTAGGAGCAATAATCCATTCCCCTGCTTCTAGAAGGTCAATATCTGATCCTCCTTCTTCGCTAAATGCCTTTACTGCAATCCACTTCGCACCTGGAGCAACACCGATTTGGTTTGAGCCATCCGGTTCAACTCCAACCATTGTGCCCATTGTATGTGTCCCATGTGCAATGTCATCATAAGGTGCTTCCTCCCCACTAACAGCATCAAACCAGTTAAATTCATGATCCACCCCTTCAGCACTGTACCCTCTGTACTGTTCCATAAGAGCTGGATGATCCCATTGAACACCGGTATCAATGTTAGCGATCACCGTCCCTGCCCCATCAATTCCCATATCCCAGACTTCAGGAGCACCTACTCGATCAATATTCCACTCAATCGAGTTGGTATCTGCAGTCGTTTTAGCCTTAGTTTTCGTTTTATCTGGCATTGGCTGAATCTGCCTGATTTCGTTAGGAAGTATTTTATCCACTTCAGGAAATGATGCTAGCTTGTTCATCACTTTTTTTGTTGCTGTTACTGCCATACCGTTTACGATGTAAAATGATTTTATGTCTTCTGCATTGCCTTTTTTCTCTTGTTGTTCTAAGTATGTGGACACAGATTGTTGTGTTTCAATAGACGTAGCTCTTAAAGCATTAACAACAGCTGATCGCTTAGTGATTTCAGCTTGAAAGGAAGTTAAGTTGTTTTTCTTTGCCTTTTCTTCCGCTTCTTTCGCTACTTTTGTCGTATCAGCTTGTTCTGCAAATTTAATCAAGAACGTTACTTTTTCGTTCTTCTCGAATGCTTTCGATACCTTCTGATCAATTCGTTTCACTTCATCATTCATGGATACAGAAGAACCACTTTTCGCATTCGCTTGCATCGCTGGTTGAATGAAGCTCGTGATGAGGAGAATAAAACAAGCAAATAGAGCTACGATTTTACGTTTGCTTCGTTTTCTCAAATTTCTTCCTCCCTAATAATTAGTTTTTTTTACACTCTGCCCTCCTTTTGAATTGCCCGGTTCACTTAACATGCTATACCAGGATTTGTCACATTTAAATCAAAAATAACAAAATTTTCAGAAAATAATCCAATTCTCTCAAAGTACTTTTAATATAAAAAAATGACGATTGTCCTGGATGTGTGTAGTATTTTGATGGTCGATAACGTTTTTAAATAGCCTTTAGCCTATAAGGACTATAGAAGTAGCGAATCTTACTTTAGTAACACGACTATGACGAATTCCCTAAACCTCTTTTTTATTCCATTACGATATCAGCATAAAGGAGGACTTTTCTCAAATAACACGTTATTGACATGCCATAAAGATTGACAAACGATTCTCATTTGTCATCTTTCGCTAGTAATCGTGTCGTCAACCCCTTTCTTTTCAACACTAAAATCCGACAGTGTTTTCTCACTCCCACTTATAAAGTCGTGGTCTTTTTGTATGAATTGATGCAAAGAGCAATCATGATATTTCCACATCAAAAACCCTCTTTCTTAAAGAAAGAGGGTTTTTGACAGTTTTTTTCATAGTGAGAAAAAAGGGTTAACGGTATTTACTTAACCATTCGCCTTGTATGTGTTCATAAACTTTTGATCAATTCGATTTTTTAATTTCCATGAGAGAGGATGATGAAGCACGATTTTTCCATATATCAGTAATCCCTGTTTCTGGCCAGTAGAAAGAATCGATAAGTAAGTGTCTTTAGGTTGGAAACGCCGACCATTCGCTTCTTTCATGAACCCCTTAATATTCTCCCAAAGAATCTCTGATTGTCGCACGGCTACTACACCGGCTTTAGGAAGGCGTGGATACTGCCGGATAGAAGCACAATCTCCCGCTGCAAAAATGGCAGGATACTCCTTTACTTGTAGTGTATCTTCTACAAGTAAATAACCCTCTTGATCAACAGGTAATTGAGAAGTTTGAAATAAACCGGGAGCTTTCGGGCCAGTTAACCATAATACTTCATCATAAGCAATTTGGCTACCAGTTGAGGTGATAATCTGACTAGACGTGACATTTGCCACTTTTTCTTTCAAATAAATTGGCAAATTTTTATCTTGCATGATTTGCGTAATTTTTTCCTGTGCTTTAGCAGAAGTATTTTCTAACAACGGTGAATGAGAAATGATCGAAACGGGTTTCTTATCCTCAAGTTTTCGTCTTGCAGATAAAGCTAAAGCCATTTCAACTCCCGCAGCACCCCCTCCTACAATGACGGGATTGTTTGCTTTCTGCATTGCTCTCGCTACTTCTTCTATACGATAGTTAGGTTTTATACGAAGAGCATGCTTTCTAGCTCCAGGGACATCAATTCCGGCTGTTAATGATCCGATATCAATTGAAAGAACATCATATGAGAGTATATCGCCTTTTTCGGTTAACACCACTTTCGCTTTCGCATCGATTGATAATGCTGCACCTTCCATAAAATGAATACCTGCCGTTTTTGCTAATGTAGGAATATGTACGCGCATATCTTCTTTGTCATACAAACCTTCGAGATAGCCTGAGAACATTCCAGAATAATATTGATACTCCGATGGAGAAATAAGGGTTACATCATGATCTTCTTTTTCTTCTTGTAGCTTCTTCATGATGTAGAGATGAGCATGTCCCGCTCCAATTAACAACAGCTTTTTCAAACTTCTCCTCCTCTATCCTCTGATTCCTTACCGAACCCATTTAATGTATTTTTCTGATACCTTCGGAAGCCAACCATCAAATAATTTTTCTCTCCAAAATAAATCAGCAGCTTGATTTAGGATAGCACCTTTCGTTGGATATGGATGAATCACGGTAGAAATGTCTCCGATTTTATGACCGTGTTCTTTTGCAAACACAATTTCCTGCATCCAGCTTCCAGCATCTTCCCCAACAGCATGAGCACCTAGAATATGCCCTTTCATGTCTGTTATTACTTTTAAAAGTCCATTTTTTTTGCGCTCAGCTATAAAACGATCCACATCTTCTGTACCAACCTTGAAAACACGAATTTGATCGCCATGTTTCTCTTTCGCTTCCTTTTCAGTCATACCAAGATGGAAGACCTCAGGATCAATATAAGTAACCCATGGAACGTTCTCATAGCTTACTTTTCTCTTTAATCCAAACACCGCGTTTTGTACAATAAGCTTTCCTTCCATACCGGCTCCATGTGTAAACGGAAAGGCGCCATTCACATCTCCGATTGCATAGATATGAGATTGGCTCGATTGTAATGACGCGTTAACTGTAATAAATCCATTGTCCTCTTCTACTGAAGCTGCTTTTAAATTTAATCTATCTGTATTAGGCTTTCTGCCCGTTGACATCATAATCATTTCTGATTGGATAATCTTCTCTTCGCCATTTTCAACATACGTCACAACTTTATAACCATTTTCCTCTTTAATTCCTTTTACTTCTGTTTTAAATACAAATGAAAGCTCCTTTTCCAATTCCTTCGTAGCAATTGGAATGATATCATGATCTTCTTTTTTCAGAATGGTCTCAGAAGTTTCAAGTATTGTTACACTGGAGCCAAATCTTGAGAGAGATTGAGCAAGTTCAAGTCCCACAGGACCCCCACCTATAAAAACGATACTTTCAGGTAAGTGATCTAAATTGAAAATCGATTCATTCGTAAGATAAGAAACATGTTCCACTCCGTTAATTGGAGGGACTTTCGGGCTTGACCCTGTGGAAATCACGATTCGCTTCCCTTTGATAGGGTTCTCACCATCAATGAGTACAGTATGACTATCTTTAAATGAACCTTTGCCTCGGTAAATGTCTACCCCTAATTTCTCAAAGCGCTCATCGCTATCAATTTCTTGAATTTCTTGAATCGCTTCTTTCACACGATCGATTGCACGACTAAAAAGCACTTCACCACTGACCGTAAGTCCAAACTCTTTTGCGCCTTTATAGATAGCATGAACTTCTTTAGCTGCTGTAATAAAAGCCTTTGAGGGAACACATCCAAAATGAAGACAATCTCCACCTAAACCAGGTTGATCATCGATTAATGCCACATTTGCTCCCATATTAGCTGCACCAGATGCAGCAGTAAGTCCACCAGAGCCTCCGCCTATTACAATTAGATCATATTCTTTCATTTGTGCCATCTCCTCTATCCTAATATCCTTTTTGCTTCTGCTAGTCTTTGAAAAGCAGTAAATAATTCAATTGCTACAAACGCTAGTGTTAAAATAACTAAAAAGTTGTGAAACAAAATCATTGCTGTAAATAGAATAAAACCTTCTGTCCTCTCCGCAGCCCCAGCTTGATAATAAAATGATTTGATTCCTTTTTTCTCTGAAACAGCCCCTACTGTAAGGAAGATCGTCATGGCAAAAATGATGGAAGTACTTAATAATAACAGCGCCCACATTGCTTCAGGAAATCGAAAAGCAAGACCTAATATGACACTAATTTCAACTACTCGATCAAAACTCACATCCAATACGGTGCCAAAAGCAGATGGCTTTGTTTTCCGAGCCATTGTGCCGTCCACAGCATCAAGAAAACCTGAAGCCCATAAAACGATAACCGCCCAAACATAATAATCAAGGTAAATAAATATACCAGATGAAATACCTATAATGAATGAGATGACCGTTACTTGATTAGCCGATAAACCTATACGAAGTAGCGAATCTGAAGTGCGATCCATTAGAGGCTGAACATATTTTCTTGCATGAGTGTCAAGCATGACAGCACCGTCCTTATTTCAGTTCTTCTTCAACAGAAGGTCCGAATGCTTTTCTGCGAATATATAGACTTACGAGTAATAATAGAAGCAATACTGCAGCAGCAATAATGACTGATGAAATATTATTTGATAAAAAACTTGCGCCAAGAAAATTCAACGCAATGGCGCCTGGTAGCATCCCAAGCAGTGTTGCTAAATAGTATTTCCTTCGATTCACATTCGAAACCCCACAAACATAGCTAACTAAATCAAAATGAAGAAAAGGCACGAGACGCAACAACAGGACATAAAGAAAACCCTTTTCCGATAATCGTTTCTCCAGGTTTTCTCCCCTCCGCTTCCAAGATTTTGGTAGAATGTTCATCCCTAATTTTCTTGCTAACGAAAAGAAAAGAAGAGCTCCGATGGAGCCACCAACCACAGCAAGAACTGTACCAAGCAGGGGGCCAAATACTAATCCACCACTGATCGAAAGGATCGATGTAGGAAAGAGAACAAAGGGACGACCAATACAAATAAGCAGGAAAATTAATGGGGCATAAAAGCCGAATGAGGAAATCCAACCACGAATGTGAGAAGGTCTAAAATCAAATACATATTGATTTAGTAAATAAATAACAATGATCAGTGCCGTTAATGCTAATCCTTTTAAAATTGTTTTACTAGTCATTGGGCAAGTCCCCACTGATCTTTCTGAGTCGAATATTTTTTCATTTCTTCCCTCTTAGCACTTAACAGCACTTCTTGGCCAACAACTAAACGACTATCTGACATGGCAAGAACACTTCCCTGTTCCCATGAGATACGATAGCATTCTATGTTATTTTTCACTGTAATCGCGCTTACCTTTCCTGAAACAAAGGTGAAATCCTGGATACTAGGTTTATTTTGAACTGGAATAGCTTTTAATTTACTAATAGGAATAAACCCTTCTTCTAGAGCCAAACCTTCTCCAATAATTTTAGCACTCTCCATAGATGAAGGATTTGTGACAACATCATAAGGATGACCAATTTGGATGAATCTGCCCTCAAACATAACCGCAAGTCTATCGCCCATTTCAATCGCTTCGTCACGGTCATGAGTGATAAACAGTGAAGTGATCCCTTCCTCTCTTAATAAATCTTTCACCTCACCACGAAGTGATTCTCGTAGTGTAGCGTCAAGTGAGCTAAACGGTTCATCTAATAAAAGTAGATCTGGTTTCAGCACTAGCGCTCTCGCAAGTGATACTCTCTGTTTTTGACCACCTGATAACTCATGTGGAAAGGCATCTTTCCATTTAAACAGCTTCACTTTTTTTAACATTCGTTCAGCTTGGCTCACACGCTCGGTTTTTGATACTTTTTTTCTTTTCAAACCATAAGTCACGTTTTCTAATACGGTTAAATGAGGAAATAATAACGAATCCTGAAACATCAAAACAACCGATCGATTTTCTGGTCTCAATCTCACAATTGACTTTTCTCTTAAGTAAATGTCTCCTTCATCTAAATTTTCTAAACCAGCAAGACACCTGAGGAGTGTACTCTTACCACACCCTGAAGGCCCAACAACTGTAAAATGCTCACCTTCTTCGAGATGAAACGAAAGGTTTTGCAAAATGGATGTATTTGAAAATTTCTTATAAATATTTCTACATTGCAATAGCTGGTTCAAAACAATCTTCCTTTCAAACGCGATTAACAGCTCGAATAACCAGCCTCATTATAACTTCCACAAAACCAATAAATAGAAGGGGAAGCAAAGCAAAAAGAATTGAAAATCCTGCAATAACTGCATCATTCGAACTCGAAAAATAGGGGTAATATAACATCGGTAGGGTAATCACTGTACCTCCACCAATAATAGCTGTTAGCGCATATTGTCCTAACGATATAACAAAAGTTAAAAGCATTAAGCTTCTAATACTTGGTAGTAATAAAGGTAGTGCAATTGTAAAAAAACGCGTGAATAGACCGGCTCCTAGTACAGATGCTTGCTCATATAGACTACTTCCCATCCTCTCATACCCTGCCCTCATGACACGAATCGCATAAGGTAGTGTAGGAATCAGATGCACAAAGACAACGCCTATCATCTTGTCAGCTATACCATATTGTATCATTGTAAATTGAAGTCCCATTGCAAGTAAAATGCCAGGGATTAAAATAGGAGATAGCAACAGTCCTTCAATAATTGATTTCCCTTTGAACGTATAGTGAGAGAGCACCCTTGCCGCTGGTATAGCAATAAGTATATTTAATAATACAACTAAAAACGCAACCTTGAACGTTGTAATAAGTGATTCGACTAATTTAGGGTCTTTCATAATACTCCGCCATGCATCTAAACTTAGTCCGTTTGGTAATAACGCTGGCCATCTCCATCCTACAGAAACGCTTTTCAACCCTATTGTTATAAAGGGGAGGATGAATAATATGATAAACAGAATAAGCATAAAACTAGTTGCTAACTCCTTTTTCCCTAAACCCTTCAAAAATAATCTCATCTGCTTCTCCCCTTTATCATTCTAAGCCTATGTTTTTGCACAGCTCCGATAGAAAGGGTCGCAAGAAGAAGGGCGATCACACCCGGAAGAATCATAGCTGAAAAAGCAAGTGGCCGCTTGCTCCAATCACCATTATAGAACCATTCATACGCTCTGACCGGAAGCATTTCTGGTCGTGTGACTCCTAATAAGTATGGAATTTCAAACGCAGAAGCGACAAATGCAACTAATATTACTGAAGTTTCTATGAGTACGGGAAGTAACCATGGTAATTCAACTGTTCTAAAAGAATCCCAATTACTTCCACCCAGCGTACGAACAACTTCTGAATAGCGGTGATCGATCTCATAGTAAACAGGCAAAAGCATGAGAATTACAAAAGGAACTTCCTTCCAAACATAGGTTAAAATGATCCCGATTCCAAACTCCTCTTGAACAAGAACTGGAAAGTTTGCTCGATTTTCTAACGCCCCTATTTGATAAAGCAGAGAAGAAAGCAGTCCACTTTGCGAAAGGAACAGGAACACTAAATATCCTGCAACAAAATGCGGGATTAACATCGGTATCCATACAAGTAGCTTCCACGTTGAATCTTTAAATAATTCATATAACAATCTTGTCATTACTAATCCTATCACTAACGATAGTAAGGTTGACAGAATAGCAACTCGAAATGTTAATTTAAGAGAATGGAAAAAAGCATCACTACTAAAAAGTTCCGCGTATGCTGCGATTGTCCACTCTCCGTCTATTGTTTGAAAACTTTGAGCTACCGCTGACCACGATCCATACCCTACCAGTAACAATGTGATTGCAATCGCAGGTAATAAATATAAACTTTTTTTCCAGTTATTGCTCAATAATCCGATTCGCCCATTCATTATTAATCCACTCCGTGTAACCTGTGTCTATGTCTGGTAGCTTATACTCGTTTAAGACTTCTGTTGAAAGAACACTTTCTCCTCGATTAAGATTTTCAATCATTTGCTGATCCTCTTCACTCAATTTATCGAAATTCAAAACCGTTCCTTCTCCCCACATCTTAGGATCCATTTTAGCTATTTGAGCTTCTGGCGACTCCAAAAAATTAATAACCGTCATAGCTCCTTCTGGATTTGGGCTATTAAATGGAATACTGAGATAATGTGTATTTGAAATCGAGCCAGGATCTTTCAGAACAAATGACTTCGTGCTATCAGGAAACGTTCCATTCTCAATTAAACTTTCAGCTCTTGCTTCATTAAAGCCCATCGTCATTAAGATTTCGCCCTGACTATAAAGCGTATCAAGTTTGGTTAATGATTCAGGGTATGTTTCACCATTACGCCAAAGATCAGACTTAATATCATTAAGGTAGTTCCAGACGTACTCCTCAGAGTCTTGAATAACTTTTTTGTCAAACGCCTTAGATAGAAGACTTGACTCTTCACCTGCGCCCTTCATGAGAAGGTGCTTCACAAATGTATTGCCCGTAAAATCAGAAACGTTAGGATACGTAAACATCCCAGGATTATCGTGAATCCACTGTTTTAATTCACCAAGTGTACTAGGAGGGATGTCGATTTTACTTGAATCGTAATGAAAAACAAACTGAACATTTCCCCATGGAGCTTCTAAACCATCAATCTCCGTTCCCTGGTCATAGTTAGCATTTTGGTCCTGAGTTCCAATATATTCTTGGAAATGGGGCAATTTCTTTGAGAAAGACCCTAGTAATAAATCTGCATTCTTAGCATTTTTAAAGTTTGAGCCATTAATCCATATGACATCAATCGTACCCTCATTTTTGTTTGCTTTTTTCTCTGTCAAAAGCTTTTGCATGAATTCTTCAGTATTCATCGGTTGACGGTTAAGAGTAATATTGTGTTCTTCTTTTAATCGTGGGGCAGCCCACTTATCAATGTATTGATTAATCCCTTCATCTCCTCCCCACATAAAGAGATTAACCTCTGTTCCCTTAGAGGAGGTTACGATTTCATCCCACTCCTTTGACAATACCTCTTTGTTACCCGTTTCATTGGTTTCACTATTCCCACATGCAACAATAAAAAGTAGCGTTGCAATGATGAATGTAACCTTTCGCTTCATCTCGTTTCCCCCTTGTATAAACTATCCTAGCAACTGAAAGACACATTTGACGAACTTGATTGTGCTATATACGCTTCCATCATCTATTTTCATCTATTATTATACCCTTTTCAAAAACATGATGCTGTAACGCTCCTTACATCTTAAACATTCGTAATAGCTCTTCATTTAAAATAAGATTTCTAAGTTAATCTTACGATCCAAGAAGAAAAGCAATAGCCAATTGGCTATTGCTTTTCTAGTGGGTATGTTAGGCTACCCGGTCATTTATTTTACTTAACTATTTTGCATCTTTCTACGAACAATCACACCGGTTGCTGCCATTGTTGCAAGAATCGCTGCAACAATCCATTCGATTGGCATTTGCTGTTCGGCACTTCCACCCATACCTGTTTTCGGCATGTCAGTAGGCATCGCTTCCATAGCAAATTTATCCGGGAATTGATCTACAAAAGCTCCTGATAAACCTTTTGCTGGCATATACATATGTGCGTAAGCTTCACGAACAGAATCATAAGCAGCATCATAATCTTCCATCGTATAGTTATCAAAAGCAGAAATTAGCTGGGTAACGTGCATTTGAAGTCCTTCAGATAATGCACCCGCTTCTAGTCTTCCTTCAGTAGCTGTTTCAAGGAAGCTTGAGAAATCAGCTCGATAGTTTTCTAATGCTTTCATCGCTGCTTCTTTTGCTTCTTCATCTTCAGCTCCTGTTGCTTGAACGTACTCGACAAAGTTACCGATATGTCCAGACCACATTTCTTTAAATTGATTTCCTGCTTCCTCACCATAGACGGAAGTAATGGCAGCTGCGAGATCATCCGTATTCTCACTTAATGCTGCAGCAGAAGCATCGAAATCTTCAGATCCGTCAATACCGTTTTGCATCGTCATCATAGCAAGCCCAGCATGCTCAGATAAAAGGTGACCTAGAGTTGCACGAAGATCCGATGCTGGCGTTACGGCTTTTGTATTTTCGAATTTATCTGGAAACTGGTCTGTAATAGCTCCAGAGAATCCTTTAGCAACCATTTGCATATGCGCAATAGCCTCACGTTCTTTCTCATAAGCCATTTCATAATCTCCAGCTACATAGCTATCGAATGCGCCTATCAATTGATTAATGTGGGCCTGAAGTCCTTCGGATAACGTATCGGCTTCTAGACGTTCACCAGTTGCATTTTCAAGGAACATGGAGAAATCTTCTTTATAACCATCTAAGCTATCTAGCGCTTTTTGTTTTGCATCTTCATCTTCATTCCCAGTTGCTTTCACGTAATCAACAAAGAATCCGATATGATTACTCCAAATTTCATTAAATTCAGCACCAGCTTCTTCCCCGTAAACAGATGTAATCGCGGCTGTAAGATCTTCTGTATTTTCACTTAAGGCTCCGGCAGAAGCTTCAAAATCGGCAGACCCTTCAGCACCTTTTCTCATTGTTTCAACTGCAAGATAAGCATGCTCACTAAGTAAATGACCAAGATCCGCACGAAGGTCAGCTCCTGGGGTTTCAACTGTTGGCTTGTCCATTTGCTTCTCGTGATCAGCAGCGAATGCCCCTGCTGTTGGTATTAGAAGTGAAAAACTAAGTGGAACAATTAGAAGCCCTTTTTTCCAGTCAATTACTTTCTTTTTCATATTCTTGTTCGTATTCATTTTCAAATCCACTCCCCTTAATTTTGATTTACACTTAGCTAACGGAGAGAAGATCATTTTGGATCATTTTTATTTATATTTTTTTGTGATTTCTGTTTTATTCGATAGTAAAAAAATCAGCAAACCCCTTTCACACAAGGGTTTGCTGATTTTTTAGTTTATTATATTTTTTTAAAAGTAGAAATATAGAAAAGCTATTATCTAGTATTCATTGGTTTTTAAAATTTAGTCGAAATCCTTTTTCTCCCATTCGTCTTCAGGTATATCTAAATCCTCACCAGAAAAACGTTCTTCTATAAATGGATCAGCATGATTATGAAAACCATTTTGTTCCCAAAAACCAGGTGAGTCCGCCTCAATAAATTCAATCCCTCTTATCCACTTAATACTTTTCCAAAAATAAAGGTGTGGAACGACTAAACGTAACGGCCATCCGTGTTTCGCTGTTAGCTTCTCACCGTCGATCGAGTGAGCAAGTATAACATGATCTTCTAATAAATCGGTAAGGTGAATATTTGTCGTGTAATTATGGTCTCCATGAAGCATAACATGATTCGACTCAGGCTTAATATCGAGCTCTTTTATAAAGTCCTTCATCAATACGCCTTCAAACGTATTATCAAAGCGAGACCATCGGGTAACGCAGTGTATGTCACATGTCACCTTCTTCTGTGGTAATGCAAGAAGTTCATCATAGGAAAGAGAGAATTCACTCGCTACATTTCCAAACACCTTTAAGTCCCACGTTGTCATATCATAAGTTGGTACATCTCCTTCATGGAGAATAGGGAATCTTTCCGTTAATACCTGTCCTGGAGGAAGACGATCTCCATACTTTTCGTTTGCTTTAGGTACTTTCATTTTCCGAATCCGGTCTGCTTTCTTCATAGACTTCACACCTTTCATTTTTTCATATGTAACAAAAAAACTCTTCCAATATAGGAAGAGTTCAGTCTTTAACAGAGCTCTCCCTCATCTTCCAGAGCTAAAGCTCTGCTGGAATTAGCACCTTGTTTATCAGGTTGCCGGGCATCAAAGGGCCAGTCCCTCCGCCTCTCTCGATAAGGAAAAAAACATGTAATTGTGATTCATTCTAACGGTATCCTTTATTTATTGCAATCCTTTTCTCGAGTGCTTAATCTCCCATCTACTAATCTAGTTCTTTCTGCAACTTAATAAAAGAAAAATCCCTCCATTTGTATGTTGTTGAAAAGAATCAATTTTTTGAAACCCTGCTCTTTAATAGACTTTAATTGCTCTCTCGTTAAAGTTTGCAATAGACATCACGAGTGAAGCCTTCCTATACAATTCAATCGCTTCTTCTATTTGTTTATAGATATAGTTCATTCTTTCCCTTTCCTTCTTCTTACTCATAGGAAAAGCCCCATGCCGGGAAATGCATGGGGCTCACACTTTATATTTTAAGGGGGACAGGAACCGGGGAAGTTCCTGTAAAAACAGTGTAGCAAGTTCCAGGGGAATGCTGATTGATTATGAGTTGTTTTTCACATTCTTTTAATAAATGAAAAGAACGTGACCAACTATTTATAAACCATGATCGTTTGAAGTTCTCGAAAACCAATGTCTTTATAAATGTATTTTGCGAAGTTAGAGGAATACACATTCAAACGAATCTCCTCATATCCCTGTTCTTTGAAATTTTCAATACTCGCCTGCACAAGTTGCTTAGAGTACCCTTTTCCACGAAACTTCGGAAAAACAAATACATCGTAAATGAAACCATGTTTGCTTTCTGTAAAGTAATCGGTGTTTTCTCCAAGTAGTACCCAACCAGCAATTTCTCCTTTATCCCGATAAATGAGGTGGTAACCACCTCGATCAAGTATGGAAGATACTATTTCAAGTGCTTTCTCTTCTTTTACGATACCTGGATTTGTCGTTCCTTCGTTAACAGATTGAATGGAATTCGACAAAATAAAATCTCTTTCTTCGATTGTCGCTCGTTCGATCACACTATTCCCCTCCATCGCCAAAATCTTTCGTTAATCGTTAATTCTTGATAACAGAATCTAGTTCCTTCTTATTAATTAGTTCCTTTATTATCCAAACGATCAAATCATCATTACACTACTACCTCTAACATAGGTAAAATTCTATTCGGTCGTTATGGCATAAACATAGGTATCGATTAACTTACTCTTATCTACTGATTGACTATTATTTTTCAAAATCGCCTCAAGCTGAAAGAAACATCGTTCTGCTACTTTTCTACTTTTCCAATTCTCAGCATTGCAACGGATTTCAATTCTTTTCGCACGAAGTTCTTGAATCGCAAATTTAACAATTCCCTGAACGGCCTCCGTCATATATCCTTCTCCACTATAGTTCGAATCAATCCAGTAACCGATTTCAAACTTACGAACGTTCCAGTCAAAACGATGCAAACCAGAAGAGCCAATGAACATACCAGATTGTTTATGAAAGAGCAGCAGCCTTAAGTCTTCTTAGAAACGGCTGCATGAAAAAAGTCCTCCAAAAACTCTAAAAGATGTCAGAATTATACCATTAATGAGAAATCTGTCAAGAAAGACACCCTTTTCTTCTCATTTTCATCTTAGTTTTTCATCGATCTAGAAATTCTCCTGAAAGATTGAATTTAGCAAATGTTTGTATTTCCTCCGCTCCAAACTCATCCGAATGTCCTTGAAGGAATTATTTAAGACTATAGGATAAGGAGTAATGATGTGCGATGTTAGACTCTTTTTATACATCACATCGTGCCATTTATACGATTCTGATTGAAGTTGAATCACCTCCTTGTGGCTTTGAAAGTAGTATTCATATGTAAAGGTTCCGGCACGTCTCTTTTTTCCATACCATTACGTAACAACGTCTCGGAAAATAATCTGCCAATCTTCTAGAGTTTTCTCGCTCCAGATACAGTGGTCTAAATTTCGAATATCAGGTGGCTCCTCCTTCAAACGAGCCTTTATACATTTTCCCGCCTACTATATACTAATAATTAGATCCCGAGGAAAGGAGAATTCGTATTGGATGTTACGCTCATTTTATCATTTTTAGGAGCTGCCGTTCTCTTAACAATCATGCCAGGTCCTGATAATTTATTTGTGTTAGCTCAAAGTATCACTCAAAATAAAAAAGCAGGAATTGCTACCTCCCTAGGGCTTTGTTCAGGCCTTCTCGTACATATTTCTGCTGCAGCTGTCGGAATATCCGCGATTCTTTACCAATCTTCATTCGCCTTCACTATCGTGAAATTAATTGGGGCTGCTTATTTACTGTTCATGGCTTATGAAGCTTTTAAAGAGCGAAACGAATCTTCTAAGCTTCAGAACCAACCATCTCGAACTTATTTTTCTCTATATAAGAAGGGCATAGTAATGAATGTCTTAAATCCAAAAGTTTCTTTGTTCTTCCTTGCTCTCCTACCACAGTTCATTGATCATCAAGCTGGCTCTCCCACCTTTCAAATGTTTTTATTAGGTTTGGTGTTCATTGTTCAAGCACTTATTATTTTTAGTCTGATTAGTGTTTATTCTGGAAAACTAGCAAGCTATATTACTGGGAATTTAACGTTGTTAAGAAGATTTAATCTCACGAAAGCAGCGCTACTCGCTTTTATTGGTATTCAAATTGCCTTCAGTAAAAACTAAAAAGCAGCGCCTCCAAAAAGAGAGGCGCTGCTTAACATTTTCGATCTTCTAATGACCGTTATTGAGCTGTATACCCACCATCAATAAGAAGAGCTTGTCCAGTAATACTCTTCGCTGCATCGCTTGCGATAAACATTGAGTAGTCGGCAATCTCTTTCACTTCAAGTAGTCGTTTTTGTGGAACGAGAGGGTAAATAACTTCTTCCAATACCTTCTCAAGCTCTACTCCACGTTCTTTCGCTAAATCTTCCATTTGTCCTCTTACAAGCGGTGTATCCACATAGCCAGGTGCCATAGCATTTACTGTAATGCCGTGCTCTGCACCTTCAAGTGCAGATACTTTCGTAAGACCGATCACACCATGTTTTGCGCTGTTATATGCGGCTTTACCAGCAAAACCAATTACTCCATTGATTGATGCCATGTTTATAATTCGACCAAATCCTTGTTCCTTCATAATTGGAAAAACATGTTTCGTAGCAATAAATGGAGCTGTTAGCATAATATCTTGCATCATTCTGAATTTCTCAGTTGGAAAATCTTCTAATGCAGCAACATGTTGAAGCCCCGCATTATTAATAAGTACATCTACGCGACCGTATTCTTCAACAGTACGATCAATCGCTTGTTTGATTTCATCTTCACTTGTAACGTCTGCTTTGATCCCGATAACTTCATAGCCTTTATCTCGAAGTTTTTGGGCAGCTTTCTTTGTACCCTCTTCATTTATATCAGAAAGAACAACTTTTGCACCATTTGCTGCAAATGTCTCACCAATTTCAAATCCAATTCCTCTAGCTGCTCCTGTAATAAATACAGTCTTGTTGTTAACCATGAATCGTTCCTCCTAGTGTAAATCCTAAATTTATTTTCATTCTCACACACCTCCATTTACCCTTTACAACGATTTATAAACGAATTCTATCTCATTTTTTAACTTCACACTTTTCGTTATTTTCAATTAATTCATCGCAAATATCTACCCTTGTATAAAGGTTCTTAAGGCCTTACGAACGATAAGATCTACTGTTTGATCGAACTGCATTTTGGGTACTGAAAATAGACAGAATGATCCAAAAATGGAAGGAGATAAAAAGAATGACGTTTCGCCACGCCCTTTTTGTAATCGCTATCATTTCAGCTTCTGGATGTTCTAACATAGCTGTTTTGAATCCTAAAGGCTCTGAAGCACAGTCAGAGCTTAACTTACTTTACCTTAGCTTAGCCTTAATGAGCATTGTCTTACTGGTTGTTTTTACTTTATTTACCCGATTTTTAATGAAGTATCGCGAGCGTCCTGGACAAGAAAACGACTTTCCTAATCAAGTTAATGGGAATAAAAAACTCGAAATCACCTGGGTAATTATACCGATAGTAATTTTAATTATCTTGGCAGTTCCTACATTTGCTACTACATATCAACTTGATAACAAGGCAGAGATCGTTCGTGAACCTTTAGAAATCAATGTTACAGCCCAGCAATACAAATGGAAATTTCATTATCCAGAACACGACATAACGCTCGAAAATGAAGTGAAGCTACCTGTGGATCGGCCGGTTGTCTTTACGCTTCATTCGAAAGATGTGATTCATTCTTTCTGGATACCACAACTAGGTGGAAAAAAAGATGTTCTCCCCAACCAAGAAAACAAGTTAACACTAACACCACTTGAAACTGGAGTCTATGACGGAAAGTGCGCTGAGCTTTGTGGAGCAAATCATGCCCTCATGACATTTGATACTACCGTTATCGAACAAGAAGCATTTAATCAGTGGACGCGTGTTGCTGATATACAGGAGGATTAAATGATGAATGTGATTTTAGACTACCTCATATCACTACCTTCAGATATTATTTTTGCAGATATTTCATTTACTATTATGCTGATTGCCACTGTTTATTTTTTAACGAAGTATGCAAAATGGAAATGGCTGTGGAGTTGGATTACTTCTACAGATCATAAAAAAATTGGGATTATGTATTTATTTGTATCGTTTCTCTTTTTTATACGTGCTGGAATTGAAGCCTTACTTATAAGAATGCAGCTTGCTTTCCCTAATAATGAATTCTGGGTATTTCAAGGCGAACGATTTAACCAATTGACTAGTACTCACGGAACAGTCATGATTTTCCTCGTCGCTACCCCTCTGCTAATCGGTTTGATGAATGTGATTGTTCCTCTCCAAATTGGTGCGAGGGATGTTGCATTTCCTTTTATGAATTCTTTAAGTTTGTGGTTATTCATTTCAGGTGGCATTTTGATTAATGCAAGTTTTGTAGCAGGAGGCTCACCTAATGCCGGGTGGACAACGTATGCTCCTTTAGCATTGAAAGAGTTTACGCCTGGACCCGGGAATAGTTATTACCCGATAGGACTTCAAGTTGCTGGACTCGGAACAATTATGGGCGGGATCAATTTTATCGTTACGATTATAAAAATGAGAGCGCCCGGCATGCGATTTATGAGAATGCCCTTATCAACATGGTCGATGTTCATTACGTCTATCCTCATCGTATATGCATTTTCAGCTCTTGCCGTTGCTCTACTATTGCTGACATTTGAGCGACTTTTTGGAACAGTTATCTTATCAGCATCTGAAGGTAATCCATTAATCTGGCAGCACCTTTTCTGGATATTTGGTCACCCTGAAGTTTATATCATCGCTCTACCTGCTTTCGGGATATTTTCCGACGTCATTAGTGTTTTTTCAAAGCGAAAACTCTTTGGTTATCCTTCTATGGTTTTCGCCATTATACTTATTGGATTTCTCGGTTTTATGGTTTGGGTTCATCATATGTTCACAGTAGGGTTAAATACGAATATTACTATCTTTTTTGCCCTTACAACGATGCTAATCGCTGTTCCTACTGGAATTAAGATATTTAACTGGCTATTTACGATGCGAGGAGGTAGGATTCGCTTTGATACACCTATGCTCTACGCATTAGGATTCATCTTCACTTTTGTTATAGGTGGCGTTACTGGTGTTATGCTTGGCACCGTTCCAGCGGATTATCAATACCACGATAGCTACTTTGTCGTTGCTCACCTTCATTACGTGATCATTGGTGCCACAATTTTCGGAGTGTTCTCTGGTGTTTATTATTGGTGGCCAAAAATGTTTGGAAAAAAACTGAATGAAACTCTTGGTAAATGGAACTTTTGGACTTTTGGCATTGGATTTCATATTACCTTCTTTCCCATGCATGTTATGGGGTTAATGGGAATGCCACGACGTGTTTTCACCTATCCGGAAGGGGATGGCTTGGGCTTTCTTAATTTTATTAGTACGTGCGGTGCTTTTTTGATGGGGATTGGCGTATTATTTTTCATGATAAATATTTACATAACGACGCGCTATACGAATAAACGCGTATTAAATGACCCCTGGTTCTCTAGAGGACGAACGCTCGAATGGACAATCCCATCTCCACCTCCAGCCTATAACTTCGCACGTCTACCTGAGGTAAAGAGTCGCGAGCCGCTGTGGGATGCTTATGAAAAAGGAAATAAAAATATCGACTTTATTGGTGAATACGAAGATATTCATCTCCCTAACTCCACTTCTCTTCCATTCTTTATCGGGATTGGTTTTCTGATCGCTTCTTTTGGATTCGTATTCGAGATATGGACAGTCGCTCTATCAGGGATGTTGATCGTTTTTCTTATGATGAGTATTCGATCGTTTCAACGGAAAAACGGTATTCATATTTCTAAGGAGAAGGTAAGGGTACAAGACAGGAGGGGTGAGGATTAATGGAAACAATGTTCGCTCAAAAGCACCTGAACCATAAGCAAGCACGAATGAATATCCTTGCTTTTTGGTTTCTTATCGGTGCCGAGATTGTGGTGTTTGGTTGTTTATTCGGCATTTACCTCGCTGTTAAATCCTTAACAGATCAGGGGCCAACCCCAGATGAATTATTTAAATTAAATGAAATAATGCTTTCAACTGTTGTTTTACTAACTAGTAGTTTTACTTGCGCAATTGCGGTTTATTTTCTAAAGCTTTCTAAGAAGTTATCGACGCTTCTATTCTTCCTTATCACGATTTTACTTGGCTTAGCTTTCATAGGATTGGAAATAAGAGAATTCACTCTTTATGTAGAAGAAGGCGCTAAGATTTCTACTAGTGCTTTTCTTGGTGCATTCTATCTGCTTCTTGGCACTCATGGCTTTCACGTCTTATATGGTGTCATCTGGATTTCTTTATTATTAGTGCAACTTTGGCTAAAAGGAATAAATCAAGAAACGGCCCCAAAGTTATTTATCGCGAGTCTTTACTGGCACTTTATCGATGTGATTTGGGTGTTGATTTTTACTATTGTTTATTTAATAGGAAAGGTGTGAAACGATTGAAGAAGCATACTAAAAAAGAGATTCATAAACTCTTCCTTTCGTTCATCCTAATGATTTTATTAACAGCTTTAGCTTTTATACTTGTTCTCTATCATCTCATTTCACCACCTTTCTTAATCGTTCTTATCACCTTCTTTGCTCTCATTCAAATCTTGATCCAGCTGGATCGATTTATGGATATACGTGAAAAGGAAGGTGAATATCGTTTAACATCTCTAATAGGTGGAAGTTTTGTTGCTCTCCTAGCGATCGTTTTTTTAATACTTCTTTAAAAGGTAGTTTTATGATTTTTTACAAAAATACTCCGGAGGGCTTAACGCTCCGGAGTATTTTTGTAGAAATCATAGCTTGCTGCTTCTCTTTTCTTGGAAACACCTAACTCTTTCCCTAATATTAAAAGCGACTGGTTAATTCTCCATATATAGTACAAGTCATTCACAAATTTTTTTACTTCTTGGTCTTCTTGGGGAATGTTTTCTGAAAGACCTTCAATATATTCCCTTTCTTTATTTAAATTGTACATGATTAATCCAGTCTCACCTTTTAGAAGTTTCAGCAAGGTAAGAATATTGTGTTTTATTACTTCCTTTACTAGCTGAAGCGTTTTTTCTGATCCTTTGACAATAGTGGAACGACTGTTACGATTTGTAGAAGCAAGTAAATGCTTAGCAAAATAATTAATAGCAGTTAGAACGGTCAACCAACGCTCAATTCCTGAACGAGCTAGAATAGCAGGTCTGTTACGTAGTGGCCTAGCATCTTCTGCTATTTTCCTCATCTGTTCGTCAATACCAAAAGCTTGGTTGGTAAAATCATAGTGTTTCTTACCATCTGTAAAAGATTCAAGATAATCTGTCACGTACGTACTTAATTTGGTTAAAAAATCTTCAGCGGTATTTGCAACCTTATCACGAGTGCTTTTCGGATAAATAATTGCAGCTGCAAGAAACCCGATAAAGGCTCCTGCAAGTGTATCAAATACTCGAGCCATTAATATCTGCTCAGTAATACCACCCAATATAAAATCGTACATAATCGCGATCAGCATCGTCATCCAAAACATCATCATAGCATAGGAAATGGATAATAAATAAAATGCCATAAAGATGCAGCAGAACAACGCAATTAACTCTAAAATAACCTGACCCGCAAGAAGATGTGCCAGTCCAAAACCAGCAATGGCACCAAAAATTGTCCCAAGAGATCTTTGAAATGCTTTCTGAAGGGTCATTCCTACGGTATCCGTACCTAACAAAACAACAAAAGCAGAGAGAAGAACCCAGTATTGATGAGCGGGCGATAGAAAATATCCTAGAAAAATCGCCACTGCTCCTGCTACTATAGCCTGTAAAGCTTTTATTGTAGCAGCTCTCGGCTGTTTCGCCTTTTCTTCTATGTTTACGTTCTCTTTCTTTATTTCTTCAGCGTCTTCTAGCCGCTCTTTCTCCTCAATGTTTGCTATCCGTCTTTCTCCAAGTTCGATTGAACTATCAACTAGGTGATTGGCAATTGACTCAATCCTTCTAATTAGCCACAGCCAATCTTTATTTTGATGATCGGAAACTCTCAGTTCAATTAACTGATTTTTAAGCTCTTCTATCACGTTCTCTGTTTGCTTTAAGTTTCCGACAATGTCATGACTTCGCAACACTTCCGCATCTCGAACCGATTCTACCAGCTGATACAGCAACTTTCTAACTTCATTATGTTCTAGCGCGTGAAGTTCTTTCATTCTTTTAACTGCTGGATAAAGAGTTTCAATTAACATCTCGGCATCGAATACGTACATTCTTAATTGCTCTGCGTCTATACCTGGCCATACTTCTCCTGGATCTGTAGTTGTTAATTGGCTGGATATGACCTGGGCATATTCATTTAACTTTTTGACATCACGTTTTAATAGAAGTGCCCTATAGCGATTTGGAGTAGGATCTGCAATTGCATCAAGAACAAGATCAAGCGTAAGGTTTGTTTGGATGTGGAAAGAGTTCATACTTCGACTTAGTTGTCTTTTCGGTTTGTTTTTGAAAAGGATAAAGTGATACAGATAAGAAAACCCGCCACCTACCAGTATCCCTATAATAAATCCAGGCAAATCAGGTGGTTGAAGATTTAAAAGGGTTGAAAAATAAATCGATAAAAAAGCGATCATAAAGATACCAAAATACCGAAAACCATAATGCTGTAAATAGTAAGCAAAAAAGATCACGAGCAAAAACAATCCATCTGTCATAAATGGGATCGAACTAAGATAAGTACGCACAGTTAGCCAGATCATACTTGAAATAACTAACAAAAGCGCAGTGATTTTTTTCTTTTTATCTGTGTCATCATTCACAAGCAATAATGACAAAAGACTCACGACACCCGCAAGAATAGCCGGTGTAAACGACATTTCAAGTGTTGCCGTCAACCATAGCATGAACATAACGGATGAAAAAACACTAATTGTAATTCTCGCTGCTTGATGTAACCTTGTCCTGCCGGGGTCTGCAGCAGCTAAACGAGCCCACCAGCTTTTTATAATCGATTTTTTATTTTTAGTCAGCATAAGTTAATCATATCGAAAATACTTTCGTTCTGCCAACTATGTGTATCGAATCTTTACTTTTTTCTTCTTTTAGCTAGTTGGTCTTATTGCATTGACGACTTGTTATGCCTCCTTTTTGATCATTAAGGAGGCTATGTTTTTGTTACTACTTTGCGATAGAAAAACCTTTGAAGAAAATTCTTCAAAGGTTTTTCGTTAAACTGTTTTTAAATCTTTCTTTGCTTTTACTTTCTTATCCGTAGTCTTCTGCTTTCTAGGAACTTCTTCATTAAAGGATTTAAGCATTCCCCAACACGTAAATAGAAGTATGATGGTTAGTGGAAAGGCACTGACAATAATCGCCGTTTGCATGCTCTCAAGGCCACCTGTCACCATTAATACCACTGCAGAGGCAGATAAGATGAAACCCCAGCTGAATTTCACGAAATTTGGAGGATTTAAACTTCCATTCGTCGTTTGCATACCTAAAACAAACGTGGCGGAATCAGCTGATGTGATAAAGAAGGTAGAGATTAACAATAACGTTACTACGGTTAAAATGCTTCCCAAAGGAAGTTGCTCATATAAATAAAACAAACCGGTTTCAAGACTTTGACCTGCTATATCCGTTCCCTGTGTAAAATCAAAGAATATGCCAGAGCCACCGAAAATACCAAACCAAAATGCACAAACAACCGTAGGTACAACCGTAACAGCGATCATAAACTCTCTAATCGTCCGTCCTTTTGAAACCCTGGCGATAAACGTTCCTACAAACGGTGACCAGGCAATCCACCATGCCCAGTAAAAGATCGTCCAGTTCTGAATCCATGATTCATTGTCGGCGTTCATCGGCGCTAATCTCATTCCCATTGCAAATATGTTTTGTACGTATTCACCAAATGTGGTCACAAATAGATCTAATACAAATTTAGTTGGACCTAAAATGACGAAAAGAATAAGAAGTACTACAGCAAGAGCCATATTGGCATTACTTAAATATTTGATTCCTTTTTTAATACCTGTTCCAGCTGAAATTGTAAAGAGAACGGTAATAATAGCGATAATAATCAATTGTACTGTAAAGTTATTCGGGATATTAGTTAAGTAGCTCAACCCTCCGTTGATTTGCTGAGCACCAAGTCCTAACGAAGCAGCTACACCAAATATTGTTGCAAAAACAGCTACGACATCAACTGTAATCCCGATCGGGCCTTTCACTTTATCGCCTATTAGTGGATAAAGAGTGGCACTCATTAATCCAGGCGCCCCCTTACGAAATTTGTAATACGCTAATGCTAAAGCAATCGTAGCGTAAATGGCCCATGCATGGAATCCCCAATGTAAATATGTATAGCGAAGGGCCAGGTGTGCGGATTCAACCGTTCCTCCTTCACCATATGGCGGGGTAGAAAAGTGGGACATCGGTTCTGATACTCCAAAGAACAATAGCCCTATTCCCATCCCGGCGCTAAAGAGCATGGCAAACCAGGTAAGTCTACTGTATTCAGGCTTATCTGTATCTTTTCCTAACTTGATATGCCCGAACCTGCTAAAAATTAAATAAATAGCAAATACTAAAAAGAATGTTGCAGCAAGCTGATAAAACCATCCAAACTGATCCAAAAAGAAATTTTGAGATAGCGTCATAACCTGGTCTAGATTGCCTGGAGAGATCACACCCCAACTGACAAAAGCAATTGCAATTGCAATTCCAATCCAAAAAACTTTTGTAACTTTGTTCATTCTGTCCACTCCTATTAATGTTTATGTAGATCTAAAAATATTTCAAAATAATAACCACATGTTTTTAATCATAAGCATAAACGAGAGTATTTTCAAATTTTTATAAGAATTTAGTATAATGTACCCCGTTCGTGTTTACTACAAACAACTGGGTGTTTCCACATATATTGTGTTCTCTTACGAATATTAATTAACACCTTCACTATTTTTCTCGATAAAAAAGCAGAGGCGACCGCCTCTGCTTTTTGGAAATTATAAACCTGAACTTAATACTATTTTTCCTTTAGGTGCTTCACTTTTACTATCCGGCTCGAGTGTGATTGCTACAGCATCCCAGTTGTGATCTCCCTCATATTCAACCTGGTAGGCAACTTCGCCTTTACCTTCTTGATTTGGGGTAAAGAAACCAGCTCGATAAGGCTTGTCATCTTCAAGCAACCAAACCTGGTACACTTGATCACCTTCTGTTGTTGCCACGTCGTTAACCTCAACCACTAAATTCATTTTTCCATCTTCATTCATTAGAGCAGCAGAACCTGCCGATGCTTCTGCTTCAGAAGGCTGTAATTGAACCGCTTTGATCAAAGAGGAAATTTCTTCTGGCTGAGTAGTCTCATCATCACCTTCATTTACGAATGTATAAACATTTCCTGCTAGAGAAAGAAATAAAGCTGCTGCTAAAGCTGGGGCTACCCACTTTTTTTGTTTTGACTTTCTCTCTGTTTGGAGACGGGTTACGTTATTTTTTTGTTCAACCGAAAGACTTTCATTTGCAGTATCATTTGATTCAACCATATCACTTTCAAAAACGCTTGCCAGAACGCGTTCTTTCATTCCGGCAGGCGGCTCTTCCGGGATGGAGAGATAAGGAAGGTCACCTGTCAATTCTTCCAGCTCCTTTAACTCCTCTCTGCACTCTTCACATGATAAGAGATGAGCTTCGAACTGCTCTCTTTCTTCGTTTGATAAGGTTCCATTAAAATAATCGAGCAGTTGTTCACAATTTGCTTTCATCTGAGACCCCTCCTTTCTCACCGAGACTGGTTTTTAAATGTTTTAACGCTAGCCGAATTCGGCCTTTCACAGTACCCAGCGGGAGGTCGAACTCTTCCGAAATTTTTTTGTGGGTCATGCCTTTAAAATAAAACATCTCAATTATTTTCTTTTGATCACCTTTTAGTTTTGACACAGCTGTGCGAAGTATCTGACCTCTTTCTTTCCACTCAACCTGGTCCTCCACTGATGCTTCATCACTATGCAATGCGTCACGTTCCTCTAATTCAAAGTCCGGCTCTTTCGACTGCTTACGTAAGAGATCAATAGCTGTATGTCTCGTCATTGTAAGTAGCCATGACGAAAACTTACCTTTCTCTTCACTATACTGAGCCTTTCCTTTCCATAGCTTAATAAATACTTCTTGCATCACTTCTTCAGCAAGTCCTCCATCTTTTACAATTCGGTATGAGAAAGAATATAAAAGTTTTTCATACCGATCGTAAAGAGACGAGAGAGCTTTTTTATCCTTTGCCTGAACCTTATCATACAGCTCGGCATCGTTAAGTTCTCTCATATCATTCTCCTTTTCATTGAAACTGACGCTAGCCTGAAGAGGCAGAAAAGCTTATGTATAGCTAACGTTACTCAGTCTACTTTAGATGTGTTTTTTTTGAAAAAAATCCTTAGAACCGCATGAAACCGTTTAATAATTAACAAAAACACGATTAGACTGTCCCCTTTAAAAAAGCCTTCCAATGGAAGGCTCACGCTTCTTCAAATAACCCAAGTGAAAGGAATGCATCCTTAACAGCTGATGAATAACCACCTTTAACATCCAATTCGAGCATCTGATCAGGTTGTAAAGAAAGCGCTAGGACACCTAGAAGACTTTTGGCATCAACCACCCAATGTTCTTTTTTCAATAAGATCGTTTCCTCAAAACGGCTTGCAGTATTCACAAGTTGACTGGCAGTTTCAGCAAAAACTGGTTTTAACACTTTTAACTTCATCTCCGCTCTCCTCCCACTTACTCGTAATTCTTTATCTAATTCGAATTATAACATAACTGTCCTTGTCCATAATCTTTAAAACTTTTTTAGAATGCTATTTCGTGATCAATCTACCTGCTTTTTCATTTACGAAACTTTTCACTTGATGCATGTTCCTGTATGATAGGAATGATTAGAGAAAAAAGAGGTGACGTAAGATGGCTAATAAGGTAGCACTTATAACAGGAGGCACACGTGGCATTGGTAAAGCAATTGCTCGAAAATTTGCTTCTGAAGGATACAACCTTGTACTTAACTTTATGAGAAAGAAAAAAGATGCTGAAAAAACGAAACAAGAACTAGAAGAAGAATTCGGCATTACTGTACATATTGTTAAAGCAAATGTTGGTGAGGTAAAGCAAATTACTGCTCTCTTTCATGAAACAGAAGAGACATTTGGCCGACTAGATGTTTTCGTTAATAATGCCGCATCAGGTGTATTAAGACCGCTTATGGAGATTGAAGAAAGCCATTGGGACTGGACACAAAACATCAATGCAAAAGCTTATTTATTTGCTGCACAAGAAGCAGCTAAAATAATGGAGAAAAATGGTGGAGGTGCGATTGTAGCCATTTCAAGTTTAGGATCCATTAGAGCACTTCCAAACTATGTGGCCGTTGGTGTATCAAAGGCATCCGTGGAAGCAATCACACGATACTTAGCGGTTGAGCTATCACCAAAAGGGATTGTCGTAAATGCTGTATCTGGCGGAGCTGTTGATACAGACGCACTGAAACATTTCCCGAATCGAGAAGAATTACTAGATTCTGCGAAGAAAAGAAATCCAGCAGGACGCCTTGTCGATCCAACAGACATGGCCAATACTACTTACTTCTTAACAACTTCAGAAGCAAGTATGATTCGTGGTCAAACCATTATTGTGGATGGTGGACTATCATTACTTGGTGAATAACTATGTGAAAGGCAGCGGTCGTTCCGCTGTCTTTTTACTATTATGTACATTTGCTCTAAGGCTACAATTCCACGAGTATCAGTTACATAAAATCGAAAAAGTAACGAATCACATGAAAGAAAACAGGCGAAGTATATGCAAGGCTGTCTACCCTACTCAAATAACTCTCTTCTAAAGCTTTCGGCTTTTTGCTATCTCCTAATAGCAGGTCGCGTTTCAAAACTGAGATGGTTAAACTTCCAAGAAAACCAGCAACGCTAATTAAAATTCCTGAGAAAACGCCGAACAATGAATCAAACGGTGTCAGATATGGAAATAGTGTATAGGCAAACGCAGTTGTTGCTAGTAACGAACAGAAAAAACCTTCTAACGTGATGTAAGGATTTGAAGAAGGTACGACTTTGCTCTTTCCTGCATATAGCGATACCACATAATGAACCACATCATTTACTTGAGTTAAAAGAACCAGGAACAAAACGAGATTTGCTCCATATACAGGGGAAGCAATCTGAAAATAAGCTAGATGACTTAAACCAAAAACCATTAGCATTAAGCCCCATTGGGTCGAACTTACTGATCTCAGAAATCCGAGTGTACCCTTCCCAACTATACGAGGCAGTGGAAGTAATAAGAAAACGTATACGGGAATAAAAACGATGAACATACCATACCAATCAATGAATATCCAGTAAAATTGGATAGGTACCGCCACATATGACCATAAAAAAATTCTTCGATCAGCTTTTCTTGTTTTCATCATGGAGAAGTATTCTTTCAGCGCAAAGAAACTTAGGACCATTAACGAAAACAGAGAAACGATTGGATTAAATAATGTGGCCAAACAAAAGACTCCATACATCCCCCACCATGTTTTCACTTTTATTGTGAGCCCCGTAAAATCCTTATTAGGTTGCTTTTTCCTCACAATAACAAAGATCGTTTGTGCAGATAGTAATGCAAAGAATATAAAGGTCAGTGTCCATATTGTACTTTCCAGAAAGGCACCTCCTTACCATGATTGAAATGTTATGTATAATGAAAGAAAACGTCAAAACAAAAAGGAGTCGATTATGACTCAAAAAGTATACATTTTACTTTCTGATACAGGAACTCTCTTTACAAAATCGATCAAAAAATATACTAAAGCTCCATATAATCATGCCTCTCTTGCATTCGATGATCAATTGCATGATATGTATAGCTTTGGAAGAAAAAAACCGAATAACCCTCTAAAAGGCGGGTTTGTAAAGGAAAGTGTCCTCACAGGAACATACCGCCGATATCCAAACACAACATGTGTAATTTACGAATTAAATGTCACCGAACGTGATGTAATTAAAATGAAGCGGTTACTTACAATCTTTATTAAAAATAAACATCGGTTTCTTTACAACATTCTTGGTGTTCTCGGTGTCTCAATGAATGAACCTATTGAGTTTAGTAATTCTTACTTTTGTTCGCAGTTCGTAGCTGAAGTCCTTCATCGATCAGGCATTGAACTTTGGGATAAGCTCCCAGCCCTTGTTACGCCTGACGATTTTCGAAAATGCGAACGACTCTCCCTCATTTACGAAGGAAAACTATTTGACTATGAACCTATTAAAAAGCAATTATTGAAGTAATCTCACCCTTTATAACTTTCCTTATGTGGGTAATTTTTACACATTTATTTATTAATAAGGACAGATTCGGATAGAATCTGTCCTCGCTTGGAGCGTATATTACGATGTAAACGTTTCTGTTAAAACAGGTACAATTTGTTTTTTACGAGAAACAACACCTTCAAGTACTGCTAGATTTTCGATTAACGTTACGTTAAACGCCTTTTCTACTTGTCCAGCTTGCTTTCCTAATGCAAGAACTGTGGAGTTGTTTGTCAAAATGTCTGTTACTACAAGAAGGAATAGATCGAGCTCTTTTGCTTCAATCGTTCTTCTCATCTCTTCTTCCACCACGTCCTGACGTGCAAGTACATCGAGAGTATCAACAACGTTTACCTGAGCTACTTCAACTTTAGCAGGTCCCATTCCAAATTCTTTTGCATCGAGTGAAATGAGTTCTGCTGGCGTTTTGCTACTCATATCTGCCCCAGCCTTAAGCATTTCAAGACCGTAAGTTTCTGCATCAACGCCTGCAATTCCTGCCAGCTCACGAGCTGCAGCGATATCTTCCTCCGTACATGTTGGTGATTTAAAAAGAAGAGAGTCAGAGATAATCGCCGAAAGCATAAGACCGGCTATATTTTTATCAATCTGTATATTGTTTTCTTTATATAGCTTGTTAAGGATTGTCGCCGTACAACCAACCGGTTCTGCACGATAATAAACAGGATCAGCTGTCTCAAAGTTGGCGATTCGGTGATGATCAATTACTTCTAAAATTCGTACTCTTTCGATGTCTTCAGCACTTTGTTGACGTTCATTATGGTCAACAAGAATAACCGTACTCGCTTCGTTAGAAACCGTTTGAACCATACGAGGAGCTTCAACATTGAATTGATCTAATGCATACTGCGTTTCACCATTAACTGCACCAAGACGGACAGGCTCTACATCCATACCTAGTTTACTTTTTAAGTCTGCATAAACAAGTGCAGAAGTGATCGTATCTGTGTCAGGATTTTTATGTCCAAAAATCAATACTTTTTCCATTGTTCGACTCCTTTTGAATGAAAAGATTTATGTACTCAATACATATTGTAAAGATCTCTTCCTATAAACTCAATATTATTTCATATTATTCTAACAAGAAAAGTAAGGAAACGGATCCCACATAGGAGAATCCGTTCTTATCTTATAAAGAATCAATCGCTTTACTAATCTCATGATCTCCTGAAATGAGGTCAAACGAGCGACGAATCGTATTCTCTTTTGTTAGTGAAGAAACTACCACTTGAGCTACATCTTCACGCGAGATTGACCCGCTACCGAGGTTTTCATCAATTGATACCTTCCCTCTTCCGGGTTCATTTAAAAGTCCCCCTGGACGAACAATTGTATAGTCTAATTTACTCACTTCTAACAATTTGTCTGCGTAATGTTTGGCTGCATAGTACGGCAGGAGTGACTCATGCCAATTTTCTCGATTGTGCGCCTGAAGGGCACTAATCATAACATACCTTTTAACACCTATCTTTTCAGCAGCTTCTATCGTTTTTGCAGCTCCATCTAAATCCACTAATAGCGTTTTATCGGATCCCGTACTCCCACCTGAACCTGCGGCGAAAATTACCGCGTCACTTCCTTTCATAGCTTCAGAAATAACTTCAACCGAGTCTTCAAGACTTGCCACTACAGATTCAATTCCCCTATTAACTAATTCATCTGCCTGCTCTTGTTTTCGAACCATTGCTTTCAAGGAATGGTCATTGTTGCTATGAAGAAGATTAACAATGTTTTGGCCAACTTGGCCGTTTGCTCCAATAACGAGTACATTCATCATAAAACGCTCCTTTCAAACAATATATGCCTATTATTTCAAACCCTTTTTACTATCGCAACTAACCAGCTTGCTTCTTCAACAAGGATGACACGTTACGACGATCTCTAGTCATAGAAAATACCGCTGACGCTAGTGCTAGTAGTATAAACATTCCTCCAACTGTTGCGTTCATTTCCACTGGGTATTGTTCAATAGCATAAGCACCAACAGAAGATCCGAGGGCAATACCAAGATGAAGAGCCGAATTATTTAAACTTTGTTGAATATCAGATGATTCAGGTGCCAATTCGATTAAATAGCTTTGTTGAGCCGGTGTAATTCCCCAGCTTAGCATACTCCAAATCACCATAATAATAAGAAAAAGTGGGAAAGAGAAGGTGGTATAAGGGATAACAAACATCGCCACTGCAAAAACCATAATTGATATTAGTATGGTTGGCCTTGTACCAAAGCGATCGGAAGCAACTCCGCCTAATCCTCCTCCAGCAACAGCTGCTACTCCAAAGATTAGATAAACAATACTTACCCAATTTCCCGATAATCCAAGCGTTGTTTTTAAAAACGGGGTGAGGTAGCCATAAAGTGTTAAATGACCGGTTAGAAACAGAAAAGATGTTAATTGAGCAGTTAAAATACGCTTATCCTTGAGTGTTTTGATTTGCTTACGAATTGAAATGGCTGGTTTTGGCTGGATTTTTTCCATAAACAAAGCAACCCCAGCCATTGCTAGTACTGTAAGACCAATAATCAGAATAAATGGTGCCTTCCATCCAAAAGCATTTCCTAGCATTAAACCAATCGGGACACCTAAAACGAGTGATGCACTGATTCCCATAAAAACAACACCGATTGCCCGTGCGCGATATTCCTGTTTGACGATGTTTGATGCCATCGTAACGCACAAAACAACTAAAAGAGACCCACTTGCTGCAGAAATGATCCTTGCTGCCATTAACACCGAAAATGTTGTACTTAATACAGCGATGAAATTACCTACAAGAAAAATAACAAGCGATAAGAGCGTCAGTTTTTTTCGTTCTATTTTTGCGGTCATCGATAATAGGATTGGCCCCATTACCGCAAACACAATAGAGAAAACACTAATTAGCAGGCCTGTTTTTCCTAGACTAATCTTTAAATCATCTGCTACTAGGTCAAGAATACCTCCAATAATTAGTTCAACCATACCAACTACAAACGAAACGATGGTAAGTAAGTACACGCGTTTATTCATTATTCCTCGCACTCCTCATTCAAAAGTTACCACTAAAAGGGTAACTCTTTTCAAATGATTAAGCAATAGGAAAATGAAGGTTACTTTCACCCCCTTAAACGGTTGTGCTATCATTATAAGAAATGACCAGTAGAAGCAAGGAGAATAGTGACATGCTACAGCAGTTTGGATTTACGCAATACGAAAGCCAGGTCTATGAAGCACTTATTACAATCGATGAGGCTCTCGACGCCACTGCAATTGTCAAACGTTCAGATGTTCCCCGATCTAAAGTGTATGATGTTCTGCGGCGTATGAGTGAAAAAGGAATGGTATTGGAATCAACAACAGAAAAAAAACGGCTCTATGCTCCTCTTCCACTTGAATCAGCAATTAAGAAACTTCAGCGAGACTTTAACGAAAATATAACCCAATTAAAAACAATTCAATCTCGTGAAAAAAAAGCTGATGATCGCGTGTGGACACTTAAGGAAGAACAGTCCATTCACTCTCTCGTATCAGAACTCCTTCATTCATCATCTTCTTCGATTATTTTTTCTGGTTGGTCGGATGATATTGAGCAACACATTTCTATACTGGAGGAAAAAGAAGCTGAGGGGGTTTCTGTGGAAATTCATACAATAGGAGAGATGCATTCTAACCTTAAAAATGTTACTACACTAATACCAGACACAGATCACCAAAAACTGGAGCGAAGTCGAATTGTCGTCATTGATCATCATGAAATTTTGTTTGCTGGAATAGAAGAAGCGAATTGGCAAGCGATCCATACGAAATCAAAACCACTCGTTACTTTCTTCACTGAATTTTTCTATCATGATATTGCACTAACAGAAATCACTCGAAAGTTTGGATCCACCATGATGGAAGATCCCCACATTCGAGATGTACTGTTGAAATTACGTTATTGACGGTGTCCCACTATCCTTATCAAGTAAAATTAACAACGCTTTTTATGGAAGACATGATGCGCATGCCCTTAAAGACTCCTTTCACTTCTACACCTTCTAACTTCAAAAAAATCCCCTTCCATGATTATGGAGGGGATGTAACGATCGCTTATTCGGCATTTAGCATTTCTTCTCTTTTCTTACCTAATCTCATTTCCAATTCTTCTTGTAGTATAGCCATCCCTTCGTGACTGAGCACAATGTTACCATTTCCGAAAGTTTGGTTATCGTCTAGAATTTCACCTGTAATCATACAGGCCATGTCTGCCTGATACTTCTGTAATATGACCTTGTTTTCACTTGTGAAAATTTCAATAGGATCTTTCACATTAATATCTAACGTACGTCGCAGTTCTTTTGGAATGACAATTCGGCCTAGTTCATCAATTTTCCTTACCACACCAGTGCTCTTCATCCTCATTCCTCCTTTTCGTTTTAGCGAACGTCTCTCTATTTCTTTTATCATAATATTGATAAGATTTTAATGCAATGTTTATTGTTCCAAAATTCTGTAAATTTTCATTATTTCTTACTATTTCACAAGACTTTCCTTTTAATTCTGCTTCTTCACAACATTTAGTTGAAGTTCGCTACCTTTTCTGCATAACCTTTAATAGTTGCAACCAACTTCGTTTAGGGGGTAAACTAATATTGTTTAGACGGTAAACTAGTGGAGGTAACTAAATGGATAAAAAATTATGTGAAGCCGTTGAGCTTTTTGAAGAAGTCATTATGTATGGAACTGAGCGCATTATACGATCTTTCGAACATCAATTATTTGAAGAATACTCTTCTGAACAGCTCCAGATGCTTCAAATCATCTCGAAATCTGGTCTTATTTCACCTGGAAAACTCGCAGCCTTACAAGGTGTACATAAAAGCGCGATTTCCAACCGTTACAAAAAACTTGAAGCGAAAGGACTTTTAACGACGGTCGATTCAGAAAAGGATTTAAGAGGAAAAGCGATTACGCTTACGCAAAAAGGGAAAAATGTTGTTGCTTTATTTAATGAAGTTATCTATGAACATGTCGAAAACATCGTATTAAATGATTTTCACGAAGAAGAAATAAATGAATTCTTGCGTATCTTTCGCAAGTTAAGTTCAATTTTAAAAACAGAAGGAGATGCAAAATGAGACTAATTTTAAAATTCAAATGGCCAATTGCTATTGCGCTTATTGCGCTAACCGCCGTTTTATTTATTTTATCCCCAAACCTTACAAAACAAGCTGAAGAAGCCGGAACGTTTCAACTACCAGAAAACGCTGATTCTAAAATCGCAGCAGACTTACTAGAGGAAGCGGGTGCAGGAGATGAAACGATTTCTGTTGTGTTTACTTATGATCAACCCGTCGAAGATAAAGCGCAACAGACGGTTTCTTCTATTGCAGAAAAACTTGAAGGAGAAGGATCCCTCATTAAAAATGTGCTCGATCCTTTTGAGAGTGAAGAATTAACGGAACAACTCGTTTCTGAAAATAAACAAACGGTTCTATTGCCTATTACGGTAGACGGCACGGATGAAGAAGTGAATGATTTAGCAAACCGTATTCGGGAAGACATGATTCCTGATGATACAACGGCATATGTCACAGGAGAAGCGATTATTAATCACGATGTGAACGAAAGCGCCCAGAAAGGTCTTGAGCGTACTGAAATAATAACTGTGGCTTTAATTTTCGTTTTATTACTTGCTGTTTTTCGTTCCATTACAACTCCCTTTATCCCATTATTTGCAGTTGGTATTACGTATCTCCTTAGTCAATCGATTGTTGCGTTTCTGATCGATTGGGTTGGTTTTCCTGTATCCAATTATACGCAAATTTTTCTAGTTGCCGTCTTATTCGGGATCGGCACAGACTACTGTATCCTCTTGTTAAGTAGATATAAAGAAGAATTAACTGAGGGGCATTCTGTTGAAGATGCGATTGTAAATACGTACAAGACGGCCGGACGTACTTTATTAATTAGTGGATTAGCCGTGTTCATTGGTTTTGCTGCGATCGGCTTTGCGGACTTCCCTATCTTTAAATCTGCTGTTGGGGTCGCTGTCGGAATTGCTGTCTTAATGCTCGTTTTATTTACAATTGTTCCATTCTTTATGGCATTGCTAAAAGATAAACTGTTTTGGCCATCTAAACAATCAGCGTCTCATAAAGATAGTAAACTATGGACCAGGTTCGGTCGTTTCTCTATAAATAAACCGATTTGGTCGATGCTCGTTGTTGCCATTATTATGGTTCCACTCCTTTTCACATATGACGATCAGCTGTCGTTTAATACTGTAAATGAGATTGGTAGTGACTATGAATCTGTGAAAGGCCTTGATGCGATCGAGGAAGGCTTTGGTAAAGGAGATTCGCTTCCTGTAAAGGTGATCCTTCAGCAAGATGAAGCGATTGTAACTGAAGAACTGCTTCCTTATATCGAAACAATCAGCAATGACATTGAGAGAAATGAAGACGTAGATTCTGTTAGATCAATTACAAGACCAGCCGGAGAGGTTATTGATGATTTCTATGTTGATTCACAACTTTCTCAGGTTGGCGATGGTCTAAACGAAGCAACTAGTGGACTAAATGAAGTTCAAAGCGGATTAACGGAAGTACAAAACGGATTGGACCAAATTAACGGTCAAATCCCTTCTGGTAGCAACGCAGGAGGACTTGAAGAGGCAGTAAACGGATTAGGGCAAGTGAATGATCAGCTTGGTGCCATTTCACAGGGCCTTCAACAATCACAAAATGTAGCTGCAGCTTCAGAGCAGCTCGGTCAGGTTCAACAACAGCTTGGACAAATTCAACAAGGGCTTGCTGGCGCCTCTTCCGATCTGCAAGGTCAGTCAGGTCAGGTTTCTGAACTAAGCGGTGGCCTTTCAGATCTATCAAAAGGTGTTGGGTCATCAATTGATGGACTGGATGAAATAAAGAACGGCTTACAGGACGCAGCAGATTTGGTAACCAATATGGGAAATTCGAACGCACTTCGAGACACGGGTGTTTTCATTCCAGAAGGTACGCTTGATAATGAAGAGTTTGAACCAGCCATTGAACGGTATGCGTTCGATGAACAAAAGGCCGTTACGCTTGAAGTGATCTTAAAAGAAGATCCTTATTCAACTGAGGCCATTCAAACCGTTCGTGAAATAAAAGAGACCGTCTCACGATCAATCGACGGAACACCACTTGAAGATGCTACTGTTGCTTATAGCGGGGTCTCAAGTATTAATAGCGACTTATCAGACATTTCAACGAGTGATTTTACAAGAACGGTTATCATCATGCTTGTTGGTTTATTTATTATCTTAACTGTCCTTTTCCGCTCCATGATTATGCCGATTGTGATGATTGGATCACTTCTACTTACGTACTTTACATCAATGGCGATTTCTGAATTAATCTTTATTAATCTACTAGGCTATGACGGAATAACGTGGGCCGTTCCATTCTTTGGTTTTGTTATGCTCATAGCGCTTGGAGTCGACTATTCCATTTTCCTACTTGACCGATTTAATGAAGAAGCTTCGATTGGCATTATGGAAGCCATGCATCGATCCATGGCTAAAATGGGTACGGTTGTCATCACTGCTGCAATTATATTAGCAGGTACATTTGGTGCAATGATGCCTTCTGGTGTACTAAGTTTAATGCAAATTGCTACAATTGTTATTACTGGATTGTTACTTTACGGTCTCATCGTTCTACCTCTTCTCATTCCTGCTGTTGTGGTATCATTTGGGAATGGCATTTGGTGGCCTTTTAAACCTAAAAAGCGATAAGTTTCACCATACAAAAGCTCAGAGCAAACCGCTCTGAGCTTTTTAAATCTATTTACCACTACTTCATCTCGCATACTGGCCCACTTCTCTTCCATACGTTTTTAAATACAACTTCTCAAAAATCTCAATCATTTGATAAAAACGCTTATCATAGTTATCGCCTTCTACTGTCCATGAGGTCGCCAATACGGTATGACAATAGCCCCAAAGTAGCAAACGCTCTTTATCTAGATTAAGTTCCTTTGTGAAGATGTCTACTCGTTTTTGGGTCACTTCATAGACGTCTTTTTCCGGTAGCTTATTTAAAAGAAATTGAATTAAATCATACTCAGTTTCCCCCAATAATCCTTTTGGATCAATCGCAACCCAGTCAGTGTCCTCTGAAGCAAGCACATTGTAGTGATGAAAATCTCCGTGTAGTAACTTGTACTGAGCGATTGATTGATTCAGTTTCGTAAAAAGGCTTAGGGAAGTCCTAAGGACATGCGAAGAAAGTGGTCCATATCCCTCCACATTCTGCACTACAGTATTTCGAAGCGACTTCTCTCTAACGACTGTTGTTTGAATCCGAGTCTTACTAGGAGCAGGTATAGAGAACTTTTTCATCACTAATCCAGCCTCGCGACAGGCTTGCTCATCGTTTTCTACTTTTGCAAGCGTGTGACCAGGAGATAATTTTTCTAAAATGATAATGCCTTTTTCTTTATCAAAGGCATTAACTTTAACCATCCCTTGATGATTAAACAAGTGCAAAGATTCCAGTTCATCAAGAAAGTCTGCTCCGGGTATACTTAGTTTCACCACAACTTCTTTTCCACTCTCCAGCTTAGCTGGAGCAACATAGTTAATCGAGAGATGATAAGGATCCTCCATTTTCAGAGACCATTTTTGTTCACAATAGCGGATGATTTCCGGTAATTTTTGTAGCCATACTTTTCCTTCTTCCTTAAAATAAAAACAAACGGATTGAACAAACTGCTCTTGAAACTTCATTCTACACCTCCCCTTCTAATAAAGAAATAAAGTACAGTATGCGATCAAAACGCCGATAAATCCACACATCAAACTATACGAGATGTTTTTCAAGACAATTTTATAAGGATTCATTTTCAACCCTACGGAAGTTAGTGTAACGATAAGGCCATAAGGAGCTGATGGAACGGTTGCGATCGCGCTACTGGCGAGCAGAATCGTTAACGTAACAGAAGGAAAAGCACTTAACAACAACTCACTTACGCCGCCAAAGATCCCCATTGTTGCAATGGGATGAACGCCTAATAATGTCATTATTAAAAAAGTAGCCTGGATGAAAAGCATAATGTAAACTTGATGCCCCTCAAGTGCCACAAGGGGGTCCTGTAAATATCGTAGGTATGGAGACGCGTTTAACGTTTCTGTGAAAAAAGATAGCGTTAGCAGTAAAACAATGAAATTATGTAAATGGTTTGTTTGCCTTTTCCAATTGAGCCAGCCAATTTGAAAGAAACTTCTTTTTCGTTTCAACAATAATGCCCAAATGTACGCAAAGGGAAAAAGGGCGATCGTAACGGCAAACAAAAAGTTGAATTGAATAACATTGGTTAGAAAAACGACAACCATTAAGAACAGAACCAGCGCCACGATAAATTCCATTAACTTCTTCTTACTACTTGCTCCTAACTTTGTAGGCGTACCAACCTCTTCTACCACTTCGTTTCGAAAGGTGATTTTTCCAATAATAGAATCAAGTGCAAAGCCTAATAAAGCAATAAGCAACATCCAAGGTAATACTTCTAAGTAATTAGCATTTGTAATAAAGATTGATGTAGCGAGTAAAATTTCCAAAGGACTCCAAAGTAACGCTAGAGAATACCCCCTTAAAGTCGACATGGCGATAAAACGGTTTCTGACGTTTGTTTTGGATTTTTTTAATTGATTTTTTAACAGATCTTGAGAAATGGTTGCGGACGATAAATTCAAAAAGGCAGCCAGAGAAACCATAGTCGCTTCTCCTCGCACATATAAATCCCCCATTTTCTTCACATTGCCCCCGAGTAATGTTTGCAATAGCTTATTATATCTCCCGGCTTTTACAACGCTATTCATCCATGGAAGCATAGATAAAAGAAACAACAACCCTATATTCCCTGCGAAAAAGGATGGAACCTTAACGATACTAATATCGCTTGAAAAATAAAAAAAGACTCCTACACTTAAAAGAATAATGCCAAGTATTTTAAAAACACGATCCGCTTCTTTGAAATTAATGACGATCATCACTATTGCCAATAGTCCAATTGTTGTATATAGAGAAGCGTTTGACCAAAAGAGGTGGATCACATCCAATAGAAAAACGAATAAATAAAAAACGTAAATATGTTGAAACAGTCTAGTATTCCACATGTTATTCTCCTATCCTATAGGCGAACGATGAGAGAATGTGATCAGTTCGTCTACTTTCCCGTTGTTAGTTTGCTTACCTTATCCTATCGATAACCTCTCAAACTTTCAAGAATGCAAAATTCTTACACTGCTAATAACTCTTTTTAAGCTAACGGATGATCTCAAACACTGAGCATGCTTTGTCTTTCCTTTGTTTAAACGTAATCAAAAAAAGTACCGCCCGATTTAACGGACGGTACAAAAGGGGGAAAATTATGTTAGTTTAAATTTACCCCTTTTTGAAATACCTAAACCTTTTTTTCTAAAAATCTTTTCATTTATTTCTCGCTTATGATTTGATTCCTGTTTTTAGTGATAAACTCTTTTGATTCGTCGTGTTCTAAAAGGCTTAATAACGCTTGTTCATGAACAAAACAAATTTGATTAATTTCTTTGTCATTCGCTTCAAGGTCCTTACCGTCGCCAACATATTCGAAATGAAACATTGTCGTTATTTGGTTATGATAACCTATCTTCGTTTGAATTTTTTCTGGAAATGCAAATGAGATCGTTTCATTAAATCGCTTTTTTAACGTGTAGGCGACGGATCCCGTTTCCTCTAATAACTCTCTTCTCATTGAAGCTTCGACTGTTTCATCTTCGTCTTCAACGCCACCTTTAACGAAATCCCATATTCCATTATGAAGCTCTTTTCCCATTCTGGTGTTTATCGTGACTTTGCGAACGATGAGAAACCGGTTTTTGTGCGTAACAATTGCCCCAACAGCCTTCCTAGTTTTCATAACACTATCCTCTCGCTAGTTTGTCGCATACTCACTTTCACCAGGTCTTTGACCATTCTGCAATTGACGCATCGTTAAACCAAAATCCATTTGTAAGTGAGGATAGTCTTTAAAACTACTCCAGTCTCCTCCCCAATCAAAACCAAGATCTTTCGCAATAGCGACTACTTCCATCCAATCTGATTTTCCATTCTCGTTATCGTCTCGCTCCATATCCCATACAACATCACCATTATCTAACTTTAAAGCAAAATCGATGGCTAGACCGTAATTGTGATAAGAACCGCCGCCTGCAACATTTGTAACGACTTGTCCTTCCGTTGACCGTCCTTTTTCATAAAGAGCATCCTGTTCTTCTTTCGTTCGATGTGCAGCTGTAATCACAATCTCAACTCCCTTTGCGGCAGCTCGATTGATCAACGTATCTTTCGCTTCACTTACCGTTGGATGCAGCTCCGTTGGCAAGGGAACATCCTTTTGAATAAACATTCCCTCTAGATCTTCCTTGAAGTTGATGAAGATAAGACCAATTCCTATTATGAAAAGGAAGGTTATAAGATTGAATCCTTTCAAACAGAAACCTCCCACCTTATTAATCTACTATTTTGATCATAACATAGGTAAAGGTAAGTCGTTCGAAATGGCGGCTTCATAGAATTTGTAAGCTTCTCCACAGAGGCTTACATTATTCTTCTTAAGAAATCAATATTTTCATTTCGTCAATCTTCATCCCGCTTACGGCCCAACCCTAGTATAATAAGGAGAATATAACCGCTTTTATCTAATCCCTAGCAAAAGGAGAGGCTTATGAAAAGATTAGTAATTGCAAATTTCCTTCTTATAATCTCTCTTGTTTATCTTATTTATCGGATTACGAAACCAAAGTTATATCTGCCTGCATTCTCTATTGAAGCAGAAAATCCTGTTAAATTGACATTAACTACTCTCACCATCAATACTGATTTCGTTACCGGTAACGCTGGCTCCATCTACTCAATTTGGTTAAGTCCAATCTACCTTCTTATTTTAATCGCATGCGTTCTAACGATTTCTCCTTTGATTTCCAAGAAGCGGTAAGACTATTTCCCTAATGAAAACCCTTCAAACAAGCGACCACCAAATGGTTGTAAAGCGTCATCAACGAACGTAATGACGCTTTCCTTTTCACGTGTTTCATAATAATGATCAAACACGTGTACAAACCTATCCGCCAGTGTTTGATCATAATTTCTTAATGCACGGACAATCCATTTAGATGAGCCAATCCACTGTTTATTCGTACGAAGAATGAATTCATGAACTTGCTCTGCAAGAGTAGCTGCACAGCACATTTCTTCCCCTCGATCGGTAGCGCCAATAAAATCTTCTAATACATCTGTAAGAAAATAACGTTTTAGCGTGATGTCGTCTTCTTCCCATGGAGACGGCCCCTTTTTCAGGATCATTCTTGCTTCATCCTGCAGTACTTTTGCCTTCCCCTTGTCATTAAGGATGACGCCTTCAGACACCATTTTCGGAAGTGATGGTTTTGCGCGTGCGCAGTCACTCTCATAAAAGGCATAATAGCTTTCTAAATTATGAACATACCATTCGATCGGCCAACCCTCATAGAAAAAACTCTCCCGATACGAAACAGTTACCGACGAATCAAAGACGACTATATCAAGATCAGATGTAGCTGTCGCTTCCCCTCGAACAATGCTTCCAGCTAGAAAAGCAGCCTCACATTCGGGTGATCTTGTTTGTACTAGCTCCTTAGCTTTAGAAACAATGAGTTGTAATGAGTCCATTTTCCAACCTCCATATCGATTCTTTCATATTTCAAGGAAATAGTAAGCCTAGCTTGGGTAAAAACGATAGCTTTATTATCCAATTAACTAATAGATAGCTAAAGCAAGCCAGAAAGTAGCCCAGCTAGTTTTTCTTCTATAGTCAAAAGACACAATCTTACACTCTCAAAATGCAACTAACTTTAATTGAAATCTTTGTTAACGTATCTCGCAAAAATTTCTAGCGCTTCCCTACCAATTATTTCAAATCATTAGGGATATCTCAATCTTTTTCACGTAAAAAGGAGCTTACCTTATTTAAGATAAACTCCTTTATAGTAGAAGAGAGAGGTATAGCTTTCTTTGCTTTTGACTCAGTCTTGCCTCATGTGCTTTTTATTGACGATGGAACGATTAAAGACTTTAAATAATGATAGACTCCATCATCATCACATGTAAATTCCGTTACATCGTCGACGATTTCTTTTATTTGGTCCGATGCATTTTTCATTGCTACTGCATAATCAACAAATTGGAACATCGGTAAATCGTTGTTACTATCCCCTACCGCCAACGTTTCTACATCCGCCAAATCAAAATAGTGTAACATTTCCTTAATTCCAGTGGCTTTGTTCACATTTGCTACCATTACTTCAACATTATGTGCAGAAGAGATTGAGGTTGTAAAATCGATATCTTGCTTTATTTTTTCTAACTCATCTTTCCATTGATTGATATTCTCTTTCGTTCTTGCGAAGAAATAGAATTTAGAAAACTTATTTCCTTCGATCTGACTTTTCCAGTCGATAGCTTCTTTGATTGCTTCTTGACGTGAAAGCCATTCATTAAGCCCAACACTTTCTGGCTTTGGATCTTTAACTTCATCTTCAATAAATATACGATCTTGTTGTAAAGCGATACGGTCCGCTCCATATGGGAAAAGTTCATAATAAACTTTATGTTCTCTTGCTTTTTCGATAACCTTTTCTACTAATTCAAGAGGGAGTGAATGTTCAAATATGGCCTTACTCTTAACATACCCGGCCATTCCATTCGAAGAGATGATTCCATCGACCTGGAATCCATCCGGTACAAGATCGCTTATTTCATCTGCAGCTCTGCCTGTCGCGATAAAAACATAAAGTCCATTATCTCGTAACTCATCAATAACTTGTTTCGTAAGTCCACTTACCTTGTTGTTGTGATTTAAGATCGTACCGTCCATATCTAAGAAAATAGCCTTTGGCTTTGTTACCATCGTGACTCCCCTTACTTTAATAAATTCTACTTTTAATTTTTTTCATCTTATATCTCACTTTAAT
Source organism: Bacillus sp. Cs-700 (assembly GCF_011082085.1). Classification (NCBI taxonomy): domain Bacteria; kingdom Bacillati; phylum Bacillota; class Bacilli; order Caryophanales; family Bacillaceae; genus Bacillus; species Bacillus sp. Cs-700. The sequence goes on from NZ_CP041063.1 coordinate 992,824, forward strand.
CGTAACCAGTACAATTATTGTTACAAATCGAAGCCTATTGCAATTGGTGGTTATCAACAAGTAACATGTTACTCCTCTTCAAGTAACCTGTTCAAGTTTTTGATACCCATTTTCATAAATTGGCATCTTTGGTTTGATTCGTTTTTTCAATTTAAAAGAGCCTATCTGATAGCAGATAAGCTTCAAAACAGCTCTAAAACTAACTTTTAATAAAACCGTTTTTAAATAAACTATACCACTCTTCTAGTTCTTTACTTCTTAGGACATCTAATTTCCTTAATATATCTCTCGAAAATTCTAATGCTCCACTTCCATTAGCTGTGATTAAACAGCCCTCACTAATCGACTGTTCATTTATGTAGTTTTCTTCCCCTTGATAATTAGGTGCTCCTTCTTTTAAATATGCTAATGAATTGCCTGTATGTTTGTGATGATCAAGATATCCGTAATCTCCTAAAAAAGTAGTTGCATCACAAATTGCTGCTACCGGAATGTTCTTTCCAATACAGTAATCAACTAGTTTCTTAACCTGGTGGTTTTTTTCTTCTCTCCACCCCGTTCCACCAGGCATAATCACCATCGCTAAATCTATTTTTAGAGAGAAGTTCTTTAAGCTATAATCCGGTAGAACCTTTAAACCACCCATAGAAATCTTAGGATTCTCATCAATCGCAATTGTTTTTACTTCATAACCTGTTTCTGGTTTATTTAGTTCAGCAGTCACATAACTTGCTTCCCAATCGGCAAAACCATCAGTAATGAAAACCAACACCTTTTTCATAGGTATCTCCTCCTCCATAGTTCTCAATTAAAATCGCAATTAAATATACGAGAACTCCCTATTTTTCCTATAATTGCATTATCTTTAACACCCTAAAAAATTTATTTATTAATAGGTGATTACACTTTATTTCAATCCATCTCTTATTAATGAAAACCTCATTTAAAATATGCTTCTTCATATAGATATTGTCTCTATTTATAGCAATAATCCGACAGAAGTTCACTTCATTTCTTCTTAAAATAAGGGATGAGGTGATAATGATGTACAAAAGATTATGGCGAAACAACAATATACGGTATTACTTACTTGCTGGAGGAATCTCTCGACTTGGCGATGTTCTTTCCGGAATGGCATTTTTATTTTTAGCGTACGATTTAACTGGTTCCAATCTTCACACTACAGGAATGGCTATGGCTGAGACCTTACCATACCTTCTATTTGGATTAATGGGTGGCGTTATGGCTGATTGGTTACCTAAGAAAAAATTATTAGTTTATCTGGACCTAGCTCGGATCCCATTCATTCTTTCTATCGTATTTTTGCATTATTTGGATGCACTTACTTACGCATATCTATTAATAGTAAGCTTTCTGATCCAGAGTATAGGATGTTTCTTTAACCCGACCCATCGATCTGTACTACCTTCTATAACGACGGAAGAGGAACGAACGAATGCGAACAGTTTATATGATACATTAACTCGAGGAGTAACGGTTTTAAGTCCATTTATCACTCTATGGTTATTAAACACCTTTGGTGCTATACACTTTTTCACCTTAGACGCAATAACCTATGCCGTTAGCGCCTTTTTCATCTTTAAAATACACTTAAAGGACCCTAAACCAGTCGTTAATAAGACGATTAAAGGTATGTATCGCTCAATTCTCGATTTTACCACTTGGGCGAAGGCGCACTCTACCGTCAGACAACTATTTCTTTTTACTTTTGTTACGGTTTTTTTCAACACTTGGGTGTGGGAAGTAGGACTTTTGCTTGCATTATCAGAAATGAGTGAACAAAGTGAAGAATTATTTAGCATTTTACAAGGAGTATTTGGTGGCGTTGCTATTATCACAAATATCGTTTTGCCATATTTGATTAAAAGAATGACTCTTCGCCTCTACTTAATTGGAGCGTTGATTTGGGGTATAGGAATTACATACTACGGACTCTTATATGATATTAAGCATTTCTTTATTGGTTGCGCTATCGTAGGTATAGGGATCCCTATTGCTGGACTAGCTCGCGTTTATCTTCTTCAGACACTTGTGCCAGAAGAGAAAATGGGGCGCGCCTTTAGTTCCAATGCTGTCTTATTATATTTTTCTAACACCATTTCCTTAGGAGTGTACGGATTCTTAGTCATGTTCATTTCAATTCAACACTTAATGATTGGTAGTGGGTTACTCATAGTCATTTTAAGTATTGGAGCTTTACTTATTAAAACCGTGAATCCGGCGAAATTCCGTTGGCGCCTTCCGATACATTTTCTTAAATAACTGGTTATAGGAAGAGACACTCTTAAACCCATGATTAAGAGCGATCGAAAGAATTGAGTCATTGGAATGCAATAAGGAGTATTGACTTCGTAATAGACGATAAAGTTGCAACCAAGAATAAGGGGAGAGACCTAGCTCCTCTTTAAAAAGGTGAGCAAATTGATATTTATTTAATCTTGCAACCTGGGCCATCTCTTCCAGTGTCCAGTCCTCGCTATAGCTTTCTTTAAGGGCATTTGTAACATCATTAATTATCGCTTTACTACTGATACATGGAAAGTCAATTTGATGAGACCCTGCACCATATTGAAGCATCATAATGGAAAGCTGGGTCAAGCTGTTATCTAGAAAAAACTGATTGGTAACTGATCCAACTTCTTCATTTAGCGCTAAGAAATCTCTAATAAAAATCATCCATTGTTTTATTTGAGGATGTTTATAAGAAAGCAAAGTAAATTCAGGTGATGTTTCTGTAATGCCCAATTGATCAGCAGTCTCTTGTAACAAAGATTGCTTTATCTCCACGAGAAATTTCTCATTTGTAGCCTTAAGTTGTTTATGATCTTCATATGGGTTAAATATTAGAAATTCTCCTTTATCAATGGAGATGTCACCATGATTTGTTTGATAAGATCCTCTCCCGAATAGAGAAAAGATTAATTTATAACATTCATCACTTCTCCAAATCCGCTCACCTAATTGGTCATTACGGATAAGTAATAGCCCGTTCTCGTTATCTAGTATCATTAGTTAAGCTCCTAGTACAATAATGAGTTTTCATTCGTTTATGATAATAAACCCTTCACTTAATTATGAGACCTTGGGAACATACTTTAGAAATTCCTTCTACATCTGATTCACTTATCAATACTTAACTTAATTCTAATTTTAACATTTTACGGAATCTGTGTTGTTTCAAAACCCGGAATCAGCTTATTGAAAGCTGATTTTAGAACTAACGGTTAAAACAAAAGTACGTTATCTCCTTATTTCACAAAGCAATTCTTACTTATCCATTCATTTTTTGGTAAACTTTTGAAGGAACGCAATACCTTAAGGGAGGCACGAATGTGAACCGGATTATGGTAATGGGCGCTTCAGCAGGAGCAGGTAAATCGACATTTGCAAAGAAACTCGGTGAAATACTAGACTATGAGGTTTACCACCTCGACGCTCTGTTTTGGAAACCGGGTTGGGTTGAAGCGAGTCTTGATGAGTTTCGCACTTCCCAGGAGAAGATTGCTTTAACTTCTAGATGGATTATTGAAGGAAATTATAGCAACTCCTATGATATCCGAGTGGCGCAAGCTGATACGATTATTTATATAGATGCCCCGCGACTCCTTTGTCTTTATCGGGTTTTAAAACGCTGGATCACTCATCTCGGGAAAACACGATCAGATATGGGAAAAGGCTGTAACGAAAAAATGGAATGGTCGTTTTTAACATTCATTTGGACGACGTACTACCCTCGTAAGGAGAAGATGAAAAAGCGATTTGAAGAGATTCAGCAAACTTCTCCTGAAAAAACCATAATAGTTTTACAAAACAAAGCAGAAATCGCGATTTTTCTTCAAGAACTTCAGACAAAGCATACAATTTTGTCATGACCCATGATAAGATAAAGTGCAGTACGTTTGAATCCTGATTTTCCTGTTCAAACTAGAAAGACTACTGAAGCACATGGAGGCATTATGCTAACTTTTGAAGAAAAATTAGAGATTATTGAATCATCCTTTCCTGAACTGACCCGAAAAGACGTTTCGCTTGGACGTGTGAACTTTCACTATGAAGAAGCGGTTATCGATAAGAAAAATGTTGTTTATCATCTTCACCCGAATGGGAACGGCTATGTATTTGGTGATCTTATTGAAGGATATCCATTAGATGAAAGAGGTATGGTTAACATTCGTGATTTCTCAAGCAATGAGCTTCGAAAAATCATAGGTGAGTCCATCCAGTCTCTTTCTGTCCTTCCTGGGTCAGACATCGAAATCCAAACATGGGTAAACGATGAAGATCAAACGCTTGAATTAATGTACGAGCCTGAACTCGAGCTATGGAATGTCTACGCTGGCGATATTCTTGATGGCACATTCCCTTCTCGAAATGAAGCGGTTCAATACCTTGATGAAGAAGGATTTACAAGAAGATAATGTTAGTAGCCTTCCGCTTTTACGGAAGGCTTTTTTTATTCAGCCAAGCGACTTATAAAACCCTGTTGATTTTCCCAAATATCCACACGCTTCATAGAATTGATGTGCAGGTCTTCGTTCTTCGCGGTTCCCACTGTTTAATACGACTGTGGAAGCCCCTTTCTCATTGGCCAACTTCTCAGCTTCACGAATTAACTTCCTTCCGATTCCTTGCTGGCGATATTTTTCTGCTGTTACCATCGTAATAATTCTTGCGATAAGAATAGTAGCGACATACGAACGTTCATAATGCATGCCAAGCATCCCTAGTAATTCCTTTTTTTCTTCGACTACAAGGGTGACATACAGATCGTCATTCATAATCGGTAGCAGTCGACCTTGCACTTCATGTACAGATGTTTCATAGCCCATATCTGAAAGTAAAAGAGTGATTCCCAGCTCATCACCTCTCCTCGCCTTCCTCACGTTCATCTTGCCTTCTCCTCTCGTAAATCATTATTTCGATATCGTTTTGAAACTTGTTTTTGTGAAAACATTGCAAGGAGCGGTACGACGAGCAGAAGTAAACTTACTACTCCACCCCACCCAAAACGGTCCCACAATACCCCAACACCTGAACTGCCTGCAGCGACACCTGCATAATAGCTAATTAAATAAAAGCTTGAGGCTCCACTTTTGTGATGTTCGGCTGTCTTAGCTACAGAAGCAGATGCCATTGAATGCGCGATAAAAAAACCAGCACAAATGATGCAAAGCCCAATCATGACAAGCGTTATTGATTGATAAATGGTTAGGACAACTCCTACTAGTAGTGTGAATAGTCCGATGATCATCGTTCGTCGAAGACCGATACTTGAAGAAATTCTTCCAGCAATGGGAGGAGAAACGACCCCAAGGATATACGCAAAATAAGTAAACGATATCCATTTCAACGAAAGTGTAAAAGGTTCTGCTTCCAAGTAGAAAGGCAAATAGGTCCAAACACCTGTAAAGATCACTTGAATGAGAAAACCAAGTGTAAAAAGAGACAACAATCGTCTGTCTTTAAGATGGACAAACATTCCTTTCATATCATGAATCATACTTCTACTCCCCCCGTTAAAAAAACGAGAAGCAGGCAAAAGCAAGTAAAAACACACCGTTACGACAAGTCCAAAAGTCGCAAGAGAGAGCAAGCTTATTTTCCAACTATATACATCCGTCAAATAACCTGTTGTAACGCGGCCGCTAAGGCCTCCCATTGCATTACTAGCAATGTAAATACTTGTGGCTAGGCCGATGTTGTAAGGCTCAACTTCATCTCCTAAATAGCCCATTGCTGATGCTGGTATACCTGCAAGAAAAAACCCCTGGACACATCGAAGAATTAAAAGAAGTAGAAACGAATTCATCAACGGCATGAGAAGTAGTAATCCTAGAACAAAAAGCAACGATACTTTCATCACCATTGTTCGTCCATAGCGATCTGATACAAACCCTAGAATAAGAAGACCTGGAATCATTGTAATGACCGGCAATGACATCAATAGACTTGATGTTGTAGGCGTTATTTGAAATTCTTTCACAAATATAGGAAGAAGCGGTTGGAAAGCATATAAGGAAGAAAAAACCAGCAATGCCCCACAACCAAGACTAGCTGCCGCTCGCCAAAATCCTGCATCTTTTGATGTATAACGCTGCTCCCTATTTACTTGATGGACCACTGTATCATCACCTTTATTTTTCTATCTGTTTATTTAAATTTAGTAGGAATTTGCGTTAAATCGATGCCCCACACGATTGGCATATAAAAATAAATCGCTAGCGTGATAATCACAACAGATGTTGCGTTAAGCCAGAACCCCGCTCGTGCCATGTCAGGAATCTTTAAATACCCCGACCCAAACACGACTGCGTTTGGTGGCGTAGCAACTGGAAGCATGAATGCGCAACTTGATGCAATGCCTGCCCCAATCATTAAAGCATATGGATGTACACCAATTGCTGCTGACAAAGATGCCATTATTGGAAACATCATTGTTGCTGTCGCCGTGTTCGATGTAATTTCTGTTAAGAAAATAACGAGCGTCGTGACAAGAAGTAAAATAACAAATAAATGGATACCTTCAAGAACAGTTAGCTGCTCACCAATCCACTTCGCTAGTCCTGATTCTTGAAATCCAGAAGCAATTGCGAGTCCGGCCCCAAAGAGTAAGAGAATTCCCCACGGCAACCCTTTCGCGGTATTCCAGTCCAACAAAAACGATCCTTTGTTCGAAGGTGCAGGAATAAGAAACAATAAAATCGCTGCTGTCATCGCAATAATCGTATCATTGATGTTTGGATTAAGCTCACTTAAAACAAATGAACGACTAATCCACGCAAGTGCTGTTAATGAAAAAATCAATAAAATAACTTTTTCTTCTACCGACATTTTTCCTAGATCAGTCTTTTCCTTATTGATAACTTCTTTTCCACCCGGTAATTCTTTAATGTTCATTGGAAAAGCCATTTTCACAAGGTAATACCAACATCCAATTAAAAGTAAAACGGTTAAGGGTACACCAAACATCATCCAGCGAGCAAATGAAATTTCAATGCCATAAAGTTCATTCACAACTGCTGCAAAAATGGTATTAGGTGGCGTTCCAATTAATGTCGCAAGACCCCCAATCGAAGCGCTATAAGCAATACCTAACATAATTGCTTTTCCGAAATTAAATCTCGGTGCTCCCTCTTCCGTATCCAGATCAAGCTGTTCTGAGACCTGATAAATCACCGCTAGTCCAATTGGTACCATCATCATAGCGGTTGCGGTATTTGAAATCCACATTGATAAAAAACCTGTCGCCGCCATAAAGCCAAGTACAATTTTCTCCGTACTCGTTCCGATTGCTGATATAATAAAAAGAGCAATGCGTTTATGTAAATTCCATTTCTGCATTGAAAGCGCAATCAGAAAACCACCCATAAAAAGAAATATCGTATTGTCGCCATAGGCAGATGCTGTTAAATCACCTTCAAGTGCACCCGTTAGCGGAAATAAGATGAGTGGCAAGAGAGATGTTGCAGGAATCGGGATAGCTTCTGTTATCCACCACGTTGCAATCCATGCGGTACTTGCTAATACGGCTAAACCAGCTTCCGAAAGACCATTCGGATGAAAAAAGAGCATAAGACAAAGAAATAAAGCCGGCCCTAAAACTAACCCAGTGATCTTTCTCTTGTCGTAGGCTGGCTCGGGCCCTGAAGTAAGCGTAGGATTTTTTTGTGAACTTTGGGAAGGGATTTCAGGCGTGTGTGAAGAAGCGAATGTTAAGAGATTCTTTGCACGATAATGTTCTTTCCAAAAATAACTCCAAAATAGACGGGCTTGTTCCATAGTGATACCTCCTATCGTTCATTTCACTCTAGTGTAGGATTCGCCAGGTACACCTGTCAATATTTTCACAATTTTGGGTATATATTACTCTATTAAGAAAAGGACTTTTGCTCGATTATTGGTTTATCAATCACATTAACGCTTCCAACCCCCCTTATATTTCCAATGAGGGCGAACATTATAAGTTGATGGTGTGATTTTTAATAATTCAAACAATATATTACAGGAATTAGCGTTTCAATTCGATTGACAACAAGTTGCTCAAAATCGATCCAGGGGGTATATGATGAGAAAGATACAGCAGACGACCATTAATTCGGTTGTAAAATATGGACAAACGAAGCTTCCAAAATCAGCGAATACAGAATGTCCGGAATGTGGAAATGATGCCGCATTTCAATTGAAATTTGATTATCAAATTAACCAGGCCGTGTTCTCAACGCTTTCTCGCTGTTCCGTTTGTAAAGAAGCGGTGCTCTTTATTCTAATTAAAACTTCTCACGGTGATCGAGGTGAGGAAGTCGAACTTTTTGTTCATCAAACGTCCTTTACACGTGAACCACTCGGTAGACTAACGAGTTCTGCTCGACTGCCTGATGACCTTGAACGTGTTTACCGCTCTGCCGTAAATGTACATAACATGAAAGACTGGACAGCAACAGCTGTAATGGCTAATCGCGTCCTCGAAAGCATTACCGGCAGTTTTCTAGCCGAGAATGAATTAGGACAGCCGCTATCCAAACAGCTCGAAACGCTGGCAAAACAAATTGATTTAGAAGAACCGATTGTAAAGTTAGGTCAGCTCCTTGGAAAAGGAAGTAATCTGAACGATCTCCTTTGCCTTGAAAAAGCGACGAGCGAAGAAACCGCAAATCTTATTATTGATCTACTTGATTCATTAATCGAATACTTATATATTCTTCCTCAACGAATTGTTCATCTTCAAAAACAAATTGAAGGATAATAAAGAAAAACAGGTAGCTCATCGTGAGCTACCTGTTTTTCTTTATCTCGTTTCATTTAAAAGTTACTTCTAACCGTTTGCTTCCTCTTTCTTTGGAAGAGAGGGATAGTTAATATAAATCGCAATCACTCCAGCAACCGCAATAAGAATAGGATAAAACGAATATGGTAAGAGGGCAAGTGGCGAGATCGATGCAAGTCCTGCAACCGCTAGAACCTGAGCACCATACGGAAGCATCCCTTGAATACTGCCTGAAAAAATGTCTAGAATACTAGCTGATTTCCGTGGATCCACGCCATACTTTTCAGAAATGTTCTTCGCCAGCGGCCCACCCATGATGATTGAAATCGTATTATTCGCTGTCGATAAATCAAGCACACTAGCCAAACCAGCTATACCAAATTCCGCTCCTCGACGTGAGTTTACTCTACTTAAAATCTTATCTAGCACGTATTGAATACCTCCATTATGCTTGATCACTTCGATCATACCACCGATTACGAGGGCAATCATCGCAAGGTCTTCCATTCCTTTAATCCCTTCTGTAACGGTGGAAATAAGTCCACTCATTCCAAATGAACCATTAAATAGACCCACTATTCCAGCAAATAGCGTTCCGCTCACAAGGACAACAAGAACGTTAACCCCAGCGATCGCTGCGATTAGAACACCTAAATACGGAAGGATCGTGATCAAATCAAAAGCACGTTCTCCACCAACTGTTGCCTGTTCTCCCATCGTTAACACGCCATATATAACGGCAGTGACAATAGCAGCAGGCAATACAATAAAGAAGTTCACTTTAAATTTGTCTTTCATTTGCGTATTTTGTGTTCGAACTGCTGCAATGGTTGTATCTGAAATCATGGAAAGATTATCACCGAACATCGCTCCACCAATAACTGCAGACAAGGCAAGTGCTGGCGCAACTCCCGTTTGTTCTGCGATTCCAATTCCAATCGGTGCAAGGGCTACGATGGTTCCCATTGACGTTCCCATTGAAATGGAGATAAAACATGCAATCAAAAATAAGCCAACGATTAACAAATTCGCTGGAAGAATGGATATACCAAGATTCACAATCGAATCAACCGCGCCAATTTTTTCAGCGGTTCCAGCAAAAGCTCCTGCCAATAAGAAGACAAGAATCATTAATATAATATTGGTGTTTCCTGCTCCTCGGCAGAAAACTTCCACTTTCTTCATAAAGTTTTCTTTTCGATTCATTGAAAGAGCTACACCCGCAGCAATTAATGAAGCAAGTATAACCGGCATGCTATAAAAATCCTTTGTCACAATCGCTGTGCCAATAAAGAGCACAATAAAAATGCCAAGAGGAAGTAACGCCAAGCCATTTCCTTTAATTTCTTTTTCCATTCTCTCTATCTCCTTTTACTTTTCTACAGCATAAAAAAACCCACTTCAAGAGAAGAGGGCTTTTGCTCTTATCTCTCAAGATTTCTCTTGCTGGAAGCAGCACCTTTCTGAATGTCAGAGGTTGCTGAAGCTTCTTCGGGCCAGATCCCTCCACTTCTCTTAATAAGAAATATGCAATTATTAATGAGCATAAGCTCAAATTTTATTTGAATTCACAATTGAACGAGCTTTACTTTATCATGCATGATTCTGCTGAGTCAACTCTTTTTACCTGCATGAAAATAAACTCCTTGTTTAAAGGAGTTTATTCAGAGAATTCTCTACCATTACCCGCCTTAATTTAACGAGTTAAAAACTGTTCTATGTCTTTCATAATCGATGCTGGTCGCTCCTCAGGAAGAAGATGACCAGTTTTCTTATAGACAATCAGCTCAGCATTTGGTAAGTCGCTGCTTAAACGTTTCCCAATTTTCAATGGCACAACCCTGTCATTTTCTCCCCATATTAAGAGGCTCGGTGTATGAATTTGTTTTAGTTCTGCTTCGGACAGGTCACCTTCCCGATCACGGATCATACGAACCAACGATCTAAAAATCCCTTCGTTAAAGAAGGGTTGAATATAACCATCCATCATCTCTTCATCGATAAGCGCTGGGTCATAAACACAATTGAGCAAATTCCCCCTAACTCCTTTTCGATAAAGCCAGCGTTTTAAGTAGACAGAAAAGAAAGGTAAGTAGGACGTATAGACGAGACTCTGTTTGGCTTTCTCAAGATATCCTGAGCTACATAGCAAAATATTTTTACTTACAAAATCTTCTTTTAACGCTGATGCTCTCATAGCTACCTGTCCGCCCATGGAATGCCCGATCATGACCGTATTTTCAATCGAAAGTCTTTCTAATAGCTCAACAACTACTTCTGCATAATTTTGATAAGAGTGAACAAAGTGATGAGACTTCTCGCTTTTCCCAAACGGCGGGAGATCAATTGCAACAACGGTGTAGGCCTTTGTTAATAATGGAATTAGCCTTCTAAAGCTGAAGCTTGAAGACAAAAAGCCGTGAAGCAGGGTTATAACTGGGCGATCAACAGCTTCTTCATTTCTGTAATACTCATAATGAATGTCAATCCCTTTAATTTTCTCAGTATTTTCTTTTAAATTTTGAGCTAATAACATCTGTCATCTCACTCCGGATTTCGATTTTGCTTGTTCTAATGATAGTGGTTTTTCAGTCAAAAATGTCTTGGCAAGGTTTGCGTTATACGTATTTTACCCCAATTAAGAAATGAAAAACTTTTCACCACCCGGAGTGGACATCCATTTTTTTCATTCTAATTCTACGTGAACAAGGTTCAACAATTTAACGTTTCTCTTTTGATTCTTGTGGTCAATGATACGTAGCTCCTTCGTCAATGGCTCGATATAATGAACGTAGCCAGTAAGGACGTTCGTTTCACCGTTTTTAAAATAGTGAAAGCGCAGCGGCCAATGGAATTCCATAGCCTGGCATATCACTTCATTCATTTCCTCTATTTTTTGCTCATCCAGTACCGGCATCTGATTTCTTTTCTCTTCTTCTTTCCAATCACGTAGCTCTTTCACATGCTCAGGTAACATCATTGACGTCCACTTTATATTTCCGCGATCACGAATCACTCTTATCCCCCCTTACGCTTTATGCCCACCTACAAGTTTACTTCTGTGCAAGGCTGTACCAGCTTTTGTGTATGAAACAGCGCGTAACAGAGCATCCGATCCGTATTTCTCTCTAATGGAATCCATCACATAGCCAAGGTCTCGCTGCTTCGGTCGAGCAGCGTTAAATAAATCCAGCTGCACTTCTTCATCATTACAAATATTTGAAAGAGTGATGGAAATTTTCCGAACCGTTTTTCTTTCATAAAATTCCTCAAATAGCTGAAGACAAACGTGATATACCTCAAGCGTAATTGCCGTTGGACTAGTGATACTCCTTGAGCGGTGAAAACCACCACCGCCTTCTTCTTTACTATAGCTGATGCCAAGGCTGATCGTACGACCTGCTTTTCCGGCTCTTCTAGCACGTCTCGCCACTTCTTCACTCATTTCAAGAATCACGTGTTGAATTTCCTTTTGATCATAATAATCTCTTAGCAGGATCTGACTTTTTCCAAAACTAATCTGGCCCTGCATAATGGGCGCGCCCATTTCGGAAAGATCAACTCCCCACGCGTGATGATAGAGCTGATTCCCCATAACACCAAATTTCTCTTCCAATAAGTGAAGCGGATAATGGGCAAGCTGCTTTACATTCCGAATACCCATTCTGTTTAGCGTACGTTCAACGCGGGCTCCAATTCCCCACATTTGACTGAGTGGGGAAAGCGGCCACAGCTTTTTAGGGATATCTTCATATGTCCACTCAGCTACCCCTTTTTCTTTCGCTTCAAGATCAAGACAAAGCTTTGCCATTAAGAGATTGGGTCCAATTCCAATCGCACTTGGTAATCCAAATGTTTCACTTATTTCATTTTTTATCTTATAAGCTACTTCAAATTTATCTCCCCATAGTCGTTCTGTTCCATCAATCTGCAAAAATGATTCGTCAACACTGTACGTATGGATACATTCTGATGGCACATAACGATGAAAAAGCCTCGTTATTTCCATTGACTGTCTCAAATAAGAGGACATTTTTGCGTTAACAATATGAATCCTTATATCATTTGGGATTTCAAACAACCTGCTTCCTGTACGAATGCCAAATTCTTTTTTTAGTGCTGGAGATGCCGCAAGCACAACGCTCCCCTGTCGTTCTACATCACCAACAACAGCAAGGTAACATGTAAGCGGATCAAGTCCCATCTCTACTGCTGAGCAACTGGCATAAAAACTTTTCATATCAATACAAAGGATCGTTTTTTTTGGAAACTGTGAATAGTCCATTCATATCCCCCTTCCTTCCACCACACCGGAACATTTGTTCTGTTTATCTATACCCTGTATTTTACTCGAATATACGTTCCCTTTACAATAAGTACTTTCTTCCAATGAGAAAACGTCTTGACTGACCAATGTCCATTAAAGTAGCGGGAGGAAAGACGTCTTTTCATATAGTTTGGTTATTTATCGTCTATTGAGTGTGAGAATACCTAAGCCTATTGAACCAGTCGGTATTTTAATTACAGGAGAAAGGTCCCGTGACTACACACAAAAGGATAGGACATAACTATCAAAATCATTTAAATAGTTTGAATAATTAGTCTCTTGTGATAAAGTTAGCTCATCTTAATCACGAGGGGGAAATTGGAATGGGAAAGAAAAAGAATTTGCTTTCAATTGGTTTATCAGTCGGGCTGGTAAGTACCATGTTTGCTCCATCCTCAACATTCGCGGCAGCTGATACGAATATGAATAAAGAAACTGGGACGCCATCTTTTGTTTCCGGGAAATTAACAAAAGCAAGTTCTCAAAATCCCAATGAAGTGTTATTCGATTACTTAAATGACCAGAAAAGCATGTACAAATTTAGTGGATCGTCAGCACAGGACGCCTTTCAAATCATTTCTAAAGAAAAAGACGACCTTGGCTTCACGGTCTTTCGTTTACAGCAGCTTCATGAAGGAACACCGGTTTACGGCTCCACTCAAACCGCACACGTTGATGAAAGCGGCGTCTTAACTGCTGTATCCGGTACAGTTATTCCGGACCTTGGATCGAAGAAAGAGCTTAAAAAAGCAACAAAATTCAAGAAACAGGATGCTATTAAAAAAGCAGAAAAAGATCTAGGATTCTCTCCAACTTACGAACAGAAACCTGAATCAAACCTTGTCGTTTATGCAGAGGGAGAATCTGCGACATATGCTTACCACGTCACATTAAACTTCCTTTCACCTGAACCAGGGAACTGGCAGTACATAATTGACGCAACAAGTGGTGAAGTACTAACAAGTTTTAACGCGCTTCACGAAGCTAAAAAAGAAGGTGTTGGTAAGCCGGGCGGCGGTGGCGCGATCACCGGAACAATTCAAACAGCGAGTGGAACCGGCGTTCTTGGTGACCAAAAGACGTTCAATACGCTTCTTTCTTCCTCAACTTATTATTTAAAGGATACAACGAGAGGCGGCGGTATTTTCACGTATGACGCAGCTAATCGGACTAAGCTTCCGGGTTCGTTATGGGCTGATGCGGATAACGCCTTCAACGCAAGCTATGATGCGGCAGCTGTCGACGCTCACTACTATGCAGGCGCAACGTATGATTATTATAAAGATGTATTCAACCGCGATAGTTATGACGGAAATGGGGCACCACTAGAATCTACCGTACATTATGGTCGTAACTACAATAATGCGTTCTGGAACGGTAGCCAAATGGTCTATGGTGATGGAGACGGCTCCACGTTCGTATCTCTTTCTGGCGGTGAAGATGTTGTAGCACATGAATTAACACACGCTGTTACAGATACGACAGCGGATCTTATTTATCAAAATGAATCAGGAGCGCTGAACGAATCAATGTCCGACGTGTTCGGAACACTTGTGGAATATCATGATAATAATAATCCTGACTGGTTAATTGGCGAAGACATTTATACACCAGGAACTTCTGGAGACGCTCTTCGTTCGATGTCTGATCCTGCGAAGTTTGGCGATCCTGATCATTACTCTGTACGCTATACAGGTACACAGGATAACGGTGGAGTTCATATTAATAGCGGAATTATGAATAAAGCAGCTTATCTTCTAAGTGAAGGTGGTACATTCTACGGAGTAAGCGTATCTGGAATTGGGAAAGACAAGCTTGGCGCCATTTACTATCGTACGCTAACGCAATATCTAACCGCGTCTTCGAACTTTAGTCAAATGAGAGCAGCAGCCGTTCAAGCTGCAACTGATCTTTATGGAAGTGGCAGCTCGGAAGTACAGTCAGTAAAACAAGCATTTAATGCCGTTGGCGTTCAATAAGAAGGTAGTTAAGACAGGTAGCCTAGCCGGCGGCTACCTGTCTTTTCGTTTGTTGAAGGTTTTATAAGTCGTCAAACGGGAAAGAAATGGCTAGAACAAAAAGGGAGGAAGAAATCATGGCGATTTTTAAAGAAGATGCACTAAAGCAAGAGCACGTGTTGATCACTGGAGCGACTGGTGGTATTGGATTTGAAACGGCAAAAGCCGCTGTTCAAGCCGGGGCTACCATTACGATTACAGGAAGAAATAAAGAGAAATTAGAGACGTTAAAGAATGAGTGCGAAAAGCTAGTTGCGGATGCTAAAATTACCGTGCTTCCAGCAGACTTAAACAATGAGCAAGATCGTGCTACCTTGATCGAAAATGCGATAAAAGAAAGAGGAACGATTACAGGGTTAGTTAATTCAGCGGGAATTGGTGGCGGGGATACGCTCGATCAGTTACAAGAAGAAGACCTTCGTAAGGTGATGGAACTAAATTATTTCTCAACGGTTTTATTAACACAGCTCGTTTATAGTAAAATGCGGGATGATAAGAAAAAAGGTTCCATTGTGAACCTCTCTTCTCTGTCGGGGCTTCGAGGAACTTTTGGTAACACCGCCTATAGCGCTTCAAAGTTTGCCATTACCGGATTTACACAGTCATTTGCACATGAAGCGATTCGTGATGGAATTAGAGTGAACGCCGTCTGTCCCGGCTTCGTTGACACAGAAATGGGAAGAAATAGCATTGAGTCAAAAGGAAAAAGAGAAAATAAAAGCTTTGAAGAAGAATTAAAAGCAGTAGAAGAAGCAATGCCTTCAGGTAGAATCACACAACCCGAAGAAGTAGCGAACAGTATCATTTACCTCCTATCAAACGCATCTGAGAACATTATTGGAGAATCTTTAAAAATTTCAGGCGGAAGTGTAATGCGTTAAGCTTCCTACAATTGCAAAAAAACTCATGGCCATTCGATCCATTAAGATCAAGCAGCCATGAGTTTTTCTATTAGCGATAAGTTCAAATGGTACTCGAGTAGATACATGTATCCGTTATTTTCTTCCCATCAATGGACAAGTCGTCATTTTTGAGCGTTCCTTCAAGAAGAAAACCCAAGCGTTCAGGAATCGCTCGACTCCGCGCATTCTCACGATCACACTGAATTTCAACTCTTCTACAATCCAGGCTTTGATGAGCATATTGAGTCAGCTTTTGAACAGCCTCTGTCATATAACCATGTCCACTATGCCCTGTCGCCATCCAATACCCAATTTCAAGCTTCGGAACATCCCAATGAATGTTATGAAAACCTGTTGATCCTACAAACTCATTTGTTTCTTTCAAAAAAACAAGAAATCGCAAACTTTCACGCTTTAGGAACTTGATGTGTGCTTCTCTTATATTAATTTCCGTTTCCTCGGGAGTAGGTGTTACCCGCGCAAAGCCTAGCCACGGTCTTAGTTCCTCAATAGACGTTTGAATCGCTTCATTTACTATTTTCCCATCACCAGGCTGGGGCATTCTTAACAGCAATCGTTCTGTTTCAAGGGACGTTTCAATTTCCATTAATATCGGATTCACGATCATCTCTCCAATGTGTTGAATAATTAAGGACCATTCTAACTAGAAGATAAACCGCTAATCAGGTGGATTAGCGGTTTACATGAAAACGGCTTCCCATTCCGACAAATTAAACGGCTTTAGGATTTGGGCCGAAGCGATTTTCTTCTCGCTCACTTTCAAGACAAGTGAAAACAAGAATAACAATACTACCAATAAAAGGAATGAGTCCAATCAATACCCACCAGCCGCTTCGGCCTGTATCATGCAATCTGCGAACCGTTACAGCAAGGCCCGGTAAAAGGATGAATAAAGAATAAATCCCTGTTAGAAATGGAGTAATATCAGCAAGCGATTCGATTAATGTTAGGACAACTGAGAAAATGATGTTAAAAAGAGTAAACATCCAATATTCTTTACGCCTTGCTCTCCCTTGAAAGTTCACATAGTTCTTCAACACTTTCAAATACCAATTCATACAACTTCTCCTTTAGCGATTCGATTAAGTTTAGTAGAATAATATCGTGATTCACATGATAGTATAGCACAAAACATGACATTAATAGGCAAAAAATTCAATAATTGGTTAAATAAACTCTCTCCTTAAAAGACTCATTCTAAGTCGATCGACGTAATGCCCTTCTCGGTAGCGATCTTCTCGCAATATGCCTTCTTCCACAAAACCGCTTTGCTTGTAAGACTTGATAGCTTTCTCATTATCCACTTCCACTCTGAGCCAAATCTTATTTAATTTCAATTCAGTAAAGCCCCATCTAAGCATCGCTTTCATAGCACTTAAGCCATATCCTTGTCCCCAGTAACGTTTATCTCCAATCGCAATCCCTAGTTCGGCATGGCCATTTAGCTGATCAATATTTTTCAGATCAACCCATCCTATGTGCTTCCCTTCCTCAGTTACAATCGCTCGCTGCTCATACCCGTTTTTTCGACTGATGCATAATTGAATCCAGCTGCTCGTTTCTTCTCGGGTAAACGGTGGATATTTTTCTGGCATATTCAGATGCTTTGTCACTTCAGTATCGAGACACCACTGATAGCGGTCTTCTGTATCCGAAAGAGAGAGTTCTCTTATTGTCACAACTGGCAACGGTTTTCCTTTCATGTTTAGCTCTCCTACTTTCCATCTTTTTCTTCTGACCCCTATTAACGATCCTCTATTTGATTGAAGTATTTCATCATTTCTTTAACAATCGCTTCATAATAAGAGGGTTCATGAGGAACAAAGTGACGTTTACTTATTTTTTGATTCAAGTTTTTTCGTTCTCCATCATGATTAAACCAAAACCCTTCTACATGAAGGGCGGTTTGTTTTCCCATCCAGAAATCATAGAACGCTTCAAAATCAGCCTGAACAATTCCTGCGACCTCTTCTTTTTGAAGATCAAATGTATCAAACGATTGATTGTATTCAAAAAGAAAGATATTTGCGATTTCATTATCAAGAAAATTACCTTGCTTGATCGATGCATTCATTACAAGCAAGGGGTGCAATTCTTCATAAGAAACAGGAACCCCAAGTTCTTCCTCAATTTCTCGCACTCCATCCTTAACTGATTCATCTGCCATTAAGTGACCAGCAGCAGTAATGTCATAAAGACCAGCAAAATCTTTTTTCAAAGAACTTCGAAGCTGCAAATACACTTGTTTAACCCCTTCTTCTCTCCGAACGAACCAGCATTGAAAAACCTCATGCCAGTGCCCTACTCGATGTGCCTCATCTCGCGAAACCACTCCAATCGGTTTTGTATTTTCATCAAATATTCTTACTCTCTCATCTATCATCTTGTAACCTCACTTTTTCTCTCAACTCATCTATTCATTCGGCTTTCGTTTTCTTTGTCAATTGGAAATTCAACATAGATTGGTTTCCTTTCCATCCCAGCTCGTCTCTTTGATTCACAAGGCGCATCTTAATTTAGCGTAAACCTCTCTAGTCTTCCAAAACAACTCCATTTCCCTACAAAAGAATGATAGAAAAATTTCTAACAAAGAACCTAAAAAAAGAGCACCGAAGTGATGCTCCTTAAGACAATTTTATTTTTGGTCAAAAAACTTTCCTGCTATTTTTTCCACAAGGCCTGGAGCCGTGTGATAAAGTTTGGCTCCAGCGTTCATCCAACCCGGAAGGTTCACTTCGCGCGCGCCCTTTTCAATAGCAGAAATAATTTCTCGCGATACCTTTTCTGCTGAGAGCATCATCTTTTCAACGTTTTTCGTATAAGTGCCACTACTATCTGCCGTTTCAAAAAAGTTTGTTTTGATTGGTCCTGGATTTACCGTTGTTACTTGAATGTTGTGTTCCTTCATCTCCATACGCAAACTGTTTGAAAATCCAAGAACCGCGTGTTTTGAAGCTGAATACCCCGAAGATTTTGGGGTAGCAAGCTTTCCTGCCTGAGAAGCAATATTGACCACATGACCCGATCCTGCATCTATCATCCCTGGTAGCACATGTGAAGTAAATCGCATGAGTCCAATGACGTTCACATCAAACATTGCTTCAATATCTCTCATATCGGCATCCACAAACGCGTCAAATTTTCCAAACCCAGCATTATTAATCAAAACATCAATCGAGGGCATCTCTTCTAACAGCATCGGCAGAACATGCTCCACTCGCTCTCCATCCCCAACATCAATCGTCCATACGGCTGGCGCATACGCTCCGCTTCGTTCAATTAACCCTTTCACTTCCATTAACTTTTCTTCTGAACGAGCTACAAGGATTAGTTTAGCCCCTTTATTAGCTAAATCGATCGCCAACTGTCGTCCTATTCCGCTTGATGCTCCCGTAATAAGAACAACTTTATTCTTTAAATTCTTCATGTGCTTCACCTCTTACGATCTAGATCGATAAACCGTTTTTTCTTTTTCTTTTATTTTAACTATCACATTCTCCGACTCAAGATAATCAAGATGCCCGATTGTTTCGGAGAGAGTAAGACCTGTTTGCTTTTTATAAACTCCCGGAAATAATTGCTGACAAACTTCAAAGGCGGTCATTGGACTATTTAAATAGGATGCAACCTTCTCTGAACGTTCCTCTTGTTTTTGTAATCGTTCCTTGATTAACTCGTCCGGATTTAAAATCGGCTCCCCATGACCGGTATAGACGTACTGAAGATGGGCATCTAACGTTTTACGATAAGAATTCCGCTGCTGAAGAAGTGGTTTAGGTCTCTCCGTCCCTTTCACATAGGGTGGCTCAAGTAAAGGGTTTGAAGAAATCTTCTTAATAAGATGATCGCCTGCAATCATCCTTCCAGTCTCCTTATGCCATAAAGAGATATGACTTTGGGCGTGACCAGGTGTTTCCATCACAGTCCATCCGCTACAGCCTGGTACATCCTCTCCTTCCGAGAGATGTCGGTCGCATTTTGCTCGGTCTGTATACGCAAGATAGCCTCGCGTATCACTTACATGATCAAAATATTGTTCAGGAACCCCAGCTTCACGGTAAATCCCCGTCATAAACGCTTCATTTTCTTTCAAAAAAGAATCGCTCATCTGTAACCATCGGTCATTCTTCCAATGCCCTAGAACGTTAACACCATTTTTCATCATTCTCCCGACTAGCCCAATATGATCAGGGTGGTGATGAGTGAGTACTACCTGATCAATATCTTCAAAAGCGACACCATAACTATGCAACTGCTTCTCAAGTTCTTGTTGCGCTTCGGGTGTACGCGGTCCGGTATCAACTAGAGTCAGCGCATCTCCTTTTAATAAAAAACAATTTACCGGACCAACAGCAAACGGAGTTGGAACTGTTATTGACAGTACCTTTTCTTTCGTTAAATTCAAATTTACCGCCACCTCTACTTTTCGTTACATTAACTACCTCTATTCTATCGCTGTTCGTTCTTTTTGTCATTATATCGAGATAGTTTATTTCGAATTTTCCGATATTAGAAGTTGACATTTTTTTATTTTCATAGCATACTATGTAAAATTAGAATGATCGTATTGGCTTTGAAAGGGAATAGTAGAAATTCTAGTATGTGCCAGAGAGAGGGATTCATCGGCTGAAAAGTCCCTTCACCTTACTCATTTCGAACCTACCCTCGAGCCAGCTGTAGAAATACAGCCGCTTCCTACGTTATAAGGAACTAGAGGATATCATATGTTGATATCAAAAATAAGGTGGTACCACGGATAACGCCCATTCGTCCTTTCATAAGGATGAGTGGGCGTTTTATTTGGAAAGGATGAGGATGATGACAAGAATGAACATCGGCTTCATTGGTGCCGGATCAATCACAGAAGCAATTGTCCAAGGTATGATTTCTGAAAAATTTGTTGCCTCTAACCAAATTATGTTATTGAATCGCTCCAATTCACAGCGACTAGAGGAATTAAAAACAACATACAGCGTTCATGTTACTCAAGATATTCAGAAACTTTTGCAACAAAATAGAGTGATCATTCTAGCTATGAAGCCAACAGACGCGCCCGATGCTTTAGGCATGATTCAGCCATATATTCATAAAAACCATCTGATCATTTCTGTTTTAGCAGGCATTACAACTGCTTATATCGAAGAAAAGATCCACACACGTACCCCTATAGTTCGTGCGATGCCAAATACATCAGCTACAATAGGGTTATCTGCAACAGCTATTTCAGGTGGAGCGTATGCGGATAAAAATGACTTGTTGTTTACAAAGCGTCTGTTTCAAACGATTGGAAGCGTCGTGCCCGTTCCGGAAGATAAAATGAATGCCGTAACAGGATTATCTGGCAGCGGTCCAGCTTATTTCTATTATATGGTAGAATGTATGGAAAAAGCCGCTATACAGAATGGACTTGACGAGGAAACAGCACGTGAACTCATCTTGCAAACCATTCATGGAGCTGCCATGATGCTGCGTCAAACGAAACAACCAGCAGAACTTTTAAGAAAAAAGATTACGAGTCCAGGAGGAACGACACAAGCTGGAATCGCTACTCTTAAAGAGTATGATTTTGAAGAAGCTCTTTTAGCATGTATTACAGATGCAACGAATCGATCTCAACAGCTAGGTGAGCTTTTCCAAAAACAAAACTAATTGCGCCCGGTCATTTTTTACAATGTCCGGGCACAAAAAACACCAATATATTTTACACACTCTTCTTCTGGACAACGCTACACATTTTTTTCAAGTGGTCTAAAGCTTCTTCACTATCTAATCCAGTCGCAATAATAGTCATCGGTCCAAAGTGAGTTGTCAGTCTCCCCATACTTAAAATACTCTTAGCATTTAATCGTTTTCCTTCAACTTCTACAATAATGTAACTACTAAAGAGATTGGCATCCTTTACAAAGTCCATCAAGAAGGCCATTGTAACTTTACTCGTGATCAAAACGGTTTCTTTATATACCATCCTTGCATCCTCCTCAGTATCTAATACAACCGTTTGCACATTTCTATTTTGACACCCTACCTCCCTAAGCGCAAGGACTATGGTACCTTTCCTAACACAAACTTTACAATCGTTTCATATGTTATGTTAGATATTCTAACAATCCACCCGTGGTTAACGAATACCTATGATATAATGATAGCAGATTGCCAGTTTAGAAGACTTCAATAGTATATGTACGTGTAGCCACATTATGAATATGAGCATAAGGAGTGACTGGAGATGTCATATAAAGATAAAAAAGTTCTGCCCATCGGATCAGTCAGTGAATTAACTGGGCTATCTCTGAGAAAGATCCGCTACTACGAGGAAAGAGGCCTTATTCTACCTGATCGATCTGGTGGAGGTACAAGAAAATTCTCGTTTACAGATGTAGAAAAACTAATGGACATTGCAAATCAAATTGAAGATGGCATGCAAACATTTGAAATTAAAAAGCTTTATAAAAAAGAAAAGCAAAAAGATAAAGATAAAATTAGAGATGAAATGATTCGCGGGCAGTTAAATGCAGCATTTAAAATGACAAAATAGAGAAAGAAGCAAGCGACATTCGCTTGCTTCTTTTAGAGTTTTCTGTTTAGAATATACGACGCAGGGTATAAATGAAAACAGAATGGTAATGAAAGGAGTCTTGCTCTATGAGTTTTCATTATACAGTGGAAACCTCTAAAACTGTCGATCAGGCAGTTTCTGACTTAAGTAATGAACTGAAAACAGAAAAATTCGGGGTATTATGGGATTTTGATCTGTCGGCCAAGTTGCAAGAAAAAGGAATGAACTTCGAAACCCCTTATCGGGTTCTCGAGGTTTGTAATCCAAAAGAGGCCGAGCGTGTCCTAAATGAAGATAAGTTAGTTGGTTATTTCCTTCCTTGTAAAATCGTTGTTTTTGATGATGGCAGTCAAACGAAGATTGGTATGCCGAAGCCAACCACTTTGTTAAACTTAACAGGCAAAGACAAACTAAGTGAAATTGGATATGATATCGAGAAACGCCTGATTTCCTGCATTGAGAAAAGCAAATAACGCGACTCCCCCACTAGACCCTCCTCTTTTCTCTAAGAGAAGAGGGTCTTTTCTTTTACTTACACCACCTAAAAGTTCCTTGATATCACCTTTTTCCCACTAAATGAACAAGAAACGTTACTTCATTCCTAAAATTACTGTACAATAAAAATTCTTCAAAAGAACATACAAACAGGAAGCCAGGCAAGATTTGCCCATTCAGTTTCGAAAGGAATTGAAAAAATTGCAAAAATAGGTAGTTTAACGCTACTTGTTACTGGCCTTGGATTAGGTGCGCTTCACCCATTTTTATTTACACAAATTTGGTTTATCGCTTCACTAGTTATTTACATACTTGTCCAACCTATTGTAGCTGGGATCCTTCCTAAAAAGACCGCTCAACAATTGCGTCTTTTAGAGGAATTAAATGGAGATAAGCTTCTGGATGGGTACAAACGGATCGGAAAACAGATAGCGCCGAGTGTAATGAATGCATCTGCTATTATTCTCATTATTTTAATGACATTGAAACCCTTTTAAGAATAAAAAAATAAGGCCGTCTTAGCGGCCTTATTTTTTTATTCTTTTATTTCACTGGGGCGGATCATAGCGATAGATAGTTAAATCTACTTTTGAATTCGGGAGAAAGACGATCCCTTCCCCTTCCAACATCATTTTCTGATCAATGTAACCATCTTCCGACTTTAACCCGATCTCACCTTTAGCGTTTATCACTCGATGCCACGGAAGTTCATGCTTTCGGCTCATAGTGTGTAGAATTCGAACAACTTGCCTTGCACCACGTGGACTTCCTGCACACTTTGCAATTTGTCCATAAGTCATCACTTTACCTGGTGGAATTTTTTTAATAATCGTAACAACATTTTCAGTAAACTCTTCCACATTCCTCACCCTCTAAAGCAGTAGTTTATTCAGTTATTATATCAGTTCCTACAAGTTCTCAAATAATAAAAACTTTGTATAAAAATAGAGACATGCTAGAAACTATGCTTAGTTAGCTATTGCAAAGGAGCTTAAAAGGTCATGGATAAGCGTTTAATTGATTGGCCTACATTTTTAGGTGCTTTGAGTTTATTACTTCTTGTAACCGTTCCGCTTGTCCTTTTTCCTGAAAAGGGAAAAGAAATTGTCAACAAAGCGAACGAGTTCGTCACCACCCAATTCGGGGTTCTTTATTTGCTTGTAGGTCTCGGGATATTTTTCTTTTTGATTTATGTCGCCTTTAGTGATAATGGTAGAGTGCGCTTAGGGGAAGAGGACGAGCGTCCTGAATTTAACAATTTTTCATGGGCAGGAATGCTTTTCTGCGCTGGAATTGGATCAAGTATTTTATACTGGGGCACCATTGAATGGGCGTATTACTATCAAGGCCCACCATTTGGTCTAGAACCTGGAACGGAAGAAGCAATCCTATGGGCAAGTACATATGGCATCTTCCACTGGGGCCCGATCGCATGGGCCATCTATACGCTACCCGCTTTACCAATGGCCTATTTCTATTATGTCCGTAAAAAACCCGTACTAAAAATAAGCGAAGCAACAAGACCATTAATTGGAAAACTTGTAGATGGCCCACTTGGAACGATTATCGATGTGCTTTTCATGTTTGGGCTTCTTGGAGGGGCAGGTACAACTCTAGCACTTGGTACTCCAATGATCGCAGAAGGAATTGATGCTCTCACAGGTATTGGCGTAACAATGGTACTAAAAACGTTGATTCTCGTTCTTGTAACAGCCATTTTCGCCATCAGTGCTTATTCAGGATTAAAAAAAGGAATTAAAATATTATCTGATATTAACTTAGTTCTCTCAATTTTTCTGCTTCTATTTGTATTAATCTTTGGGCCAACCCGTTTTCTCGTTGAAACAGCCACAAATAGCGTCGGTTTGTTGTTGGATAACTTCTTTCATATGAGTACTTGGACAGAGCCATTTAATGCTCTTGGTCCATATGATAAAACGGGCTTTCCGGAAAGTTGGACCGTGTTTTACTGGGCCTGGTGGATCGTATACGCCCCTTTTGTTGGGTTGTTCGTTGCCAAAATTTCAAGGGGACGATCTATAAAGCAAATGATTCTTGGAACCATTAGTTATGGAACTTTTGGAAGTTTATTGTTCTTTGGGATTCTCGGAAATTATGGACTTCATATGCAATTAACAGGTGAGTTTGATGTGATTGGGGTACTTAATGATGAGGGAGCTCCTAGAGCCATCATAGAAACCATTGGTCAACTTCCATTTTCATGGTTTATGATATTCATTTTTGTCGTGTTAGCGATCATTTTTCTTGCGACGACGTTTGACTCGAGCTCTTATATTTTAGCCTCCGTTGTTCAAAAAGAGGTCAAAGATGAACCTCTACGCTGGAACAGACTGTTTTGGGCATTCGCGCTCTGCCTTATGCCGTTAGTCCTCATGTTTGTTGGGGGACTTGGGACACTTCAAACAGCGAGTATTGTAGGTGGATTTCCTCTTCTCTTTATTATGATTATGCTTGGTTGGTCATTTATGCGAGCTTCTACAGCTGATATTAAAGCTTCTGAACATTATGACCCTAAAACCTTTTCATTGAATTACAAAAAGATTTTACAATCAATCAAGCGCAAGAAAACGAAAAAACAAAAAGGACCTGTCGATGCTCATTTTGAAGAAGATAAAAAAGATGAATAGCATAGCAGATAATTTTTCCATATCGAAAATTATATTGACACTTTCAGTTGGTCATGATAAAAATTGAATAACTCTATAAATATTGAACTGCTTTGAAGGAAAACAAGTAGCCACCTTTTCCCTATTGAAGAGAGCCGATGGTTGGTGAGAATCGGTATATAAAAGGACGTGAATTTCATTTCTGGAGCTTCTTTTGTACTCGCAAAAGACGGTGAAGATCGTTACACAATGAAGAGGTGAGTTTTCTCACAACCAGGGTGGTACCGCGATAACAATCGTCCCTACGGATAACGTAGGGGCGATTTTTTTGTGGAATAACGGAATCAGCATTCAATAATAAACGAAAGGAGCAACAGTATGAGTCAAAATGAACAATGGTCTTCAAGACTTGGTTTTATCCTAGCTGCAGCAGGTTCAGCGATTGGTTTAGGGGCCATATGGAAATTCCCGTACACAGCAGGTCAAAATGGAGGTGGCGCTTTCTTTCTGATCTTTATTCTATTCACATTAATACTTGGTCTTCCACTTCTACTAGCAGAATTTTCAATTGGACGAACCGCTCAAAGCAACGCGGTAGATTCTTATAGAACGATATCTCCAGAATCAAAGTGGTATCGGGTTGGTATTATGGGGATGATCACTTCTTTCATCTTGTTATCCTTTTATAGTGTCATTGGAGGATGGATTATCGCCTACTTGTATAAAGCTGTTACAGGAGAATTGACAGGCCTCTCCTCCGATGAGTACGCACAAGTATTCGGTACGACAATATCCAATTCGTTTGTTAGTATTTTCGCGCAATTCATTTTCATTATTCTCACTATTCTTGTTGTAGCTAGAGGCGTAGAGAAAGGAATTGAACAGGCAAGTAAAGTAATGATGCCGGCTTTATTTCTTCTCTTCATTATTCTAGTCATTCGAGCCGTTACGCTAGAAGGTTCAATGGAAGGCATTTTGTTCTTGCTTCAACCTGACTTCACAAAAGTAACTTCTCAAACAATTTTAGAAGCAATGGGACAATCATTCTTCACATTGAGTGTCGGAGTATCGGTTATGGTCACGTATAGTTCATACTTACCAAAAACGCAAAGTTTACCACGCTCCGCTCTGTCGATTGTGGTAATGAACATTTTTATCGTTCTTCTTGCGGGTCTGGCGATTTTCCCTGCCGTTTTTGCTTTTGATCTTGAAGCTGGAGCTGGTCCAGTTCTCTTATTCAATGTGCTTCCGACAGTATTTGGTCAACTACCATTCGGAATGCTCTTTTTCATTGCCTTTTTGGTTCTGTTCTTGTTTGCAGCATTAACTTCTGCTTTTTCAATGCTTGAGATCATTGTATCGGTTATTTCGAAAGGCCACCTTAAGAAACGAAAAAAATGGGCATGGATCATTGGGCTTGCCATTTTCGCTGTTGGTATTCCATCAGCTCTCTCATACGGTGTTTTGAGCGATGTCACCTTATTCAATAAAACGATATTTGATTTAGCTGATTATGCAGTAAGTAATGTCCTACTCCCAATCGGGGCATTATTAATATCAATTTTCGTTCCTTTAAAAATGAAAAAATCTGCCTTATATGAAGAATTAAAACGTGGAAGTGGGTTAAAGAAAGGCTTATTTGAAACGTGGTATTTTCTTATCCGTTTTGTCGCACCGCTTCTTATTCTTTTCGTTATGTTAGATGTTCTTGGAATTTGGTAAACAGGAAAAGCCTCACCTTATGGCGGTGAGGCTTTTTACTTTATTCTTCTTTTTCTTCGATAGGTGCAGCAGGTTTGGGTTCATCTTTCAGATCGAAATAAGCTTTAAATAGCCGCCTTGCAATATCTTTGTTGACTGATTCATTGCGATCACTGCTCAAACTTGGAACCACGACCGCTAACGCAATTTCTGGATCTTCATAAGGAGCATAGCCTACAAAGGTTAAATTAAATCCTTCTACGCTATTATTTGGACCAAACTTTACTTCAGCCGTACCCGTTTTACCGGCATGAGTAAAATCTGTTCCCTTAAAATATTTCGTTGCGGTTCCGTTACTAGCATTTGTCACTCTCCATAATCCATTTTGGACTCTGCTAATATCGCTTTGACTCATTTGAATGCGATTCATCACGTTTGTATCAAACTGATCCACAATAATATTCGATAAGCCATCGACATTGGAGGCCTCGTGAACTTCTTTTAAGAAATGAGGCTGAATTCTTTTTCCGTCGTTTGCAATCGTTGAAATATACTGAGCCATCTGAAGAGGCGTGTACGTATCAAATTGGCCAATCATTAAGTCCATCAGGTTACCAATTTGCTCAATACCACCATTGATACCTGTCGTTTCAATTGGCATATCAATTCCTGTCTTGTTTCCAAGCCCGAATTGATTAAAATGATAGCGAACCTCATTATATGCTTTTGGGTCCCACGGTATCCCACTTGTGTTTGGAACATAATCATACCCTGCCATCATCATGGCAATCCTAAACATGTAGACGTTTGATGATCTTTCTAACGCTTCAACATCATTCACCCAGCCTAGGTTTGCATATGACGCCTTCTCATTGGTAGCAGGTATAGAAATCGGGGTATCAAATAAGGTCGTGCCGTGACTAATCACTCCCGTTTCATAGCCTGTTAATACAGATGCTCCCTTCACCGCTGAACCCATTTCATACGCTTCTGATAAGGTTCCATATGAATATTCAATATACTCATTGTCTTCTGAGCTGTATTTTGTCCCACCAAATGCTAGTATCTCACCAGTGTCAGGATCCATTCCAATCGCATAAGCACGATCTGCATAAGGGTTCCCGCGCGCCCTTGCTTTTCTTAATTCTTCTTCAAGAATCGTTTCAAGCTCCTGTTGCAAATCAATATCGACTGTTAAAACAAGGTCATTCCCTCTTTTACCTGGAATCACTTCAGGTTCCCCGATTGGCTTTCCTGATTTGTCCGTAACATATTTCTTCATGGACTTCTGCCCTCTTAATAAATCTTCATACTGCTTCTCAAGATAGCTGATGCCAACAAGATCGTTATTATCGTAGCCTTTCATCGTATAAGCATCCAACGATTCTTTTGGGATTTGACCTAAGTTCCCGAACATTGTTTCCATCGTTTCATCATAAGGATAAACCCGCTCCGCATCTGGAGAGATGTCTACGCCAGGTAAGTCTTCAAGATTTTCACTAACTTGAGCAATTTCTTCTCGTGTTAATCCCTTCTTAATAGATTGAGAAGAGAGTGCATACCCCGAGTCCATCTGGCGTTTGATTGCCGCAATTTTTAATTCATCCTTATCACTTATAATTTCCTTAAGATCTTCTTCGTTGATGCGATCGATTTGTAGGCGATAAGCCTTTTTAGACTCAAGTTCTTCCCATTCTTCTTCTGATAATTTGGCCTTGGCTTTCTCTGGTCTAGTTAAAATCCAGAAATCTTTCAAATCACGCTCTGTCACCTTATCCGTATCCATCTCAATAAATAAAGCTAATTTACGAGCAACCTCAAGTCTTTCCTCTTGTTTCGTATTTTGATTTCGAATATAGGTTAACGTAAACGTTGGTTCATTATCGACAATAACTCTTCCATACCGATCATACATTTTCCCTCTAGGTGCCGATGATTTCGCTGTTACATTCTCGGTTTGCTCTGATATTCGTTCGAAATCTTCCCCTTGTACAATTTGAATCATCCCAAGTCTAAGGATAAGAATGGAAAACAATAGAAAAACAAATAGAAACAAAATATTTAGCCGAAACGGCACATGTGTTTTCTTCATTTTTTCCTTAATCATTAACTTCCCCCCGCGCATTTCCTTATCTTCCCAACTATCATAACATAGGAAGATTAGGACTTTTTTCCTTATTAGAAAATAAATTCAAAACAATTCCGTTATTTTAGAACGATTTCATTCTGTAAGTATGACTAAATAAGTTTTAACAAGGTTCCATAAACGTACAACCTGGCTCACATGAAAAAAAAGCATGCTTTTATAGCACGCTTCAGGGATGTGAATCAATTATAAAATAGGAGACAACAGTCTCGAGATTGACTCTTTAAAACGAATCCAGAGAGACCTTTCCAAGTAACCTTCTCCCGTTAATTCCAAGCATTTCTCCATATCCTTAATAAAAATATTTGCCAATTCTTTTGAGATTTCTTCGTCATAGATAAACGCGTTCACTTCAAAGTTTAATCGGAAACTCCGTACGTCAATGTTGGCGGTACCCACTGAAGAAATTTCACGATCGACTGTGATGGTTTTTGCATGAATAAAACCATTTTGATAAATGTAGATTCTCGCCCCAGCTTTTAGTAATTCGCCAACATAGGAATAGGTCGCCCAATAAACAAAAGGATGATCTGGCTTATTTGGAATCATTAATCTAACATCTACACCACTAAGCGCAGCGATACGAAGGGCATCTAACAGACTTGCATCGGGTATAAAGTAAGGTGTTTGAATAAAGATCGTTCGTTTTGCTGAGGTAATGAGCTTTATGTACCCATTTTTAATTTGTTCCCATTCAGAATCAGGCCCACTACTCACAACTTGCACACCAGCTTTTCCAATCGGCTCAATGATAGGGAAATAGCACGCTTCATAACCTACCTTGTTCCGTGCAGCATGATTCCAATCTAACAAGAATCTCGTCTGCATAGCGAGCGTTGCGCTACCTTCAATTCGAAGGTGTGTATCCCGCCAATAACCAAACTTCGGATTTAATCCAAGGTACTCATCACCAACATTAAATCCCCCTACATAACCAAGTTCACCGTCAATAATCACAAGTTTTCGGTGGTTACGGTAATTAAGTCGCGTATTCACATAGGGAATGCGTGAAGGAAAAAAAACTTCTACTTCGCCACCAGCTTCTATCAATTCTTTAAAAAAGCGCTTCCTTGTTTTTCTGGATCCCATTTCATCATAAAGAACGCGAACCTTTACGCCTTCGCGTGCCTTTTGAGCAAGCTTTTCTACAATTCTCTTACCTAGCTCATCTTTTTGGAAAATATAATATTGGAAGTGAATATGATCTTTCGCGCGACCGATATCCTGAATGAGGGCATTGAACTTTTCCTCACCGTCTGAAAAAATGCGTATGGCATTATCCTGTGTTAGTACCGCATCGTCATTTACAAGATGCATATAAATCAGGTCCTTATGTCGCGCAATTTCTTCATGCCTGAAAGGATAAACGCCGCTTTTAATTTCACTAACCTGCTCCTCAATTAAATCCTCGATTCCAACTTTTTTTATGTTATCCCAGTCGAATAACCTTCTTCTACTTAAGTTTTGTCCGAATACTAAATACATCACAAAACCAAGGAGAGGGATAAAAAGCAAGACCATAAGCCATGCCCATGTTGCACCTGCATCCTTGCGTTCGAGGAAAATAACAAGAGCTGCAAAACCAAGATTAAGTACAAATAAAATCCCTAATAATATCGATATAATGTGCATAAATAATAGCTCCTTTAGTCGAACACAATCATAAGTTAACCATTTTTACTTAAGTTTACATCATTTTACGCTCGTTATTAAGTTGGTTAATATTCTAAAGATATCATACTTTCTTTTTTATAGAAGAATTTCACACTTGAAATCATAGAATCTCTTCCATTTCTTTGAAATACAAAGTAAACTAACGGTAAAGAACATAAGGAGGAGTACAAATGATTGGTAAACCAATTCATTTTGACGGAAGCTCTACCGCCTCTTCTACCCCAGCTGAAAAAAAGCAGCCTTTTAAACTAACAAATGAAGCGAGAAAAAACCTCAGCGGTAACCCTTTTCAGTATCCTAAAAGTTAAGTCAAACCGGCCTTGCCTAAAGTGCAAGGCTTTTATTATAACCCCAACTTTTTTTCACACGTTACGATCAGAAGCAAAATAGTTGAATTCGTTCCTCATCTCCTTTATAATTTGCCTTGAATTAAAAATAACTTAATTCGAGATAAATTGTACACCAAGAAAGGAATGAATGTTGAAATGGCAAAAGTATTATACATCACGGCACATCCACACGATGATACACAATCTTACAGCATGGCAGTAGGAAAAGCTTTTATCGACACTTACAAAGAAGCGAATGAGAACGATGAAGTCGTTCATCTCGATCTGTATCGTGAGCATATCCCCCAAATTGATGCTGACGTTTTTAGCGGCTGGGGTAAATTACAGTCCGGAAAAGGTTTCGAAGAACTATCTGCAAGTGAAAAAGAAAAAGTACAGCGCCTTAATGAATTAAGTGAAGAATTTATTGAGGCTGATAAATATGTGTTCGTAACACCACTCTGGAATTTCTCTTTTCCTCCAGTTATGAAAGCTTATTTTGACTCAGTATCCGTGGCTGGTAAAGCCTTTAAATATACTGAAAACGGACCTGTTGGTCTTTTAACCGATAAAAAAGCGATCCACATCCAGGCTCGCGGTGGTGTTTATTCAGAAGGGCCTGCGGCAGAAATGGAAATGGGTCATCGTTACTTTACAACAATGATGCAATTCTATGGCGTGCCAAGCTACGATGGACTTTTTGTAGAAGGTCATAACGCAATGCCAGATAAAGCTGAAGACATTAAGCAAAATGCTATTGTGCGTGCGAAAGATACCGCACTTACATTCTAATCCTATTCACTCAACAAAAAACCAGCTGACTAGCCAGCTGGTTTTTTTATGAAACAACGTACCCCTGATTTTTCACTATTTCTTGTAAAGCTGTTAGAGAAACCTTGTTTGAATCGAAGGTAACATCTGCATTTCCTTCTTTAAAATGAATTTCAACAGCCGATACACCACTTAGTTCTAGTAAGGCGCTACGAATTACCGATGCACAGTGATCACCAGTCATCCCGTTAATTTTCAAGGTTACTTGTTCCACTTTTTTTCTCTCCCCTCACGAACTTATTTTGCTATTATCCTTCCCGTTCATCAAAATACTATGACGAAACAAAACAGCTTATATTTATGAGCGGTCACAGCTAATTTAAATTGCCGAATCATTCTTTTGTTTTGCTGCCCAGAGCACCCACCAAATTAATAGCGGTTGAAAGAGTAACCTGATCCATAGCAGCGACTCATTTGCTTCCTCCTGTCCAGGAGCTGGAATTCCAGCAATCGCTGCATAAATGTTGGCAGGGAAAATAACGATTAAATACACTGCTGTCCAAAACCTTGCCTGTTTACGTGTAGAAGGAATGAGGAGTAAAACGGCTAATATAATTTCCAGAATCCCTGTTACATAAATCACCCCAAGCCTGAACGGCACCCATTCAGGAATCATTGATGCAAAACCTTCCCCTTGGACAAAATGAGCGATGCCTGCAAAAATAAAGAAAAAAGCAAATAACACAAGCGCAATTCGACGAATTGTTTTTATCATAAAGAATCTCCTTTTCAATTAGATTCTTCCATGATAGCAAACTATTCTTCTTTTTTAGAAGAAAAACGCTTTACCGAAGCAATTGTTTAATCGTATAAGGAAGCATTTCATGTAGCGTTTCAAAGGAATACGTTAATTCAAGTCGCTCTGTCCATTTATGCGCATCTCTCCCCATCGGTCCAAGATTCATAACAGGAACCTTTAACTCTTCTAACGCCTCGAGAGGTAGCGTATAAGACTGTCCATATAAAGGCATGTTGCTCATTAATGGTTGAATGGTTTCTTTCGTACGTTCTAAACCAACGAAACTTAAATCTGAAAGGCCTGGAAAATAATGCTGCGGTTTTAACTTTACGTTATGCTTCTCGTCACTGTATGTCATCACACGTTGAATCGTTTCCTGAATAAATGGATCATGACGAGAAGATACGGCCGGATAAAAGGGCGGATTATAAAAAAGAATAATCATGGGGCCATCATCTTTACAAAGCGCTGCAAGATCATAGACCATTCTTGTGGAAAGATCTCGATCTCCAAGATCTTTAAAATTTGCTGAGATGTAATCCTGGCGACGTTTAATTTCCGCTTCTCCAAACAATGTAACCGCTCGTTGGTGCAGCTGTTCATAAGTTAACACGTTAACTTTAAATGGCTCAGGAACATAGCTTTGAAGCATCGAGAAAGCCGTGGCTTTTTCTAAGTAGTGGTGTTCAATACGCCTGGCAGCAGTTTTTACAGCTTTCATCAATTTATCCGTAATTTGTTGAATAGTACTTTCCATACCAAGCACATTAAAAAGCGTGACGCCTACATGTGGAATTTGAACCGAATATCCTTCTTTTAAATCCTTTTGCATTAAATTTGTAGGCGGAGGGGTTACTTCTCCATCAACCACCTCACAAAAGTCAGCATTTAATTCTAACTCTTTCGTTACTTCTGCAACCATGTAATTCGCATTCAAGCCAGAAAAGGGTTCCCCAACGTGAGTTTCTTGACCATAACAGAAAAAACCAGGAAGTAACTTGCCAATTGACCCTGAATATAAATAGAGGTTTTGATCACCAGGATAATTTGTAAAAACAGGCTCAGAATTTAAACAAGCAGTATACGTAAGGTTATGTTGTTTTGCCATTTCAACGAGAACAGGAACGGCCTCTATCATTCCCAATGAATTGGCTTCTTCATCAGGAACCGTAAGGAATAAAATATTTCCCTCAAATTCCCCAGAACTTGCTTTTTCAAGCATGCTCATCTGTAAGGCAATCCCTGCTTTCATATCCATCACGCCTCGACCAAATACCCACTCTCCAGTTTCCAGATCATTCTGAACTTCTAATGGCATCTTATCGAGATTCTTATATACTTCTTCTGTCAGATCATATGGGCTAAAGGCCAGGTTTTTAAACTGGCCATAATCTTCTACATCGACCACATCGAAATGACTTATTAATATAACCGTTTTTTTCGCTGTTCCGTTCTTGATCAAACCTGTTACAAAAGAGCGTCCATCACTTGTTGGATGAAGAGCAAGCATTTGAGGGTTATCTTTAAAATAATCTAAATCCTGAAGCTGTAGATGAATGTATTCTGCAAGCGCTACTTCTGGATAAGATCCCGTTATACTCTGATGTTCGACAAGTCTTGATAACAAATACATAAGCGTTTCTTTTGTTTGCCATTTCTCCACCTCATAACCCCCTGTCTGTTTTTTTGCAAAATTCACCTGTTTTTGGTAGGTTTAATGAGAATAGACGGCATTTTTTGACCTGTTCACCGTCCCCCTACCTAAGCCATGTAGCCTTTCAATCCGTGTAGGTAGGGCTCAACTTCCCCGAAAGGTTCGAATGGAAGTTTCACTTTATCATATTTTATACATACCAAACCTGAAAAGACCAGTAGAAATGGGGAAAATCATGACAATCATATTTGCTCATAGAGGTGCAAGTAGACAATGTCCAGAAAATACATTAAGTGCTTACGAACGTGCAGTAAAGCTTGGAGCTGGAGGAATTGAAATTGATGTCCAACTTTCAAAAGATGGCATTCCAGTTGTCATTCACGACCGTACCTTAAAGCGTACTACGTCCGGAAAGGGAATTGTAACCGAAACAAGTTATGCAGACCTGAAAAAGCTAGATGCCGGGAGCTGGTTTTCTCCAAAGTATCAGCAAGAAAGTATCCCTTCTTTAGAGGAAGTATTAACCTTTGCTTCGGATTATCCCGATCTCTGGCTGAATATTGAATTAAAATATTATCGAGAAAATGATGATCAACTTGCCAAAACAGCCATTCCAATGATTAAAAAATTTCGCTCTGATAAAAATACACTGATTTCTAGCTTTGAACACGAACGATTGCTTGAGGTACATAAATTGTGGTCTAAGGTAGAAACCGCACCTCTTTACAAAGGGAACTTACATGAACCCTGGCACTATGCAAAAAAACTAAAAGCAAAAGCGATCCACCCACACTTCAAATCCATCCATGCATCACTTATCAAAACCGTTCAATCTCACGGCATAAACGTACGGCCTTATACGATTAATGAGGAAAAATGGCTGAGACAATTTCTTGAGTGGGAAGTAGATGGACTTATGACGGATGTCCCTGATCTTGCGTTAAATATCATGCATAACAAACAAATTTCACAACAAAAAAAGTCCTGGTGGAAAAACGTTTGGAGCATGATCACAAAGTAAAGCACGATTTGCGACTTCTTTTTTTGCACATGCTATACTCAGGGTGAGGAATGAAGAAATAAAGGAGAGATGGCATGTCATCAGCATTATTTACACCCTATACCATAAAAAACGTTACATTTCCAAACCGTATTGTGATGAGTCCTATGTGCATGTATTCATGTGAAGCAATGGACGGGAAAGCAACCAATTTCCATTTCACACACTATACTTCTAGAGCAGTAGGACGAACGGGTCTCATTATTACGGAAGCAGCAGCGGTTACCGAACAGGGCCGCATCTCTCCACAGGACCTTGGCATTTGGAGTGATGACCATATAGAAGGATTGCAGAAGATTGTACAACTTTCTCAAGAGCAAGGAGCAAAAGTAGGTATTCAACTTGCTCATGCCGGTCGAAAAGCCGTATTAGATGGTCCAATTATTGCGCCATCAGCAATTCCTTTTAGTGATAAGATGAAAACCCCTGAAGAAATGACGCTAGAACAAATAAAAGAAACGATTGTTTCCTTTAAAGAAGGCGCAAGAAGAGCAAAGAAAGCCGGCTTTGATGTTATCGAACTTCATGGTGCACACGGTTATTTAATCAATGAATTTCTATCTCCATTAACGAACAATCGTGAAGATGAATATGGTGGCTCAACACAAAACCGCTATCGTTTTCTTAAAGAAATAATCTCAGAAGTGAACGAGGTTTGGGACGGTCCACTCTTTGTACGTATTTCTGCAGAAGAATACCACGAAGAAGGAAATACAATGGAAGACTTCGTCTATTTTTCAAGTGAAATGAAGAAACAAGGCGTTGATCTAATTGATTGTAGTACAGGCGGGGTTGTACCAGCGAGAATCGATGCCTTTCCTGGATATCAAGTGAAACACGCTGAACACATTCGTAATGAAGCTAAAATTCCAACTGGCGCAGTTGGATTGATTACTCACCCCCTTCAAGCAGAGGAAATCATTCATAACAACCGCGCAGACCTTGTCTTACTTGCGAGAGAACTATTAAGAGATCCTTACTGGGCGCGAACCGCCGCAGCTGAACTTGGCGCAGACTTAGAGGCACCGAAACAGTATGAACGTGGTTGGAATTAAATAAAAACCGAGCTCATTTTGAGCTCGGTTTTGTTATAGGTATATGGATTGTCATTTGATCTTCTACTATGTCCGTATTTGCAAATACGGCTCTTGCTTCCCTAATTAGACCTACCATATCTGTTTCTTGGTAACGTGAACTAATATGATTTAACAGAAGTTTCTTTACGTTCGCAGTTTTAGCAATTCGAGCAGCTTCCTCAGTGGTGGAATGATAATACTCATATGCTAACGACGCCATCTGAGCGGAAAATGTAGCTTCATGGATAAGAAGATCGGCATTTAAAGCAAAATCAATCGTCTTCTCATTAAACCGAGAATCACCACAATACACAAGATGTCTTCCTTTTATTTGAGGACCTACTACTTCACCTGCATGCACCACTTTCCCATTGTCTAGGGTAATGGAGTCTCCGTTCTTCAATTTTTGATAGATCGGACCGGGTTGTACACCTAATGATTTTAATTTTTCAACATTTAATGCACCTGTCTTATCTGCTTCTTCTACTCGATAAGCAAAACTATCAATTCCATGTTCTAACAAAGCTACCTTTATTGTAAAACCATGCTCTTGCACTTGAAAGTCGTCTTCTATTTCTACAATTTGGAG
This sequence comes from Bacillus sp. Cs-700, assembly GCF_011082085.1. Taxonomy (NCBI): domain Bacteria; kingdom Bacillati; phylum Bacillota; class Bacilli; order Caryophanales; family Bacillaceae; genus Bacillus; species Bacillus sp. Cs-700. The sequence continues at coordinate 1,030,354 of NZ_CP041063.1, forward strand.
TGGATAGCGTAGGTGCGTACCGCTAATTTTTACGGCCGTATCAATAAAATGAGCAACCCCTTTTGGTCCGTATATCTTCAGTTCTGATTCTCCCCCTTGAAAAGAACGACTTCCAAGAAGACCAGGGAGTCCAAAAATGTGATCACCGTGTAAGTGAGTGATGAAAATTTTGGTCAGCCTACTAAGTGTAATAGTAGAAGAAAGAATCTGATGTTGTGTCGCTTCCCCACAATCAAACAACCAAACTTCTCCAGAATCAAGACGAAGAGCTGTCGAACTAACGTTACGTTTCGTTGAAGGAACACCAGCACCTGTTCCTAGAAATGTTAATTCCATATCAAACCTCCTTATCATCAGTTCTGTATCGCAAAGATCTTGATGATCGGCTACACTGTAAGTATAAATTTCATACAGGAGCTGTTTATCATGCTGTTAAAAAAAAGATTATTCCTTGCACTATTTCTCTCACATCTTCTATTATTTCTATCTTTCTATTTATTTAGTGACTTCTTTTGGCCACTTTTTACTGTTTCTCTTCTTCTCCTTGGAGGAGTGTCAATTCGTCAAGTTAAATGGAAAAAGCCGTCACTTTCTCACCTTTTTATCGGAATTTTAAGTGGCGTTTCCCTTTATATTCTTTTCTTTCTTGGAAAAACAATTATGCTTGTTCTTTTCCCTCAATTTATGACACAGGTTAATGAACTTTACACCCTTGTCGCACCAGATAAAGCTTGGCACTATGTTAGCCTTATTTTAATTATTATTCCAGGAGAAGAACTTTTCTGGAGAGGACTTGTCCAAACTGAGCTTAAAACACTTCAAATCAAATATCCGATTTTACTAGCAGCGCTTCTCTATATGAGCGCCCACTTTTATGCAGGTGCTTTCCTTCTGCTTGTCGCTGCTGTGTTAGCTGGAGCTGTATGGGGATATTTGTATGACCGAACTCGCAATATGGTCGTTCCACTTCTTTCACACCTTGTATTTGATTTATTTCTTCTTGTTTTCTTTCCTCTTCTGTAAAGCATGCCTCTTTAATTCCTTAAGGAGGCTCTTCATATGCTGCATGTAGAGAAGAACTTCCTCTCGATCAGGACTTTCTGTCCCGTATCGAACCTTCTCATAAATGGCTATAATGTAATCCTTATGTTCACTATGACCAGGAATCCTTCGTAACCATTGACTTAAAGTCTCTCCTGCTTGACGTCCAACCCCAAACTTCAGCGCCTTTATTTCTAAATTAAAAATTTGCTTTCTTACCTGATTCAAAGGCGGTTTTAATTGGCTTCCTTTCTTATCTTCCCTTGTATTTAACATTTCACTCGTTATAGTAGCAAAGCTACTTACTTCAAGTCGAGAAAGTACTAGCCTTTTTTTATAAATGATGAAGAATGTAACGATTAATGCAATGATAAGACAGGTGTAGAGAATAAGTTCAAGTGGCAAGTCTATACTTTGTCCATTTATCGTTTGTTCCTTGTTCATTTGTTGGTTTTCCATTGACGAATTCCCCTCTAAAAAAAAAGAATCATCCGCAGAGCGCATCGGAAGATTTGAGGTTAGCCAGTAGATTGGTAAACCAATAACATAACTAATTCCACTTATTGTATAAGAAATTAACTTAATAAGAGGGTCTTTCATCCAGATAATAATGCCAAACAAGCCGCTGGAAACAGCTAACAAAAGAAGGATAGAACTCATGACCCATCTGGCTTGTCTCAGTCCACCTACTTTTCTTATTTCCACAGTGGCTCTACATATGAGAAGCAAAAGAAATTGCACAAGAGGAAATAGAAATACGACCTGTCTTAACTCTGAAGAATTACTGAAAAGGAAGAATAGAAAGGAACCAACCAAACTCAAGAAAAAAACGATTGTATCATCATGTCGAGTTACCTCTCTAATGTTGACATAGCTACGCCATGCGATTGTAATCGAAAGTAGAATGGAATAAAAAAGCGGTACTCCTAACACGAATCCAACAACAGCGGTTAGGATGCCAAGCAGAAATATCCACGACAAGGTGATTTGTTCACGATTTCTAAAATAAAGAAGAAAATAGCAACTTCCGCCACCAAGAACAAGCACAAGAAAAGGGAAAATAGGCGGGAAGGTTTGTTCATATAAATAAAAGAACGCTAAAAGAAAATACACAAAAACCATATCATAAATATAATAGAGAAGATGAGGAAGTTCTCTACGTACTTTCATTAATTCCGAACCCTATCTAACTTACTAAGATACGCATAATCATCCGACATTTTCACGTCATAGCACATATGACCTATACTCTTCAAAAACTGATAAAATGTTTCTTCTTCCTTTGATTGAATCGCTTCACCTAATCGAATCAAAACAGAGCGCTCCGATAATCGCTTTTGGAGCAATGAACTCATTCGTTCAAAAGATAACAGCGGTCTTGTGTCATCAATTCGAGCCAATAACTCTAGTGCCTTACTTAACTGAGCATTCCCCTCTCCCACTTCAAGTACCATAGAAGAAGCAGGTCCTTCAGGATCAAGATTAATATGGATTTCAAACGCTATCCCTCGTTTTGTAGCGACTGAACAAAGAAAGGCCAGTTGGCTAATATATGCTTCGATGTTATTGGAGACTTGCCCAGAACTATTCTTTCTTTTAACAGACAAATCAAGAATAAAAACCCACTTCATCTCGATCGAACGCTCGTACACTTTCGTTTTTAATTCTGATGTTCTTGCCGTAGCTTTCCAATGAATACGATTAAAAGGATCAAAGTTCGCATATTCTCGTGCACCTGCAGGAGCACACAAGTTTTCATAGAGGGAATGTTCATAAGCGTGACTCCCCATTTCATAAGTCGAAAGTTGTTCTACCCCTTGCACCACCCTTAACTCAGGGTAAATCAATATTTCTGTTTGTGAGAAGCCTTGAAAACTAGATAAACGGCTTCCTAAACCAAAGAGATCCTTTATTATAAATTGAAGGTTCCTTATTCGCGTAGCTCCTCTTTCATAAGCATGGATGGAAAAGGAAATGTTCTTACGTTCATTTCGTCTAATAAAAAAAGGAATATTATAATAGTGAAGGTTTTTCGTGTTTTGAACAATTTCAAGTTGGGAGAGATGAATCACGGGCTCAACAGCAAAGCGCAGCTCGCCGTTCCAAATCGGTAACGTTCCTTGATTTTGTATCGAAAAGGAGAGCGTTTCATGTTCACCTTTGAAAAGCCTAATCGTATGTCGCTTATTTTCTACCTGAACAGATGTAGCTGCTTTCTTTAAGTAGATACGGGTTCCATAGCTAAGTAGGATTAATGCCATAGTAACTATGAATAGCTCGACCGATTGAAAATAAAAAGAAATAATAATCAAAACCCAGCTTAGTCCTAGAAAAGAAGAAAGGAATATAGAGAGTGTGGTTTTCGACTCCCACCTCATGTTGTTGCCCCTCCACTCACTTCCAGCGGAACCTCGACTTGAGTAAGAATCTCTTGAAGCACAGCTTGTTTCGTCTTACGCATCGCTCCTTCCATCGTTAAGACTAGACGATGACTGAGAACATAAGGCGCCACGAACTGAATATCTTCAGGAGTAACAAATGATCTTCCTTCGATGAAGGCTTTTCCTTGTGCTGCTTTCATAAAGGCAATCGTTCCTCGCGGGCTTACGCCAACACTTATGTACTCTCCGCTTCTCGTCGCTTGGACGATACTTAGAAGATAATCCTCAATCACTTCAGAAAGCGCCACTCGCTTCACTTCTTTTTGAAATAATTCAATTTCTCCATCTTCAAAAATCGACTTCAAATCATCGAATGGATTTTGAAGCCTCATCATTTGAATCATTCGTTTTTCTTCTATCGGTGTTGGATATCCGCTTTGCATCTGCATAAAGAAACGATCCATTTGGGCTTCAGGTAATGAAAAAGTTCCCTGTGATTCAAGGGGATTTTGCGTTGCGATTACGATAAAAGGCGTCGGAAGTTTGAGCGTTATTCCTTCAATGGTTACCTGCTTTTCTTCCATTACTTCTAGTAAACTCGACTGCGTTCGAGGCGTTGCTCGGTTGATTTCATCAGCCAGCAATACGTTCGTCACAACTGGTCCTGGACGCAATTCAAAATCTTGCTTTTTTGGATTGAAAAATTGAATACCTGTCACATCACCTGGTAAAACATCTGGAGTAAACTGAATTCTTTTAAATTGGCCACCTAGTAAAACAGCCATTGATTTAGCTAGAAGGGTTTTTCCAGTACCAGGAACATCTTCCAGCAACACATTACCATTATTTAATAAAGAAATCATCACCAACTCAATCGTTTTTTTCTTTCCGATTAGAACTTTTTGCATTTCATGTTGGACAAGCTTCATCTTTTCAACAATAGTCATATTAGCAGCCCCTTTTTAGATGGAGAGATATCGATTAATCCTTATCTTGCTTATACTTCCAGAGGAAGTCACGATCTAAACTTGTGCCACGCCTTTTCTCATCTCTTAACTTATGACTTCCATCCTTACCGAGTTGATTTCCTTTAAGAAGAGCTCCCTCGCCATATTTGGATCGAATCGAACCAATCGTATTCTGGAGATTGTGTCGTTTTGAATCCGCTTCAAAAGAAAATAAATCAAGCTGAACAGTGGCCTCGTTTCGATCTACTAGCTGCTGTCCTGTTATGCCAAGTAAGCGAATCGGCTGCCCTGACCAATTCTTCTCAAAGAGAGCTTGAGCAGCTTCAAGAATGTCCGCAGACTGAGATATGGGATTTTGAAGTTTTCTACTTCTAGTAACGGTTGTTCGATCACTGTAACGTATCGTTAGCTGAATATTAAAACTCAGAACGTTCTTTTTGGCCATCCGCTTAGCTACAGAATCAGATAAATTTGTGAGTGCGGTATGAATGCGGTGATGATCAATAAGATCTTCCGGAAACGTAGTGGAATTCCCAACACTTTTAAATTCATCTATCGCATCTGGATCAACGGGGCGGTTGTCTCTTCCGTTGGCACGCTCATGTAACCTTCTTCCATTAATGCCTAGCTTCATTTCAAGTTGTAGAGGATTCGCATGAGCTAGATCGTGGATGGTTTTAATTTCTAGCTCAAGTAATTTTTCTTTTGTTTTCTTTCCTACCCCATGCATTTCCCCAACATCAAGTGGCCAGAGCAATTGATCTAACTCTCGTTTACGAAGAATGGTAATCCCTAAAGGCTTTTTCATATCAGAAGCCATCTTTGCTAAAAATTTATTTGGTGCAATTCCAATACTACAAGGGATGCCAATTTCTGCATGAATGCGATTTTGAATTTCCTCAGCTATTTCAATAGGATTCCGATGTCCACAATCTTCTGTTATATCTAAATATCCTTCATCAATGGAAACTGGCTGAACGAGTGGCGTGTAGGTTTCTAATAGTTCAAAAATTTGGAGAGAGGTTTGTCGGTAAAGTGGAAAATTAGGCGGCATAATGAGAAGTTCAGGACAGTGCTTTTTGGCTTCCCAAACAGGCATTGTTGTCTTGACGCCTTTCTTTCTCGCTTCATAGCTACTCGTTACAACAATACCCCGCCTTTCCTCTACATTTCCGGCAATAGCAAGAGGTTTACCTCGAAGTTTTGGGTTATGAGCGACTTCGACAGACGCATAAAAACTGTTCATATCCACATGAAAAATAATTCTTCCTCTTCCCTTTGTACTAAGGTCCATTCCATCCATCTCCTTAAGCCCTCTATCGAAACCGTTGCGTTTCCCGCCACTCATGCTAAAAAGACAGGAGAGGTCTCCTGTCTCACGTGGTGAGTACTTGCTTTCGTTCTACCCATTTCACAAATTCACTACCGTGAAAATGCTGGTTGAATTCCATTTGAAATTCGTACATAGCATCTAGAAACTCAGCATTCTCAGCTGATTTTGAGCGATACTCATCTAAGTAATTCATGACCGCATATGAATACTGCGTACTAGCTTCCACTTTATGATGACCTTCTTCCGTCAAGGTCACGTATGATACGCGCCGGTCGTTCGCTTTCTTATCAAGTTTGACAAACAGTTTGTTTTTCAAACGTTTTAACACCTGCATAACTGTTGATACGTCCCAAAGCCCAATTTCTGAAACTCTTGTAATGGTAACTTCTTCTTCCAAATAAACAATCCACATCACATGCTGTTCGGCTTGAGTTAATCCAATTTCTCTCGCATTTTTTTGCCATTCATTTTCCAGCACTTTATAAGTTCCTCGCATATAATTCATAAGTTTATGAGTTTGAATAGAGTCCATTTTAACACCGCTTCCACTTCAATAATTATAATCATACCGTTCTATTTTAACATAATATAGAAGCAGTGCCACAAAGGTGTATGTAACAAAAAAGAGAACATTGTCGAAAATCGACAATGTTCTAAACAATGCTTCTACGCATTGGCAACTTCTTTAATTATTGAGATAACTGCTTCAGATACCTTTACTAACTCTTTTACTGGCATCCTTTCATTCGTTGTATGAATTTCTTCGTAACCAACTGCAAGATTGACTGTAGGGATACCATGCCCAGCAATCACATTGGCATCACTTCCACCGCCACTTGTTAATAGTTCTGGGCGACGCCCGATTTTTTCCATCGCTTTTTTGGCTACTTCAACAACATAGTCGCCTTCACTGAACTTAAAGCCAGGGTACATAACTTTAATATCAAGTTCTACAGAACCGCCCATTTCAGAAGCCGTTTTTTCAAATGCTTGTTTCATTTTCTCGACTTGCGCTTCCATCTTCTCTGGAACTAGAGACCGCGCTTCAGCTAGTACTTCTACATGATCACAAACAATGTTTGTTTGAGAACCACCTTCAAAACGACCGATATTCGCTGTAGTTTCATCGTCAAGTCGACCAAGCGGCATTTTCGCGATTGATTTGGCTGCCATTGTAATCGCTGAAACGCCTTTTTCTGGTGCAACACCAGCATGAGCTGTTTTCCCATAAATGGTTGCTTTTATTTTCGCTTGCGTAGGAGCAGCGGTAATGATTTTTCCGACTTCACCATCACTATCAAGCGCATAACCAAATTTGGCGATTAACTTTTTGGGATCAAGAACTTTTGCACCTTGAAGACCTGATTCTTCTCCTACTGTAATAATAAACTGAATCGTTCCATGCTCAATGTTTTGTTCTTTTAATACGCGAATAGCTTCAAACATAGCCGCTAAACCTGTTTTATCATCGGCTCCAAGGATCGTTGTTCCATCGGTTATCACATACCCATCTTTGATGGATGGCTTGACGCCTTTACCTGGCACTACTGTATCCATATGAGAAGTAAAGTAAATCGGATCTGCTTTTTCAACGTTCCCTTTAAGCGTGCAGATTAAGTTCCCTGCCTCATGATCTGTCTTTTCTGCAGCATCATCTTCTTCTACTTCCACACCAAGTGATGTGAATTTCTCCTTTAAAATGGCAGCAATTTTCTTCTCGTGTTTCGTTTCAGAATCGATTTGAACCAACTCTAAAAATTCGTCTACTAGTCTTTGTTCATTAATCATGTTGTTTGTGCCTCCTAGAAATCGGTTTAAAGCGGGATATTGCCGTGTTTTTTCTTTGGGCGTTCTTCGTGCTTATTCCGCATCAATTCGAGCGCTTCAATCAGTTTCTTTCTCGTTTCTCTTGGATCGATGACGTCATCAACCATCCCACGTGAAGCAGCTATGTATGGGTTCGCGAACTTCTCACGATATTCTTCAATCTTTGCAGCTCGCGTTGCTTCCGGATCTTCACTCTCATTAATTTCTCTTGCAAAAATCACATTTGCTGCACCTTCCGGACCCATTACGGCAATTTCAGCATTTGGCCATGCATACACAAGATCGGCTCCAATGGATTTGGAATTTAAAGCGACATAAGCGCCACCATATGCTTTCCTTAAGATAACCGTAATTTTTGGTACGGTCGCTTCTGAATAGGAGTAAAGAATTTTAGCTCCATGACGGATAATACCTCCATGCTCCTGTTTGATCCCCGGGAAAAATCCCGTTACATCTTCAAACGTAATCAATGGAATATTGAAAGAGTCACAGAACCTAATAAAGCGTGAAAGCTTATCAGATGAATCAATATCGAGTCCACCAGCCATTACTTTTGGCTGATTGCAAACCATTCCTACTGTCTCACCTTTTATTCTTGCAAAACCTATCACAATATTTTTCGCAAAATATTTTTGCACCTCAAGAAAAGAGTCTTTATCCACTACCGAATCAATCACCGCTCTAACATCGTAGGGCCTCGTTGCGTCAAATGGAACGATGTCAGCAAGATCTGGACAGAAATCGTCACGTTCTTCACTTTTAATGATGGGACTCTTTTCTTCATTATTGGATGGTAAATAACGAATCAAATCACGAACGCTTGCGAGAACCTCTTCTTCTGTTTTACCTGTAAAATGAGCATTACCACTTTTAGAACGATGGACTTTCGCACCACCAAGGTCTTCTGCTGTAATCTTCTCACGTGTAACCGTTTCAATGACTTTTGGTCCAGTTATAAACATTTGACTCGTATCTTCTACCATAAAAACAAAATCTGTAATTGCAGGGGAATAAACAGCTCCACCTGCGCATGGCCCCATAATCACCGAAATTTGTGGAATCACACCAGAATAGATGGAGTTTCGATAAAAGATGTGTCCATACCCATCCAATGATACCACACCTTCTTGAATCCTCGCACCTCCAGAGTCGTTCAAACCGATAATTGGCGCACCATTACGCGCTGCAAGATCCATAACGTGTGCTACTTTTTTGGCATGCATTTCACCTAGCGCTCCGCCAAAAACGGTGAAATCTTGCGCAAATAGATAAATAGGACGGCCATTCACCTTTCCATAACCTGTAACCACACCTTCACCCGGTGCTTTTACATCTCCCATTCCAAAATCTTGAGATCGATGTTCAATGAACGAATTAAGTTCAACAAACGTACCCGGGTCAACGAGTAAATCAATCCGTTCTCGAGCCGTTAACTTTCCTTTCTCATGCTGTTTGTTAATTCGTTCATCCCCACCTCCAAGCTCTACTTCTCTCCGTCGATCGTACAATTCGTTGATTTTATCATACATATCCATTATTCTGCCTCCTTCGAAGGTTTATCACAAAGTTCGTACAGGACCCCTCCTGCTGATTTAGGATGCAGAAATGCAATATTCGCTCCACCAGCACCTTTAACAGGCGTTTCATGAATAAGTTTCACTCCGTTTTCAGAAAGTTCACGTAGTCTGTCTTCAATTCGATCGTCTGCAAGGGCGATGTGATGAATTCCTTCGCCTCTTTTATTGATAAATGAAGCAATTGGACTTGATTCTCCAATTGGCTCTAGAAGCTCTATTCTAGACTCACCGATTTTCATAAAAGCCACTTTCACGCCTTCTGATGCAACTTCTTCAATTGCCTCTAATTTCAAATGAAGCTGGTTCACATAAAAAGGGAGTGCCTCTTCTAGAGAAGATACTGCAATTCCGATATGATCAATTTTTTTAGGCGGTTCTTTTATGGACTGATCAATTCCATCTCGCTCATACACAGCTTTTTCTATAAAGATGGCAGTATCTTTTGTTGGAGTTCCCGGTGTAAATACTTTTTGAATTCCTTTTGATTCTAAGAACGGGATGTCTTCCCAAGGAATAACTCCACCTCCCACAACAATTATATCCCCCGCATTGCGCTGTTCTAGCAGTGAAACTATTTCAGGGAATAGTTCATTATGTGCACCTGATAAGCATGATAAGCCAATCGCATCCACATCTTCTTGTATTGCAGCTGTAACGATTTGTTGTGGCGTTTGCCTTAAACCTGTATAGATTACTTCCATTCCATAATCACGAAGGGCCTGAGCGATTACAAGAGCGCCTCTATCATGACCATCAAGACCTGGCTTTGCAATTAAAACGCGTATCTTCTTCATCTCTTTCCACTCCCCGTTTGTTTAGATTCCTGTGTATTCGCCAAATTCTTCTCGGAGTATGCCGCATATTTCACCGACTGTACAATAATCTCGAACACAATTAATAATAAGCGGCATCAAATTACTTGTGCCTTTAGCTCCCGCCCTTAGCTCCTCCAACCGAGCGCTCACTCGATGTTGATCTCTTGTAGCCTTTAGAGTTTCAAGCTTTTCAATTTGTTTCCGTTGAAGCTCTGGATCAATACGATGTAATTCTGGTTTGGGTTCGTCTTCTAACTTGTATTGATTCATGCCCACGACGACTTCTTCACCACTCTCGATTTTCTTTTGCGTATCATAAGCAGCCTGGTGAATTTCGCGCTGCATATAGCCTTGTTCAACAGCGGATACGGCTCCGCCCATATCATCGATCTTACGAATATAATCAAAAACATAAGCTTCAAGCTGATCAGTCAAATTTTCTATAAAATAAGAGCCACCAAGGGGATCCACCGTATCTGTTACGCCGCTTTCGTTTGCAATAATTTGCTGGGTTCTAAGAGCAATCCGTGCGGAATCTTCCGTTGGTAATGCTAACGCTTCATCTTTCGCATTCGTATGAAGGCTCTGGGTCCCTCCTAGAACAGCCGCAAGTGCTTGAATGGTCACCCGAACGATATTGTTGTCCGGCTGTTGGGCTGTTAACGTTGATCCAGCAACTTGAGTGTGAAAGCGGAGCTGCAGACTTTTCGGCTTTTTTGCACCGTACCGTTCTTTCATAATTTTAGCCCAGATTCTTCGCGCTGCTCTAAATTTCGCAACTTCTTCAAGAAATTGATTATGCCCATTAAAAAAGAAAGCAAGCCTTGGCGCAAAATCGTCGACTTTTAACCCCGTTTCAATTGCTGCATCGACATAAGCAATGCCATTCGCAATGGTAAACGCTAGTTCCTGAGCAGCCGTCGAACCCGCTTCTCGAATGTGGTAGCCAGATATACTAATTGTATTCCATCGCGGTACATACTCTGCGCAATAGGCAAAAATGTCTGTAATCAATCGCATAGATGGTTTTGGAGGAAAAATATACGTTCCCCTTGCTATATATTCTTTTAAAATGTCATTCTGGATCGTTCCAGAAATTTGTTCTTGTGATACTCCCTGTTTTTCTGCTACGACGATGTACATCGCTAGTAATACAGATGCCGGCGCATTAATCGTCATAGACGTACTCACTTTATCAAGGGGGATATCTCGTAAAAGCGCTTCCATATCATCGAGTGAATCAATCGCTACGCCTACCTTCCCAACTTCTCCTTTTGCCATCATATCATCCGAATCGTATCCAATCTGCGTTGGAAGATCGAAGGCAACGGATAAGCCAGTTTGACCTTGATCAAGTAAATAGCGAAAGCGACGATTGGTTTCCTCAGCTGAGCCAAACCCCGCATATTGTCTCATTGTCCATGTTCTACCACGATACATGGTTGGTTGAATCCCTCGTGTGTATGGATATTGTCCGGGTAAACCCAGTTTCTCCATATAATGCTGATCTAAGTGATCCGGATGTCCAAGACGGTCTATGTCAATTCCAGAGCTCGTCTTAAACGCTTCTTTTTTCTCCGGAAATTTCTCGATTAATTTTTCAGTTAGTGCTTTCCATTCCTCGAATTGACTTTGAAAATCTTTCTTTTCTGTCTCCATCCCCATTCCTCCCTGGTTGTCTTCCTCTAATTGAATTGATTTGAAATTTAGATGTCTAACTTATATCTAATTCTGGATAAAGTAAGCGTTTTCCTCTAAAATCCGTAAAATTTGTCGAAGCACTTTCTAGTTTCATCAAGGATAGACTTGTCCAACCCAACAAATCATTGTAAAATAACGATAGAATGCTTATTTTGGGAGGGACTCTCATGCCTCGTAAAGCTACAAAGATCGTTGTTTATATTATGATTATTTCAATGCTTCTTAGTTTATTTGCTGGAGCAACAGCGATGCTGTTTTAATGTCAAAACGTTTTTAACTAGCTATTTCACAAATATAGGAAACAAAGCATAGAAAAGAAGAAGCTGCCATTAGACAGCTTCTTCTTTTTATGATCACTTTCATTCGATGTTTTCTCCTATCGCTCCAGCTTTACTTGCCAGTTCATAAAAAGATTGATCGCTTGAAGTAATTAGAATTTTAGTTCCAATTGGTATGTCATTATAAAGCAGTTCAACTTCCTCATTTAAAAGTCGGATACATCCAGCAGTTGTATATTTCCCAATTGAATCTGGACGATTTGTTCCATGGACGCCATAAATTCGACCGTTTGTTCCTTTTGCATCAAAACCAATCCACCTTGTACCAAGCGGATTCTCTTTCACTCCACCTTTAATATTTTTCTTTCTGTAATAAGGATTTTCCGCCTTCACAATTATTGTAAATAGTCCTTCAGGAGTCTGATCTATACTTTTACCAGTCGCAACCGATAAAATACGCTGAACTTCATTTCCATCAATATAAGCTAATTCGTTCACCTTCTTATTTACAATAAGGAATGGATCACCCGCATTTGGCTGAGTACCGAATGGAAAGAGAATGGATACCGATAAATACAGTGATAACATGATAGAGAACAAATGTATCACTCCTTTTATTCTCTATCATGCAACCATTTATAGGATTCATTCAGCTTTTGAAAAAGCTCCTGGTTTAAAGTAACGCTTTAGTAACAAATATTGTTCGACTTCATTTAGAAAATACAGAAGGGCTGAGCGCGTTTCAAATTCTTCACGATCTGCAGGCAGTGGAGAATTCCGAAATTCCTCACGCATCGTTTCTAATTCTTCCAGAAAAACATTTGCTGTATTTTGGGGCTTTACTGAGCTACTAAGCTTCTCCATGAAATCAGCCATTGTGCGACCATGAATATAAGTTTGATCAAGAGATGAAATAATTGGTAACACCCTCTCCAAGATCGCAAATTGTTTTTCGCGCATTTTAAAATAAACATAATACTTATCATCATCACGTAACATGTGATTTTCTATATCTTTGAGTGCAAGGTTCTTAGCATACTGAAGTAAGTCACCAACTTCAATGATCTCTTTTCCATCCCAATTACTTTCCCCTTCACGAAGATAAACAGCATACTCCATTAGGATAACTGAAAATTTTTCTTCGATTTGTTTTCTGATATTCAACAAATCTTTTTCAAGGCTTGGCATATACAAATTAAAGAGAAGTGCAACCCCAATTCCTATGACAATAATCGCTACTTCATTCCATACAATTCCCCAACTTACTTGATTGAAATTATAAATATGAAGTATGATAACTGAACTTGTAATAACGCCTTCCGTTGCTTTTATCGCAACAACCACTGGTATAAAGAAGAGTAGCAATAAAGATATGCTAAACGGTGTATAACCAATTCCTTCAAAAAATACTGCACTAAATACAATACCAAGTAAACAAGCCAAAAACCGTTCCCAAGAACTTCGAAATGATCGTTTCGTTGTTGGTTTAATACAAAGAATCGTTAAAATACCGGCAGAAACATAGTTATCAAGTGAGAAAAGTTGCGCAATGGTGATGGCAACCCCAGTTCCTATTGCTGTTTTTAACGTTCGATAGCCAATTTTCACTTTCAATAAAAATTCTTCCTTCCACAATAAGAGTTACTTCTTTAATATCCTTCAATTATCAGAGTCTAAACCATTTTCTCTTGATTGAACAGTTAATTTCGTTTAGATAACGCTTTCATGGTGAATTTCCTATTGAATACATAATAAACACTTAATAAAACAAAAAAGTGAACACGAATGTTCACTTTACAACACCTTATCTAAGAATACTTTTGCTCTATCTGTTTTAGGGTGATTAAAAAATGAAGTAGGTTCACTCTCCTCAACAAGTTTTCCTTCATCTAAAAACAAAATTCGATCTGCCGCTTCTCTTGCAAATGCCATTTCATGGGTAACGATGACCATCGTCATCCCAGATTGCCCAAGATCTTTCATGACGTCTAATACCTCTTTAACCATCTCAGGATCAAGTGCAGATGTAGGTTCATCAAACAACATATATTCTGGTTCCATTGCTAATGCTCTAGCAATCGCAACACGCTGTTTTTGTCCACCAGACAAGCGCTTTGGATACTCATTTGCCTTCATCGATAGACCTACTTGTATAAGGAGCTCGTGAGCTTTTGCCTCAGCAATATCTCGCTTTATTCCCTTCACTTTCATTGGTGCGTAGATAAGGTTTTCTAGAACGGTTTTATGTGGAAATAGGTGAAAATGTTGAAAGACCATCCCAATTGTCTGACGTAAGTTCATGATATTTGTAGATGAATCTGTTAGTTTCTTATCATCCACCCATATTGAACCAGAACTAACTTGTTCTAGTTGATTTAAACACCGGAGAAGAGTCGATTTACCAGATCCAGAAGGTCCTATAATCGCAACCACTTCACCTTTCTTAATCGATGTATTAATCCCACTTAATACTTCATTGTTACCGAAATTTTTGTGAAGATTTTCTACTTTAATCACTGCGACTCATTCTCCTTTCTACTATTTTTCCTATCAGCGTTAAAATCATAACAAGCAAATAGTAAATAATCCCTGCAATTAGTAACGGTTCAAAGTATTTGAATTTCTCAGCAGCCACGATCTGACTTCGTCTCATAATATCAAAAACACCAATAACAGAAACAATCGCAGATTCTTTTGTTAATGTAATAAACTCATTCATAAGGGCAGGTAAAATGTTTTTCATAGCTTGCGGCAAGATAATATCCTTCATCATTGGACGATAAGGAATACCCAGGGCGGCAGCAGCTTCATTTTGTCCAGTGTCTACGGCACGAATTCCTGCTCGTATTATCTCAGATATATAAGCGGCAGAGTTGAGACCAAATGAGAGAACACCCGCTTCAAAAGCTGAAATATCATAACCTGTTAACTGAGGCGTTGCATGATAAAATAATAATAACTGTAAGATAAGAGGGGTACCTCTGAAAACAGATGTATAAGCATCAGCTAGCCAACTAAGCATCTTTACTCGCCCGATTTTAAATAAAGCAAGTATTGTGCCGAGTACAAATCCTACTATAGCTGAAACACTAACAAACTTTAACGTGACCAATATTCCTTGGAGGATGTAGGGAATATTAGGCACGAATTGACCGAAATCCAAATTCATGCCTGTTCATCCTTTCTTCTATGATGTTATTCTACGGTGTCCTGTCCAAACCACTTTTCGATAAGCTCGTCCATCTTACCATTATCCTTCATTTCCTTAATTACTTCGTTAAACTCTTTCGTTAACTCACTATCTTTCGGGAAAGCGACAGCTGACCCCGCCTCTTCTGTATTAGGAAGATTCTCACCAGTTAGATCGTCATTACTTTCTAAGTAGCCTTTTGCTACAGTATCTTCAATAATAATGGCATCATAACGTCCTGATTTAAGTTCTTGAATCAGTTCTGGAATACGATTTAACGTGATGATTACCATTTCGATTCCACTTTCTTTTAATTCGTTAGCTTTGTCTTCTTGAATTGAGCCGAGTTGAACCCCTACTTTTGCTCCATCGAGATCTTCAGGTTTTACCATTTCATTATCCGTTGAAGAAACGATCATATGGTTAGCTGAATAATAAATATCCGAGAAGTCAACGTTCTCCTTACGCTCTTCTGTAGGCGTCATCCCTGCAAGAACAAAATCGACACGCTCACTGCTTAATGCAGTAATTAGTCCACTAAAGTCCATATCCTTTATCTCAACTTTATAGCCTAATTCATCAGCGATGTAATTTGCAATATCTACATCAAATCCAATAATCTCTTCTCCTTGCGCAGAATCGATATACTCAAACGGCGGATAGTCAGCAGAAGTACCCATTACGAGAGTTTTTTCTGAATTCGCGCCATCATCTTGACTTGCATCTCCATTTGAAGATCCGCATGCAGCAAGTCCCATAACCATAAATAATCCTACTATCACGATTAACCAATTTTTCTTCATTTTTATTCCCCCTGATAAATGTATAATAATTCGATTACTTGAATATTTATTACTATATCAGATATCTCGTTCTTGTTCTACATATTTATTCATATATTTTTATATAAATTAAAGTAATTTTTTTCTGTATATTCTGTTATTTTAACAATTATACACCAATACATTTAGTTTCATAAAATTTAAAACGAATAAATAATGCATAAAAAAAGCACCAGGCATTTTGCCTGGTGCTCACTGAAAAGCGATTAACAATATTTATTGAATAAATATTGTAACATTCCGGATACTTCTTCAGGATCGCTTCCTTCGATTTCATGACGTTCTACCATGTTAATGATTTCTCCGTCTTTTAGAATAGCAAACGAAGGAGAAGATGGTGCAAACCCTGTAAAATAAGAACGTGCTTTTGCTGTTGCTTCTTTATCCTGACCGGCAAAAACCGTTACAAGATTATCTGGTGTTTTCTCGTTATTAATCGCCAACCTTGCAGCAGGACGCGCAACGCCTCCTGCACAACCACATACTGAGTTGACCATCACAAGTGTCGTTCCTTTACTTGTCACAACCTCTTCAACCTCTTCAGGTGTTGTTAATTCTTTATATCCTGCTGCTTTGATCTCTTCACGGGCTGTCGCGACAACATCATTCATAAATAGATTAAAGTCCATTGACATGCTAGATTCCTCCCTTAATTCAAATCGCTTTCTTTCTTATTGTATCGCGAATCACTTCACTTTTCCAAGAAACGCTTTCATTCTATCAAAAAAAAACAGCCATCCCTTAATGAGATGGCTGTACATTTTAGTAAACAGATGTGTTATCTTTTGAGATTGTTTCTAGGTTTTCTTTAACTCGAGCAAGAAACTTACCGCAAATCATGCCATCAAGTACTCTGTGATCAAGAGAGAGGCAAAGATTTACCATATCACGGACAGCAATCATACCGTTATTCATAACGACTGGTCGTTTCACAATGCTCTCTACTTGAAGAATAGCTGCTTGAGGATAATTAATAATGCCCATAGATTGAACAGAGCCAAATGAGCCAGTGTTATTTACTGTAAACGTTCCATCCTGCATTTCTTCACCTTTGAGCTTACCTGTTTTTGCTTTTTGGGCGAGCTCTTTCACTTCACGAGCAATCCCTTTAATTGATTTCTCATCTGCGTTCTTAATAACCGGAACGAAAAGTGATTCATCTGTTCCAACCGCAATTGAAATATTAATATCTTTTTTCTGAACGATTTTATCTCCAGCCCACATTGAATTCATTTGAGGGAATTCTTTAAGTGCTTCGACGACAGCTTTAACAAAGAAAGCAAAGAACGTTAAACCATATCCTTCTTTCTTTTTGAAATCATCTTTAATCCCATTACGATATTCCACAAGATTTGTTACATCCACTTCCACCATTGTCCACGCATGTGGAGCTTCATGCTTACTGCGAAGCATATTGTTTGCAATGGCGCGACGAACACCTGTCACTGGAATCTCAATATCGCCTTCTGCAACAGGAACATCAGCGGCTTTTGATTCTGACACTGATTTAGATGGAGCTTTTGGAGCTTTAGGTGCTTCACTCTTCGCTTCTTTTTTGTTTTCAGCAGGAGTTTGTTCTTGCTTTGGTGCTGGAATTTCACCTGAGTCAATTACCTTCTGAATATCTTTCCGGGTAATACGCCCACCTTTACCAGAACCACTAATTTGTTCAAGGTCGATATTATTCTCTTGAGACATACGAAGAACTGCTGGTGAGTAGCGACGTTTCATCGGCTGATCCTCATCCTGCTCTTTCTTTTCTTCAGAAATGTTTTCAATCGCCTGTTGACCTGTTGACGCTTCCTGCTTTTCTTCTTTAGCAGCTCCACCTTCAACATCGATGTAACATACAAGCTCACCTACTTCAATTGTATCGCCTTCTCCAGCGACTAGTTCTTTAATAACTCCTGAATAAGATGAAGGTACTTCCGCATTCACTTTATCTGTATTTACCTCTGCAATTGGATCATATTTGTTTACAGTATCACCGACTTCAACGAGCCATTTTTCTATCGTTCCTTCTGTGACACTTTCTCCAAGTTGAGGCATCAGTATTTTTTCAACTGCCATAATAAACCCTCCACTTCTTACAATCTTTTAGTATTCTGCTAGTTCGCGCATTGCTTTTTCTACTTTGTCAGGATTCAGCATAAAGTACTTCTCCATTGGTGGGGAGTACGGCATAGCCGGTACATCCGGTCCTGCTAAGCGTTGAATCGGCGCATCAAGATCAAAAAGACACTCTTCTGCAATAATGGCAGAAACTTCACCAATAATACTTCCTTCTTTGTTGTCTTCCGTAACAAGGAGAACTTTACCTGTCTTTTTCGCAGCTTCCACAATTGACTGACGGTCCAATGGGTAAACTGTACGAAGATCAAGAACATGTGCAGAAATACCGTCTTTTTCAAGCTTCTCTGCTGCTTGAAGAGCAAAGTGCACGCTTAGACCGTATGTAATCACTGTAATATCGTCACCTTCACGTTTTACATCAGCTTTTCCAATTGGAAGCGTATACTCTTCTTCAGGGACCTGGCCTTTGATCAACCGATAAGCACGCTTATGCTCAAAGAAAAGGACCGGATCGTTATCACGAATGGCAGCTTTTAACAGCCCTTTTGCATCGTAAGGGGTAGAAGGCATAACAATTTTAAGTCCAGGGACGTTAGCAAAAAGCGCTTCGACGGATTGTGAATGATAAAGTGCACCGTGAACGCCACCACCATAAGGGGCACGTATTGTAATAGGACAATTCCAATCATTGTTTGAACGATAACGAATCTTCGCTGCTTCAGATACAATTTGGTTAACAGCAGGCATAATAAAATCTGCAAACTGCATTTCTGCAACAGGTCTCATTCCGTACATAGCAGCACCAATTCCAACACCAGCAATGGCTGATTCTGCAAGTGGTGTATCAATCACGCGGTGTTCACCAAACTCGTCATAAAGACCGTCCGTTGCGCGGAAAACACCTCCGCGTACACCAACATCCTCGCCTAGTACGAAAACTTTCTCATCGCGCTGCATTTCTTCTCTTAAAGCCTGGGTTATCGCTTGAATATATGAAATAACTGGCATAATGGTTCCTCCTTACTCTTCGTATACATACTTCATTGCATCTTCAGCCGGTGCATAGTCTGCATTTTCTGCGTACTCTGTTGCTTCATCTACTTCTTTTTGAACACGCTCATGAATTTCTTTTTCAATTTCATCAGTCAAAACGCCTACTTCTTTTAAATAAGCTGCAAACGTAATAACAGCATCTTTTTTCTTCGCTTCTTCAACTTCTTCACGCGTACGATAAGCGCGATCATCGTCATCACTTGAGTGAGGTGTTAAACGATAAGATACAGTCTCAATCAATGTTGGGCCATCGCCTCGGCGCCCTCTTTCTACCGCTTCTTTCGCAGCTTCATAAACAGCAAGTGGATCATTTCCATCAACCGTTACACCAGGCATTCCATAACCAATCGCGCGATCAGAAACTTTCTCACAAGCTAACTGCTTTGAAACTGGTACTGAAATTGCGTATTTGTTGTTTTCACAAACGAATAGCACTGGTAACTTATGGACGCCAGCAAAGTTAGCAGCCTCATGAAAATCTCCCTGATTGGATGAGCCTTCTCCAAACGAACAGAACGTTACTAGGTCTTTCCCTTCCATGCGACCCGCGAGAGCAAAACCAACTGCATGAGGCACCTGAGTTGTTACAGGTGAAGAGCCAGTAATGATGTTGTTCTTCTTCTGTCCAAAGTGACCCGGCATTTGACGACCGGCTGAGTTTGGATCTTCTGCTTTAGCGAAACCTGAGAGCATCAGATCTTTTGCTGTCATGCCGAAAGAAAGGACTACGCCCATATCACGGTAATACGGCGCAACAAAATCTTTCTCTGGATCCATTGCAAATGCAGATCCAACCTGAGCCGCTTCTTGTCCCTGACAGGAAATAACGAAAGGAATTTTACCAGCTCGATTAAGTAACCACATGCGCTCATCGATTTTACGAGCCATTAACATAGTTTCAAACATTTCAAGCACTCTTTCATCTGAAAGTCCTAATGCTTCATGACGATTTTCAGCCATAATGTTTTACCTCCTTAAATAAACCTTTTATTAAGAATGAATTGCTTTCCCATCCACTGCAAGAGCAGCTTCACCGATTGCTTCAGACAGTGTAGGGTGAGGATGAATGGTATGCGCCACTTCCCAAGAGGCCGCATCAAGAACTTTCGCTAGACCCGCTTCAGAAATCATATCGGTTACGTGAGGGCCGATCATATGTACTCCTAAAAGATCCTCATTGTCCGCATCAGCTACAATTTTCACAAATCCATCAGATTCTCCAAAAACAAGTGCTTTTCCTATTGCTTTAAAAGGGAACTTTCCAATCTTAACGTTATGACCTTGCTCTTTCGCTTGCGATTCCGTTAACCCTACACTTGCCATCTCTGGACTGCTGTAAATACAGCTTGGAACCTGAGTATAATCGATTGGGGTAGGATCTTGATCGGCTAGGTGTTCTACTGCAGTAATCCCTTCATGTGAAGCAACGTGAGCAAGCTGCATACCACCAATTACATCACCAATCGCGTATATATGAGATTCTTTCGTTTGGAAAAATTCATTGGTTTGAATAACGCCTTTATCTACTTCAATTGTTGTATTCTCAAGACCGATGTTTTTTACGTTTGCTTCCCGTCCTACTGACACGAGCATCTTGTCTGCAGAGAACGTTTTCGTTTCTCCTTCATGTTCCGCTTGAATGGATACACCCTGATCCTTTGTTAAGGACTCGCCCATCACTTTTGCGCCAGTGAAAAGCTTGATCCCCTTTTTCTTCATCAATTTGTGTGCTTCTTTGGAGATATCTTTATCTTCGGTTGGGACAATACGATCAGCATACTCGAGGACAGTCACCTCTACACCAAAATCAACAAGCATGGACGCCCACTCAATTCCAATAACGCCACCGCCGACAATAATAATGGAAGACGGGAGGCTTTCCATATGAAGAGCTTCATCTGAGGTCATTACATAATCGCCATCTACCTCGAGACCAGGAAGCGTACGCGGCTTCGAGCCCGTTGCAATAATAACGTTTTTAGGAATCAACATTTCATTTTCTTCCCCGTTATTCATTTCAACTGAAACCGTACCAGGCATTGGAGAGAAAATGGATGGTCCAAGAATTCGACCGAATCCTTCAAATACATCTATTTTCCCTTGTTTCATAAGGTGCTTCACGCCATTATGAAGCTGATCAACAATTCCCTGCTTACGTTCTTGAACCTTTTTAAAATCTAACGCAATTTCCTTTGCCATCACGCCAAATTTCTCTCCATGCTTAGCAGTGGCATATACTTCAGCACTTCGAAGTAACGCTTTACTTGGAATACAGCCGCGATGCAAACAAGTACCGCCAAGTTCACGCTTTTCAACGATTGCCGTTTTTAGACCTAGTTGGGAAGCACGAATAGCAGCTACATAGCCACCAGTACCTCCACCCATTATGACGAGATCATATTCTTCAGCCATTCAAATTCTCCTTTATAAAACGTTTTATTCCCCTTTTTTTAAAAGAGTCACTGCACATGAATTTTAATGAAAATGCGTCAGCATCTCTAAACCATTGACTCCACAGAAGAAACAGGATAAATTTTCGCTATTTCCTCTTCTCTTAACACGCGTAATCCACCTTCTGCGAGTGCTTGTAGCTCATTTTCACCAGGATGAACGAGAACGTCAGCAATCCACTTGATTTGCTCTGTTATTTGAGAGACAAATTGTTTTCCATAAGCTAGACCACCAGTTAAAACGATCGCATCCACTTCTCCAGCAAGAACAGCACTAGCCGCTCCAATCTCTTTGGCTACCTGATACGCCATAGCATCGAAAATAAGTTTTGCTTTCTCATCTCCAGCGTGAATTCGCTGCTCAACTTTTACGGCATCGTTAGTGCCAAGGTACCCAACGTAACCTGCTTGTCCAACAAGCTTTTTCATGATTTCATCAGCGTAATACTCTCCTGAAAAACACATGGCGACTAGATCACCAACAGGAACTGTTCCCGCACGTTCTGGTGAGAATGGACCTTCACCGTGTAAGCCATTATTTACATCAACAACTTTTCCTTTTCGGTGTGCACCAACAGTAATCCCGCCCCCCATATGAGTTACGATAAGATTGAGATCTTCGTATTTGCTATTTAATTGAGAAGCTACTCGTCTGGCGACTGCTTTTTGGTTTAATGCATGAAAAATACTTTTACGTTCGATTTCTGGCACTCCAGAAAGGCGAGCTACATCTTGAAGCTCATCAACAACTACTGGGTCAACAATAAAAGATGGGATATTGAGCTGTTCAGCAATTTCAAAAGCAATAATCCCACCTAAATTCGAAGCATGTTCACCCGAATAACCATTACGAAGATCTTCAAGCATACGTTCATTAACTGAATATGTTCCACCCTCGATCGGACGCAACAAACCACCGCGTCCTACAACCGCAGATAATCTCGAAATATTAATATCTTCTTCATCTAACGCTTCAAGAATGGTATTTTTCCTAAATTCATATTGATCGATGATTGTTTTAAATTGATTGATTTCATCTGTATCGTGCCGTAATGATTTCTCAAATACAGCACGTTCATTATCAAATACGCCTATTTTTGTTGAAGTTGATCCCGGGTTGATTACCAGAAGTCTATATACTTTATCTGTCACTCCAAACCCTCCGTTTATCTACGATGACCTAAAATATGCTGAGAGTTCATTAAGAATTGACTTCTTGACTGCTTCATTTGCTCAATTCTTTCTTCAGCAAGACGGTCTGCCGCTGCATAAGTAGGAATACCATCGCGTTTAGAAATTTCGATAACTTTTGAAATAGTGTCATAAATGCCATCAACGCGCTTCATTGCACGATCGCGATTATATCCATAAAGCTCATCTGCAACGTTAATAACACCACCAGCATTGATAACATAGTCTGGCGCATAAACAATACCCATCTCATGGATTTGATCACCGTGTGTCGTTTCGCGAAGCTGGTTGTTTGCTGCTCCTGCAATAACTTTTGCTTTAATTTTTCCAATTGTATCGTCATTGATAATTGCACCAAGTGCACATGGTGCAAAAATATCACAGTCTACCTCGTAAATGTCGTCGGGATCTACAGCTTTTGCACCAAAGTCGGTTACTGCACGATCAACTGATTCTTTGTTGATATCTGTAACAACTAGAGAAGCTCCTTCTTCATGAAGGTGTTTGCAGAGATTATAGGCAACATTTCCTACACCTTGAACAGCTACTGTTTTACCTTGTAAAGAATCTGTACCAAACGCTTCTTTTGCTGCCGCCTTCATTCCTACATATACACCATAAGCTGTTACAGGAGAAGGGTTACCAGAAGAACCGAACGCTGGTGAAATACCAGTTACATATTCTGTTTCTTCATGAATAGTATCCATATCTTGAACAGTAGTACCCACGTCTTCGGCAGTAATGTAACGACCGTTTAACCCCTGAATATATCGTCCAAAAGCACGGAACATCGCTTCATTTTTGTCTTTACGAGGATCACCGATGATAACTGTTTTTCCTCCACCGAGATTTAAACCTGCTGCAGCATTTTTGTACGTCATTCCTTTGGCTAAACGAAGTGCATCCTCAAATGCAGCTTCTTCAGAAGCGTATGTCCACATTCTTGTTCCACCGAGAGCCGGTCCTAGGGTTGTATCATGAATCGCAATAATCGCTTTTAATCCTGAAGCTTTATCTTGACAAACAACCACTTGTTCATAATCGTATTTCTCCATATAAGTAAAAAGTTCCATCAGTAATCTCCCTCTCTGTTATCCTCTAGTTTTATTTAGCTGAACTTACTGCAAGCGCGATACTATAAACTTTGCTTTCTGAACTATCTGCGCGTGAAGTTAAAACGATTGGTGCTTTAGCGCCAGCAATGACTCCTCCAACTTTTGCATTTGCAAAATAGACAAGTGATTTATACAATGCGTTCCCTACTTCTATTGAAGGAACAAGAAGGATATCTGCTTTCCCAGCTACTTCACTTTGTATTCCCTTATGCTCTGCTGCTTCTATTGAAATAGCGTTATCCAATGCGAGTGGTCCATCAATCACGCATTCAGAAATCTGGTCTCTTCTATTCATCTGAGTTAGCGCCGATGCATCAAGCGTCGCTTGCATAGCTGGATTAATGACTTCTACTGCGGCTAACGGAACAACTTTAGGGCGCTCAATGCCAATACTTCTCGCAATCGATACGGCGTTATTAACAATTTCCACCTTTTGCGTTAAATCCGGCTCAATATTCATACCAGAGTCTGTTACAAAAATCAGTCGTTCATATCCTTGAACATCAAATGCGGCTACGTGCGAAAGAACCTTTCCTTTTCGCAAGCCATATTCTTTATTTAAAACTTCTTTTAAAATTACTGAAGTGGAGACCATTCCTTTCATTAAAACATCGGCATCTCCATTTCGAACGGCTTGAACAGCCATCCTCGAAGCCTCTTGATCTGACTCCACATGCACAATTTGAAGAGATGATGATTCAGTTAAACCTTCATCTGTTAACATTCGCTTGATATCTTGCTTATCACCGTAAAGAATGAATGAAGCCAGTTGCTTCTGAATAGCTTTATGAACCGCTTCAATCACTTCTTTATCTGCAGCAGCAGCAAGTGCAATCGTTTTGTTAGGTTGTTTGGATACTTCCATTACAAGTTGATCTAGATTCATTGATGTCCCCCCTCTACGCCATCATACTATTATGCAAGTTCCGTGCCAATTCCGCATTATTGTCGTTACAAGGTTTTAAGCTGATGGGATATGCAATATCTTGCACACCGCGCAATTTATTGCATGCCAGACTTTTCAATACCGTGTTTTTCCATTTTGTAGTACAAATTACGAAGTGACACACCTAATGCCTTTGCCGTCGCAGTTTTATTTCCCTCATAATGGGCAAGAGTTTGACGAATTGTCTTCTTTTCAAATTCATCGACTAGCTGAGACAACATTTTGTCAGGTGTTCGTTCAACGAACAGCACATCAGCGTCTTTTTTCTCACTCAATAATGATGGGAGATGGTGCGAATCAATCATCGTTTCAGAGACATCCATATGAATCACAATTCTTCCCAAAACGTTCTCAAACTCCCTAACATTACCTGGCCAATCATAAGATTTTAAATAGTCAACAGCCGCATCCGTTATCCCTTTAACATTTCTCCCATAATCTTGATTAATTTTCGTAAGTAAATGTTTCGCAAGGGCGGTAATATCTTCTTTCCGTTGTCTCAAAGGAGCTATTTGAATCGGCAGTCGATTTAATCGATAGTATAAATCTTCCCTAAATGAACCATCGATTATTCTTTTTTCCAGTTTCGCATTTGTTGCTGCAATTATTCTTACATTAATTGAAATTGGCTTCGCTCCACCTACACGAACTATTTCTCGCTCCTGAAGAACGCGAAGAAGCTTTGCCTGAGTCCCTAGAGATACCTCCCCTATTTCATCAAGGAATATACTCCCTCCATTCGCCTCCTCAAAAAGCCCTCGTTTACCACCCTGCCTAGCACCTGAAAATGCGCCATCTTCATAACCAAAAAGTTCGCTTTCAAATAAGGATTCAGAAATAGCAGCACAGTTCACTCTGACAAATTTGTTGTATTTACGATCACTTGCATTATGTATGGCATGGGCAAATAGTTCTTTACCTGTTCCCGATTCACCACGAAGAAGAACCGTTGCTGGCGTCGAGGCTGCCAGTTTCGCTTGTTGTACAGAGAAAGTCATTTCCTCTGACTTCCCGATAATATCTTCAAAGGAATACTTTGCTTCAAGTGTTCTGATTATTTGTCTCGCTCGTTGAAGTTGATTGTTCAAAGAGTGTAGTTCTGAAATGTCATGAATCACACCGACGCTTCCTTTTAATAGACCATCTACTATAACTGGTGAAACATTAACAACAACTTCTCTTTTTGCGGGGCCGACTTTCATTTGCACGCCACGCACTGGTTTTCTCGTTCTGAGTACACGCATGTGCATGCTTTCACCTTCAGAAATGTCTGTATTCGCCGGCTTTCCAATTACTTCTTCCCGTTGAAGACCAGTTAATCTTGTGTAGGCAGGGTTGATCATAAGCCCTTTCCCAGTCTCATCCACTACTGAGATTGCCTCGTCAGAAGACTGTATAATAGCTTCGAGCATTGATTGAACACTTTTTAAATTCGTTACCTCTTGCGCCATCTGTTCAATTGCAGTCATATCTTTAAAAACAGCCAAAGCGCCTATGCGTTTTCCTTCATCATTAAACATCGGAATTCTCGTGGTAATAATTTTTTTACCATTAGGAAGTAACTGTTCTTTATTAATTTCCGCTTTTCCAGACGAAAGAACGCGTGGAAGTCTACTTGAAGCCATAAGAGACCCAATTATTTTTCCATCCGCGAGCTCTTTGCTAATTCCCGTTATTTTCTCGGCACTTCGATTAAATAAGGTTACTTCCTCATTCACATTCACAGCAATCATACCATCATGTGTTGAATCTAAAATAATTTCTTGTTGTTTGGATTGATGTCGTAACGTATCAATTAATATTTCTTTTTCTTCAATAAGTTTTAAAACAATATTAGCGACCGATCCTGGAATCAGGACAGTATGCTTTTCTCGCCTGTCTCTTATTTCTTCAAAAACCGCTTCATCTCCGGTAGCTTCTACAATGACATCGATTTCAAATTGATTTAACGCTACTTTCCAGTCTTCAAATACAGCTATCCCACTATTACGAGCTTTAAGAATACCAGGAGCGCCTTGGTGACAATCCACCATCGCAATAACTTTCATCATTTTAGTTTCCTGCAAAATCTGCAAAAGCGCCAATCCGCCTCTTCCAGCACCTACAATCATACATGTTCGCAACTTTTTCATCACCTGCACCCTATACATGCAATATATTTCATACTAATCATACATCTCTTTTTTAATTTTGACAAATTATGCACGGTTATTTTTATCGTTTTTTGTTAGTTGCAAACACTGATGGACACTTCATTCCTACTTCGCTACAATAGCACTAAGAATGTGTAGAAAGGGTGCACCAGTAATGAGGTTAGTTGCTTTGCTTGTCGTATTAATTCCAGGAATCACCGGCGTTATCGGTATCAAATTAATGAGAGATGTTCTTTTCGGTGTAGTAAACCCACCGTTCACTTCTCTTGTTGTTCAATTTATTCTCGGCCTCATTTTCCTTATCGCTGGCCTTGCTTTCGTTGGTGGATTTATTTTCTATCGCGATCGCAAGCGAAATAAAGTCCAGCCAAGATTCTCTTCTAAAAAACAGTAATTTTTTACTAAAAGATCCTTCGTAACAGCACAGGTTCACATTGTAGTCATCTCCCAGACATAAAAACAAAGCCCACTTCACAAAAGAAGGGGCTTTGTTTTTCCATATTAATTAGAAACGTTCTGTTAAGCTTTCATCAATTCTCAAATAGAGATAACTTGATTTATGTTTGAATTGGATTTACCTAGTGTGAGAATAATTATCCATGTTGTGCTCAATCCGAAGCTTATCAGCAACCATTGCAATGAACTCAGAATTTGTTGGTTTCGCTTTAGACATACTCACTGTATAGCCAAACAAGTTTGAAATAGACTCTACATTCCCTCTACTCCAAGCAACCTCAATCGCATGACGAATCGCACGTTCAACCCTGGATGAAGTTGTATTGAATTTTTTCGCAATATCAGGATATAGGACCTTCGTGATTGAACCTAATAGTTCAATATCATTATAAACCATCGTAATCGCTTCTCTTAAGTACATATAACCTTTAATATGTGCCGGTACCCCGATTTCATGAATAATACTCGTGATGCTCGCATCAAGATTTCTAGGGCGACTTTCACGCTGAGGACGCTTATATGAGCCATTACTTGTTGTAAATGTTGTTTTCTTACCACTCACTTGCCTTACATGACTTGCTAAATTATCCATATCAAACGGTTTTAAAATAAAGTAGGATGCTCCTAAATCTACTGCTTTTTTCGTTACGTCTTCCTGACCGAAGGCAGTGAGCATAATAACGCTACAAGTATAATTCATTTCTCTTAAACGTTCGAGAACAGCCAGGCCATCTAAATGCGGCATAATAATATCAAGTACAAGTACATCAGGTTCTTGATCTTCAAGAACTTCTAAGCATTCCTGACCATTGGAAGCGGTTCCGACTACCTCCATATCCTCTTGTCGTGACATATATTCCTCAATTAAATTCACCAATTCGCGATTATCATCAGCTAGACATACTTTTATTTTTTGCACGGCTCCGTCTCTCCTTCCACAAGTTTGGTTACCGTAGTAGTATAGAAATTCAACGGAAGTTGTAAATTCCCTCTAAAATTTCTAAAAACATTTAAAAACAATATTTATTCTTCATCATTCTCTAGCATACTTCAATTTACTACACATAATTACACTTTCTGAATAATCTTTCAATTTTGTCGAATTTTCTTCACCCAAAGTATACCATGGTTTGAAAATGAAAGAAAGCGAACATTGAGCTTTTTTAGCTCGCTGTTCGCTTTTCATTACGACTTTCTTCATAAATATTAATACCAGCTTCTTCTAACATCCATTCAATATGAACGCCATAGCCTGAAGTGGAATCATTAACAAACACATGAGTAACCGCTCCAATTACTTTTCCATCTTGAATAATAGGGCTTCCACTCATTCCTTGTACAATCCCACCCGTTTCATTTAACAACTGAGGATCAGTTACTTTTATAACCATTCCTTTTGTAGCAGGGAACTTCTGAGGAATTGAACTGATAACTTCTACATCATATTCTTTTACCTCACTACCTTTTACTACTGTTAAAATTTTAGCTGGACCTTCTTTCACTTGATGAGATAGTGCAATCGGCATTGGCTTATCATACAGGCCTTTTTTTACTTCTTGGTTCATTTCTCCGAAAATACCGAAAGGACTGTTCCGTGTTATTGTACCCAGCTTTTGATCCGTTTTAGAAAATCTTGCTAGCTTTTCACCAGGGTGACCGTTGCTACCTTTTTCAATTGATGTTACAGAAGAGGGATAAATTTCTCCCCGATTAACAACAATTGGCTTCTTCGTATCCATATCAGAAATAACATGCCCTAGAGCACCATATTTTTTCGAATCTGGATGATAAAACGTTAACGTGCCAACTCCTGCTGCAGAGTCACGTATATACAACCCAATCCTGTATGCTTCATTTTGTTTATCCTTAACAGGAACCAACTTCTTACTAAGTTCTTCGTTTTCTCTTACAATCGTCACTTCTAATGCTTGGCCACTATTTGCTGCTTTTTTTACAATCGAGCCAATATCGCTCATTTTTTGAACGGCTTGACCATTTATCTTAGTGATAATATCGCCTACTTGAATGTCAGCAATTTCTCCTGGTGACCGATCTCCTTGATTCGTATGAATTAAATGGTGACCAACAACGAGTACACCACGAGTGTTTAATTTTACGCCAATTGATTGTCCACCAGGTATAACTTTAAAATCAGGAAGAACTTTCACATCAACTTTTTTAATTGGAATATTTCCAACAGTTAAATCCAGAATATCAGAACCGCTTTTGGCGCCGTTAACCGCAATTTCTTTCCCCACCGGGATAAGACTTGCGACTTCAGAGCTTCCAAGCGTTGCAACGGCAGTAGTAACAGAGGATATTGTTGTTTGATCTCCTTCAAACATGATAATCTCATCAGGAATTGATAAAAATAACTGTATTGGTTTTGAAAAACCAATTACGATTAAACCTCCAAGGAGAACTACTCCTAACAGCTTTCGAAACATCTCTATCTTCAATCCTTCACTCTCCTCGCTCTTGCTCACACCTCCAACATGGCTGTATCTATAATTTTGCCTTGAGTGGCCGTTATTATAACCTCTAAAAATGAAAATGCTACCCTCAGTTGGATAGCATTACATATCATGATTTAATTTGGTTTGCTTGATATAACAATTCTTTTGCATGTTTCTTTGTAAGCTCTGTCATTTCGGCGCCAGCAATCATTCTTCCAAGTTCTTCTATTTGCTCATCTGTACTTAAATTTCCAACACTTGTCTTTGTTCGACCTTCACCCGTTTCTTCTTTTGAAATATAAAGGTGATGATCAGCCATGGCTGCAACTTGAGGAAGATGAGTAATTACAAGTACTTGAGACCCGGCTGAAAGACGCTGTATCTTCTCCGCCATCGCTTGAGCGACCCTTCCACTTACACCAGTATCTACTTCGTCAAATATAATTGATGTAATACCTTGATGTTTTGAGAAGATGGACTTCAACGCTAACATGATACGAGATAACTCGCCACCAGAAGCCGTTTTAGAAAGCTCCTTAAGCGGCTCGCCTGGATTGGTAGAGATCATAAAATCAATATCATCTTGTCCGGATCGATGGAAAAAGTCTTTCTTACTTTCATCACGATCATTAAAATGAATTGCAAATTCTGTTTTTTCCATATAAAGATCTCTAAGCTCATGGTGAATTGATCCAACAAGCTCACTAGCTACTTTTTTTCGCAGACCGGTCAAATTATGAGCCTCTACTGTTAAATCAGCCTTAATACCCTTTAAGTCAGCCTGTAGCTCGTCTACGCGATCTTCTCTGTTTAATAATTCATCTACTTCATCTTCAATCGAAGCTGCATATTCCAATATGTCTTCTACCGATTCTCCATACTTTCGCTTTAATAATTGGATTTCGTTTAGTCGTTCTTCTACAAAATCCAATCGTGCGGGATCAAATTCAAGTTGATCACGATATGTATTTAATTTACCTGCCGTTTCTTCAAGTAGATAAAATTGATTAGCTACTTCTTCATGGTATCCCTGTAGTTCTTCATCAAGGTCCGCAACTGACTCTAGTTGTGACATCGCAAGCCCTACCCAGTCTAGTCCTTTATTATCTCCATGTAGGGAATCATAAACATCCTGAAGAGCGGTATATAGTTTCTCAAAATTACCTAATCGTAATTTCTCGTCCATTAACTGATCATCTTCATTAGGAGAAAGCTCAGCTTTCGTGATTTCTTCAAGTTGATATTGAATTAAATCCAGCCTATGAGCCATCTGCTGTTCATTCTCGGTTAAATTTTTCATTTGCTGCTGGATTTTTTTGTATCTTTGAAAGATTTCCCTGTATTCAAAAAGAGCCGGACCAATTGAACGTTCTCCAAACTGATCGAGCAAAGTAAGATGCTTATCAGATTGCATTAAATCCTGATGTTCATGCTGACCGTGAATGTCAATAAGCGTTTGACCAATCTCTCTCAAAATTCCAAGCGTCACTAACTTTCCATTTACTCGGCAGATGCTTTTACCTGTATGTGAAATATCACGGCGCAGTACTACCATGTCATCTGTAAATTCGATTCCGACATCTTCAAGTTTTTGCACCGTTGGATGGTTTGTATCAATATGAAATAATCCTTCAATTTCTGCTTTTTTCGTTCCATAACGAACGAATTCAGCTGAACCTCTCCCACCAACTAATAGCCCTATGGCATCAATAATGATGGATTTACCAGCACCTGTTTCTCCAGTAAGAACGGTTAACCCACGCTCAAATGAAACGGTAATCGCTTCTATGATCGCAAAATTACGAATGGATAGTTCCGCTAACATATTCTCCCACCTTTAAAGATCCTCATTCATATTCTACAGCATATCAATAAACCGTTGTGATAACATCGGGGCCGCATCGGCGCTCTTACAAATAATGAGAATTGTATCATCTCCGCTTATATTCCCCATAATCTCTTCCCAGTCTAAATTATCGATTAGAGCACCGATAGCATTAGCGTTACCAGGAAGCGTTTTCATTACAATAAGGTGATCCGCATGATCGATACTAATAAACGCGTCTGTTAAAGTTCTTTTTAATTTTTGAAGCGGGTTAAAGCGCTGATCTGCTGGCAGACTGTATTTATACCTGCCGTCGATTGTTGGCACTTTAACAAGATGTAGCTCCTTAATATCTCTTGAAACTGTTGCTTGCGTAACGTTGAATCCTGCGCTTTTAAGACAATAGACGAGCTCATCCTGCGTCTCAACATCTTGATTGGCAATCATTTCTCGTATCTTGATATGGCGTTGTCCCTTATTCATTGTATAACCTCCGGCAAGTAAAATCTGACAGCCTTATTATATAGTCCCAAACCTTTTTTGTATAGACCCTCATAAATATTCACTTACTAAAAGAAAAGTCCAACGTTCCGAATTCAGAAAACCTGATAGAATGTTAAACGAGAAAAAGGACACACATCGTGTATCCTTTATAATTTCTGATGTGCTTCTTCAACGACTTCTTCTGCAGAAGGAACATTTTCGACTTTGTTCTCCTGTTTCCAGCCAAGATATAATAGAAATTCGATATTTCCCTCGCCACCAGTTATTGGTGAATATGATATACCGTTTACTTGATATCCTTCTAGTTCAGCAAAATCCATCATTTCTTTGAGTACACGATGATGAATTTTTTTATCACGGACAATTCCTTTTTTGCCTATTTCTCCACGGCCTGCTTCAAATTGCGGTTTGACGAGGGCGATAACTTCACCTTTCTCTTTCAAAATCCCTTTTAATACAGGTAGGATTAATTTTAAAGAAATGAATGAGACATCTATTGTGGCGAGATCAGGGAGTCCTTGTTCAAAATCCTCTCTGACAGCATATCGAAAATTCGTTCTTTCTTTTACAACCACACGATCGTCTACTCGCAGTTTCCAGGCTAATTGATTGTAACCTACATCAAGTGCATAAACGAGGGAAGCGCCATTTTGAAGTGCACAGTCTGTAAAACCACCAGTAGAAGAACCAATATCTAAAACCACTTTGTTTTTGGGATCCAGAGAGAAGACATCAATCGCCTTCTCTAACTTTAAACCCCCACGTCCAACATAACGTAGCGTATCTCCTTTAATTTGAAGAAGAATATCTTCTGGCACTTTCATGCCTGGTTTGTCCATCCTCTCCGTCTCTGAAAAGACAAGACCTGCCATGATTGCTCTTTTTGCTTTTTCTCTCGTATCAATTAAACCTCGGTTTACAAGGAGTACATCTAGTCTTTCTTTTTTTGCCATGCTTTTTTATGCCCTCTTTTGTTTTGCTGGAATCATTTTCTTTGCTTTCTCAGCAATGTCATCTGAAGTTAATCCAATTTCTTTTAATAACTCACTTACACTGCCGTGTTCGATATAAGCATCGGGAATTCCCATTCGTTGAATACCACCATGCTGATAGCCACTGTCATTAACATATTCTAGAATGGCACTACCAAATCCACCTTGGAGTATAGCTTCTTCTACTGTTAGCATCGGTAAGCCTTCTTGCATGAGATCTGCGATCATTTTCTCATCTAAAGGTTTTATGAAGCGAGCGTTAATTACACGAGCTGAAATACCTTCTTTTTCTAATTTATCCGCAGCACTCAACAGATCTTGTAACGTAGGACCAAATGATAAGAGAGCAATATCCGTACCTTCACGAATAACTTCCCAGCTACCAATTTGAATTTCCTTTAGTTCTTGATCCATCTTCGTACCAATCCCGTTCCCTCTAGGATAGCGTACAGCAATTGGTCCCTGATTGTACTTCAAACTAGTATAAACCATATGCTGCAATTCATTCTCATCTTTCGCCATCATAAGGACCATATTAGGTAAGTGTCTAAGGAATGAGATATCAAAAACACCTTGGTGCGTTTCACCATCTGCTCCTACAAGACCAGAACGATCAATCGCTAGGAAAACATTCAAGTTTTGTCTGCAAACGTCATGAACGAGCTGATCATAAGCTCTTTGAAGAAACGTAGAATAAATCGATAAAACCGGTTTTAACTCCTGAGTTGCAAGTCCTGCAGCCATTGTAGTAGCATGCTGCTCAGCTATACCAACATCAAAAAGCCTTTCTGGAAATTGTTTTTCAAATGCTTCCCACTTAGAGCCTACTGTCATTGCTGGCGTGATGACTGAGATGCGATCGTCCTTCTCTGCAAGCTTTCGCACTGTTTCACTAACGACCTTACTATATCCAGGCGCTGCAACTTTCGGTTTAATTTGTTCACCTGCTTCAATCTTATAAGGACTCACACCGTGCCAAACGCCAATTTGGTCGCTTTCTGCAGGTTGATAGCCTTTTCCTTTTTTCGTAAGTACGTGAATAAGGACCGGTCCTTTTGTCTTCTTAGCATATTTAACGTTTTCCATTAACGCTTCAACGTCATGACCATCTACTGGTCCAAGGTAGGTAAAACCAAGCTCCTCAAAGAAAATTCCTGAAACCAACAAATATTTCAAGGCATCTTTCACGCGCTCAGCCGTTGAAGCTAGCGCTCCGCCAAACGCAGGGATTTTCTTTAGTAAATACTCAAGTTCATCTTTCGCTTTATGATATTTGCCAGCTGTGCGGAGCTTTCCTAAAATGTTATGAAGAGCACCTACGTTAGGAGCAATGGACATTTCATTGTCGTTTAAGATGACGAGCATATCTTTTTGTTCATGTCCGATATGATTAAGAGCTTCAAGCGCCATCCCTCCTGTAAGAGCCCCATCTCCAATAATCGCAACTACACTTTCGTCAGAGCCTTTCATATCTCGAGCAGCCGCCATCCCCATCGCTGCTGATAGTGAAGTAGAGCTATGCCCAGTTTCCCAGACGTCATGCTCACTTTCGTTTCGTTTTGGAAAACCACAAAGACCTTTATATTTACGTAGCGTATCAAATCTCGAAGCTCGTCCTGTGAGGATTTTATGGACATAAGCCTGATGGCCAACATCCCAAATAAATTTATCTTTTGGGCTATCATAAATTTTATGAAGCACGATTGTAAGTTCTACTACGCCAAGATTAGGTCCAAGATGTCCACCAGTTTCGGATAGTTTGTTAATTAAAAAGCTTCTAATCTCTTCAGCAAGCTCGGTCATATCGTTCATATCATAATTCTTTAGAAACTTAGGATTCTCAATCTTTTCTAAATCCATGGGAATGTCCTCCCCTTCTTATTTCGATTTACGGTTTCCCTTTTTCTTTTTGGATTGTTTGTCCACCATCTTGATCTTAAATGTTTTTTCTACATAGTATAAAAATCTACCTACTTGAAAAATGATACCTGTAGAAAAGTGGATGGCAAACGTTTTTCCGAGCGCTTTTCCTCCAACCGTTAACGCAGCAATGACGCTTGTAAATACTACTGATATTATATATTGAAACAAAGATCCATCGCTATGTCCAAGCTGAAGTGTTAATTGGACGACAACGGTTGCAGAGGCTGTACCACTTATAATACCCGATATATCACCAATTACATCATTACAGAAGCTTGCAACACGATCTGCGTTACGTGTCACAAAGATCGCATGTTTCGCACCAGTAAGACGTTCTGCGGCCATCGCATGAAATGGCACTTCGTTTGCGGCAGTAGAAGCTACACCAATTGTATCAAAGAATATCCCAATTAGAACGATCAAAAGAACCACAATCATACCAATTGCCCATGAAACTCCACTTAATACCGCTGTTGATATAATTGAAAAAATAGCCGCTAACACAAGTGTGATAACGGCAATAGCTAAACTCCAGTTTATGGATTTTGATACGGAAGCTTTCATATCTACTCCTTGTCCATTATATAATCACATAAAAATAGGTATTCAACTAACAGGACATCAAGGGGTCAGTTCGTTTCCCCCTGTTCCCTGTCAGTTGAATACCCCTGCTGTATTATGTATCGCAGAGTGGTCACTTAAAGAGTAAAGACTGCGGCTTAGGTCCAGTAGGTTTTCCCAGATTGATACCTCAACGTCGCCGTTCAGGCGGTTTCCCTTTACATCAATCTTAGCGTAGTCACCATGCGCTAGACTGGATTACCACTTAGTCCGCACTATAATCCCCTTTAAGTGTCACTCGGAACAGTCTAGGAGTTTTCCTCAACAGTTCCACACATTTCCTAGCCTCTTTTGCAGAGCAGATTTCATATGGGTGGTAGGAAAAAAGCGGCCGGCCGAGCTGCAAATTTCCAATAATCCATAATCCCCTCTAGCTCCACTCAAGGCAGGCTACGCTGTTCAACTGCGTTCCCATGCAGCTGCAACAGGTTCATACCCCAATTCATAGCAGGCAGCGTTAACCGCTCTGCTACAAGAATGGGCCTCCGCGGAAGCAGGGTCAACGCCCACATGCCTTTGTGGATCGCCCTGCGACCTTAACTCCCAGCATCGACCCAAGTCTGGGCGACTCAAGCCAACACCAGGAACTTCATCGATGTGCCCTATGGCGGATTTTTAGGCCCGCCTTCAGAAATGGCGAACTGACTAGAATACTGCACCACTCAGTCTTAATTTATTATACCACACATTAGTTTTATGCTCAATTATGTGTTAGTGGTCCCGCTCTACAATAAATTTCGCAATAGATTGTAACGTGTCTTTTTGTACGTTAGCAGCAGTTAGATGGGCTAATCCCTCTTTAAAGTGATGATTAAGTTTTTCTTTTGCTCCGTCTAGCGTGAGAAGCTTTGGATACGTACTTTTTTCGTTCGTTTCATCACTACCAGGAAGTTTTCCGATCTTCCCTTCTTCTCCTTCAACGTCAAGTATATCATCGCTAATTTGGAAGGAAAGACCTATGTGTTCGCCAAAAGCACGTAGATGTTCACGTTGATGACTTGTTGCATGACCAATTATTGCCCCAGCCATAATAGAGAATACAAGAAGTTTTCCTGTTTTATGATGATGAATGTATTCAAGTTGTTCTAGCGTTAATTCTTGCTTCTCCCCGTCTAAATCCGCCATTTGTCCTCCTACCATTCCGGAAGGACCAGCAGCGTGTGATAACAATTTAATCAAGTCAACTTTTTGTTCACTTGTTAAATTGGAATCTGCAATAAGTTCAAAGCTTTGGGTCAATAGCGCATCCCCAGCAAGAATTGCAGTCGCCTCTCCAAAAACGATATGGTTGGTTGGTTTACCTCGACGTAAATCGTCATTGTCCATTGCAGGCAAGTCATCATGAATCAATGAGTAAGTATGAATCATTTCAACCGCACACGCCACTGGAATGGCTTCTTTAATGGAGTGACCAAATGCTTCAACGGTAGCGAGCATTAATATTGGACGGATACGTTTTCCACCGGCATGAATCGAATACAACATCGCATCCTTCAATGATTCCGGCATCTCCAAACGGTCAATATATGCGGGAAGTTGTTCATCCAACAGTTTCTTACATTCGTTCATATAGGAACTGAGATCTGAAGTCACGCTTCATCCCCCTGGACAGAAAAACGTTTAATTTCACCGTTTTCTTCAACAATTTGATCCATTTTACCCTCAACAGATTGTAGTTTCTCATGACATACATTTGATAAATTCATTCCTTCTTGAAAGAGTGAAATCGCTTTTTCAAGAGGTACGTTACCTTCTTCCAATGCTCCGACAATTTGCTCTAACTTTTCCATCGCTTCTTCAAATGTTACGTTCTCATTTTTCTCCATTCGAATCACTCTCCTCTAATCCCCATACATGGCAATCAATTTTTCCATCTGTCATTTCAAGTTTTAGAATATCTCCAGGGTGAACCTGATGAACAGATTTAATGAGTTCTTCTTCTTTATATGCAAGGCTATAGCCACGCTCCATTACTTTCAATGGACTTAAAGCATTCAGTTTCCCTGCAACAAGCGAAAAATCACGTTGTTTTCCCAGTAGAACACGCTGCATTTCTTTATTTAAAGAATGCTTAAGCTCTTCAAGCTCCTGATTCGCTTCTTTAAGAAGTTTTTGTGGATGCTGCTTCACTAGCTGTTTATGATTTCGTTCTACTCTCTCTGTTGTATATGATAGCAATCGCTTCATATTTCGTTGCATTCGTTCAACTTGCAAATCAAGCTCTTGTTCCTTTTGTTTCAATAATTGATCAGGGTAACGAAATGCATATGACTTCTGGAGGTTTGACAACCGATCTCGATCCGTAGCTAACTTTTCTTGCATAACTCTCATTAACCTATGTACTCGTTGGTCAACCCGCTCTTTTAATTCTACTACGCTGGGTACTGCCAGTTCAGCTGCTCCAGTTGGGGTTGGTGCTCTTAGATCAGATACAAAATCAGCAATTGTATAATCGGTTTCATGGCCAACAGCTGATATAATTGGCACTCTTGAATTTGCTATACTTCTTGCAACTTCTTCTTCGTTAAACGCCCATAACTCTTCAATTGATCCTCCACCACGTCCAACAATCAGCACATCAATCATTTTCATGGCATTTGCCATCTCGATCGCCTGAACAATTGATCCCTTAGCACGATTCCCCTGAACGAGAACGGGAAACACCGTTATCCTAGCAGCAGGATAACGTCTTTTGATTGTTGTAAAAATATCTCGAATAGCTGCTCCAGTTGGGGAGGTAATCACTCCAATTTCTGAAGGATATCGGGGTATTTGCTGTTTGAGGTTTTCTGAAAACAATCCTTCAAAATCGAGTTTTCGTTTCAATTCTTCATAAGCTAAATACAAATTCCCAATTCCATCAGGCTGCATTTCTTTTGCATAGAGCTGATATTGACCATACGGTTCAAACACTGATATCTCGCCTCGAATAAGGACTTTCATCCCGCTTTCCGGCTTGAATTTCATATGTCGATTGTTTCCGGCAAACATCACTGCCTGAACACGCGACTTATCATCTTTTACAGTAAAATAAAGATGCCCTCGATTGTGAAGCTTCACATTCGATAGTTCACCACGTAACCAGACATCTTGAAGTGCTGGCTCATTATCAATCATCCGCTTCACGTGTCTCGTAAGGGCTGTAACCGATATATAGCGATCCGCTTTCACAACGTTCCCCTCCTCATTGAATTAGCTTTTTTGTATGATTTTAGAGAGGACTCCATTTACAAAGCGTCCCGATTCTTCTCCACCGAATAATTTTGCTAGTTCCACGGCTTCATTCAAACTAACATTTACTGGTATATCATCTCTCATAACTATTTCATATGAAGCCATCCGAAGAACAGAACGGTCTACATTACCAATGCGGCTAAAGGTCCAGTTAACAAGGTTCTCTTTAATGACTGCATCAATCTTTTCGAGATTCTCAAGCGTTCCGAAGACAAGCTCAGATAGAAACTCGTCACCTTCTCCCTCATTTAATACGTGTTGCAGGGCTTCACGTGGATCGGTGTCTGTTACATCTATTTGAAACAATACCTGGATGGCTTTTTCTCTTGCATGTCTTCTTTTCATTGCTATACTCCCTTTACGCTTATATTGCTATACCAATAAATAATAGCATAATGTTGAGGACAAATACAGGTTTTGCAATGTCCAATTGTTTTCATAAACTTAGGAAGGTTCATGAAAGTTGCTCGGATGCGTAAAATTTATTTCATTCATGAGTGAAGTTATATTCGTAAAAAAAGCCAAAAAAATAAGCAGAGGGGAGATGCCCCGCTGCTTATTCTTCGTCTTCAGTTTCTTTTTTATCAAACGTAATTCCAACAACGCTCACATTAACTGCGCTGATTTCTAGCGCAGTCATTGTTAGAAGCGCCTGTCGAATGTTTTCTTGTACCTTCTCACACACTTCAGGAATGGATAAACCATAGCTTACCACAACGTATGCATCCAAAATAATGCCATCCTCATCAAGCTCTACCTTGACACCTTTTCGATGATCTTTTCGCCCAAAGCGTTCCACAACACCTGAAGCAAAATTCCCTCTCATTTCTGCGACACCGTCAACTTCTGAAGCAGCAATACTACCGATTACTTCAATAACTTCTGGTGATATTTCGACTTTTCCAAGTCCAGTATCGTGCTCTTCCATTTCAAATGATTGAAGTTCATTCATATTGAACACCTCACTTAGAATTCGTTGATTGTTCTGTTAAATCGTATTTCTCAAGAAACTTAGTATTGAAATCGCCGCTTACAAATTTCTCGTGACTCATTAAACGCATATGGAATGGAATTGTCGTTTTGACACCTTCCACCACAAACTCTCCAAGAGCTCGCTTCATTCTAGCAATCGCTTCTTCTCTTGTATCAGCGTAAGTAATGAGCTTTGCTACCATTGAATCATAGAAAGGCAAAATATCATAACCAGGATAGACAGCAGAATCTACACGAACGCCAAACCCACCTGGAGGGAGGTACATGTCCACCTTCCCTGGAGAGGGCATGAATTTCTTGTCAGGGTCTTCTGCATTAATGCGACATTCAATCGCCCATCCTTTGAACGTTACATCTTCCTGAGTGTATCGCAACGTTTCATCAGAAGCAGCTCGAATTTGCTCTTTAATTAAATCAATACCCGTTACCATTTCTGTCACAGGATGCTCAACCTGAATACGTGTATTCATTTCCATAAAATAAAAATTCCCTGTTGGCTCAAAAATAAACTCAACAGTTCCTGCACCAGAATATTGGACGGCTTTCGCAGCACGAACGGCAGCATCACCCATTTTTTTTCTGATGGTTTCATCAAGAGCTGGGGAAGGGGTTTCCTCTACAAGCTTCTGCAAACGTCTTTGGATTGAGCAATCTCGCTCTCCAAGATGGATCGCATTGCCATGATTATCAGCAAGGACCTGAATTTCCACATGGCGAAAATCTTCGATAAACTTCTCAATGTAGACACCAGGATTACCAAATGCAGTCGATGCTTCCTGCTGGGTAATGTTAATTCCTTTTACTAATTCGTTTTCATCCTTAGCAATCCGGATACCTTTACCACCACCGCCAGCGGTCGCTTTAATAATGACAGGATACCCCATCTCATTAGCTAAAGCTACCGCTTCGTCTGCATCCTTCACGATGCCCTCAGAACCGGGTACAATCGGAACTCCCGCTTCCTTCATCGTTGTTCTAGCAACGTCCTTGGTACCCATACGACTAATCGCCTCAGGGCTTGGTCCAATGAACGTAATATTGCACTCTCTACATAACTCTGCAAAGTCTGCGTTTTCCGAAAGAAATCCATAACCAGGATGAATCGCATCAACACCGGTTACCGTTGCAATACTCATGATGTTGGTGAAATTTAAATAGCTGTCTTTTGAAGCAGTTGGTCCAATACAATAAGCTTCATCTGCTAACCTAACATGCAGGGCTTCTTTATCGGCTTGAGAATACACAGCAACCGTTTCAATTCCAAGCTCTTCACAAGCACGGATAATTCGAACGGCAATTTCTCCTCGATTGGCTACAAGTACTTTCTTAATCTCCATACCATCATCACCTATGCTTTCACTAAAAACAGAGGTTGTCCGTATTCAACTAGCTGTCCATCCTCAACTAGCATTTCAACGATTTCTCCATTTACCTCTGCTTCTATTTCATTAAAAAGCTTCATTGCTTCAATGATGCAGACTACGCTATCTTCTGAAACTTTCTCTCCAGTTTTCACGTAAAGTTCCGATTCTGGATTCGGACGAGCATAGAACGTTCCAACCATTGGTGATTCGATTTTATGTAATGATTCATCTTGTACTTCTTCTTTTTGAGCCGCTTTAGGTTCTTCTTTTACAGGAGAAGAAGCCGGCATCGTTTGATCAACAGGCTGTTGTGCAATGGTTTGCTGTACAGGTTGTTGAACAGGTGCTTCTGCATATTGCACTTCATTTTTCTTTAATACAATCTTAGATCCATCACTTTCATATTCAAATTCATCAATGCTTGATTGATCAATTAGTTTGATCAATTCGCGAATTTCTTGAACTTTTAACAAGATTTCCACTCCCTGTCGTCTTTTTGCTAATTTTAGATAGTAAGGAGGTTTTCTGTATAGAAGACACTCTCCAACTTATAGCGATTATAGCATAATAATAATGACCTTTAGTATCTCCCGTAAAACTTACAGTCAATCAAACCTTATGATTAAGACCATTATATAACAGCTGGTCCTAAGCCTATTTATCATATCATATCTTACGGTTACTTGGTAGAAGTCAACTTTGCATGACCTCCTCCCCTAAGGGTAACAAATAAAGAAATCGTTTTCACTAGTATTTTTGAAAACGCGCCTAATTATAAAAAAAGAGATGGAGTAATCTCCATCTCTACTTTGCCACAGGCTGAAATTCTACAGCAATTCTATGACCTTCCCCTAACTGTTCTTCTGCTAGCACCATAATGTTATTTGCTTCTTCATTTGATAGCTGATCCGCTTTAACAATTACTCTTACTTTTTCGTCTTCAAGGGTATAAACCACTGCATCACTATACCCTTCTGACTTAATCACATTCTCTAGAACTGATTCCTTTTGAGACAATGCCATTAATTCTTGACGCTGTTCGTGTGCTTCATTTCGTAAGTCTGCTGATGCTTCACTTGCTATCACAGCCGTATAATCTTCAATCGCTGCATCTCGCTTTTCTTGAATTTCAAGCCTTAGCGCCGCAAAGACTTCATCACCAGAAACATTCATCGAAACAGACTTATCTTCAACACCATTCGTTTCTTTTGCTTCTTCTCCTTTCGCTCCTTCCTCGCTTTGCTCCTGATCTCCCACATATGCCACATTATCTGAACCAGGTGTCATGATGTAATAAGCTGATAAAACGATAATTAAACTTAGCATTGTCAATAACCATACCGTTTGCTTTTTTAAGACCATTTCATGATTCCCCCTTTAGTTTTTTCGGCAAAACCATCACCCGATGACTTTTCACATCAAGTAGTCTTGTCACTGCATCGACAACCATTTTTTTCACTTCCATGTTTTCTGCTCCGACTGCCACGACAACTACACCTCTTACAACCGGTTTCTTCGTACTTACTACGATCGGTCCTTGACCATTATCATTCTGGACAATAACGACTTGTTCATCGCTTGATTGTTCTTCAATCTTTCTCGAACCTCCATCGTTAGGAGATTCATAAGTATATTTATCAGTAGAAGTGCTGTTTTTCTCCACAACTTTTTGCTCTGTAGAATCTAAATTAACAATGACAGTGGCATCTGACACTCCAGCCACTTCGTCTAACGCTTCCTTTAATTGAGTTTCATACATATTTTCATATTCTGACATTGACGAGGGACTGGACTTTTTTTGACTAAAAGCTGCTTCACTTTCCGATGAGCTTTCCTGCTCATTGAACACTTGTTGGCCCGGGTCAGGCGTCGAGAAGAAACTACCGGAAAACATGAAGATGACGCCAATCCCTGCTGCAATTATTAAATAATAAAGAGGAATTCCTTTTTTCTTCTTCGGTTTTTTCAATTGATCTAGCCAGTTTGTTGGTTTTTCATCCATGTTACCTACTCTCCTCCCTTCACCTGAACGCCAACCTGGTTTGGATATAATCCCCATTCATCAGCTAGAAAATAAGCGACTTTCTTTGACTGTGCATCTGATGATTGAACCTCTTCTTCCGATAGTTCAAATGATACCGATACAGCTTCGACGTCCTGAACATCCTTTTCTACTGCCTTACTTACTGTTACTGCAATTTGTTCAATATTCTTTTCTCCAGCTGCATCTTTTAGCTCAAGACCTACATGTGTGATTTCAAGGTTAAACTGGTCTCTCAACTCCTTTTCAACCTGGCTTTTCATTTGGACAGCCATTTGTTCTTCAATATATGCAGCATTGGATGCTTGTATTTCACTTTTCTTTGATTCTATCTGATTTTCCATCCTTACATCCGGAGTCGGATCTGTGAGAGCTGCTGATCTTAACATTGAATCAAAATCTTTTGTGAAGATTGTTAGAATAGGCGATAGAATAACAGCCATTAACATTAATCCGATGACCATTTTCACATATCGTTGCATACTAGAATTTGGCAACAACAATTCAAGCACGGTAGCAAGTAAAATAAGAACAATGATATTCGTGATCCATCCCGTAATAACTGCCACTTCAAACCTCCTAACGCACCATTAGCGTAATATTTCCAGATGCTATAATGATTGTTACTGCTAAGAAAAACATCAATGAAACAATGGCAAGAGCTGCAAAAATAAACAAAATACTTTTTGATATTACATTAAGAGACTGGATAATTGGTCCTCCTCCTAATGGTTGAATGACTGCTGCCGCAATGTTATAAATCAGTACTAGTGATAAAACTTTTAATGCAGGGAATGCACATATCATTAGTAAAATAACAACCCCAGCTAGTCCTACCGTATTTTTTAAGAGCACCGATGCACTTAGTACGGTATCTGTTGCGTCCGTGAACATCCGTCCTACAACAGGTATAAAATTACCAGTTACAAATTTAGCAGCACGAATCGTCACACCATCTGCTACGGCGGTTGAGGCACCCTGCACTGAAATCACACCTAAAAATACTGCAAAAAATACTCCTAGTGTACCGATCGCTATATTTCGTAGTAAATTAGAAAGCTGGGTAACTTTGTACTGCTCACTAATCGTACTTACAATCGCAAGAACTGCGGACAGAAAAAGCATTGGTAGTACAAACTTCTGGATAAGCAATCCACCAGTGTTAACTAAAAACAGGACGATTGGGTGAAAAAAAGCTACAGAAGCAACGCCACCAACAGAAGCAATCAATGCTAAAAGTAGCGGAATTAATGCTAAGAGAAATCCCATCATATTTGCTATCGCGCTTTCTGTATATTGAATTGCCACGTGAAAACTATTAAGTGCAAGAATGATTAAAACCATATAGATAATGCCATACGCCACCGTGCTTACTGCTTTATGTTCAAAAGCATTTTGCATGTTTTGTAACAAAATGCTGAAAATAGTTAACAATATCAAGCTACCAAGCAAT
This sequence comes from Bacillus sp. Cs-700, assembly GCF_011082085.1. Taxonomy (NCBI): domain Bacteria; kingdom Bacillati; phylum Bacillota; class Bacilli; order Caryophanales; family Bacillaceae; genus Bacillus; species Bacillus sp. Cs-700. Next base: position 1,075,150 of record NZ_CP041063.1, read on the forward strand.
TTGCCATGGACAAGTAATTCATGAAAAAGAAATTTCAATAGTCCTAATAAATAAGCTTTTAGAGAAAATTGTTTTTCTCCTTTTATAAATTCCAAGAAGGAACCTTTCTGACTTTCAGGCAAAAAGCCGCCATACTCTTCGATCACTTCGTCCCAATAGGCCTGAATCTCTTGTAATCCGAGTGTGTTTAACTGCTTGTCTACAATTTGAGTTGTTAGCGGCTCATTTTCTTCGCCCTGAGCAAGTACTGTAGATTGAAATTGCAATAAGGTGAAGCAGAGGAATAGTAGCATCAACATCGTTTTTTTTATGTGAGGCATGTCCTGCTCCTCCCTCTTATGATGGTAAAAGTTTAAGCACCGTTTCAATAATCAGTGTGAGAATCGGTATGGCCATCGCTAAGATTAATAATTTACCAGCAAGTTCAATCTTCGAAGCAATCGCCCCTTGACCAGCATCCCTCACAATTTGCGCACCGAATTCAGCAATATAGGCAATTCCTATAATCTTTAACACCGTTTCAACATAGACAATTTCGATATTTGCTTTTGACGCCAGACTTTCTAACATTTGAATAATATGTTGAATTTCTCCAATTAAATATAGAAAAATCAAAGCGCCTGTGAAAACCGTTATTGTAAAGGCAAACACAGGCTTTTGTTCTTTGACAACAATGACAAGGAAGGTAGCGATTAAACCTAAACCAACGATTTGCAAAATATCAATCGCAGTCACCCCCTAACCCTGGAAAAGGAAGACCCCTCGTATTTTCTGAAAAAGATCGTCAATGATCGTGATTACCATATAAAGAACAACGATAAAACCAATTAAGGTAACCCAGTGCGCATACTCCTCTTTCCCCATTTGCTTAAGAATCGTATGAAGCATTGCCACAATGATCCCGATACCCGCTATTTGGAAAATTGTATTCACATCATGATTCATTTCCATTTCCTCCCAATGACTAAATCAATAAAATGACAAGAAGAATCCCTCCAAGGACCCCAAGACTCTTAAACATCCTTTCATACTTCATTTGGTTGTCTCTCGCTTCACTTTCTTCTCTTTCCAAATGAATCAAGGCAAGTTTAATTTGTTTCTGTTCATGCTCCCGATCGTGTTGCCCGATAGTGGCACCAAGTTGTTTCATTACTTCTTTCTCTTCTTGCTTAAAAGCCGTATACTTCCAAACCTCGTCCATGCTTTCCATCCATGCTTCATAAGCTGTGCCTTGTCCAGCATCGAGCTTTTTCCGAAATGAATCGAAAAACCAGGAAGTAGGGTGACCTACCTGTCTACAAATGTGACTACAGGCAACACTGAGTGGGGTCATTCCATATACTATTTCAGCTTCCAATGACTGAAGTGCTGCTTTTAACTGCCGCAATTGTCGAGATCGTTCGCTCACAGTTCTTGACCATTCCACACCTGCCCACGTACTCGCTAAAATAATAAGCACTGCACCTAATAACTTCATGCTAGATCACCTTTTTACGTCGAATTTCCTTACCCGTTTTATCTTTGATCGCATGAATCGTCCCAGGACCATTTTTACGTGACAGTTCGACAATTCTTTCAAAAGATCCAGAGTTCAATAAAGCTTTCATACTAGGCCTTCTGTGTAAATCATCCATGCTCGTTCCGTGGACAGTTACAACAAGGTTAATACCGGCATTAATCGCTTCGACAATAGCTTCACTATCTTCTTTTCGCCCAATTTCATCAACAATCAATATTTCTGGACTCATGGAACGAATCATCATCATCATTCCTTCAGCTTTTGGACAAGCATCCAGAACATCGACGCGGTTTCCTAACCGATGTTGAGGGATTCCTTGGACACAACCAGCAATTTCAGACCGTTCATCAACAATCCCTACTTTGGCTGACGGAATTCTTCTTATGTCATCGCCTTCAGCCATTATTCGAGTTAGGTCACGCAGCATCGTCGTTTTGCCGGATTGTGGTGGTCCTAAAATAATTGTATTTGTCCATCCCCCTGCATAAAGATATGATACAAGCGGTATAGCTATTCCAAGCTTTTGTTTTGCAATTCTGACATTAAATGATGCAATGTCACGGATCGCTTTAACATGTCCGTTTAGCGTAATGACTTTTCCTGCAAGACCGACGCGGTGCCCGCCTTCAATCGTGACAAATCCCTTTTTTAATTCTTCTTCTAACGCGTACAGGGAATAATGGCTAAGTTTATTTATCATTTGTGAACTATCATCTTTTGAAATGAAGTATGTTTGACCGTTTAAGAGAGGAAAATTCGGTTTTCCATTGATCATTATTTCAAGCGGACGGTTAATGCGCATTCGAATTTCTTCAATCGTTGATTTTTCCATTTCTGTGTATTGAAGCAGTATTTTCTTTACGTTTTCTGGAAGCACACGAAGAGCTTCTTCCACGAATGTCCCTCCTCCCACTGCTCGTTTCTCTCTACACTACTATTCCTATTACAATGGAAATATGTCTCTATCAAATCTATGAGAGCGTCCCAATTAAAATAAAGCCTACACCAATTACAATGAATAGAATTTTTGTGATTGATAGATCTCCTGCTAGACCAATTAGTCCAGCTGTCATCGTAACGACAAGGATGATAGGCCCGACAATAGCTAAAAATGCATTGATCAACATTGCGGTTTTAAGATCATGGAAAACTAGAATTAATACAGCAGCAATTAGCTCAGTAACACCTGAGAGTATGCGAAGTAAACCCATTACAAGAACGGAATGAATCATCTTAACCCTCCCTAATCAGTACAACTTATGATGACACCGACTATTTCAGAAGACTAAGTTATGGACCAGCTCTTAAAACAACACAAAAAACCACCCTAATGTGGGTGGTTATCTTGCTTTTAAACCATGTAATATGAATTGAACAGTTATTTCGATTTCTTTCTCATCATCCCAATCACGGTCCGGAACCATAATATATCTTGCTAGAAAAAAACCGAGAATGGCGGTTAATGAAAGTCGAATGGCAGAGGATGAGGGGATTTCAATCAATTCTCCTTTTTCTTGAAAGTGAACGACTACTTTTCCAAATCGATCAAATAAATCTTTCGCTATATTCTCGATAAATTGTGTGCGAAGTTCTTCATGAAAGGGAATTTCTTGAATAAGGATTTTCACAATCGGTAAGTTCTTACGAATAAATGTTTGTCTATTTCTTACAACCGCCTTTAAAAAATCTTCATAGTGCTCATAGTCTTGTTTTAGTACTTTATCTAAATCTTTAACGATAAAAGGAGCAACAAGATGACTCATGACAGGTGTAACAATAGCTAGAAGCAAATCTTTTTTCGTACGATAGTGGCGAAATATCGTTCCTTCTGCTACACCAGCACGTCTGGCAATTTCGCTAGTTGATGAAGCAGAAAATCCCTTTTCCTGAAACATCTCAACCGCTGCTTTTACGATGCGCTTTTGCTTCTCAGTTAAATCTCCGGAATCGCTCAATTCTTCATCAAAAAGCCATTCCATGTTATTCTCTTCCTTCTTCATATGCTCCCCCTGGTTCTATATTCGTCGATGTTTTTTTAGTGCGTATATGTTTAAAATCATAAAAACGATTGAAAATCCAAGTAAAACAAGTAAATCAATCCATATATCTGTTAAGCCTTGTCCTTTAATCATAACACTTCTCAGGGCATCAGCTCCATAATACAAAGGAGTTAACGGACCAATCCAGCTAAGATAGTTTGAGATCGTATCAAGATTAAACAACCCAGAGAAAAAGATTTGGGGAACGACCACAAGAGGAATGAACTGAATCATTTGCAATTCATTTTTTGCGAATGAGGATAGTAAAGTTCCCAACGTTAGTGCACTTAACGCTAGCATAAGTGTAATCAACAAGACGTAAAGGAAAGCTCCTTCCATCATAAGATCAATCACATAAATACTATATAATGCTATTATGGCCGATTGAAGCATTGTAAATAATCCAAAACCGATTACATAACCTGTTACAAGTTCCCACCTTTTTATTGGGGTAGCCAAAACTCGTTCAAGCGTCCCTTGTGTCCTCTCTCTTAAGAAAGAGACTCCAGCAATTAAAAACACAAAGAAGAATATAAAGAAGCCTACTAAAACAGGTCCAAAGTGATCAAATGAACTCATATTGTTCGAACCAAACAAATAGGACACTTCTAAATCCATTTCTTGATTTTTTACCATTGAACTACTTTGAACCATATTTATGACTGCTCGATTAATAGATGGATTGCTCCCCTCAAGATATAGCTTTTTCGAACCGTTCCCAAAATCAATCACAGCATCATAATCTTTTTTTAAAGTAGGTTCAATAGCTTCATCTGAAGCGATGGGTTTTACACTAGCGTGTTTTTCCAATTGTTCAACGATCGATTCTGGGGTGTTTCGTACGCCTAGTTTCAATTCCAGATCTTCTCCGTTAAAGACCAGAGATAGCATCGTTAAAATGATAATAGGTGCCACAATCATTAAAGCCATCGTTCGTTTATCACTTATAAACTGCTTCAATATCCTTATTACAACTGCAAATATCCTCATTCCACCCCACCTCCAAATGAAAGAAACGCTTCCTCGATTGTTACTGAGTCAGTTTGTTTTTTTAATTCGTCCGGTGTACCGACTGCGATCAATTGACCATTTCGGATCATACCAAGCCTTGAACATCTTTCAGCTTCATCCATTACATGAGTGGTTACCAATATGAGCACTCCGTTGCTTCTTAGTTTTTCAAATGTCCACCAAATTTTTTGTCTAAGTGAGGGATCAATTCCAACAGTTGGCTCATCTAACAGTAAAATTTCAGGATTATGCAACAAAGCAATGGCGAGGGATAAGCGTCGCTTCATTCCACCTGAAAAATCTTCAACTTTCTTTTGAAGTTCATTCTCTAAATTAACGAGCTGCATTACCTCTATAATCCGTTCTTTTTGATCACGTCGATGGACACCGCTTAGAGTTGCAAAAAACTTTAAATTCTCAAAAGCGGTTAATTCACCATACAAAGCATCCGCCTGCGCCATATAACCAACTTTCTTCATCATATTAAGATTGGGCATTTTCGTATCGAGCACCTTCACCTCACCATCAGAAGCCTCTTCAATACCACATAAGAGTTTCACTAAGGTAGTCTTACCAGAGCCGGATGGTCCTAAGAGACCGAATATCTCACCGCGTTTTAGTGAAAGATTAACATGATCTAAAATAGTCGTTTTGCCGTAGTTCTTCGTAACATTTGCTTCAATTGCATCTTTGGGCATGTGACCCCTCCTAAAATGAGTGATTACTCACTATATTTTATCACGAAATCATTAATTGTAAAGTGAGTAATCACTCATTTTACAATACAAAAAAACCGCTCATACAGAGCGGTTTTAAAATTCACTTCACTATCCTCTTGATACATATTCACCCTTAGAAGTATCAATAATGAGAATGTCTCCCTGGTTCACAAAGAACGGCACTTGAACCGTTAAACCAGTTTCAACAGTTGCAGGCTTTGTTCCTCCTGAAGCTGTATCACCTTTAATACCAGGCTCAGTTTCAGTAACAACAAGTTCAACAGTATTTGGTAATTCCACACCAATTGTTTCTTCACCGTAAGTACGAATGGAAATTTCCATGTTTTCTTTTAGGAATTTGAGTTCATAATTAATTTGCTCAGTCGGAAGCTCAACTTGCTCATAAGAAGTTGTATCCATAAATGTGTGCATATCTCCACTTGCATAAAGATACTGCATTTTACGGTTTTCAATATGAGCTTTCGAAACCTTTTCGCCAGCACGGAATGTTTTTTCTTGAATACCGCCAGTACGAAGGTTACGTAGCTTTGTTCTTACGAAAGCTGCTCCTTTACCAGGTTTCACGTGTTGAAATTCCATTACTGTCCAAATCCCATTATCCACTTCAATTGTAAGACCAGTTTTTAAATCGTTAACAGAAATCATTGTAGTCCCTCACTTTCATTATTCGCCGAGAATTAGCAATTCCTTAGTTGAATGAGATAACGTCTCATTTCCCGTCTCGGTAATGACTGTATCATCTTCTATTCGTACTCCGCCCTTACCAGATAAGTATATACCTGGTTCAACGGTAACAACCATACCGGGCTCTAAAACCGTATCAGATTTAGTTGAAAGCGCTGGGCCTTCATGTACTTCTAGACCTACACCATGACCCAGTGTATGACCAAAGTAGTCACCATACCCTTTTGCAGCAATTAAATCTCTGGATATAGCATCTGCTTCTTTGCCACTCATTCCAGGCTTAATTTGTTCCATCGCCTTAAGCTGAGCTTCCAGGACCGTTTGATAAACACCTTTGAGTTCTTCGCCAGGATCTCCAACAGCCACTGTACGTGTAATATCAGAACAATATCCTTTATAATAGGCGCCAAAATCTAGTGTAATAAGTTCGTTTTTGCCAATAACTTTATCACTTGCAACACCGTGTGGAAGGCTTGAGCGAATACCCGACGCAACTATAATATCAAATGAAGACGAGGTTGCGCCATTTTTTCTCATAAAAAACTCAAGCTCATTGGATACATCAAGCTCAGTTAAACCCGTACGGATATAGTTTGTGATATGTTGAAAAGCAGCATCTGCTATTTCAGTAGCTTCTTTTAAAACATTCAGTTCACTAGCATCTTTGATCATACGTTGTTTCTCAAGAAGGCCATTTATAGGAACAAGACTTGCTTCTACTTTGGATTCATATGTTTTAAAAATCTGATATGTAACTTGAGTTTCTTCAAACCCTAACTTTTTAACGCCTAGTGCATTTGCTATTTTTGCCACTTCATCTACAATTGGGCCTTTGTGTTGTACAATTTCAAAACCCTTCGCTTGTTCTTTTGCCTGGTCAATATAGCGGAAATCAGTTACAAACTTGGCTTCTTTCTCAGTAATTAGTACAACGCCTGAACTTCCCGTAAACTGAGAGATATACCTGCGATTGCTTGTTGATGTAATTAACATCGCATCAATATCATACTCTTTAAATGACTGACGTAGATTCTCAATACGTTCCAAAACTTCGTCCTCCTTTAGAATTATAAAAATGATCGCAACGCTAGTTCATAACCCACTAATCCAAATCCTACAATTTGCCCTGTAGTGACAGGGGAAATGACAGACGTGTGTCGAAAAGGCTCTCGCTTATGTACATTTGAAATATGTACCTCTACCACTGAAACAGGAACACTAGCAATTGCATCACGGATTGCATAACTATAATGAGTGAAGGCGCCTGGATTTAGAATTATACCCGAAGCATTCTCTGCTTCATGAATCCAATCAATTAGATCCCCTTCGTGATTTGATTGACGAAAAATGACAGTTGCCTCATTTTCACGAGCTAATTGAGATAATCGCTGTTCCACATTTTCAAGCGTTTCGTTCCCATAAATGTCGGGTTCACGTTTACCCAGTCGATTTAAATTAGGTCCGTTTAGCACATAGAATGTTTTCATGCCAGTCTCCTTAATCATGACGATTCGGCAGTTCTCCTTAACTCAGATGTTGCATAAAAAAAGAGAATGTTCCATGAACATTCTACCATAGCTTCATTTGTTTGAATAGGAAGTGACCTTTTGCTGATTCTCATGATACTCAAAGGAGATCGAATAGCCAATGAATACTCCATAAAGTAAATAGAGGCAGATTGTTGTAATAACTGTATTGCGATCTAGTTTTGTAATTGTTGGCAAGTCAATAAACATTGGATTAAGCAAGTAGAATACAATGATCCATAGTACAACCCCATAAGCAAGCCCTGCCAGCATATTATTGATTTTCACAAGCGTTACTTTATATAAAAATGCAACGAGAATGGAAACGAGTCCAATCGAAAGGATGCCTATCCATTGACCTAGCTGTTCATTCTTCCACTCTCCAAGTGCCCACGGTGAAAGAATTAACGAAGGCGGTATTTTCGTGAACTTAAACAAATAAGTCAAGTAACCAATAAGCCCCCAAAACAGTCCCCCCGCTATTCCGATCGTAACAATTTTTGATGTGAAAGACAGAGGTTGTTCTTGCTTATTCTGTTCAAGCTGCTCGTTTTCTTTTGAGTCCTGCTGCTTTTCTTTTTCCATTACATTCACCTCATCCCTAGCATTTCCTACTGTACACGAATTTATTTATTAGAAATTATGTGTATTGAAGAGATTAAAATCGCTAACGTTGGGGAAAATGATTATTAACATCTCCTATCTAGAGGTTTTTGCCTATTTCTTGTAGAATGGTATTAAGTACATTTCATTAAGAGTATAATCGTTTCAAAACATTCTACTTCATACTATAGGTTGGTGAGAGATATTGTCAGAAACTAACAAGCCTGCATATGGCGGGCAAGCGGTTGTGGAAGGCGTCATGTTTCAGGGGAAACATACATCTGTAACCGCTATTCGGCGAAAGGATGGATCGATTGATTATCTAGAAGTTCCCAAGCAGCCGAAACCAATACGAACAAAACTTAAGAAGATTCCCTTTATACGCGGAGTTGTCGCAATCATTGATGCTAGTGGAAATGGGACGAAGCATTTAAACTTCTCTAGCGAGCGTTACGATGTTGATCCCTCTGAAGATGAGGAAGTCCTCGGAAAAGATGAGCCTTCTAAACTAACTCTTTTATTAGGCGCTGCTGCTATAGGCGTTATTTCTTTCGCTTTTGTGAAAACGATTTTTACCTTATTACCAGCATTAGCTGCAGCTTCACTGGAGTTTATATTTCCAGGTCACGTGGTTCAGAATTTAATAGAAGGTTTCATTAAACTGATTCTACTGCTCGGCTATATTTATTTCATTTCACTCACGCCTATCGTTAAAAGAGTGTTTCAGTATCATGGTGCAGAGCACAAAGTAATCAATGCTTATGAAGCTGGATTACCTATTACGATCGATAATGTGCAAAAACAATCACGATTGCATTACCGATGCGGAAGTAGCTTTATTCTTTTCACAGTCGTCATTGGAGTATTTATTTATCTATTAGTTCCCACTGACCCTTTATGGGTCAGGTTAGTATATCGTGTTGCATTAATACCAGTTGTCCTTGGTGTCTCTTTTGAAGTTCTTCAGCTAACGAACAAAGTGAGAGACATCCCAGTTTTGAAGGGGCTTGGCTACCCAGGATTATGGGTACAGCTCCTAACGACGAAGAATCCTGATGATAAGCAAGTAGAAGTAGCCATTCACTCATTTAAAGAACTACTTTCTCGAGATAAATTACGAGAGGAAGATGATTCAAGCACAAAAGTTGTGTAAAGATGAACAGGAGGTGAATCATTTGTCGCGCCGTGTTGTTCAACCTCTGATTTATTTATTAATAGGTCTTGCAGCTATTGGTTTTTTGTGGAAAATATTCACAGATCCAAGCGGACTTTTCAAGCAGCTTCTTATCACTGCAGCAATTGCCGTCTTGATCATCTTTATTGCCAAAAAATTGATGGCAAAAAAAATGGGGCAACAATCAACTGCCTATCAAAGAGCTGCAAAACAATCTTCAAAATTAAAAAAGAAAAAAGCTACACCTAGAAGAAATGCCACTCACCTACGGGTCATCCCATCTAAACGACATATGCCTAAGAAGCGTTCATTACAAGAAGACAAGAAAGAAAATCCTTTTACGGTCATTGAAGGACGTAAAGGCAAGAAGAAAAACAGAGCTCTTTTTTAAAAAAAGTGAAGCACCGTGCTTTTAGCAAGAGTTCTCATTTAAATTTAAGTCTTTCAATTAAGAAAGGATGGCTGATATCAGCCATCCTTTCTTTGTATTTCGGGCATTTTCCGCCACGTATTGAGGAATTGAGAAGTTCGCTCCTTACCTAACATAATTAATTTCTTCTGGCCATGTCTCTCTAATTTAAATGCAGTGGTAATATCCTGATTGATCGGAATGAATACAATATTTTGAGCTTTTTGATCTTCAATGTATCGTGCATCATGAGCTCGTTTCATTGTTTCAAAGAGAGCCTGATACATGTCAACGGCATTGGATATTTTATTTTCAGGAATTTGATTAAAGTTTGCACTCAGTTGAAACCCCAGCACAGGGCGAAGGGGTTTTTTATTTTCAGGCGGTTGAAAAACCCACAGTGGAAAATTACTCAAAATCCCCCCATCTACCATGTAATGTTTTTTTCCATTAATGGAATAGAGAGGCTGAGGCTTAAAAAAGAATGGCAAACTTGCACTCATCCGCACTGCTTTAGCAACTGAAAATTGCTCTGGCACAAATCCATAATGGGCAAGGTCATCAGGTAATACAACAAGCCTTCCTTTCGTAATATCTGATACGATAATCTTAAGGGAACCTTCAGGCAGATCTCCAAATGTTGAAATTCCTTTCTTTTTCAATAATCCGCCCACCCAAAGTTCTAGGTCCTTTCCAGAATAAAGACCAAGATTCCAATATAACATCAACCAGCGAAGAAGCGGGAACGTAAAACCTGAATTTTTCTCTAATAGTGAAGTCAAATCTGTATCAAGCAATATGTTTTCTAACTCATGCCCCTTATACCCTGCAATGATCAGTGCAGCAATAAGAGCACCAGCACTCGTTCCAGCTGTTCTCTTAAATGATAGCCCTTTTTTCTCCACAGCTTGAAGTGCTCCCACAAGTGCAATTCCTTTTACTCCCCCACCTGAAAACACTCCGTCAATATACACTTCCCTACCTCCTTCCAACCTTATTAAAGCCTAAGCTTATAAGCTAAGATTTAGTACAGAAAAAAAGATATTGTTTCATATATCGATAAAGCCTTTATTGATAAAAAAAGGAACAATCCGATTACACCTCGGATTGTTCCTCGTGAGCTTCTTCATTTTTCCGCTGGACTTCCCTAAGTTCATCCACTCGTCCATTCGTTTCTTCAAAATATTGGACTAGATCTCCAATTCGATCAATAGCATCCCAACTTAAATGATGCTCAATCCCTTCAACGTCTTCGTATATGTTCTCTTCATTAACCCCGATAACACCTAGAAATTGTTCAAGCAAAGCATGGCGATCAACGAGTCGCTTGCCTAGCTTTTTCCCTTTGGGAGTAAGCATGAAGCCGCGATACTTTTCGTAAACGACATATTTACCTTTATCTAATTTTTGAATCATTTTTGTTACCGAGGAGGGATGTACCTCTAGTGCTTCCGCAATGTCTGATACGCGAGCATACCCTTTTCCGTCTATTAGTGCATAAATACGTTCAATATAATCTTCCATACTTGGAGTAGTGGCCATTGGATTCCCTCCATCTTTTATTCCATTTAAGCCAGTTAATAAAAGCATACACCATAGTATGGGCGGATACAAGGAAAGGTTCCATATGCTTTTATTAAGAGGCAAACCTCAGTGAACTAGCTAAAGGAGATCACAAAAAGATGAAGGATAAACGTTTCCGCTTATCCTTCGCTCCCTTATCCTAAAGTCCGCACTTCAGTTGTGCACTACAATTATCACATGTATTACATCCACCGATTTCTTTTACTTGCCCTTTCCGACAAACTGGACACGTATTTCCTACTTCAGACCCGATTGTTACATCAGTTGAACGAAGGTCAGTGATTGTATCAACAAGAACAACTTGTTTCTTTTCTTCCATCCCATCCTCAAATTCAAGCTGCTCAAATGAATTATCCTCAGCTTTAAGGGTTAGAACTTGAGAATCACGGCTACCATCTACATAAACGGTGCCTCCCTTAGCGCCACCATTGTAAAGACGTTCATAAACAGCTTCTACTTGCTTTACGGAATACCCTTTTGGCGCGTTTACCGTTTTAGAGATTGAACTATCTACCCAGCGCTGAATCACACATTGCGTATCAGCATGATCTTCAGGCGCAAGTTCCATTGCGGACACAAACCATTCTGGCAACTTCTCGGGATCTGCTTCTGGATTTCTCTCGTAGTATTCTGCAAGTATGTCTGCTTTCACTTCGATAAATTTACCGAGGCGACCACTGCGGAAATAAGAGAACGAGAAGTATGGCTCAAGGCCGGTAGAAACGCCAACCATCGTCCCTGTACTACCCGTAGGCGCTACAGTTAGTAGATGTGAGTTACGAATACCATAATCCATAATGCTTTCTCGTAAGTCATTCGGCATTTGTTGCATATAGCCAGTGTTAACAAAAGCTTCACGTAACCGATTTGTTTCCTCTGCTGTTTTACCTTCAAGGAACGGGAAACTGCCTTTTTCCTTAGCTAAGTCAACTGAAGCACGATAAGCCGTTGTCGCGATCGTTTCAAATATTTGATCAGTTAACTTATTGCCTTCTTCTGAGCCGTACACTGTTTCGCAATAGATCAATAAATCATGAAGGCCCATTACTCCTAGACCCACACGGCGCTCACCAAGAGCTTGTTTTTCGTTTTCTTTTAAGAAATAAGGCGTTGCATCAATAACGTTATCTTGCATTCTTACGCCAACTTCAACAGTTTCTCTCAATTTTTCAAAATCGACTGTTTTCGTCTCTTTATTTGCCATTTCAGCAAGGTTTACAGCCGCAAGGTTACAAACTGAATAAGGCGCTAATGGTTGCTCTCCACAAGGATTGGTTGCTACCACTTTTTGGCCATAAGATGTAGCGTTTGTTTTTTCATTAGCATTATCAATAAAGAAGATTCCTGGTTCTGCCGAATACGTTGCACAAATATTGATAAGATCCCATAGCTCTTTTGCCTTAACTTTACGATACGTTCTTACAGGGAATCCTTGTTCCTTCCAATCACGAACATCACCTGATTCATGCCAGTTCTCATTGTAGAAACTCATTTGTTCTTTCGTATAGTTTTCTACATCAGGGAAGCGCAGTTCATACTCAGCATCGTTTTCGACTGCATCCATGAAATCCTTCGTAAGACAAACAGAAATATTTGCTCCAGTTAAAAAGTCTGGATTATGAACGGAATACGTACCACCAGTCGCTAATTTCTCCTGTGCGTCTTGCATCACTTTTTCTTCAAAACCACCTGTACCGGGGATACTACGATAATTTAGAATGCTTTGGTACATCGATCTCTCAGCATCAGAAAGAGGCGTGAATTTAAGTTTATCTTCTGCAAGCTTTTTAATTTGCTCGTCTTTTGTGTTTTCCACAAGAAAACGAAGGATGCGTGGGTTTTGCATTTTTGAAATGATGAATTCAATAATATCAGGATGCCAATCTGCAAGCATGATCATCTGTGCACCGCGACGTGATCCGCCCTGCTCTACGAGATGTGTAAGCTTTGCAATATCATCAAGCCATGAAACGGACCCCGATGACTTTCCATTAACTCCTCTTGCAAGAGTGTTCCTTGGACGAAGCGTTGAGCCATTTGTCCCTACTCCGCCTCCGCGACTCATAATTTCCATTACCTGTTTGCGGTGCTCCGAAATGCCTTCTCTTGAATCTTGTGGAAACGGCATAACATAACAATTAAAATAGGTTACTTCCGTATCTGCACCTGCGCCATATAGTACTCGTCCTGCCGGGACAAAGTTCATTGATGAAAGTTCATTATAGAACCGATCTTCCCAATATTTCTTTTCACCATCCGTTTTCTCAACATCTGCCAAGCCCCGAGCGTTTCGTCGTGCAATTTGCTCATAGTAAACTTCAAGAGGCTTCTCAATAACATCCAATGAACGTACAATTAAGCCAGTTTCTCTCTCTTCTTCAGTATCCAGTACACCGACATAGTCTTCATGCACAGCAACAGTCGCTTTCTTTGAAGCTAGGTCGATATTTTCAATATATCCAAGACCTCGTGCTGGGAACTTTGGATCTTCCTTAATCGTTAAGACAACAAAATCACCTTTTTGTAACGTCTTTTTTTCAGTATCTTTAAAGGCATAGCGATCCAGCATAACAAGACGACTTACACCTTTGTGGCTAAGGTGCATATCTTCTGTAATAGGATGAACCTGCGCGAACATCTCAATATCTTTATTTAACTGTGCGATGTTAATAGACCTTCTTTTTTCATTGGTTTTTATTGTCATATAAACCCCTCCGTTTCGACATTTATACATATAAGAGCAACTCTAGATGTATGTAACTGTGATAAATCGTCTTGATTAATAGTAGCACATGTCCATCATGCAGACAATCATTTTAAACCATATATAGTGTTCAGAATTCTTTGCCCAATACTACATATAGTAAAACGGCGGATGTTCGTTTAATTTGTCAACTTTCAAATTAAGTGAAAATACGAGATTAAACTCGATAAATCAAGGTTGAATTACAAGAACAGAGAAAAAAGAGGAATTTTGTCTATTGCACATTTATCCACATTCTGTCTTTTGATCTTAGCCTATCTTTAAATAAAGAATGCGTTTCGTTAATGCAACAAGATTAACTTTAGAACATTTGTTCCTCTATAGTCAATAGGAAAAAGCACCCATGGCAGGTGCTCATTTACTAAAGTTCCATTCGTTACTTGCATACTTGTCCATCGCCAAATCGTTCACGTAAGCTTCTTGTTCTTCTGATAGCTCAAATGGGACTAACTCAATGTTAAGGCCTTTTTGAAATCCATCATAAAAGGCTTTAATCGCTTCTGAAATTGATATCGGTGTATCGCGAAGTGCATTAATAGCCACCGCTTTGTTTCTGAATCCTCTTTGCATCCGTTCACGAATACGATCATTTTTAAATTTAAAGCAATCAAACAATTTATCTTCATCAATATCTAGCAAAATAGAGCCATGCTGAAGGATGACACCTTTTTGGCGCGTTTGAGCACTCCCAGCCACTTTCCGTCCTTCTACAACAAGTTCATAATACGAGGGAGAATCAAAGCATACTCCAGACCTCGGAGCCCTAAGTTCTTCTTTTTCTTTCTCAGTTTCAGGAACAGAGAAGTAAGCATTTAAACCAAGTTGTTGAAAACCAATCAATAGGCCTTCAGAAATAACACGGTATGCTTCCCTTACTGTAGTTGGCATATCAGGATAATCTTCAGATACAATAACGCTGTATGTAACCTCTTTATCATGAAGAACAGCTCTTCCACCTGTAGGTCTTCTCACAAAGCCCAACCCATAGTTCTCTACGGCTTCCATATTTATATCTTTTTCAATACGTTGGAAGTAACCGATTGATAGGGTTGGAGGATTCCACCCGTAAAATCGAATGACTGGAGGTATGCTCCCTTCACTGTGCCATTTCAACAACGCTTCATCTAGTGCCATGTTATATGCTGGAGAACGTTCTCCCGAATCAATAAATGCCCATTGCTTCATTATCGGTACTCCTTTATCACAGTTAATTTCTAACACCTCTCCTATTCTAGCAGAGGTGAAAATGGATGACCAATGAACACTCTCTTATTTTATAAAAGAAAGATCGATACGTGACGGATGTTATTTCTAACCAAGGCGAATTTTTTATTTATTCTTTTTTTCTTTTGCGGAAAGGGGAAAAGACGTGTAAACTTAAGGTTGTCGATTTTACTTGAAAGGGTGTAACAAAGTATATGGAATGGATTATCGCATTACTCGTCGCGATCATTGTGTATGTTGTCATTACTCGCTACATACAGAAAAGGAATTTGAAAACGTTAACGGAGGAAGAATTCCGAGCGGGCTACCGTAAAGCCCAACTGATTGATGTTCGTGAACCAAACGAATTTGATAACGGCCATATTCTCGGCGCAAGAAATATTCCTGTTAGTCAACTCAAAATGCGTATCAAAGAAATTCGCAAAGACCAGCCAGTCTATATGTATGATTACAACGGAATTATTGTCGCTCGTGCTGCAAGCATCCTTAGAAAGCACGGGATTAAGGACCTTTATCAGTTAAAAGGCGGCTTCAAAAAATGGGGCGGAAAAGTAAAGAAGAAGTAAAAAGCAGCTGCTACGCAGCTGCTTTTTTATTTCCGAAAAGTATTTAACTACGCTGATAGACAGATTACGCTTTTTGGTATCGTAATATTGGTTTTCTAGCAGCGGTCGTTTCATCCAGTCGACCAATGACAGTTGTATGAGGAGCTTCCTGAACAATTTCAGGGTTATCTTCTGCTTCTTTAGCAATCTGAAGCAGTACATCGCAGAATTCATCAAGCGTTTCTTTTGATTCCGTTTCTGTAGGTTCAATCATCATACACTCTTCGACATTGATAGGGAAATAAATCGTAGGTGGATGATACCCAAAATCAAGCAAACGCTTGGCCATATCTAACGTTCGAACACCCAGTTTCTTTTGTTTCTTACCAGAAATAACGAATTCGTGTTTACAGTGCTGTTCATACGGCAACACAAAAGCATCTTGAAGACGTCTCATCATATAATTTGCGTTCAAAACCGCGTTTTCAGATACTTGCTTTAGTCCTTCTGGCCCCATCGTACGGATGTACGTATAAGCACGGACGTTAATACCAAAGTTTCCATAATAAGGTTTCACTCGTCCAATCGATTGAGGACGATCATAGTCAAAACGATACGCATTATTTTCTTTTACAAGAACTGGTTTCGGAAGGTATGGAATGAGATCTGATTTAACTCCCACAGGTCCTGAACCAGGTCCTCCTCCACCGTGTGGGCCTGTAAAGGTTTTGTGTAGATTTAAGTGCACCACATCAAAGCCCATATCTCCTGGTCGAGCTGCCCCCATAATGGCATTCATATTGGCACCGTCATAGTAAAGTTTTCCACCGGCATCATGAATAATTGTCGCCATCTCGGTAATTTGCTCTTCAAATAGACCAAGGGTATTTGGGTTTGTAAGCATAAGAGCTGCCGTGTCTTGATCGACAACACGCTTTAGATCCTCGAGATCGACTAACCCTTTTTCATTTGACTTTACGGTCACTGCCTCAAAACCAGCAACGGTAGCAGAGGCGGGATTTGTACCGTGGGCAGAGTCTGGGACAATGACTTTTGTACGATTAAAATCCCCATTTGCTTCATGATAGGCACGAATCATCATTAATCCTGTCCACTCGCCATGAGCACCTGCAGCAGGTTGTAGGGTCACTTCGTCCATACCTGTTACAGCGACAAGGTTTTCCTGAAGGTTGTACATCATTTCTAGCGCACCCTGAACGGTCTCCTCTTCTTGAAGCGGATGGACAAAAGCAAAACCAGGATACCTTGCCACATCTTCGTTAATTTTTGGATTATACTTCATCGTACATGAACCAAGCGGATAAAATCCAGAATCCACCCCGTGATTACGTTTCGATAAGGCGGTATAGTGACGCATTAGCTGCAGCTCCGACACTTCTGGTAGCTCCGGTTCAGTTTTGCGATTAAATTCCTCCGGTAACCATTCGTCTAAATCAATGTCAGGAACATCAAGTTCAGGAAGACTGTATGAAATACGCTCCGGTTCACTTAGCTCAAATATTAACGCCTGGTCTTTACTCATTTTGCTCCCCCCACTTCTTCTACAAACATATCAATTTCCGCTTTTGTACGATTTTCTGTTACTGCGACAAGCATGTGATTGTTAAGTTCAGGATAATCGCGACCAAGATCATACCCGCCGATGATTCCTTTAGTTAATAACTTACGATTCAATTCCTTGATTGGGCCATTAACTTTAATAACAAATTCATTGAAATAGACGCCATTAAACACAGTTTCTACACCAGCTTCTTCAAGACGTGCTTTCGTATAATGAGCTTTTTTTATATTTTGCTCTGCCATTTTGCGTACGCCTTTCTTTCCGAGCGCGGTCATAGCAACTGAGGAAGCTAACGCATTTAGTGCCTGGTTTGAACATATATTGGACGTCGCTTTATCCCTGCGAATATGCTGTTCTCTTGCTTGTAACGTAAGTACAAAACCACGCTGTCCATTATCATCAGTTGTTTGTCCAATCAAACGTCCTGGAACTTTCCGCATTAGTTTTTTCGTCACTGCGAAATATCCACAGTGAGGCCCACCAAATTGAGCTGGGATCCCAAACGGCTGACAATCTCCCACAACAATATCCGCACCCATCTCACCAGGTGGCGTTAAGCGCCCAAGCGCCAGTGGGTTACTTGAAACGACGAACATTGCTTTTTGCTCATGTACAAGCTTTTCAATATCTGGCAATGGTTCAAGTTGCCCGAAAAAGTTCGGATACTGAATCATTACACAAGCAGTATTTTCGTCAATTTCTTGCTTCAACTTATCTAGGTCTGTAACTCCATTGCTCGAATCGACTTCAACCACGGATAAGCGTTGCCCTCTAGCATAAGTATCAATTACGGCACGCGCTTCTGGGTGGACCGTTTTAGATACGATGATTTTTTTCTTTTTTGTTTGTCCGGCACTTAGTAGACCCGCTTCAGCTAGAGCTGTAGGACCATCGTACATCGAGGAATTCGCTACTTCCATTCCTGTTAATTCACTAATCATCGTTTGAAACTCAAAAATAGCTTGCAATTCACCTTGAGAAATTTCAGGTTGGTATGGCGTGTATGCCGTATAAAACTCAGAGCGACGAATAACGTGATCTACGACAGAAGGAATGGCATGATCATAAACTCCTGCACCGAGGAAAGACGCATTTTCGAGAGTATTCGCATTTTGGGATGATAGCTTTGACATGTAACGAATCAATTCCGATTCAAAAAGCTGCTTTTCCACCTTAAGTTCGCCTTTAAAACGAATGGCTTCTGGAATATCCTCAAAAAGATCCTGAACAGAGTCCACCCCAATTGTTTCAAGCATTTCTTTCCTGTCCTGGTCAGTCGTTGGCAAATAGCGATGTTTCATATGTTCATTTCCTCCTCAGTATCCGTTTATTTCTGACGTTTATAGAATGGTGATGGAATAACTTTTGCTTGCACACGCTTATTGCGAATCTCCACATCTAGCTCAGTATCCATTTCTGTATACTCTTTCTTAATTAGCGCCAGACCTACGTTCTTTTTTAAAGTTGGCGATTGTGTACCTGTTGTCACTTCTCCAATCAGTTGTTCCCCTTTATAAACAGGGTAGTTCGTACGAGGAATACCCCTCCCAATCATTTCAATGCCAACCAATTTTCGCTCCAGGCCATTTTCACGCTGACGTAAGAGAGCAGATTTACCAATAAAATCAGCCTCTTTACTAGTTTTAACAGCAAAACCGATTCCCGCTTCAAGCGGAGAGATATCCTTCGTTAGCTCCTGTCCGTAAAGAGCCAGCTTAGCTTCAAATCTAAGAGTATCACGAGCACCCAAGCCGCAAGGTAAGATATTTTCTGGTTCACCCGCAGCTAAAATCGCTTTCCAGAGAGCAGGAGCATCTTCTGAAGCGGCATATAGTTCAAATCCATCTTCACCTGTATAACCAGTTCGAGAAACTAACGTTTTAATTCCCGCAATCATAAGATCAGCCTGAAACTTAAAGATACCAATTGATGAAAGATCTGTATTTGTGAGACGTTGCAGAATGACCTCTGCTTTTGGACCTTGAATCGCTAGTTGAGCCATCTCATTCGATATATTGTTAAGGGATACACCTTCAATGATGTGCTCCTCAAGCCAGTCGTAATCCTTAATGGTATTCGCTGCATTTACGACTAATAAGTAATGTTCCTCCGAGTATTTGTAAACGAGAAGGTCGTCTACCGTACCACCATCCTCATAGCACATTGCAGTATACTGGGCTCCATTTACTTTCAGTTTGCTAACATCATTTGTCATCATCTTCTGAAGATAATCAAGAGCTTTTTCACCTTTGACATCAATTTCTCCCATATGAGAAACATCAAATAATCCAGCTCTTGTTCTCACAGCTTCATGCTCTTCCTTAATACTAGAAAATTGAACAGGAAGTGCCCATCCACCAAAATCAATCGTTTTAGCGCCCATTGACTTATACGTGTCAAATAACGGGGTTTTCAATAACTCGCTCATCTTGTTCCCTCCTATAACATCGAAATTAATATCGTTTCATTTAACCCTAACCAACTATGCAAACCAAACCGTGTCCAACCATTAAAAAAGGACAGAGAAAGCCCGCTATCAGTAGCGCGTTTTCTCTGTCCTTTTGACCTGAAAGTTTCTCCTCACATCAAGGTGCGAGGATTACATCTTTGGCGGCTTAAAGAAGCTCTCTCCAGAGGTGCGTCTAACAAGAGTCTTTTTGCCTGAGAGATTCACAAATTTGCTTGCTCCTTCGGCGCTGCATCTAGCAGTCTCTCCTCTTGCCTTCATTCGCTTATTTTCAGTTTTAAGGTATTGGATTGTACGGATTGATTCATACTATTAATGCTTTCGATTTCAATCCTACCACTACCATAGGAGCGTTGGCAACAATCTTTTTAATAATAAAAGTATTTTAACTACTATATTAAACACGAACAATATTATACATTAAACTTATATCATTCGTAAATAACAGTTTTAAAGAAAGGGTTTTCATTTTGAGGACTGAATTACAATTCGATCAAGAGTGGACAAACAACTTTCTCAAACAAATTGAAGAGGATGGACCATGGGCTAATTGGGAGCTTTTTAAACTGGCTATCGAAGCTGAACAACATCGCGCTATCCCATCGTTTAAAGGATTACAAGCCCCTACTTACCTTCCTGACTTAACACCACACCCTTATCAACTCGAAGCTGCACGGCGAGTCGTTGAGGAGATGAATGGAAAAGCTATTCTAGCAGATGAGGTTGGTCTCGGAAAGACAATCGAAGCTGGTCTAATAATTAAAGAGTATATGATTCGTGGATTAGTGAAAAAAGTTCTTATTCTTGTCCCAGCCTCGTTAGTGTCTCAATGGGCTATCGAGCTTAACACAAAATTTTATATACCTGCTGTCGTTCAACGAAAAAGCTATGTTTGGGATCAGTGTGATGTCGTCGTATCCTCGATTGATACAGCAAAACGTGAGCCCCATCGGTCAATTGTTTATGAGCAACATTATGATATGGTCATCATCGATGAAGCGCATCGTTTAAAAAACAACCGAACAAAAAACTATGAATTTGTCCAACATTTGCCTAAGAAGTTTTGCCTTCTATTAACAGCTACTCCCGTTCAAAACCGTCTTGATGAAGTTTTCAACCTAGTATCATTACTAAAACCAGGTCATCTCGGCAGCTTTGAGAATTTCGAAAAGGATTACAAAGGAAAAGAAAAAAATGCTGAAGACGAGGAGAGACTTCGCACACTTATACAAAAAGTAATGGTAAGGAATCGCCGTGAGGATACTGGTATGGATTGGCCTGAACGCATTGTAAAAACGGTACCGATTACTTTCTCACCTGAAGAAGAAGATCTTTATCGTTCAGTTGAAGCATTGAAAAAGGAACCGATTTCAACCCGTAGTCAATTTTCGATTATTACCTTATTAAGGGAAATTTGCTCAAGTCGTGAAGCTGCCTATATGACATTAAAAAAAATGCTTGAGAAAGATTCTCTTGATGAAGTCACACAAACCTTCATCCACTCCTTAATTAAAAAAATTGAAGGTGTACCAACAAATTCGAAAGCACAAAAAGCCCTTGAACTAATTCAATCAATTGAAGGAAAAGTCATTATCTTCACGGAATATCGGGCGACACAGCTATATTTACAATGGTTTTTAAAGGAGCACGGTATCACTTCCGTTCCTTTTCGAGGTGGGTTTAAACGCGGAAAGAAAGATTGGATGAGAGAATTATTTAAAAATCACGCTAAAGTTCTTATTGCAACTGAAGCTGGTGGAGAAGGGATCAACCTTCAATTTTGTCAGCACGTCATTAACTATGACCTCCCATGGAATCCTATGAGGATTGAGCAACGGATCGGCCGCATTCACCGACTAGGCCAAGAAGGCGATGTGCACATTTATAATTTTGCAACAAAACATACGGTTGAAGAACATATACTTACCCTGTTATACGAAAAGATCCAGCTGTTTGAAAGTGTCATAGGTCAACTAGATGAGATATTAACTCGCCTCGGGATGCGTGATATAGAAAAACATATTTCTGACATTCTACTTCATTCCGAAAGTGAAGGGGAAATAAGAATTAAGATGGATAATATTAAAGAATTAATCAATTATCAAAAGGAGGATTCAGATGCACCAAGAAAATATTCATAACTATTTGCGTTCGTATTTTCTCGCGAATGATTGTCGTATTCTACACGAAAAACCTGGCCTCCTCGATGTTCAACTAACCATTGAACTTGATAAAGAGTTAATGAACCGACCATTTTATTGGCATTATCTTGAAAAGACTGGCGGAACGCCACGACCAATGACGCTTACGTTAATTACAAATCAAACTATTGAAGAGAAAGGTGAGTTTGTTCATTTTGGAGCACCAAGACTGCATCAAATCTTTTCCTCCACAAAAAAACTCGCCTCTTCCATTCGTCTATATGAGGATGTACAAACGAATCAGCAACAGCAATATCCCCTTCATCCCTGGCTTTGTCTTAATATAAAAATTTCCTATCAATGTGATAGAAAAAAACACCGTCTTCTTTCACTCGGTCTTCACCTTGTTAGTGGAGCGGTAGTCGATGACTTTCACAATTTGTTACTAGAAAAATCGCTTACCCCCAAAATTCCTGACTATGCTTTTACCGTAACACCTATCATAAAACCAGAAAGTGGATTAAAAAGACTCGAATCTGTTGTAGAAATGCTGCTCACAAAAGAAGATGTACAGTGGGCTGAAGAGGCAAGGATAAGGTGGGCTTCTGATCAGCACCTTCTTGATCAATTTTACGAGGGAAATACGAATGATCAACGGTATGAAGTAGAAAAAGAGGCACTAAGAAAACAGTATGAGCCAATCATTACTGCAGAAATTATTAATGGAGGTATTTTCCACCTTGTTCCCGGTATCGAATCACAACCTTATCCCACTTAAAAAAGCTCGGACTCAACTGTCCGAGCTTTCACGCTTCTTTTTCTGCATGAACATCGATACCGACATTGGAATAATGCCAAACCATCGAAACAAAAAAGGCTGCTTTTTTGCTTTTCTTACAGCACGCTGCTGCTGTCTTTCTTCTTTTGGTTGATCGATATATGAGACAACTTGTTGTGTCATATATTTCACTAAATCGTTTGATGACATCTTGATCACCCTTTTATCATTGTCTTCAGTATTAAGGGTGTCCAACTACTTAGTTTTTTATCCTATGCGTTGGCATATTTCGGCGACAATGTCTTTTACTGAACGATTCGTCGTCTCAATTTCATAATCTGCTTCACGGTATAACGGCAGCCTTTCCGTGAATATGGCGTTAATCTTATCTTGCTTGTTATCTCCAGCAAGCAATGGCCTTGAAGTATCTCCTTCTAACCGCTTAACAATTTCTTCAGGCTCACAGTGTAAATAGATCATTGTGCCATTCTGCTTCATAAAAGAGCGATTTTTTTCACTTAAGACGATCCCACCGCCTGTACTAATAATAATATTTTCAGTCGGAAGATCTTTGAGAGAAGCTGTCTCATATGATCGAAACGCTCTCTCCCCCTCACTTTCAAAGATAACTGGAATTTCTCGTCCTTGCATTTTCGTTACATGCTTATCCGTATCCTCTGAAGGAAGAGCTAACGCTTTTGATAACTCTTCAGCAACAGTTGTTTTCCCTGATCCCATAAAACCTGTTAAATAGATCGCTTTCATGTTTATCCCTCACTCCATTCTACGACTTCTTTCAATGTTTGATTGTATTGGAACAGCGCAAAAACCTTCGTTGCATTTTGAGTTGTTCCATTTAGCGTGATGTAAATAACTTCTGAAGGAGAAAACTGGATCGCGGCGTGAACCGTGCCTTCTTCATAAATAAATGTTTTCTCAGTAGTTTCGACATCGGTTTTTTGTATATATGAAATTGTATCTTTCATTCCTAGCACTAGCAAGGAATGCTTTTTGAATTGTTCCTCTTCACGATCTAGAAATGCTCGTTCGTTCATAGTTGCATAGCATAAATGAAAAATGAACCCAAGAAGAAGTGTGCTAATTAGCATCATCATAGCAGTCATATAACCTTGGTCATCCAGTTGCTTAAGACATTTGAAAACTAACTTGTTTCTCCGTTCTCCCATTATTCAGATCCACCTCGATTATTACTCT
Source organism: Bacillus sp. Cs-700 (assembly GCF_011082085.1). Lineage (NCBI taxonomy): Bacteria > Bacillati > Bacillota > Bacilli > Caryophanales > Bacillaceae > Bacillus > Bacillus sp. Cs-700. The sequence continues at coordinate 1,099,155 of NZ_CP041063.1, forward strand.
CCTACCGGAGATTTGAACCGTAAAATCTCTAATGTCTTGTAAGACAATTTCATGACCGGTATTATTGACGCGGCGACGTATGGAAGATCCATACCTTTCATACTTCACAATCGCTCCATCTTTTTTCGTTAGTTCAATACTTCCCTTACTAAGTATAATTTGAGTCGCTTCTCGAACTTCTTTAGAAAACAAGTGAAAAAACAAGCTTGTTTCTTCTTGCTGAAAATCTGCCCCTGAATTTTGGATGGCCGCGCTCATAAGTAAAGGAAGCGTCCATATAATAGCCAGTAATATGGTCAAGGTTAGCATTAGTTCAAGTAACGTAATCCCTTTTTCACTTCTCATGAGGAAGGCTTCTACATATCAATAATTCTTCCTTTTTCTCTTCACTGTAAGAAATGCACAGCCCATTAGGTGTTTCAGTTAAGTAAAATACAGTGCCTTCCAAGATTTCTTGCTTGGGAGGCACTACATTGTTTAATACAAAGTCATTCCAATAATGATCGAGCAAAAGTATCGCTTCCTTTCTCGTTTGAATGCTCATTCGCTCTTCATAAAGTTGTACATAAATTGGCAATGCGCCAGAAGATAAAAGAGTAAGTATAGAAAGGGCTATCAAACCATCAAGTAACGAATAACCATTACAATTTTTTAACATAGAAGCGACCTGCTCCCACTTGTACAACAAGCTTATACTCCTCCTTACCCGCCTTTATATAAAGGGTACCTGCCTTTTGAACATTTCCATTACCGCCATAAACAATTTGATACCCCATTGTTCCTTCATCGATTGTGATGTGATCTGGAATCTCATTGGTTCTCACTACCGTCGAGGCATTACCTTGGATACTGTAAATACCTTTACTTGGCGAAATCAAAAACCGATAAGAAGAACCATTTACATAAGCGAGTTCTTGAGTATACCTAAGATCCGATTGAATCTCCTCTAGGAAATGTTTTGTTACAGAAGCATTTTGCGTAGGCGTAATGTGGAGAAAAACCAGGGTTAAGAGAATCGACAATAGAGAAAGTACGATCATCATTTCAATTAAGGTATAGCCAAAAGAATTTATTACGTAATGAAACCGTTTCATTACTCGGCTAATATCACTTTTCCATCGGTGATCGTTAATGCCTCTCCTCCGGGACAAGTGGTTTCTTCCATATCAAGGTACTCTTCTGTAACAAGATCATCGATTGAAGCTGGAAGTTTATTTTCATTCGCTTTGTATGCTGCTACCTGTGTTTGAGCGACTTTAATTGTTGCCTCACAACTTTTTTCTTCAACGACTTTGTTATTTTTCGTTAAACCAGGGACAGCAATTAAAAGAAGAACGGAAATAATCATAATAACGATCATCATTTCAATGAGCGTAAATCCTTTTTCTTGTTTAAATAAGCTTATCCATTTTCTTAATTTCATTCATAACTTCCCCCTCAAATGTTTTGCAAATAATAAAACATCGGCATAAGAATGGACATAAACATCAACATGACGACAAGACCAACACCAACAAAACTAACAGGCTGCAAAATCATAAACCCTTTCTTAACAAGCTCTTCAAATCGTTCGCCAACCACCTCCCCATACAGAATAAGCTCCCTGCCGAGATTACCACTTACTTGTCCATGCATTAAAATTTCTTTGAACTCAGGTACATATAAACTAGCGTGATCAAATAAACCTTCTAGCTTTTCCCCGCGCATCAACGACAGTGAAACCCGACTAGCCTCCTCTTGAAAAAAAACAAAATGCGATTGCTTTGTTAATAATGAAAAAGCCTCGGCAATGGAAAGACCACTTTGAAGTAATAAACCTAAGTGAAGGGAGGTATGATGAGTGAGGTACAGAGGGATAAAGAGGTGAACGAATGGTACTTTACTATAAATAATCATTTTCTGTACTGCAGAAGTAGGTTTGTTTTTCACTAACGTAGAAAGATAAAATGCAATGGAAAGCACAATAACACCTACAACAATAGCTGGCATAAACCGAACAAGCTCCATAAAAAACTTCGAAATAAATGGGAGAGGAACATCGAGCGTTTGGTACAACGTATTAAATTGAGGCAATAAGTATTTTCCTACCACAAACAACATAATGGCCGTCATCCAAAATAGAAAGATTGGATAAGCAAGCGTACTGCGCAGACGTTTTTGCCATTCACTTCTCGTTTTCATTAACTGTCCAGAGGCAGATATGCCTGTCGCAAAATCACGCTGTTCAGACATATACAAGTAAGATAATATATCTCCTGGGAAGTGAAAATCAGCTAAAACATCATGAAAGGAGTCGCCACCTTTTAGCCTCAGAATAATCAATTCAATGTTTGCGCGGATATGATCATTTTGATATAAAGCATAAACCTCCAGACACTTTGCGAGCGAATACCCCTCTTCAAGCATCTTCCCTACCCGACAAAGAAAGTCTGCTTTTCGATCAAGCTTCCATTTGGATCGTCTCACGGTTAAATAATCCCAACTCCTTCTCTACGGTTTCTTTTTGAATATAGCCTAAGGCATAGGCTCTAAGAATGTAATCTTTAATTGTGGATTGGCCTGGTATGGTTAAAAGCTCTGGATAATCGAGGGCTTTTTGAAGGTGGAGACCTGCGAGGATTTCAACAACAGCAAGCTTTCTACGAGTTCTCCTCTTAAGACATTCAAGAGAACACACATCACAATAGGGACACTTTAAAGGTACTAACCGCTGAGTTGCAACGCCTCTTAACGTCTGGGTGATGTTATGAAGTGGAATACCGAACTCGAGTAATCTTGGAATGCATTCAAGTGTACTTCCCGTATGGAGTGTGGAGACAACCAAATGACCAGTCATACTAGCTCTTATCGCGAGTTGAGCCGTTTGTTCATCACGTATCTCTCCTACGACAAGAATATCAGGATCATGCCTTAAACCCGCTTTAAAACCCTCATAATACGAAAGTCCAGCCTTCTCGTTCACTTCCATTTGAATAAAATCAGGATTCCTCTTTTCGATCGGATCTTCTATTGTAAGAACACGGCGATGTCGCTTTACGCTTAACGTTTGAAGTAAGGAATACATGGTTGTCGTTTTACCTGATCCAGTAGGGCCAGTGATCATAAATAAACCACTGTTACAACTAACAATCTGAAGAAGTCGGTTTGCAATTGAGGGAAAAAGAAAAAGTTCTTTAAAGGAGTGAGTTTCATCTTGTGGCAAAATACGAATAACGAGACTTTCGTGGTACGGAGTTGGAATTGTAGAGAGACGGAGATGAAGTTTTCTTGGGTAAAGAATCATATCCATTGCACCATTTTGAGGACGACGTTTTTCACCAATGTCCATTCCACTCAAAAACTTAAAATGAGACAATAGCTTTTCAGCGACACTCATTGGTAACCATAAAGCATCATAAAGACGATTATCCACCCGAAATTGAATGGCTGCACCTTTCTCCTTCGGATGAAAATGTACATCAGATGCCCCCACTTCCATCGCTTGTTTGATAATGTCTTTCCCCTTTTCTTCAATATTCAGCAAAACACACCTTCCTTTCGTCTAAATTCACGATTTTAAAATCGTAAAGAAAAGGATTCGCCAGGTAACTGGTAAATCCTTCTCCTTAATTTTAAATATATATTTATTTAAGTGAAAATTCTTGAATACTTAATTCAAACAAACACTCTTCTTCAAGGAATGGGTAATGATTGCTTTCTTCAAAAACAACCAAATTTGCATTCGGAATCATACTCGCCATTTCTTCGGAATAAGAAAGCGGACATTGCACATCATATCTGCCACAAGCAATAAGAGTAGGGATTGTGATGGCAGTAAGCTGTTTTGTTACATTAAACTGCAAAATTTCTCTTGCGAAAAAATTCATTCGAGCTGCCGCCATCTTTTTATGTATTGGTTTTGAAAATAAAATTTTATATAGCTCTGGTCGATAAAGAGAAAGTTTCGTCCTTTCCTCAGATATTTTTTTTCGTTCATTTTGCTCAAGATCAGGATCTTTTAACCGCTCAATGAGTTGCTGCATCAGCTCATGTTGAGGGTGGTCGACATGATAGATACAAGCGGGAGAAGAAGAGGCGTATTCCCTAGCAGCAGCTCCTACAATGATTAAACCTATAAGTGAATTTGCTGCATGAATTCCATATACGCAAGCAAGCATTCCGCCGGTGGAATGCCCAGCGAAAACCCATTCTCGAATTTTCATCTTTTCGCGTATACTTTCAAGATCAAAGACCGTTTCAATCATAAACAATTCGTGCGGTGATTTTACAGAATCTGTATTTCCCGCTTCTTTAAGATTCACTAAATATACGGTATAGTTTTTTGTAAATACATCCGCAAAATAATCACCACTGTTATTAAATTGAGAATAAAGATGGGTCACGCAAAGTGGTGGACCATTACCTTTCACAAAAACCTCAAACTTTCCTCGTTCTGTTTTAACGAAAAGTTGTTTCCACATCAAGACTCCCCCAAACAGTACTTATTAATCATACAGAAATGAAAGGCTACTCTAGAATGACAGCCGTACCGTAGGCAATGATTTCTGATGCACTCGCCATAACGGCTGAAGACTGTAACCGAAAAGCAACGATAGCATTAGCACCTTTACTTTCTGCATCCTTTACCATTCTCGCAATTGCTCTCTGTCTAGCTTCTGTCATCATTTCGGTATACTCAGTAATTTCACCACCAACAATTGTCCGAAGACTCGCAAGAATGTCCTTTCCTACGTGCTTAGACTGAACAGTGCTTCCTCTAACATAACCAATTACTTCCTTAATATTTTTGTTTGCGACTTGATCAGTAGTTACGATTATCATCATTTTGTTCCTCCTTCTCCCTATTCCTTCGATCTTTAATAAGCAAATAAATCAAGAAACCAAGTGAAAGCGCATATCCGACCATAACGAGCGGAATCCACGATGCATTGATAAAAAACATAACGACAATCAGAACTTGAAAGATTGAAGCACCTATTAACAATAATATTTTCATTGCGCCTATCACCAGCTTTCTATATCTAACTTAAGAATACCTTATTTTGTGTGATTTTTCTTGTCCTGTTTTGCCAATTCAATACCACACGAAAAAGCGATACGCAGAGTCGTTTCCGCATATCGCTGTGACATGGATTATGATGTTATCTTATTCAACCAATTGCCCGGACATTCCTATAATGAGGTTGATTTTTTTGCCTTCTGCTAAAAATAAGTATAAGTATCTAAAACGCTGCTCATACTACTAGAGCACGAAATCATTGGGCTATAGCCAAGCGGTAAGGCAACGGATTTTGATTCCGTCATGCGCTGGTTCGAATCCAGCTAGCCCAGTTAAGAAACGACAGCAAGCTTCTTTTTACGTTGTTTTAAATTTTGCAAACCCGACTTATTGTAACCTACAATTAATTTCTTTCCGTTAGTCACGATAGGCCGTCTTAGAAGCTTTGGTTCATTATGCATTAGTTCAAGCATTTCAGTAAGGGTAAGATCATCAATTTCAACATTTAGCTTTTTGAATGAAGTACTTCTTCTCGCAAGAATTTCTTCGATACCATCTGTAGATAAGGTAATGATTTCTTTTAATTCATCAATTGAAGGTGTATCTTTAAATAAATGACGCTCTTCAAAATCAACACCATTTTCTTTTAACCATGCTTTTGTTTTTCTACAAGATGTGCAACTTGGATAAGTATAAAACAATAATTTATCTTCCAATTTAAATCCTCCCCGATTCGTTTTCCGTTGATAACTAACTTTACCCACATTATACAACACTTAAACAAATATTGTACAAGAAAAAGATTTGTATTTTTGTGAACGATTTGGGATAATAAATTGGAACCCTTTTCAAGGTTAAATAAGGAAAGTCATTATTTTGCCATGAGACTAGCATTTACTTTTCTACAAGAACTCATATATAATACGATATGTATGGGGAATGAACGAGCAAGGGAGGAACTTTTATGCCTAGAATGTACCGAGTTTTAGCTTTCTGGACCGGCATTTTCTCACTCATGGGCTTCGTTGGTGAGATGCCAGTATTAGGATTGCTGTTCCTTGGCCAGGCCGGCATGTTTTTAGCGTTAAGTTATCTTAACTTAACAGAACGTACTTATTTGTATATTTTCGGTGTATACTTAACTTTGTTTATGGTCGGTTTTTCCTACTGGTCAGTGTTCATGATGACGCCTGGATCAGGCGGACATTAATTCGAACGCAAAAAAGACGATGCTTACGCATCGTCTTTTTTTTGGCGCTTTTCTTGAATCATTACTAAAAATTGATTCGACTGAGCAAGCCACCTTACTGCTCGATTTTGTTTATGTTCTCTAGAAAAAGGATTATCCGGAGTCGCTTGCTGAAGAAATTGAAGCAAACCCTCTTTTAAAAGAAATTGTCCTTGTGGGAGACAATCCACCCACTCGATCCCGTGACTTAGACCAATGTTTCGAATAGCGTCAACATGAACATGAGTTGTGATATCCATTTTTCCCGGTAACTGTAAAACATTTTCTATGAACTGATGATTTTGGTATCCCCTAAGACTGCCTTCTCTTCTTTCAGGAGTTTCCCATTCCTCATTTGTATATCCATAATCTACAGTAAAGACTTTTCCATACGATAGCCAACTTCCTACCTCATTCAACCATTCTCCCATGGCAAGCGGGATTTCGATCCGTTGTCCATCACTAACCTGAAGTTCATGACACGCTAACCAGTTCAGAATCTCAGGGTCTGTACAGGGAATGTACACCTCTTCAAAACAATCGTTATCATTCAAACCAATACAGACTTCAAACAGTTCATGTTGTTTTTCAATAACACGTACAGGAAACGCATCAAGCAATTCATTTGAGAATAGAATGCCATTTAACTTCGGCACCTCTTTCTTAATTGCAGAAAGTGAAGGATAAATCAGCACGTTATGATGCTTTGTGCGATCAGCAATTAATTGCTGATGATAAGGACTGGATTCCAGTACACAATAAGTTAACTTTTCATAAAACTGATAGTCCACCGTTTTTACTTCATCAAGAAAAGAAGAAATGAAGTTACCATCACCTGAACCCGCATCGACAATAACTGGTGCATACTCGTTCTTTTGAATTTCTTTTATAAATACTCGGGCCATTACGCGAGAAAAAACGTCACCTACACTTGTTGAGGTAATGAAATCACCTCTTTTCCCAGTCTTTGGTGCATTCTTCTGATAATACCCATACTTTTGATGATAAAGAGACAATGTCATAAACCGCTCGAAAGTGATTGAACTATTTGGGCTCAGTTCAATTTCATTTTTAATGACAGTTTTTAACGACATTGCCTATAAAGAAAAGCCATTTAGAAATGGATTTTCAGTCATCTCAGTTTCGATGGTTGTAGCAGCTCCATGTCCAGATGCTACGATCGTAGATTCAGGTAGCACAAGTAGGCGATTATGTATGCTCTTAAGCAATTGTTTTTGATTCCCCCCTGGAAGATCTGTTCTTCCAATACTTCCAGCAAAAAGAGCGTCACCGGAAAAGACGATATTCGCGTCTTGGAAGTAAAACGATACGCTGCCAGGTGAGTGTCCCGGAGTCTCTAGAACCGTAAAATTAAATGAACCGATTGTCATATCTCCTTCTCCCTCAATGAGATGGTCAGCTGGTTTACCAGAAATGTCATCAACAACCGGAAATAGTTTTGACCCATTTAAAGAAGGATCAGAAAGCCAATTTGATTCATATGCATGCAGATAGACTGGTACTTGATAAGTCTCTCTTAGTAAATCAACGGCACCGATATGATCAAAATGAGCATGAGTTAAAAGAATAGCCAAAGGTTTTAACTCCAGCTTTTCGATTTTTCTCTTGATTCGTCCTCCCTCAGCCCCTGGATCTATAAGAAGAGCTTCTTTATTTTCATTCCATATGAGTGCTGCATTTGCTTGTACAGGACCAACAGCCATTTGTTTCCATTCCATAACATTCGCCTCCATTGAAAGATTATGCCTCTTATTCTACACTATAAAAAAGAGTGATTAAAAGGAGATGTTTCTACTGAACTTCGTGTATGGCATTGAAATGAAACCACCTGTTAATAAACTTCCTGGGTTCATAGCCCAAATTGTCAAAAAAACGGCTGAACTTGCTAACGTGATGGATCGAGATAAACAACTTGTTATCATACCAAATCAAATTGAAGCTGAAGCCCTTCAGAACTACTATAAGTCCAAAGGAGTTCTTGAAGACGTTCATCCACTCATTCATCTTTCTCAAGCATCTGAATGTAAACTTTCTTTCACAGACTACGGCTTCAATTCTCAAAACAACGAACTTTATCTCTACAAAGAAATGGTTGCGTGGTTCAGGGTACTTAAAGGAGACGACCAACAAAAAAAAATGGCTCTTTTACAAATGGAAGAGCATTTCATTTGCCGGAATGACCAGCTTTTCTTTGTTGATCGAATGCACATAGAATTAATGCAGGGTATCGCTCGAGCTTACAACATTGAACTTACATTTTCGAGTGAATAACACCTCGACAAACGAAAAGAAAACGGTTAAAATAAGATAGGACTTATCGTACATAACATTCAAGAAAAATTTACGATTCAACCATGCAACAGTCATTTTACGGGTATACTGATAATGAGTGCATGGATAGGGAGGTATTCCAAATGGGATTAGCAATTATTTTTGCAATCGTGACTTTATTTTGCGTATGGGGTGTTTTTCGTTCCCTTCGTGAAAAGAACTTTATGGGCCTTGCCTTTGCAGGATTAACAGTGCTTGTATTCGGCGCCTTTACTGTTGCTACAATGATCGATATTCTTTTCGGATCTGGTGGCGGCGGAGGCCACTAAAAAAACAGCCATTTCGGCTGTTTTTTTATGTCTTAGAAGCACATGATACGTCATGTTACTTTTATTTTAAATGTCTTTTAACTGATTCGAGTTTATCTTCCATTTTCACCTTTTTATCACGACGATCATCGATTCGTAGATTCGTGGCTACACGCTCAATGCCTGCTTGAAAGGGCGCTTCATGGATCGCTTTAACAACATCTAGGAGATCAGAAATATCTCCTTCAATAAGAGTACTCATAGGTGTTAAACGATATGTAATCCGATCAGAAAACGATTCTAGAACCTCCTGTACATCCGCTACATACTTACTAACACTTGGTGTTTCCGTTCCAATCGGAATCACTGTAACATCTACAATTGCCATTATTTTTTTCCTCCCTTTTCTTCGAGTAATTGCATTTTTCGATTAAAGAAAAAGCGATACGTCACCAATGAAATAATCATCGCACAAATGGACACAGATGAAAAGATGCTAATCGAGATGACAATCTGATAGCGAATGGCTTCAATTGGCGAAGCCCCACCAAGAATTAGTCCTGTCATCATCCCTGGCAATTGCACAAGTCCAATCGTTTTTAATCCATCCACATTAGGAATCATCGCTGCGCGAATCGTTTTTCTAATAATCAGTTGAGAAGCTTGTGAAGCATTTGCTCCAAGGGATAATGCTGCAAGAATTTCTCCTTTACTATCGTGAAACTCGTTCTTCATTCTCTCAAAAGCAAGACCAGTTGCCACCATACTATTACCAATAATCATTCCACTCATCGGGATAACCTGTTCGGATCGAAAAGGAATAATATCAAATACGATCCATAATGACAAAACAAACACTTCAATAAGAATAAGCGAAGAGAACGACAGGAGAAAAGCGTACGGAATCCCCTTTCCTCTCTTTGATGCTTGAAGAGAAGCAATGACTAGCATGACAGCTACCCACAATCCTACCCCCTGCCAATCTGGAATAGAAAAGAGAAATGTGAGGACATAACCTATAAAAAACAGTTGAACGACGCCGCGGATAGAAGACCATATAGCTGATTTACCGATCCCAAGCGAAAACAAATAAGAAAGCGAAACAGGAATCATGACAAATAGAATCATTGTAAGCAATGAAAGGTTCGATATGTTCGTCATAAATTATCCTTCGAGAAAGTGCTTTAACGTAGCGGATTTTGGTTGGTAAAACAATTCGGTTGTTTTTCCTTGCTCTTCAATCCTACCTTCATTCATAAATAGGGTATAGCTACCAAGTCTTTCTGCTTGCTTAAGGTCATGTGTAATCATCAAAATTGTCTTCCCTTCTTCATTAACGAGCTTATGTAACAATTCTTCCATCAAATCCACTGACCGCATATCAAGTGCACTGGTCACTTCGTCTAATAACAATACCTCAGGATTATTAGCAAGCGTTCTTGCAAATGCCACTCGCTGCTGTTCACCACCAGATAAATTTTCTACTTCTTTGCTTAAAAACTCTTCAGGCAACTGTACTTTTTCCAATAACTTAATCCCATCATTGGGCTCCCACTTTTTTCGTAGAGAAGGACCAAACTTTAAATTATCTTCAACCGTTCCATCAAATAAATGAGCCTGTTGAAACACCATACCAATGTTTCTACGCAGCTCTGATATAGGAAAATCGCTAATTTTTTTCCCTTTAAAGCGGATTTCACCCTCATCAGGATCTTCTAGTCTATTTAACAAAAGTAATAAGCTACTCTTCCCTGCACCGGAGGGTCCGATGATTGTCGTTAAACTGCCTTCCAATAATGAAAATTGAACATCCTTTACACGTTCATTGGATACATTTTCTACTTCGATTAGTTTATTCATTGTACTTCCTTTCTTGAAAGCGAATTGCTTCATTAACACCATTCTCAAAGTTCCTTGCTTAGTCTATGTATTTTTCCCCTCCTCATTCGAATAGCAAACTTATTCACATAAAAAAACCCTGCAGAAGCAGGGTTAAGTTTTCATGATGGAAGTTTGTGTTTGTCGATAAGCTGCATGGTTTGTTGGGCCAATTCCCTTTCCTATTGGGAGGGCGTGTGTAATAGCAGCCGTAATATATTCTTTCGCAATAGCTACAGCCTCGGGGATCGGCCTCCCCTTAGCAAGCTCAGCTGCGATACAAGCTGAATACGTGCAACCAGTTCCGTGAGTGTGTTTTGTTTCAATACGCTCTGATTCATAATGGTAAAAGCGGTCTTTTACATACAGAACATCCATAGCAGTATTACTCGTCATATGTCCACCTTTAACAAGAACAGCTTTTGCACCACTTGCATGTAGGGCTTTTGCCGCCTCCTCCATACCCTTGATAGAAGTAATAGCATTACAATTTAGCAATTCGGCTGCTTCAGGAAGATTAGGCGTAATAACAGCCCCTAGCGGAAAAAGCTTTTCTTTCATAGCCAATTTCGCTTCATTTTGCAAAAGAGACGCCCCACCTTTTGCGATCATCACAGGATCAATAACAAGATTTGAGACATTGTATTCCCTTACCTTCTTCGAAACCGCAAGAATAATGTCACTTGAAAAAAGCATCCCGGTTTTAACTGCGTCCGCGCCAATGTCTGAAAGGACTGCATCTAGCTGTGATTGCACCGCTTCGACCGTTTGCGGAAAAACATGATGAACGCCAAGCGTGTTCTGAGCAGTAAGGGCTGTAATCGCACTCATCCCAAACACGTTGCGCTCTTGAAACGTTTTTATATCAGCCTGAATCCCAGCTCCGCCACCACTATCTGAACCAGCAATCGTCAGTGCTTTATACATTTGACCCTCTCCTTATTAGATAGCCTGAAAACGATCAGGACGAAATTGACCAATTGCAATTTGTTGGGGAACCTGATCAATTTCATCCGCTACGATTTTTGCCGTAATTGGGCTAAGTAAAATTCCATTTCGATAATGTCCGGTCGCTAAAATAACCCCCGGTTTCTCAACTAACTTTCCAATAAGCGGAAAACCATCCTGTGTAGCCGGCCTTAACCCAGCCCATTTATGAAATGGATCCATCTCCTTGAGCACAGGCATCACCTTCTTGCTCCACTTTTCGAGACGACCAATTCCATGTTCTGTTACGTTCGTATCGAAATCAGCGATATCCTCTGAGGCACCAGCCACAACGGAACCATTCGCTTTAGCTACCAAATACCCTTGGCTAGTAAAAACAATGTGGTTTAAAGGTGGAGCTTCATATGCACAAATTTGTCCGCGGATCGGATATACGGGCAATGTGCAACCTAGCTCTTTTTCCCAATACATTGACCAGGCCCCTGTTGCAAGAACAACCTGATCACTGTCAATTCGCTCGTGCTTTGTTACAACAGCATCACCGTCAAGCATTGCATCTCCCTCATATTCGATGACGTGAACACCTAGATTACGGCAGGCTTGTAAAAGAGCCGCCACATAGCCAGGTGCATAAATATGAGACTCTTCGGGACACCATAAAGCGGCAACAACATCTCTAGAGAGCCCTGGTTCTTTAACTCTTACTTCTTCAGCACTTAAGATTGTCGATTCAACGTTAAACTTTCTTTGCCATGCCTGTTTTGTTTCAAGAGAAAGACGGTCAGCTTCATGATATATACAATAAAGACTACCACTTTCATTGTACTCAAAATCAATATCCGAATGACGTTTGATCTCTTCTTGCCATTTAGGAAAAAGCTGCAAACTCCTTTGGCATAGTCGGAAAAAATCGTCAGGGTCTTCTTCAATTTCAGAATATGGAGCAAGCATTCCTGCTGCTGCACCAGAAGCCTGTCCACCACATTGCTGCGCTTCGACCACAGTAACGTTATGTCCTCTTCTTTGACATTCAAATGCTATGGATAAACCGATCACGCCGCCGCCAATAATCGTAATGCTAGCCATATAGATCCCCCTTTCTTAGCTTTGTATCGGACTACTGGCCGTCGCATACTTCTTTTTAGAAATTCTACCTGCGCTATAGGACAACCTTCCAGCATGAATCGCATGTTTTACAGCCTCTGCCATCATAACCGGGTTTCTCGCTTTGGCTATCGCTGTATTTAACAGCACGCCATCTGCACCCAGTTCCATTGCCTGTGTAACATCAGCAGCACTTCCTAGGCCAGCATCTACGATCACTGGCACTGTAAGCTTCTCAGTAATCCGTTCAATATTATAAGGATTTAAAATACCAAGACCTGTACCAATGGGAGACCCACCTGGCATGACTGCCGCAGCACCAGCTTCTTGTAATCGATAACAGAGTGCAGGATCATCTGATGTGTACGGCAAGACAATAGATCCTTCGTTCGCTAAGATTTCTGTTGCTTTTAGAGTTTCGATTGGATCAGGAATGAGCAATTTTTCATCTTGACTCACTTCGATCTTAATCCAATCACTTAGTCCAGATGCTCTTGCTAAACGAGCGATTCGAATCGCTTCTTCAGCTGATGTTGCACCTGAAGTATTCGGTAAATATTGAAATGGTTTTTCGATGTGCTGAAGGATCGCATCTTCGTCTGGTGCTGAAAGATTTACTCTTCGAATCGCGAACGTCAGAACTTCCGCTTCGGAAACCTCAATCGCCTTGTTTTGAACATACGGATTTGGGTATCTTCCTGTCCCTAGGAAAAGCCTCGATGATAATTGTTTACCAGCTATTGTTAATTTGTTAGTCATTTACTCAACCTCCACCTACAAAGTGAACAAGTTCAATTTTCATGCCATCTTGTACATTGATATCTTTCCAGTTCGATCGATCAATAATTGCCCCATCTACCTCTGTTACAACCAGCCCTTCTTGCAAACCAAAATGCTTCACAACATCCTTCAATGTAATCGCGTCTAGATCATGCTCATCGCCATTTATTTGTAATTTCACTTCTCGATCACCTCACTTTTAATCACTTGCTGAAATAATTCACATGTTCCTTTCACATCGTCACTTCCTACTACTTCGCTGATCACACAAATTCGTTTCGCCCCCGCACGTAAGACGTCTGAAACATTGTGTAGTTTAATTCCTCCAATAGCGACATATGGAATGGAAATTTCAGAAGTCACTTCCTTGATATATTCAGTAGTAACAGGGTCTACCACGTCGCTTTTACTGTTAGTCGGAAAAATTGGACCTGCCCCGATGTAATCAGCTCCTCCCTTTTCTGCAGCACGCGCTTCTTCAATACGATGAGTTGAGATTCCGATTATTTTACCTGGTCCAATGATTTTCCTTGCCGTTTCTAAAGGCAAATCATCTTGCCCTAAATGAATACCGTCTGCATCAACAGCTAGAGCGACATCAATATGATCATTAACAATAAACGGTATATTGTACTTTTTTGTTAATGCTTTTAGCTTTAGTGCTTTTTCAAGTACTACTTTTTTTGAATTTGTTTTATCACGTAGCTGAATAATATCCGCTCCACCTCGTATGGCTTCCTCCATTACGTCGACTAAATCTCGCTCTGGATGAAATTCTTCTCCTGTAATCACATATAATTGAAACTGCTTCATGACTGGCTTCCTCCATTATCGTTATGACTTACTTTCCATTTCTACAAAAATGAGATAAAAGACGCTAAACGTGAAAAACCCCCATTCCGCGTATGGAATGGGGGTAGTATATGAACACCGCTACCGACTTCCCTACGCTGGTATCAACCAGATCAGGTTCAAGGGTAAAAGAAATAACGGTTTCTTTTTCTCAGCCTTCCCTTATTTGAAGGCACCCCTAGTCTTAGAAATTATGAAATTACTTTTATTATGACAAAAAAGCTCTTAGAATTCAAGCTCCCTACATGTATAGAGAAGACAGAAAGATGCCTATTGTATTTTGATAAATATCGTTAAATTGGCTAACAGGCAAAGGATTCTCTCCTTTCCCGATTTCAACAGTGAAACCAGGTCTTCTAAAATCCTGTATAAACCAATCCTTGTAACCTGCAAAGCTATCAACATACCGAATGGGGAGATAGCCACTTAAGCGAGAAAATTCTGTTACAAGAATTTCCGACTCAGGGGGTTCAAGACCTTCAAATCCCCAAAAAATCACTTCACCCTGAGAATGGAATGCTAGCGCTCTGTCAAATTTCTTTCTTCTAGTTAAATCAGCAATTGCAATTGCTTCTGGTTCAGTAAGCGGGGCTTTTCCCGGGTAATTTCTTGGAGATGGCTTTGTTGGTTTACGCTCAGCTTCTACTTCCCATTTGGCCGGGTATTGATTATTTAAATCAACACCTCGAATGTTCGCCTTCCAACGACTAAATTGGTCACTCCCATTGTTAATCTCATTTGCAAGAGAACGATAGGGTTCCTCTTCAGGTAAACCATTAATGACAAGATCAACCCCATCTGGATTGACCATTGGAACGAGTGACAAAGAAGTGGATTCATAAAGCGGGGGGAGATAGACACCGCTAAGCTGCTGGCTACTTGTCAATTCATTTGCATAATCATCGATAAATTTCATGATTAAAGTGGTCGTTAACCACTCATTTGCGTGGAATGAGCCATTCATGTGAACTTTTTTCGCGCCAGTTCCTACCACTAATTCGGGAATAGGTTTTCCCATTACTGTCTCACCAATTAGTCCTCTTTTAATAAATGGGTAAACACCAAGGATTTTGCGGATATCCTTAACAAGAGTTCCATAATCATAATTTTGATCGGGGTTTATCAGTGACCACGTGACACGAATCGGAATGTTCACTTTCTCACCCGGCTTTAGCGAAAAGGGATTTTGATCATTTAGCAATAAAACACCGTCTAAAGGCGCACCATACCAACCCGCTATTTTCCATAATGTATCTCCTTGTTTAATCGTATAACTTTTTGTTACATAACCAGGGATCTGTATTTGTTCTCCTATCATCAACTGATCAGGATCTTCAAGATTGTTGCTATCTAAAATGAGACGGAGCGGTATTTGAAAGACACGACTATATTTCCAAAGGCTGTCCCCACTTTTCACTCTAATTTTCATCATTCACCCTCCCACATGTCATCTCCCTCTTACAATAATATGACTAGAAGGGTGGCCTATGCTTCGTGAATAAAGCTTTTCTCAGAAGAAGATGTTTATTATCTCCACTTCTATGTGTAAATGCGTATAAAAAAACCACGCTTTAAAAGCGTGGTTTTTTGGTGGTTTATTTTATCTCGGCATCTTGCTGCTCTCCATGCTTTCCTAAGAAACGAAGCAGATCGCCGTACACAATTTTATCTGAGTAAGCAAGATCTGTTTTTGCCTTTTCCATGTATGGTTCACAGGCAGCTTTATCCGTTTCTTCTCCGGTTTCCTTATCATAACAAACATTTTTCGTATAAAGGTTATTCTCTGTAATGAAACTTCCATCACGAAGTATCGTGAAATTATCCTGTTCTTCTGCAAACAGGTCATTACCAAACTTAATCATATCTTTTGTTTCAATTCCGAGAAGGTGCATGATTGTAGGCTTCAAATCAATTTGTCCACCCACTTGATCCATTACTTCTCCCTCCTGACCAGGGATATGGATAATAAGAGGAACCTTTTGTAATTCTGTCGATTCAAATGGTGTGATTTCTTTCCCTAGAAACTCACCCATTGCTTTATTATGGTTCTCAGAGATACCATAGTGATCCCCATACATAACAAAGATTGAATCTTCATATAGTCCTTCTTCTTTCATGCGCTCAAAGAATTTTTTAACAGCTTCATCCTGATAGCGAACCGTTGTAAAAAATCTGTTTACAGTACCATCGTCTGAAGTCCACTCTGGAATATATTCATCTTCTGATTCAAGAGTGAAAGGGAAATGATTCGTAAGGGTAATATATTTCGCATAGTAAGGTTCTGGCATTGTTTCTAAATACTTAATGGATTGATCAAAGAAATATTCATCTTTCAATCCCCACCCGATTGAATTATCGGGTGTGACCGTAAAGTCATTAATATCATAGAACTTATCATATTTAAGGGCATCATACATAACGTCACGATTCCAAAAACTTTTATTATTTGCATGAAAAACGGCATTATAGTAGCCATTTTCACTTAAAATTTCTGGAGACGCATTGTATTCATTTCCTGAGTGCGTAAAGAACACCGCACCGCTCGGTAGTCCATAAAGAGAATTCTCAAGAATAAACTCAGAGTCGGAAGTTTTGCCCTGTGCTGTTTGATGATAGAAATTCGGGAAATAATAACTTTCATCAATAAGATCATTAAGGAATGGGGTAATTTCTTTTCCATCAACCTCTTCGTTTATCACGAAACTTTGCGTGGACTCTAGAGAGACGAGAATAATGTTTTTGCCTTCTGCTTTACCGAACATTTCAGGGTTTGGTTCAACATGGTTCGCTTTCACATAGTTTTCAATATCGACAATTTCACTACCGTCGGCAAATGCTCGTTGTGCCTTTGCTTTCGATTGTAGAACAGCATCATAAACATGATAGTTGTAAGTACCGATATATTTAATAAGCATTTCACGATCAAACGTCCGAGTTAAGAGTTGAGGACGCTCTGTTTCAGCAAGCCCGACATTAATAGCGAAAAGGGCGATGGCACTTGCAAATACAATAGCGATTTCTTTTTTCTTAACTGCGTATGTTTTAGTTTTACGTACAAATAGGTAAGCTGAGAGAAGTATGATATCTATAAATAACAAGAAATCAAAACCGCTTACAAGCTCTGCGATACTGTTTCCAAGTTCACCCATGTTATTCGTTTGAAAGAGAAGCGGTATCGTAATAAAGTCTGTAAATTCTCGATAATAGACAACATTTGCAAATAAAATAAATGACCCGACAAAATTAATGATCAGCAATACTCTGTTGCGATACTTAGGTGAGGCAAATAATGCAAAACCGAGGAATAACAAGACAGAACTAATCGGGTTTAAAAATAAGATAAACCCTTCCATTTTATTTTCAGGTTCAATGTTAAACGCAAATTCATACACCAAATACGTTTTTAACCACAGCAAAAATGCTACGACTAGAAAAAACGAATACTTATTTTGTAGCTTTTTCATGTTTTCTTAGTACCTCCTTAGTTGGATATAAGGAAAAGCTACCATATCTTTCTACGACCATACATAATCGCTATGATAGTATGTTTTCGAAATTTAATCAACTAACTTTTGTCCTTATTTTAGTATTTCTTTCAACAATTTTTTGATTCTATTTAGTGCGGCTATTACTAATAACGAATAAGTCGTCCAAAAAGTTTCGTCTATGCAAAAAAATCATAAAAAAAGAAGAGATCAGACTCCACTGATCTCTTCTTTACCCCTATCATGACAGGGATAAACGCGAACAATTAGGACTATTTCACTAATTTAGTTTTAACAAGCCACGCCCCACCTATAACGCCAGCATCATTACCAAGAGTAGCAATGGCGAAATCCGAGCCTTCTTTCACCCTCGGTAAAGCATATTTTTCAAATTGGTGCTTTAATGGTTTCAACAAAGCTTCTCCCGCTTTAGAAACGCCACCTCCAATGACAATCTTAGATGGATTTAAGGCGTTTGCTAAATTAGCAATGGCCAAACCAAGATAGAACGTAACTTTTTCAACTACTTCTTCAGCGTAAGAATCATTCGCTTCTGCAGCTTCAAAAATGTCACGAGAAGTAAGCTGATTCTGCTCCTTATATGTATGATAAAGAACGCTTTCTTGATTAAATGTAAGGTTTTCCATCGCAATCCGAACAATACCAGTTGCAGAAGCAACGGTTTCAAGACAACCCGTTTTACCACAGTTACATGAAGCACCTGCTTCAGGAACAGAGGTAATATGTCCTATCTCTCCCGCCATTCCGTTCGTTCCATGAATAATCGTACCATTTGTAATAATGCCACCGCCTACTCCAGTTCCAAGCGTTACGCAAAGCAAATCACGAGCACCATCACCTGCGCCCCGCCACATTTCTCCGAGTGCAGCAATATTAGCATCATTATCAATAATAACCGGTAATCCTGTTTCAACTTCTAGCTTATCTTTTAAAGGAAAGTTCCGCCATCCGATATTAACGGCATGGTAGATAAAGCCTGTCTCCATCTCAATGAACCCTGGCGCTCCCATGCCAATTCCAGCAAATTTCTCTTTGGCTAATTCCATTTCTTCCATTTTATCGTCAATTGCTCTTGCAATATGCATCGTAATATGTCGACCAGCTTCTGATTTATCCGTCGGAATTTCCCATTTCTTTTTAATCTCTCCGTAATAATCAAGGAAAGCAAGCTTGATTGTTGTGCCTCCCAGATCCACACCTATGAACCATTTTTCTTCTTTCATCATCATCCACCTTTCAAAACCTTGATATTATTTTAAAGGAAAACCTTTCTTTTCCAGAAACTTTTTCATGTACGTTCGCACAGGACTCGTTAATTTATGAGCCATCATCGCTGTCCAACCACCTGTGCGCTGTCCAGCAGTTCGATCTGTATAATAAGACGAAATTACTTCATCATATTTGGTTAATTCATCTTTAAAAACTTTTTCATTTTGTTCATATTCATCTACGTGATAAATGTTTTCTAGAGGCAAACGCGGTTTAATATCTGGTTCCTGATTAGGATATCCTACGCAAAGACCAAACAACGGAATCACGTATTGAGGTAGATTCAATAAATCATTTACTTTTTCTAGATCATTTCGAATACCACCAATATAACAAATTCCAAGACCCATTGATTCAGCAGCCACGCTTGCATTTTGTGCTGCAAGAGATGCGTCGATTAATCCTACCATGAATTTTTCAGTAGATTCAATCGTTTCCGTAACATCAGTTCCGTGCATTTCTGCCGTAGCATGATGACGGTTAAAGTCGGCACAGAATACGAAGAAATGGCCATTCTCTTCAACGTAACTCTGTCCCCCTGCGAGCTCTGCTAATTGTTTTTTCTTCTCTCTATCTTTCACACCGATAATAGAGTATGCCTGAATATAACTTGACGTTGACGCAGACTGGGCCGCTTTGACAAGAATATTAATTTGTTCTTCTGTTAGTGGCGTATCTTTAAACGCTCGAATAGATCGATGAGCGAGCATCGTTTCAATGGTTTCATTCATGTTTGTCTCTCTCCTTGTTGATTTCATTTCGTAAGATCATTCTGGCGACGAGGTAATCTTCTTTTTCGAGAATCTTCATATCATATAATTCTTGTACCTCATCTTCCATTAATTCAAGATCTCCAAGTCTACTACCAGTATAAACGATCATGCCATAGCGTTTTAAAAGTTGTTGTATCTCATAAAATGTTTTCATTTTCCTCACCATTGCTATTATAGCAATCCATCCTCTTAAAAAAAATAAATAAGCACAAAAAAGGACACATTCTTTAGTAAAGAACATGTCCCTTAACGATCTGGATCTTTTGTATGAAGAACTGTTGGCCTTCGATTTTTAAGAGGCATCGGCGCTCGAAAAATAACATCGCGAAAAGCACGATATGAAAAAGGAATAAACGGCCACAGGTATGGAATATGAAAAGATTTTGTACGAATAAGAAGGACCATCCAAAGAGTAAAGCCGACAACAAAGCCAATGACTCCAAAGGCAGCTGTTACGACAAGTAATAGTAGTCGAAACAAACGGTTGGCAAGACTCAATTCATAAGACGGAGTTGCAAAGGTACCTAAAGCTGCAAGAGCTAGATATAAAATAACCTCATTAATAAATAATCCTACCTCAACAGCTACTTGTCCTATTAATATAGCTGATACAAGACCAAGCGCTGTCGCTAAAGACGTTGGTGTATGAATCGTTGCCATTCTAAGAATATCAATCCCTATTTCAATAAGTAAAAATTGAACAAATAACGGCAGAGTCCCCCCTTGATCAACGCCAATAAACTGCATATTCGATCCTAATAACCTTGGATTTGTAGCAAATAAATACCAGAGCGGTAAGATGAAAATCCCGATCCATACAGCAATAAAACGGACAAGCCTTAAATAAGCTCCTACAAGCGGTTTTTGTCGATACTCTTCCGCATGCTGCAAGTGATGCCAAAATGTTGTTGGTGTGATAAGCACACTAGGGGATCCATCAACATAAATCAAAACATGACCTTCATAAAGATGAATGGCAGCAGTATCTGGTCGCTCTGTATACCGCACAAGAGGATACGGATTTAAATGCCTACCACATATAAATTCTTCAATCGTTTTTTCACCCATCGGTAAACCATCTGTATCAATATTACTCACTGATTCCTTAATCCTCTTAACAATTTCTGGATCCGCAATATCCTCAATGTAACTAATACAAATATCTGTTTTAGACCTTCTACCCACTTGCATATATTCCATTCTCAGTGTTTTGTCCCTTACTCTTCTCCTAGTCAGTGACGTATTAAATATAATTGTTTCAACAAATCCATCCCTAGCCCCTCTCGTTACACGTTCCAAATCGGGCTCTTGTGGTCCACGAACTGGATAGGTTCTTGCATCAATCATGATAACTTCGCTCATGCCTTCTACAACAAGAGCTGTTGGGCCGGCTAGAACAAGGTCCATGACGACATCAAGGTCTTTCTGTCGATCAATTTCCACATAAGGAATATGAACTTTCATGAGCTTTTCAAGCGGATCTGGATCAAGTTGTTCTGGCTCAAGTCTTGACAGTAATTTCATTAAATAATGCAGAATATCATCTTTTACAAAACCATCAATTAAGAACATCGCCATTTTCCGACCTGCATAGTCGAGATCAAGTTGAATCACATCAAAGCTTTTACCAACCCCTAATTCTTTATGAAGAAAATCTATATTTTTTTCAAATGAATGACTAACTGGATGAATGATCTTTTTCTGAGACATTGGTCCCCCTCCTCGTTTCCATCATTCACCAATCTCATTCGTTACATACCTATTAAATAATTGGGCAAAGAAATGCCAGCCTTCTCAAAAGAGAAGGCTGGCATTTACTTCAATCAATCATCTGTGATAGAAGATAGCGATAAATTAAATGAGCTGTATGAAGCATTGAATCCTCATGGGTACGCTCATAAGCATGAGAAGCATCAATACCAGGGCCAATTAGAGCATGCCGAATATCTACCCCTGCACGGATCGCTGCCGATGCATCTGAGCCATAGTAAGGATAAATATCTAGCTTGTACTCAATATGATGTTCTTCTGCAAGGCTGACCAAATGCTCTCTGAGGCGATAATGATAAGGACCACTCGAATCTTTCGCGCAAATGGAAACGGTGTATTCATCTGAGGATTGCCCATCACCAAGTGCCCCCATATCCACGGCTATGTATTCTACAGTTTCTCCAGGAATATTCGAATTTCCACCGTAACCAATCTCTTCGTTATTAGAAATTAAGAAATGTGTTGTATGAGGAAGCGTTTTGTTATCTTCCTTTAGTTTTTTTATATTTGCAAGAAGCAGGGCAACGCTTGCTTTATCATCTAAATGTCTGGACTTAATAAACCCGCTCTCTGTTAACTGCACCCGAGGATCAAAGGAAGTAAAATCGCCGACGCGTATTCCTAATTTCTTAACGTCTTCCGCGTTAGCAACACGTTCGTCTAGGCGCACCTCCATATTTTGTTCATCTCGTTTGATCTCTCCATTGTTTTTATAAACATGGACAGAGGTTTGGTGTAAAAGTATTGTGCCAGTAAAACGCTTACCATCTCCTGTAATTATTTCACAGTACTCTCCTTCTATCGCATTAAATCGAAAGCCACCAATTAAAGATAAGCGTAGGCGACCATCGCTCTTGATTTCTTTAATCATCGCTCCCAACGTATCTACGTGAGCTGTTAACATGCGCTGTCGAGATGAATCAGCACCTTCTATCGTAGCAATCAGCCCACCTTTATGATTTCGCTTCGTTTCTACACCTAGTTCTTGCATTCTTCCTTCCACCCAACTAATCACTTCATCTGTGTAACCTGATGGACTTGGAATACTAACTAATTCTTTCGTCGTTTGTAGAAGCTCTTCTGCATGGAATAAGTCTCTCATTGCAATCATCCTTTCAAATTAGCTTGTAATAGGGAAAAAACGATCTTCATATTTTTGTTTACTATCTCATACATATGATGACAAGCTTAATGAATCGGAGGGCTCCGGATGATCAAAAGAATTCACTACGTTATCATGCTAGGAATGATTGGTTTTTTTGCGCTCATCCTTGTTAATACAAGTAGTAATCCTGTCAGGGAATCATTTACGTATTTCCCTCCAGACCCGGACGTTTCATTTGATTCAGCTAGTACATCTCTCACTATTTTAACGCAGGAAGATGAAGATGAATACACATTGAACTGGAAGACTGAGTCAACTCTTTCGGAAACGGCCTATTTACGTCAAGATTTATCATTTCTTTATGAAGAGGGACGCTTAATCGACTCCATGTCCACCTGGAAAGAGAATACGGCAACCATTCGGCAAAAAAAAGGAATCACGAGTGAAGATAGCGGTCATTATGAAGCCATCACTTACCATTATGGCGAAATACACTACCCAAATGATGTGATTAAAAGCGCTCAAAAAATGAGCTACGACCAGCTATACGTGATTGATTCGCCAATGACGCCACTAGAATCATTCAAACAAGCTTCAAGTGAAGAAGAAAAAGAATGGCAATACATTCTTGATCATGCTATCGATCAGCAAGCTCAATTGGTTTTCAAATCTATGGTAGCTGAATATAACTTACATCCTGAAGATTATACGATTTTATCACTTACTTCACTAGATCAATATGAAAACAAAGCACTACCTGGCTTATCTCAAAAGCAAACTACTGATGCTATTGGAGGAATATGGGAAGGGTTATATAAGAATTATTTTCTAGGCATCTTGCTCCCTGATGGTTCTACTGAAACACCTATAGGAAGCACTATTCCAGTTATACTCATTCATAAACAATCCCCTTATCTACTTATTCTATTCCAATCAAAAAGCGGAAAAAACGTTCAATTAATCCAATACCTTAACGAGCCCTTACTAGAGCGTAAAGATGACTCACCTAACTAAAGGGAAGTGTCTCCTAATCAAATAAAATCTTCTTCAATTCATCATAAGTAACGATTTCAGGGACTCTGTCCTCAAGATTCTGATCAGCCTTTTCGTTTCGAGAATTGAAATAAATCGCATCAAAGCCTGCTTCTAATGCAGGTTTAATGTCATGTTCAAAGGTGTCGCCTATGTATAGATATCGACCGGTACTACCTAAAACGTAGTGAAAGATAGAAGTTCCGGGTTTTTCTAACCCTACAACTTCTGAAATATAGATGTTTCCTTGAGGAATCCAACGAGACAGTTGTAGCGCCTCAATCTTTGCTGTTTGGGTTTCCTTCTCACCGTTCGTAATGATGCCTAGTTCAATCCCTTTATTTTTCAATAATGATAATATAGCATCACTCTCTGGATATAACTCAGCGAAAGAGGCCACTTTAGACTGATATTCTTCTTGAAAATCAATTGCTTCTTGTTCAGAGCATGATAAATTAAAAAATTCATTCGTCTTACAAAAACGATTAATCTGATAACGCTCTCTTGACCACTCCCCTTCTTCATAAAATCCCCAAAATTTATCACAGTTACATTTGAAGACAGCAAACCATTTATGAACAGGAAGAGATGATTTTTTCTTATACAACATGTTTTCTGCACAGTGCAAAATGGTTTTTTCAAAAGCTTTTTCATGGTCGTAAAGAGTATTATCCAAATCAAAATAGATGTGTGTCCATTTCACAAAATCGCCTCCAATCTGAGTAGGATCAAATTTCACCTTTCTTATCATGGTTCTTATTTTACTCTTTTCCATTTTTAGAAGAAAGGAAAAAACCTCCACCATTTAAGGTAGAGGTTAGGATAAAAACGAGCTAAAAAGCTTGTTGCGTAAACCGGGAAATTTCAATGAATTACCCACGATGAAGCGTCTAATTACCGCCACACCTAATAGTCCATTCAATAAACGATAGCGATATTCATAAATCACCACGACTAAGGATAAAAGAACGAGCACCTTCGTTATTTTCATCATACGCCTCCTGAAACTGTACTATACCTCTACTGTTTGCAGGTAATGCCGTTTTTATCCATAGTTCCTATCCAAGTTTCTTATTATTCCAGTAGCCCAATATTATTGTAAATAATGGAGATAACCAAAGGAAGATGGCAAATGGAAGATAGCTCATTACCGCTACACCTAGCGTATCTGCAAAAAAAGCTCCCGAAACACCCCAGGGAATTAATGGATTTATTAATGTTCCAGCATCTTCAAGTGTGCGTGAAAGGTATTTACGGTCTACTCCTGCTTTGTCATAAAAAGGCTCAAACGTTTGCCCTGGAAGTAAAATTGACAAGTACTGCTCACCCGTTAATAAATTCACCCCAATGGCTGATGTCGCCGTCGCAGAGATTAAATGCCCTCGCCTGTTTAGCAGCTTTGTTAAACCACTCATCAGCGATTGAATGATGCCCATAGCTTGAAGTACACCACCAAGTGCAAGTGCTAAAATAATAAGGGACACGCTCCACATCATAGATTGGAGTCCACCTCTATTTATAATTCCATTTACGAGCTCACTGGATGTTTCACTCGCAAAACCATTTTGCATGGTCCCTATAATCGAGGAGGCTGAATAAACGCTTTGTGTTACCATTGCAACAATAATCCCTGTAAGTAATCCAGCAAATAAAGTAACGAGAACCGGCACTCTTTTAACTGCAAGTATAAGCACAAGCAGTGGTGGGACTAACGTCCATAGCGATATATGAAACTCGCTTTTTAGAACCATCATTGCATTGTTTAGATCCTCTGGATCAACAGAAGAAGATAAGTTTTTACTCATAATAAAAAAGAAAATAACCGTTACGATAATCGCTGGAATTGTTGTTCGCATCATGTGTCGAATATGCGTAAACAAATCTACTTTTGCCACTGCAGGTGCGAAGTTAGTTGTATCAGAAAGAGGAGACATTTTATCTCCAAAACATGCACCAGAAATAACAGCTCCTGCTGCTAGCGCCGGACTTACTCCCATTGCAGCACCTATACCCATCATCGCAACTCCAATTGTACCTATCGTTGTAAAAGAGCTCCCCGTAAAAGTTGATACGATAATGGTAACAATTAACGCACTTATTAAGAACCATTCAGGTTGGATAAATTGAAGGCCTCCATACAATAATGTTGGCACCGTTCCACTTTGCATCCAGACAGCAATCATCATACCAACGACAAAAAGTATTAAAATCGGTTTTAACCCCGTTGTAATGCTCTCTAAAAGAGCCTTCTCAATTGCCTCCCACTTCATACCGAGTAAAAGTCCCATTATTCCCATGCCAACTACGCCCGCAAGGAGAGGAATATGAGGCTCCACCTTTAACCCAATAATACTAAATAACATCCAACTCATTAGTAAACCAATAACAATTAGCGCGATCGGAAATGATACTTTTTTCATTTTTTTTCTCTCCCTTAATCTATGTGTTCTCATCGATTAGTTTTGCTCTATCTGTATTTTTCCATTAAAAAAAGCCCTTCTTTAATTGAAGGGACGAAGTTCTCGCGGTACCACCCTTATTGACAACATTAGCTGCCCACTTATCTCCCTTTTAACGGCAGGGATGCCACGTACTAGTTCATCAGATGTAATTTCACTCCTAGACGCTCTGGTTTACAGCAACCACCAGATCTCTTCTGCTGCTCTTCTAAAGGAGTTACTTGTCTGAATCTTCACTTTTGTACTTTTATGCTTTTGTGCGTTTAAGTAACATCGTTATTTTATACTTGAATCCATCCTTCTGTCAAGAATATGACGGATGTAAAAAAGCACCAGCCATGTGGCTGATGCTTTTTTTACATTCCAATATATCTTGCATAAAGTGCTTTTGCTCTTCCGCTATCTTCTGTTCCTTGAACAAGAACCCGACCGTCTGGAAATAACACAAGCTTCTCGCCTTCTTCCAATTGAGCTTTAAGGAGGAAAGGAGTTTTCTTTACTTTTGTCGTTTTTTCAAGTTTTTCTGCCCATTCTTTTAGATCAAAATGACTTTCAAGCTGAATTTGAATCGTTTCTCTCCCACATAAAGAGGTAATATCCTGCATTACTCCTGTCTTTAAAGAAGGATATTCGTTCGTTTGACAAGTTGGACAATCTTTCTTTGGAGAAGCAAACTTCATAGCATAACTGTGATTCTGCCAAATATCCATAGTCATTAGACTACGATGGAGCGTTTCATGATCTCCTGCTATATATTTCATAATTTCAGTCACTTGATACGATGCGATAATATCTACAATCGGAGAAATAACACCGATCGTATCACACGTTTCACCTGTCGTTCCTTCTCCTCCCTGAATAAAGCACCGTAGGCAAGGAGTTTCATCTGGGACAAATAGTGCTGTCATCCCCCGCGAACTAACCGCCCCCCCATAAACAAATGGAATTTTATTTTTAAAACAAGCATCATTTAGAAGAAATCGCGTCGAAAAGTTATCTGTACCGTCCATTACAAAATCCATACTGTCAATAAATTCAGTAATGTTACTTGGGTTTACGTCGGCTGTAATGGCTTCGATTTCAACAGCGGAATTCATTTTTGTTAATTTATTTTTAGCAGCAACTGTTTTAGGTAATGCCGCTGCAACATCCTCTTCGTCAAATAGCATCTGTCTTTGAAGGTTGCTTTTTTCTACATAATCTCGATCGACTATTCTTATGTAGCCGAAGCCTGCTCGAACAAGATGATTCGCTATAGCTGTGCCGAGCGCCCCCATTCCGACAATAAGAGCTCGCGACTGACTGAATTTCTTCTGCCCAACTTCGCCGATAGGAGAAAAAAGCATTTGTCTAGAATATCTTTTGAAGTAATCCATTTAATCTATCTCCTTTGAACAAGTTTAAATTCTTCACGTGTATTTACATTTAAAAATTGTCTTTCTCGATTTTCAACTTCTACAAAATGGACATCAATTGATTGGAGAAGATCATTCATTCTTCTTTTCCCTGATATGAGTAGCTCTTCGATAACAGGCTGACACGAAGAATGATAAAGAGCACAAAGAGGCTGGCGCCTTCCTGAACTGACAGGTATAATTGCCATTGCATGACGGTGCATTAATTGCTCTTCTATTAAAAGCGAAAATAAACCATCTGTTACAAACGGCATATCACAAGCTACGGTAAGATAATAATCCCCGTTCGATTGATACATCCCAGAATAGATCCCTGCTAACGGACCCATCCCCTCGAAAGCTTCCTCATCTTTTATTACTCTTATATTTTCAATTACCTGCATGTTAAACTGCTTTAATAAATTCATTTTGGTTACGATCATGGCTTCATTTACTACAGGATGAAGCTGATTTAACACCACTTGATAAAATGGTTTGTCACGATAAGTAGCAAATGCTTTTGGAGAGCCAAATCTTCGAGACTCCCCTCCTGCTAGCAATAAACCAGTTATTTTCATAACAACGCTGCACCTCCAACGAGTGCGCCAATAATAGATGAGACGAAATTGACTACATCATTATTCAAACCTTTTAAGCCTTTTATTTTGTCGGTCTTATTTTCACAATGAATATGGCGCTCAGTTTTTGTTCCACACCTTCGGCATTGAAACTCTTCTTGCAAGGTTGCTCCAATTAACGTATCGCTTAAACAACCGACAAAGCCTGCGATCGTAACAAAGGCAATTGCTTGAAAAGATAAGTCAAAAACGAAAGCACCCACAACACCAATTAAACCCGCTCCTAGAATAGATGCTAATAAACCAAGCATACTAACTGCTCCAGACGTGCCTGGTTGAACGAATTTCAATGTTTTTATATGAAGCGGCCTTCGCGCCGATAGAACGCCAAGTTCAGATGCCCAGGTATCAGAATTAGAAGTTGCAATCGCTCCTAGAAAAAACAACAACCATGCTTCTCCAGGGGAAATGACCATCATTACTCCAGCAAAGGCGGCGATCCCACCGTTAGCAAGGACCTGATATTCATCTCTCGACGAACCTTTTTCTACAATTTCTTCTACGTTATCTTTCAACTCCGCTTTATACTTACTCCAAATCGTTGAAGACAGAAAAAAGAGACCGAGAAGCAAAAGCCCTTTCCATGCAAAACCAAGTGCAATGGCGCACCCTATTCCTGTAGCAGCCACTGCTCCTCTTTTCGAAAGGGCTTTAGCTTTGTAACCTAGAAAACCTGTCAAAGCACATATAAAAAAGTAAATACTCATTTAACGTTAACAATCTGTTCATCTGTGATGATTGCCTCTACAGGCAAATCAAACGTTTCGGTTGGCACATTTTCGACAACTTGAAATTGGTAAGCAAGTGAAACGGTTGAGTTTGAATAGTCCTTCAAATAGCGATCATAGTAACCACCACCAAAACCAATTCTAAACCCATTTCGATCAAAAATGAGGCCTGGTACAAGCAAAAGTTCTATTTCGTCAGGAGGACACACTTCTGTTTTTTCGGGACGTGGTTCTTCTAGACCAAAATATACTTTTTCTAATTGATCCCATTCCGTTAAATAATAAAAAGTCATCTGTTTTGTTTTTGGATTACACTTCGGTACTGCTACTCTTTTCCCTTCACTCCATGCTCTTTTTATAATTTCTTTTGTATTTATTTCACCTTTCATTGCCACCGTTAAGCCGATCGTTTCTGCATTTGTGTACGGTTTATATGTATAAAGACGATCAAGTATTTGCTGATCAAGATTCACTTTATCAACAGCAGTTATTTCTTTTAATTTTATTTTCATATTTGTTCGCCACTCGTGTTTTGATTGCATCATCATTCCTCCTACTTTTCTCACTTACTAGTTTACGGGAAAATGAGCAAATAAAAAAGCAGTAGGATAACCTACTGCTTACTTTGTTTCGCGATGTAACGTCTGCTTTTTAAGTCTTGGGCTGTATTTTTTAAGTTCAAGACGATCAGGGTTAGTACGTTTGTTCTTCGTCGTGATGTAGTTACGATCGCCTGTTTCAGTGCAAGCCAATGTAATTTGTACGCGCATGAATATCCCTCCAAATCCTATCAAACTGTTCATTTAACAACATACTTCATTATGATAACAAACAAATCTCATTCAATCAAGTTGTTTTTGTTGTGGAAAGTGCTTCATACTTTTCAAGGTAATCTTTCACAACATCCACAAACGTAGCATGCGACCATGTTAAGGGAGCTACTGATAATGGTTTTCCTGTATACGGATGTACCTGCTCTGGAAGTATACCACTTGAAAGGGCCTGTTTATATACCCAATCTATATGATGTTTCGCATCACGTAATTGTTTCAGGGTTTGGGCACGGGAAATCTTCCATTTAGCGATCCACAGCGTACAAATTACCCAGGGGTTACCCGGTACTTCTTCAACATTTTGCGATTGTTGAAAATAATAATCGCTAACATAACGCGCTACGCCTCCAATGTTCGTTTTTACAGAAAGTCTTTTTTCAATCTCTTCCATCGTTCGAACCATACGAGGGTCATTAGCTGGAAAAACTCCAAATGCAAATAATCCAAATAGGCTGCTTTCGATTGTATAATCTTTCGTTATTTCTCCTGTTTCATTATTTCGATAAAGCCCCCTCAAGAAGCAGGAACGTGTTTCATCATAGAGATGTTCCTCAATCCCCTTTTTAATCCGCTCTGCCCCTTTATAATAGCTCTCAGCACGATCATCTTCTCCAAACAACCTCGCAAACGAATGAGCCGCCATAAGACCACCATAGCAAGCGGACGCTGTAAAACTAAAAACACCAAACCTTTCTTCCCAAAGATCATAAGAAGGAAGTGGCAGGTCGAGGGTTTCATCCATAAATTGCAACAGAAATTTTGCACCAGGTCGAACTAAAAACTTATAAAGTGATTGAGCAAATTCAATGTCACCTGTTGATTGGTAATGTTCCCAGAACGCCCAGAGAACAAGAGCCGTCTCATCCTCTTGTATCGGAAGCTGAGTTTTCTTTAAACGATCGACATAAGGATGCCAGCTCGATCCTACAGAACCATCAGGATTGTATTTATGATGTAAATACCCTTCTTTTGAAAGAAGTTCTGCACAGCAGCGATAAAAGTTTGTAACCATTCCATGATACCCTGCTTTAGACATGGCAGAAGCAATTAGCGCACCATCTCTAGGCCACATGTAGCTATAGTGATCGCGGTTATAATGTAAAATATCTGAGTCATTCGCTGCGATAATCGTACCGTTTTGATTCGTTTGTGTTCGTACAATTAATAGACTTCTTTTATAAAGAGATAGAATATTCGGACCCAAATCAGTCTCCGGAAGCACGGATTTGTTTACCCATCGATTCCAATACATACGAATCTTTTCAACCGTTAATTGAGTACCAATCTCGCTCACATATTCATGGATGCTACTGACTTCTTCTTTCGTTCTACCTACCGTCATCCAGTAATAAGCTGTTTTTTGTTGATGAGGCTCCAACTTTGTTTCGAGTGAAAAAGTACTATCAACTGAACCTTGCGCAATTGGATTAACGTGTAAATGTCCATCTTCAGCATCACGCCACGTGCCTTCAGCAGCCTGAAATCGCTTTACTCCAGTCGTGTACTGTTCAATTCCCTCTCCATCTAGCTCGCCATTGAATAGAAAGTATCTGTAGCGTTTATAATGAATCACAGACTTTGTATCTGGGCAAAAGTAAGCTGTGTCACCTACTTCTGTTTCATAAATATTTAAATCTTGATGAAAAAATAATCTTACATCACGACTTTGATTTTCTAAATTAACAATCGTTATTTTACGAATCATTAGCATTTCACGTTGATGCACGCCTTCTTCAAAAACAAGTTTAATTCCAAGATGAGGATGTACCGCAGTACTATACGTCACGAGGGTATCCTGATCATAATTTGGCTGGATATCCCATTCCGATGAGTGAAGCCATGAAAATTTACCATCTACCCAAACCCCGATTCGATTTGCATGACCTTGAACGTGATTCTGCTGCCCCACATAGGGGTAATAAATATCTCGAATTTGTAGAAATTGATCCATATTAATAAGCAGTTGGCCGTTTCCAATGACTAAGTGTCTTGGCATTTTGCTCCCCCCCTATCCATCTCCTACACTAGTCTATTGCAGAAATGGACAGGTCATTACTTTACCTTTCTAAATAGATTAAAAAACCACACTCATTTTTAGAGTGTGGTTCTTTGATTAAGCATTTAGGTCGTAGCGCTTCCCTTTCACAACGTAAATCACGCTTTCTGAAATATTTGTGCAATGGTCTCCGATACGTTCTACATAGCGGCAGATAAAAGAAAGCTGTTGAATTTGACTAACACTTTCAGGATGTTCTGTCATTAATTCAAGTAGTTCTTTTACCAAACGTCCGTACATGTTATCAATTTCATCATCAGCATCCGCCACAGCCATTGCCTGATTCACATCTTCATCATAAAAGGAAGCAAGTACTTCCTTTAACATATTATTCGCTTTTTGAGCTAATGCTGGAATTTCTTCAATCGGTTTAACAAAAGGTTTGTCCCCGATTCGAATAATTGACTTAGCAATATTAACAGCAAGATCGCCAACGCGCTCAACATCCGTTGTTATTTTCAATGCAGAAATAAGTCTTCTTAGATCGGTTGCAAGCGGCTGCTCCTTCGCAATTAACCAAATCGCTGTTTCGTTAATCTCTTCCTCGAGGCGGTTAATTTTATAATCATTATCAATAATTTCGAGTGCTTTATCAACATCCTGATTCTTTAATGCAGTAATCGCATCATCAACTGCCACCTGCGCTAAAGAGCCTAGTTCAAGAAGCTTAGTCTTTATTTCATCTAACTGTTCTTGGAAATTTTCTCTTACTACCATAAATGCTCACCCCCGAAATAATTAACCGAAACGGCCTGTAATATAGTCTTCTGTTCGCTTATCTGTAGGATTAGAGAATAACTGGTTCGTATCAGAAAACTCTACGACTTCACCGTTTAAGAAAAAGGCCGTTTTATCAGAGATACGAGCTGCTTGTTGCATGTTGTGCGTTACGATAATAATACTGAAATCTTTCTTTAATTCTTGAACGAGTTCTTCTACTTTAAGAGTAGAGATTGGGTCAAGCGCAGATGTTGGCTCATCCATCAAGATAACATCAGGCTCAATTGCGAGACAGCGAGCGATACAAAGGCGCTGTTGCTGACCACCAGATAAACCGTAAGCATTTTCGCTAAGGCGATCTTTTACTTCTTCCCAAAGCGCTGCACCTTTTAAGCTTTTTTCGACAATTTCATCAAGTACTTTTTTGTTTTTAATGCCGTGAATTTTAGGACCATAAACGACATTCTCATAGATTGATTTTGGAAATGGATTCGGCTTTTGGAAAACCATCCCCACTTTTGTGCGCAAATCTTCTACTTTGTATTTGTTCTCAAAAATGTTTTTCCCACGATAGTTAATATCACCAGACATTTTTACAATTGGCACCATTTCAACCATTCTATTAAGAGCTTTAATAAACGTGGATTTACCACAACCGGATGGACCGATAATTGCTGTTACCTGTTTTTCTGGAATGTCGAATTTAATATCTTTTAGAGCCTGGTCTTTTCCGTACCATAAATTAAAATTCTGAATGCTATATACAGAATCTTTTTCTTTTATCTGTTCTTCTGACCGTGGAGATTTTACGACTTTCTTTTCATCCATAACTGTTTTCATTTTCAATATCCCCTTTACACATTGATGAGAGCTTTACGTAACTACAGTCTTTTAGAAAACTTATTTCGAATTAAGACAGCAATTGAATTCATAATGAGCAACATCGCAAGAAGAACGATAATTCCAGCTGCTGCAACATCATGGAACTCGGTCTGAGGTCGACTTGTCCAGTTGAAAATTTGGATTGGCATAACGGTGAAGCCGGACAAGAAATTCTCAGGCAAGTAAGCTACAAACGTTAATGCACCAATCATAAGAAGTGGCGCTGTTTCGCCGATTGCGCGTGATAGCGCAAGAATTCCTCCTGTTAAAATCCCAGGTATCGCAGCTGGTAATACAACCTTTTTGATTGTTTGCCATTTCGTAGCACCCATCGCATAAGAAGCCTCTCGAAGCTCTTTTGGAACCGAACGTACAGCTTCCTGAGCAGCAACAACGATAATAGGCAAGATTAATAGGCTCATCGTCAAACCACCGGCGAGAACACTGCGCCCCATTTCCAACATCCGAACAAATACAGTTAGACCAAGTAAACCAAAAACGATCGAAGGCACGCCTGCTAAATTTGAAATATTTATTTGAATAAACGTTGTAAACTTATTTTTCTTTGCATATTCTTCAAGATAAATCGCGGTTCCAACTCCAATTGTAAGTGCCACTGGAGCTATCACTGCCATCATCCATAAAGTACCGAAAAATGCTGCTTTAATCCCTGCTTTTTCAGGGAAACGAGACGCGAAATTTTGAAAGAACTCAAGATTTAAGTAACCAATTCCTTGAGTGAATATCCGATATAACAAGATAACAAGAACTACGAGTGCTAGCATTGTTGCACCAAAGAAGATTCCTTTAAGAATCTTATTCTGTGCTAATCTGGTTTGCATTTTACTTTTTACTTTTGCCTGATCTACTAATTGCATTAGTATTCCTCCCTGAATCTACGAGAAATATATTGCGCGATAAGGTTCATGATAAGTGTGAAAAGGAAGAGCGTCATCCCAACAGCATAAATGCTGTAGTAAATTGTTGTTCCATAACCAGCATCCCCTAGACTTACCTGCACAATATAAGATGTCATTGTCTGTATAGACTCCGTTACATCTAGAGTAAGTTTTGGTGTTGCACCACCTGCGACTGTTACGATCATTGTTTCACCGATTGCTCTTGAAATCGCAAGTACAAAAGATGCAATAATTCCTGATAATGCAGCTGGTAGAACTACTTTCACAGCAACCTCAAATCGTGTAGCGCCAAGTCCGAGTGCACCTTCTCGAATTGCGTTCGGTACAGAACTCATCGCATCCTCTGAGAGAGATGCAACCATAGGAATAATCATAATTCCTACAACGATACCGGGGCTCAATGCGTTGAAAATAGGAAGACTCGGAATAATATTTTGTAGAACTGGTGTAACAAAAGTTAAAGCAAAGAAACCATATACAATCGTAGGAATACCTGCTAATACTTCCAGAATCGGCTTAATGATTCTTCTAACGCTATCACTTGCATATTCACTCAAATAAATGGCTGCTGCTAAGCCTAACGGAATGGCAACGAGCATGGCGATTCCGGTAATCATTAATGTTCCAGAAATCAGTGGCCAGATTCCATAATCAGGGTTGTCTCCAAAAAACGGGTACCAATCTTTATTCGTAAAGAATTCAATAATTGAAACACGGTTAAAAAACGTAATTGTTTCTACAATCAATGTAAAAACAATACCAAGCGTTGTTAATACAGAGATAATTGCACATAAAAGCAATAAGCCCGGTACAAGTTTCTCCATAAACTTCGCTCGTGATTGATTTTTCTCTTTTTTGTCTTTAATCATCTGACGAACAGAGCTTTGCATTTATTACTCCCCCTCACAAAGAGCAAAACAGGATAAAGTGAGGAGCCGTAACTCCTCACCAATCTGTTTCATTTTATTCTTACTTACCAGCGATTTCGTTTAGCTTATCCATAGCTTCTGTATACTTTTCTTCAGGAAGAGCTACGTAACCTACAGCTTCAGCCATTTCACCAGCATTCTCAAGTGCATATTTAGTGAAATCATATACAGCAGGATTTTCCTCTACTGCAGAATGCTTCACATAAGTGTATAGCGGGCGAGAAAGTGGCTCATACGTTCCATCTTGGATAGTTTCTGCATTTGGTTCTACAGCTTCACCGTCACCATTAACGATTGGAATAACGTTAAGGCTATCTTTATTTTCTAGGTAGTAAGCATAACCGAAGAATGCCATACCGTTTTTAGAACCAGTTACACCATTTACAAGTACATTGTCATCTTCAGAAAGTGTTGCTTCTTTCACCATTTGCTCATCTTCTAGTACTACTTCATTAAAGTAGTCATACGTTCCAGAATCTGTACCAGGGCTAAATAATTCGATTTTTTCTTCAGGCCATTCAGGGTTAACGTCGCTCCACATTGTTGCTTCGCCTAACCAGATTTTCTTTAGGTCGTCAATTGTAAGCTGATCTACCCAATCATTCTCAGAGTTAACAACGATAGAAAGACCGTCTTTAGCAATTTCAAATTCTGTGAAGTCAATACCAGCTTCTTCAAGTGCAGCTGTTTCTTCTTCTTTAATTGGACGAGAAGCGTTACTCATGTCTGTTTCACCAGCAGAGAATTTCTCAAATCCACCACCAGAACCTGATACACCTACACTAACTTTCACATCAGGTTGTACAGAAGCATATTCTTCAGCAACTGCTTCCATAATCGGGAATACTGTAGAAGATCCGTCCATTAGAACTTCGCCAGATACTTCTTCACCAGAAGCTTCTCCGCCGCTGTTTGTGTTACCAGAGTTATTTCCGCAAGCTGCTGCGAAAATCATTACCATCGACATAACTACCATAAGCATAATGCCCTTGAACTTCATGTTATTTCCCCCTAAATGGATGTTTGTACTTGTGACCAACCAGGTTGTTTGTGTACTGGCCTCTCAATCACAATTCTTAGAATACAGCCCAGATATTAATGTCGTATAAACCAATTGTAAAGAGATTGTAAATGCTTGTCGGAAAACGTTTTAATTTCTCTTTTTTTGGGGAAATGATAGATTTTTCCCTTCTATTAGCTTTAAATTACATTTCATCCAGGATGATTCTGTTGTTACTTTGTCCTTATAAAATAAAAAAAACCGCTTTTTCAGCGGTTTTTTTTATTTTTGCTTATTCAGTTTCTTTTTCTTCATACCCAATTGGTTTCTTAGCTTCATTTTTCAGTTCAAAATATGCATCCAGAATTCGACCACCTATTTTTTTGTTCACGGAACCAGAAGAAGAATCATTCACTTCTGGCACAACAACCGAAATCGCAACTTCAGGATTGTCATAAGGAGCATATCCAACTAGAGTTAAATTATACCCATCTCCAATCTGCGCTGTTCCAGTCTTTCCAGCTGCTTGATAGTCATCACTTTGGAAGTAAGGATAGTGTGTACCTGCAGTACCATTTTCAGTATTCATAACCATCCACATTCCCTTTTGGACATGAGCCACTTCTTCTTCACTCATTTTAATTTTGTTTAACACTTCCGGAGTATTTTGGAACAAAATCGTATCAGACAAACCATCTTTTTCAGAAGGTTCATGGACTTCTTTTAATAGATGAGGTTCAATACGATAACCTCCATTTGCAATTGTAGAGGTATATTGAGCCATTTGCATTGGTGTATACGTATCGTACTGTCCAATCGCAAAATCTAGAATTTTACCAAATTCACTTATCCCACCATTTAACCCTGAACTTTCGCCAGGCAAGTCAACTCCTGTTTTCACTCCTAAACCAAACTGAGAGAATGATTCTTTTAGCTCATCATAAGCTGCCGGGTCATAACCGCTACTTTCATATGGGGCGTAGTCATAATCAGCCATGCTCATCGCTATTTTCCACATATATACGTTTGAGGATCTTTGTAAAGCAACAAGATCTGAAATACGTCCCATTGCATTAGCTGTATAAGATGACTTTTTACCTTCATCTTTAAAGTATAAGACTTCATCTACAAGAGTCGTATTTGGATTAATTACTCCATACTGATAACCTGTTAAAACCGTTGCTCCTTTAACTGTTGATCCCATCGCATAAGAGTCTCCAATCACACCAAAAGTTCGATCTTTGAACTCGCCATTATTATACTCTTTACCTGCAAACGACAAGATTTCCCCAGTATTTGGATCCATCATCACAACATAGCCTCTCGATGCTCCATATTGCCTTGCATCTTTAAGCTCTTCATCAAGAATTTTCTCAACTTCTTTTTGAAGATCAATGTCTAATGAGAGTACCAAATCATTTCCTCTTTGTCCTTCAATCACTTTTGGCTCGCCTATTGGCTCACCTGATTTATCTGTGACGTAAGTTTGCTTTTCTTTTTGACCTTTTAGGTACTCTTCGTATTCTTTTTCAAGATAGCTAATGCCAACTTTGTCATTTCGCTCATAATCTCTTAATCCATAATAACTCAATCCATCTTTAGGAATAGGTCCGACTCTCCCAAAAATGGTTTGAAGTGTGTCTCCATAAGGATATTCTCTTGTGGCGTCTGCTTGTATCTCTATGCCTGGTAAAGAACCAAGATTTTCACTCACTTTAGCAATTTCATCTTCATTTAAACCGATTTTAATTGTCTGAGACGACAAAGCATAACCAGTGTCCATTGCTCTTTTTATAGCTGCAATTTCAAGCTCTTGTGGATTGTTTTTAATTTCTTCTAGATCTTTATCACTAATGCGTTCAATTTGTAGCTGATAAGCTTCACTAGACTCCATCTCTTCCCATTCTTTTTGGGATAACTTCGCCTTCGCTTTTTCTGGATTCGTGACAATCCAATAATCTTTTAAATCTCGATCTATAACATCTTCAGTATCCATCTCAATATATTCAGCTAATGTTTGAGCTAGTTCAAGCCTTTCAGCTTGTTTTGTATTCTGCGTTCGAATATATGTAAGAGCAAACTGCGGATTATTATCTACAAGAACTCGTCCGTAACGGTCATACATTTTCCCACGAGGTGCAGTTGACTCTGCAGTCACGTTTTCCGTTTGTTCAGAAACACGCTCGTATTCTTCTCCATTTACAATCTGAATAACACCCAGTCGAAGAATTAAGGTAGAAAACAAAAGGAAAACCGATAAAAATAATATATTTAGCCTAAAAGGTACATGATTTTTCTTATTCTTAGCTTTCACAATAAACTCCCTTCCCCTTAAACAAATATAGACACCTGTTTCAGACAGGTGTCTCTGATCTCTCTTCTCCTTACTATACTTAGTGATAATAAAAAAGTAAAGGGACTAATGAGCTATTGTAATGGGTCAGGAGACGGTTCTGCCACGGTTGCTGAAGTCGATTGAAGTTTTCTTACGAACAGGTAAATAAACGTATGTCCCGCTCCAACTATTAATAACAAAATTGGAATGCTTTTTTCATCGTTAAACAGCGACACTGTTAGTAGGAATAAAAGGATTGATACAATTCGACCCAGGTTTAAGTAAACCTCTCGAACAACAATATACTCAATACGCATTTCTGCAGCATTCCATGCTTTACCAATGACATCATAAGTTAGTGAAATGTACGGAACAAGAAGTAATGGATAGGCAAGAGAGATACAAACACCGTACATTAACAATCGTGCAAATGTTAGATCTGTTACAAGTAAGAATACCGATGCATAAAGAATTAGCCCTCCATATAAGATTGCTTTTTTTCGAAACCTTGGTTTTATTAGACGGGTCGCCAAGTAATACGCTAAAAAGGAAACTGCGGAGTTTACAAGTCCGAATGTACCGATAGCAAGTTCACTTTCCGTCGTTATAAAAACAAGAACGACGATAATAAAAATAAAGGTACCTTCTCTTATCCCTTGAAAAAAATGTGCATGCAATATATTGAGCCAATCGGCATTCGCTTTTCTCTCTTGGAAAATTCGGGTAAATGAAAAGTTGCCTTTTGCCGATCGTCGTTCAAGAAAGAAACTTAAGATGACGGCTGCAAAAAACAAGGCCAGTGAAACTCCAAAAATCACCTTATATCCCGTAAATGCTTCGAGACTGGAAATTATCACACCCGCAAAAATCGGACCAATCATACCTGCAAAAGAAGTTAGTAAGCCCAGAAAACCATTAAAAAAATCCCTCGTTTCTGGCTCAGTAATTTCAAATGTTAACACATTAAACGCTAGCCAATAAAACCCAAACCCAATCCCAAGTAAGGAGCCAAGTAAGACCAATAAATGACTCGCATTTTGACCTAAAGAAAGGACCGTTATATAAAAGAGGGCTAGAAAAATGACGCCTATTCGTAAGACGATCACTCTATCCATTTTCTTCGCCCACCTGCCTGCAAGAATAAAGGTAAGTGGCTGGCTAATAACAGCGGAAAGGTTATATATACCGATATCAGCAAACTCTCCGGATTGCTTCCACAAATACACATTCACAAACGTATTTGAAAGTGCAATGCTCAGGGCATATAAACCACCGATTGTTAGCAATAACAACAGATCTTTTGTTACTTCTATCTCACCAATCATATGTTTTATCACTTTCATTAGAAACTCCCCTTTTTTCATCCACCCTTATTTTGACTTAATTCTTCCTCGTTATGCGGAAGAATCAAAAAGGATAAACTATGTTTGAAAGGGGACTATGTATGTTTTACTTTCTATATCGAACAGATTATCTAACTAAACAGCTACGCAACCAACTAATTCAAAGCATTGAAACTGTAGTAAATGAAGATAGATGTTCTTTTTTCATTTGTAAGATGACGCACTATTTCCTTATTAGTTATCAAAATAAAGAAGTGTCACTCACCTTATCTGATCAACAAGTACTTGTAGGTTCACCTACCGACTTCGAAAATGGTTGTGATTTCACCGATTATTTAATAAATCATATCCTTTATCAATTAGGACCTATTTATACGCTGATTGAATGAGAAATGAAAAGCCCCCGGCAAAATGCCGAG
Organism: Bacillus sp. Cs-700; assembly: GCF_011082085.1. Classification (NCBI taxonomy): domain Bacteria; kingdom Bacillati; phylum Bacillota; class Bacilli; order Caryophanales; family Bacillaceae; genus Bacillus; species Bacillus sp. Cs-700. The sequence continues at coordinate 1,139,655 of NZ_CP041063.1, forward strand.
GGCTAAGATAACCTAATTTATTTAGCTGCTTCGTAACGCTTAGCAACTTCATCCCAATTAACGACATTCCAAAATGCGCTAATGTAATCAGGACGTTTGTTTTGATACTTCAGGTAATAAGCATGCTCCCAAACATCTAATCCAAGGATTGGTGTAACACCTTCCATGACTGGAGTATCCTGGTTAGGAGTGCTTGTTACTTCAAGCTCTCCGCCTTTTACTACAAGCCAAGCCCAGCCTGAGCCAAAGCGACCAGCAGCAGCGTTAGCGAAATCTTCTTTAAAGCTTTCAAAGCTACCAAATTTCTTTTTAAGCGCTTCGCTTAAATCACCTGACGGTTCTCCGCCGCCGTTAGGGCTAAGAAGTTGCCAGAAAAGTGAGTGGTTAGCATGTCCGCCACCATTGTTACGAACAGCAGTACGAATGCCTTCAGGAAGTGCATCTAGATTGCCAAGAAGTTCTTCAAGGCTTTTTGATGCGTGTTCTTCATGACCTTCGAGTGCACCATTTAGTTTTGTTACATATGCGTTATGGTGCTTGTCATGGTGGATCTTCATTGTTTCTTCATCGATGTGTGGTTCTAGTGCATTGTAGTCGTAAGGTAGTTCTGGTAGTTCAAATTTAGCCATTGTGAATCTCCTCCTCAAATATAATATGTAACTTGCTGTTAGGGCAACGTTAATTGCCACTTAAACATGATGACGTCACAAGTTTACATTAGCAGAATTGTCATGCGTTTTCAAATAATAAACATTTGAATCTCCGCAACACAGGTAAAGTTTCCCCTCATTATATGGAATTAAACATTTTAATGAAAAAATCAATAATTAATAGTGTGAACTAATGTATTTAAAACATAAAAAAACTCGTCATTAAATGACGAGTGGGATCTTTATTGAGTGGTGGCTCCGGACGGAATCGAACCGCCGACACGAGGATTTTCAGTCCTCTGCTCTACCGACTGAGCTACAGAGCCAATTATGTATAACGTGTATTGTACATTTACTTTTAATAGTAATAACACCTTGTTATGAGTTTAGGTTGCCCCTAGGGGACTCCGATTAAATTTTAGCTTCGAGGTTTAATCGACGTAGTAAAAAATTTTTTTGGTTGCACCAATGGCACCCTAATTAAATTCTAACAAAGAGGTAATTCGACGTAGTCAGAATTTGGTATTGGTTGCGGGGGCAGGATTTGAACCTGCGACCTTTGGGTTATGAGCCCAACGAGCTACCGAACTGCTCCACCCCGCGACAATATGAATATAAATATGCTGCCCATGTTTCATAATGCTGTACACTGTTTCTTTCTCTACAAGGTTATGCTTCGATGCGTATCCGTCGAAATAACTCGATGTTGGTTCATAGATGTAACGCTCGTTGCTCCACCTCGAGATAATATGAATAGAAACATGCTGTGTAACCTATCATAGAAAAATGGAGGAGGAAGAGGGATTCGAACCCCCGCGGGCGACTAAGCCCCTGTCGGTTTTCAAGACCGATCCCTTCAGCCAGACTTGGGTATTCCTCCGATATGCATTTGGTGGACCCTGCAGGACTCGAACCTGCGACCGGACGGTTATGAGCCGTCAGCTCTAACCAGCTGAGCTAAGGGTCCTTATGTAAATAGTGGGGCGGCTGATGGGAATTGAACCCACGAATGCCGGAATCACAATCCGGTGCGTTAACCACTTCGCCACAACCGCCATGCTTATTTATTCAACTATATGGTAGCGGCGGAGGGGATCGAACCCCCGACCTCACGGGTATGAACCGTACGCTCTAGCCAGCTGAGCTACACCGCCATATGGCTCCACAGGTAGGATTCGAACCTACGACCGATCGGTTAACAGCCGATAGCTCTACCACTGAGCTACTGTGGAATATCTCTTAACGACAAGAACAAATATACCATAGAATTAAATAAAACGTCAATACTTTTAAGGAATTTAATTATATCCCTTTCAAAATCAATTATGGAAATACTATATCACTCTTTCACTTTACCATCAAGAACTACAAAACATACACCAAAAATACGGTAATCATGATGGCTTGCAGAACCCCTTTCATAACTGCACCACCAAGGAAACCAAGCAAAGATCCTACTCCAACTTGCACCGACTCCTTGAATGGTTTTCGATGAATCAGCAACTCTGCTACCACTGCGCCTATAAATGGGCCAAGAATTATTCCCGCAAATGGAATGATGAACGGTCCAACTAACAAACCGATCGTACTACCCCAAATGGCAGCTTTTGATCCTCCATACTTTTTAACACCAAATAAATTACTCGCATAATCTGCCACAAATAATAAAAGGGTAAGCAATACCTGAATAACCCAGAAAGAAAACGTCATTGATCCGAAATCATAAAATACGCCATACATAATAAAGCCAACATAAATAAATAGGACCGCTGGAATGATCGGATAAATCAATCCAACAAATGCGATAATAAATGAACCAACGATTAGACACCAAAATAGAATATCCACATCTTCACTCCCTCTCTAACTGTAGTCTATTTTATAATAACTAACATTTCCCTTCTATATAATATACAAAATCCCTGTGAAAATAAAAAGAAGCAGAGGCAATCCTCTGCTTCCATTGTTTATTCTTCTCCAATAACGGCTTCTGCGATATTTACCGCATGATCACCAATACGCTCAAGGTTACTGATGATATCAACAAAAACGATTCCAGCACTTCCAGTACATTCTCCTTCATTTAGGCGAAGGATATGCTGTTTACGAAGCGTTCGTTCCATTTTGTCAATTTTATCTTCCAGTTTCACAACTTCCTGTGCCTTCGCTACATCCCATTTATCAAGTGAATCAAAGGCTTCATGAAGTGCAGAAAGGGTTAGATTGAACATTTCATCAAGGTCTTTCATGGCAACGTCAGTCATTTTTACTTTATTGCTGATTTGATAATCAACCAATTCAACGATATTCTCCATATGATCGCCAATACGCTCGATATCACGAACAGAGTCCATTAACATACCGTGACGTGTTGACTCATCACCTGACAGAGAAGTTGCAGATAGCTGAATAAGGTAGTCTGTAATCTTAGTATCCAAATTGTTAATGGCTTCTTCATACTGAGCGGTTTTTTCTGCGCTCTTCTGACCTTTAGATATTAAGTAGTTGGATGCTTCCTTAACACCTTTATAAGCAAATTCACTCATTCGAATCACTTCTTCTTTAGCCTGTCCTAAAGCAACAGAAGGAGAACGCTCGATGAATACTGGATCAAGATGCTTCGGTTTATATTCTATCGTTGCATCATCACCAGGAATTATTTTCGTTACAAGATAAGCAAGTCCAGCAATGAACGGGAATTGGATCACAGTATTTGTAATGTTAAAGATCCCGTGACCAAATGCAATCGTCATTTCTGGTGTTAAGTTTAATGCATCTCTCAAGTATTCAATGAACGGCGTGTAGGCAAATAAGAAGATCAAGAAGATCGCCGTTCCAATTAAATTAAAAATAACGTGAGTTAGTGCTGTACGTCGAGCGGCTACAGAAGCACCGATAGAAGCAAGCACTGCTGTAATTGTTGTACCGATATTATCTCCGAAGAGAACTGGTAACGCAGCTTGGATATCCATAGCATTTTGTGAATAAAGTCCTTGTAATACACCAATTGTAGCACTAGAGCTTTGCACAATAACCGTAAATACCGTACCAATTACAACGCCTAATAGCGGGTTTGAACTCATGCTCACTGTGAGTTCTTGGAAAGCCTCAAGACTTCTAAGTGGCTTCATTCCTGTACTCATTAATTCAAGTCCAAAGAATAACGCACCAAAACCAAAAACAATTTGCCCTGCGTAATTAATTTTCTTGTTTTTAAAGAAGAAAATTAATAGAGAACCAATAGCAATGATTGGTAGAGCGTAATCTTTAATAGGAAAACCAATAATAAATGCTGTAACAGTTGTTCCAATGTTAGCTCCCATTACAACACCAATCGCTTGCTTGAGAGTCATAAATCCTGCATTAACAAGACCGACTGTTAAAACCGTTGTCCCTGAACTACTTTGGATGAGAATCGTAACAATGACCCCGGCTAGCACACCCATAAATGGGTTCGTTGTAAAGCGATCAAGAATGTCTCTTAATCGATCACCTGCAGATCGTTGAAGTCCATCTCCCATATACTTTAGTCCAAACAGGAAAATACCAAGACCTCCCACAAACTGAAAGATCATCTCCTGAACGTTGAGTTCCATCATTTCAACCCCTTGCACTCATGTTTTATTTTTTTCGACAATACTCAACAAAGTCCCTTGTCTATTATCTACATCGCTCCCCTCTTTGTAAAGAGTTAATATAGAATTGTAATGATATTATGATGAAATCAATTTTGTTGCAAGAAAGTTTCAGCAAGTTTATTGTTCCCATCTACTTATATAAGATAAACTGGTTTAGTGGGATTACTCTCACATACCTAGAAAGGAGATTTTTAATTTGAACGTTTTTAAACAACTGTATTATAGCTTATTTTCTCCAAAAATGATGGCGCGATTCCGTTTTCAAAAACTAGGGAAACCAATATTGTATGTGTTTCTACTAATGCTACTTTCTTCTGTACCTATAGGGATTATTACCGCGGTTTCGTTTACCAATGCTTACGAAGACCTTAAAACACATATGGGAGATTTACCTGAATTCACTTTAGAAGATGGCACACTAAAAAGTGACCAAACTGAACCACTTATAAAAAAAGAAGATGGAAACACATTTATTTTTGATGCTACAGATGAAATAAAGCCCGACGATGTTAATTCCTATGAATCGGCTATTGCGTTCCTAAAAGATCGAATTATCGTAATGGATAGTGGGTCAAGACAAGAGTTTAATTATAGTAATTTCAGTTCAATGACTTTTACAAAACAAGATGTAAATGAACTCACGCAAAATTTAGATAGCTTGCTTCCAATCTTTATCCCACTCTTAATCTTTGTCGTCTATTTATTCCAGACTGGTCTCAAATTTATCGGAATTACCGTTCTAGCGACAATCGGTTTATTATTAAAGTCACTCGCGGGTAGAAAAGCATCTTATAAACAACTCTGGGTCCTATCGGTTTATGCCGTTACGATTCCAACTCTTTTCTTTACTATTATGGCGTTAGTAAAAACAACCGTCCCATTTGGATTTCTTCTCTATTGGTTTGTAGCCATCATGCTACTCTATCTAACCATTAAGGAAATTCCTCTTCCGAAAAAACGTGTAACGAATGAAAGACCTAATTCACCTGAGTAAAAATTTTGATTATTTTATCAAATCACTTGATTTCCGCTTTAAAGTAATGTAGATTATGTAAAAAGCGACACATTAAAATTCCATAAACTTTCAATTCTTATCAAGAGAAGCAGAGGGACTGGCCCGAAGAAGCTTCAGCAACCACCGGATATTTTCCGGAAAGGTGCTAACTCCAGCAAGTTGAATTCAACTTGGAAGATAAGAAGAAGAGCAACCAAAGTCTTCTTCTTATAGAGGGCTTTTTTTATTGCCCTTAATTAATGAAAAGGAGATTGATTATGTCAAATAACCATTACGAAACGCTACTTGTTCAACTAGGTAATAAATCAGATCCACAAACAGGCGCTGTAAATCCTCCAGTTTATTTTTCCACTTCCTATAGGCATGAAGGAATTGGTCAATCAACAGGGTTTGATTATTCAAGAACAAAAAACCCTACTCGTTCGATTCTAGAGTCTGCAGTAAATGAACTCGAACATGGTGACCAGGGCTTCGCATTTAGTTCCGGCATGGCGGCCATCCAATCGATTATATCTTTATTTAAAACCGGAGATCATATACTCGTTTCAGATGACCTATATGGTGGCACATATCGATTATTTGCTCATGCAGAAAAGCATTTTAACTTATCATTCACCTATTTTGACAGCCAAAATATTGATAGCATCGCACCATTAATAACTCCTTCCACTAGGGCAATCTTTATCGAAAACCCTTCAAACCCCCTAATGAAGTTAACCGATATTGAAGAGATTGTGACGATTGCCAACACACACAATTTATTGTCAATCGTAGACAATACGTTATTCACTCCTCTTCTACAAAACCCACTTTTACTAGGGGCTGATATCGTTATTCATAGCGCAACGAAATACCTTGGGGGTCACAATGATGTGCTTGCAGGACTTGTCATTGCCAAAGGTGAAAAGCTCTGTGCTGAGATTGAACAATATCAAAACGGTGCTGGAGCGGTTCTTTCTCCGTTCGACTCCTGGCTCCTCATTCGAGGAATGAAGACATTATCTCTTCGACTAAAGCAACATGAGGAGAATGCTCGAGCTATCGCAACATACTTAAGAAGTCACGACGCAATATCTGACGTCTTCTATCCTGAAAAAGGCGGTATGCTGTCGTTTCGATTACAGTCTGAAGCATGGGTTGATCCATTTCTAAGGAACTTGAAACTGATTACCTTTGCGGAAAGTCTTGGAGGCGTTGAGAGCTTTATTACTTATCCAGCCACACAAACACACGCCGATATCCCAGAAAAGATCAGACTCGAAAAAGGTGTTTGTAATCGACTTCTCAGATTTTCGGTAGGAATTGAACAAATCAATGATTTAGTGAAAGATTTGGATCAAACGCTAGCAACTTTGATGGAGGATGGTGTGCGACATGACTACTAATTCATATACATTTCAAACAAAACTTCTTCACAACGATCATAAATTTGATAAAAGCACTGGTGCTGTCAGTGTTCCAATCCAACAAGCATCTACCTTTCATCAATTGGATTTTGATCAGCCAGGAAAATATGATTATAGCCGCTCTGGTAACCCTACCCGTGAAGCTCTAGAAGAAACGATTGCAGACCTTGAAGGTGGCGTTAGGGGGTTTGCATTTGCTTCTGGTATGGCTGCTATCGCTACTTCTTTTATGCTCCTTTCACAAAATGACCATGTTTTGATTTCAGAAGATGTTTATGGCGGAACTTATCGGATGATACACGATGTTCTCTGCAGATTTGGCATTAGTCATACGTTTGTTGATATGACTGATTTAAATCAAGTTGCGAATGGGATTCAATCCAATACAAAAGTAATCTATATCGAGACACCTTCAAACCCATTGCTCAAAGTGACTGATATTCAAGCCGTCGTTAAGTTAGCGAAAGCGAATAATTGTTTAACATTCGTTGATAACACTTTTATGACGCCTGCCCTCCAAAGACCACTGGACTTCGGCGCTGATATCGTTCTTCATAGTGCAACAAAATTTATTGCAGGACATAGCGATGTTGTTGCGGGTCTTGCCGCAGTTAAAAATGAAAAGCTGGGTGAAAACCTTGCTTTTTTACAAAACTCTTTCGGATCCATTTTAAGTGCTCATGATTCCTGGTTAGTTCTTCGCGGATTAAAAACGTTACATTGTCGGCTCGAGCAATCTTCAAGATCGGCTTTCAGACTAGCACACGCACTCCTTAAAGAGCCGCTTGTAGAAGAAGTTTATTATCCTGGATTCTCTTTCCACCAGGGCCATTCGACTCACCTTTACCAGGCAGCGGGTCCTGGGGCTGTTCTTTCTTTTCGACTACCTGATGAAAACGCGGTTCGATTGTTTACAAAGAACGTGCAACTTCCAGTTTACGCTGTTAGTCTTGGTGCGGTTGAATCGATTCTTTCTTATCCAGCTAGGATGTCTCATGCATCAATGTCAGCTGCCGAACGAAACAAACGCGGGATTACAGATGGCTTGTTACGCTTATCTGTGGGGCTTGAGAATGCCGATGATTTGCTTCAAGACTTTAAACAAGGGTTTGCTGCCATTACTAAACTTTACGCTCCTACAGCCGGAGGTGATAAAGGATGAGTTTACTTGAAGATCTCGAGCACAAAATTTTGATTGGTGACGGTGCGATGGGAACCCTTCTCTATTCATACGGCATCGACCAATGTTTTGAAGCGCTTAATCTTTCACATCCGGATCAAGTATTAAATGTTCACCAAGCTTATGTTCATGCCGGTTCAGATGTGATTCAAACCAATACGTACGGCGCGAACTATAGCAAGCTATCACGATATGGCCTTGAAGACCTAGTAAAAGAGATCAATAAAGAAGGCGTTAAACTCGCTCGAAAGGCTGCGACAGACTCTACTTACGTTCTTGGGACAATAGGAGGAATACGAGGAATAAATACACGATCGACTCCCCTTGATGAAATTAAGCGTAGCTTTAGAGAACAGCTATATTGCCTTCTATTAGAAGGAGTCGATGGTCTTTTATTGGAAACGTATTACGATCTAGAAGAGATCATAACCGTACTTAAAATAGCTCGAAAGGAAACGGATTTGCCTTTAATTGCACAAGTTTCCATGCATGAGCCAGGCATTTTGCAAGATGGCACTTCTCTTGCTGCTGCCTTAAATCAGATTGAGAATGCCGGAGCTGATGTAACAGGCGTTAACTGCCGACTCGGACCTTATCATATGATTCAATCATTAGAACAAGTGCCTCTCTCAGGTCGTTTTCTTTCTGCCTACCCTAACGCAAGTTTACCTGATTATGAAGAGGGACGTCTTGTGTATCCTACGGCGCCAGACTATTTCAAACAAAGTGCAGAAGCCCTACGTCAACAAGGCGTGAGACTTATTGGTGGTTGTTGCGGAACTACTCCTGAGCATATAGCTGCTGCCGCTAATGCACTAAAGGGCTTAAAACCTATTACAACGAAAGAAGTAACCGTTAACGAAAAAGAGGCTAGGATCATCGATTTTGAAGGAGAAAGGTTGCCTCACTTACATGAAATAGTAAAAAAACAGCGATCTGTTATCGTTGAGCTCGACCCTCCAAAGAAATTATCGATTGATAAATATCTTGAGGGGACAAAGGCGCTACAAGAAGTTGGCGTTGATGCGATTACGCTGGCTGATAACTCTCTTGCCTCACCGCGAATTTGCAATACCGCCATGGCTTCTACGATTAAAGCTCAGCATAATGTTCGACCACTTGTTCATGTTGCCTGTCGTGATCGGAATTTAATTGGATTACAATCCCATTTAATGGGGCTTCATACACTTGGAATTAATCAAGTACTTGCCGTAACAGGTGATCCTACTAAGATCGGTGATTTCCCTGGCGCTACTTCGGTTTACGATGTCTCATCATTTGACCTCATTCGTTTAATGAAACAATTTAATCAAGGACGTTCTTATTCTGGTAAATCACTTGGAATTAAAACATCATTTTCAATAGCAGCCGCCTTTAATCCTAATGTACGCCATCTTGATCGAGCTGTCGAACGACTTGAAAAAAAACAGCAGTGTGGTGCGGATTACTTTATAAGTCAACCCATTTACAACGAAGAACAGTTACTAGAAGTCTATGAAGCGACGAAACATTTAACTTGTCCAATTTACATTGGGATCATGCCACTTACAAGCTACCGAAATGCTGAATTTCTCCATAATGAAGTACCGGGAATTAAACTATCCGATTCCATACGCAATCATATGTTACACGCTAAAGATTCAACGCAATCAATTCAAGCAGGGCTTGCAATTGCGAAGTCGTTAATTGATGCTGCTTTTGATTTGTTTAATGGAATTTATTTGATAACGCCCTTCTTGCGTTATGAATTAACAGTAGAATTAACGCGATACATTAACGAGAAAACTCGCCTTGAAGAAGAAAGGAAGAATCGAAATGGCCTACACCTCATTTGAAGATCTACTTACGAAAAGGATCCTTGTTCTTGATGGAGCTATGGGAACAATGATTCAACAGGCTAATCTGACAGCTACTGATTTTGGTGGTGAAGAATATGAAGGCTGTAATGAATACTTATCCTTAACCAGGCCAGAGCTTATCTCCTCTATCCATGAAGAGTACTTAGCTAGCGGAGCAGATATAATTGAGACGAATACCTTTGGAGCAACAGATCTTGTCTTAGATGAATATGATCTCGGTCATCTTGCCGAAAAGCTAAATTACACCTCTGCAAGGCTTGCAAATGAGGCTGCTGCTAAAATAGCTACGCCAAATAAACCACGTTTTGTTGCAGGCGCCATGGGACCAACTACAAAAACTTTATCCGTCACGGGCGGAACGACTTTTGAAGCACTATCTAACTCATATGCCATTCAGGCTAGAGGCTTACTTAACGGAGGCGTGGATCTTCTATTAATTGAAACCAGTCAGGACCTGCTTAACGTAAAAGCTGCTTATATTGGTATTTCGAAAGTATTTCAGGAATTAGGGATGACCGTTCCTTTAATGATTTCGGGGACTATTGAACCGATGGGCACAACACTCGCTGGTCAAAGTATTGAGGCATTTTATTTATCACTTGAACATATGAATCCAGCAGTCGTTGGCCTAAATTGTGCAACAGGACCAGAGTTTATGAGAGATCACCTCCGCTCCCTGTCTGATCTTGCCACAACTTCAGTAAGCTGCTATCCCAATGCGGGTCTCCCTGATGAAGAAGGGAATTATCACGAAACGCCTGAAAGCTTAGCAGCTAAAATTCACGGATTTGTAGAAAAAGGTTGGCTTAACGTTGTCGGTGGCTGTTGCGGAACAACTCCTGCTCATATAAAAGCCATTTCAGAAGCTATAAAAGGCCTACACCCGCGAAAAGCTCCTGCGAGTCATCCTCACGCTGTTTCTGGAATTGAACCATTTATATACGATGATAGCACTAGACCTATACTCGTTGGAGAACGTACAAATGTCATTGGATCGCGTAAGTTCAAACGTCTTATAGCAGAGGAGAAATTCGAAGAAGCGTCCGAAATTGCGCGTTCACAAGTAAAAAAAGGTGCACAGGTGATCGACATTTGCCTGGCAAATCCAGATAGTGATGAACTGAGAGATATTGAGAATTTTATGAAATATGTTGTAAATAAGGTGAAGACCCCTCTTATCATCGATTCTACTGATGATGCAGTTATCGAAAAAGCTCTCTCTTATTCACAAGGTAAAGCGATCATTAATTCCATTAATCTTGAAGATGGCGAAGAACGCTTTGAAGCTGTCGTTCCTCTTATTCATAAGTACGGCGCTGCCATTGTGGTTGGAACAATTGACGAAACCGGCATGGCCATTACAGCAGAACGTAAGCTCGAAATCGCGAAACGCTCCCATGACTTACTCGTTTCAAAATACGGCCTTAACGCATCTGATATTATATTTGACCCACTTGTTTTCCCAATCGGTACAGGTGATGAACAATACATTGGCTCAGCTTCCGAAACCATCGAGGGGATCAGACTCATTAAATCGCAATTGCCAGATTGTCAGACAATCCTCGGGATAAGCAACGTCTCTTTTGGTCTTCCTCCAGTAGGAAGAGAAGTATTAAACGCTGCCTACTTGTACCATTGTACAAAAGCCGGATTAGATTATGCGATCGTGAATACAGAAAAGCTGGAAAGATACGCTTCTATTTCCGATAAAGAAGTACAGCTTTCCGACGAACTTCTTTTCCAAACAAATGATCAGACATTAGCAGATTTCACTGCATTCTATCGAGGTAAAAAGAAAGAAAGTAAAGTGCAAACTTCCACGCTTACACTTCAAGAACGTCTTGCTTTATATGTTGTTGAAGGGACAAAAGAAGGACTTATACCAGATTTAGAAAAGGCCTTAATTGAATATACTTCGCCGCTTCAAATCATTAATGGACCATTAATGAAAGGAATGGCAGAGGTTGGGAAATTATTTAATGATAATCAATTAATTGTCGCAGAAGTACTTCAAAGTGCCGAAGTCATGAAAGCTTCTGTCGCTTTCCTTGAACCTCATATGGAAAAAGAAGATTCCTCAAGTTCTAAAGGAAAAGTACTTCTAGCGACAGTAAAAGGTGATGTGCACGACATTGGCAAGAACCTGGTCGAAATTATCTTAAGTAATAATGGATTTGAAGTTGTTGACCTTGGTATTAAGGTCACTCCTACTGATCTTATTAAACAGGTTCAAGACCACCAGCCAGACTTTGTCGGTCTTTCTGGACTACTTGTAAAATCCGCTCAGCAAATGGTATTGACTGCCCAAGATATGAAGCAAGCTAAAATCTCGATACCTATTATGGTAGGTGGTGCCGCCTTATCGCGAAAATTTACTGACAATAAAATTTCAGCTGAATATGATGGACCAGTTTTCTATGCAAAAGACGCTATGGAAGGGTTAGCCCTTTCAAACCAGTTAAGTAACGAGGAAGAAAAAAGAAAACTCGTAGAAGAACATACGATCAAAAAAGCTTCTTCTGAGTTGCCACCAAAACCGATTTCAAACGGGGGGGCAGCCATTGCCATTAAACCAGTTTCTACTGTATCGACTGATGTACGAGTTTATCAACCGTACGATCTAGAGTCTCATATTTTAAGAAACTACTCGGTTGCACACATCGAACCATACATCAACATGCAAATGCTAATCGGTCATCATCTGGGTCTTAAAGGAAAAGTATCTAGACTACTTTCAGAAAAAAACAAGAAAGCCGTACATTTAAAAGAAGTGGTGGATCACCTTTTAACACGAGCCAAGATTGAAAGTTGGATACAACCTTCAGCTAAATATCAGTTCTTCCCAGCACAATCTAATGGAAATGATGTTATCATTTACTCTCCTAATGATCATCAAACGATCATTGAACGATTTTCATTTCCTCGTCAACAAAAAGAACCTTTCTTGTGTCTTGCCGATTACCTTCGTTCAGTATCTAGTGGCGAGATGGACTATGTTGGATTTTTTGCAGTTACAGCAGGAAAAGGCATTCGAGAACGTTCAGTAGAGTTAAAAAATCAAGGGAGTTATCTCGAAAGTCATGCTTTACAAGCCCTTGCGCTTGAAACTGCTGAAGGACTTGCCGAACATGTTCATCAATTGATGCGGGATAAATGGGGGTTCCCTGACCCAACGGATTTTACAATGCAAAATCGCTTTTCGGCTAAATACCAGGGGCAGCGGTTTTCTTTTGGCTACCCCGCTTGCCCTGAGCTAGACGACCAGAAAAAACTTTTTAAACTTATCCATCCTGAAGATATTGGAGTAGAACTCACAGATGGATGTATGATGGAACCAGAAGCATCTGTTACTGCGATGGTTTTCGCGCACCCTGAAGGAAGATACTTTAATGTTTTATAAGACGTGAAAAAGAGGAGCCTGGGCTCCTCTTTTTCACGTCTTATATCATAATTAATACCATCCCGACAGCGCATGTATGTATAAGTCTAGACTAATCAATTTCAAGTGGTTCGGTTAATGCATGTTTCATAACTTTTTCCAATTCGTTCTTCTTTTCACTTTCGCTTATGTTTTCGCTCTTTATGGCCAACCGCTTTTCATATAAATACTCCAAGCGTTTTCTATATGACTCATCATACTTAGAAGAGAGATCATCTCTGATTTTTCTTGCAAGCAGAGGACTCGCTCCACCTGTAAAAACAGAAATAATTAGTCTCCCTCGCTTAAGTGTAGCAGGTAAAGACACGTTCCCTCGATCAGCCTGATGAGAAGCATTGATTAACTGATGATCTCTCGCTCGATTAATGACAAATTCATTCACTTCAAACGAGTTTGTCGCTACAATAATAAAAAATGCGTCTTGTAAATCACTTTCTCTAACTTCTCGTTCAACGAAAGTGATAGTGTTAAAATTCTCAAGGTTCTTGATCTCTTCATTAATTTCTGGACTAACCACTGTAAGAATAGCACCGCACCCAAGTAAACCTTTAAGCTTTCTCAGTGCGATACGACCTCCGCCAACTATAACGATTCTTTTTTCTGTCAAGTTTAGAGAAACAGGATATTCGCTCATCCGCTTCCTCCCTCAAATGCTTCTACAACCCTTTCTTTCAATACATCTATCAATAATTTGTGGTAGCCAAGATAGTGACAAAGATAAAAATCTGGACCACCTTTTTCTAGCCTGCTTATTTTTTGTTCCATTTCTTTCATTAATATACCTGTAAATAGAAGGTAAGGAATGACAAAAACCTGACTATTGTTGACTGATTGGGCCTGTTTAATCCCCTCATCAAAGGTTGGGGTCGCTGCTGCAAGATAGCACACAGACACTTTTTGAAATGGTATCTTCTCAAGTATTCGATTTGCGATTTGATCTAAATCGGTTAGTGTATCAGGGTCACTACTTCCCCTCCCCACAAGAAGCGCACTAGCATCCTTTCGAGGAGAGACATTCATTTCCATTACTCTTTCTTCAATGACAGAGATCAACTTATCATGGATACCGAGTGGACGTCCTATGTGAAAAGTTACCCACGGGAATTGTTTAGAGACACGTTCTACTTCATTCGGAATATCTTTCTTCACATGAGTAGCAGCAAGTAACAAAACCGGTATGACTACAATTTCGAGCGCACCCTTTTTGACGCATGCGGTGATGCCCCCGAAAATATCAGGCTCTGAAAGCTCAAGAAAACAGGTCTCTTGAATCGGGTACGAAAGTTCTTCTTTACATTTATTAACGAATTCTAAAGCTTGATGTCTTCCCTCTTTTACGCGGCTACCGTGACAAATATAGAGAACAGCTTTCACTCTCATTCACCTCCTATAATGCACTTACGACAGTCTTCGTGGTTTGTTTATCCAGCGACATTTTTTCAAACCAGTTTAACTTCGCCCTTAAGTTCACAACTTCCCCTACTATAATCATACTCGGATTTTGAATTTCTGCCTTTTTCACATCGTCTGTAATTGTTTCAAGAGTTCCTGTAACTGTTTGTTGAGTATGAGTTGTACCCCAATGGACGAGGGCAACTGGGGTCTCCTTTTTCTTGCCATACTTGCGAAGCATTGAGCATATATACGGTAAGTTTTTTACTCCCATATAAATAGCAAGGGTATCGATTCCCTTTGCGAGGCTCTCCCAGCGTAATTCTTCCTCTTCACCATCTTTACGATGTCCTGTTACAAACGCAAATGTTGAACTTAAATCGCGATGTGTCACCGGTATGCCAGCATAGGCAGGTGCAGCTATCCCGGAAGTAATACCAGGTACAATTTCAAACGGAATCCCATGGTTCGAAAGAGCTTCAGCTTCTTCTCCTCCTCGTCCGTATACAAAAGGATCTCCACCCTTTAATCTTGTCACGACCTTTCCTTTTAGCGCATGCTTCACGAGAAAACGATTAATGGTTTCCTGTTTCAGGGTATGATAGTCTGGTAGCTTTCCACAATAGATAAGCTCAACGCCTTCCTTGGCGTAATCTAATAGTTCTTTGTTAATTAGTCGATCATAAAGGATGACATCTGCTTGCTCAATGCATTTCACACCTTTTACTGTAATTAAATCAATGTCACCTGGCCCTGCTCCAACTAGGAAAACTTTCCCCATTTCATTTCCTCCTCGATACGATTTATTTCAATAAACCTAATTGTTTATTGGATACTCATGTTGTGATTAACTGTTGATCTACTAGATAAGAAAGAACGATTTCTGCGCACTTCTCTCTTGTTTCATTGTACGTATCAACAATCAATTCAGGGTTAACGGGTTCTTCATAGGGAGAGGACACACCTGTAAAGTGAGGGATTTCTCCACTACGAGCTTTTTTGTATAACCCTTTAGGATCTCGAAGCTCACACTCATTTAAAGGACACTTTACGTACACTTCAATAAACTCATCCTTCAAAAGTAGTTCTCGCACCACCTGTCGATCACTTTGATAAGGAGAAATAAAAGCAGTAATCGCAAATTGACCGCTATCTACGAGGAGCTTTGATACCTCTCCAATACGCCTTATGTTCTCCTTACGATCTTCTTCTTTGAAACCAAGGTCTTTGTTTAATCCCTGTCTGATATTATCTCCGTCAAGCACATAGCTTTGAACGTTTAATTCATGGAGCTTTCGTGATACGTCATTCGCTAATGTAGATTTTCCCGACCCTGACAACCCTGTAAAGAAGAGAACAGCACTTTTGTGCTGGTTTCTCTTCTGTCTCATTTCCTTTGTTACTACTGTATCGTGCCACGTTAAATTATTGTTTACTGCCATGACGAATCTCCTCCTTATGCTTTAACCGCTTTTTTGCTCATTCCTTTAATAAGAATCTCAACTACCTCAGGTCGACTGAACGTTGCAGGAGGTTGCTCACCATTTCGTAAAAGCGCCCGTACTTTTGTACCTGATAAAATGACGTGGTGTTCCTTCCCATGAGGACACGTCTTCGCTGAAGCCATGCTATCGCACTTCTTGCAATAGAAACTATGTTCAAAAAAGAGCGGAGTGATCCCTAATTCTTCACTTGTAAATCGACTGAAAATTTTCTGTGCGTCATACGTGCCATAATAATCACCTACACCAGCATGGTCTCTGCCAACAATAAAATGTGTGCACCCGAAATTCTTCCGAACAATCGCATGGAAAATTGCCTCTCTAGGCCCTGCATAGCGCATCGCAGCCGGGAAGACTCCAAGATGAACACGATCAGAAGGATAGTAATTTTCAAGCAAAACCTCGTAGCTCTCCATGCGGATTTCTGCTGGAATGTCATCTGATTTCGTTTCACCTACAAGTGGATTTAAGAAAAGTCCATCCACTGTTTCGAGAGCTGTTTTTTGAATATACTCATGGGCTCGATGAACAGGATTTCTCGTTTGAAATCCAACTACTGTCTGCCAACCTTGCTCTTCAAAATAAGCTCTCGTTTCAGCTGGATCAAAATGATAACGATCGAACTGACCTTTTTCACTTCTTTTAATAAGCGAAATAGGTCCACCAATGTATATACTAGGTCGATCAAAAACTTTTTTTACGCCCGGATGATCATAATCCTCTGTTAAATAAACATGTTTTGCTTCTACTACCTTATCTGGTTGATAGATCGATTCAACGGTCACAGTACCATATACGGTTCCTTCGCTTATAAGCTTCACTTCATCGCCAAGAGAGAGTTTCTTAGCGACGTTATCGGTTACTGGTAACGTAATGGGAATACTCCATGGCAAACCGTTTTCCAATTTAAGATGATGAACAACTGACGTGTAATCACTTTCATTAAGAAAACCGGTTAATGGACTATATGCTCCAGTTCCAATCAATTCCAGATCGCTTAAAGCGGTTTTATCTAATTCTATTTCTTTTTGAATTCCTTCTATCTTTTTATCTGGGTTAAAACGATCGATTAGTTTTCCACCATGTGCATGAATTGTTGTCATGATAATTCCTCCAAAATATAATGTATTATAAACTTTCTTTTTCTTGTAAGGTTCTTTTTTGTGTACGAATTGATCGAATCAAACTTCCTGATCCTACCGTTGCAAGAATAACGCTTCCAATTGCGATTAACGTGTACAGGTCACTTTCTAGAAAAAGCTTAATCATACTGTAAGAAATAACTAGTGAAAAAACTGGAGAAACGGCCCATACCTTTAACATTTTCGTGATGACATCTTTTTGCCAGAGTTGAAAACCATCTTTTGCAGTACCAATTCCAATGATTGAAGAAGTTGTAATTTGTGTAAGTGGGACTGGAATCCCAAACAATGAAGCACCGATTACTAGCCCAGCGCTTGTACCCGATATCGCACACCCTTCACCTAGCGAAAAACGTGTAATGCGGTATCCATTCGTTTCAAGTACGCGGCTTCCAAAGACAAGTGCACCTAAAGCAACAAATGCTCCTCCTAACCATGCCCCGTGAGAAAGGGAAAGAACTCCCGCTCCAACTAAAGGGCCAACTGCATTGGCCACATTATTCATTCCTGCCGAGAATGCTTCAAGAAATCCAGCTGCAATTAAAACGATCGTAAGCGTTTTTTGCCATTTTGTTGTAAGGTGTAAACGCTTCTTGAAAGCCTTCAACCCTTTCCCTACTATTAAGGCAGTGACAAAAGCAATAACTGGAATAATAATCCACAAAAGCATAATGACCATAACATTTGAAAAAAACAATGCACGGTATGCAATGCCTACACCTACGACTGATCCAACAGTTACTTCACTCGTTGATAAAGGGATCCCCATAATATTTGCTAGAAAAAGTGCCGTTGTCGCAGAAATGAATATAATCAAAATCACTTTTAAACTAAGCACTGAGGTGGGAATTATTCCACTGCCCATCGTCTTAATGACATTCCCTCCACCAAAAATGGCCCCGGCTACTATTCCGAAAGCACATACAGCTAGTGCTGTGCGTCTTTTTTTTATGGCACCAGCTCCATAGGCCACCCCCATTGATGCGGCTGCACCACTTGCTCCAATATTCATAGCAAAAAACAGCGCAACTGTAATCACTAAAATCGTCATCGGCTTGATGCGGAATCAAGATGCAAGCCGCACTCTGTTTTCTCCTGACTTGCCCATCTTCCCGCTCTAGAATCGCTTCCGCTCAAAACTTTTTCTGTGCATACGGCACAGCCGATACTTGGATAGCCTTGATCATGAAGGGGATTATATGGTAAATCCTTCTCGTAGACGTAGCGCCAAACTTCCTTCCACGTCCAATGAATGAGTGGACAAACTTTTATGGACTGAAATTTTTTATCTCGATTTAAATAATTCGTTTTTTGTCTTAGAGGGGACTGTTCTCTTCTTAAGCCCGATATCCAGGCGCTTACACCATCTAGTTCTTCATGTAAAGGAACTATTTTTCGTAAATTACAGCATTGCCCTGGATCCTTCTCCCAAAGCGCCTCCCCTTTACTTAATGCTTGCTCTTCTACAGACTCTTCTGGTTGCTTCATCTTTATCTTAAGCTTTGGATATCTCGCTTTTACTTTCTCAATCAATTGATACGTTTCTTCAAAGTGAAGTCCGGTGTCTAAAAAAACAATCTCCGCTTCCTCATTTACGCGAGAAATCAAATCAATGAGAACAATACCTTCCACACCGAAACTACATGCATATACGATGTCTTCTTTATAAGTTTGATAGGCCCAATTAAGAACTTCCAATGCTCCTTTTGTATCTGAATGCTGATTGAATTCCGGCTCCTCGCCTGACCAGCTCTCATATAACCATTCCATTACAAAACCTCCTATTGCAATCAAATTATCCTAAAAAAAGAGGCAGTCCTAACCACCGTGGTTAGAACCGCCTCTAGTGTCTCTAGTCAGCGCTAAAATTAAAGTCGTTCCTTTTCTTTTCTTTCAAGTTGAATCACCTTTCCATCTTGAATGACAAGTGTAATCGATCCATACTTCAACGTGCTAAGCATTCGTTCAATACGCGCTGCAACGTCTGAAAAGTTCTGCTCCTTGCTTCCCATCTTGCAACCTCCCTTGCTCATCATAATCTATAGGAGAGGCTAAACAACTAAAAAAGCCTTCCCAAATTGGAAAGACAGATTAGGTTACCTTAATTCACCTTATCTTCCAAAATGGACTCCATTTTGCTGGAAGTAGCACCTTGCCTCGAAGGCAGGTTGCTGGACGTCATCGGGCCAGTCCCTCGGTCTCTCTTGATAAGTTATTTTCTAAATCTTAACTATTATCTAACAATCTGTCAACCCTAGTTTAGAGATCGGGATAAACGGATTAGTAAAGAATATGAAAAAAACCCCGAATCTATGACTCGAGGCTCAGTTTTATATCGGATGACGCTTACTTTCTACTTTCTTTTCTTCTACTACAATGCGCGTTCCATCAACCGAGGTTACGACAACTACCGTATCCTTATCGATCCAGCTCCCTGCTGAAATCGCGCTATACTTTTTATCGTTCATTTCAATTGTCCCACTCGGTCGAAACGGAGTAAGGGCGATAGCTGTTTCTCCAACTAATTTTTTATACTCCACATTCATCGAGTTGTACCCCATTTCACTACTAAGACGATCTTTTAACGTCATCTTCGTCCACATGGACCTCGCAGGAAATACTCTTAAAAATAGAAAGGACGCCGCAGTTCCAATTAAAAATCCACTTGAAACAAGTAGTCCATACAGAAAAGTCGGGGAAGGTATAGCAACTGCCGTTACCATCATTGCTAATCCAATCAGGCCGAACGTTCCGTCATTCAATAGTTTTCCGTCTAGAATAACTAATCCAAGACCAACCGCAAACACAAGACCCATCCAAACCATAGATGATAATGATGTTAAATGGTAACTGAAATAGAATGTAAGGATCAGGATTCCAATCAATCCAAAAATCCCTTTTACTCGAACAAGCAACTCTCCGAATAAGAAAAGCACGCTAAGTAAGACAACAAGAAAACCAACTGCAGGCAAAGATAGGATTTCCATCCTCGCTCCCTCCTTTTCTTTCCACTCTTCATACGTATAACGAGAGAAGAAAGTTTCAGTCCATTGTCACTTTACGATTGAAATACCCCTTTTATTCCATCAATAAGCGCAATAAAAAAATCGATTATTTTCTTAATAAAAGATTGTGTTTCATCTTTGTTTAAAAATTCATCAAGATTTTCTCTCGCATTCTCGAGCTGACTCTTCATTTGATCCCAGTCGATATCGAGATTTTTCATTCGATTAAACAGTGCCACAAGTCCGTCTAGTTCTTCTTGAGTTAGTTCAATTCCTGAATCGCTAGCCGTTTGTTTAATCATCGTTCTCATATCTTCTTCTGTCTCAGGGGGATTTGTAGCAATTTCATCTTTAATTTTCGTCATTAACTCTGTTGCTTTATCAGCACCAATGCTATCACTTAATTGAGCAGTCGTTACTAATTCTTCATTTGCAACCTGTTTCTGTTCCTCAGGAATAACTTCATCTGAACTTAACTCATACGCTTTAATCAAACCAGTTAAAGCTGCCGTACCGGATACTTCCGTTGGTGCTGTCACGTAGATATCAGCGTCTTTTACTCCCGCTGTTATTAAAGCATTGGCATACATCTCATCTGTAACCCAGTTGATATTTTTTGTTTCAACACTTAACCCAGCATCTTTCTCACCAATTGTAATCGAGGAAGAAGACAAGGCACGCGTTCCAATTAAGGCTTTACTAATATAGTTTCCAAGGTATTTATGCTCTTCTTCATTTGATACTGTCACGGTCATGACATCGTCTGGTGCTTTCATTTCTTCTAATAGCGTTTGCTTTTGCTCTTCTGATAAATCTTCACCAAGTGTCACAATGACATCACCAACGCTAGCATCAGCGAACGTTACAATTGGCACAATGAACATGATCAACAACATCGACAGAAAAAATGGCATTACTTTTTTAAACATGTTTTGATCTCCTTTTTTAACGTAAGGCTTGCTCGATGAGTAGAAGTTAAGACTTCTCATCTCCTTGTATTCTACTCGACAGTTGCTCGAAAGAAAAGATAATTCATTAAGAAACCTGTCATATCATGGAAGGACAAGCATACCTTTATATAAAAGAAATAAACCCGATAGGAAGGTGAGAGCGATGAAAAAGTTGCTAATGGGAATCCTTTTACTCCTAATTCTTCACACCACTTACTATGATTTAACAACTGGTACACTCCCCTCGCCCAGAGTGGAGTCTGAAGCAGCAGAAGTACTCGCTCCACCAAAAGACGATGCTCCCTATGTGGTTTACAAAATCAATGCTGGTGATACCGTTCTTTCTTTAGTGGAAAAAGCAAATGGATCGGTTCCTGTAGCAATTGAAACGGTCGTTCACGATTTTGAAACGTTAAACAAAATTCATCCTACAGGGATACAAATTGGAAAAGAATATAAGATACCAACTTATCCCAACACATCTGCTCAGTGATTATTTCTTGTCAATAGCTCTGTAAAGTTGCTACAATGGGATAGTATTATAGATGAGTCTTATTCCCTACTAGGGAAGCATATAAAAGCGATCTAAATCATGAGGTAAGCAATCCTACATGTAAAAGGAGCGATTTTCGCATGAATGAAATTACCCACCGTAGTAAAACAAGACCTGTTAAAGTAGGTCCTTTAACGATAGGCGGTAACGATGAAGTTATTATTCAAAGTATGACGACAACTAAAACGCACGATGTGGAAGCAACAGTAGCTGAAATTAATCGTCTTGAAGAAGCTGGTTGTCAGATCGTACGTGTTGCTTGTCCAGATGATCGAGCTGCAGATGCGATTCCAGAAATTAAAAAAAGAATCAATATTCCTCTTGTCGTTGACATCCATTTCAATTACAAGCTTGCCCTCAAAGCAATTGAAGGTGGAGCTGACAAGATTCGAATTAACCCAGGTAACATTGGGCGTCGTGAAAAAGTCGAGGCAGTTGTTAAGGCAGCTAAAGAAAAAGGTATTCCAATTCGTATTGGGGTAAACGCTGGTTCACTAGAGCGTAAAATCCTTGAGAAATATGGATACCCAACGGCTGAAGGTATGCTTGAAAGTGCCCTTCACCACATTAAAATTCTTGAAGACCTTGATTTCTACGATATTATTGTCTCAATGAAAGCATCTGATGTACAACTTGCTACAGAAGCTTATGAGCTCGCAGCTCGCTCATTTGATTATCCATTACACCTTGGGATCACAGAATCTGGAACGCTATTTGCTGGTACAGTAAAAAGCGCCGCTGGTTTAGGTGTTATTCTTTCTAAAGGTATTGGAAATACTGCACGTATCTCTCTAAGTGCTGACCCTGTTGAAGAAGTTAAAGTAGCTAGAGAACTTCTTAAATCATTTGGTCTCGCCGCGAATGCTGCAACATTAATTTCTTGTCCAACATGTGGACGGATTGAAATTGATTTAATTTCGATTGCAAATGAAGTTGAAGAGTATATTTCAACGATCAAAGCACCAATTAAAGTAGCTGTGCTTGGCTGCGCCGTAAACGGCCCTGGTGAAGCACGTGAAGCTGATATTGGTATTGCAGGCGCTAGAGGTGAAGGTCTTCTCTTCCGTCACGGAGAAATCATCCGCAAGGTTCCTGAAGAAACAATGGTAGAAGAATTGAAAAAAGAAGTAGATAAAATAGCAGAAGAACACTACAAGAAAATGGCAGAAGAAAAAGAGAAAGCGGAAGCTAACTCTTAAGAAATTGTTCTGTAGAAACGAAAAGCCAGGCACGAAAGAGTGCCTGGCTTTTCTATTTCGGTTACTTAACTAAAAGAACGGTGCGAAGAATAAGCTGATGATCATTGAAGCGGCACCGACACCTATCGCCCATGATCCAAGCGTTGTCAGTCCCTTTCTCCTAGCAACAAATCCTACCACAATTCCCGCTGCTCCAAGAATGACGGGAAGAATGAACAAAGAAATAACGGATAGAGCAAGCGCTGCTACACCAATACCTACTCCTGTTTTTTCTTGTTCCTGTCTTTTAGCTTCAAAGTGTTCATGATGCTCTTCAGAAGTTGGACGTTCATTTTCAGGTGACTGTAAATAAGGGCGGTCCATTACACCGGGAGCTACTTCCGCTGCTGCTTCTTCATAATAATCCTCTTCAGCGCGTACCTCTCGCTCCTCGATCAGGTCCAGATCCTCATCTTGTCTGTCTTCTGTCATATACATCCCTCACTTTGCCTTAATGTGGAGCATGCTTAGTATTCGTAAGGAAACCAAAGATTATGTTTAATTCTTCAGTAAGATCCTTCCAACTCAAGTCCTTTGCTTCTGTGTTATGATAATAAATGAGATCACAAAAAGGGGTTTTATCATGACTATCAAAAGACTCGGACTTGATATTGATGGAACAGTCACAAGTCCTAAAACATTCCTTCCATATTTAAACTCATCATTTAATAAGAAATTGTCACTCGATGATCTAACAGAGTATAATCTTGCGAATATCCTCGGCATTCATAAAGATGAATTCTTTAAGTGGTTAAAAGCAAATGAAAAAAACATTTATGCTAACGCAATAATTGCTGATGATGCTCATCCAATATTGAAATCTTGGGAAGGAAAGTACGACCTTTTCTACATCAGTGCCAGAGGGAATCACCTTCTTGATACAACAAAAAATTGGTTTGCTGCAAATTCTGTTCCGTTCCACCACATTGAGCTTATTGGAAAACATGATAAAATTGACGCGATAAAAAAACATGGTGTTGACGTATTTTTTGAAGACAAACATGATAATGCTTGTGCCATTGCAGAAGAGTGTCAAATACCTGTTATTCTTTTTAATACACCTTATAATCAAGGAACTGTTCCTTCTAATGTTTCCCGATTAGAATCGTGGCATGAAGCACGTCAATGGATTCAACTTCGCAACAAAAGCGGCAGAGCCTGAGCTCTACCGCTTTTAATTTGCTTGACATTCGTCACAGCGTCCGTACACCTCAAATTTATGACCAGTTACTTCAAACCCTGTATCCCCCACTGGAATAGCTTCCATAGGACAAGAATCGATATGACGTGTTTTTCCGCAGTCCAGGCAAATGAGGTGATGATGATGACTTTGTGTTGCACAGCTAAGTCGATAGCGCTTTTCACCATTCCATTCCGTCTCTTCTAAAATAGCCAGGTCGGTAAATAGCGTCAAATTTCGGTATATCGTATCTACGCTCATCCCAGGATAACTTCTCTGCATATGATTCAGTACATCCCTTGCGGAGAGATACCTCTTCTCTTTAGCAAATAACGTCACAAGATCTTCGCGCTTCTCAGTATATTTATAGCCTTGTTCTTTTAAAATACGCAATGCTGTAGAGACATTCATACTTCCACCTCATCATATTAAGATTTCCATTGTTTAATTCGCTTTACCAAAAGTACGAACAGTAAAATAAATGCTGATAAAAGAACGATTGTTCCACCTGGCGCGATATCAAGATAATAAGCCAGGACAAGTCCTCCAAGTACAGCCACCTCACCGAAAATAATTGAATAGGCAATCGTCTGCTTAAATCCACGTGCAATTCGAATGCTAGCGGCCACAGGAAGCGTCATTAGTGCAGAAACCAATAACACCCCTACAATTTGCATTGAAACAGCAATTACAAATGCCACGAGTAAAATAAAAATGAAATGGATCCATTTTGCCCTTACTCCTGATACAATTGCTTGTTCTTCATCGAATGAAAGGAAGAACAGTTCTTTATATAATAGTGTTACGACAATAACAACAATCACACTAATGATTGCAACTGCCATTAAGTCACTTCGACTTATAGCAATCACACTTCCGAATAAGTAATTAAACAAATCCGAATTAAATCCATCTGCTAAAGATAAAAAGACTACCCCTAAACCAATGCCACCAGACAGCGTAATCGGAATAGCAAGCTCTTCAAAATGCTTATATACTTTACGAAGCTGTTCAATAAATAACGAGCCCGCTGCTGAAAAACCCATTCCCATATAAACAGGATTAACACCTTGCCAAAATGTAGAATACTTGCCCAGAAGCAGGCTAGCGGCAATTCCAGCTAGTGTTATATGTGATAAGGCATCGGCAATTAATGCCTGTCTTCTAACAACAATAAATACCCCAAGAAGCGGTGCAATAATTCCAATTAAAATACCTGCCAAAAATGCATTTTGTAAAAACTCAAATTTCCATAAAGCTTGAATCATTTTCTAAAAGCCTCCATGATCATGATCGTGACTTAATACATGAACATGATGGCCATAAAAACCTGATAATTCACGTTCATTAAACTGTTCAAATTCATTCGTTTCTCCATGAAAATGAAGCGTTTTGTTTAGACAAGCAACGTGCGTCACTTTGTCCGTAATCGTTCCGATATCGTGTGTAACAAGCAATAAGGTAATCCCATTATCCTTATTCAATTTACCGAGAAGCTCATAAAAATCACTTGTAGAATTCGCATCTACTCCTACTGTCGGTTCATCAAGAATGAGAATTTCCGGTTGACTGACCAATGCTCTTGCAATAAATACCCGTTGCTGCTGGCCGCCTGAAAGTTCCCCAATATTACTGGATGCAAAATCGCTCATTCCAACTAATTGCAGAGCATCCATGACTGCCTTTCGATCATTTGTTTTCATAAATTTGAATAAACCAAGTTTGCTTGTCAGTCCCATTGAAACAACTTCAAATACAGAAGCAGGGAAACCAGAATTAAAACTATTGGCTTTTTGTGAAACGTAACCAATTTTACTCCAATCATGAAATTTACTCATTTTTTTACCGAAAATATGAACAGAGCCTTTTTGAGCTTTTAATAAACCGAAGATAATTTTAATTAAAGTTGATTTTCCAGATCCATTTGGCCCCACCAATCCAACAAAGGCCCCTCGAGGGATCGAGAAAGTAATATCCTCTAGTACATTGCCATCTCCATAATGGAAAGAAATGTCCTTAAGATCGATTAAATTATTAGAAGTACTCATTTTATTACCTACCATCTATAAGAATCATTACGATTTACATTATGTAGTATACATGACATCAGGAGTGTTTGTAAATTTAAATACTGATGTCACTCCCCTTTTTCATCTTCATGTATAATGAAAACAAAATTCATTTTTAGAAAGGAATTTCAACTTGTCTCGAAAATCTTATTATGCTGTCATTGATATGGGATCAAACACGATTCGACTTGTTATCTATAAATTAAATTCATTCGGTGAATTACAGGAAGAACAAAATCTCAAAGTTACAGCTCGTTTGCGTTCCTATCTTGAAGAAGACTTAACAATTAATTCAGAAGGTTTAAATGTCATCCTTACGACTTTGCAGCACTTCCAAACAGTCACAAGATCATATAACTTAAAAAAAGTTAATTTAATTGCAACTGCAGCTGTCCGACAGGCGAAAAACCGAAGTACGATTATGCGATTAATAGTGAATGAAACAGATTTCAAAGTTAACATTCTAAGTGAAAAAGAAGAAGCTTACTACGGTTATCTTTCTGTCATTCAGTCCACTAATCTTCAAGATGGCTATACAATTGATATAGGTGGCGGTAGTACGGAAATCACCTATTTGGAAGATCGTCAAATGAAATATTACCATAGTTTTCCTTTTGGAGCTCTTACACTACAGGAAGAATTTATTCATAGTGAAAAACCTACAACAAAAGAAATAGGAAAGCTCCGTAATTTTTTAAACGAGCAGTTTAAAACCATTCCATGGATAAATAAGCGAGGCTTGAGAGTTGCTGGTATTGGTGGGAGCGCACGAAACCTTTCTCTTATGCATCAAAAAAAGTATCACTATCCTCTTTCAGGCATTCATCATTACGAATTTCCTGCTGATCAAATAGAAGGTATGATCGCTCAATTAAATACCTTATCTTTAAGTCAACGAAAAAAAGTAGAAGGACTATCAAAAGAAAGGGCGGATATCATCATTCCAGCCGTACAAGCGATTGAGACATTCACTTCATTTGTACAGGCTCCTTCCTTTTTAATGTGCCGCAAAGGGTTACGTGAAGGCTTTATGTACGAAACTCTCATTACAAACAAGGTAACGGATCGATTTCCAAATATCATCGAGCGTAACGTGGAATCATTAGTTTCGAAATACAATATTAACACTGTAAAAGTTGATGTGAATAAGAGGATAGCTTTTCTTCTCTCAAGAGAATTGCAAAGGGCAGGATTGCTTTTAAATTCAGATTATGACAACCTGCTGGCTCAAGCTGCAAAACTAAATTATCTTGGCGATCACATCGAGAGTGAATCAGTAAGTCAACACACCTTTTATATTTTATCTAATACTGCCTTAAATGGTGTGAATCATAAGGATCGCATTATTCTCGCTCTTTTAGCATCTTTTAAAAATAGATCAACCTATCAGGAATTCTCTGCCCCCTACACATCTTGGTTTAACGGTGATGAGTTAGATCAAATTGAAATACTAGGAGCGGTACTAAAACTTTCCTATTTTTTAAACACAACAAATCGTGATGTTGTACACCAAATCTCGCTCACTGATGTTAATTCTGATCGATTTACATTGGAAATATACAGTACGAAAAGTTTTCTTTTTGAGAAAGAAAAATGCGAAAAGCATATTAAGCATCTCGAAAGAGCACTCTCAATGAATATTACTTTAAAATTCCTTCTTAAGCCATGATTTTTTACAATTTCATTACAATTCCATATGAAGAATTCAATTAATTTCTGGTAAAATGGACTTCAGCAACTCATAAAGGAAGGTAATGGAATGAAGGAATTAGACAGCAATCCTAAAAAATTGAATATAGCTTCTTCTGATTATTACAACAACCGTGAACTTAGCTGGCTTGGCTTCAATGAAAGAGTACTAGAAGAAGCGGTGGATGAACGAAATCCTCTATTGGAACGGTTGAAATTCCTTTCGATTTTTAGTTCAAATTTGGATGAGTTTTTCATGGTTCGAGTGGCGGGTCTAAAGGACCAGATCGCCGCAGGATTTGAAAAGCCTGAAAACAAAGCAGGTTTAACACCCAAAGAGCAGTTGGCTGAAATATTTCAAATAAATCATGGTCTCGTTGATCATCAATATGAAACATTCACCCATTCTCTTCTTCCCTCCCTGCAAAACGAGAACATTCATATGCTTAAATGTGAGACGTTAACAGAAGCTGAACGATCTTTCGTTAACGATCATTTTGAAAATCTAATTTATCCTAGTTTAACTCCTATGGCGATTGATGCGTACCGCCCATTCCCCGTCATTCCAAATAAAGCGTTAAATATTGCTATTATCTTACAAAAAGAAGACGATGAAACTTCCGAAAATCACCTAGCTATCGTGCGAATTCCACCTGCACTTGATCGTTTTATTGAGGTTCCTTCACTTGATTCAAAACGATGTTTTGTTCTTTTAGAAGATGTTATAAGCCAAAATTGTTACAAGCTTTTTGAAGGTTACCGCGTTATATCTACAACTCAATTTCGTATTACTCGTAACGCAGATTTATCAATTCATGAAGAAGGTGCCCGAGATCTTCTTGAAGTTATTGAAGAGGAATTAAAGAAACGAAAGTGGGGCGCGGCGGTTCGTCTTGAAATTCGAAGAGATTGGAATGACAAAACCGCAACTCGTTTTCTAATTGAAAAACTCGAGCTCCATGAGAAAGATGTTTATATTGTAGACGGTCCGATTGACCTTACATTTTTATTTGGGTTTTACAAAACACTAAGCGATACCCATGATCATTTACTATTTGAAACCCTTGTTCCCAAAATTCCACGAGCACTTCAAAATGAGCGTTCCATGTTTTCAACTTTATTAAATAGGGATATTTTTTTGCATCATCCTTTTGAATCATTTGATCCTATTGTTGATTTCATTCAACAAGCATCCGTTGATCCTAAAGTACTTGCGATAAAACAAACACTTTATAGAGTGAGTGAAGATTCTCCGATCATTAACGCTCTAGCAAAAGCTTCAGAAAACGGTAAGCTTGTCACAGTACTAGTTGAATTAAAGGCACGATTTGATGAAGAAAACAATATTCAGTGGGCTAAGAAACTAGAGAAATCTGGTGTTAACGTCATCTACGGTATGACTTCTTTAAAAACTCATAGTAAAATCACGCTCGTAGTTCGCAAAGATCGTAATGTCATTCAGCGTTTTGTTCACCTTGGTACAGGCAACTATAATGATGCGACTGCAAAAGTTTACACCGATATGGGACTACTAACCTCAAATCAAAAATTGGGTATTGATGCGACAAATTTCTTTAATTATTTAAGTGGGTACCGTACAAAACCAGATTGGTACTACTTCTCTATTTCACCTGGTGAGATTAAAGAATCGTTCATTGAGCTCATTGAAAAGGAAATGGAATATCATCGTAGAACTGGAAGAGGACGCATTATTGCTAAAATGAATTCTCTTACAGATAAAGACCTTATTATGCAATTTTATAAAGCCTCACAAATGGGAGTAAAAATCGACTTAATCGTGAGAGGAATTTGCTGTCTTCGCCCAGGAATAGAAGGTGTGAGTAGTCATATTACCGTGCGGAGCATAGTGGGCCAGTTTCTTGAACACACGCGAATTTTTTACTTCCATCATAGTGGAGAGGAAAACATCTATCTCTCTTCAGCAGATATGATGACTCGAAACATGGATAAACGAATTGAAATCCTATTTCCTATACTCCAATCAAATTTAAAACAAAAAGTAAAAGCAACGTTAGACCTCATTCTAAAGGACAATGAGAAAGCAAGGGTTCAGGATAGTAATGGTATTTATCACTATGTCGAAAAGAATACAAATGAACCCCCCATTAATAGTCAACAAAAATTAATGCAGAATCCATTTTCTTATTTATAAATAAAAACCCCCTACTTTAAAGTAGGGGGTTTTCGCTTCCATTAAGAACGAAGCGAAGGTGCTATTTCAACTACATATCATGGTTACTAGCCATTTCTTGAATCTCGTCTGAATAACCACTTCTAGGTGTTCCTTCATTTGCTACATAGGTTTTTAATCCACCGATGCCACGGTTATAAGCCGTCAGCGCTTCATCCCAATTGCCGTATTTGTCATAAAGATAATCAAGATAAGTGACAGACAGGGTTATTGAAAAATAAGGGTCAAATAATTTTTCTTCCGTGTAGTCAATTCCAGCCATATCGGCAATCCACGGGGCGGTATTCTTCATAAATTGAGCCATGCCATACGCATGCCCATATTTTGTTTCTGGCCCGATAAGCTCTGGATCAAACGTATTACCTGTTTCTACCTTTAAAAGCTCATAAGCAATCGCAGGGTCAATATCTGCTTTCATTGACTGATAAGTTAGAAATAATCCCCACTTTTTGTTAAACTTCCCTTCACTGTCATTATAAAATTGCTCAGAGTATGCTTTGGCTTGTTTCCATTCTTCTACACTCACTGATTGCGTACCGAGTGAATAACCTGTTTCTTTCTCTAATCTAGTTATCGCTGTCTGTGTTTTGATCTGATCGTTCTGGGAAGATTTTTGATCCAACTCCCCAACCGTTGTTTTCGCATCGGCAACTTGTTCGTTAAAAAAGTGGAATTGTACGAGAATGATAGCTAGTACAAGTGTTAGAACAATAGCAGTGATCATTGACAGAGTTTTTTTTAGGTTGTTTTGAATAAAATTGATAGTGTTGCACTCCTTTACAACTGGTATTAATAAAGCTGAAGAGCACCAGTTAAGGTTATACCCTAACATTTATATCTCAAACCTTTCTACTATTTTGCTCATCAATGGACATTCTTTTATAAGAAAAAAGGCCCCAATTGAAGGAGCCTAATGTATCGGTGATTTGAATTTTGCACCTCTCGTTTCCTGCGTATTCATAATCGTAAGAAATGCGTGAGGGTCAATATCATAAATAACACTTTTAAGCTTTGTAACCTCAAGACGAGTGATAACCACGTAGATTACTTCTTTTTCTTCATCAGTATAACCACCCTTGCCAACCAGTTTTGTTGTTCCTCTACCAAGTCGATCAAGGATCGCATCAGAAATCTCCTCATATAAATCTGATACAATCAATACTGCTTTTGTTTCATCAAGACCTTGAATGACGGTATCTATTGTTTTAAATGCAATATAATACGCCATTACAGAATACATGGCATTTTCCCAACTGAAAACAAAACCAGCCCAGGTAAAAATGAAAATATTTGTAAACATAACAAATTCACCAATTGAAAAGGGGATTTTTTTTGTTAATAGAATACCTAATATTTCCGTCCCATCCATTGAGCCTCCATGTCGAATAACTAGCCCAACTCCAAGTCCTAAAGTTAGCCCACCAAACACCGTACCCAAAATTGGCTCAGTGGTAAATGGCGCAGTATGATGAAGAAGCGTTTCAAAAGTTGCAAGACCTATAATTCCAAATAAGGTTGAAAATGCGAACGTTTTTCCAATTTGTTTGTAGCCATAATACATAAACGGAAGATTTAAAACAACCACTAAAATTGCAAAATTAAAGGGTGTGAGATGATCGAGAATCAGAGAAACACCGATTATTCCTCCATCAATTAATTGATTAGGAACAAGAAACAATTCAATAGCGGCTGCAGCGAGAAAAGCGCCAATCATAATCATAAGTAATCGGTAAATTAAGTGCGTTTTACTTTCTTTCCTATGCTGTTTTTTTTCCATTACACCCTCCAGAAAGTTCCAAATTAAGGATCTTATTACTTATTATATTAAAATTCTCCTTGTACTAAAAGACATGAAAGCTTCTTACACAATTTTGAACACCATCACAAGGAGGATGCATAGTATGAGATAGGCAAAGGGGGCATCGTGATGAATCCAATACAACTTCAACTTGTAAACTTTAAATTGAACCGTATTACGGCTGAAGAATTACTTCAGCTATCTAAACAATATGGTATTACACTTACAACAGGAGATGCAAAGAAAATTGTCCGAATATTGAAACAAGAAAATATCGATATTGCAAACCAAACACAGCGAAAGCGCATTTTATTGAAAATTAGCCGTGAAGTTAGTCCTTCCGTTGCATCACGTGTAAATAAGTTAATGTCATCTTTTTTAAATCAATAACAAAAAACCGCTATAGCGGTTTTTTGTTAGACAGTCATTAACTTGTTTTTTAAATCCTCATCAAATTTCTTATTACGAAGCATTTCAATCTCGAGTTTATACGGCGCTTTCTTATTTTTCTTATCTTCTCCTACATACGGAGTTTCTAGGATTTTGGGAATTTCTTTTAATTGCGGATGATGAATCACTTTATTTAGAGCATCAAAACCAATATAACCAAAACCAATATTTTCATGGCGGTCTTTCGCTGCTCCACATTCATTTTTACTATCATTTACGTGAAGAACCTTCAATCGCTCTATTCCAATAATACGATCGAATTCATTTAATACACCGTCAAAGTCATTAACAATATCATAGCCCGCGTCATGAGTATGACACGTGTCAAAACAGACAGATAGCTTCTCATTATGCGTCACACCGTCAATAATTTGAGCCAGCTCATCAAAGTTTCTTCCACATTCAGATCCTTTCCCTGCCATTGTCTCTAAAGCAATCTGTACTTCTTGCTCCGGAGTAAGAACTTCATTTAGTCCTTCGATAATCTTCTGAATCCCTTTGTCTGCCCCCGCTCCTACATGAGCACCCGGATGTAAGACAATTTGACGGGCACCTAGAGCATGGGTCCGTTCGATTTCAGAACGAAGAAAATCAACTCCAAGCTGAAATGTTTCTGGCTTCGTTGTATTCCCAATATTAATAATATACGGAGCATGTACGACAATATCCTGAATGCCATGTTCCTTCATGTGATCGGCGCCCTGTTCAATGTTGAGTTTTTCAATCGCCTTACGTCTTGTGTTCTGAGGGGCGCCCGTATAAATCATAAAAGTTGTTGCACCATATTTCACAGCTTCTTCACTTGCTCCCAGTAGCATTTTATCTCCACTCATTGAAACGTGAGATCCTATTTTTAACATTATCTTCAGCCCTTCCTTTTATAACTTTGTTTCCATTCTCTTCATTTGATAACACAATAGCGACATCACATCCAACTACAGCATTTATCATACTAAAGCAGACAAAAACCCTCTGTATTAAGAGGGTTTTTGAGTTATTTTCTACGTTGCTTTTGCTGAATTCTGTCACGCTCTTGTTGCATTTTCTTTTTGTACCCTGGTTTAACTTTCTTTGGCTTAGGTACAAAAACGTCCGGCTTTGATGAAGTTGGTTTTTTACGAGGAGTTACAGGTTTCGCTTCTACCCATTCCCCGTTCTTAACTTCTTTATATGCAATACTAATTCCCTTTGCTGACAGCTTTTGAATCGCTTGTTGGTCGGAAGGCTCTGCAAGTGTATAAGCAATTCCATCCTGACCTGCACGTGCGGTTCGACCTACGCGGTGAATATAGAAATCAAGATCTTTTGGTAATTCAAAATTTATAACGTGCGACACGCCTTTTATGTCAATCCCTCGTGAAGCAAGGTCTGTCGCTACGACATACTGACATTCAGCTTCTTGAATTTTCTTCATTATTTGCTTGCGTTGGCGAGCTTGAACACCGCCGTGAAGTCGCTCTACGTTGTGCCCGTTCTCAATTAAAAAGTCAGCTACTTCATCAGCCGTTTGTTTCGTATTCGTAAAGACAAGAGCTAAATAAGGGTTGATGGCTTTTGTTACATTAAGCAACAACTCTTTCTTCTCACGATATCGGGCTGGTATAAAAATATTTTCTACTTTATCAGCCGTTACCTGTTCAGCATTGACTTCAACAAATTTAGGGTTGTCCATATATTTCTTCAAAAATGGTTGCAGACTCTTTGGAATTGTTGCAGAAAATACGAGCATTTGTAATTCTTTTGCCATTCTTGAAGCAATGTAATCCACATCTTCAATGAATCCCATATCTAGCATCTGATCTGCTTCATCTACTACGAGCATAGTTGCAGGAAAAACGCTTAAGGCTTGCTCTTCAACGAGGTCTTTAATTCTTCCTGGTGTTCCAATCACGATATGTGGCGTATTTTTCATCCGACTAATCATGCGTTTCCGATCCGTTCCACCTACGGCTTTTTTGATGGAAATCGCTTCTTCTTCTGAAAGCGGCTCGATTAATTTTAATGCTTCATTATATATTTGATCAGCTAGTTCGCGAGTTGGTGCTGTAATCACTGCCTGACATTCATTCTTCTCACGGTCAATACGATGAATGAGCGGTAAAAGAAAGGCAAGTGTTTTACCTGAACCCGTTTGTGATTGTCCAATTGCACTCTCACCATTACGTATAGCTGGCACAAGTCTCTCTTGTATTTCCGTTGGTCTTGTGAATTTCTGAGCTTCTAGCGCTTCAATTAAGAATGGCTTAAGCTCTAATCTATCAAATTGTTTCATTATCGTTGTTCCTCCATCCATTAATCCACTTTGTATTATAAAGCAAATTCACGTAAAGCGCCATACGTTCAGAAAAGACCTTCCACTCTGATTTTGCATGCACTGTCATTTAATAGAAATTTTTCGTTTAATTCGCATTTAGTTTAGAAGCGATTCCATGCTTAAAGAAGGCAGATATGACTTAAAAACTTTTCTATTATTTGTATTGCCCAATTTTGTACCTTCTCACACCTTCTATTTTTTCAGCATACCTTAATAGTACCAACAGTTTATTTTGGTCAAGTTATAAGAAGGAGGGTATGACATGAATCAATTTCCTCCCTCCCCTCAAAGTGGTCCGGGTCCTGGCATGGGCTTTCCATTTTCCGGCGGAGGGTTTCAAGGTCCCGGCCCAGGCTTTTCACAGCCTCCACAAACAGGAACTGGAGGACTATTATCTAGGTTTTTAGGCGGTGGCGGAACGCAAGCAGGTGGACTCCCTATGCCTCCAGGTTCATTTCCAGCAATGCAGCGTGGAGCGATACCTGGTTTTCCTCAGCAGGCTGGGATGTTATCTCGATTTCTTCCAGGTGCCGGCCAGGGTGGTATGGATATGATGGGCATGATCCAAAATGTTCAAAAAGTGATGCAAGCTGCCGACACAATTAAACCTATGGTACAGCAATACGGACCAATGGTAAAACAACTGCCAGAAATGATCGCTTTATTTAAAGAATACCAAAAATCCTCAGGGGAAACAGCTGATAATGAAGATAGCGAAGCAGACGAAACACCTAAGAAAGCAAAGAAATCTTCTAAAAAATTTAAAGGTAAAACCCCTCCAATAACAAACGCAAAGAAAAAATCAAAACCGGTTTCAAATGAACAAAGTATTAAATCAAAACCTAAACTCTATGTTTAATCAACGTGTTTCGTTGAGTTATCTCGATATCTCCTTTATAATTAGGAGAGATCAGTTATACAACAATCCATGAATGGATTGAGGAGGTACTCGATGAAAGTAACTAAAATTTCACCTAGAGGTTATTGCTATGGCGTTGTGGATGCAATGGTCATTGCACGCAATGCAGCGCTTGATAAAACTTTACCGCGCCCGATTTTTATTCTCGGGATGATCGTTCATAATAAACATGTAACAGATGCTTTTGAAGATGATGGCATAATTACCCTTGATGGACCGAACCGTATGGAAATTCTTAGGAAGGTAGAATCCGGAACGGTTATTTTCACTGCTCATGGCGTTTCCCCTCAAGTTCGTGAGCTAGCTGAAGAAAAGGGGTTAACTGTCCTTGATGCTACTTGCCCCGATGTGACGGTAACACATGATTTAATTCGTGAGAAACAACAAGAAGGCTATCACGTTATTTATATTGGTAAAAAAGGACACCCCGAACCTGAAGGAGCCATGGGAATCGCTCCTGAAATCGTGCATCTTGTTGAAAAACCAGAAGAAGTCGATGATCTTCAAATTAACAGTGAAAAGATTATTATTACAAACCAAACGACAATGAGTCAGTGGGATGTACAAGAAATTATGGAAAGAGCGACTGAACGGTATCCTCATGCCGTTATCCATAATGAAATTTGTAATGCTACTCAAGTACGTCAAGAAGCCGTTGCCGAACAGGCTGGTGATACAGATTTAGTTCTTGTCGTCGGAGACCCAAAAAGTAATAATTCGAACCGCCTTGCGCAAGTATCAATTGAAGTTGCAGGAACACCCGCATACAGAATTACCGACATTTCAGAATTACAACTTGAGTGGCTTAAAGGAGTTGAAACAGTCGGTGTGACTGCTGGAGCTTCTACTCCAACTCCAATTACGAAAGAAGTGATCCGTTTTCTTGATCAATATGATCCAGAAGATGAAGATACGTGGGTACGGGAAAGAAATGTACCTTCATCCAAAATCCTTCCTAAAGTAAAAGTGAAAAAGTAACAAAAAAATCCCGCCTGTAGTGGCGGGATTTTTTTATCTAAATTGATATGGATCAGTTTTCTCTTGAGAGGAAATAATCTCTGTTTCATATCGCTTCTCTTCTAGAAAAGCTAACAATTTCTTACGCACGCCCTCGATCATGATTTTTTCAATATTATGTCCTGCATCTATGATTTGGAGCCCTTCGATCATAGCATCATGTGCCACGTGGTAATAAATATCACCTGAGACAAAAACATCAGCTCCACTAAAGCGAGCGGCGTTTATAAATTTATTACCGTCTCCACCTAATACAGCTACCTTCTTAATCGTAGATTGGAGATCTCCGACAATCCGAACGCCACCTGCACCAAGCTTTTCTTTCACAAAACCGGCAAAGCTTTCTAAGCTCATCTCAGATTCAAGTTGACCAATTCTTCCTAGACCTAACTTTTCTGGTTCATTATCAAGTGGATAAATATCATAAGCTACTTCTTCGTATGGATGAGCCTTCTTTATAGCATTTATAATTGCTGCTTGGTGATCCTCATAGAAGATACTTTCAATTTTCACTTCATCTACGGATTCTAAAGCGCCTGCCTTACCAATGAACGGCTGTGCATGGTCAGTTGGCTTAAACCTTCCGGTCCCTTGAGAAGTAAAGGTACAATCACTATATTCTCCTATAGAGCCAGCTCCCGCGTTAGCAAGAGCATTTCTTACCTCTTCCTGGTGAGATGCCGGTACAAAAACGACAACCTTTTTTAGCTCTCTCTGAAATGTTTCAACGAGAACGCTTGTATCTTTTAATCCTAACGCTTCTGCCAGCATATCGTTCACACCACCAGGGGCCACATCCAAGTTCGTGTGAGCAGCATACACTGTAATATCATGCTTAATCAGCGTTTCAATCATTTTCCCTTGAGCTGTATCTAAATTGATTTTTTTTAGCGGTCGATAAAGGATAGGATGATGCGCTATAATTAAATCGACGCCTTTATTCACCGCTTCTTCAACAACATTGGGAAGAACATCAAGTGCAGTCATGACTTTCTTGATTTTCTTGTTAAGACTGCCAACCTGTAGTCCGATCGGGTCTCCATCTTCTGCATATTTCTTTTTAGACCAGGATTCAAATTCTTGAATAATTGCCTGCCCTGAAACTAGCTTACTCATGAAAGAACCTCCTTAATAATGTCCCGTTCATTTTTCACCTGTGCTTCTTTATCTGAAACACCGTGTGTTTTTGTTAACGACGTTAAGATCCGTTCCCTCTTCGTTAATTCATTTTGCCACTTTGTCCGGAAGGCTCCGTTCTGATTTTTCAAAAGGATCGGACCAACTAACATACTTTTTCGTAGCTCTTTATCAGACATTCCTTCATAAGGACGTTTTCCATTTCCTGCATCAAACACA
This sequence comes from Bacillus sp. Cs-700, assembly GCF_011082085.1. NCBI lineage: Bacteria > Bacillati > Bacillota > Bacilli > Caryophanales > Bacillaceae > Bacillus > Bacillus sp. Cs-700. The sequence continues at coordinate 1,177,628 of NZ_CP041063.1, forward strand.
AGAACTTCGTAAACCTTATGATCTTCTTCAAGAATGCATTCATCAACTAGCTCCCAATCTAAATCGGAAAGTCGTTCACGGAGAAGATGTGCAGCCACATTGGGTTGTAGGACCAGTCGCTTTACTTTCGCTAACTTCTCTCTTCCCTCTAGTAGAATATCCCGAATCAATTGACCGCCCATTCCAGCAATTGTAATGACATCTACTTCTCCAGGAGAAAGTACTTCAAGACCATTACCTTTACGCACCGTGATTTCTCTCGTGAAGCCGCTACGTTTAACCTGGTTAACGGCTGATTGATAAGGACCTTCATTTACCTCACCTGCTATTGCAAACGTGATGTGCTGTTTATTCATTAAGTAGCAAGGTAAATACGCATGATCAGATCCAATATCCGCTACACTACTTCCTACTGGAACAAAGTTTGCTACCGTTTTTAAACGCTCTGATAATAATTTATCGTTCATTTCTTCACCTTACCCAATTTTCTTCTTTATAGTTTACCCTTTACCATTTCTTGATAACAGAAATTCGCATCAAAAGGAATTAGATTTTCTTCCAAATAGAAAAGCTTCCTGTTCTCACAGAAAGCTTTTTTCGCTTCTTATTTTTTCTCGGAAAGCCACTGAGCAACTGCTTCAGCCTGTTCTCCTTGAATGAGTCCCGCAGGCATTCCGGAGCCTTTACCATTATTAATAATGTCGAGAATTTCATCCTTGGAGTACTTTCCTCCAACCGCATTTAGAGCTGGTCCTACCTGGCCACCAAGATCACCACCGTGACAAGATGCACAATTTTGAGCGTAAATATCTTCAGGTGCAGCTGCTTCAGCCTGTTCTTGCTTTTCACCTTCGCCCTCAGCGCTCTCTTTGCCGTCCTGTTGCAATGCCCAGAAAGAAACACCAATAATGAGAATTAATCCGATAACGGCTGTCCAAGCAAATGGAATAAGCGGATTCTTTTTCATTTCTTTTCCTCCTTGTACCGATTCGCTGATGTCGTTTTCCCCAAATATGTAAGAGTAAACAAATCATAACTTATTTTACTTGAAAACGCTATGAAAGAAAAGGGGAAGCGAGGCAAATCACATATTTGTCATAGTTATTCACTCTATCTCTATGATAGCAAATTTTCTCAATAAAACAAACGGCATCAGCACAATTACTGATGCCAGTTCATATCATTTATTTTTCTAACTTAGAATGAAGATTAGTCCACTTTTCTGCAGTTTCACGGAGTTTATACTTTTGGATTTTTCCAGAAGCAGTCATTGGATAGTCATCGACGAAAAAGATATGAGACGGGATTTTATATCTTGCAATTTTCCCTTTACAAAAATGAAGAATATCGGCAGGGGTGATCGTTTCATTCTCTTTCAATTGAATACAAGCCACAACGATTTCTCCATATTTCTCATCTGGAACACCAATAACTTGAACGTCCTGAACAGCAGGATGTGTATACAAAAATTCTTCAATTTCACGAGGGTACACATTCTCCCCACCACGAATAATCATATCCTTTAATCTCCCTGTAATCTGAACATACCCGCTCTCATTCATTTTCGCTAAATCTCCGGTATGTAGCCAACCGTCCTGGTCAATTACCTGCTTCGTCGCATCGGGCATGTGATAGTACCCTTTCATCACATGGTAACCTCTTGTACATAATTCTCCTATCTGATTTTCCTTAACTTCTTTACTCGTTACAGGATCTACGATTTTAACCTCAACACCAGGTAAAGCTTGACCAACAGAATTTACTCTGTATTCAATCGGGTCATAAGTTCTAGTTTGGGTAATAACTGGAGAAGATTCTGTTTGACCATAAGCAATTGTGATTTCTTCCATATTCATTTTGTTCATCACATTTTTCATCACTTCAATTGGACAAGGACTTCCAGCCATGATTCCAGTACGCAAAGATCGCAAATCAAATGTATCAAATTCAGGAAGATTGAGCTCCGCAATAAACATCGTAGGTACACCGTGTAGGGCTGTGCACTTCTCCTGTTCCACCGTCTTCAATACAAGATTCGCCTCAAATTCAACAATCGGAACGATGGTGGCTCCTGCTGAAAAAGCAGCTAAAGTGCCTAATACACAGCCAAAGCAATGGAAGAAAGGCACAGGAATACAGAGTCGATCTTCTTCTGTTAGCTTCATACACTGGCCAATCTGATAGCCGTTATTAAGGATATTGTAATGAGTAAGCATAACACCTTTTGGAAAACCAGTAGTCCCTGACGTATATTGCATATTGATTACATCATGAGGATCAAGCTCTTTCTTTCTTATATCCAACTCCTCTTCTGACGTTGACTTACCACATTGAATAAATTCATTCCATGACATAAAAGAAGATTGTGGACTTGATCCGATATAAATCGCATGTTTTAAATAAGGGAGATCATGCAAGGCACATTTCCCATTAATAACCTGGTCACCACTTTTCGTCAGATCAAGAAAGGCTTTTGGATAAGAAGTACCTTTGAAACCATCAATTATAAATAGATGAGTGGCATCAGATTGCTTGAGAACGTACTCCAATTCAGTTGACTGATAGTTCGTATTCACAGTAACAAGTACCGCACCTATTTTTGCAGTGGCAAATTGCAATAGTAGCCATTCTGGTACATTTGTTGCCCATACGGCAATATGCTCTCCTTTTACAACACCTAAATCAAGTAGCGATTTTGCAACTGAATTAACTTCCCTATTAAATTCACTGAAGGTGTACCGAACATTTTCTTTTGCATATACGACAGCTTCTTTCGAGCCAAATTGATGAACCTGTCTCTCAAGCATCGCCCCAATTGTCTCATGAAGCAATTTCGTCATAGTCGCACCCCTTTTTAATTACCATGTTATTACTCGCATGTATACTGAATCAAAAGCAATTCCTAACACGTCTCATCTAACCGAGCGCTCGTTCAGTTTAACAACCAATTTCACGAGCAATGACCATTCGTTGAATCTCTGATGTTCCCTCACCAATTTCAAGTAGTTTCGCGTCTCTAAAATAACGCTCCACATGATAATCACGCATATAGCCATTTCCACCGTGAATTTGAACTGCCTGGTCGCAAACTTCCATACAGATTTCTGAAGCATATAATTTGCAGATAGAGGCTTCTTTTGTGAACTTTTTACCCTGGTCCTTTAACCAAGCAGCTTTGTATACCATTGTGCGAGCTAATTCTATTTTCATAGCCATATCTGCTAATTTAAATTGTATGGCTTGAAACCGTGAAATTGATCGGCCAAACTGCTTCCGTTCATTTGCATATTGTAACGCCTTCTCATAAGCCGCCTGAGCAATTCCTACACCCATAGCACCAATTCCTATCCTTCCACCATCAAGCGTCATAAGGAATTGTCTGAAGCCATCTCCACGCTTCCCAAGTAGGTTCTCCTCCGGTACGACGACGTCTTCCATAACAAGTTCTGTTGTATTCGACGAATGCAATCCTAATTTCTCATAATTATCAATTACTCTAAAGCCAGGTGCGGAAGTAGGCGCAATTATAGCGCTAATTTCTTTTTCGCCATCTTTACGATTTGTAATCGCCGTTAATGCAAGATGATCGGCGTAAGATGCATTTGTAATATAGCACTTATTCCCATTAATAACCCACTGGCCGTCATTGAGAAAGGCTTCTGTTTCTGTTCCTCCTGCATCTGATCCGGCATTAGGCTCTGTTAATCCGAATGCACCCAATGACTCTCCTGAACAAATTGGTGCAAGGTATTTTTGCTTCTGTTCTTCTGTGCCAAACAGGTGCAGCGGTGCTCCTCCAAGCGATACGTGAGCGGAATAGGTAATTCCAGTTGACCCGCACGCACGGCTTAATTCTTCTACGACAATGGCAAAGCTTATTGTATCTGCTCCTCCACCACCGTACTCTTCTGGAAATGGAAGACCCATAATACCCAGTTCACCGAGTTGTTGAAAAATCTCTTTAGGAAACTTCTTTTCCTTATCTCTTTGTTCTGCACCAGGTGCAACCTTCTCATCTGCAAACTCTCTAATCATCTTTTGAATCATTTTTTGCTCTTTCGTTAAGTCAAAATTCATTACCATATAACCTCCTATAAATACCACCAAATTGAATGCGCTTACATTTCATTATCTCTTTTAGACGTAATTTTTTCAACATTTTAGAAAATAAAAATAATTTTATATATTATTTTTATGTTACTAAGACTCTAAAGCCTATTATGACAAGAGGCAGTACTTTTATTTTCAAAACGGTCATTTGCAAAACGAAAGAAAAATCAGTAAAATAAATGACAAGAAATGTATTCTTTCATCCACATAGTAATTCTTCGTTGGCTAAATAAACAAGTTAAATACGAATGAGACATAGACGCTAATTAATAATAATAAAAAACTCTCTGACCGCTTAAGCAGTCAGAGAGTAAGTAAGTCTATTCCAGAAAATCTTTTAATCTTTTGCTACGGCTTGGATGGCGAAGTTTACGAAGCGCTTTTGCTTCAATCTGTCGGATTCGCTCACGCGTAACGCCAAAGACGCGTCCTACTTCTTCTAGCGTTCTTGTTCGTCCATCGTCTAGCCCGAAACGAAGTCTCAATACGTTTTCTTCTCGATCAGTTAGCGTATCAAGAACATCTTCAAGCTGCTCTTTCAGCAGTTCATAAGCTGCAGCATCCGATGGGGCAAGCGCATCTTGATCTTCAATAAAATCTCCAAGATGAGAGTCGTCTTCTTCACCAATAGGCGTTTCAAGAGAAACAGGTTCTTGAGCAATCTTAAGAATTTCACGGACTTTCTCTGGAGAAAGATCCATTTCTTTACCAATTTCTTCAGGTGATGGTTCACGCCCAAGATCTTGAAGAAGTTGACGCTGAACTCGAATTAATTTATTAATCGTTTCGACCATATGAACGGGAATACGTATCGTTCTAGCTTGGTCTGCAATTGCTCGAGTAATGGCTTGACGAATCCACCACGTTGCATACGTACTAAATTTGTACCCTTTACGATAATCGAATTTTTCAACTGCTTTAATGAGTCCCATGTTCCCTTCTTGAATCAAATCTAAGAAGAGCATGCCTCGTCCAACGTATCTTTTCGCAATACTAACAACAAGTCGAAGGTTTGCTTCAGCGAGACGACGCTTAGCCTCTTCGTCACCTTCTTCGATACGTTGTGCTAGACTAATCTCTTCCTTTGCAGAAAGAAGGTCTACACGGCCAATCTCTTTTAGGTACATACGAACCGGATCATTTATTTTGACACCCGGAGGAACACTTAAGTCGTTCAAATCAAATTCTTCTTCTTTATTAACTTCTTGAGGCGAAGGATTATCAGAAGTATCTTCGATGACTTCAACACCTTGTTCCTCTAGATATTCAAAGAATTCATCCATTTGATCAGAATCCTGTTCAAATGGGGACAACCGTTCTACGATCGTAGAGTAAGTAATTAAGCTTGTTTTCTTTCCAAGCTCTACTAACTGCTCTTTCACTTGATCGATGGTTAATTCACCTTCCGCCGGTTGGCGAGTTGGTTTTTCAGCCATTCGATCCCCTCCTTCCATACATCTCAACAATAAAAATCAGTCATTATCTTAAAATGAATTTTTTAAGTTCTTTTTCATTTCAAGAATTTCCATAGCGATCTTGGCTGCCTGGACAAAATCTTGCTTCATTTCCGCTTCTTTCTTTTCTTTTTCTCTCTCTTCTATCTTTATCCATTCTGGATAGTTTAACACCTGCCGGATATAATCATGTAATTCTTTGTCCGACACGTCATTATTTAAATCCATCATGGCCAGTTCAGAAGCAATTTTAACAAGGTTAGGATCAGTCAGCTGCTCCATGAATTGACTAACGTCAGCTTCATGGCCGTTAGCATAAAAGCTATATAGATATGCAGCAATCGCACTATGCTCGTCAATATTAAACGAACCGCCAACCTCTTCCTGTACTTTTTCTGCCACTTCCAGATCACGCATCATATAAGCAAGTAAGATACGTTCTGCATTCTGGAATGCTGGTAAGAGCTTTTTCTTAACATAGAAATTTTTCCTAGCATTATTATCCCTTTTCGGAGGAGCATTATCCTTACTTTTCTTCCCCTCTTTATAAAACTGGGAAACCTGCTGCTTTAAAGCATCGAGTGAAAGTGAGAATTCTTCCGCTAGCTGCCGTAAATAATGATCGCGTTCAACAGCATTAGGAAGACGGCTAATTTCTTTAAGTACTTCTTCGATATAGCGGATTCGTTCTCCTTCATCCGATAGGTTTTTTCCTGATCGAAAAACCTCCATTTTAAAAGCCATTACCGTTGGCGCTGCCCCTATTACATCCTTTTCAAACCGTTCTGCACCGTATGTCCGGATATAGTCATCGGGATCTAGTCCACCTGGCATTTTTGCTATTCTAACGTAGCACCCGGCTTCCATTAATTCGTCTGCCGCTCTTGTGGCAGCATTGGTTCCAGCCTTATCTGAGTCATAACAAATGACCACGGACTCTGTCTGTCTTCGCAGCAGCTTTGCTTGATCCTTCGTTAAAGCCGTACCTAAACTTGCTACAACGTTTTGTACCCCATTTCCGTACGCTGTAATCACATCAACATAGCCTTCTAAAAGGATTGCCTGATCTTTTAAGCGAATAGCGGAGCGGGTAAGGTGAAATCCATAGAGAAACTTCCCTTTTTGAAAAAGCTTCGTTTCCGGACTATTTAAATATTTAGGTTCGCCGTCTCCTATGATTCTTCCTCCGAATGCAACCGGTCTTCCTTTTGGATCCCAAATCGGAAACATAATCCTATTTCGAAAGCGATCGAAATACTTTCCATCAAATTCTCTTTTGGCGAGTAAGCCTGCGTCAGCCACTTTTGCGAGAGGATAGTTTCTTTTTTCTAAATACGATGTTGCATAGTCCCAAGAGTCAGGTGCAAAGCCTAACTGGAACTTTTCAATCATCTCTTTCGAAAAACCTCGTTCATTAAGATAAGCACGGGCTTGTTCGCCTTCCGGTGTCTTAACCATACAATGATTGTATAGTTTAGCGAGAAAGTCATGGGCCTTATATATGGTGTCATTCTCAGAATTTGTTTTTGCACTACCGCTCTGGTTCTCTTGCACTTCAGGTAAGTCAATACCGGATTTTTGTCCAAGACTTTGAACAGCTTCTACAAAGTTATACCCTTCAATTTCCATTAAAAATGAAAAAGCGTTACCGCCAGCACCACATCCGAAGCAGTGGTAAATTTGTTTGTCCGGCGCTACTGAAAATGAAGGAGTGCTTTCACCGTGAAAAGGACAAAGGCCAAAGAAATTTCTTCCTTGCTTTTTCAGTTGGACATAATCGCTAATCACATCAACAATATCTGTGGATCGGCGAATCGCTTCAATTTTTTCTTCTGGGATTCTGCCACTCATTATTTATCACCAACAGATTCTATAGTTTCAACAAATAAAAATAATCTCCTTCATAATTCGACAATATTTTTATTAGTTCTTCCCGAAATTGAACTCGATCATCACCGGTAAACTTTCGTGGACCTTTTGTATGCTTACCAGCTCTTCTACTTTTAGATGCCAGGTACCGCGTATGTAAAAGAGTCGATATGTTCTCTTCTGTATACCGTTTCCCTCTTGGAGAAAGAACAAAAACACCTTTTGGAAGGAGCAAACTTGCAAGACCATAGTCTTGGGTTACAGCAATATCGCCTTTTTGGGCATGACGATGAATATAGAGATCTGCTTCTTCCTTTTCAGAGTCTACCATAACCCACTTCGCCTCACGGAACGTGGTGCTCATATGGGCATAAGAAGCGACAAAAATCGTTTCTACTTCTGATAGAGCTTTCTGAAAAGACATAATTTCTTCTTTAATTAAAACAGGACATGCATCTGCATCGACAAAAAGCGTCAGTTTCTTTTTCGTCATAATTCTCTATTCTACATCTCCCTGAGTTATCCTTCTTTTGATATTTATGTTTTAACTTTCAGAATTTTAGATCGTACTATTTCAGATAACTACTATATTCTTCTGAAAGCCTTCTTTAATGATTATAGACAAATTTTATTGACAATATTTGATTATATACTAAAAATATTAAATTGAACAGATAAAAACGATAAAAAAACGCCATCATCGAGAACATTTTTGTCTCGATAATGGTGTTTTCTAGTTATGATTTTATTAAGATGTATGCTTTCCTTTATGAAGGCTTAAAATTAAATTAGCTGTTTCCTCTACTGCTCGATTTGAAACATCAATAACTTGGCAGTTCATTTTATTAATAATCGTATCGAAATATTCCAGTTCATCTTTGATTCTTGTCATATTAGCATAGCTTGCTTCAGCATTTAATCCAAGCGCAATTAGTCGCTCTTTACGAATGTTATTTAACTTCTCAGGACTTATTTTTAGAGCATAGCATTTTCCTTCAGCAACATTAAATAATTCATCAGGCGGATCGACTTCAGGAACTATAGGAACATTGGCTACCTTCAACCTCTTATGTGCTAAATATTGTGATAAAGGGGTTTTAGAAGTTCTAGAAACACCGACAAGCACAATATCCGCAAGAGCAATCCCACGCGGATCTCTCCCATCATCATACTTCACCGCAAATTCTATTGCTTCTACTCGACGAAAATAGTCTTCGTCAAGTTTATGTACAAGTCCAGGCTCATTTCGTGGTTCTTTCCCTATTACTGTTTGCATATGGTCAATCATTGGACCAATAATATCAATAGCCTGAATATTTTCTTTTGATGCGACTTCAAGTAGGAAATTTCTTAACTCCGGAACTACGAGAGTAAAAGCGACAATCGCTTTTGTTTCTTTGGCAAGAGTCATCACTTCGTGAATTGTCGCTGTATCTTCTACATAAGGGACTCTTCGGACATCAAAATCGGTAGGGTCAAATTGACTTGCCGCTGCCTTTACAACAAGTTCCGCTGTTTCGCCTACCGAATCAGAAATCACATACACAATAGCACGATTCGTTGAATTCGTCATATAAACCTCCTAAGCTAAATAATTTCGTCTTTGGCAAGATCCACTAGTGCTCGCGTTACATTTGTCTTGGTTATCCTTCCAATAACCTCAATACCATTCTCTACTTCTTTTACGATCGGCAATGCATCAATCTGCTTTTCAATTAACTGATTCGCTACTTCGATTAAGAGATCATCTCTCTGACATACAGTAATATTCGGCATTCTCGTCATAATAATTGTGACGGGTATACTTTCAAGATCTTGTTTACCAAGTGCAGCTCTTAATAGATCTTTTCTAGATAATACACCAACGAGATGTGCCAATTCATTCACTACAAACAATGTGCCGACATCTTCTAGGAACATGGAACATATTGCATCATACACACTTGCGTTTTCTTGTACAACGACGGGGATTGATTTGTAATCATCAACCTTAATTTTTCTTATTTTCTCAGTAAGAAGCTGTGAACCTGTTTTACCTGTATAAAAATACCCGACTCTTGGCCTCGCGTCAAGATAGCCTGCCATTGTTAAAATGGCTAGATCTGGTCTAAGCGTAGCTCTAGTTAAACTGAGCTTCTCTGCAATGTGCTCCCCTGTAATCGGCCCTTCATTTTTCACGATCTGAAGGATGGTTTCCTGCCTATTGTTTAATTGGATAAGAATCACCACCTTTAATAAGGTTATACTTTATTTTCATTATTATATACGATTATACCATTTTAACGAAAGTACTCCGCATTGTTTTGTGTAAACCATCTGTTAAAATACTTTATTTAAAATAAAAAACCTCCGGATTACATTCCGCAGGCTAATCTAATTACTCAAGTTTAAACCGGTCCAACTGATCCAAAAAACGTTTTGATTTTAAATAAAGGCCGGAATAAGCATCAAAATAAAGGTTAAGAATTTGTCTAATTTCTTTTTTCGTTTCTTTTTTTAGTGAAATATTTCCCAATCTTCCCAAATCAATGTGTGCAAATAAATGAAGAAGTTCTGCCGTCCGTTTCATGATCGGAATGTTATATGGATCCACTGAAAGACACCGATGACATAGTAACCCACCTTCATTAATAGAGAAATGAAACTTCCCTTCAGAAAGACCACAGTTTGCACATCGATCTAGTTGTGGTGTAATTCCCGCAACGCGAAGCATTTTAAGCTCAAAAATAAATAAAATAACTTCAGGGTCTTTTTCCTCATTTAACGCATGAAGAACCTGATAAAGCATTTCAAATAAATAGGGATTGGGTTTTCTCTCTTCTGTTAATTTATCAACTAACTCTGCTGCATATGCCGCATAGGAAGTGAGAAACAAATCATTTCTTATGGAGCGAAAAGAATCAATTATTTCTCCCTGATTCAATCCCCCAAGACCCGATGTATGCTGATAAAGGTACTGTCCATAGACAAAAAGTTGCGAAACAGCAGAAAGACGGCTTTTAGGTTTTTTTGCGCCTCTTGCCATGACGCCAACCTTACCCGTCTCTCTAGAATAAATCGTCAGTATTTTATTTGTTTCACCATAGTCCACGGTTCGAATCACAATTCCTTCAACCTTTTTTAACAAGAACTTTCACCAACCGTTTCCTGTTGCAATTCCAAAAGGTCAAGAGAGACGAGGTACTTCTTCCATCTCGGCGAGAGAATCATTGTCTTCATCATTCGGTATTTCCATTTCCTTCAAAAGAAGATAAGTATCAATGTTTCCTGTTTCACAAAATATTTTCCAGGTAAACTCTAACACTTTAGATCCCACCTTTCATTTTGTAAAAAGTTTATCTCTTACCTCTAGCTTGACCTTACATAAGTCGGTTTATGTGATGGAATATTTAACAATATTTCACTTAATAGTCATCTTCTCGATAACCATAATCACGTAACGAGGAAGGTTTATTACGCCAGTCCTTCACAACTTTCACCCAGATTTCCATAAATACACGGGAACCTAGAAGAGCTTCAATATCTTGACGAGCTCGTTTCCCAACTTCTTTTAGCATCTTTCCTTGCTTTCCAATAATGATGCCCTTCTGAGAAGAACGTTCAACAACCACCGTTACGTGAATATCAATGACATCAGATCCTTCACGTTTTGCCATTTGCTCGGTTACTACCGTAACAGAGTGAGGAATTTCTTCTCTCGTTAAATGAAGAACTTTCTCTCTCACAAGCTCAGCTACAATAAAGCGTTCAGGGTGATCGGTAACGTGATCACTTGGGTAATACTGTGGCCCTTCTTCAAGGTAGTCAACAATTTGCTCAAGGAGAGTATTAACGTTATTTCCCTGCAATGCAGAGATTGGAACAATTTCAGCAAAAGAATATTTATCTTTATAAAAATTGATCATTGGGAATAGCTGTTCTGGGTGAACCTGGTCAATTTTGTTAATCACAAGAAAGACTGGGCTTTCTACATTTTGCAAACGATCTATAATGTACTGATCACCAGCACCATAACCTTCTTCTGCATTAATCACAAATAAAATTAAATCAACTTCATTTAATGAACTCTGAGCCATTTTGATCATAAAATCGCCAAGTTTATGTTTAGGCTTATGAATACCTGGGGTATCAATGAAAACAACTTGAGCATCATCTCTTGAATAGACACCCTGTACCTTATTCCGGGTTGTTTGTGCTTTATCACTCATAATCGCAATTTTTTGTCCAATAACTTCGTTTAACAACGTCGATTTCCCTACATTGGGTCTACCGACGATAGATACAAATCCTGACTTAAACACTTCTTTACTCATTCAAATCCTCCGGTGAAAATGCGCCAGGAAGTAATTCGCTGACGGTTAATTCCTGTATTTTTCCATCTAAGTTAGTTAAAATCACTTGCATTTCTGGGTCACATAGTTCTGAGATCACTTGTCTACATGCACCACAAGGTGGGACAGGACGCTTTGTATCAGCTACAACTGCAATGGCTTTATATGATTTATGGCCTTCTGAGTAGGCTTTAAATAAAGCCGTCCGCTCTGCACAATTACACATACTATAAGCAGCATTTTCAATATTACATCCGCCAAATACCGTACCATCCTCAGAAAGCAATGCCGCACCTACTTTAAACTTTGAGTAGGGCACATAGGCCATCTCTCTTGCTTTTTTTGCTTCCTCGATCAACATTTGCTTTTCCATTATAATTCCTCCTTATGACTGAAACAACTGAGCAATCGGTTCAAAAAAGAGAAGGACACCGATTATAACTGAAATAACTGCAAAAAGAAAGACTGCTGCAGCTGACACATCCTTTGCTACCTTGGCTATAGGATGTTCTTCTTCGGTAATTAAATCAACTGTTCTTTCAATGCCTGTATTTAGTGCTTCCAAACTTAGCATGATACCGATTACAGTTAGCAACACACACATTTTAATTATTGGTAACTCCAACACTAACCCAGCTATTATTACCACAAAACCTGCTAGGAGATGGAAGAGAAAGTTTTGTTCATTTTTTATTAAGTAACGAAAACCTTGCGATGCATATAGAAAACTTCGCAAAAACCGCACAAGCCTTGAACGTTTATCTTGTGAGGCCATATTGCTCTAAAAGCACTTTTTGTTTACTGAACATTTCTTTCTCATCTTCGTCTGTCATATGGTCATAACCGAGTAAATGAAGGAAACCATGAACACATAAAAAACCCAGTTCACGTTCAAAGCTATGTCCATAATCAGCTGCCTGCTCTTCTATTTTCGGCACCGAAATGACAATTTCTCCAAGCAGGTGCGGTATTTGTTCATTAAATACGATCGGATCATCACCCTCTTCTTCGTCATCAAGAGCAAAGGAAATGACATCAGTAGGCTGATCTTTACCGCGATAATCTCGGTTAATCTCCGTGATCCGCTCATTATTTACAAACATAATGGACACTTCGCTTCCATCTTCAACCCCTTCTTCCTTTGCTGCATGGCTCAATAATTTTTCAAGCATTTCAAGCTGATCTTGTTTTAATGTTTCAGTTTCATCAATAAAATCGATTGTTAGATTCATGAAGTCACCTTCTTTTTTATTTCTGTTGGATACTCAATTCGACTGTGAAAAATGCCGTTCAACGTTTCTAAAATCGTTCTTGCAACGATGTCAAGCTCTTTTAGTGATAAATCACATTCGTCAAATTGTCCATCTTCTAGTCTGTCAGTAATGATTTTTCTTACAAGCGATTCAATCGTTGTTGGATTTGGTTTCGTCATCGATCTTACCGCCGCTTCAATGCAATCCGCAATTCCGACAACTGCGGCTTCCTTTGTCTGTGCTTTTGGCCCAGGGTATCGAAATTCCATTTCGGAAACCGTCTGATCCGGCAGTTCACTTGCTTTGTAATAAAAATATTTCAATAATGTTGTACCATGATGTTGTTCAGCAATATCCACAATTTCTTTTGGCAATCGATGCTTCCTTAACATCTCAGCGCCATCAGAGGCATGCGATACAATAATCGTTTTACTTAGATGAGGCGAAATCTTATCATGCGGATTTTCCATATTCATTTGATTTTCAATAAAGAAGTGGGGCCGTTTTGTTTTTCCGATATCATGATAATAAGCGCCTACTCGAGCAAGAAGACCATTTGCCTCAATTGATTCACAAGCTGCTTCTGACAAATTTGCCACCATCACACTATGATGATAAGTTCCAGGCGTTTCCACAAGTATTTTTCTTAACAAGGGGTGATTTGGATTTGATAATTCAATTAACCTTGTAGTCGAAATAATGCGGAATCCAGCTTCAAAAAACGGCATTAATCCCAGAGTTAACATGGAAGATAAGAAACCAGACAAAAAGGCAAAGACAAAATGATAGCTAAGTTCAATACCACCATATTGGCCATTCTTTAACATTAATAATATAGCCACAGCTACTATGTTTATTAGTGAAACAAGCAATCCCGCTGTTAAAATGTTTGAACGATGATTTCTCTTTCCAAGAAAAAACACTCCCGATAACGAACTCATTAAAACGTAGAATCCAAGCGAGGCATTCATTGGCCCAGTAATTTCTCCGTTAAAGAAAACCCCAGCACAAACGCCAAAAAGTAAGCTTGAAGCAATTGCTAATTGTTCGTTAAATAGCATCTTTATTAACATAGACCCTACTGCTGCTGGAACGATATAAGCAATCCCAGGAACCTCTATCCCCTGTAATAAGCTTGATAGCTTAAGAACTAGAAGGGTGCTGAGATAAATAAGCACTAGAATAAGGAGGTTTGTATTTGAAGAACGAACTCTTGATTTTACGTCTTGAAAGAAATAATATAAATATCCTGTAAGTAACATCACAAGAAGAGCAAGTCCTACATACGGAACAGCATCAAAACCTTCATCAAGTAAACCAGCTAGTCGAAGCTGCTCCATTACTTCTCGGTTAATCATGGCGCCTTCTTCCACAATGATTTGTCCTTCGCGTATCATTACTGGCTGGACAGCTTCAATTGCTTCTTGACGACTTTGTTCTGTTTGTTCTGGATCAAGAAAGTAATTTGGTACAATACTTTGCTGTGCTACTGTAATCATTGCTTTCTTCTGGTCAGTTGGGAGCGAAGTAAGAGATAATCGGTCTTCAACATCTGATTTAGATTGCTCTAAATTATCAATTGATACACGATCAGTCATAACTTCCATTACCTCAGATAACGTTAGTTCTTTTATTAAACTAATTTGAGAAGGTTCCGCTTCAATTAACGGCTTTAATGTATCATCTGTAAGTTCATCAGACATTGAGTCAGAAATAATTGATTGAAGCTCTGAAATTTTTTCTTGAGTCGTTTTTTCCTCGGGTTCATTTTTTTTCACTTTATCTATCCCGGAAAACAAATCATTTAACTTATCAAACTGGGACTGTGAAACCTCATCACGGTAAACATACTTCGCATCAACTTGAGCGGCTTTTGATCGCTCATCTTCTGTAGCGGTTTTATTTTCTATCGTAATTGGTGAAGCAATATCATGATCAGCTCTTGAATATAGCGTAATATCCAGGGATTCTGGCATAACATTTGATAACATCGTTAAGTACATAATGAGTGCCACTAGTCCATAAAGCGACCATTTGATCATTTTAATTTGTTCAATATTACGGAGATTATTTTGCAACAATTGCTTAATCTTCGCAATCATAGCTTCCTTCACCTCATAAGTTATGGCCTCTACTGCTCTTCTTCATATTTTATCAGAATTCCCTAATTAATGGACCATAATCTTATAATATGTTCACGTATTGATGCGCCTTCTCTCTTCTTGTCCTTTTTCACTAGTACGACTCTCCAAAAGTTTGATTAGCGGTAGAGCCTTCGAAAGTTGAGGGATAAGGCTCAAAAAAGGCCCGTTTTCAAACGGACCTTTTAAGCTTATTTTGTTTCATGTTCATATGCATCAATAATACGCTGAACTAACGGGTGGCGGACAACATCTGTCTGCTGAAGATAAATAAACGAAACATCTTTTACTCGTTTAAGAATTTTTTCTACGGCGGCTAAGCCTGATTCTTTTCCCTTAGGAAGATCGATCTGTGTGATATCACCAGTGATCACCATTTTTGAACCAAAACCTAACCGAGTCAAGAACATCTTCATTTGTTGAGAGGTTGTATTCTGTGCTTCATCCAAAATTACATAGCTATCGTCAAGGGTTCGCCCTCGCATATAGGCAAGCGGAGCGATCTCAATCGTACCTCTTTCAATCAGTCGAGTCGTTTGTTCAACCCCTAGAACATCATGAAGAGCATCATATAGGGGACGTAAATAAGGATCTACTTTTTCCTTCAAATCCCCTGGAAGAAAGCCTAAGCTTTCTCCAGCTTCAACTGCTGGACGAGTCAGAACAATCTTCTTCACTTGATTGTATTTAAGTGCAGTTACCGCCATAACAACGGCAAGATACGTCTTTCCAGTTCCAGCTGGCCCTATACCGAACACCAGGTCAGTCTTTTTCATCGCCGATACGTAGTGGCGTTGACCAAGTGTTTTCACTTTAATCGGCTTTCCCTTTGCATTCGTGGTAATTTCCTCTTGATACAGTTCCAGAAGCTGATCAAGCATTGCTTGCTGCACTAATTGACACGCATAAACAACGTCTCTTCCAGAGATACTTGCGCCTCGTTTGATGAGGGTGTGAAGGGTATGCACAACTTCTTTTACCATCGTGATGCTTTCTTCATCGCCTCTCACAGATATACCTTCTCCACGAGTAACAAGTGACACTTTAAGGGCTTCCTCAATTATCTTTAAATGCTCATCACCAGGGCCAAATAAGCTTTGAGCTTCATTAGAATTTTCTAGCTGTAATGTAAGATCAACATAAGATTCTGCCAATAGACCTCAATCTCCTTGAATAATCGGTATGTCTTTCCCAATCTCTTCTATTATTTCATAGTGTATCTTTACGTTTACTTTACCATTCTCTACCTCATGGTGTAAAATTTTTTCCTCTTTAATTTCTGCTTTTTCTGATGTTTTACTTATTATGTCTTCTCTACTTACTTGACTAGCTGCCTGAAGCGCTTCCTTTTCTGTATACTCTCTCGTTACTTCTTTTGTTTCTAGAAGCTCTTTTGTTTGAAACGATAGAGGAATTTCCCATTTCAAAAAGCGTAAATTCGTTTCATTTATCATCGTCTCATAATGAGAAAACTCCGGCTTTGAAAATCCCCATATTGGAAGATGAAAACCAAAAAACCCTACTGAATATTTCGTTACTCTTTCCCCAGTATTCGTTTCAAAAGTTGATTTTAAAGGGATGGATACATTCGTTACATACCATGTTTTTCCATAAACTTCCCCTCTTGCTGGGACAAGTTCACTTTTTTCTTCTTTTCCAATAAACCCTGAAATGAGGAGCTGACCTGGTTTAACATAATCGTTTTCTTTTACCTGAACCTGTCCTTCTTCAACATATATTTTTGTAATAATGGCTTTTTTATCAGCAACGATGTGTCTTGCATTTAAAGCAGGCTGTTTTTCAGGCAACTGTTTTTGAACAACTTCAAAGTGATACGTGGAACCACTTCTTTTAACACCGACCCAGGTAACTTCTACAAGACTTTCTGTCATTTCTTGCTGTAGCTCCTGGTTGGATGGTAACTGAAATATGAATGCACCTTTTTTCACTCCGAGTTCTTCAGCTACTTGCTTTAACTTATGCTCCACTTCAGGTGTCGCGCCATTCACAGTGATTGACCATACCATATTCGATAAAATGAGAATGAGTAAAATGCAACTTATAACGCCACTCAGAAACCCTCTAGAGTAGACTACTTTTTTTAAGATAAAAGGGAATCCTTTCCTTTCATTAATGCGTATTTTACATCTTGTCCTCTTTAAATGCGGCCTAATACGTTTAATATCGGTAGTGTAGAGCGATAACAGAATCGTTTCATTATCCACACGAGAGATGTCCCAAATTGGAATGTTGTACTCGATACAACGATTAATAAAAAGTTCCGTATAGGACCCAATCACTTTAATTCGCACATACCCAGAAAAAAGTTCTTTAATGTATTCCTTCATAATACCCTCCCGTATCGTCAGCCCGAGAATCGTTTAAGGCTTTTATCAGTTTTGGGGTTTATCAAGATAGGAAACATGTTCAATTTTGCCTTCCAGTAAAATTTCCTCAGGAAGGATTGTTTTCAACATAAAATCCTCTCCTTTAATTACTAATTGACCATTTTTAAGAAGTAGTCGGACTTCCTCATTAGAGAATTTGAGAACACCTTGATGATTCTCTATGTAAATATGCAGCTGTCCAACCATCGTGATCCGCGGCAAATCCATGACCGCATCTGCTGGAAGCTCTAATCTTCTCGTTAACCAACTTTTTAGATTGTGCTTCCACTTTGCCATGGATACTCCCCCTCTCCACTCATCTTTATGAAAGAAAACACAAAACTATCCCACTTACATGCGATTATAGCTCCTGTTAACATCTTATGCAGTTGCCATTTAAATCATTGCAACCCATAAAAAAAAGACGCCATATGGCATCTTTTTTTACCTATTTCTTTGTTTCACGGCCACCATTGAAGGATGGGGTTTTCTTGAGCGCGGGGGTCCAAGAATTTCTGCCCATATAATGCCGTTTCGAACATTTGACTTGCTAATAGAGAGACTCTTATCTTTCATGTATGGCGCTGATCTCACATTTTTTTGTACTTTCAGCTCATTCTGTGAACCGTAATTCTCACGTTTTTCCATACGTCCTAAAGCTTCCTTGTAAGCACTAACCGTATCAGATTGAGAAGTATCTTCCTCTATTTCACTTGCTTGCATAGAACCACCTGAACGAGGGTTACTTTGTTCTCTTTGTGGCCGCTTTTGAGGCGGATTGGCTTTTTGTTTTTCTTCCTCGCCGCTCATACGCTTGAAGAAGCTAATAATACCACCAATTGCAATAATAACAAAAACGATATTGTTTAATAGCAGTTCAATAAGATTATCCACGACGATCACCTCCAACAAAGGATTGAGGGAATAGCTTAGCGATCATCCTCATCTTCTTCCTGATTTGGTTTACCGATCATGTCTCTCATGTCAGTATCTGCTTCAATGTTCTTTAGATTCATATAATCCATGACACCAATGTTACCAGAACGTAGCGCTTCAGCCATAGCCATTGGTACTTCAGCCTCTGCTTCAACTACTTTCGCACGCATTTCTTCTACGCGAGCCCTCATCTCTTGCTCTTGCGCAACTGCCATTGCACGACGTTCTTCAGCTTTTGCCTGAGCAATGTTCTTATCAGCCTCAGCCTGATCTGTTTGAAGCACCGCACCAATATTTTTACCAATATCAATATCCGCAATATCAATGGAAAGAATCTCGAAAGCTGTTCCAGCGTCCAGTCCTTTTGATAACACAGTATGAGAAATCATATCGGGATTTTCAAGCACCTTTTTGTGGTTTTCAGATGAACCTATTGTACTGACAATGCCCTCACCAACACGAGCAATGACGGTGTCTTCACCAGCTCCACCTACGAGACGATCGATGTTTGCACGTACAGTGATTCTTGCTTTTGCTTTTACTTCAATGCCATCCATCGCAACACCTGCAATAAATGGCGTCTCGATTACTTTAGGATTAACACTCATCTGAACAGCATCTAAAACATCTCGACCGGCAAGGTCAATGGCTGCACAGCGTTCAAAACTAAGCTCAATATTAGCTCGGTGTGCGGCAATAAGCGCATTAACGACTCGGTCTACATTACCACCAGCAAGGTAATGGCTTTCCAGTTGATTTGTGTTTAATTCAAGACCCGCTTTGACCGCTTTAATTAACGGGTTAATAACACGGGATGGGATTACACGACGAAGCCTCATTCCTACAAGATTGAATATACTCACGCGAACTCCTGCTGCTAGTGCTGAGATCCACAGCATCACAGGTACAAACGTAAAGAGTATTGCTAAACCGATAATGACTAACCCTACAATAACTAATAATCCTAACGTGCTAGTGTCCATCATTTTCCTCCCTATTATTCCTTATTTACTTGCTCTTACAACGACTCTTGAACCATTCGTTTTTACAATTTTCACTTCTGTGCCAGCAGGTAAAAAGCCCCCTTCTGTCACAACATCCATGCGTTCATCTCCAAAGTCAGCAATACCAGAAGGCCTTAGCGGTGTAACGGCTTTTCCCTCCACACCTATCAACTCATTTCGAGTGGCATTAGACACATAACCTAATTCGGTTTTTGTTGAATCAGAGAGAATAATTTTCTTAAAGAATCCTCGGTATCCAAAGATTCGAATGAAGAGGTAGGAACCACCAATTGTAACCGCGATAGCAATCAGGACCGCTAACAGAACGTATTGCATGGACTGTCCTGAAGCCAAAATGATACTCGCAACAATCCCAACAGCACCTAGAACCCCAAATATTCCAAAACCAGGAATAAACACCTCCACCAAAATGAGAACAACTCCTACAATCAATAGTAGTAGTGATTCCCAACCAGCAAATCCTGCAATCATATGACCAAAGAAAAACAGAAGTAATGCACCTGCACCCATAAAGCCTGGTACGCCAAATCCAGGAGAATACAATTCCAATACAAGGCCCAGACTTCCAATTGATAATAAAATCGGAATAATGATTGGGTTTGTAACAAAGCGAGCAATTCTTTCTGCAATACTCACTTCAGCATCACTAATTTTAGCTTCTTCAAGATTAAGGATGTTAAGTAACTCAGTTCGATCCTCAGCTGTTCCTTCAGCATACCCAACCTCTATCGCTTCCTGATCACTTAGTGTAAGGAGCTCCCCTTTTGGCGCGTTATAATCAGGCAGGTCAACATCTGGATCCGCCATAGCTAAAGCGTATTTTGGATCCCGCTCATTTAGCTCTGCCGCAGACTTCATTGCGGCGTGCCAAAAAGATTCTGCTTTTTTGCCGGCTGCATTTCCTGACTGATCAATGATAGCGGCTGATCCCATTAAAGCCCCAGGCTCCATAATAATTTGATCGGCATTCAAAGCGATATAAGCGCCCGCTGAAAGAGCACGGTTGGAAACATAGGCAGTGATCGGAACATCAGATGCTTTGATGATTTTTGCAATATTATCTGCTGCATTTACTGCTCCACCAGGCGTATTAATTTCTAATACAATATGATCAGCACCTTGATCCTCCGCATCCTGTATCGATCGCTTTAGAAAAGCTTCCAATCCACGTTCCACTTCTTGTTCAACAGGAATAAATGTAACGAGATCGCCCTCGCCCTTACTTAACACGAAATTTCCTGCAAACGGAAGAATAACCATCATCATGAAACAAGCAGATACAAAGAAACGCATTGTGTTTTTTCTGATTGTGATCCCTCCCTCCAGCTACATAAGTATACGAATAAGGTCATCAAGAAGTTTCATTTTTATGTAGATAATACTAATTTTAGTATGACAAATAAAGAAACTATTTACTAGTTTAAAATGATGAACTGAAAATCCCCTTAACTTGTTTATATTTATCATTGTAAAAAAGAATTATATGTATAGAAAAACACGCCCTGTTTTGTACAGAGCGTGTTTGCGCTTCATCATATTTATCCAACGCTTAAGGCAAAGTTTAACTGTTTCTTTCTCATATGAAGAAAGAAGAAATCAACTTCACCTTAAGGTCTGATTGTTTCAACTAGTCACCTTGAGGAAATGAGTGATCTCCTAAGTTGAAAGTATCACTTTATGATAAGTTCTTTTGTACAAGACGATTAACAAGTCCGCCGTCCGCTTTGCCCTTTACACGAGGCATAAGCGCACCCATTACCTTGCCCATTTCTTTCTTTGAAGAAGCACCCGTTTCAGAAATAACTTCCTGAACAATTTGTTCTACTTCTTCTTCAGAGAGTTGTTTCGGCAGGTAGACAGATAAAATCGACAGCTCTTCATCGAGATTCTGTACAAGATCACTTCGGCCAGCTTTTTCAAATTCAAGGAGGGAGTCTTTGCGTTGCTTGACTTCGCGAGTGAGAACGGTAAGTTCTTCCTCTTCAGTTAAGTCATGACCCAATTTTATGGATTCATTCTGAATTGAAGATTTAACCATCCGAATAACAGATAGTTTATTTTTTTCTTTGTTCTTCATCGCTACTTTCATATCTGCTGTTAAACGGTCATTTAGACTCACTGACCTAACACCCTCTCTTAGAACTTACGCTTTTTCCTTGCTGCCTCAGATTTCTTTTTACGCTTAACACTTGGCTTTTCATAGTGCTTGCGCTTCTTTACTTCAGCCATAGTGCCTTCTTTAGAAACCGTTCTCTTGAAGCGACGAAGAGCATCATCGATCGACTCGTTCTTACGCACGCGAGTTTCCGCCATCTCTATCCCTCCCTCCAAAACATAGACAATCATAACACATGACTTTCTAACAAAGACATGTCACCTGCAATTATAATACATTCCTTTCGGTTTATCAACATTTCTTTCTGTAATTTTCTTTTTAAACTTCTTTCTAAAAATAAATATAAAGTAGTTCGCTTAATTACAACAAAACTGAGAATTGAAAGAGCTTTGGGTTAATACATACATAAAACGTATACCACATTTTAAAAGGCTCTTTTCTAATAGATTGTTGTTTCTGAATCAATTATTGAATAAAAGCCACACTTCGCTTATTGGAGCGGAAATTAACCACTTAACTAAAAGCAACAGTATCTACGAAAAGAGTCTTCTAAAAAAATAACGAGCATGTCGATGAGGTCCTGTCCATAAACTTTCAATGGAAAGGAGAATTTATATAAAATGAGTCCATATATAGCCTCTTTTATCGTCTTCATTAGTATTTTTCTTTTTGGTATGAGCATCCTTCGTGTAGGGTTAAACACAATTTCCACTACAAAATTACAGAAATGGCTTTATCATGCCTCTTCAACACCCATTCGCGGACTTCTAACAGGAGCTCTTGTCACAGCGCTCTTGCAAAGTAGCTCCGCCGTCATGGTCCTAACCATCAGTTTAATTGCAGCTAAACTTCTTACATTTAGGCAGTCCATCGGCATCATTCTTGGTACAAATATCGGCACAACGATAACTGCAGAATTAATGACACTTAATCCTGAACACCTTGTATTACCATTATTAATTACAGGATTTATTATGCTACAAATTCGACATCAGTTCATTTTTAGTTCAGGAACCGTTCTATTTGGTCTTGGATGTATCTTTGTAGCGATGCACGGACTAGAAGCACTAGCCATTCCGTTATCAACACTATCGTTTTTTGAACATGTGATTCACGAAACAAATTCTAGCCTTCTTTATGGAATAGGGATTGGAACCTTAGTCACAGCTGTCATTCAATCCAGTTCAGCCACAACGGGGATTACAATGGGGTTTATTAATCAGGAATTACTTACACTACCTGCAGCTATTGCCATACTATACGGATCTAATGTCGGCACGTGCATCACCGCACTAATGGCAAGTATCGGTAGCAGCAAGGAAGCAAAACTCGCAGCTTATGCTCACGTTTGGATCAACATCATAGGCGTGATACTGTTCTTCCCATTGATTGGCTTATTCGGCACATTTGCAGCTAGTATGACATCTCTCCCAGATGTTCAACTTGCCCATGTTTCTATTCTTTTCAATGTTCTTTCTGCGTTCTTATTCTTACCTTTTGCAGGACTACTTGCCAAATCGATCGAAAAGTTACACAATTATAATTCACAATAAAAAATCCATCACTTCTAGTGTTAGAAGTGATGGATTTATCGTCTTAATAATCTGTATCAGCTGTTTCACCTTGCACAATCTTCACTCCAGCACTCGCTCCAATTCGTGTAGCGCCAGCATCAATCATCGCTTGAGACCCTTCAAGATCACGAACGCCTCCAGATGCCTTTACACCGATGTTTGGTCCAACTGTTTTTCTCATCAACTTAATATCTTCTACTGTCGCTCCACCAGTTGAAAAACCTGTTGAAGTTTTAACATAATCAGCACCCGCTTTAACAGAAAGCTCACACGCACGTGTTTTTTCTTCATCTGTTAAAAGACATGTTTCGATAATTACTTTTACAAGGGCTTTGCCTTTTGCTGCTTCAACGACTGCTTTAATATCTTGCTCTACAAGTTCGTTGTTACCGTCTTTAAGGGCTCCGATATTAATAACCATATCGACTTCTGTCGCACCTTTTTGGATGGCATCTTTTGTTTCGAAAGCTTTTGTTTCAGTAGTAACAGCGCCTAGAGGGAAACCGATTACTGTACAAACTTTTGCTTCCGCTCCTTCTAACTTCTCTGCAGCAAGAGCTACCCATGTGGGGTTTACGCACACAGAAGCAAAGTTGAAGTCTCTCGCTTCGTCACAAAGTTTCTCGATTTGCTCTCGGCTTGTATCTGGCTTAAGAGCTGTGTGGTCAATCATTTTCGCTAATTCTTTATTCATGGTTGTCATCCTTCCAGTTCTGTATAAGTAGGCTAAGCCCCTTTATTTAAAACGAAGCAACTGCAGCTGTTGGTTCATCCTCATTCATAACACGGACGAATTGTCCTTCGTTATAAGGATAGCCCGCTTTTGTGATTTTCACTTTAACTATTTTTCCTATCATTGCTTCTGATGCTTCAAAAATTACTTTCATATAGTTCGCTGAATACCCGACATATAAGTCTGAAGTCTGATCTTCCTTGTATTTCTCTTCAGGAATAACTTCAAGAACTTCTCCTTCATAGTGAGACGCGTACTCTTTTGCAAGCTGATTGGAAAGCTCAATTAAATGATGAACTCGCTTATTCTTAATTTCATCATCTACCTGGTCTTCCATTCGTGCTGCTGGTGTACCTGTACGCCTAGAAAATGGGAAAACATGAAGTTCTGAGAATTTATGTTTTGCAATAAAATCATACGTTTCGTTAAATTCTTCTTCTGTTTCACCAGGGAATCCTACAATTACATCTGAAGTAATCGCAAGACCTGGAAGAGCTTGTTTCAAACGCTCTAAGCGCTCGCCAAACATTTCCATTGTATACTTTCTTCTCATACGCTGAAGCACCGTGTTTGAACCTGATTGAAGTGGAATATGCAAGTGCGGAACCACTTTTTCTGACTGATTTAATACTTCAATCACTTCATCCGTTACCTGACTTGCTTCAATAGAAGATATACGAATTCGTTTCAAACCTTTTACTTTTGCATCAAGATCACGAAGAAGTTGGGCAAAATTATAATCCTTTAAATCTTCTCCATATCCCGCTGTATGAATACCAGTCAAAACGATTTCTTTATAGCCCGCATCAACAAGTTGCTGCGCCTGAGTTAGAACAGCTTCAGGTTCACGCGACCTTAGAAGACCTCTTGCCCATGGAATAATGCAGAAAGTACAAAAATTGTTACACCCCTCTTGGATCTTAAGGGATGCGCGCGTACGATCCGTAAATGCTGGAACTTCAAGTTCTTCATATACACGCGCTTTCATAATATTGCCTACACCGTTCACAGGCTCTCTCTCACGTTTATATTGCTCAATGTAATCAAGCATCTTCACGCGATCCTGTGTTCCTACCACTACATCCACACCAGGAATTGCCATAATTTCAGCAGGTGAGGTTTGAGCGTAACAACCTGTTACACAAATGACAGCATCTGGATTTTTTCGAATCGCTCGACGAATGACCTGTCGACTTTTCTTATCCCCAGTATTTGTTACGGTACAAGTATTAATAACATAAACATCCGATGCATGATCAAACTCCACTCGCTCATAATCATGATCTTTAAACAACTGCCAAATCGCTTCCGTTTCATAGTGATTCACTTTACAACCTAATGTATGGAATGCAACTGAAGGCATATCATCACCCCATTAATTCAAAATGATAAGAAATTGCTGCAAGTACATACATAGCAGCCGTTTCTGTTCGTAATATCCTAGGACCAAGTCCACATGAAGAGAACCCAGCTTCTTTCAAAGTGGCGACTTCATTTTCTGAGAGTCCGCCTTCCGGACCAAACACAACCATAATTCGATCGTTCATATTTGCCTCGTGAAGCGTTTGAACGAGCTTAGCAGATTCTCCTGCTCTTGCTTCTTCTTCGTAAGCAATTAACTTATGATCATATGATTCACTCGTCTTAATCAGTGAGGAAAGGGATTGAGGCATATCAATCCTTGGAATCGTTGTTCGATGAGACTGCTCAGCCGCTTCTTTTGCAATTTTGTTTAGCCTCTGCAACTTTTTCACGCTTTTTTGCTCATCCCATTTTACAACAGAACGCTCAGCTTTAAAAGGAATAAACTGATCAGCACCAAGTTCTGTTCCTTTTTGTATAACCGTCTCAAGTTTGTCTCCTTTAGGTAACCCCTGTACAATTGTCACATTTACAGGTAACCTTTTTTGCTCGTCAAGCCACTCTTTTGGAATAGCTTTAATGAAGTCAGCTGATAGCTCATCTAATTCACAAATCGCTGATTGACCATCTTCTGTACAACAAATAATGCGATCCCCTACTGCCATCCTCATCACTCTTGAGATATGCTTGACATCTTCCCCTTCAATCAAAATATGATCTTGGTGAAGCTGAGATTTAGAGATAAAATATCGTTGCATGACTTTCTCTCCTTACGCGTGGGGCTTTCTCGCAATAAAGGCAACCCAATCTTCCATTTGTAGCGTTTCTTCAATTTCAAGGCCCTGTTCTAGAATCGATTGTTTCACTTCCTGTTTCTTGGCCGTAATGATACCAGAAGTAATAAAGGCACCACCAGGCTTAAGAACCCTAGCAACGTCATCTGTAAAACGAACGATAATTTCCGAAAGTAAGTTCGCCACAACCACATCATAGGACTCTTCTACACCCTCTAGAAGATTATTTTGACTCACGCTAATTTTGTGATGAACTTTATTAAGCTTTGTATTAAGAGCTGCGCTTTTTACAGCTATCTCATCAAGGTCAAGTGCATCCACTGAATCTGCACCTAAACTAGCTGCCGCAATACTTAATACCCCAGATCCGGTACCGACGTCAATCACACGGTGTCCTGGTTTAATAATTTTCTCCAGCGCTTGTACACATAAAACCGTTGTCGGATGAGTACCGGTTCCAAATGCCATTCCAGGATCAAGCTCAATAATAATTTCATCTGTTGTAACAGGCTGATAGTCTTCCCATGTAGGTGTAATGGTGATACGTTCAGAAATTTTGACAGGTTTATAATATTTTTTCCAAGCTGTAGCCCATTCTTCCTCATTCACTTCACTTATTTGAACAGTGTTATGCCCTAGATCAATATCATAGACAAGCAATCCATTAATCGCTTCTTTGATTTGTTCAACCGTTTCACCAAGAAAACTATTGACTGGTAAGTACGCCTTTAAAATAACGCCTTCCTCAGGATAATCATCAGGATTTAGCTGATAAACCTCTCCGAAAGTAGTATCCCATACTTTCACAAGATCCATCGGGTCTTCAATAACTACCCCACTGGCTCCTGCTTCATGTAGAATGTTTGACACCGCTTCAATCGCTTCGTTTGTTGTATGAATGCTTATTTCAGACCATTTCATTCATTGCCCACTCCTCTTTTGGATCCTTTTTTCGGAAAGGAAACAGGCAGGCCATATTGTACGGCCTGCTTGCTACCAGCTTTCATCTTGCTTATTCTCCCTTAAAAGCTTTTTTAACTTTAGAGAAAAAATTCTCATGTTGCTCATCAGGTACCTGTCCTGAAATCTCACTAAATTCACGCAAAAGATCTTTTTGACGTTCTGTTAAGTGTTTAGGAGTAATCACTTGAATTTTCACATGCTGATCTCCCTGACCGTATCCTCTCACGTTCTGAATTCCCTTGCCTTTAAGGCGGAAGTTCGTACCACTTTGTGTTCCAGCTGGAACCTTAAGTTTAACTTTTCCGTGGAGCGTTGGAACTTCAATTTCATCACCAAGACCCGCTTGAGAGAACGTGATTGGCATCTGGCATAATACATCATCGCCACTTCGTTCGTAAAAATCATGTGATCTCACATAAACCACTACAAATAGATCTCCTGGAGGACCACCATTAACTCCAGCTTCGCCTTTACCAGTAATGCGAATTTGTTGACCTTCATCAATACCAGCAGGGATTTTAACATGGATCTTTTTCTTCACTTCCACTTTCCCTTTACCTCGGCAAGTTTTACATTTATCTTTAATAAGCTTACCAGTACCTTCACAATGGTGACAAACGCGACGATTAACAACGCGGCCAAACGGTGTGTTTTGTTCAACGTTTAATTGACCTGCACCACCACAGTGAGAACACGTCTCAGGAGATGTTCCAGGTTTTGCACCTGATCCATCACAAGTAGAACATTCCTCTTCTTTTGGTATATAAATATCCGTTTCTTTACCAAAAGCTGCTTCCTCAAATGTTAATTCCATGGAGTATTGAAGGTCAGCACCCTGTCTTGGAGCATTTGGATTGCGTCGTCCACCTCCACCAAAGAACATATCAAAAATATCACCAAAGCCGCCAAAGTCAGCTCCGCCACCGCCAAAACCTTGGTTAGGATCGGCATGTCCAAACTGATCATACTGAGCTCTCTTTTGTGAGTCACTTAGTACCTCATACGCTTCTGTCACTTCTTTAAATTTCTCATCTGCACCAGGTTCCTGATTAATATCAGGATGGTATTGCTTGGCAAGCTTGCGATAAGCCTTTTTCATTTCAGCTTCCGAAGCATCTTTGCTAACGCCAAGCACTTCATAATAATCTCGTTTACTCATCGTATCCACTCCCGATTCTCTTCACATAACGTTTATCATATCATTGAGTTTATACGCTCTGCAATACTATATCGTTAGCACCAGTGAACGTTAACAGTAATCGTAGGCTAAACTGATCCTAGCTAAATAAAAATTGTAGCAGGAAACCATCGTTTTGCTCGCTAACCTCAAAAGTTCAACCCTTTCATGTATGGAAAAAAACGTGACTTGTGATTTTTTCTAGACTTTAAAGTTATTTCAATGAACCTTTTAACGCCACTTAATCAGTAAGTGGTTAACGGTTAAAACGAAAAAAGTCAAAGTCAAGATACGCCTGACTTTGACTTTTTTTCGTATCATTTTCTTACTTTTTGTCGTCGTCTACTTCTTCATATTCAGCGTCAACAACGTTATCATCTGCTTGCTCTGCTCCGCCTTCTTCGCCAGCTTGAGCTTGTTGAGCTTGTGCAGCTTGCTCATATACTTTCATTGAAAGAGCTTGAACAATTTCTTGAAGCTCATCTTTCGCAGTGCGAATTGCTTCAATGTCGTCATTTTCAAGTGCTGCTTTTACTTTATCTTTCGCTTCGTTAGCTTTTGTTACTTCTTCTTCCTCTACTTGACCTTCAAGGTCTTTAAGAGTCTTTTCAGTAGTAAACACTAGCTGATCAGCTTCGTTACGTGTTTCAACTTCTTCACGACGCTTCTTATCTTCTTCAGCATTTGCTTCAGCGTCTTTCACCATGTTTTCAATTTCATCATCTGATAGACCGCTTGAAGATTTGATTGTAATTGACTGTTCTTTATTCGTACCAAGATCCTTCGCACGAACGTTCACGATACCGTTTTTGTCAATATCAAATGATACTTCGATTTGCGGAGTTCCTCGTGGAGCTGGAGGAATATCAGTCAGCTGGAAGCGACCAAGTGTCTTGTTATACTGAGCCATTTCGCGCTCACCTTGAAGAACATGAATGTCAACTGAAGGTTGGTTATCAGCTGCCGTTGAGAAAGTCTGTGACTTACTAGTTGGGATCGTTGTATTACGCTCGATAAGCTTCGTAAATACGCCACCCATTGTTTCGATACCGAGAGAAAGAGGTGTTACGTCAAGAAGAACAACGTCTTTCACATCTCCAGCAATAACACCAGCTTGAATTGCTGCACCAAGTGCAACGACTTCATCAGGGTTAACGCCTTTGTGTGGATCTTGTCCTGTTTCTTTCTTAATAGCATCTTGTACTGCAGGAATACGAGTAGATCCACCTACAAGAATTACTTTATCAAGTTCAGAAGGTGACATTCCAGCATCTTTAAGTGCTTGACGAGTAGGTGCCATTGTACGTTCTACAAGATTTGCAGAAAGCTCTTCGAATTTAGCACGAGTTAGGTTAAGCTCAAGGTGTTTAGGACCTGAAGCATCCGCTGTGATAAATGGAAGAGAAATTTGAGTTTGTGCTACACCTGAAAGATCTTTCTTCGCTTTTTCAGCAGCATCTTTCAAACGTTGAAGTGCCATTTTATCCTGACCAAGGTCAACACCTGTATCT
Organism: Bacillus sp. Cs-700; assembly: GCF_011082085.1. Taxonomy (NCBI): domain Bacteria; kingdom Bacillati; phylum Bacillota; class Bacilli; order Caryophanales; family Bacillaceae; genus Bacillus; species Bacillus sp. Cs-700. The sequence continues at coordinate 1,207,364 of NZ_CP041063.1, forward strand.
TTCTTGAATTCAGCAACTAAGTGATCAATGATCACCTGGTCAAAGTCATCACCACCAAGACGGTTGTCACCAGCAGTCGACTTAACCTCAAATACGCCTCCACCAAGTTCAAGGATTGATACGTCGAACGTACCACCACCAAGGTCAAATACTAGGATTGTTTGATCTTCGTCTTCTTTATCAAGACCGTAAGCAAGCGCTGCAGCAGTTGGTTCGTTTACAATACGCTCTACTTCAAGACCAGCGATTTTACCAGCATCTTTTGTTGCTTGACGCTCAGCATCGTTAAAGTATGCAGGAACAGTAATAACCGCTTTTTCAACGCCTTCACCAAGATAATCTTCAGCGTATGATTTTAGTTTTTGTAGGATGATTGCAGAAATTTCTTGAGGAGAAAATGATTTATCCTCAACATCTACTTTATAATCCGTACCCATATGACGTTTGATTGATTGAATTGTATTAGGGTTTGTAATTGCTTGACGCTTAGCAACTTCACCTACTAGACGTTCTTCATCTTTAAATGCAACGACAGATGGTGTTGTACGGCTACCTTCCGGGTTAGGGATAACGGTAGCTTCTCCGCCTTCCATTACAGCGATACAAGAGTTTGTTGTACCTAAGTCAATACCAATAATTTTACTCATTACATTCTACCTCCTATTTCTTGTTATGTAGTTAAGAGCTTACCTTTACCATTGCTGGTCGAAGGACGCGATCGTTTAACTGATAGCCTTTTTGTAAGACCTCTACAACCACATCTGAATCATGTTCATCTGATTCAACCTGCATAACTGCTTGATGGAGATGCGGGTTGAAAGCTTCTCCTACAGTACCAACTTCCTCTACACCTTCATTTGCAAGTGCTTCTTTCAACTGACGATATACCATTTCCATTCCAGTAAGCAATGACGTTACTTGCTCATTATCACTTTGAACAGCTAGTGCACGTTCGAAGTTATCCATTGCTGGAAGTAGCTCTTCAGCCAATTTCTGAGAACGGTATTTAGCATCTGCACTTCGTTCTTCACGTGTTCTACGTCGGAAGTTATCGTACTCTGCCTGTGTGCGCATATATTTATTCTCAAGCTCTTCTACTTGCTGTTGCAAGTTTTCAAGCTCTTCATTTTCATTGGTTTCAGATACTTCAATCACTTCAGGTTCATCATTCTCTTCAGCATTTTGCTCAAGATTCTCTTCCTCTTCCGTTAGAAGCTCTTCTTCCTCTTGATGACTGGTTTGCTTTTCCACGAATTTCACCTCCCTATCGAAATATACCAAATCATTCTCTCATAGAAAAGGATGGAAGAAATGTTTCTCCCACCTTCTTCACTATTACCAAATTACCAGTGTTTGAAACTTTGATATCGATCCGTAAGCGTCTTTGTAAGATCATTAGCAAGGAAACCTAGAATGCTCATTGACCGTTGATACTCCATTCTAGTCGGTCCTAGTAAAGCAATGGAGCCCATTCGTTTTCCTTCAATAAAATAATCTGCTGTCACAATACTACAGTGTTGCATCGCTTCAAGATCATTTTCTTGACCAATTTTAACTTCGATTCCGTTTTTCTCCGGACGAAGAACATTATACATCACATCATCTTGTTCGAACGTATTAAGTAATAACCTGACTTTGTCTATGTCTTTAAACTCAGGCTGAGTAAGAATATTTGTCTTACCTCCGTAATAAACTTTCTCTGCATTCGTATAGAGGAAAAGACTTTCAAGCATTGTGTTCACTTGATTGTAATTCTCGATATGCTTCTTCAAAACAGTTGCCATTTCTTTCATCATGGTAGACTTCAAGGAAATAAGTGGCACATCCTTCAAGCGCTCATTCATAATGTTAACAACTTTTTCAATATCAGACATGCTAACCGATGCGGGAATTTTCATCGTTCGATTCTCAACATGCCCACTGTCAGCTACTAAAATAACGACAGCTGTATCCTTGGATAAAGGAATAATTTGTATCTGGCGAAGTCTTGTTTCAAAAACCTCAGGTCCAAGAATAATTGATGTATATTGAGTGAGTTCAGAAAGGATCCCCGCAGATTGCTGAATCACTTTTTCTACTTCCACCATTCTCTCAGCAAAAAGAGAATGAATGTTATTCACGTCTTTTTTTGAAAGCACAGGTGGAGATAGAAGATGATCCACATAAAAGCGATAGCCTTTTTCGGATGGTACTCTGCCAGAAGAGCTATGCGTCTTCTCGATATAACCCATCTCTTCAAGATCTGCAAGTTCGTTGCGAATAGTTGCAGAGCTAAAAGTAACGTCTTCACGTTTTGAAATCGTTCGTGATCCAACCGGTTCTGCCGTTTGAATATAGTCGTTAATTAACAACTGCAAAATGAATAGTTGACGTTCTGTTAACATCTCCTCATCACCTCTGTTAGCACTCTAAGGGACTGAGTGCTAAATCTAATAATAAGGTAACAGAAACTTATTTTAGTTGTCAATCATTACGTTAATCATTATTGTACCCAAACAATATTTTTTATGAAAAGGAGAGAAAGAACACAATCTCACCCCTTAAATAAACCGTTCTATTCATTCTGTCTTATCTCAAAGAAACTAAATCGCAAGAAATTCCTGAAACACTTCGTTACCTAAAAAGAAACCTTGTTCTGTTAAGGTAATGTGTGTTCCGGTGTCTTGTATAAGTTGATTTTGAACGAGCTTATTGATTTGCTCGCTAAATACATCTTCGATCGAGTGATTGAACTTCTTTTGAAACGTTTCTTTTGAAACCCCTTCTTTCATGCGGAGGCCCATAAACATTTCTTCTTCCATTCGCTCGTTTTCCGTTAGAACGTTATCATCCATATATGGAAAACCAGTTTCATCGATCTTCGTCATATACTGCTTGAGAGGACCGGCATTTGCCCTTCTAACCCCATCAATATAGCTGTGAGCACCAGCACCAATTCCGTAGTACTCATTATTCTTCCAATACGTAATATTGTGTTTGCTTTCATAACCTGGTTTTGCGAAATTGCTAATCTCATATTGCAATAGACCCGCTTTTTCAAGACGCGTTATAAGCATTTCATACATATCAGCTTCTGCTTCTTCGGTAGGAAGTGGTAATTCACCTTTACGCCATTTATTGTAGAAAACCGTTTTTTTCTCTACTTGTAAGGAATAAGAAGAAATGTGCGTGATTCCCAATTCAATCGCTTTCGTAATTGACTCTGAAAATTGAGGAATTGTTTGATCTGGTAAACCGAACATAAGATCTAAGGAAAGATTCACAAAACCTTCATTCTGTGCCATCCGAACAATTTCCCCAATTTCTGCAACTGAATGCCCTCTCCCAAGTTTATTTAGGAGAGAATCCTGAAATGCTTGAGCTCCTATACTTAAGCGATTCACCCCATAAGCTTTCATAATTCTTAGCTTTTCAGGTGTGACGCTCCCTGGATTTGCTTCCATCGAAAATTCAACAGAATCACATAGATAAGGCCCAAAACGATTTTGAACATCCTTCAGAAAACGTTCTAGCTGCTCTTCATTGAGCGCGGTAGGAGTGCCTCCCCCTACGAAAATCGTTTCAATCCGATTCGTCGGAAACTGTTCAAGGGTATGTTTCATTTCCAAATCCATATGAGCCAAATAATCATTTACAGGCTGTCCCTGCATAAACACTTTATTAAAATCACAATAGTGACAAATATAATCACAAAAAGGGATGTGTAAATAAACAGCGTTAACCATTTCAATCACTGCTTTCTAACATAATGTAAAGACCGCAGAAACGCTCTGCGGTCTTCTAACCTACATGGTATAAAAATCAACTCAGCACTTCAACTAAAGCACCTTAATTATTCTTTGTATTATCCTGGCGAAGAACAGCCATAAATGCTTCCTGTGGCACTTCAACTTTCCCTACCGTTTTCATTCGTTTTTTTCCTTCTTTTTGTTTCTCAAGAAGCTTACGTTTACGTGAAATATCTCCACCGTAACATTTGGCAAGTACGTTTTTACGCATCGCTTTAATGGTTGATCGCGCAACAATCTTCTGCCCGATAGAAGCTTGGATCGGCACTTCAAATTGCTGTCTTGGAATAAGATCTTTCAAAGTTTCTGTAATGTCTTTCCCGCGATCATAAGCAAAGTCTCTGTGTACAATAATAGAAAGCGCATCAATCTTCTCAGCGTTTAAAAGAATGTCCATTTTTACTAGGTTCGATTCTCGGTATCCAATTAACTCGTAGTCAAAGGATGCATACCCCTTTGTGCTGGACTTCAATTGGTCAAAGAAATCATAGACAATTTCAGAAAGCGGAATATGATAAACAATATTTACACGACTTTCATCCATGTACTGCATGTCAATGAAATCACCACGTTTGCCCTGACATAACTCCATAATCGCTCCAACATAGTCGTTAGGTGCCATAATTGTTGCTTTTACATATGGCTCTTGCACTTCTGCGATCGATTGAGCATCAGGCATCATTGCAGGGTTATCGATAATAACTTCTTCTCCATCAGTAAGTTTTACCTGGTATATAACACTTGGTGCTGTTGTAATGAGATCGATGTTAAACTCTCTTTCAATACGCTCCTGAACAATCTCCATATGAAGAAGCCCAAGGAAACCACAGCGGAAACCAAACCCTAGAGCCTGAGAAGTTTCTGCTTCATATTGAAGGGAGGAATCATTAAGTTCAAGGCGTTCAAGGGCTTCACGAAGATCATTGTATTGAGCAGAATCAACTGGATACAGTCCACAATACACCATCGGATTCATTCGACGATAACCCGGCAGTGGAGTGGCAGCTGGATTTTTCACTGATGTGATGGTATCACCTACGCGGGAGTCGCCCACGTTTTTAATCGCAGCAGTTAGAAAACCAACATCACCAACAGAAAGTTCCTTCTTAGCAACTGGCTTAGGGTTAAACACCCCGAGCTCATTCACTTCAAATTCTTTTCCTGTTGCCATCATGCGAATTTTATCTCCGACTTTTACAGACCCTTCTGTGATTCGAATATATGCGACTACTCCTCTATATGGGTCATAGAGCGAGTCAAAAATAAGGGCTTGTAGCGGACCTTCAGGATCTCCCTGAGGCGCGGGCACTTTTTCAACGATTTGCTCTAGAATGTCTTCGATACCAATTCCAGACTTTGCAGAAGCGAGTACAGCTTCAGAAGCATCCAAACCAATAACATCTTCAACTTCTTGACGGACCCGTTCCGGCTCTGCGCTTGGCAAGTCAATCTTATTAATTACTGGAAGAATTTCGAGATCATTATCGAGTGCAAGGTATACGTTCGCTAACGTCTGAGCTTCAATCCCCTGAGCTGCATCGACAATTAAGAGGGCTCCTTCACAAGCTGCAAGGCTTCTAGATACTTCATAAGTGAAGTCGACGTGCCCAGGTGTATCGATTAAATGAAAAATGTATTCTTCTCCATCTTTCGCTGTATAAGTAAGCTGAACAGAATTCAGTTTAATCGTAATTCCTCGTTCACGTTCAAGATCCATCGCATCAAGCGTCTGGTCTTTCATTTCACGGTCAGTTAACGCACCTGTCCGTTCTAAAATACGGTCAGCAAGAGTCGATTTTCCATGATCAATATGGGCAATGATGGAAAAATTTCGAATCCTAGACTGTCTTTTTAACTTTTCTTCAAGGTTCATCTACAATCACTCCTAAGGCGAAACTACGCTAGTATAGATTATAGCAATACCGCTGTCCAGATTCAATCCGCAATCCGCCCATATCTTAATATATGGGCACCACATCTCTAATTTCATACCATATAAAAACAGAAACCCATTAAAAAAAGGCGCAACAGCGCCCTTTCACCTCTGAAAGAAAGATAATAAAGTTGTAATAATCGTAAACACAAACGACAAAACCGCTTGAATGAGCGATGATACCCATTGGCTTACAGTACTCCCTAATTGTCCAAGAACATTAAATTCGTTTGCACCTTCAAGTGTTTTTTGTTTGTCTTTTAGATCTTCTTGAGTAATGGATGTGCCGAGGATTTCAGCTTCGACTCCGTTAGTAGCATTAATCTGAAACGCACCTGTATTTTCGCTTGCTTGCATGTTATTCATATTTTTAGAAGCCTGTTCCATTCCTAATAGCACTCCAAACAAAAGCAATGAAACAAGGAGAAAAGTTTTCATAAAAAACAACGCCATCTCTCCAGCTCCTTCCTAATAAGCTTGTCCTACTCTTCTATACGTATGCCAAAAGGAAATCGATATTCCTAATGTGTGTACATGCCACTATTCTGCTGATTTACTTCTCCATGCAAGCAACTATTTAGACCACCTGAAATAACATTTGCCATATCCTCTATAAATACATCAACTTCTTTTGGGGTAACCATTAAGTTATGTCCCATCGGTGCAAGCACTTCACGAATTAAGTTTCGCTTTTCGTCATCTTCGAGTGTACCAACCATCCCAAGAAACGTCTGCCTCTTTCCTTCGTCAGGAAGATCTTCTTCTGTATACGTTTTCTTCTCACCAAACGTCATGCCAGCTGGTGCGAGTGATTTTGATGGCTTATCTTTTTCTTTTAATTCTCTTCCGAAATGCTTTAAGATAAAATCGATTGTATCACTCGTGATCGAAACCGCATCAACAACAGTTGGGATACCAATAGCGATAACTGGAATGCCAAGTGTATCAAAGCTTAATTCTTTCCGCTTATTTCCAACACCTGATCCAGGGTGAATCCCCGTATCCGATATTTGTATCGTTGTATTAACACGCTCAATCGATCGCGACGCTAGCGCATCGATCGCAATCACGAAGTCTGGCTTTGCTTTTTCAATAACCCCGTGAATAATATCACTCGTCTCAATTCCAGTGATTCCCATGACACCTGGCGTAATCGCACTTACGGGTCGAAACCCTTCGGAAACTGTCTCTGGTTGAAGTTCAAATAAATGATTCGTAATGAGCAAATTCGAAACAACCAGAGGACCTAGTGAATCAGGCGTCACGTTCCAATTCCCAAGACCTACAATCAGACAACTTGCTTCTTTGGAAATATTCTGTTGCTTTAGAAATGCAGCAAACTCATGAGCAAAAACATCTTGAACGGTCTGTTGGAGAGCTGAGTCTTTTCTTCTAATACCCTGTACCTCAAAAGTTAAATAGTGTCCCGCTTTTTTGCCAATTTCTTTCTCGCCTTGTTTTGTTACCTCGACTGTTGTAATGCTCACACCCTGTTCCGTTCTTTCTTTGACGATAACGCCCTTTAACCCTTCAGGTTGCTCTTCTTTCATGCTTTTCGCTTTTTTTTCTTTAACCATTTCTTGCGCTTCTACAGCTAGATCTGTCCTTACTTGATAGTTATCTAGTTCAACGCTTCCCATCAGATCACCCCTTGTTCTATCTGTTACCTGTTAGCGTAACCCCGAAATAAGGTTTTCATTCTCTATTGCAATTCATTGTCCTATTTGATAGAATGTTTCTTGTTCTATGCACGGATATGACATGGAATTGTTAAGCCTTGCAAGGAGGTGAAAGGTATGCCAAATATTAAATCTGCGGTTAAACGCGTTAGAACTCAATCTGATCGTCGCGCTAATAACATTGCTTTCAAATCTGAAATGCGTTCTGCAATCAAGACTTTTGAAGCTAAAGTTGAAGCTAAAGACGTTGAAGCTGCGAAAACAGCTCTTAACCAAGCTTCTAAGCGCATCGACAAAGCTGCTGACAAAGGAATCATTCACAGAAACACAGTAGCACGTAAAAAATCTCGTCTAACTAAAATGTACAACGAGATTTCAGCGTAATTCCTTAAAAACGTTAAAAGCTGTTGGGATATCCCAACAGCTTTTTTTATGCATTTTTAATTTTAGTAACTAACAATTCAAGAATAAGTTTTTTATCCATCTTACCTGTTTTCATCTCATAATCCGATTCAGCAATTTGATCTAAAATAAAGCGCAGTTTTTCTTCTTCGAAACTTCGACTTTGTTGCTGTGCAATCTTCACTGCATAAGGATGCAATTTAAGGGTGGAGGCCATTTGCTTCTGACCATACCCTCTCTTCGAAAGCTCACTAACCTGATAAATAATCCGAAACTGTCTGCCAATTAACGAAAGAATTTTAATAGGTTCTTCATTGATTTTAAGTAAATCATATAAAATGCGAAACGCTTTGTTTAAGTCTTTCCTTACGATACGATCAATTAACGCAAAAATATCATTTTCTAATGTTCTTGCGACGAGAAGATCAACAACTTCCGCATTGACAATGCCACCTTCACCAACGTAAAGTGCCATTTTATCTATTTCCTGTTGCAGCAACATCAAGTGACTACCTGTTAACTGAACAAGCCTCTCTTCGCCTTCCTGATCAAGAGAAACACCATGTTGCTTTGCGCGTTGCTGAAGCCAGTCACCCAAATGATTTTCTTGTAACGCCTCGGCTTTAACAAATGCTCCTGCTTTCTTAATGGTTTTCACCAATTTTTTCCGCTCATCCAACTTTTCATAAGGGGCTTCAATAATAAGAATTGTAAAAGGAGATGGGTTTTCAGCATACCGCTGAAGTGAGTCCAGATCATGCTCTACTTTGCTCTTATCCTTAGCAGCTGTTAAAAACAATGGATTTTTTAATATAATGACACGCTTCTCCCCTAAAAATGGCAGCGTTTCAGCATCTTCTACTGCAGCTTGTACAGGTGTTTCGTTTAGATCATAATAAGCAAGTCCAAATTCTTTCTCTTCTTCTGGGAGCGCCTGATTAATGATCATTTTTTGTAATTCATCAACCAAGAACGTTTCTGTGCCCGTTAAGAGATAGAGTGGATCTAACTTGTTTTGTTTAATTTTCTTTTTTAAGTCTGAAATGGACATCTATGTACACCTCGTTTTTATTCGTCCATTTCTATCCTAATCCGTCAAAACGATGTTGGCAAGTAGAAAAGGGAAGCCGGCTGCTATAACCAGCCTCCCATTTATAGTAAACGCTCCTTCATAAGGCCTAGGACTCTCATGAAGCAACGATGTTCGGTGTGTAGTAGATAGGATATCCTATGCAAACTTAAAGTATGGGTGACAACTCTTTACAGGAAAGGGAGTGATTCTTTCGAATAAATTCCTTTCACTAAAACTGTGACAGTTACTGAAGATTAAAGACATAAAGTGGAATACATGATACAATATTGATTGAAATGTACCTTTTTAGGAAATCCCCTACATAAAGACTACATTAGTAGTGAACAGTGAATACTATGGGGAAAGCAGGAGGGAAGGCAAATGAACGAGTTCGAAAAAGATGTTCAAGCTAAGGATAATGACGCTGTTCAATCAGCTGTTGGCTTCGTTGTACCATTTTTATTCTTTTCCATCATTTTCTTCACGGCTGTAATTATTAAAGCAATTGGCTAAATAGACTGCCCCTAGGCAGTCTATTTTCCATTTAACATCACGGACCAACTTCCTTTTTTATTCCTTCGATATGTGTATCGGATCGTGCCATTTAGGTCGGTTCGAAGAATAGAGACACCGTGCTTTTGATAGCGTTCTAATACATCTTCATCAGGATGACCATAACGGTTATCTTCCCCAACTGATATGATCGCAATATCTGGAGTGACACGGTCAATGAACTCTGATGAGCTAGAAGTAGCGCTACCATGATGGCCTACTTTTACCACGTCAATTTTTGGAAGAGAGCGACCAGCAAGAAGTTGATGTTCTCCCTCCGCTTCCACATCACCCATTAAAAGCCAGCTATATCCGCCAATGCTTGCATGCAAAACGATACTCCCATCGTTCTCTTCCTTCGTCTGTAACGCCTGAACAACAGTGAAATTCGCCTTCCCTACGCTCCATGATTGTCCTACTTTTGCGTTTGATACAGGAACACTTTTTGTTCGTGCGATTTGCATTATATTCGCTTCGACTTCCGTTTGTTCAATACCTTGATCAAGTAACAATCTTTTTATAGAGATGCCTTCTAAAATCTCCTTCGCTCCACCCACATGATCAAAATCACCATGAGTAAGCAGCAATAAGTCAAGCTCACGAATACCTTTCGACTTTAAAAATGGGAGAACAACATCACCCCCTATGTTAAATGTTGACTCTCTTTGTCGCCACATTTCTTCTTTGCCAAAACTCGGTTTTCCGCCTGTATCAATTAAAATAACCTGTTGTTGAAACGGGAGCATGATCAAAATACTATCCCCCTGCCCAACATCGATGAATGTCACCTCTCCATTTGGGTTGAGATAAGGAGATATGTACAGTCCACCGCAATAAAGCGACCAGAATACACTAGCTTTCATAAGTGACCCTCGCTCCCATAACAGAACGACGAAAAAGCAAAGCCCTAAAGAAATAATTAGCACACCTTCTGAAATCGCTCCGAAAACCACATTCATGTTTAACTCCGAGAGAAACAAAAACAAACGATGAATGGACCCAATGAGCGTAGCGAGTAGTTCAGACAATACCGTAAAAAGAAAGGATACAGAAAGCGTTTGTAACAGGAAGAGAAGCAATAGAGCTGGTAAAACGATGATTGAAATAAATGGAACATATATGAGGTTCAATCCTAAACTGATAAATGAAATTTGATGAAAGTGATAAATAACAAGAGGAAAAGAAATGACTTGAGCGAGAATTGATAAAGCAAGAAGTTGGGTGAAGGGATGTTGATAACGCTTCAAGATCGTATGAGAGGATACGATTAAAGCAAAAGCAATAAGAAAAGAAAGTTGAAATCCAATATGATAAGCATAATAAGGATTTACAAATAGTGTTATTAAACAAGCTACCGCAATTCCATCAAGAGGATTAAGCTTTAACTGAAACCGCATACTAAAAACAACTGTCATAGCCATTAAAGACGCTCTAACGACCGATGGTGCACCACCTGTAAAAACAAGATAAAAAGGAAAAAAAATGAAAAGCGTACTATACGCTTTTTCTCTCGTCATACCAATTCGTATCATTAGCCAGAAAAACAAGCCTCCTATGACGCCAACGTGCAAACCCGATACAGCAAGAACATGACTCAAACCTAATTCTTGATAAGCATCAGTGACATCAGGGGGTAATAGGCTGCGATCGCCAACAAGTAACGATGCCGCTAGCCCTTGAAGTTGAATAGGAAAAACAACTGTAATATCAGAGACAACTTTCTGCCGGTATTGTTGAATCTTAACGATCAGTGATTTGGAATGTGGTAAGCAAGTTGGTTTTTCATTAAGTTCATAAATCCAGTGAATTTTTTTATGATAAAGGTAACGTTCGTAGTCAAAAAGAGAGGGAATTCTTAGGGGTGATGGGGGTTTCAGCGTCCCTGATAAACGACACAAGTGACCTACTTTCAATTTTCTCAAATCATTCTTTTCCACTTCTGAAGATAAATAATACTGAACCTTTAAATTCTCATTCATTGTGGAAGCTTCAAAAGAAAGAGAATCACCATCAACTTGAGGCAACGAAGAAATCTTCCCATTTAAGGCTACTTCACCTTCTTTTAAAGAGGTGATATTGGTGCTATTTGTAAAAACAGTATAACTAAAAGATAATAGGAAGGTAAGAGTAGCTAACAATAGTAGCCCTCTCTTACCTTTCCATAACCATATCAACAAAATACTACTCACAGAAACGGCATAGTAGGAATCAACACTGAACACACCAAGTAGCGAAGAAAGCGCTAGCACCCACAGGTTTCCTTTCATTACATACCGTATAGTTTGGAAGCTTTCTCATATAATGGCCTTATTTCATTTGCATCAAGACCTGACGCTGAAAGTTTGTCCAATAAATCTGCAGTTAAATTAAGCTTTTCTTGACTATTCGTATCAAGGATCATCTCTTCTAGTTCAACTTGTCTGACTGTTACGCCAGCATCTTCAAATAGCTCAACCGCATAAGGATGATTTTTATAATTCTCTGCATAAATCACTGTTTTAATCCCTGCCTGTATAATCGCTTTACAGCAGTTAATACAAGGAAAATGAGTGACGTAAATTTCAGCTCCGGTTGTTTGCACACCAAATTTAGCGCATTGAATAATGGCATTCATCTCAGCATGAATCGTTCGAACACAATGATTGTCGATTACATAACACCCTTCGTCAATACAATGAACGCCACCTGATACAGATCCATTGTATCCACCTGCAATCATCCTTTTATCTCTTACAATTGTTGCGCCAACCGTTAAACGAGTACATGTGCTTCTAAGAGCAAGTAAATGGCTTTGGGCCATAAAATACTGATCCCACGAAATACGTTCCATGGATTTCCCCCCAATGTTTTATCTTCTATTAGTTTGATTGAAATAATCCTGCTAGTCAATGACTCATTGAACCGTTATGAGGTCCTTTAACTTTTCAAACGTTTTTTCTCCTATTCCACTAATATTTTGTAAATCCTCACTAGCACTGAAAGGACCATTTTCTTCCCTATATTGAATAATCGCTTCTGCTTTTGCTGGTCCAATACCCGGAAGTTCTTGAAGCTCAATAAGATCCGCCTTATTGATGGAAATAAGTCCTGACTCGGCAGTCACACTTCCAGCAGACACTGTGGTTTCTCCTTTTATAGGAACGTAAATCATCATCTCATCGATCACTTTACCAGCGAGGTTCAGCTGAGCTTGATCTGCTTCTTCAAGAAACCCACCAGCCTTCTGAATAACATCTTTCACACGCCCATTCGCACTAACTTCGTACACACCTGGTGTGACCACGGCCCCCTTTACATCTACGAGCACAATCGTTACCTCACTTTCTTGAGAAGACAGAGAAACTTCTTTGTCTTCTCCCCCCTCCTCTACTTCTTCTTCAAACACAAACTGGTCTTCCTCGCCTTTAGGTAAATCGTAATAAAAGAATACAGCCATTCCAACTGCTAACAAAATGATACTGAGAAGAACTTTCTCCCTTGTATTAAACGCTTTCAGATACTTCATTGGGCATTCATACCTTTCGAATGTTTCATGTTCTTAAACATATAATGAGACTTTCTTACATATGTTGTAGGAGAAATGAGTATGGAAGGAGGGGGAGTTTATTGAAAATCGGTGTCATAGGTACCGGCAATATGGGGACGATTCTTGTATCTTCCTTTATTGATTCTTGCGCCGTAATACCTTCCCATCTCACAATTGTAAATCGCTCAAGTGAAAAGACTTCGAAACTTAAACAGCAATATCCTTCACTAAATGTTGTCAAAAGTGCAGATGAAGTGGTTAAAAAATCTGATATGATTTTTATTTGTGTCAAACCTCATGAATATTTTCCGCTATTAAAAAAGATACGCTCTAATTTAAAACAACAGCAGCTAATCGTTTCCATCACAAGCCCAATTAAGGTGAGTGAGATTGAATCATTCGTTACTTGTGACGTAGCTAGAGCTATTCCAAGTATTACGAACAGAGCTCTTAGTGGCGCATCACTTGTTACGTTCGGAAGTCGTTGTTCTGAAGCAAACAAAGTAAAGCTACTTTATCTGATGTCACAAATTTCTACGCCAATTGAAACAGACGAGGATATCACAAGGGTTTCTTCTGATATTGTGAGTTGTGGCCCAGCTTTTCTAAGTTATTTGATTCAACAATTTATTGAAGGAGCAGTGACAGAAACAAACATATCAAATGAGCAAGCTACGATCCTTGCCACAGAAATGCTCATTGGTATGGGGAAGCTACTTGAAAAAGATTATTTTTCTTTAGAAACTTTACAGCGAAAGGTAACCGTCAAAGGTGGCGTTACAGGAGAGGGATTAAAGGTTCTTGAAGCAGAAACTGGAGAGATGTTTCATCATTTGATTCAGAGCACTCATAGAAAGTTTAAGGAAGATCGCGAAGGAATTAAAGTACAATTCAAGGAAGAGTCGAAGCAGAAATAGCGAGGTGTATAGTTGTATTCGCTACGAAAAGATAAATCCCTTCTTTAGAAGATAAAAAGAGTGATTTCAATTGAAATCACTCTTTTTACTATTTAACAGCTCTAAAAAATAAACGCTCGGATGACGGTGTTGGCTCTAAAGTTGTAAAATCAGATGTCACCGAAATATTTTCAAAGCCTACTTCTCTTAGCCAGGCTAGATATTCATCGATTGCAAACGTTCTTTGGTAATGAATTTCATCAAACCGTTCATAAAGTCCTTCTTCATTTTCAACAAAGAAGCTGAGCTCATGCTCAACAGCGCCTTCTTCTGCTCCAGCAAAGCTATTCCATATATAAGATATATCATCTTCACTACTTGCAAAGGTGTTATCAACAAAAAGGCTTTGTACTTTATAAAGAGAGTGAACATCAAATAATAATACACCACCCTGTTTCAGGTGCTGATATACGTTTGATAAGGTTGCTTTCACACCTTCTCTGTCTGTCACATAGTTCAACGAATCACAAAAAATTGTAACAACATCATACAATTCTCCAGTTTCAAGCTCTCGCATATCCTGCTGTAGAAACTTGATTGGAAGCTTTTCACGAATAGCTTTATCCTGAGCTACAGAGAGCATATGCTCAGAAAGATCCACAGCTGTAACATCAAAACCAACTTGAGCAAGATTAATGGAACATTCTCCTGTTCCTGAGCCCAGATCGAGAACTTTTCCAGTTGCTACTTCCTTTTTGACAAGATCCACCCATTCACCATATGGAGCTTCTTCCATTAAACGATCGTAAACATAAGAAAAGCGTTCATATGATTGCATATTACGCTAGAATTTCCTCAAGTGGTAAATGTGGCGCATCTCCCCAAAGCTTCTCAAGGTTATAATAATGGCGTTCATCTTTATGAAAAATATGAACAATAACGCTGCCTAAGTCAACAAGAACCCAGCGCGCCTGATCATAACCTTCCAGTCTCTTTATATCCATCCCTTGTTCTAATGCCTGATCTTTAATTTCTTTAGCGATTGCTTGAACTTGTTTTTCTGAATTACCGTGACATATTAAAAAGTAGTCCGCAATTAATGAAACTCCATTCATATTAAGGGCAACGATATCTTCTGCTCTTTTATCGTCAGCTGCTTTTGCAGCAAGGCTAATCATTTGCTTCTCATTCATTTAGTTTCCTCCATTTCTTCTCAGGCGTTCAACGATTTTACAATGCTGTTATATGTTAAGAATGTCGCCGGATAAATAGGCTGATTCTTTTTCATTAAAAACTGCACAGTATTCCTGAGAGACAACGCAATAGCTTGATCAAGATCTTTTTGGACAACTTCTCTAACCTCATCTACACCAGGAAATGATCTGCCAGGTTCAATGTAATCAGCAATAAACACACACTTATCCATTAACGTCATATAAGGACGTCCAGAGGTATGGTATTTGATTGCGTTTAGAATCTCTTCGTCATTGATGCCAATCTCATAGCGTACTAAATAAGCTCCGACTGGAGCGTGCCAGAGTTCGGATGAGTACTCGAGCAAATCTTCATTAAACGATTGATCAATAATGATTTGACGCATTTCTTCTTTAGGTCGAAACTTGGCATAATCATGAAAAATAGCTGCAATTTCGGTCCTTTGTGGATCAGCCCCATATTTTTCAGCAAGATCAACAGCAGTATCCATTACCCCAATCGTATGAACATAGCGATGTTCTGTTAAATGAGGCTTAACAAGCTTTAAGGCTTCAGTTCGATTCATATAATCCCTCCTCTGCAATAAAAGTTCGGACGGATTCGGGAAGTAAATACCTTCCACTCTTTTTGTCATGTAAATTTCTTCTTAATTCAGTTGATGAAACATCAATTTGAGGAACATCAATGAGCGAAACATGGTAACGTTCTTTATCCGGATGATACCCCGGACGGTTAACCCCAATGAACGTAATCATACGAGACAATTCATCTATTCGATGCCAGTTCGGTAAATCCTCAATCATGTCTCCACCAATAATAAAGTAAAAATCGATATGTGGGAAATTTTCTTTCAATATTTCAATGGTATCAATCGTATATGAGCGATCATTACGTTCAAACTCAATTAAAGAAAGCTTAAAATGAGGATTTCCATCAATCGCTAACTGAGTCATCTTCATCCTTTGATGATTTTCAGTAATGGCATTACCGTTTTTATGTGGCGGACGATGGCTCGGCATAAACCAGATTTCATCAAGTTTACATGTCTCGAGTACTCCCTGTGCAATCGTTAAATGTCCAAGATGAGGGGGGTCAAATGTCCCTCCAAGTAAGCCGACTCTCAACTTTTTTCCTTCAGTCATTATGGAAGAATAATTTCTTTATTCTCTTCAGATTCTTTATACAGTACAATCATATTTCCGATAATTTGAACAAGCTCCGCTCCAGTTTCAGTGGACAATTGCTCTCCTACACTATTACGATCATCTTCACAATTTTGAAGAATGCTTACTTTAATAAGCTCTCTAGCCTCTAAAGCTTCCTCAATTTGCTTCGTCATATTCTCATTAACGCCACCTTTTCCTACTTGAAAAATAGGATTGAGACGATTTGCTTTTGCGCGTAAAAAACGTTTTTGTTTACCTGTTAACATGAATATCCTCCTAACTCTTTTAAAACCGCATTTCTCATTCTTTCTCGATCGGGCGTTTCCCCTGTCCATTTTTCAAAAGCTAGCGCCCCCTGTTCAACAAACATAGAAATCCCATTATCTGTGACAGCACCTTTTTGTTTTGAAAGTCGCATCCATTTTGTTTCAAGCGGATTATAAATAAGATCACTTACCACTGTTCCCTTATTCAAATCCTCTACGGATAAAGGCATCCGATCAAGATGTGGGCTCATTCCTATTGATGTTGTGTTAATAATAATATCAAAGTGAGTAAGCATCACTTGTGCTTCTTGCAGTGTTGTGGCGTTTGCTGTTGTATAGGCGTGACATACACTTGTTAGATTTTCCGCCTTCTCAAGGGTACGGTTTGCGATCGTTAAGGAAAGCACACCAGCCCTAGAAAGGCTAACAGCTACGGCACGTGCGGCCCCGCCTGCTCCAATCACAAGGACTCTTTTGTTCTTAAGATCCTTTACTTTCATTAGAGTAAGTAAAGAGAGTAAGTAACCTTTTCCATCTGTGTTTGTGCCAATATATTTACCATCACGCTTGTAAACTGTATTAACAGCACCGATATCAAGGGCTTCTTGCTCGACCTCATCAAGTAATGGAATAATGGCGACTTTATGAGGAATGGTCACGTTGAATCCCTGAATATCAAGCATTTTCATAGCCTCTACGCCATCCTCTAACTGTTCAGGTGAAAGATCAAACGCTTGATAGTGATGTGACAAACCAAGCGCTTTAAATTCACCATTATGCATAAGTGGTGACATCGAGTGTCCAACAGGATGACCAATAAGTCCATATAGTTTCCCCATTACCTGCCTCCTAAATTAGTGATTTTCTGATTGAGACGCCGACACCTTCAGGAGCATATGCTTTAACAGTTGTACCCTTTCCAGATACGGTAACCCATCCAAGTCCTGAAAAAACAATATCCATTTTTTCTTCTTTAATTCGAAGCTCATGCCCAATTAAAGAAGGAAGCTCTTTTTTCGTTTGATCACCAGGTGGATACAGAAGTTCTCCAAGGTGGTCTCGGTAGAGCTCATCAGCTTTCTCAATCTTCGTACGGTGAATATAGAGATCGTTCGAAACATGACAAATAAAGGACTGCCTTCCACCTTCCACAAAGTCAAGACGTGAAAGTCCTCCAAAGAAAAGGGTCTGCCCTTCATTTAATTGGAATACCTTTGGTTTTATCTCTTTTTTAGGGCTAATTAACTTTAATTCTTCAGCATTTACGAAATGAGCCATCTGATGATGATTAATAATTCCTGGAGTGTCATATAAGGTATTGCCATCATCAAGTGGAATATCAATTAAATCGAGCGTAGTCCCTGGGAATTGACTTGTTGTGATCATCTGTTCTTCATCGCCACCAAACTCGTGGATCAAACGGTTTACAAATGTTGATTTCCCTACATTCGTACAGCCAATAATATAAACGTCTCTTCCATCCCTTAAGCGATCAATTTCAGCAGCAACGTCCATTACACCGTCGCCTTTGTCTGCACTCATTAACATCACATCTGCTGGCTTTAGTCCATTTTCTTTTGAACTTGTTTGCATCCATTTCACTAACTTTGCTCTGTTCACAGATTTAGGCAGTAGGTCCACCTTGTTTCCAACTAATAATACGGGATTTCCACCCGCAAATCTTTGAATACCTGGTAACCAGCTCCCGTTAAAATCAAAAATATCAACAATTTTGACAATAAGAGCATCCGTCTGACTAATTTCATTTAGAATCTTTAAAAAATCATCATCGGTCAACGAAACGTCTTGAATTTCATTATAATGCTTCAAACGAAAACAGCGCTGACAGATAATCACATCACGTTTAAGCGCAGAAGGCGGCGCATAGCCTAATGCGTTCTTATCTTCTGTTTGAATGTGTACGCCACATCCAGCACAAATGATTTGTTCATTTTCCAAACCTATTCCTCCCAATTTATCTTCCCTTTACGCTTCATATAAGCAAGGAACACACTTTCCATTCTTCTATTAAATTTCGTAAAGAACCCATCCGTTTTAGCTACTGGAACAACTAAAATGGTATGAAGTCCCATTCGATTTCCTCCAACTACATCTGTAAAGATCTGATCTCCGATGACAACAGTATCTTCGGCTTTCAGCTTCATGTCCTTTAAAGCTTTACGAAATGCCTTTGTCATTGGCTTCCTAGCTTCATATATAAATGGTACCTTCGCAGGGGAAGCGAACTTCTCCACTCTAGTCTTATTATTATTTGAAACGATGGTAACGAGAATACCTTCGTCACTCATTTGTTGAAACCATTTTAATAATTCAGGCGTAGCATCAGCTCGATCCCACTCAACAAGAGTGTTATCAAGATCTGTGATTATACCTTTCACACCACGTTCTTTAAGTAGCTCCGGGCTTATTTGAAAGATGTCTTGCACATGTTCATTTGGCAAAAAATTATTTAACAAATTGCAACACTCCTAGTATTAGTGACATCCCTATTGTATCAATATTTTCATCACGCACAACTATTAACTTACAAACGAATCTAACGAAAAAAAACAAATGATATCAAAATTTTTCGACAAATAGCGTCATTTCCAAAAAATGTGGATAACATTATTAACATATACAAACCATTAAACCATTGAAAATAAGTAAGATATAAACACTATACCCACAAATTATCCACTTTTAACTGTGGATAACGGAACGGTTGTTCTATGAATCTTTACATGGTAAGCTAACTGCAAATAAAAGATCCACATACAAACTATGCGGAATAATCGGAGAATAGAACCTTATTTTGGAGGTGCGTAATCATGGAAAAGTTATCAGATGACTTGTTGATTGAATCCTTTTATAAGGCAAAGGAACTTAAACTTAGTAGTGAATTTATTCACCTTATTCAACGTGAAATACAGAGACGCAGACTCGATAAACAAGTTTCTATGCTTGGGGTATAACATTCGCCAACCTTGATCTCTTACCAGGGTTGGCCTTTTGTTTATTTTCCTTCAAAATAACTTCCCCACGTGGCTTCCCACTCTTCATTGCTAACATCGTTTTCTTGTTTCATCTTCTTAGCGCTTCTATAATTATTAGGTTCTGTTAAAAAGACAGCTGCTACCCCTTCTGCTTTTAGTAATTCCTGATACTTAGCTAATAAAGAATCGACATCTCTTCGCTTATATGCAAAAGGTTTTAATGCTACAATCGTTTGATTATCACGAGACAGAATAATAACATCATTTATTGCTGACTCGTTTTTCAACATTTTTTGAATCGTTTCTATTGAACTGTTCGGACTATGTTCTTTCATTAACGCTGCTCCAAGAGGTTCAACTTCAATCGCTCTAAAATACTCTCGTGGTGCGTACGGTGATTGATCCTCACTTTTATATACACTTTGACAGGCAGTTAATAAAATCATGATGGGAAAAAGAATAGAAATGGATTTTATCATGTGTATCCTCCTTTCGCAAATAGAATCGGCGTTGTTTGGAAAACTTATACGGGAAAGTTGCATTTTCAAACATGAAAAGTTGATAAATGTGTCGGTTTTTGATTACAATTGAGTTATTGCAATATGAGTTCATTTGAACTTTTATCATATTGAGCATTAGTGGGGAGGTTTTTGTAGAATGCTTCATGCAGCTGTCTTGCTACCGTTTCTGGCAGCGTTTTTCATCCCGTTGCTTTATCGGGGCGTGAAACAAGTCCATTTAGGATGGTTTGTTCTTTTAGTTCCGATTCTTCTATTCGGGTATTTTCTTACGTTTATACAGGGAGTTATGCAGGGTGTACATACACTAAAAACGTTTGAGTGGATTCCATCACTTGGAGTGAACGTTACATTCTATATCGATGGTCTTGGCCTGTTTTTCGCGCTTTTGATCACTGGAATTGGATCTCTTGTCGTTCTATATTCCATCTATTATTTAAGTAAAGCGGAAAAACTTGGCCATTTTTATGTTTATCTCCTATTGTTTATGGGAGCTATGCTTGGGGTTGTGTTATCGGATAATTTATTTGTTCTTTACACATTCTGGGAACTAACAAGCATCTCGTCATTTCTACTTATCGGCTACTGGTATCAAAGAGAAAAATCGACTTCTGGTGCCCTCAAGTCCATGATGATTACTGTATTCGGTGGTCTTGCGATGCTTGGTGGTTTTATATTAATGGCAGACATTACAGGAACTGCAAGCATTCGAGGGATTATTGAGAATGGGGAAATGATTGTTAACTCTACTCTCTTTCCATTTATCCTTATTCTTGTACTTCTTGGAGCCTTTACAAAGTCGGCTCAATTCCCATTTCATACGTGGTTGCCTGATGCTATGGAAGCACCAACGCCAGTTAGTGCCTTTCTTCATTCAGCTACGATGGTTAAAGCAGGTATCTATCTAGTCGCTAGATTAAGTCTTATCTTCGCTGGGACAGACCTTTTCTTTTTAATTGTCAGTGGTTTTGGTTTACTCACACTATGCTGGGGATCCTATATGGCAGTTACACAAACCGATTTGAAAGCGATACTTGCCTATTCTACGATCAGTCAACTTGGAATGATCATGGCGATGTTAGGCTTTGGTACAGAACTAGCTATTCTTGCTGCTGTATTCCACATTTTAAACCATGCGACATTTAAAGGGAGTCTCTTTATGGTTGCGGGTATTATTGACCATGAAACAGGAACGCGGGATATTAGAAAGCTAGGTGGACTATTTACATTCATGCCGATTACGGCCACATTAGCCTTCTTTGGCACGTTCTCTATGGCCGGATTTCCGTTACCATTTTTAAACGGCTTCCTAAGTAAAGAAATGTTTTTTGATTCATCACTTCATTTTGAAAATGCTTCAACAATAGTTGAGGCTGTATCACCTTTCTTCCCATATTTTGCTGTTGGTGGAAGTATCTTTACATTCGTCTATTCCATCATGCTATTCTTCCGTACGTTTACCGGGAAACAAAGGGAAACATTACCGAAACAGCCGCACGAAGCACCAATTGGCATGCTTATTTCACCTATAGTACTTGTTTTGCTTGTCATCATTATTGCGTTTATCCCGGATGCATTTGGCCATGCACTTCTATCGCCAATGGTCGATGCTATTAATGGCTCCGTCGGGGAAACACATATTAAATTTTGGCATGGCTTCGGACCGGCGCTTTATATGAGCCTCGCCGTTCTCATTCTAGGTTCTGCATTGTACCTGACGCGAGAAAAATGGCAGCACGTGTACAAGGCGTTACCAGGTAAGTTATCTGCTGCAAAAGCTTACGATGGTCTCATAAACGGACTAATCAACGGCTCAAGAAAGTTAACAAATATTTATATGACTGGTTCTCTTCGTCATTACATGATTTATATTTTCGTCTTTTTCATTGCCTTAGTTGGGATTACAATGAGCGTAACTGGCGGTTTTCAAATTAACTTTGATGACCTGGCACCAATCGCTATACCTGAAGTAATGATTGCGATTGTAATGGCGGGTGCTGCTATCGCTACGATTTTCATGAAAAACCGCATTGCAGCCATTTTAGTGCTTGGAATTGTTGGATATGGACTATCTCTTCTCTTCGTCTTTTTCCGAGCACCCGATCTCGCACTAACACAGCTTATTGTTGAGACGGTTACTGTTGCTCTATTTTTACTTTGTTTTTATCACCTACCTAACTTTGATAAAAAGAAAGAATCCAAAAGAACAAATGCCGTTAACTGGGTTATTTCGATATCAGTCGGTGTTCTTGTCACAATGGTAGGTATCGCTTCTCATAGCACAAAGCTTTTTGAACCGATCTCCGACTATTTCCTAAAGAACTCTTATAAATTAGGCGGAGGAGATAACGTGGTTAACGTGATTCTTGTTGACTTCCGTGGACTGGATACGATGCTTGAAATCCTTGTGCTTGGACTAGCCGCTCTTGGTATTTATACAATGATCAAACTTCGTCCAGGTAAGAAGGAGGGAAATGATTAATGGAAATCATCATGTCTGTGCTTGCAGGAATTCTTTTCACTGCAGGGGTTTATATGATTTTGCAGAAACAAATTCTTAAAATCATTATCGGTACGGCACTGTTGTCTCATGGGGCTCACTTATTTATTATTACGATGGGAAAGTTGAATCGTGGGAAACCACCAATTCTATCTGAGGGTGTAACGAGCTACGCTGATCCGCTCCCCCAGGCCCTGATTTTAACTTCCATTGTTATTAGCTTTGGGGTGACTTCATTTCTTCTTGTGCTAGCGTATCGGACGTACCAAACGAATGGTACCGATAATATGGAGAAATTGAGGGGTAATGACCATGAGTAACCTAGCTATACTTCCAATTTTATTGCCGCTCTTAACAGGAATCATTCTTGTATTCTTGAATAAGCGGTTACCGCTTGTAAGATTGATCACCCGCATCATGGTTTTAGTAAACCTTGCAGTTGTTTCAATTATTGCTTTTAACGTTATTCAAAATGGAACGATTGTGCTAAAAGCAGGTGATTGGACAGTGCCTTATGGCATTGTTCTCGTCGCTGATCCACTTGCTATGCTACTCGTTGTTACAGCGAATATCATCTCGGTTGCATGTGCTTTCTATGCTTTTAAATCACTAGATGAACAGCGTGAGCGGTACTACTTTTATCCGCTCTTTCAGCTTCTAATCGCAGGGGTAAGTGGAGCCTTTTTAACAGGAGACTTGTTTAACTTATTCGTATTTTTTGAAGTTCTCTTAATTGCTTCATACGGGTTAATTGTTCTTGGAGGCACGAAAGAACAATTCAGAGAGTCATTTAAATACATTATTATCAACTTGTTCTCTTCAATGCTGTTTGTTACAACCATATCCTTTCTTTATGCAGTAGTTGGAACAGTAAATATGGCTCAATTGGCAGAACGTGTAGGGGAAGTCCAACAAGATGGTGTCTTAACAACCATTGCTATACTCCTCCTTGTTGTATTTGCAACAAAGGGAGCACTATTTCCGCTATATTTCTGGCTACCGAAGTCTTACACCGTTCCACCAACCGTTATTTCAGCATTATTTGGTGCACTACTTACGAAAGTTGGAGTCTACTCGATTCTTAGAGTTTTCTCATTGATTTTTGTCTATAACCTTTCTGTAACGCACCAAGTTTTACTTATCATGGCTGGTCTTACACTTGTATTTGGGGTGATAGGAGCTTTGTCAACGAATAATGTCCAACTTATTATCGCCTACAATATCATCCCGGCAGTTGGCTATATGATTCTAGGCATTGGTGTCTTCTCAGCTACTGCACTTGCAGGAACTGTTTATTACCTCCTACATGATATGATTATTAAAGCGGCGCTCTTCTTCCTTGTAGGTGCTATGGTTGCTTTTGCTGGCACTTCAGATTTAAGGAAGATGGGCGGCATTATTAAAAACCAACCACTACTTGGATGGCTCTTTTTCATTGGAGCACTCGCACTTGCAGGGTTACCGCCTTTTAGTGGATTTATCGGTAAGCTTTTGATTCTAAAAGGAGCGTTTGAAGAAGGCCATTATGTACTGGGCGTAATTGGCTTGGTGACAAGTCTCTTAATTCTCCTATCTGTTATTCGCATCTTTATTAAAGGTTTCTGGGGCGAGCCTAAATCGGAATACGTACAAAGTGGAAATTCTATTTACGGTAAGATCTTGCCAGCTGCCTTTCTATTAGTCTTCACCGTATTCCTTGGACTAGGTGCAGAGTTTATTTATCCTACTGTCCAAACTATTGCAGATCAAATGATTGATCCAGCAAACTATATTGATTCCGTCATGAAGGAGTAGATGGCATGCCAATTCAAATTATCGTTAATCTCATAATTGCCGTTCTCTGGATGTTTCTTTTTGAAAGCTACTCTTTTAGTACATTTTTTATCGGTTACTTATTTGGGATTGGGCTGCTCCTCTTAATGGAGCGTTTTATTCCAGATCGATTTTATTTCTATCGTCTCTGGGCAATTATTAAATTGTTGTTCTTGTTTATTAAAGAATTGTTAATGGCCAATGTACAAGTCGTTAAACTCGTCTACAGTCCTAAGCTTAAAATGGAACCCGGTATTATTGAAGTTCCTATTGACGTTCGCACAAACTGGGAAATAACAATGCTTGCGAATCTAATCACGTTAACTCCCGGTACGCTAACGGTATCAGTTGCACCTGACAATATGCACATCTACATTCATGCGATGGATGCTCCTGATGCTGATGAAGTCATTAAGGAAATTAAAGGAACATTTGAGAAAGCGATTATGGAGGTGACAAGATGACTTCCCTTTTATCTACCGTATCAACGATCTGTATCGTCATCATTGCGATCTCCACTTTGTTTTTACTTTATCGAGCCATAAAAGGACCTTCAAATCCTGACAGGGCAGTTGCACTAGATACAATCGGCATTAATTTAATGGCAATAGCTGGTATTCTAGCAATTAAACTAGAAACTGAATATTTCAATGATATTATTCTTCTCATTGGAATCCTTGCTTTTATAGGGACAGTAGCTATCGCTAAATTTTTGGAAAAGGGTGTTATCATTGAAAGAAGTCGTGATTAGCATTTTTATGCTTATCGGTACGTTTTTCCTTTTTTCTGGAGCGCTGGGAATTTTTCGACTTCCTGACGTATACACTCGTCTACACGCCGCTTCAAAAAGTGCTACGCTAGGAGTAGCTGGAATTCTTATCGCCGCTTTCCTTTACTTCATCTTCGAAGAACAAATGGTGAGCGGCAAGCTCATTCTCGGGATTATCTTTATTCTCATGACAGCACCGGTTTCTGGGCATATGATTTCAAGAGCTGCCTACCAAAAAGGAGTCCCTCTATGGGATAAAACAACGAGAGATGATCTTGATAAAGCGCAACAAAAAAAAGCAAGCACGAACAAGGGTTAATCCCTATCGTGCTTGCTTTTTCACATTTGCGAAAACGTTTAATAACGATAATTTGCGTAATAATAGTACCCGCCGCCAATCACAAGCAATAAAACAAGCAGTACAACAATTAAAGCAAAGTACCCTCCTCCATAGCCTGGATATGGATATGGGTATGGCGGATAGGGATATCCACAGCCAGGATAGCCGTAACTCATACGCCCCCTCCTTTTCTCCCTTAGACATTCTTCTGGTAGATAGTATAGTCTATGAAAGATTCGAATAGGATGTATGGACATTGGCGGAGTTTTCTAAATTCATCACTACCGCTGTTCATCCGTTTCTTAATGCTCTACAATTAGGAGGGGTATGAAGCCTTGCAATTACTAAAAGGGGTCGATATCAATGACAACATCAAGTAAAACAATAACACCCACATATGACCCATGGGAAGCTTATATGGATGTTGAAGAATACGGAAGTATGATACTTTCTAATATTGAACTAACGACAACGACACTATGCAATATGCGGTGTGAGCACTGTGCAGTTGGTTATACTCTTCAACCAAGAGATCCTGATCCGCTTCCACTGGACCTTTTGACTGGTAAACTAGACGAAGTGGAAAAACTTCGTGCACTAAGCATTACAGGTGGCGAACCGATGCTATCTATGAAATCAGTGAAACAATATGTTGCGCCACTACTTAAATATGCCCATAATCGAGGGGCACGCACGCAAATAAACTCCAACCTAACGCTTGATCGAAAGCGATACGATCTTATTCTACCTTATTTGGATGTTTTACATATTTCTCATAACTATGGAAGTATTGAAGATTTTACTGACATTGGTTTTGCAGTAATGGATCGTAAACCTTCGATCGCTCAACGAGAGTCCTATTTTCATCGCATGGTTGAAAACGCAAAAGATTTAACTTCTAAAGGAGTAATCGTTTCAGCCGAGACTATGATTAATCGCAGAACAATTCCGAATATCGTTAGCATTCATAAACAAATTGCAGAGATGGGTTGTCAGAGACATGAGATTCATCCAATGTACCCTTCAGATTTTGCTTCTGATTTAGACATTGCTTCACTGGATGAAATTCGTGAAGGTATACACCGTCTATTAGACAACCGAGATCCCGACGTCTGGCTGCTATTTGGAACACTGCCATTCTACCCGTGTAGTTCAAATTCAGAAGATCTCAAACTCCTAGAAAGATTATATGCTGAGCCAAACGTAACAGTTAGAAATGATCCAGATGGTCGCTCAAGGTTAAACTTAAACATATTTGACGGAGACATCATCGTCACTGATTTTGGTGACACTCCTCCACTTGGGAATATTAAAGACACAAATTTAAATGACGCTTATCAAAAATGGCAAGAAAGTAAAGTTGCTAAAAGCATAAGCTGCCACTGTCCAGCAGTGAAATGTCTAGGCCCTAACCTTCTTGTTAAAGATGCCTATTATAAAAATATCGACTTTTTACAAAAAGAGACTAATATTTCTCTTTAAACCTCCAATTTCGGGGGTTTTTTTACTCATTTTTGTATCTAATCACAATTTCAGCTTTCACTTCTTTGAAGATAGGGTATAATACCTATCGTAATCTATAGGAGTGTGATACTAGTGAGGAAAAAAGTATGGATTCTGGTATTAGTTGCCGGTTCTCTAGCTATTTTACTAGCGCTGGCTGAAAATCAAACGGATTTTCTTAGAACCAATGCAAACGAAATGCCCGAGAACGATTCAGAGTCCAAGAAGAAAAACATTACGTACTATACCAAATATTATCAAACGAAAAAGAGCATATATGACTCTTATACTCACAAAGACAGTGAGACAATTTTCCTTGGTGATAGCTTGACTGATTATTATGAATGGGGAGAAGCTCTCAGTGATCACGAGGTATTAAATCGAGGCATTGCTGGTGATACAACCACTGGAGTACTTAACCGAATTGATGAGGTGGTAAAAGCGAAACCTGATCGGGTGTATTTATTAATTGGGATTAACGATATGATTGCAGGTCAGCCCATTAATAAAATTGAGACAAACTATAAGCAGATTCTTGATATTCTGAAGACGCGATCTCCTAATACAAAGGTGTACGTTCAAAGTTTATTCCCCGTTAACACGGCATTAACTGGTCATCCTCTTAATAACGCCACAATTCGTGATTTAAACAAGCGTTTAGAAGACCTCTCAAATCTGTATGATTATCAATATATCGATATTTATCCAGAGCTAGTCGAATTTGGGCAGTTGAATAAAGATTTTACGTTCGATGGTCTTCATCTCAATGGAGAAGGTTACCGCATTTGGACTCGAAAAATTCTTTCTACGTACAATACAAATGAAGATGCTGAAAAGTAATCACACCAATTCAGCGATCCGTTATTGCTTTTTCGCTTTTGTGTGTTAAACTACAATAGACCAACCTTAAAATGCTTCGGAGGGAAACCTTCGGAGTTCTTTTTTTTACTCCTCACTGCAATTTACTTTGGAAGTATTACAAAGAGTATAAAGCTAGAATTTGTTCAACCTTAAATGTTCGAACATCCCCTCTTAAGTAACAATACCCAGTAATTTCTTGTTCGTTTACATTGAGTATCCTAACAATTCTCTTAGTAATCTTGTTTTGTCCAGATACATAGATCATTTCTACTTTTTTCTGGTGTTTTAAGTGGTTTTTTATATTCTTATACATGAGACACTCCCTTCCCATACGATCGTTTATTCTTATTATATTCCGAACAAACGTTCTTAACCACTACATTTCAACGATTGACATTGCTCTTTTTTCCATTTGGAAGTTAGGCTGAGTAAATTAAAAAAACCCCGCTTTTTAGCAGGGTTACGCACCACTTTCTTTTCGATTTCGATAAAACTCATGAAACAATTTCATTAGTGCTCTTTTTTCAATTCTTGAAACATAACTTCGAGAAATACCAAGCTGCCTTGCAATTTCCCGCTGTGTCAATTCTTTTTCAAGGTTTAAACCAAACCGTCCCACAATGACTTCCTTTTCACGATCATCTAGAATATGAATGTATTCATAGATCTTCTTTTTCTCCATATTAAGTTGAATTAACTCTACAATATCTTCCGTTTCTGCTTTTAAAACGTCAATAAGTGAAATCTCATTGCCTTCCTTATCCTGACCGATTGGATCATGTAGAGACACATCTTTTTTTGTCTTTTTCAAAGCCCGTAAGTGCATGAGAATTTCGTTTTCAATACACCTTGCTGCATAGGTTGCTAGCTTTGTGCCTTTATCTGTTGAATAACTTTCAATTGCTTTAATTAAACCAATTGTACCGATCGAGATAAGATCTTCAGGGTCTTCGCCAGTATTTTCGAACTTTTTCACAATATGGGCCACGAGACGGAGGTTGTGTTCGATGAGCCGATTTCTTGCATCTTCATCTCCTTCAGCCATTAATTCTAAATACTTTCTTTCATCTTTTCTAGAAAGAGGCTGGGGGAAGGCATTGTTTTTCACAAATGAGACAAAGAAAAGAACTTCCTTACAAACGTAAGCAAGTGCTGCCAGTAAGGACACATACTCACCTCCCATTGATGGGCTGTTACTATATCTTAAGCTTATGTAATTGCCTACCCCCACGTGTCTGTCCTTCTGGAATTTTAAATCAAAAAAATAAGACGCCCCTCAGCAAGGAAACGTCTCATCGGTCATCATGATTTCTCTTCTTTTCTTTTATCCATTTTTCAGACATAAACTCTTCCCTTAAATAACGATGATGAGCTGAATACCGACCATATTTCATACGTATTACTGCAAGAATCGCAACAATTCCTCCAACACCCGTTAGTTCAAACCATTCCATACACTGCCACACTCCTCATATGACAGTGTATTCATCTAAACAATGATTGCTACCTTATCGATTCGTCTCAAATAATTGTCTAAGCATCTCATCATTTACGATAAGATCAGCCAATTGATATTGATCTAAAACCTCAAAATACGCTGTCAGAGCCGAATGAAGAACGTGCTTTAGACGACAGGCAGGACTGATTACACATGAATTGTTTTCTTTATCAAAGCACTCCACTAAATTAAAATCCTCTTCGGTACTTCTAACAACCTCTCCAACGTTAATTTCCTTAGGGAGTTGGGCTAATCTTAACCCTCCATTCCTCCCTCTTATTGTCTCGATATATCCTTTTTTTCCAAGTTCATGTGCGACTTTCATAAGATGATTTTTCGAGATTTGATAAGCATCTGCAATTTCTTGTATGCTTGCTAAGTTATTTTTTTTCATACTCCCAAGATAAATTAGCATTCTTAAAGAGTAATCGGTATAATTTGTTAATCGCATGGTCATTCAACCTCTTTTCAATCCTATGTTCATAGGTCTATTTTATCATATCATTAAAAACTTAACGTTATGTAATGCTCTAGATAAGATGTGAACATTCGTTTAAAGATTCATTTTGGATATTGCTTTTAGGAGGAATAACCGGTACCATAAAGATATATTTAAAATACATCTTTAACACAACTGGAGGTTTTTTTATGTTATCACCCAAAACAATAGCAACGATTAAATCGACTGTACCTGTTCTAGAAATTCACGGAACTGACATTACAAAACGCTTTTATAACATGCTCTTCACGAACCATCCTGAACTGTTAAATATTTTTAATCATGCTAATCAGAAACAAGGCAAGCAGCAGCAAGCTCTCGCTAACGCAGTTTATGCTGCAGCAAAAAACATTGATCAATTAGAAACCATTCTACCCGTTGTAAAACAGGTTGCTCATAAGCATAGAAGCCTAGGGGTTCAACCAGAGCATTATCCAATCGTAGGAGAATATTTATTAAAAGCCATTAAAGATGTTTTAAAAGATGATGCTACAGAAGAAATTCTTCAAGCATGGGAAGAGGCATACGGGGTGATTGCTAATGTTTTTATTGAAGTAGAAGAAGAAATGTACCAAGATGCTGCAAAACAGCCTGGTGGTTGGGAACAGGAGCGTATTTTTGTTGTTGATCGTAAGGAACAGGAAAGTGACGTTATCACATCGTTTTACTTAAAGCCACTTGATGGAAAACCAATTGCCTCGTTCAAATCTGGGCAATATATTAGTGTAAAAGTATCGATCCCAGATGATCAATATACTCATATTCGTCAATACAGCCTCTCGGACGTACCTGGAAAACCTTATTATAGAATATCTGTCAAAAAAGAAGCCAACACCGCAAAGCCTGATGGTATTGTATCTAATTATTTACATGATCATGTCGGAGTAAACGATCAGCTTACCGTTACTGCTCCAGCAGGAGATTTTTATTTAGAAAATTCAACAGCTCCAATTGTCCTCTTGAGTGGTGGTGTAGGGATTACTCCTATGCTTAGCATGCTAAAGAGCAGTGCGCTTCAACATAGAAAAACAACATTTATTCATGCAGCACTTAACGGAAATGTTCATGCTTTTCACCGTGAAGTTCTCTCTCTGGAACACCCTTCTCTAGATTATTTCGTCTGTTACGAAGCGCCGAC
This sequence comes from Bacillus sp. Cs-700, assembly GCF_011082085.1. NCBI lineage: Bacteria > Bacillati > Bacillota > Bacilli > Caryophanales > Bacillaceae > Bacillus > Bacillus sp. Cs-700. The sequence goes on from NZ_CP041063.1 coordinate 1,238,293, forward strand.
AGAAAACGATGCTGATAAAAAGAGCTATAATAAAGAAGGCTTTATCACAAGCGACTGGTTAAAAGAAATATTGTCTCTTGACGAAGAGACTCAGTATTATTTCTGCGGTCCTCTTCCATTTATGAAAGCTATTAAAGTTGCGTTAACAAACCTCGGTGTAGAAGAAAAGAATATGCATTTTGAATTTTTTGGCCCTGCTGTTGCGCTTGAACCCGCTATGTCATAAGTAAACCTATGTAAAGAATAAAGAAGCGCCTTGATGGCGCTTCTTTACATCGAAATAATAACTTTTTGATTCTTCTCTTTAATAAATGAACTAATCTCTTCCCAATCTTTTTCGAATGGAAGATAAGGCACAAAGATTGGTTTTTCCATGTTCCCATTAATAATGGCAACGACGGGCGAGCCATTAACTTTGCCAAACATTACTTTTTTCACAGAAGAAAAAGCAACACTTCGATAACTCAATCCAAGTAGTTTATGTTCAATACGATACTCAGTTAATTCAATTCGCTGTGTTCGAATACAAAAGCTAAGAAAGATACAAAACGACAAATAAATTAAGCCGATCAGCATGAAGGTTCGCCAGCGTTCGAATGATAAATCACCTTTAACCCACAACAAAAAGGTACCAAAGCAAACGACAATACCGTAGACGAGAAACATGAACAGTTCAATCGCTCTCACTTTCGGATAATACGTTTTGATTACCTTCACGATCGTCACACCTTTACATGAGATGGCTAAAATCATAGTTTTTTAACTATAGTAACAAGGTGGATCGATTTTGTATATCCTTTCTAAAAAGTCTTTCTACTGAATGATTTCTCACTCCCCGTAAAGAGCCATTGATTGATTCCTCACAGTAACAAGAATATGAGACAACTCTGGTATCAGTTTCATTGCAAATTTCCAGGCATTGTCTTCTATGATAATCGACAACTGCCTCTTCTTATTTACACATCGTGTACTTGACCTCTCTTTCGCTAACAGGACAAGGCTTTCGTCAGCGGCGTGACCAAGTTCGTGTGCCACTATCACGGTAAAATAGTCATTCAAAAGGTCATCAGAACCGAATAGAAGAATACATTGTTTCCTTACCTCTTCCATATAAATCGTGATCATATTCGTTTCTAACGAATACTTTCCCCCAATTAATCGTTCACCAGGAAAATAGTCTGTAAGTTGAATTGGTACATTCATGCTAGCCTGTTTCTGTAGCCTGCGTACGATTGAATGAAGTACACCAGAATAGTCTTTCATATGCGAAACTCCTTTGTGATGTAAATCGAACGTTTCATCTATTCATACGCAAAAAAAAGAGACCTTATTCAGGTCTCTTTCTAATCTTATTTCCACCATTTATCGAAAATGGTTGCTGCCATATTTCGCTTATGCTTTGTTTTGCTAAAATGATTTTCAATCGTTTTGGCTGCTTCTTCAGGTACTTCTCTTCCTTCAAGATAATCATCAATATGATTATAGCTTACTCCAAGTGCTTCTTCATCTGGAAGAGAAGGGCGATCATCTTCAAGATCAGCTGTTGGCACTTTTTCTACAAGATGATCTGGCATCCCAATGTCTTCCAGAATAGATCTACCCTGTCGCTTATTTAAACCAAAAAGTGGAGTAATGTCGCATGCCCCATCCCCATGCTTGGTATAAAAGCCTGTCACAGCTTCTGCAGCATGGTCCGTTCCAATGACAAGCTTTTTCTCGTCTCCTGCAATATTGTATTGAGCAATCATGCGTTCTCTAGCTTTGTTATTGCCTTTTGTAAAGTCAGTTAAGTTATTACCCGTAGCTTCTAGATAACTTGAAACGGATGCATCAACAGCAGGCTTTACGTTGATGGTAACCGTTTGATCCGGTTTAATAAATTTTAAAGCAGCCTGGGCGTCATCTTCGTCTTTCTGTTCACCGTATGGCAATCTGACGGCAATAAAGGAGGCATCGATTCCTTCTTCCCGTAGTTCTTCAACAGCCATCTGAGCAAATTTTCCTGCAAGTGATGAATCCTGTCCACCTGAAATCCCCAGGACGAACCCTGTTGTTCCGCTTTTCTTTAAATATTCCTTTAAAAACCCTACTCGCTTTGTCACTTCTTCTTTTACATCAATTGTTGGCTGCACACCAAGTTCTTGAATGATTTCTTTTTGCATTTCTCTCATTCTCAATCACTCCTTTTTAAGACCACTTCTTATATTTTTATACATTAAGCGCTAGTAATCAATACCCCTTCCTATTCTTTTAAAAACTGTTTCCCCATATGTACTCTTCTATTGTAAATCGAAAGAATAGATTAGATTCAGTTCTGAAAAGGATATTCAAAATAAAAAGGCAGGATTACACCTGCCTTTATTTATTAATGATGGATATAGAAGCTTTGCTTGTATTCATTAGCATCAATTATTTCCCGTCTTCTTTTATGGTTTAACTCTTGATCAAGCGTTTGCCGATAACGATTGATCGTGACAGTAATTGTGACAAATACTAAGTTTAAAGTCATTCCACTCCACTCCCTTCTTATTTATTCGTTTCAGGTTAACCCTTTCTCTACAGTGATCCATTTTTGAATAGCGCATTTTTTTAAGGTGATCCTCATTTTACTCTTCCTTTCATTACGTAATATTAGAACATTCTAAACTGTTTTTCATGGACCTGATTCATTTCACTTTTTACTCGCAAATCATTTTTTTCTTCCTCCAACGTTCGCTCATGAACGCGAATACCAATTGTGACAAATACTAAGTTTATCGTTAACATGATCATTTCTCCTTTTTTTGTATTGAATTAGGACAACCACATCGAAGCTCGATCTCGTTTAGATTCAGCTTCTGACATGCGTTCGTGAATGGAGCGCTGATGAAGCTCAGATGAGAGACTTCGGTCAAAAACGCTTTTCATTTTTGTTATGATCATTAGATGGAATGGCAACATGTTAACGACCTCCTTTCCGTACAGTTATTTCAGGGGACCCATTTTCTCCTTTTCTCTTGCACATTAAACGTCACGTTTCCTTTAATAACCAATTTAATTCCTCCTCTCAAAATTCGGACACAAAAAGCCGCAGGGCATGAGCCTGCGGCTAAAAAAGCATAGAAATACCGCAGGCGTCGACCTGCGGCTTTTCAATCCGTTAGTAAAAAAGGATTCCCTCTTAAAGAGGCGCTGGTCGAACAGATCGTTCATATTGAGTTACAATAACTTTTACTTTCATCATCTTCATCATTCTGTTCGACCTCCTTTTTTCATAATTGTTTACAAAGGTAAGTATATCCATCACTTCCATTTTTGTAAACCTTTTTTACTAAATTACCTAAATATTTTATTAAAAAGAATTTTTTCGACAATCATCGTCGAAATTTACTTTGATCTCATCACCTCTGCAGAAAGCATGAAAGTTCTGTTAAAGAGGACATACATATGTATAAAGCGGAGGTGAACATATGCTGAACGTGACAACAATCGTCCTCTTTATCATTGGGTTCCTTGCTGTGTTTGGAGTAACAGCTACGATTCAAATTAGTATTCAAATGAAGAAATGGCTGAGAGATATTGAAAATGCAGAAGTTCAAAATGATGCAACGGCTTATACAGCACCATGGATTCAAAATGTGATTAAGGATTATAAATCCTACCATCTAGCAGGCGTTTCTCAAGTGAATACGCAAGCGCTTATTGAAAAACATTTTTTTAAAGAATCGGTTCCTCTGTTTGGTTTTGCTCGCGTTCCTGCTGGAGGCATGATGCGATTTATGCAGCAGCTCCCACCGACCTCGATTATCATCGGGATATTAGGAACTTTTATTGGGTTAACGCTTGCCATTTCTTCCATGCAAGAAACGCTTATGTTTCTATCACAAAAGCCAGAAGATGCCAATTTAAATCTAGCTTCTGTAATTGAAGCGATTTCTAGTCCATTTCAAGGTATGAGCGTTGCTTTTATTACGAGTATAGCAGGCATTGGAAATGCTCTTTTTTTAACGCTAATCCAAAATGGTGTATTAACGAATGGACGGACAACAGCCTATTATTTAGAGAAAATCATTTCCGATTGTGAGTCGTTTCTTGATCATAATTTGAATGCAAACTTAACTCAGGAAAAACCTCATGATGAAATGGAGCGAATTTTGGACCGCCTAGCGGGACGAATTCAAGAAAGCTTTCATGAAACGCTTGGAGATTTCTCAACGAACATGGTTAACTTTACATCTGGGCTTGAACAGGCGATGCAAGACGTTCAAGCGACATTGTCAGCGCAGCGTGAATATACGGAACAGTTTTCAAATAGCACAACGACATTAGAAGCATTCGGTGTGAAGCTTCAAGAGTCCTTTACACAACTAGACGGCGTTCAAGAAAAAGCTACGAACGGTATTATCGAACTTGGCAATCGATTAAAAAATCTTGAGAGTCAGCTTCAGTCTTTATCAAAGCATCATGAAGCAGGACAGCGTAAATTCGAGCAGCTCGTTCAACGTTCTGATCAATTAATTAAAGATACCCAGAAAAAATCTGAGGAGACAGGGCAGCATTATTTAAGAGGACTGGATGAACAAATGCAGCGTTTCCAGGGCTCACAAGAGGAGCTTGAACGGCGTGTTCATCAGATGCAGGACGAATGGTATTACCGCTACCAGGATAAACAGAATCAATATGGGAGAGCATCTCAAGAATTTGCTGAATCAGTATCCCAACTTGAAAAAGCGTGGTATAGCTCTCTTGATAAAATTAAACGAGAAGCACTCGAACCGATTATCCATCGAATGGAACGCGATCAGCGTGATCAGCCTCTTCAGCATGAAATGAGAGCCTTATCAAACAGCATTGATTCTCTTTACCAGGGACTGGCTCGTGAGCTTAAAGATATTCAACATCAGCTAGCAGAATCACACCAGCTACAGCTACGCCTCTACGAAGAGCAAATGCGTCGTCAATCAATGGCCCAGCAGCATGTTCAATCTAGAATAATTGGTGATAATCGATGAAAAATCGAAAAAGACGCTTTCAAATCCCGGGTGATGAAGAACACTATTGGCCTAGTTTTGCAGATATGATGGCAATGATCGTTCTCGTCATGCTTTTTATTGCAATTATTGCCTTCGTTCAAATGATTTATGACGCTTATGATCAAACCGTTATGAAACAAGAACTAGCAAAAGTAGCTGATGTAAAAAAGCATATTAGTGATTTAATTGAAGAACAGTTAGAAGAAAATGTTGGAAAAGACAAGATTGTGCGTGGGCCAAACAATACGATTTCAGTTGAGGGGGATATTTTATTTGACACGGGAAGTGCTAAAATTAGTGAGGAAGGAAAAGGAGTATTAAACGATTTAGCAGATGTTTTTGCAAATTTAATTGACGAGGAAGACATTAGTCAATATCTCTACATCATTTTAATTGAAGGACACACTGACAAAGTACCTTATGATAACTGGAAACTTTCAGCTGATCGTTCTGTAGCTGTCGTTAAAGAACTAATGAAGGCGAACCCAAAGCTTAATTCACCTGAGTACGCAAAATATTTAGCCGCAACAGGTTACTCAGAATACAAACCGGTTGTCGAAGAAGACACGAATGAAGCATACGAGAAAAACAGACGTATCTCATTCCAAATTATTCTTGATGATGAGAAATGGCAGGGACGGCTGAAAGAAATTATGACTTATTAAGCTCAATTACGCATCAAAGAATAATAAAAGCCGCTTCCTATTATTTAAGGAATCGGCTTTTCATTGTTGTATTTCATCTATTAGTTAAGAATTCATGTTTTGCTCATTTATTTTTTTCTGTATGGCGATCGCGCGAGAATAAAAGAAAATCGCAATCCCAACTAGTAAAAATCCTCCACCAGTCAGTATAAGGGCAGCGCCATCTGTCTTTCCTTGAACCGGGAGAAAAGAACCAATATATAAGAAAACACTAAGACTAAGCAATACAAACGCAAATCGCTTATAGTCTGTCATTTTGTCTTGAAGTTGCTTCATAGTGCTCACCTCTCTCGGCTTTTATTCTATCATAAAAAACCAAGGTACTAGAGATGTAACTCTTTCCAGTCTTCTAAAAGCCCTTACCCGTGAATCGGATAAGGGCTTTCTACTTTTATCCTAATGCATTTGAAAGGTCTTCAATCAGATCCTCTGCATCTTCAAGTCCAACAGAAATACGAACAAGCCCTTCGGTAATGCCGAGCTCTGCTCGTCGATCTTTTGGAATAGAAGCGTGCGTCATTCGCGCAGGAACGGAAATTAAGCTTTCTACTGCTCCTAAACTTTCAGCTAAAGTAAAATATTTCACTTTACTTAATAGCTCATCTGCCTTCTCTGCACTTCCAATATCAAAGGAAATCATCCCACCAAATCCACGCGATTGATTTACAGCAATATCATTACCAGGATGTGTACTTAACCCTGGATAGTAGATTTTTTCTACGGAAGGATGCTTGCTAAGAAATTGAACGATTTTAGCAGTGTTTTTTTCGTGTTCTTCCATTCGAACACCAAGCGTTTTCAACCCTCTAATAAGCAACCACGAATCTTGTGGTCCAAGAATAGCCCCGGCAGAATTTTGAACAAAATGAACTTCTTCCGCAAGCTCTTTAGAATTAACGACAACAAGTCCTGCCACAACATCACTATGTCCACCTAAATATTTGGTAGCTGAATGCACAACGATGTCGGCCCCATGATCAATTGGGTTTTGCCAATATGGTGTATTAAAGGTATTATCAACGATTGTTAAAAGATTATGGTCTTTAGCAAGTTTCGAAATAGCTTGGATATCTGTAACCTTCAATAACGGATTCGTTGGGGTTTCAACAAAAATGGCTTTCGTATTATCTCGTATCGATTCTTTTACTACGTCTAAATCAGTTGTATTAACAAATGTGGATTCAATGCCAAGACGATTTAACACCTTTGTCATTACACGATACGTTCCTCCGTATACGTCATCTGTCATGACCACATGATCTCCAGAATCGAACATCATCATTACAGAGGAAATGGCTGCCATGCCAGACCCAAATGCGAAACCTGCGAAACCATTTTCAAGATCTTTAATTAACTCCTCAAGAGCGTGACGAGTTGGGTTTCCTGTCCTGGAATATTCATAGCCGTTGAACTTGCCAACTGCTTCTTGTTTATACGTACTAACCTGGTAGATTGGTACTGAGACCGCCCCCGTTTGCGGATCCCCAGTAACCCCACCATGAATGAGTTTTGTTTTTGGCTTCATTGCTTAAATGCCTCCCTCATAAATCTTCTTACTTAAGTATCGTTCACTACTATCTGGAAAGATCGTAGCAATATTCGTTCCTGGAAGGGCTTGCTGTGCTTCAATAAGAGCAGCTTCAAGGGCCGCACCTGAAGAACTACCTACTAAAAGACCTTCTTTTTCAGCAAGCTCTCTTACACGTTTGAAAGCAACGTCATCTGTCACAGTGTGAATACTGTCAAAGTAAGCGTCATCCATGTAATCTGGTAAAAATTCCATACCGATTCCCTCTGTTTTATGAGGACCGGATTGCCCACCGCTTAAAATAGATCCTTCAGGTTCAACAATGACCGTTTTCACACTCGAATTCTGCTCCTTTAAATAGCGAGCTGTCCCCATGAACGTTCCACCCGTTCCTGCACCAGCTACGAAAACGTTAAGCTCACCGTCAAGCTGCCTCCACAGTTCTGGGCCGAGCGTTTTATAATAAGTGAGAGGGTTAGCTGGGTTTCCGAACTGACGAGGCATATATGAATTAGGTATTTCCTTAATAAGTTCCTCCGCTCGGGCAATTGCACCCTTCATTCCTTGTTCAGTAGGGGTATTCACGATTTTGGCACCTAGTGCTCTCATTAAATCTTGTTTCTCCATGCTAAACTTCTCAGGGACCACAAACATGACAGTATACCCACGATTGACAGCTGCAAGAGCGAGGCCAATGCCTGTATTTCCTGCAGTAGGTTCGATAAATGTTCCACCCGGAGCTATTCGATTTTGCTCAATGGCTTCCTGTAGTAATTCCTGTCCGAGTCGATCTTTAATACTACCTCCAGGATTATAGAACTCAAGCTTAGCGAAAAGGCGAACGCCCTTCGGTATATCAAAATGATGAAGCTCGATGACCGGAGTGCGGCCGACGAGCTCATGAATGTTATGAAAGATTTCCATAGTGTGAAACCCTTTCTATTCAGCAAACACAATATGCCATTCGTCACGGTGTGTCAGCATTTCGTCTGCGATTTCTTTAGCTCCTTCTAAGCTGTGGTTAGCAGCCCATCCACACTGCACTTCATTGCATGCTGGTACTTCATCAGCATTAAGCACATCCTGTAAAGTTTTCTCAAGAACTTCTAAGATCTCATCATAATTAGAGTGATTCAGAACCGCTAGATAAAATCCTGTTTGACAACCCATTGGCCCAATATCAACAACATTATCCATATGGTTACGAATGTTTTCGGCCATTAAGTGTTCAATGGAATGGAGCCCTGCCATTTCCATATGTTCTTTATTTGGTTGCTTAAAGCGAATATCGTATTTATAGATTTCATCACCGTTTGGCCCTTTCGTTACACCTACAAGGCGAACATATGGGGCTGCTACTTTTGTATGATCAAGATTGAAACTTTCTACATTCATTTTTTTAGCCATTCTTCTTCAACTCCTCCACTAGATTTAAAATTAAGTTTGCTGAATTAATTGAAGCTGTTTCTAGAAATTGATCGAAAGAAATATTTGATTCTTTCCCAGCAATATCAGAAAGTGAGCGGATAATGACAAAAGGTGTACCAAATTGATAACAAACTTGTGCAATCGCTCCAGCTTCCATCTCTGCAGCGTCGAGATTGGATAGTTTTGATCTAACATATTCCACTCTATCTGCGTCATTCATAAATGAATCGCCTGTTGCGATCATACCTTTCACTACCTGGTGCTCCGTTACTTTCTCTGCGCTTCTTTCAGCCGCTTCAACAAGCATGCTGTTTGGTTCATAAAGCGCCGGCATTTGAGGAACCTGGCCATATTCGTAACCGAAAATGGTAGCATCCACATCATGGTAGCGAACTTCGGAAGAAATCACGATGTCGCCTACTTTTAGCTCAGGATTAAATCCACCTGCAGAACCTGTATTTAGAATATAATCTGGTTTAAATAGTTGATTCATTAATGTCGTACCGATAGCCGCATTCACCTTACCAATGCCTGATTTTAAGAGAACGACCTCCTGGCCATCAATGCTTCCTGTAGTGAACTCAGATCCTGCAATCACCTGTTCTTCTCTGTGATCAAGACGGTCACGTAAAATTCTTACTTCTTCTTCCATTGCTCCAATAATACCGATCTTCATGATGTACTCCTTTACCTGTTCAATTTTTAACGGCTTCCATCAGCCAAACAAAATCATTTAGCTGAGTAAACACAACTCGAAATCCATGTTGTTGGAAAAGTTCCTCTAATACTGGAATCGTTGTATAATATTCCGTTTGCAAGTCCTGTAGCAAATTGTAATATCCCTTTGCTTTCACTTTCTCATGCATCTTTATTCTAGCATTCTCATCTTTGAATGCTGTATCCGCAAATACAATTTTATCATTTTGCCCCAGTAGTTGGCTATATTTGTGAATAGCGGTCTTTTTTTCTTCATCAGTGAGGTGGTGAAATGCATAGGTACTCACGATTGTTTGTACAGGTTTGGTCGGAGTTGGGAAAACCATAAAGTCGCCATCATAAAACGTGACATCTGGTAACCTTTCACTTGCCTTTTCTCTCATCGCTTTTGACGGTTCTACCCCAGTTACTTCCAGTCCTTTATTAAGTAAAATAGAAGTTAAATTCCCTGTTCCAACACCAAATTCTAAAACGTGTCCTGAGGAAGCTTGAGCGACTGAAGATAAGATTCCATCGTAGCCTTTAAAAACGTCCCGATACTCTTCATCCTGTCCAGACACTGTTGTATCGTAAGAGTCTGCCCAACGCTCAAATAAATCAATAAACTCTCTTCCCATTACTGTCACATCGCTTTCCAAAATTTAATTCATACTATTAAGGTATGAATAATATGCATTATGGTTCTAACTTATCATATTCTTTTTTGAATATCAATTTGTATGATTTAACAAAAATGTGTAGACTGAAAGATGGTCGCATTTTAAGGAGGAGCACAACAAATGAGTTTTTCGCTCGAACGGATCGACGATAAAGTAGAATTTTTCGAAGGGTTTTCACTAGAAGAGATCGAGAAAAAAATCCAAGTTCAGATTGATAACAACCGGGCTTTGCTTTTACAGGTTCATTCTGTTCACCATCACGCCATCACCCATGAGAAATCAGGAAGACCCTACTATTCTGCTGTCGTTCATTTTAAAGCCAAATAAAAAAGCAGGAGCATACGCTCCTGCTTTTCTGCTATTCTGGTTTAACACTAACCGGCTTCCATCCTTTTCCATCAACCCATTCAAGTTCGATGTGATAAACCTGATTTCCGGAGCCAGCTTTACTTACACGTGCATATGACTGTTGAGGTCCGCCGTTGCCCCCTATTTTCCAGATTGTCATTTCATCTGCAGACATTCCCATAACAGATTCAACAGCTTTTAACTTTTCATTCCAATCAGTTGAACCAAGCTCATAGCTAGAAGTATGGGGGCCTGACTGTGTTGTACCTACAGGTTCCCAAGGGCCTTCGAGGTTTGGTTCGCCTGGTTCTTGATCAGTTTTTTCCTTTTCTTGCACTTCTTTATCCTGATCCTCTTTATCTTTATCCTGATCTTTCTCTTCGTCAGCATTTTCTTCTTTCGTACTATCTTTATCAGTGGCGTTATTCGATTCTGACTCACTATCCTCTGAATCTTTAGCTTCATCAGAAGTAACGCTATCGTCACTGCTACTATTTGATTTTTCATCCGAATTCGTTTGCGCGGTTTGTTGTTCTTCACTTGCTGTTTGTTGAGAGTCGTCACCAGTGAAAACAATGTTGGCAACAAGTACAAGTATCACTGCGAGAACAATTCCAATTAAACTATTTAGGACGATATTTTGTTTTCTCTTTGAATGACGGTCCCCATATCGTGATCTCAAACCTATCCACTCCTCTATTTAGCTGTTGTTCTTATTTTACCATCTCTAAATGATTCGTAGAAGGCTTGACTTTTGTATCGTTTTTATCTCTCATTTTTGTATAAATCCTTAACAACGGTAGCAAATGCTTCATAAGCTCGATGTTGCTTTTCTTTTCGTTCAAAATCCACAACTACTAAAGAATATTTTGGAGAATCATAAGGAAAATAACCAGCAAACCATTGATGATCAAAGGAGACATCTTCACCAAGTTCTGCAGTACCTGATTTTCCTGCTACTTGTAACGGTAGATCGTTTAAATAAGCCTTCCCAGTTCCACTTATCACCACTTCTCGCAAAGATTCTTGAAGAGATTTGTTGGTGTTTTTCGAAAGTTTTTCATTATGGCTTATCTCTTTGAAGCTAAGGAAAGTCGTTCCATTTCGATATAGAACATCACTAACGACTTTCACATCTTTCGCTTCCCCACCCCTTCCAATTGTCGCCATCATATTACCAATTGCAAGTGGACTTAATTTCACATTTAATTGACCAATGGCTGTTTGGTCGATTGCTTTACGTATCCTCTTATCTTTTTCATCTCTAAAAAAGATCGGGCTAGACTCGTCAGGAAACTGCTTAAAATTTTCATAATGATAAAGCTTATCTTCCCATCCAACCGTTGTTCCTACTCCGAGTTTCTCTGCGGTTTTCTCAATGACATCTGGATCACTCTTAATGAGCTCTTCAGCAAGTTGTGTGAAGGTCGCATTACAGCTTTGGGCAAAACTATCTTTAAGGCTAAGCATCCCTAGCGTACGATTACCAATACCATCGCGATACAAATTTTGATCACAGTCAAAGAGACGCGCATCTTTAACCCCACTTTCATAGGCTGCTGCAAGAATAATTGTTTTAAATACAGACCCTGGGAAGTACCCTTTCACCATTTGATTCATAGCCCCTTTCCCTAAGGGGTCTTCTGAGCTGAATAATGGACGACTAACCATACCGATTAAGTTATTAGAGTCGATATCAATGAGAACCGCACCACCATTCGTAATACCTGAGTTATCGATCGCCTCTTCTAAATTCTTCTGAATTTTTGTATCTAAAGTGGTCTTCACTTGCAGAGGATAAAATGAATCCGTATTAGAGAAATACTTCACATCAAGTCCAAGAAGAGGGTTCCCCTGACGATCCGCATGATAAAGGAGCGTTGTATCACCTTCAGATAACAAAAAGGGATCAAATGCAAGCTGAAGCCCCGATATTCCTAATTTTGTTTCTTCATCAATGGATCCTTCAGCCCATTTCTCTGGATATTTTGATTGAATTAATTCCGGATTAGGTCTCACAGTCCCAATAACATGACTCGCCAATGGATTTTTATTCACAGGCTTGTGGACAGCGTAGACCCCAGGAATACTTTGTTCATTTATCTCTTTCATTTGATCAATCGTTAACGTTTTGTCAAAAGTAAATGGTTGTAACTGTCCCTCAAATGAGCGTTCAAGACTCTCTGGAGTGACATTTATAATTTGGGCAACCTCCTCAAGTGGCCATTCCCTCTCTTTAAGAAATGGAAATAAAACGAGAGAAGGAATTGATTCACTCATCGGAGTGCCATTCCGATCAAGTATCGTTCCTCTACCTTCATCTAGCACATAGGACTGTGTACGTTGATTGATGCTAGCTTCGATTAAATTGATATGATGTTTTGAGTAAGACTCCGTTTCAACTAATTGAAGTTGGATCAAACGTCCGATTAACAAAAACATCCCACATACAAGGAGGAGACCAATCCCAATTATCCTTCTCCTTATCATATCTCTCACCTCTGTATGAGTTTCGACGGATGTTCTCTATTTCAAACCTCCTACGGTCATTTGCCAGTGTAGAGGAGCTTGATGAGAAGTATTTCATGCATAAGAAAAAGACAGCCTTTATGGCTGCCTTTTTTAGTCTTTTCATTAAATTACTTCTAAAATTTCTACACGGATTTCTCCGCCAGGAGTTTGTACGTTTACTTTCTCTCCAATTTGACGACCTAGAAGACTTTTGGCCATTGGAGAATCATTTGAAATCTTTCCTTCAAAAGGATCGGCTTCTGCACTACCTACGATAAAGTATTCTTCTTCATCACCGTCTGGAATTTCAACGAATTTAACACGCTTACCTATTGATACAACATTAGATGAGCTATTGTCTTCTTCAATAATTTCAGCGTTACGAATCATATTTTCAACTGTTTGAATACGTGCTTCTACAAACGCTTGCTCATCTTTTGCAGCGTCATACTCAGAGTTCTCAGAAAGATCTCCAAAACTACGTGCTATCTTAATACGTTCCACAACTTCTTTTCTTTTTTCTGTTTTTAGAAGGTCAAGCTCCTTCTCAAGCTTTTCTTTACCATCTTGCGTCATATAATACTTTTTATCCTCTGCCATTTCATTCACTCCTTCATCAATTAAGGGCATCAATCGTAATAAACTGTATGAAAAAAAGAGGTAAATATACCTCATTTAATCGTTATAGCATTGCTTTTTCTTCAAGTATCGTATGGATTTTCGTAACCATAAGGTCAATTGCAACTCGGTTTTGACCGCCTTCAGGTACGATAATATCTGCATAACGCTTTGTCGGTTCAATAAATTGAAGGTGCATCGGACGAACCACTGAGGTATACTGCTCAACTACTGAATCAAGCGTTCTCCCTCTGTCGCGTATATCGCGAACCATTCTTCTTAAGATGCGAAGGTCCGCATCAGTATCAACAAAAAGCTTAATATCCATTAGATCACGAAGACGTTCATCTTCAAGAATTAGGATACCTTCCAAAATAATGACATCTTTCGGTTCGACAGGAATAATTTTATCAGATCTTGTGTGAACTGTATAGTCATAGACTGGTTTTTGAATCGGTTTATATAACATTAACTCTTTAACATGTTCAATTAACAGATCGTTGTCAAATGCAAGTGGGTGGTCATAGTTTGTACCAAGTCGTTCAGGCATTGACTTTTCACTCTGATCTTTGTAGTAAGAATCCTGTTCGATAACTAAAACGGACTGATCGGCAAACTGTTTAAAAATCTCTCGTGTTACAGTGGTTTTACCAGAGCCTGATCCTCCAGCAACACCAATTACTACGGGTCTATTAACCATAATTCTTCCCCTTCTATTATAGAAAAACCGCCCGTACACTTGTACGTCGGCTTTCCTTCTTCATGAGCTTTTACGCTGACTAACAGCTAGACCATCTCCAATAGGATAAATCGTTGTATCTAACTCGGGATGGGAAATTAAAAATTCATTATAAAGACGGAGCTTTTTCACCATTGATTTAAAGCGCCTCTCCTCTATCTCATCTTCTGCAACCAGTCCTCTGAATAAAATATTATCAGAAAAGACGATGCCGCCTTCTTCTAATTCACTATAAAATTCATCAAAAAAACGCTTATACTGACCTTTCGCCGCATCAATGAATAGAGCTTGATAAGGGCCGTATTGTTTGAGATCGTGTGCTAGATCAAACGCATCGCCAAACAGGACTGTAATTTGATCTGAATAGCCAGCTTTATCAATGTTTGCAATCGCTTCGTTATAACGAGTTTCGTCACGTTCTACAGTAAGTATGGCAGTATCCGGCAAGCGCTCAGCCATACGAATGGCTGAATACCCAATAGCTGCACCAATTTCTAATATTCGTTTTGGTTTCAAAAAAGTAAGAAGTTGAAGCATAACATCGAGACTCGTTTGTTCCATAATAGGAACATGGTTTTCCTCTGCATATTCCTCAATTTCTTTAATTAAGCCTTCTCGATTCGGCCGTAAAGATTCAAGATATTGTTCAACATGATCGGATATCATGATCGGTCCTCCTTCATGTAACCCGAATAATTTTATCATAATCGAAAGGGGAATGGTAGTCTTACTCGCCATTCCCCATAAATTTCTTATTCTTGTTTCGCCTCTTCTTCTTTCTTCTTATAATACTCGTCCCATTCCTCTTTATACTTAGCTACTTTTTTATTGTGTTCTTTATTTGTTTTTGAGAACAACGTCTCTCCACTTGGGCGAGCATAGAAATAGAGGGCATCTGTATCAGCAGGTTCAATCGCAGCTACTATAGACGATTCACCAGGGTTCGCGATTGGTCCTACGGGCAAACCTTTTTGTTTATACGTATTGTACGGTGATTTTAAATCAAGATCATCCTGTGTAATTTCACCGGATTGTTCTCCTCTGGCATAAACAACAGTAGGATCCGTTTGTAAGATCATATCCTTATCCAGACGGTTATAAAACACTTTTGAAATCTTTGTTCGATCAGCATTGGCGGAGGCTTCTTCTTCAATGATCGATGCGAGCGTCATTAGTTCATGGATTGAGTCGTCCCGATCTTCTATTTCAGAGCGATATTTATTTAACACACTGTCTGTTTTATCTAACATCTCTTTTACAACAGCTTCCACTGACGGTTCTTCTACAAAATCATAAGTAGCAGGGAATAGATAACCTTCGAGCGGATGACGTATATCATCATTTAGAATATCATCTGTTAAAAACCAATATTCATTAATTAGAGCCTCCATGTACTTATCATCATCTAACTGCTTCATCACATCTTCTTTCTTTAAATCCAGTTCTTTTGCGATACGGGCGGCTATGTCTTCTATCCAGATTCCTTCTGGTACAGGAATCGTAGCAACAGCCTCTTTCATTACTTTTCCGCTTTTCATAATCGCAATAATTTCATCCATTGTCATCGATGGTGAAAGCTCATAATCTCCAGCCTGAAACCCGCTTTCATTCTTATATTTTACATAATAACGAAAAGCCGTCCCATCTTTGATAATCCCCTCTTGTTCTAAGGTTTGACCAATCGAAGAAGTTGAAGATCCAATTGGAATCGTAACAGCTGTTTTTGTGCTGCTATTCGGATCCACTGGCTCAAGAATGTTTTTTATGTAGAAGTAACCACCTGTTATAACGGCAGCCACCGTTATGGTTAAAAGCAAAAGAATGATAAAAACAATTTTTCTTACCGTATGATTTTCACTTTGGCGCTTCATAAGCTTCTCTTTGTACAAGTCTTTAAAATCAGACAACGCCGAGGCCCCCTTTCGTTCTTCACCTATTATACTACAAGTCGACATATTGTCAGCGTTATTGCTAACGTTCGCCATATTTACTCCAACATGTATTATACAAGTTAACGATAGAGGTTTGTAGTCATTTCCAAAATTCTGTAACGAAACGTTGTTATAATGATCGACTAAACAGAAAAAAGCTACCGATGAACACATCGGTAGCTTTAATTGAACGTTATTCGTTCTCGTCCTCTTCTGAGAAAGTGTTGAGCATTTCTTCAACCATTTCCCATTCCTTATCTGATTCGATAGGGAAGAGCTTATAGTCTCGTTCTTCGTTATCTTCTTCTTCATAACGGAAAGCGTAAACCTCTACTTCTTCTTCGCTATCTGCCTGATCAGCTGGAACCACAGTCATATAAGATTGTCCGTTCTCAGCTACGTCGAAAGTAAAGAGAACTTCAAATAAATGTTCGTCTCCGTTTTCATCAGGAATGATAATGCGTTCTTTTTCCTCCATGCTTTTCACCTCATTAATTTTGCTTGCTGTCTAAGTATCCTTGCAGAATCATAACAGCAGCCATTTTGTCGATCACTTTCTTCCTCTTCTTACGACTCACATCAGCACTTATCAGCATGCGCTCAGCAGCGACAGTTGTCAGCCTTTCATCCCACATGTCAACTGGCAAATTGGTAGTCATCCGAATGAGCTCTGCAAATGCCTGACAGGCCTCACCACTCGGACCAATTGAACCATTCATGTTCTTAGGAAGTCCAACAACAATCTTGCTGACATCATTCCCATTAATGATTTCCATTAAACGATCAGGAATCACATCCTGCATATCCGGGTTACGTTTCACCGTTTCTAATCCCTGTGCCGTCCAACCCATCGCATCGCTTAGCGCGACACCGATTGTTTTCGTACCGACATCCAAACCAAGTGTTTTCATGCTGTCTCCTTATCTCTGATGATGAGTAAGATACGATTTTACAAGCTCTTCAATTAATTCATCTCGTTCAAGCTTACGAATTAAGCTTCTCGCATCATTGTGTCTCGGAATGTAAGCCGGATCTCCAGAAAGGAGGTATCCCACAATCTGGTTAATCGGATTGTAGCCCTTTTCTTGAAGAGCGCTATAGACGGTGAGCAACACTTCCTGGACATCGTGATTGTCTGCGTCGTCTGGAAAATTAAATTTCATTGTTTTGTCCATCGAACTCATTCCTTACACCTCTTTCTCCGATCCCCATCTAGAATCGTAACTAGTCAACTAATTCTTATTGTACACTACTAAAACCAAATTAGGAAATGGATTTAACCCAATCTGTTGCATAAGCAAGTGCGTCATCTAACTTCTCAGGGTTTTTGCCGCCTGCCTGTGCCATATCCGGACGACCACCACCGCCACCGCCACAGCGTGTAGCAAGCTCTTTAATCAATTTCCCAGCATGATAACCTTCTTTTACAAGGTCATCTGTAATACCAGCCGCAAGTTGAACTTTACCATCAGCCCCACTTCCCAACACGACAATGACGCTTCCAATCTGTGATTTCAAATCATCAACAATACTACGAAGGTTATTCATATCTGTATCAATGCGTTTAGCAACTACTTTCACACCGTCTACTTCTTGAACATCTCCTGCCATTTGCTTTGCTTCAACATTTGCAAGTTTTGAGGTCAATGAATCATTTTGGCGTTGTAAATCACGGATCTGACCAAGTAGTGCTTCTGTTCTTGAGGGAACGTCATTCACATTTGATTTTAACAAGTTAGCCGTGTTTTTCAAAATCGATACTTGCTGATTCAAAACCTGGTAAGCTCCTTCGCTTGTTACAGCTTCAATACGACGTGTTCCTGCACCAATACCTGATTCAGAAACAATTTTAAACAAGCCAATTTCTGCTGTATTTTGAACGTGTGTACCGCCACATAATTCAAGACTATAATCACCAACACGTACAACCCGAACAGTATCTCCATATTTTTCACCAAACAATGCCATAGCTCCCATTGCTTTAGCTTCGTCAATCGGCTTTACCATCGTATTCACTGGAATGTTCGCCCAGATTTGATCGTTTACTTGTTTTTCAATCTCTTCAAGTTCTTCAGATGTAATCTGTCCGAAATGAGAGAAGTCAAAGCGAAGGCGCTCTGAACCTACGAGTGAACCAGCCTGGTTGACATGCTCACCAAGAACATCCTTTAAAGCTTGGTGGAGCAAGTGGGTTGCCGTATGATTCTTTACAATAGCCGAACGGTTTGAACGATTGATTTCAGCTGTAATTTTTGCTCCAGTTTTTATTGTCCCAGATTCGACAACCGCCGTATGGACGTGCTGGCCGTTTGGCGCTTTTTGTACATCCGTTACGCGAAGCTGAACATCTTCACCCCGAATAACACCAGGATCTGCCACTTGCCCGCCGCTTTCAGCATAGAAAGGCGTGCTTTGGATAATAACTTGGATTTCGTCCCCTTCTGACGCTACTTCCGTCAACTCTTTGTCTCTTATAATAGCGACTACTTCTGTATCAACAGATCGCTCTTCATATCCGACAAAATCGCTTTCCACTGAAATATCACCGAGGGCACCACCCTGAACTTGCATAGAACCTACATCCTGACGAGCATCTCTCGCACGTTTACGCTGCATTCCCATCTCATGCTCGAAACCTGTACGATCAATTTCCATACCTTCTTCTTCCGCATACTCCTCTGTTAGTTCGACAGGGAAACCGTATGTGTCATATAGACGGAAAACATCGCTACCTGAAATAACGTGATTACCGGCTGCTTTTTCTTTCTTCATAATATCCGAAAGAATCGAAAGTCCTTCATTTAAGGTTTCGTAAAAGCGATCTTCTTCGTTCTTAATCACTTTCTGAATAAATTCTTTCTTAGTATTCACTTCTGGGTAGAACTCAACCATAATGTCCCCCACTACAGGAACAAGTTCATACATAAACGGACGATTAATACCAATTTGTTTAGCAAAACGAACAGCTCGTCTAAGCAGTCTTCTTAGTACGTACCCACGTCCCTCATTAGAAGGTAGGGCACCATCACCAATTGCAAATGTAACCGTTCGAATATGGTCAGCGACTACTTTGAAAGCAGTATCTCCTTCTCGAGAAGCTCCATACTTCACGTTTGCCATTCGCTCAGTTTCAAGGATTGTCGGCATGAATAGATCTGTATCATAGTTTGTTTTTGCATCTTGAATAACAGATACCATTCGTTCGAGTCCCATTCCCGTATCAATATTCTTTTTAGGTAAAGGGGTATAAGTTCCATCTGGATTATGGTTAAACTGAGAAAACACAAGGTTCCAGATTTCAAGATAACGTTCGTTTTCGCCACCAGGATAGAGTTCTTCTGTAGGATCTTCAAAACCATATTCTTCGCCACGGTCATAGAAAATTTCTGTATTGGGTCCACTCGGACCTTCACCGATATCCCAGAAGTTACCCTCTAGTCGAATAATACGCTCTTCTGGAAGGCCAATTTTTTCACTCCAAATTGTATAAGCTTCCTCATCTTCCGGGTGGATTGTTACCGATAATTTATCAGCTTCAAAGCCAATCCAATCTTTGCTCGTCAAAAATTCCCAGCCCCATTCAATCGCTTCTTCTTTAAAATAATCTCCGATTGAAAAGTTTCCAAGCATTTCAAAAAATGTATGGTGACGAGCTGTCTTTCCAACATTTTCAATGTCATTCGTACGAATTGACTTCTGTGCATTCACAATTCGTGGATTATCAGGGGTAACGCGCCCGTCAAAATATTTCTTTAATGTAGCGACACCGCTATTGATCCACAACAAAGTTGGATCTTCATGAGGTACTAGCGATGCACTAGGTTCCACCGAGTGACTTTTTTCTTTAAAGAAATCGATAAACATCTGTCTTACGTCAGCTGACGATAAGTTTTTCATACGAAACATCCTCCTTCAATT
Source organism: Bacillus sp. Cs-700 (assembly GCF_011082085.1). Lineage (NCBI taxonomy): Bacteria > Bacillati > Bacillota > Bacilli > Caryophanales > Bacillaceae > Bacillus > Bacillus sp. Cs-700. Next base: position 1,258,406 of record NZ_CP041063.1, read on the forward strand.
CTGATTGAACTCTTTCGCTATTCAAGGTGGTTTTTTTACATACAAAAAACTCCCATCCCTGAATAAATCAGGGACGAGAGTTTTGTTTTCATACTCACGCGGTACCACCCTGGTTATAGACATAATCGTCTATCACCTCAAGCGACCGTAACGAGGTCGAGACGGCGGGGATTAATCCGCACTCAGGATTAGCGTTCTGCTGATCTTATTCATAAAGCTCTTTCAGCCAAGGAGCTTCTCTCTAAGGAATACATTTTGTATTCATGAATAGGGGTCAACATACTGGATCCGTCAATGTGTTTGTTTCTTAATCTCTGAAATAATTATAGTCAGAGCTTGAATCGTTTGTCAATTGCTTCGTTCATCTTCGTTACGATTGAGAATGAGCGCCTTTAAAACGGCCAGAACAGGAACTGCCAGTATCAATCCAATCACACCGGCAATTTCTCCTCCTGCTAGGAGGCCGAAAATAATAACGACCGGGTGAATATGCAAACTTTTCCCTACAATATAGGGAGAAAGGATATTGCTTTCAATAAACTGAAGAACAATAATGACAATGATCGTAACCAACGTCATTTTAACTGAAACAGTCGACGCAATTAATAATGCTGGCGCCGCCCCTAAAAAAGGTCCAAAATACGGGATAATATCTGTTACGCCGACAATAATGCCAAGCAAGATCGCATATGGAAGCTTAATTAACCAAAAGCCAAGTGCAGCAAGAACACCTAGAACACTAATGACAAAAAATTGACCTCGAATGTAATTTCCAAGGGATTCATCAATTCGAATCAATACGTTTCTACCCGGTTTTCTCCATTTTGGGGGTGTAACTCTCCAAGCTATTTTCTTTAAATCTTCGAAATCTTTAAGCAAATAAAACACAATAAAGGGAATGATCATGATAATAAAAATAGAACTTAATAGCTTTTTCGCTAATTCAATTGCAAGTGTCAATGTACGGTTAACGGCATCTTCAGCATCCTGAAACGATTGATCCACCTTTTCTTGAAGAGCAGGTGGTAAATTAGCTGTAAAGTCATAGGTATGGTGCACCGCATCTCGATACATATCAATAAACATCGGCACGTTCTCCATTAACTCCTGTGACTGCTTCACAATATGCGGAATCCCTTTAACAATTGCATACCCCGTGCCTCCAAAAAACAGGAGATAGATTAAGAGGACAGCGACGCCTCTTGGCAGTCCCTCTTTATGAATTTTCTCTACAATCGGGTGAAGTAAATACGTGATGAGAGAAGCAATTAAAAAGGGAACGATCAATACCGTTAACACATTTACAATCGGCTCCCAAATCGGAGCTAATTTCAATAACAAATACACACATAGAAATACAAGCAGAAGGGTTGTTAAATAAATGAGCCAATTAAGGTTCCATTCACGCTTCACATTTGATCCCTCCTGCTATCACGCCATCTACAGTTCCACTCGCATATCATAATCTTCAAATAAATCATCAAGGGATGTAAGTGAACCATCTTCTTCTACTTGATGAAGGGAGAGTACGCCTTTGATCACAGACATTTCCACAAAACAGTTCCAACAATAGAATTGATTGGCACCGATCTTCCCTATATTTTTACTTTTACAATTTGGACAATTCATCTCCATACGCCTCCTAATCGAGCAATTTAAGAAGATATACATTCCATCCTGTCCATCCACTCCACATTCTATACAACGGCTTTAGAAGGGTATTGTCTGTCCAAATGTTTTTCCAATAAAAAAAAGCCAGAAAATCCTCTGACTTTTAGATTGATTCTTCAATTGTTGTTTGTTCGCCAATCATTTCTTGCAATTTCTCTGTTAACTGCGTATTTCGAATCTGATCATCTTCTGTTTTTATAGCAAGCTTAATCGCATCTTCTTCACCGCACAAAATCAAATAATCTTTGCTTCTTGTAACGGCTGTATAAAGAAGGTTCTTCCGCAGCATCCGATAATATCCTCTTACAATAGGAAGAACCACAATTGGAAACTCACTACCCTGGGATTTATGTATAGAGCAGCAATAGGCATGGGTTAATTGATTAAAGTCAGGCCTGTCATAAACCACTTCCTGTCCATCAAAAGAAACTACAAGTTGATCCTGCTTTTCAATATTTTCTTTCGCAAAGAATACAGAAACCACCTCGCCCATATCGCCATTGAACACATTGTCTTCAGGATTGTTTACAAGTTGAAGAACTTTATCTCCGACTCGATACACGAGATCTCCATGAAAAAGCTCTCTTCGCTGATCTGTTGGAGGGTTAAATAGCTTTTGAAGCTCTTGATTTAGTCGATCCACTCCAGCTGATCCTCGATACATCGGAGCAAGAACTTGAATATCTCGAGGAGAGTATCCCTTCTTTAATGCATTGCCACAAACTTGCGAAACAACCTCAATAATCTGAGATTGAGAACAAGGAAAGAACCTTCGATCAGGCGTCGGTTTATGGAACTCTTCTGGAAGCTCTCCTTCTTTAATGGAGTGGGCAAGATCAATAATCGAAGAGCCTTCAGCCTGCCGATAAATGTCCGTCAGTTTACTAACGGGAACAGCATGTGAATCAATCATATCCTTAAGGACCTGTCCTGGTCCTACTGAAGGAAGTTGGTCTTCATCCCCAACAACAATCAATTGAATTTGAGATGGTAAGGATTTAAATAATTGATTGGCTAGCCACACGTCAACCATAGATACTTCATCCACAATTAATAATCTACCTTCAATTGGATTATTCTCATCATGTTCAAAGCCCGCCTCCCCTTTCCAGCCAAGTAATCTATGTATCGTGAAAGCCGGTAATCCGGTTGCTTCACTCATTCGTTTGGCTGCTCTTCCTGTTGGTGCGACGAGCAGAACGGGAAAGGGATTTTCTTTTGTGTAATCTTTTGGATCTAAAGAAAGGCCATTTAATTCAGCATAAAGCTCAACAATCCCTTTTATAACGGTTGTTTTGCCCGTACCAGGCCCTCCAGTTAAAATCATGAACGGAGACGATATCGCTTTTTGTACCGCTTCACGCTGTGATGGCGCATATTGAATGCCGAGTCGTTCTTCGAGATCTCCAAGCGCGCGATAAAATTCAGATTCAGGAAAAGAATCAGCATACTCTGTTTGTGACATCACATTATTCAATCCAGTGACAAGACCTTTTTCAGCATAGTAAAGTGAATGTAAATAGATTCTCTCTCGATCCAGAATTAACTTATCACTCTCATAAAGCGAAATGAGTTCCCTTGAAATATCTGCTTCATCAAGTCGATCACCTAGCAGCTCATTTACAGATCGAATCAAAGCATCGTAATCTAGATACACATGTCCTTCCTGTAACGTTTGTTCATTTAACGTATGAAGACATGCCGCCCTAATGCGATCAGGATGCTTTCCCTCAATACCAATCGATTTCCCTAAATCGTCCGCTCGTCGAAAACCAATACCTTCCACATCTTGAATAAGCTGATAAGGATTTTTCTCAACAATTTCGAGTGTGTCTTGTTTATATGCTTTAAAAATTTTCATCGATAGTCTCGGTCCAAACCCTAATTCAGTTAATCGAATCATAATTTGGTCAAGCCCCTGATGCTCCATGAGAGAATCATATAATCCTTTTGCTTTTTCTTCAGATAGCTTTGGTACCTTACTTAATATTGAGGGATCACGCATAATCTTAGCTATGGCGCGCTCTCCTAGCGCATCAACAATCGATTCCGCAGTCTTTTCACCAATTCCATGGAATAAATCACTTGATAAGTATTGAATAAGCCCCGGTTTCGATTCAGGCATCTGTCGTTCAAATGATTCAACAGCATACTGTTTTCCGTAGCGTGGATGGTCTGTAAACCGTCCATAAAATACGTACGTTTCATCTTCCAAAAGCCTTGGAATCATTCCATTTACAACGACTTCTTTCTCATCGTAGGGTTCATTCGTTTCTGATATTCGTAGTCTTGCCACCCCATACAAACTATCTTCATTGAAGAAAATCATTTGTATCGGTCTTCCTTTGATATAGCCTTTTTGTGGCTGATCCATAAGATCTTCTCTCCAATAACTTAAAATTTAATTGTTATTGTTCATCGCTTGTTCCATTTGTTTCTTCCCATTACCTGCTAAGAGATGATCTGGTTGAATAGCGAGTGCACGATCAAAACAGCTAATTGCTTTCTCCAAATTTTCTTGATAAGCATAGCTCACACCCAAGTTAAACCATGCATCTGCATGATCTGGGTCTTCTTCGACAACTCTCTCAAACTGAGGAAGAGCCACATCGACTGCCCCGTCTTGCGCAAGACAAAGTGCATACTGGAAACGAGCTTCCGAATCTTCCTCATTGAGTTCAACAGCTCTCTGGAAGAAAGGTAACGCTAAACGTAGCGCATCCTGCATCATAAAGCATTGGCCCATCATAAAGTGAACATCGCTTTGATCAAGTCCCTGCTGAATCGCTTTTTGATACATATCTGCAGCGTCTTTGTACTGCTCTAGTTCAAAGAATGCATTTCCTGCACCATAATACGCTGTCCCTTGCGTTTCATCCAGATCAATCGCTTTTTCAAAATATGCGACAGCCTGCTTAATTTCTCCTGCCTGTGCAAGAAGGTTTCCAATATTCGTATAAGCCACTGGATCCTTAGGGTTCTCTTCAATCGCTTCATATAGTAGCGTTACAGCTTTTTCTAATTCTCCATTATTCATCGCTTCAATCGCTTGTTCATTTTTTTGGCTCATCTTAAAAACTCCTTATTTCTTTAGCTTATTCTCTAGTTTAGCATAAGTTAGCAGTTGATTCTTCACCTCAAAAAACAGCCCCATTTCTTTTTGAAATGAGGCGTGTCATTAAACGTATGTGAGTTCACTTGCATTCTTAAATACTTGATCTATTGTTGCGCCGCCGAGACACTCATCACCATTATAGAAAACAACAGCTTGTCCAGGTGTGATTGCACGAACAGGCTCATCGAACGTCACTTTTAAACGATCATCATCAAGTTTCTTCACCGTTACCCCTGAATCTTTTTGACGATAGCGGAATTTAGCCGTGCACGTTATCTCATCATCAATTGGCAAATTGGATACCCAGCTTGAATTTACAGCAATAAGGGAATCAGAATAGAGCAGCTCATTATGGAACCCTTGATCAACGTAAAGAACATTGTCTTCAAGATTCTTTCCAACAACAAACCACGGCTCACCGTCGCCGCCAATTCCAAGGCCATGGCGTTGGCCAATCGTATAGTACATCAATCCGTCATGATGGCCTTTTTCTTCTCCATCAAGCGTCATCATCTTGCCAGGTTGAGCCGGTAGATATTGCCCAAGGAATTCTTTGAAATTTCGTTCACCAATAAAACAAATGCCTGTACTATCTTTTTTCTTAGCTGTCGCAAGACCTGCTTCTTCCGCAATTTCTCTCACTTTTTTCTTTTCAATGCCACCAAGCGGGAACATTACTTTCGAGAGCTGTTCTTGTGTTAGCTGATTCAAAAAGTACGTTTGATCCTTATTGTCATCAACGCCACGGAGCATTTTCACTTCTCCATCACGTTCAACGACTTGAGCATAGTGCCCTGTTGCGAGATAATCTGCTCCAAGCGTAAGTGCGTGCTCAAGAAATGCTTTAAACTTGATTTCTTTATTGCACATCACGTCAGGATTTGGTGTGCGTCCACCTTTATATTCATCAAGGAAATAAGTAAAGACTTTATCCCAGTATTGCTTCTCGAAGTTGACTGCGTAGTACGGAATGCCGATCTGGTTGCATACACGGATCACATCATTGTAATCTTCTGTTGCTGTGCATACCCCGTTTTCGTCGGTGTCGTCCCAGTTTTTCATGAAAATGCCAATTACATCATAGCCTTGTTCTTTCAACATTAAAGCAGCTACAGATGAATCAACACCTCCGGACATTCCAACCACGACTCGTATATCTTCATTCTTTTTTGCTGTCATGGTTGCACCTCCTCTTCTTTAACACAAATTGTGTCCAGCCTATTTTATAACTTCTTCAACCGATTGACAATCTTAACGACTTCACCGGCTGCTTTCTTCGCATCATCGATCGAATTTCCATAGCCAAAACTAAATCGTATCGCCGTCTCTGTTCGCTCACTATCTCCAAACATAGCTGTTAACACATGGGAAGGTTCATGCGACCCTGCCGTACAAGCCGATCCGCTTGAAACCGCAATTCCTGCAAGATCAAGATTCATTAGCATGGGCTCAACCTTTGCATCTAGAAAGCTAACATTCATAACGTGCGGAAGCATGTTTTGACTATCTCCGTTCACCAAATAAGAAATAGATTCTTCATCAAAAATATCGATCATCACTTGCTTCATATTTTGATAAAGCTCGACTTTCGCATCTCTGTCTACATGCATTAGCTCAGCTGCCTTCTCCATTCCAACGATGCCAGCCACGTTTTCCGTACCAGCACGGCGCTTACGCTCTTGCTCTCCACCATAAGAATAAGGAACTAGCTTTGTGCCAGCCTTTGCATACAGAAAACCTACACCTTTAGGTCCGTTAATCTTATGAGCTGAAACAGAAAGGAGATCAATGCCCATTTCTTTCACATTCAGGTTGATTAAACCATAAGCCTGAACAGCATCTGTATGAAATAAGATATCAGAATCGTTTGCTATTCTGGCGATCTCTGCAATAGGTTGTATGGTTCCTACTTCGTTGTTTCCATACATAACCGTAATCAGGATCGTTTCTGGACGTATCGCGTCTTTCAGATCAGTTATCGAAATCCTACCATTCTCATTTACTGGTAAGTAGGTCACTCTAAAGCCTTCGATCTCAAGTCCTTTGCACGCATTTAATGCAGCATGATGCTCAATCGCTGTTGTAATAATATGATTTCCTTTTGCCTGGTTTCCTTTTGCGGCTCCGACAATTGCAAGGTTATCTGCTTCTGTCCCCCCACTTGTGAAAATCACTTCATTCTGGTTAGCGTGAATACTCCTCGCAAGATTGCTCCTTGCTTCATCAAGTGCGTGACGCGATTTCCGACCAAACTGATGGATACTAGAAGGATTACCAAAATCATTTTGAAGTGACATCATCATTGCCTTCATCACATCAGGATGGACGGGCGAAGTTGCAGCATGGTCCATATATATTGCATTCATTCCTATTCACCTCTTACGACCAGCAGCGAGCTGGCTACTAAATATAGAACATATAGCTATCTTGTTCGCCTTCTCCTTCATAAGTTGCAAGGTCTTCAAGCGTTGTTGAATCTAGAACATCTTTTACAGCATCTCGTATTTTTAACCAAAGATCTCGTTTGGCAGGTTCTTCATCATCCATTACTTCAACGGGACTAATCGGTCCTTCTAGCACGCGAATAATGTCCCCTGCTGTAATTGAGCTTGCTTCTTGCGCAAGAATATAGCCACCATACGCTCCTCGAACACTTTTAACGAGACCGGCATTACGTAATGGGGCAACAAGCTGTTCGAGATAATGCTCTGATAAGTCTTTGCTTCTAGCAATTGATTTCAAAGAAATAGGTCCATCACCGTGCTTTTTTGCTAACTCCATCATAATCGTTAATCCGTATCTTCCTTTTGTCGATATCTTCATTTCTTCCACCTCTTTCTATCAATCGAGCGACAAACGCTTTACACTGTGGCAAAGAATAACCAACGATCGGACCAATCGTTATACAAAATAAAAGCGTTCCAATATTAACTGGTCCTTGTAATAGCCACCCAAGAAAAAGAACCACCATTTCCATTGAAAGGCGAATGCGTTGTACCTTCCAACCCGTGCGCTCGGTTAAGACAAGCATTAAGCTATCTCTTGGACCTGCTCCTCTATCTGCTGCAATATAGAGACCAATCCCATAACCCATAATAAGAATACCACTAATCAGCATAACCAATTTTCCCGGTAAATGATCAGGGGTTTTCAGAAAAGGAAGCCATAAATAAATGTCAATAAAAATGCCAACTAGAAGCATATTAAGAAAAGCACCAAGTTTTGGCCATGACCGTTCCAATAAAGACGTCGCCCCAATAATCACGAAACCTATGATAATGGACCACGTACCAATCGTTAATCCGAACTGCTGATAAAGTCCGATGTGGAATACATCCCACGGCGCACTTCCAGCTTCTGCACGTATCATGAGAGCAATACCAAAAGCCATAACTAAAAGACCTGAAACAAAGATTCCCCAGCTCATCCAGAACCAAGATATGCCTCTATTCGTTTGTTTCATTTCATCCCTCTTATCTCAATCTAATCTCATCTATCTAGCTATTGATTCTGTTAGTAAACCTTCGCTATTATAGCACGAACCGCTTTTTCTTGCATTTCCAAAACCCGTATAGTATGTTTCAAATAGCTATGAAAGGACGGGTTTTCTATGGATCTATTTGATTATCCAAAAGATAATAGCAACACTACTTCAGGACCACTCGCAAGTAGGATGCGACCGAGGTCGATTGAGGAATTTATTGGACAGGATCATATTATTGGAGATGGAAAGTTATTAAGAAGAGCGATTCAAGCAGATCAATTAACACCTATGATCTTTTTTGGTCCTCCCGGAACGGGGAAAACAACCCTAGCTCGCATTATTGCCAATACGACATCAGCTCATTTTGAACAGCTAAATGCCGTAACGTCCGGAGTCGCTGACATTAGAAGATTGACCTCCGAAGCAAAAGATCGCTTGAAACTTGACGGTCAAAAAACAGTACTCTTTATTGATGAAATCCACCGCTTTAATAAATCGCAACAAGATGCGCTTCTTCCTTTCGTTGAAGATGGAACGATTGTTTTAATCGGAGCTACAACAGAAAGTCCAATGTTTGAAATTAACGCAGCACTCCTTTCGCGCTCGAGATTATTTCGTTTTGAACACCTCAACGAAATAACGATTAAAAACATTCTTTACCAGGCGATCGAGGACAAAGATCGCGGTTTTGGAAAATATAATATTGAAATCGAAAACGATGCTATCGATCATCTCATTGATGTATCAAACGGAGACGCCAGAACGGCGCTAAATGCACTGGAACTAGCCGTTCTTACGACAACGCCAAATCAGGATGGGCAGCTCATGATTACACTCGCAATCGCAGAAGAATCCATTCAACAGCGTGTACTTCAGTATGATAAAGATAGCGACAATCACTATGATACCGTCTCAGCTTTTATTAAAAGTATACGAGGATCAGATCCGGATGCTACGCTATATTGGTTAGCTAAAATGATTTATGCAGGCGAAGACCCTCGCTTCATTGCAAGACGTCTTTATGTTCACGCTGCTGAAGATATTGGACTTGCCGATCCGAACGCACTTCTAATTGCACACGCCGCAACTTATGCGGTCGAATTCATCGGAATGCCGGAAGCTAGAATTCCGCTAGCTGAAGCAGCCTTATACCTTGCTACCGCCCCCAAAAGCAATGGCGTTATTTCTGGTATAGATGCGGCGCTTGCCGCAGTAAAAAAGGAAAAAAACGGCACTGTCCCTGTCCATTTACGTGATTCCCACTACAAAGGGGCTTCAGAACTCGGACACGGCGTTGACTACAAATACCCACATAATTATCCAGGAGGTTACGTTCCTCAACAGTACCTACCTGATCATATGATCAGAAAAACGTTCTATAAACCTACTGAACGTGGCCACGAAAGAACCATTCAAAAAAGACTGGATTATTTCAGTGAGCGTATCAAATCAGATAGTAAGAAACCGTAACAGCAGAGCTGAGGCTCCTGCTGTTTTTTTATCTATTCTTGCAATCTACCTTAAATTTACAAGACTTCTGTATAAATTCTTCCAGACTGGCAAAGCTATGATTACTTTCAAAACGCAAAGTTTTTAACCACATAAAGGAGCTGAAGGAAATGAAAGTAAGACAAGATGCCTGGTCTCATGAAGATGATTTAATGCTTGCCGAAACAGTGCTGCGGCATGTTAGAGAAGGTAGTACACAATTAAAAGCCTTTGACGAAGTCGGCGATCGACTTAGCCGAACATCAGCAGCCGTTGGATTCCGTTGGAACGCCATTGTCAGAGATCGATACGAACAGGCTTTAAAGCTTGCGAAAAAGCAGCGAAAAGAAATGAAGCGTGCTGAGCGTAGACAACCTGAGTATGCAAAGAACGAGATGCATACACCATTGCAACAAGAACAACCTATCGCCAAACCTGTACTTAATACACCAGCCAACACGACTGAACCAATCCAAACCAAGAAGCAACTAACGATGAGAGATGTTATCACATTCTTATCCAATCTCGAACAATCCGCATCCTCAACAAACAAACTTAGAACAAACCTGGAGAAACTAGAATCGGAGAATCAGCTACTAAGAGAAGAAAACACCCTGCTCAACCAAAGAATCAAAACGCTTGAAAACGAACAACAAGTAATGAAAGAAGATTACCAATCCCTCATCCAAATCATGGACCGAGCTAGAAGAATGGTCGTTCTTAACGACAACGAAGACCAAAACGTCCCAACCTTCAAAATGGATAAGAATGGAAACCTAGAAAAAGTCGCTAGGTAAAATGAAAAGCGGAAGTGGGCGTTTAGACACGGCAGGCACTGGAACCATATAAATTGAACACGGTCTTTGTGTTCGAGTTATATGGTGAAGTGACCGAGGGTCTGCCCACTGCAGCTAGACACCAAAAGCGGAGACGAGCGTTTAGAAACGGAGATATTGGAACTCTTGAACTAGAACACGCCCTTTGTGTTCTGGTGAAAGAGTGAAATATCGCAGTTTCTGCGAGTCACAGCTGGATCTACGAAAAGCGGAGACGAGCGTTTAGAAACGGAGATATTGGAACTCTTGAACTAGAACACGCCCTTTGTGTTCTGGTGAAAGAGTGAAATATCGCAGTTTCTGCGAGTCACAGCTGGATCTACGAAAAGCGGAAGTGGGCGTTTAGTGTCGACAAGCGCTGGAACCTTATCAAAAGAACACGGTCTTTGTGTTCATTTGATAAGGTGAAGCGATCGAGACACTGCCCACTGCAGCTGGATCTACCAAAAGCGGAGACGAGCGTTTAGAAACGGAGATATTGGAACTCTTGAACTAGAACACGCCCTTTGTGTTCTGGTGAAAGAGTGAAATATCGCAGTTTCTGCGAGTCGTAGCTGGATCTACCAAAAGCGGAAGCGCCCGTATAGACACGGCAGGCACTGGAGGCTTTTCATTTGAACACGGTCTTTGAGTTCGGATGAAAAGGTGAAGCGACCGAGTGTCAGGGTACTTCACTTGAACCTAAAATTCACCTAAAGAAAAAGCATCCGCTCAAATCATGAGCGGATGCTTTATTAATTGTCATAAAAATAGAAGAGCCCCAACTGTGCCGTCCTTTCCATAATTGTTGAACCTGCATTGGCAGGTGGGTGCCCTATTCCACTCTCCGTACGTCCTCAGCTACCGAGGCATGTACTTTGAACGGAAAGAATCAGGCTCCCGTTGTAAAAGTGTTGGCTCAAATTATTATGGAAGTAAACGAACACTTCAGGACTCTTCGTTAACTTGTAATTGAATTATAGCAGACCTTCTAATCGATTTCAATCTTCGAGGATTAGGTCCTTTTTATTATTTTTATTCTTTCTCAGCGGCAACTGGCTTCTTAGCTAGTTCTAGATGTAGCTCTTTCAACTGATCTTCACTAACAGGAGATGGCGCTTCCGTTAACAAGCAGCTCGCGCTAGCTGTTTTAGGGAAAGCAATTGTATCGCGAAGGTTCGTTCTTCCAGCAAGCAACATAACGAGACGATCAAGCCCAAAAGCAATTCCGCCATGCGGAGGTGTTCCATATTCGAATGCTTCAAGAAGGAAACCGAACTCTGCTTCTGCCTCTTCTTTTGTAAAGCCTAGTGCTTTAAACATTTTTTCCTGAATATCACGTTGGAAAATACGCTGAGAACCACCGCCAAGCTCATAACCATTGAGTACAAGGTCATATGCATCTGCACGTACTTTGCCAGGGTCTTCTTCAAGGAGATGAAGATCTTCTTTTAATGGCATTGTAAATGGATGATGCTCCGCAAAATAACGATCTGCTTCCTCATCATAACTCATAAGCGGGAAGTCCATAACCCAAAGGAAGTTAAACTTAGAATAATCAATAAGGCCAAGATCTTTACCAAGCTTTGTACGAAGAGAACCAAGACTATCAGCAACAACAGATTTACTGTCAGCTACAAAAAGTAGAAGGTCTCCTGCTTCAGCGTCAAATGCTTCTTTTAGTTGAGTGGCTAGTGATTCATCAAAGAATTTAGATATAGGCCCTTTCAAACCATCTTCCTCTACTTTCAACCATGCAAGTCCTTTTGCTTTATATGTTTTCACATACTCCGTTAACGCATCAATGTCTTTGCGAGAATATTCGCTAGCAGCGCCTTTTGCATTGATACCTTTTACTGCTCCGCCAGAAGCAACTGCTCCAGAGAAAACTTTGAAATCAGAATCCTTTACGAGTTCAGATACATCTACAAATTCCATTTCAAAGCGTGTGTCTGGCTTATCTGACCCGTAGCGGTTCATTGCTTCAGCATGAGTCATCCGCTGGAATGGTGTCTTCATTTCGATGCCTTTCGTTTCTTTCAATACAGCGCTCATCATTACTTCCATCATGGAAATTAATTCTTCTTTTGGAAGGAATGAAGTTTCAATATCTACCTGTGTAAATTCTGGTTGACGGTCCGCTCTAAGGTCTTCATCACGGAAACAGCGAACAACTTGATAATAACGTTCAAATCCAGAAACCATTAACAGCTGTTTAAACAGCTGAGGAGATTGAGGAAGTGCATAAAATTCTCCATCGTGCACTCGGCTAGGTACTAAATAGTCACGAGCACCTTCCGGCGTACTCTTTGTTAGCATTGGGGTTTCAATCTCAAGAAATTCATTCTGATCTAGAAAATCACGTATCACTTTCGTTGTACGATGACGAAGCTTGAATGTTTCTTGCATAACCGGACGTCGTAGATCCAGATAGCGATATTTCAAGCGAATGTCTTCTCCAACCTCTACATCGTTTGCAATGCTAATGGGAGGGTTTTTAGCCGCATTCAGAATTTCAAGTGATTCAGCATGGACTTCAATCGAACCAGTTGGTAAATTCGGATTAACCGTTCCTTCTGCACGTGCTACTACTTTACCAGTAATACCTAGCACATATTCATTTCTGACATTCTCCGCAAGTTCTAGCGCCTCTTTAGATAAATCTGGATTAAAAACAACTTGAACAATCCCAGAGCGGTCTCTAAAATCTATAAAAATTAATCCACCAAGATCGCGACGCTTTTGAACCCATCCTTTTAACTCTACTGTTTCTCCGATCTCATTTTCTCGAATCTTCCCACATGCGTGACTTCTACCGATCATCCTCAAACTTCCTCCTTTAATTTCCTACAAAGATAGGTTTCAACTTCTGAAAGGCTAATCGCCTCTTGTTCACCAGTGTTCATATCTTTTATGTTAATTTCATTCTTTTGAATTTCTTCATCGCCTAGAATAGCGACATACTTTGAATGAAGTCGATTAGCCGCTTTAAACTGACCTTTCATCTTCTTATCAAGATAATCACGTTCCGTTGAAAGTCCAGCTTTTCTAAGCTTTTGAACAAGGCCATTCGAAGCTTTCTGAGCTTCCTCCCCCATTGTGACAACATAACAATCGATTGTCTTTTCAACCGGTAACTCGACTCCTTCTGCTTCTAAAGCCATTAATAAGCGTTCAATACTCATCGCAAAGCCAATTCCTGGAGTCGATGGACCACCCATCTCCTCAACTAGACCATTATAACGACCACCACCGCTAAGCGTAGTAATGGCACCAAATCCATCTGCATCGCTCATAATCTCAAATGCTGTATGGTTGTAATAATCTAGCCCACGTACAAGACGGTCATCGAGAACATAATCAATTCCCATTTGATCAAGTGCTTCTTTTACCTTTGCAAAATATGTGGCAGAGTCTTCATTTAAATAATTAATAATCGAAGGCGCTGTTTCCATCAATTCATGGTCACGGTCCTTTTTGCAATCAAGAATTCGAAGAGGATTTTTTTCAAGACGACTTTGACAATCGCTACAAAATTCTCCGATTCGCGGCTTAAAGTGATCCACTAGTGCTTTACGATGAGCCTCCCGACTTTCTTTATCACCAAGACTATTTAAGTAAAGCTTAAGCTTTTTCAGCCCTAGCTCCTGATACAGTCCCATCGCAAGTGCAATAACTTCAGCATCAATTGATGGATCGTTACTACCTAGCGCCTCAATCCCAAACTGAACAAATTGTCTCATTCTACCTGATTGTGGACGTTCGTACCGAAACATTGGGCCAATGTAATACAGTTTAACCGGCTGCTCAGGTAAACCGTACATTTTATTATTCACATAAGCACGAACGGCGGAAGCAGTGCCTTCAGGACGAAGTGTTAGACTACGATTTCCTCGATCTTCAAATGTGTACATTTCTTTTTGAACGATATCTGTTGTGTCACCGACTCCGCGTTGAAATAACTCTGTATGTTCAAAAATCGGCGTGCGAAGTTCATGATAATTGTATCTACGGCAAATATCTCTCGCCTTATTTTCAATGTATTGCCACAACTCTGATGTACCAGGAACAATATCCTGAGTACCTCTAGGAATTTGAAAGCTCATTCTTTATCCTCCTTTAATCACCAGCAAGAAGCTCTCCACAGAAAACTGAAACGAATGGTACCTTTTTTTGGATACAAAAAAACTCCCATCCCTGAATCGAAATTCAGGGACGAGAGTTACCCGCGGTGCCACCCTAATGGAAGGACGTATCCTTCCGCTTAAAACAGTTAACGCCTGTCTACGTCGCCCCCTACTGAGTTAACTGTTCGGAGGCGATCCTTGGAAGTGTCTTTCAAAAAAGCGGTATCGAGAAATGCTCTCAGCCTAATGGCATTTCCTCTCTGATCAACCCGGTATTTTTTTACTTTTCTTCCTCAACGGAGCTTCGTATCGATTTACTGAATTGTTTTCTATCATACGAGTCAGTCTTTTTTTTGTCAAGGGTATTCTAACGTTTCATTTTTTGTTTCATGATCTTTACACTTTTTAGTGACAGTCCAAATTCTTCCGCGAGTTCCATATTTGACAAACACTGCTCTTTTTGTAGAAAATCATGAAAGTCGACGCCAAATTCCGGTTGCGACATGTTGTAGCTCATCATTTCTTTATTTGTCGATCGCATGAAAGCTCACCCTCTTCGTGTGGAGTATTTTCTTAGTTTCACCAAAAAGTAAAGGTTTTACAACTAAACGAAGGAATCTTTTCATCCGATAAAGAAATTATCTAAGCTAAGAAACATTGAAAGGAGATTTCCATTGAAAAGATTGATTTTTATTCCGAGCTTATTATTAATAACCCTTTTTATTCCTCATACAACTTCAGCGGCTACTCATGCACTTTTTGAACAAACCGTCAATGTGCGCTCAGAACCATCTATTTCGTCAACAATCATTGCTCAAGTCCACCAAGGTCACAAAGCAACGATTATTGATAATCAAGATAATTGGCTATATGTAGAACTTCCTAACGGGAAAAAGGGTTGGGTAGCCAGCATGTTCGCAACGTTAACGACTGATTCGCAGACCGAACAAACCATTCGACCCACCGTAGCAGATTTACAAGTACGAGCTGGTCCAGGAAAAGAGCACAAAACTATCGGGAGTATTTCCCAAGAAAGCGAATGGAACGTTTTAAAGATCGATGGTGATTGGATTTCAATCGATTATAACGGTCAAACAGGTTGGGTGGCTTCATGGTTAGTAAATTCAACAACGCTAGATAATTCAAACAATTCGAGTATAAAAAAAGAAGTCATCACACGACTATTAAATGTTCGAGAAATGCCCGGAACAGAAAACCGCATTTTATCTCAGCTCCCTTCAGGTTCTGTCGTTGAAGAAATTAAAACAGAAAACGATTGGAGTTTTATTCGATATGAAAACGGACAAATAGGATGGGTGGATACTACCTATTTACAAAACACGAATAAGAAGGAAGAGGCAGGCTTTGTGACGATTTTATACCACGCAACAAACCTCAGAAGCGGACCTGCCTTAAGCAATGAGGTTATCAAACAAGCGTCGGTCCAAGAACGCTATCAAATAGATGGAAAAGAAGGTGAATGGTATCGCATACTCCTTGATGATGGCCGTTCAGCTTACGTAGCAGATTGGGTCGTATCAACTGCTTCTAGGCTTACCACTTCTCCCAAGTTAAAGGCAGGAAAAACAGTCGTACTAGATGCTGGACACGGCGGTTTTGATAGCGGAGCTTTAGGCATTGCTACGCTTGAGAAAATCCTTACTCTTAAAACAACGAACACAATTGCTGAGAAATTAAAAAACGCAGGCGTAGAAGTGATTCTAACAAGAGATGATGATACATTTATCTCACTTACACAACGAACTATAATTTCCGAGCAACACCAGGCAGATGCTTTTGTCAGCATTCATTTCGACAGCACTGTCGATCCAACGGCAAATGGCACGACGACTTATTACTATGAGGAAGCGGATATGCCACTTGCCTCATCCATTCATGCTGAGATTGGCGATAATACTTCTCTACGAGATCGCGGCATACGTTTTGGCAATTACTATGTCCTTCGAAATAATCAACAGCCTTCCGTTCTTCTAGAACTTGGATTCCTTTCCAACCCATGGGAAGAGCAATTAGTGAACACGTCGACTTATCAAAATAACATTACGAATGAAATTTCTAATGGAATTCTTGCATTTTTACAATAATCTTCCTAAAAACATTAAAAATAAAGAAGTAACAAAATAAAAGCCGCGTCCAAAAGGAACGCGGCTTTTACCTATTCTTTACTTTCAATCACCAGGGTAACAGGCCCATCATTCGTAAGCCGAACATCCATCATTTCACCGAATATTCCAGTCTGTACGTCGAGATCTTCTTTTCTAAGTAGCTCATTGAACTTCTCATATAGAACGGCTGCTTCAGAAGGCTTTGCTGCTTTCATAAAGTTCGGACGCCTTCCTTTACGGCAATCTCCGTATAAAGTGAATTGTGAAATCGACAGAATGGCGCCGCCTTTATCTTTGACAGATAAATTCATGCGATCACTGTCATCTTCAAATATGCGTAGATTGGCAATCTTTGAAGCAAGATAAGCAGCATCCTCCTTTGTGTCTTCGTGAGTCACCCCTAGAAGGACGACAAGACCCGAATCAATCATACCTGTCGTCTCTCCGTTCACGGTGACTGATGCATGCTTGGAACGTTGTATAACGGCTTTCATGAAGAACTTCCTTTCTAAACTACTGCATAATTCTGCGAACAGCATAAATGTCTGGAATTCGTTTCACACGCTCAACCACTTTTTGTAGATGAGCTGTATTTCGAATTGAAACGGTCATGCTAATGGTCGCCATTTTGTTATTGTCGGAACGTCCAGATACAGATGTCATATCCGTTTTGGTTTCTGCCACAGCCTGTAGAACTTCATTCAGTAATCCTCTGCGATCAAAACCACTAATTTCAATATCGACATTGTAATTTTTCGGAGAATCGCTTTCCCACTCAACCTCAAGCAGTCGCTCTTGACCATTGGCCTCATTCACGTTAGGGCAATCCTTCCTGTGAATAGATACACCTCTACCCTTTGTAATGTATCCAACAATATCATCACCCGGTACAGGGTTACAGCATCTGGAAAGACGTATCAAGAGGTTATCAATTCCCTTTACACGAACGCCAGATTCCGCTCTTCTTGGAGGACGAGAAGGAGTGTGAGTTGTTTTACCTTCAATGATCGATTTTGCAAGCTCTTCTTCCTGTTCTTTCGTTCTCTCTTTACGAGCTTTATCCGTTAACCTTGTTGCAATTTGCGCTGCAGTAATTCCACCGTACCCAACGGCCGCATACATATCTTCTTCACTTGTGAAGTTAAACTTTTTCGATACGTTTGCAATGTTATCCGCGGTCAGAACTGCTTTTAATTCAAACCCATGGCTTTTAATTTCTTTTTCAACAAGTTCTCTGCCTTTTTCAACATTCTCTTCCCGCTTTTCTTTCTTAAACCATTGCTTGATCTTGTTCTTAGCATGAGAACTTTGACTGATCTTCAACCAGTCTTTACTCGGTCCGTAAGAGTGCTTAGATGTTAGAACTTCGACGATATCTCCGGTCTTTAATCGATGATCAAGCGGGACCATTTTGCCATTCACTTTTGCGCCAATGCAATGATTCCCAATTTCCGTATGAATCCGATATGCGAAGTCTAGTGGAACTGATCCTGTCGGCAATTCAAACACATCGCCTTTAGGGGTAAAAACAAAAACCATATCGCTAAACAAGTCAATTTTAAGAGACTCCATAAACTCTTCAGCGTTTGAAACGTCATTTTGCCATTCAAGAATTTGCCTAAACCAAGATAGCTTTTTCTCAAAAGAGCTATTTACTTGATTCTCGTCGCCTTCTTTGTAAGCCCAATGAGCTGCGATCCCGTACTCAGCTACTTTGTGCATATCAGACGTCCTAATTTGCACTTCGAGTGGGTCACCCTTCGGTCCAATAACAGTCGTGTGAAGGGACTGGTACATATTTGCTTTAGGCATGGCTATATAATCTTTGAAACGACCAGGCATAGGCTTCCAGCACGTGTGAATGATTCCAAGAACGGCATAGCAATCTTTAATACTGTTAACAACAATACGAACAGCTAGCAAGTCATAGATCTCGTTAAATTGCTTATGCTGTTTGGCCATTTTTCGATAAATGCTGTAGATGTGTTTAGGACGACCGGATATCTCAGCGTCAATTGACACATCCTTCACGCGTTCTTGGATCTCGTCTACTACTTCATGGACGAACCCTTCACGTTCGGCTCGTTTCTTCTGCATTAAATTCACAATGCGATAATATTGCTGTGGATTTAAATAACGAAGCGCTGTATCCTCGAGCTCCCACTTAATCGTGGAAATACCAAGACGATGCGCAAGAGGCGCAAAAATTTCTAGCGTTTCATTTGCCTTTTGCATTTGTTTTTCTTTTGGCATGTGCTTCAACGTCCGCATATTATGAAGACGGTCTGCCAGTTTAATGAGAATGCACCTAATATCCTGAGCCATAGCAATCATCATTTTCCGATGATTCTCTGCTTGCTGCTCGCGCTTTGATTTATATTTGATTTTCTTCAGTTTTGTCACGCCATCTACAAGCATAGCGAGTTCAGGACTGAATTCATCAGATATTTGCTCAAGCGTTACGTCGGTGTCTTCGACGACATCATGAAGAAAGCCCCCTGCAACTGTGACGGGGTCCACTTCAAGATTCACAAGAATGCCAGCAACCTCAATAGGATGAATAATATAGGGTTCACCCGATTTACGGTACTGGCCTTCATGTGCGTTTCGCGCGTATTCATATGCTCTATTAAGATAGGAGAGATCGTCTTCAGACAAATACTGCTCCGCTCTTTCCATCACTTCTTCTATCGTCATCAAATCACCTTGATTACTGTTGGTATATTGCTTCTATTATCGTTAAAAAAAGGCATCATGTAAAGAGATTAAGAGAAAAATGTCGTTTTTACTAATGAGTAATGACCGGATTACCCTGATAATGGTTCATAAAGAGAAAGAGCGTCCGGCAATTCGGACACTCCATTCTTTAGTATGTCATTAACGTAAAGATATCATGACGATCAAGATTTTTACGACCTTCGAGGTATGAAAGCTCAATCATGAAAGCAAGTCCGACTACAACTCCGCCAAGCATTTCTACAAGTTCAATTGTCGCATTAATCGTACCGCCAGTAGCAAGTAAATCGTCTGTAATCAAGACTCTTTGTCCCGGTTTAATAGCGTCCTTATGAATCGTTAGGACGTCTTTACCGTATTCGAGACCGTAGTCAACTTTTGCTACTTCACGGGGAAGTTTTCCTTCTTTTCGTACTGGTACGAAACCAATGCCGAGAATATAAGCTACAGGGCATCCCACGATAAACCCTCGTGCTTCTGGTCCAACAATAACATCGATATCTTTATCTTTAGCGAAGTCCGCTATGTCATTTACGACAGCACTGTAAGCTTCTCCATTTTGCATAAGGGGTGTGATGTCTTTAAAACGAATCCCCTCTTTTGGATAGTCTTCAACTACTGCAATATAATCTTTGTAATTCATTTACTTTATGGCCTCCTCAGTGCTATTGAAACAATTAACTGATTGATCGAACCAACTTTTCAAAGCATGATAGGAGGAATAGCAAAAATCGTTTTCGAGCTTTGCTTTTTCAAGCTTACTCCTATACGTTTTAGAAGAAGTTAATTCAGTTTTGACAGATTGTGGATTTAGAGAAATCAGTCCATTATCCATTGTAACAAAATCTAGCTCAAAAAACACCTCTGACATAAAAGGTACTGTTTCTTTTGACCATCCTTTATGTTTAGCGAGCTTTTCTGCGTCTCGTAAATGGAAGCTCCCTTTTTTCATTAAGAAAGCATAATACCATTTGAAATCTTCACGTGATGGTAAAGTTGAGAAGAAATGATCTTCCTCATGCTCAAATACTACATAAGTTCGATCTGGTATACCGCCTGAGCGAAAAAGGTTCACAAGGTCTTCTTCTAAATCAGGAAGATCAAGCAACATGACATACTTTTGATCAAACGAAAAGTCTTTGTCTGATGGATCAGTAATGACGTAGTCCTTCCATTTTTCAAGACCTAGCTTTGAGATCGTATTGTTCTGAAAAGATATCATCACTAACTTATCTAGCGGCAAAGTTTCCAGACGTTTTTTTAAATCCCGTATGCCTCTGTAATCAAAAAGCTGCCACTCATTAACTGCGATATCCTTCACGAAAATTTGTGGCTTTCGAAGCCCATTCCATTCGTTGACAGAGAGCTGACCGATTACACTCACTGCTGCCCTTGATGCAATTTCTTCAAAAGCATAGCCAAAATGGAACCCTACGCCGTCAAGCGTTGTACCATTTTCCTCAAGACCTACCTTAAGATGATTGTCCTGACTACCTATTCTTCTGATTTGAGATAAATGAACGTCCTTGAGCATCACAACTGGCTTTGGATTGCTCACCCCAAAGGGAGCAAGAAGATTCATCTCTTCAATCGTTTCTAGCGTTACATCTTCTACGCGACAATGAAGATCCACTTTTGTAAGCGGAGTTAGATCTTCTTCCGTTAACTTCTCTATAGCCAGGGTATTCAATCTAGTGCGCAGTTGCTCCAAGTAATCCAAATCAATCGTCATCCCAGCTGCCATTGGGTGACCCCCGAAATGTGGAAGAATATCTCTACACTCAGATAAATTCGCAAACATATCGAATGCCTCAATACTACGTGCTGAGCCTTTTGCCACACCTTTCTCTCGGTCAATACTCATCACAATCGTTGGACGGTAATATTTCTCAACAAGTCGAGAAGCGACAATTCCAATTACCCCTGCATTCCATCCTTCTTTCGCAATAATTAACACGCGATTGCTTTCATCACTTATATAATTTGTTTCAACTTCTTCGATCGCTTCTTTCGTCATTGTGTTTACAAGCTCTTGACGGTTTTTATTCAGAGCATCAATATCAGAAGCAAGTTGCTCTGCTAGTAACGGATCATCTGTTGTAAGCAGTTCAACAGCAGGATCTGCACTATCTAAACGTCCTGCAGCATTTAATCTTGGTCCTATTCCAAAACCAAGATGCTCTTCGTTTAATTCCTGATCTTTCAAGCCACATACATCTAAGAGCGCTTTAATTCCGGGTTTATTAGAATTTTGAAGTGCTCGTATTCCTTCACTTGCTAGAAGACGATTCTCATCTTGAAGCGGAACTAAATCTGCTATAGTACCCATTGCTGCAATCTCAAGTAAATGTCCTGGAATCCGACCAAGTAAGGCCTGTGATAATTTAAACGCAACGCCTACACCTGCAAGTCCTTTAAAGGGGTAAGTGCACCCCGGTTTCTTGGGATTAATCGTCGCATAAGCATCAGGAAGTACAGGAGGTGGCTCGTGATGATCTGTAATAATGAGATCAACACCGATTTCCTTTGCAACTTCTGCCTCATGGACACCAGAAATACCAGTATCAACCGTTACAATGAGATGATAACCATCTTCCTTTGCCTGTCTAAAGGCCGCTTCATTTGGTCCATATCCTTCTGTAAAGCGATTAGGAATATAATAATCGAAGCTTGCACCAAGCTCACGTAGCGTATAAACTAGGACGGTTGTACTACTAACTCCATCCGCATCATAATCCCCAAATATTAGTATTCGCTCATCCGACGCGATGGCTTGTTGAATTCTTTCAACCGCTTCCTTCATTCCACTCATGAGGAGCGGGTCATGATAGGTTAAATTTTCTTTATATAAAAACCTTCTTGCTTCTTCTTCTCCACTGATACCTCGATTCACTAACAGCGAAGCAGCAAGTCGAGAAATTCCAAGTTCACTCTGGAGCCGATCAATGTTTGTTTCATCTGTTTCAGCTAGTTTCCAGCGCGTTTTAGATCTTAACATCGAATCACCTCTTAACCTGTTCATTATATATAGTTTACATAGGTTTGACTATAGTTCAAGGAGAGGAATCTTGCTTAATGAAGATTTCTCTTCACTAAAAAAAGCCCCGATCTCACTCAGGGCTATCCCGTTATTCTCCATCCGTACCTGTACCTTCATCCATCGCTTCTCCGTCAAGTGGCGTATGCACTGATTTGGTTTCAGTAGTGATCGGCTCAGATTTTAATTTCTCATTTTCTTTTTGTAACTTTTTAAGTTCTCTTTTCAGTTTATAATATTTGACCATCCCAAAACCAAGAACAAGAATGGCTCCCATTAAAACCGATCCTAATATAACAAGCACCAGCGGCCAATCCGATGTACCAAATACGTAATTTACTTGAACTGGATCAACATTCACAACTGAAAAAACAGCAATAATCAGGGCAAATAAAAGTGCTACCACTAATCCCCATTGTCCTTTCAACTTAATCTACCTCCTCTACTCCAATACCTATTCCATTACTCACTCTTTTTTTCCTTCGGTTCAAAAGGATTGATATGAACTAATACGTCATGAACCTCATCCTCTTCAAGAAGGCGTTCTTTCACCGCTTTACCGATATCATGACCTTCTTTAACGGAAATTTCTGGGTCCACGCCTAACTTCATATCAATAATAACATAGTGCCCATGCTCTCTAGCATAAAACTCATCAAGGTTCACAACGCCTGGCATTCCGATAATCAGTTCTTTATACTCAGTCGTATCTTCCTCATGCAACACATGATCAAGCGTCGTATGAATCGATTCAAAACCAAGTTTAACAGCCATTTTTGCAATCAGCACGGATACAAATATCCCTGCAATAGGATCCGCATAAATGAGCCATGGCAAGTTAAGCCTGCTTCCTAAAATAGCTCCCGCAATCCCGATTAAAACAGCAATAGAAGAATAGACATCAGAACGATGTTCGTATGCATTTACGATAAGTGCATCACTTTTTATCTTTTTACCCAATCGGTACTTATATTGAAACATCACTTCTTTTACTATGATTGAAATCAAAGCACCGTATAGCGCAAGCGTTCCTGGAGCTTCAATCGGATTGAAAATAGCTTTTCCAGAACTAATGCCAATTTCCACTCCTACCAATAATAATAAAACCGCTACGATAATGGCTGCGATCGATTCCGCCTTCCCATGACCATAAGGATGATCTTTATCTGGCGGCAGTTTCGCTGCACGCAATCCTACAAAAACAGCAAATGATCCAGCCACGTCTGAAGCCGAGTGTGCCGCATCGGCGATAAGGGCTCGACTGTTGGAGATTGAGCCAATAACCCCTTTTAACACAGCTAAAATAATATTTCCTAGAATCCCAACAATCGCTGCAATTTCAGCTTTCCGAAATCGTTCTTCCTTATTCATTTCTCCACCTCTTACAAATCCAATTCATTATCAATATAGCTTTTCCCGTATTTGAATATCTCACACCCCGCTTCCGACACGCAAAAGCCATGGCTTGGCCATGGCTTTTCTTCTAAAGGTGTCATACCTCTTATACTTCAGTTTCAGCAGGAGTGAACTTTTTCTTTTTTAATTGTTTCCCTTTCCATACTGCCCAAAGTTGAGAAGCAATAAAGAGAGAGGAATAAGTACCTGCAACAAGACCAATCAATAGCGCGATTGCAAATGGTCTAATTGCTTCGCCCCCAAAGATTGTTAAGGCCGCTGCCGCAAAGACAACCGTAAGAACGGTATTGATTGAACGAGCAAGCGTTTGAACAAGACTTTTGTTCACGACCCGTGCTACATCTTCAAACGTCTTCACTTTCTTCTCGAACTTCATATTTTCACGAATGCGATCGAATGTCACAATCGTGTCGTTAATGGAATAACCAACAATCGTTAACACTGCCGCAATAAAAGTAATATTAACTTCTATCTGCAGAATGCTAAAGACCGCAATGATGAAGAACGCATCATGGAATAGCGCAACAATCGCCGCTACGCCTTGTAGCCATTCAAAACGCAGGGCCACATAGATAATAATCCCTACGGATGCGATCGCAAGGGCGATAAATGCATTTTTTGCTAAATCTACTGCTACATCTGGAGAAACGGTACTAATACTAGGTTCAACAGAGTAAAGTTCTGTGAAATGATTTTTAATTTCTGCAATTTCATCTTTTCCAAGCTCATCTTTGAAAGCAGCTACTGCCATTTCACCACCACCTGCAAGGGTGACGGACTCAGGATCAAATCCAAGCTCATCAAATTCTTTGCTTACTTCTTCAGTCGTTAAGTTGCTATCTGATTGAAGATCTACACGAGAACCACTTGAAAAATCAATGCCAAGATTCAATCCAAAGATCGCAATTGCTAACCCACCAAGAACGATCAAAGCAAGTGAAATCGCAAAGAATTTATTCCGATGTTTGACAAAATCAAACTTGGTATCTCTTACTTTAGAGCTCATCGATTTCACTCTCCTTTACGCCAAAAAGTCCGGGCTTTTTATTCAGTGCCCTGCTCTTGACCCATAGGCCGAGAAGAATTCGCGAACCCCAAACGGCAGTCAAAAAGCTAACGACGATACTCGTGATTAACATTACTGCAAATCCTTTTACTGAGCTTGTTCCATAAGCAAATAAAACACTGGCAGCAATTAAAGTTGTAATATTCGCATCAAAAATCGTTGTAAAGGAACGTCTTCCCCCAGCTTTGAAGGCGGACATGACCGATTTACCTGAACGAATCTCTTCTTTAATTCGTTCATACGTAATTATATTCGCATCAACCGCCATACCTACCCCGAGAATAAGGGCAGCAATGCCAGGGAGAGTTAATACTGCGTTCATCCAATTAAAGACAACAAGAATCAAATAGATATACGTAGTTAACGTAATCACCGCAATTACCCCTGGTAAACGGTAATAGAATAGCATAAATAGGAAAATTAACCCAACTCCAATAAATCCTGCAATAACCGTTTTATCAAGAGACTGTTCGCCAAACTGTGCTCCAACTGAAGTTGAATAAATTTCTTCTAGCTGAACCGGTAAAGAACCTGCGTTTAAAAGCTCTTTTAGATTTTCAGCTTCTTCAAGTTGGAAAGGTGGCCCTGAAATGACTACAGTATTTTGAGAAAGGACCTGGTTGACAGCTGGGTCGGAGATGAATTTTTGTTCATCAGCTGGCTTTGACACTTCTTCTTTATAAGAATCGCCTTCCTCATAATCAAGCCAGATCACTAGTCGATTATCCGGCTGGGGCAATTGACTGAGGTCTCGCGTAATATTTGCGAATTTTTCAGGATCCTTTAGGGTTACTTGAACGACGGGTTGGTTATTATCAAAAACAACCTTTGCCGCTCCTTCTTTCAGATCAGCACCGCTCATCTTCTCCTCATCGTCCGTTGTGCGGAATGTTAGCTCCGCCTGTGTAGACAGAAGTTCACGAGCCTGATTCTGATCTTTCACACCAGCAAGCTGCACCCGAATGCGATCTTCGCCTTCGATCGTAATACGAGGTTCTGAAACCCCTAGTACGTTAATACGCTTGTACAGGGCACTTACTGTACTGTTTAATAAATCCTGACTAAGTTCCTGGCCCTCTTGAGCAGGCTCTACTTCATAAAGGACTTCAAACCCACCTTGCAGATCAAGGCCTAGTTTAATGTCTTTTGTTACACCCATGACGGTTGTTCCAATCAATCCGCCAAGCAAAAGGACGATCAGAAAAAACGCTACGATCCGGCCTTTTTTCACCATAAAAAAAACTCCTCTCTAAACCCCCAACATTCTTGCTTATGTAAATCACATCTCACACAGTACTAGCTATTATATCGAATGATGAATTTTTCTGTCAATTTCAGTCTTTTTAGGCCTTGCTTTCAAACGTTTTCGTACCTTTATAAGCATGGATTGTTAACCAGTTCATATACTCATTAACTGATAAACGCATAATCTCGTTTACCAACTGATGTAATTTCATCTCTTCCAACTCATTGTTTTTTTCAAAACGAGCAAGGAGACACTCCCAGATTTCGTCCATGGTTGCGCCACTATAACCTAACAATAAAAATTCATCCCGTTTGCTTTCAAGTGCTGGGGATACTTCCTTCTTCCACTCATTCATCTCTCGGTCTCCTTTCTTAGTATCGTCTTCATGACAGAGATCTTAACCGACGACGAAAAAAATGACAGCTCTATTTAAAAGATTGAATAGATGGCTGCTCCTACACCAAGTCCCGCAATAATGACCCCTGTAAGGATCGAAAGAAAGGCATATTTAAAACGGATTGTAAATAGAGCTGCAGCGACACACGCACTGTAAGCTCCTGTCGTCGGAAGAGGGACAGCGGTGAACAAAATAAGTCCAATCGCACCATATTTGTCAACGTTCTTACTTTTGCTAATGGTTCGATGATAAAGCCAATCATAAAACCGTTTATACAAGCTAAATCTCATCAACCAGTTACTTAACGGCTGAAAAAGAAGAAGTAAAGGGATAATCGGTAAAGCATTTCCTAGAAGGCTTAATGAGAAAGCCTTAAGAAAAGAAAAGTCAAAAGTATGAGCAAGAGGGATTCCACCCCTCAATTCTAATATTGGAAGTGCAGAGATCACTACGACAATCACTTCCTGAGGTAGAAAACTAAGGTTCTCTACAACAAACTGTTTAATTTCTTCTTTCATTAAAACACTCCTATATGCCTGTCATGCTTTGTCCCCTAATAAGCATATACATAGTGATAAAAAATATCTAGACTTTTCTACAATTTCTCAGGTGTATTCTGGATAGAAAGTAGGGAGTATATGTCAAAGCAAACCTTTCTTAGAGGGACACTGTTTCTCATCTTAGCCGGGTTAATTACGAAAGTTTTAGGTTTTATTAACCGTATAGTGATGGTTCGTGTGATGGGTGAAGAAGGTGTCGGTCTTTATATGATGGCCGTTCCTACTTTAATACTAACGATAACGCTAACACGCATGGGACTTCCTGTTGCGATTTCAAAAATGGTAGCTGAAGCTGATGCAGAAGGTAACCGCCAGAAAATCAAACAAATTTTAATTGTTTCGCTTTCGATTACGACTGTGCTTAGCGTTATTTTTACAACGATGATGATCTTTGCAGCTCCATTTTTGTCAAAAGAGGTTTTCACAGATGAGCGCACATTTTATCCGCTTGTTGCTATCGCCCCTGTTGTCTCAATTGTAGCTCTTTCTTCAGTGCTTAGAGGGTATTTCCAGGGATTACAAAACATGAGACCGTCTGCTTATTCACAAGTCATTGAACAAATTGTACGCATTTGTCTCGTCGCAGTTCTTACAGGTGCGTTTCTACCTTATGGTGTCGAATTCGCCGCGGCAGGTGCAATGATTTCCGTAGTGCTTGGAGAACTCGCCTCGCTTCTCTTTATGTTTTCCATGTTTAAAATGAAAAAGCGCATTAAAATAAGAAGTGGATTTTTCAACTATTTAAAAGGCGGGAGAGGGACTTTCAACAGTTTAATGAAGATTTCGCTACCGACAACTGGTAGTCAATTGATAGGATCTCTCTCCTATTTTTTTGAACCGATTATGGTGGCACGAAGCCTTGCCATCGCTGGAGTTGCCACAACGCTTGCCACAAAACAATACGGTCACTTAACTGGTCTTGCTATACCACTGTTGTTTCTCCCTACCTTTATCACCTACTCTTTGCAGGTATCACTTGTACCCGCAATTAGTGAAGCACATGCTCAAAAGCAGTATAAACAAATTCAACACCGGTTAAGTCAAGCAATCCGACTATCGATGGTGGCTGGTGGACTTTCGGTAGTCATCACATATATCTTTGCTGTTCCATTAATGGATATCATGTACAACGCCCCTCACGTCGCCATCTATGTACAAGTTATGGCTCCTTTCTTTTTCTTCTATTATTTTCAGGGTCCGCTTGCAGCCGCCCTACAAGCATTAGATTTAGCTAAAGCTGCTATGATCAATAGTTTTATTGGTGCAGGCGTTAAACTAATTGCGATCTTCTTTCTTGCTTCTCGACCTGAGTTAGGCATTATGGGTGCGGCTCTTGCAATTGTAATAGGCATTCTTCTCGTAACCCTTCTCCACTTTGCCACTCTTGTGAAGGCAATTGGTTTTTCTCTTGTTATAAGCGATTTACTAAAAGGCGTAACATCCATTATAGCAACTGGATTTGCCGGACAATTTCTTTATCAAACCTTCTCTTCGTCTTCCACTGATCTACTCGGTACGGTCTTAGCTATTTCGGTCACATCAATTATTTATTTTGTCATTTTACTACTGCTTGGACTTATTAATCGACAAGACTTAAGAAGAATGCCATTCATTGGGAAGTTCATTCACTAATATCATTAAGCCTATTTAAAACCGCATCCATACACAGAAAAAGTAACCGTCACGGTTACTTTTTCTCATTCTTCAAATCAATAAAAAAACTTCCATTTTTATGGAGGGAACAAAATGAAATCCGTTTTATATCTTTATGCCCAACTTTTCTAAGCTCTTGCCTAAGCCATAGTGCTGTTTTTCCAATTCGCTCAAGATGTTCTTCCTGAACTTTTCCATCCAAGATAAGGGGAAGAGGCATTAAAGTTGCAGGCTCTTCTTGTTTATTATCCTCCTCTTTTTTGATGACCGACAGCTTGCCTGAGGGTTCAAGGATCGCGAACTCAACATCTGAAACAGATGCAACGTTATTCTCTCGCAATTGAACCAGCAAATCATCAAAGTTATATCGCTGTTTTCTCATTTCCGTTTCATCGATTTTACCACGATCAATTAACACGGAAGGCTTTCCGTCCACGATTTCCCGTACTTTCTCACTTTTAAGTGAAACAAAAGCCATAAATATTTGTATTAATACAAGTACAACCATTGGAACAATCGTATTAAGCATCGGTGTCTGTGGATCTTCAATTGACATGACGGCAAGCTCTGCAATCATAATAGAAACGACAAAATCAAGAATACTTAGCTGACCAATTTCCCGCTTTCCCATCACTCTAAAAACGAAAATAATCACAAAATATAAAACAAGCGTTCTAAGTATAATGGTCATATATTCCATCCCTGATCCCTCCTTTCAAGCTTCTTTTATTTAGTTTAACCACGTTTTATTTCTACATGAGGGAATGTATTGGAAATGTTGTATAGCAGAAAATAAAAAACTTCCCTAGTAATAGGGAAGTAAATATCTGAAATAAATGTAGACTGTACTAATAACAAGCGAGATGAAGACGACCGGTAATCCAATTTTGAGAAAAGCAATGAACCTTACTTCTTGGTTGTCTTTTAACGCAAGACCAGCCACCACCACATTAGCAGAAGCTCCTATTAACGTTCCATTCCCACCAAGACATGAACCTAAGGCAAGCGACCACCACAATGGATCAAGGTTCGTCATTCCGTAACCAGAGAATTCTGAAATCACCGGGATCATGGCTGCAACAAATGGAATGTTATCTAAAAAGGCAGAGAGAATACCTGCTCCCCACAAAATAATAAGGGAAGTCTTAGGCAAATCACCTTCAGTATATAAAAGAATCGTCCTGGCAACTTCATCAATAATACCTACTTCCTCTAATCCACCAATAAGGATAAACAGACCCATAAAGAAAAATAACGTCACCCATTCAATCGATTCAAAAACTTCTTCCACCTTATGCTCTTTTTGTGTAATCAATAATAAAAGAACTGCTCCCGCCATCGCAATATTCGTCAATTCAGTATGTAAGACAGGGTGCAATAGAAAACCAGTAATTGTCATAAGTAATACGGCTGAAGACTTATAGAGCAAGGGTCCTTTTTTCAAATACTGAGACGCATCAATCTTTAACAATGACTGTCGATACGAATCATTTACGATTAATCCTTTGCGATAAAAAAACAAAAGACCTGTTATGATAACAGCATATATGACCACAACAATAGGAGCTAAGTTATAAATGAAATCATTAAAATCAAGATGGTCAACTGCCTGACCAATCATAATGTTAGGCGGATCACCGATCAATGTTGCCGTTCCTCCGATATTCGATGATAGGATTACCGTTACTAAAAAGGGCATGCTTGTGACGTTTAATATTTTCGTTAACGTCAGCGTTATCGGAACAAGTAGAAGAACTGTTGTAACGTTATCTAAAAGGGCAGATCCAACTGCAGTTAAAGTACCTATAACAGCGAGGAGCGGCAAAGGCTTACCTTGCACCTGTTGGGCAAGCTTAATCGCAATATATTCAAATAGTCCATTTTGACTTGTAATGGAAACCAGTATCATCATAGAAAACAAGAGGGCGATGGTATTCCAATCAACGTGGTTCATAAAAGCTGAATCAGTGGTTGTAATCCCCGCCAGCAACATAAGCAGTCCGCCGCCACATGCGACGATAGCACGATTGATTTTTTCGGTAATGATGCCTATATAAGCAAGAACAAATATGGTGAGCGCAATGATTATGTCCAATCCATACTGCCCCTTCCCTGTCCCGTTTCTAACATCGTATGACGGGCTGTCCGAATTCATGAATAGACTTCTAATTCCTCCGTAGTCGAATAGAATGTACAAACTATCTTGTTTAAGGGGGAGGAAAATGAGATCCAAACACGCATTCTCAAGTATGGGGTCTGGCTTACTTGCAATTATTGTTATTGTGCTTGCAACTAGCGTCCTTTTTTCATTAATTCTGCGCTTCTCTTCGGTATCTGAAAAAGGAATTAGTCCACTCATTATCGTAGCGACTGTGATTGCCTTTTTTATTGGAGGTTTTATTTCTGGAGGCAAAGGGGGGGAACGCGGTTGGCTACTTGGCGGAGGAACAGCTTGTATGTATATCATACTTCTTTTTCTCATTCAATACTTAGGATATCGCGTAAACATGAACCTCGAGCAGCTACTTTATCATGCTGGTTACGGTCTCATTTGCATTCTTGGAGGAATTATTGGGGTGAATGTTAAAGGTGGCAAGCATCGAGAAGCCTAGAAAAAAGAGCGCCCTCCATAGAGGACGCTCTTCTCAATTACTTGCTATTTTCAGTGATTGATTCGCGGATTGCCGCTCGGTCAAACACCATTTTTGTACCGTCAGTTGTGCGGATTGTAATTGTACCTTCGTCCATTGCATCAATAATTCCATGCATTCCACCGATGGTTACAACTTTATTCCCTTTTTCTAGGCTTGCTTGCATTTCTCTCGTTTTCTTTTGACGCTTCTGTTGCGGGCGAATCAAAAGGAAATAGAAAATCGCGAACATTAATAGAAGCGGGACTAAATTCATTAACGTAGAACTCATACTCTTTTCACCCCTTTCCAGCAGTTACACAATCTATGGATTAAAAGTTTTTCGCATTTGGTTTATTAAACCCATACTGTTCAAAAAACTCAGCCTTAAAGTCTAGAAGACGGTCATCCATAATCGCCTGTCTAACTTGCTTCATCAAGTTTAACAGAAAATAAAGGTTATGGTAAGTCGTTAAGCGAAAGCCATAAGTTTCATTTGATTTTACAAGATGACGAATGTAAGCTCTCGAATAATTTCGGCAAACGTGACAATCACAATTTTCATCAAGCGGACGGAAATCACGTGCATATTTCGCGTTTCGAACAACAAGACGCCCGTTACTTGTCATAAGTGTCCCGTTACGAGCAATCCGGGTAGGTAAGACACAGTCAAACATATCTACTCCTCTAATTGCACCATCAATAAGAGAATCAGGTGAACCCACTCCCATTAAATAACGTGGTTTGTGAGTTGGAAGATGGGGTGTTGTAAAATCTAACACGCGATTCATCACATCTTTTGGTTCGCCAACAGAAAGACCTCCGATTGCATATCCTGGAAAATCGAGTGAAACAAGATCCTCAGCACTTTGTTTCCTTAAGTCTTCGTACTCGCCACCCTGTACAATACCGAACAACCCCTGAATATCTTTCCGTTCATGAGCCGTTAGACACCGCTCAGCCCAACGACTTGTGCGCTCAACAGAACTCTTCATATAGTCAAATTCTGCTGGATATGGAGGGCATTCATCAAATGCCATCATAATATCAGACCCGAGCGCATTTTGAATTTCCATTGCGCCCTCAGGGGAAAGGAAAAGCTTTTCCCCACTCATATGATTTCGAAAATGAACCCCTTTTTCTTCGATTTGTCTGAGGTCACTTAAGCTAAATACCTGGAATCCGCCAGAATCGGTTAGGATAGGCTGATCCCAGTTCATAAATTTATGAAGACCGCCCGCTTCTTTGACAATATCGTGTCCTGGACGGAGCCAAAGGTGATAGGTGTTACTCAAGATAACACCAGCACCCATTTCTTTTAATTCTTCCGGACTCATCGTTTTAACAGTTGCAAGCGTTCCAACCGGCATAAACATTGGCGTTTCAAACGTTCCATGTGGCGTGTGTAGCTTACCAAGACGCGCACCACTTTGTTTACATGTTTTAATTAATTCATAGCGGATTGGTTCCGTCATTCTTTCGTACTCCCTTCCAAAATCAACATTGCATCACCAAAACTGAAGAATCGGTATTCCTCTTCAACAGCAGTACGATAAGCAGAAAGCACAAAATCTCTTCCCGCAAGGGCGCTTACGAGCATGATCAATGTTGACTGAGGCAGGTGAAAGTTAGTAATCAGTCCATCGATTGCTTTAAACGTATAACCAGGGTAAATAAAGATATCAGTCCAACCTGATGATTCTTCAAAACGGCCGTCATGGGCTGAAGCCACTGTCTCAAGCGTTCTTGTCGAAGTTGTGCCAACTGAGACTATTCGACCTCCATCTTCACGAACTCGATTCAAAAGATCCGCCGTCCCTTTCGTCAGCTGATAAAATTCCCCATGCATTTCATGTTCAAGAATATTATCGACAGAAACTGGTCGGAATGTACCTAGCCCAACATGTAGTGTGATAAAGGCTATATGAACACCTTTGTCTTCAAGACGTTGAAGCATTTCTTCTGTAAAATGCAGTCCTGCAGTTGGTGCTGCAGCAGATCCTCTATGCTTTGCAAAAACGGTTTGATAGCGATCTTGATCATCAAGCGTTTCTGTAATATAAGGAGGAAGCGGCATTTCACCAAGTTGATCAAGGATTTCATAAAAAACCCCTTCATATTGAAACTCCAGTACACGGCCACCATGTTCAAGAGACTCTTTGCATACTGCTGTGAGACGGCCATCGCCAAATGAAATTACCGTGCCTGGCTTCACTCGTTTGGCAGGTTTAACAAGCGTTTCCCATTCATCCTCTTCCATTTGCTTAAGCAGGAGAACTTCAATTTTGGCACCAGTTTCCTCTTTTGAACCGTATAGTCTTGCGGGCATCACCCGCGTATCATTCAAAACAAGACAATCGCCAGGATTGATATATTCCTCCAAATTGGAGAACTCTCTATGCTGAAGCTTTTGCTCTAATGGGTCTAAGACCATCAATCGCGATTTTGTCCGCTCTTTTAACGGTGTTTGCGCAATTAATCTTTCTGGAAGCTCAAAATCAAAATCATTTACGTTCATTTTTTTCACCACTATTTCTAAAAAGTGTTCAACTTTATTGATTTTACCACAGCACTACCGATCCGCGCACCCTTAAGGGGCAGTTCTCCTTCCCCCCAGCTTGTAACTGACGGTCGGAAAGCTCCCCCTTATCTGAACCTACCTATAATAAAAAAAAGTAGTGACAGAACAATACTAACGATGATAGAAGTAACGATAGGAAAAAAGAATGTTGTGTTTCCTCTTCTAATTATCAAATCACCAGGTAATTTACCGACAAAGGACCACAAAACACCAATAGCTAAAAAAGCGATACCTAAAACGATAAATAGCTTTGAAATGCCCATCTTTATTTCGGAACCTCCATACCAAAGTGTTCGTATACATGATGCGTCACCATTCGTCCACGCGGCGTGCGCTGTAGAAACCCAATTTGAAGAAGGTAAGGCTCATACACATCTTCAATCGTATGACTTTCTTCTCCAATGGTGGCGGCAATCGTATCAACGCCAACAGGTCCACCACGAAACTTTTCAATAATGGCTAACAGAAGCTTGTGGTCAATATGATCGAGTCCGAGTGGATCCACCTGCATCATCTCTAGCGCTTGTGCAGCAAGCGTCGACGAGATGACTCCATCGCCTTTTACTTGAGCGAAATCTCTTACTCGCTTTAACAAACGATTCGCGATTCGCGGTGTTCCTCGAGAGCGACGCGCTAGTTCAACAGCGGCATTCTGATCCATTTCTACATTAAAAATATCAGCTGTTCTCATAATAATCGTTTGTAATTCATCTTCTAGATAATATTCAAGCCTGCTTAAGACACCAAACCTGTCTCGTAAAGGAGCAGTTAATAACCCTGCTCTTGTCGTCGCACCGACAAGTGTAAATGGTGGTAGATCCAGTCGAACGGACCTAGCCGTTTCACCCTTTCCAATCACAATATCCAGGCAATAATCTTCCATTGCCGGATAAAGGACTTCTTCTACGCTTCTTGGAAGACGATGAATTTCATCAATAAATAAAACATCTCCAGGTTCAAGCGCCGTTAAAATAGCTGCTAAATCACCTGGTCGTTCGATGGCAGGACCTGATGTTGTACGCAAATTCACTTCCATCTCATTAGCAATGATAGCGGAAAGGGTCGTTTTACCGAGGCCTGGAGGACCATATAACAAAACATGATCCAGAGGCTCTTCGCGCATTTTTGCCGCTTCAATAAACACTTCAAGATTTCGCTTTACTTTTTCTTGTCCAATATACTGAGCTAATCGCTGAGGACGGAGGCTATATTCTACGGATGAGTCGTCACCGACTTGTTCTCCAGATAGAATGCGATCTTCCACGTTACTCCCTCCTTATTGCTTCAGCATAAGCTGAAGGGCTTTCTTAATATACTGATCGGTTGTTAGCGTTTCTTCTAACAGTTTTGGTTTAACCTTCTTAATTTCTCGGTCTGCATAGCCAAGTGCTTTCAATGCTTCTAGCGCTTCATCAAGTTCATGAGCGCCTTCTTTTTGCACCTCGTCCACTGCAAATAACCCTTCTATTGGAGCTCCAAAACCTTTCAGCTTTCCTTTTAAATCAAGGATAATTTGACGAGCTGTTTTCTTTCCTACTCCAGGAAACTTCGTCAAGAATTTTTCATCTTCCATCTCGATGGCACTAACTACCTTGTCCGGTTCGCCAGTCGCTAAAATAGCAACCGCTCCTTTAGGACCAATCCCTGATACATTTAACAGTTTCTCAAATAAAAGGCGCTCTTCTCTAGTTGGGAAACCATAAAGAGCAATAAGATCTTCTCTCACATAATGGTGCGTAAAAATTTGAATCGATTGATTTCGATATTTCTGAAACTCAAACGGATTGCCACAGTAGATTTTATAGCCAATCGAATTGGACTCCACCACAATGTATTCTGTATCAATATATTCAACCGTGCCTTTAATATATTCAATCAAAGCTACTCTCTCCCCTGTACATACGAACATGTATTTCTATCTCTCCATTCTATCATAAAAACATGAAAAGCGGAGCGGGCCGGTTAAAATCCGCAGGATGTTGGAACCCATGAGATTGAGACGATTTTTGTCTCATTCGATTGGGTGAAACAGACAGAGGATTTGGCCCGCGCAGCTAGACACGAAAAGCGGAGACGAGCGTTTAGAAACAGAGATATTGGAGCTCTTGAACTAGAACACGTCTTTTGTGTTCTGGTGAAAGAGCGAAATATCGCAGTTTCTGCGAGTCGCAGCTAGACATGAAAAGCGGAGCGGGCCGGTTAAAATCCGCAGGATGTTGGAACCCATGAGATTGAGACGATTTTTGTCTCATTCGATTGGGTGAAACAGACAGAGGATTTGGCCCGCGCAGCTAGACACGAAAAGCGGAGACGAGCGTTTAGAAACGGAGATATTGGAGCGCTTGAACTAGAACACGTCTTTTTGTGTTCTAGTTATAGTTTGAAGTGGCCGAGTGTGTGCCCACTGCAGGTGGATCTCACGAAAAGCCGAAGGAAGCGTAAATTAAACGCAAAAACCCGTCCTATTGGACAGGTTCGCTTTTGATTTTCGAAAAAGATTGAATCACATCTTCAAACTGATACCATGACTCTACAGGTATACCATCCATAAGTTGTTCTCGCCTTTGACT
The DNA here is from genome assembly GCF_011082085.1 of Bacillus sp. Cs-700. Lineage (NCBI taxonomy): Bacteria > Bacillati > Bacillota > Bacilli > Caryophanales > Bacillaceae > Bacillus > Bacillus sp. Cs-700. The sequence continues at coordinate 1,295,124 of NZ_CP041063.1, forward strand.
TTCTAGCTTACCTACATCAATTTGGAAAAACGTTTGAATCACTTTCTCATCGGCAGGATCACCATCAAAAATGGTAAGAACACCATCCTCTGTTAAACCAAAATGACCATTTTGTTTACTTGCAGGTGAAATGTCTTCAAAATTCCGTTCAAAAACCATTTTTCCTTCTTCCTGATCCACAAGTTGCCAGTCTGCATATTGACTCCAAAAATCTTCCATTGCCCAAATCGTTTCATACACCGACCGCTTTGTAGTCACACCGTCTGCATAGTTTGTTCGTAACTCAACTTCAATAATTAACGGCCCATCCTCTTCCCCAACCTCTGTTTTTACTGTTAACCCATTTTCAGGGTAGAAAGCCTCAACCGAGTTTCCTCCAAAGATCACTAGACAACCTAAGAGAATAAGTGGATAAAGGATTTTCATATGTTTCCAACACCTTTCTTCCATATACAAGAAGTTCATGCCGTTAGCGTTTCCAATTTAGCAAACTGTATGCATCAAAAAAAGCTACAGATAATCTGTAGCTTACATTTGCTCATAAACCTCATCATTTATTTCCGCATTGTGATAAACTTCTTGAACATCATCATTATCTTCAAGTTGGTCAATGAGCTTCACCATGTCAATGCCATTATTGTCTACCAATGGGGTATACGTTTCTGGAACCATCGTTATTTCAGCGGATGAGAATGTCAGACCGTTCCCTTCTAAATGCTGTTTAACATCCTGGAAATCTTGCGGATCTGTATAGATTTCATAGGCTTCTTCCGTCGTTTCCATTTCTTCTGCACCAGCTTCAATAACCTGAAGCATTAATTCTTCTCCATCAAGTTCATTTTCAGAGCGATCTAGAATGAAAAGACCTTTCCGATTAAATAAAAAGGAGACACATCCATTTTCACCCATATTTCCTTTATTTTTACTAAAAGCATGCCGTACATCAGCCGCAGCACGATTTTTGTTATCCGTTAGCAATTGGACCATAATGGCGGCTCCTCCTGGTCCGTAGCCCTCATAAATCACATTCTCGTATTGGACGCCGTCTAGGTCGCCTGTCGCTTTTTTTATTGCACGATCAATGTTATCGTTCGGCATATTTGAGGATTTTGCTTTATCAATAGCAAGCCTTAAGGAAGGATTTGTTTCTGGATCGCCACCGCCTTGCTTTGCGGCGACAAAAATCTCTTTAGCTAATTTCATGAATACTTTTCCACGTTTTGCATCCTGTGCGTTTTTTCTACGCTGAATATTTTTCCATTTGGAATGTCCTGCCATGATTAAGAACTCCTTTCAAATGTACTGATTCCATTAAACGTAACATAAGAATCGTTTAACCGAAAAGCGTTCTGCATATGTAAACGAGCAGGCTTCAGCCCGCTCGTTATTCTAATTACTTGTTGTTTTCAAAAGGTCGTTTTGCTGCATTGCCGATATCATTTAGAATCGCATTAACATCAGACTGAACTTCTTCAAAACCTTTGCCATCTGCCAGACGATTGTTCACATCACCCATTCGACCAAATACATCTTCATCCGTTGAAATCGAAATATTTTTCTGCTTAGTCACTTTCGCTACTTCGCTACGGACTTTATCTTTTACATCCGCATCATTTTTGTCATTCGTATCGACGCCGATCATAATCTGATCTCCGTATACAATAACACGAGAGTCATCCACGTTTTTAAGCTTATTGATGCGCTTCGCAAGTCGTTTAGACAATTCATTGTCATAACCTGAATAATTATCATCGGTTCGCATGTAACCTGGTCCATTCATCCCATTACGTTTATCAATTTGCTTTGTATCTGGGGCTTTAACCCCGTTTGCATAATCGCGATCCACCATGTCTGTAACGGGACCTTCTCGGTAGTCCCCGTTATTATTTTCACTAGTGTAGTATCCAATCGGACGTGTGGAATCATTATTATAACGCGTATCCATTGCCTCATTATCAGCCGTACATCCGATTAACCCACCTGCAAGCATCATTGTAGAAAGCGTCAGTATCGTTTTTCTCAAATTTAAAACCTCCTTTCACCTTTAGAATGTGAGGAGGCTGATGTTTTTAATCTGTTAGTTCTAGGTAACAATGGTACCAATTAAAGTACATTATGAACAAATTCGGCACGTTTTGAATGCTGTTCTTCAGTTTTTACTAACAATTCATTTCTTACACTAGGATTCACTAACCATTCCCGGTAAAAATCGGCAGGATAGGCAAGAAGTTTTTTAAGAAAAGGGGTTTCAATACATTGACGTAGCGGATAAATATGCGATTCTTGCCATTCATCAAGGGACCAATTACAGTGAGGAAGCATTCGGTTTAATAGCTGTAAATAATCATATTCGCGTGGTGCATAGCTAATCAAATCGCCATCAATCAATCGTAATTGATTCCTATTAAAGATGTAATTATGATGTGCAGGGTCGCCGTGAATAATATAGCGGTGACGTAAAGCAGTTTCTTCAAGTCGTGCCACTTCTTTCATCTGAGAGACAACGCGTTCACCTATTGACAAATAAAAATGAATAAGCTTTTCTTGCTGAGGAGGATACACATTGCCTTCGATATCTTGTTTGAAACGAACGAAGCGGTTCGTCCATTTTGGAATAAGCGCAAGCGATGGAATATAATCACAACTCGTCCCTTGAACTTCTTCATGAAAATGTGCAATTTTCTCAACCGCTAGAAGACGATCTTCCTTTAATGCATAATTAAGCGCTCGTCCTTGTATTGTCTTCATACATGCAAACATGAGCCCACCACTTTCTTTTATCCATTCGCCATCTGAGAAAGGAAGATAAGAAACAAAGGATGTTGCAACGGACGAAATTTCAATTTGTTTAAAGACGGTCTCTTTTCTTGGTGTAGCTTTCAAAAAAACAGCTTCTCCATTGTTAGTTATAGCTCTCCAAACAAGTGGATTGATTGGATTTATTTGGATAAAAAAGGGGCGTATCCCTTTTAGGATAGCCCCCTCCCTATGACTAGCGTGATTCCGCATAGCTACTTTCCATTCCCATATAATCCATCATTGGAGCCTTATTAGCTCCCTGAACGTATCCAGGGTTTGCATATGGTGCCATTTGTTGATACGGAGAGACTTGACTCCCCCCACACCCGCAGTTATGCTGCTGATACATCGGCTGAGTTGGATAGCCAGGAGGCATCATCATTCCACCTACATTTTGATTCGGATAACCATATGCCCCCATCACAGCTTCTGGATATTCTTCATTGCCATACGGCGCCATTCCATTACCATACCCCATTGAGGCTCCAGCTACGTTCTCGTTTGGATTCCCCCATGATTGCATGCCCGCTACTGAGCCAGGGTAGCCTCCATTATTCCCTTTTTGACCGTAACCTTCATATGCTCCGGCTACGTTCTCGTTTGGATTCCCCCATGATTGCATGCCCGCTACTGAGCCAGGGTAGCCTCCATTATTCCCTTTTTGACCGTAACCTTCATATGCTCCAGCTACATTCTCGTTTGGATTCCCCCATGATTGCATGCCCGCTACTGAGCCAGGATAGCCTCCATTATTCCCTTTTTTACCATAACCTTCATGCGCTCCGGCCACGTTTTCGTTTGGATTCCCCCATGACTGCATGCCTGCTACTGAGCCAGGATAGCCTCCATTGTTCCCTTTTTGACCGTAGCCTTCATATGCTCCAGCTACGTTCTCGTTTGGATTCCCCCATGATTGCATGCCCGCTACTGAGCCAGGGTAGCCTCCATTATTACCTTTTTGACCGTAACCTTCATATGCTCCGGCCACGTTTTCGTTTGGATTCCCCCATGATTGCATGCCCGCTACTGAGCCAGGGTAGCCTCCATTGTTCGCTTTATGACCGTAGCCTTCATATGCTCCAGCTACGTTTTCGTTTGGATTCCCCCATGACTGCATGCCTGCTACTGAACCATTGTTTCCTTTTTCACTATAGCTTTCATATGCTCCGGCTACTTCAGAGCTTTCTTCGCCCATCCCATAATTGTTCATGTTCGCCCCAGCTACATTTTGATTCGGATTGTTGTATGCTCCAGCTACGTTTTGGTTATTAGGATAGCCCATGTGAGCTCCGCCTACTGATGTTGGGTAGCCTGGATAGCCACCGTTATATTCTTTATTCGCATAGCTCATGGCTCCAGCTACGTTGTTATTAGGGTATCCTTGATTCATTGGCGGCGGTGGCATTTCCATTGATGATGATTCATACTCACTGAGCACTTCCTCATCGTTCATTGGATAAAATAAATTCTCTGCTTTATTTGCTTTTTCAACTGGTTTTTTCTCAGCGATTTTCTTCGCTTTCTCAACCGGTTTTTTCTCCGGTGCTTTCTTCTCTTCAACTTTCTTTTCAGGCTTTGTTTCTTTTGGTTTCACTTTCTTAGGCTTTTCTTCCTGAGGCATCATATTCATGTTCATGTTCATATTTAACCCCATGTTTAACTCATTGTTGATCGGCATTGTCATAGACGGCTTTTCCACTGGCTTCATCGGCGCTTCTTTTTTCTTAGGCATTTCTTTTTTCATTTCTTTGATCGGCATTTCTTTCTTCTTAACGGGAACACCACCCGAAGGTACTTTCACTTTCATACCTGGCATAATCATATTAGGATTCTTAAGCTGTGTATTAACAGCTTTTAATTGTTCAAAATCAACACCGTATTTTTTAGCGATTTTCCATAAAGTATCGCCTTTTTGAACGACATGTATTTTCAACCTAAAAAACTCCCTCCTGTAATCAGTACAATGAAATTCAGTACAGTGTATGCATGACTGGGCAGATTGCTACCTTTTTGAAAGGATAAGATCATCACATTAATATGCAGGAGAGTGTGTGCCTATGAGTCAGGAGAGTTATTAATATCAAAAAAGGAATCAAACCTATTGTCTGATTCCTTTTTTTCTATGCACGTTCGAGCATACGATCCAACGCTTGATTTGCGTAATAAGCTGTTTCTTCCTGTACTTTAATTTGATTGGTTTTCTTTCCTTGCTGGACTTCTTCAAGTGCCCATAGGAGATGCGGTAAATCAATACGATTCATAGTTAGGCATGGGCACATGTTTGGGTTTAAGGAAACAATCGTTTTATTTTGATGTTGCTGTATAATGCGGTTAACCAGGTTCATTTCCGTACCAATCGCCCATTTTGAACCTGGTTTTGCCTGTTCGATTGTCTCAATAATCATTTTTGTAGAACCAGAGAAATCCGACCGTTCCACTACGTCAAAACTGCACTCAGGATGAACAATGACATTCACATCTGAAAAACGCTGTCTTACTTCTTCTATGTTTTCGACAGTAAATTTCTCATGCACTGAGCAATGACCTTTCCATAATATCACTTTTACTGCATCAACATCCCCTTCGTACTCTAGCGTATCCGTGATTGGATCCCATACGGCCATTGCTTCTAAAGGAACACCAAGTTCATAAGCGGTATTTCTTCCGAGATGTTGATCTGGCAAAAACAATATACGTTCTTTCTGAGTAAAGCTCCAGTCTACCATCGCCATTGCATTAGATGATGTCACTGTTGCCCCTCCATTTTTCCCAACAAACGCTTTTATCGCAGCCGTTGAATTGACATACGTTAAAGGAAGAACCGTATCACCAAAACGTGATTGAAGCTTTGTCCAGGCGCGCTCTGTTTGATGAATATCAGCCATGTCTGCCATTGAACAACCTGCACGCATATCAGGAAGAATCACTGTTTGATGGTCTTCTGTTAAAATATCAGCGGTTTCGGCCATGAAATGAACCCCACAAAACACGATCGCTTCTGCTTTTTTATTTCGCGCAGCTAACTGTGCCAGTTGAAGAGAATCTCCTGTATCATCTGCAAACTGAACAACTTCATCTTTTTGATAATGATGGGCAGGCAGGTATAACCTTTCCCCCATCTCAGCTTTAATCGCTACAACCCTCTTAACCATTTCCTCATCGGTAAAGTTATTATATCGTTCTGGAAGACCAGGTTTTTTTAATGCATCTAAAATGTTCATTTCACTTCCCCTTTCATACGTAAACTAATATCAAGACTTTTAACAGAATGGGTTAAGCAACCTAACGAAATCATCGTAACACCCGTTTGACGATAAGCTGCAAGATTATCAAGCGTAATGCCTCCTGACGCTTCTGAAATTAGCGGGTAGGGAACTAATTTCGCATATGCGGCCACTTCTTTTGGCGAACAGTTATCAAACATAATCACGTCAGCCTGAGCTTTTACAGCTTCTATAACTTCCTCTTCCGTTGATGTCTCCACTTCGATTTTAGTCATATGTCCAAGGCGTTTCTTTACATGTGATACTGCTTTTTCAATACTTCCAAACTGTGCAATGTGATTATCTTTTAGCATTACGCCACCATCAAGGGTTATTCGATGATTAACCCCACCTCCGCACCTCACTGCATACTTTTCATACATCCGAAGACCCGGCGTCGTTTTCCTCGTATCACAAACACGTATAGAAGGATCGTTAAGAAGTTCAACTGCTCGAGCCGTCATCGTAGCTACACCGCTCATTCGCTGAATCAGATTTAAAATAACGCGCTCCCCTGTTAGTAATGCTCGTACTTTCCCTTTTACAGAAGCAATAACGTCCCCCCTTTGAACAACATCACCATCTGTCACGTAAACCTCAACGCGACTTCTTTCATCAAGTATTCGAAAACCAATTTCAATCACTTCTCGGCCACAAAAAAAACCACTTTCTTTTGCTATAAATAGCGCTTCTGATTGCTCGTCTGAAGGAAATAGCAGCTCACTCGACAAATCCGAAGTTCCTATATCTTCAATGAAAAATTGTTCGAGATCTTTCCTGACTTTTAACCCAATCATCCCGATAAATCCCCCTAAGTATTCTTTTTTGCTTCCATTCTTGCAACTGCTTCGGATAGTCTGCTCGGTAATGAGCACCACGGCTTTCTTTACGTAAAACGGCAGAAGTTGCCATTAGCCAGCTGACTAGCCCCATATTCGCTCGTTCAACTGACTGAAAATCCAACTTACCAACTTCGTCCGTTGAAACGGGGTGAAGTAATTTAAGCGCATAACTTAGCCCCTCGCTTGTTCTTTTCATTCCAACAAATTCATCCATGGTTTCTTTTAGTTCATGGAGTAATAGTGAGGGTTGAGATAATCTCGAATCTTGCACTATTAACTCTCTTTTTCTTACGTCTCGGTGATGATGCAAAATCCACTCAGCTGCTTCACGCGCAAAAACAATCCCCTCTAAAAGAGAGTTGCTGGCCAGGCGATTAGCTCCGTGAACACCTGTATGAGCAACTTCTCCAAGAGCAAATAACCCATCAAGAGAAGTTCTACCAACGTGATCAGTTATAACGCCACCCATAAGAAAATGAGCACCAGGTTTCACAGGAATCATTCCTTTTGCCAAATCCACATTATGGTTCTTACATTGCCTCGCAATTGTCGGAAATCTCTCTTCAAACTTCGAAATCATAGAGATATCTAGGTAAACTGGCAACACTTCTTCGTGAATCGCTCTCGCTACAATATCTCTTGGCGCAAGGTCGCATTGCTCGTGTTTCCCTTCCATGAGACGCTCTCCATTAGCTGTAACCAATACGCCACCTTCACCACGAACAGCCTCAGATATTAGGAAAGAGTGATCGGCATCCCCGGCATACATCGTTGGGTGAAATTGCATGAATTCAAGATCCGTTAATATCGCTCCAGCCCGATAAGCCATTGCAAGTCCATCTCCTGTAATGGCTGGATGATTTGACGTTACTGGATAGAGCTGCCCAGCTCCCCCTGTTGCAAGTAGCGTATAAGCCGCATTAACAATCAAAGTATCTCCAGCTTGATTGATCACTTTAGCTCCGGTACATTGTCCTTTTTCGATAAGTAGGTCAATCGCCAGATGATCTTCTAGAATGGTACATCGTTTTTTCACTCGATTAATTAGTGTATGGATGATTTCTTCGCCTGTGGCGTCACCACCGGCATGAAAAATTCGCGATACGCTATGCGCTCCTTCTTTACATCTTTGATACTCACCATTCATGCTTTTATCAAATCGCACACCCAAGTTGATGAGGTGCCTTAGTTGCATTGGACCTCTTTTAACGAGGAGCTCAGTAAGTTCTTCGTTGTTATGAAAAACGCCAGCTCTGATCGTATCAAAAAAATGATTTGTCCAACTATCCTCTTCGGTGGTAGCTGCAGCAATTCCACCTTGAGCAAGCTTGGAATTGCTTTCACCGAGCTTTGACTTTGTGATAATCGTCACATTCTTTTCCAATGAAAGAAGTTCAGCTACCATTAATCCAGCAACACCGCTACCTATCACTAATACTTCAGTACTAACTTGATTCATGAAACCACTTCTCCCACTAAACAATGTATAAAAAAACTCAAATACTTAACATCTGTCTTGACACCTATATTTACATATATTTAAATAAATAACAAGACTGAATATTAGTGAGGAGAAAAAATGATTTATCTTGATTATGCAGCGTCAACCCCAATCTCTGATATAGCTTTACATGCCTATACGCAATCCGCCAAACAATTCTTTGCAAACACTGAGAGTGCTCATAATGCCGGTACAGATGCTACTCATTTATTAGAAAATGCTCGTCGCTCCATCGCCTCGCTACTAAATGGCGACCCGAACGGAATTTATTTCACCTCAGGTGGAACAGAAGCAAATGTCTTAGCACTCCAAAGTATTGTAAAAACATATTCACAAGGACATATCATTACATCAAGCGCTGAGCATTCTTCTGTATTAAATACATTTTCACAACTCGAACGTGAAGGTTACCATGTGACATACCTTCCTTATAACGAAAGCGGACAAATATCTCTTGAAAGTCTAATTAAAGCTATTCGTACAGACACCATTTTAGTTTCGATTACTTTTGGAAATAGTGAGATCGGTACTCTCCAACCTATTAAGAAGATCGGCAAAGAGCTAGCGAAACGTCGGATTTTATTTCACACGGATGCCGTTCAAGCTTTCGGAAAAGTGGATATTGATGTAAATGAGTTGTATCTTACTGCCGTATCCGTTTCTTCTCATAAATTACATGGACCAAAGGGCGTTGGAGCTTGCTATATATCGCCCTCGATTTCATGGAAGCAAAGTTTACCAGGGACTGTTCACGAAAATGGATTCCGTCCTGGTACTGTGAATGTTCCAGGTATTTTCTCCTTTGCTGCCGCTGCCGAGGATGCGATTAACCGATTGAATGCCGACCGAAAAAAATTCACAAACTTACGCGCTCACCTCGTGAAAGAATTGTCACATCCGAATATTGTCATTGAAGGGGAACAAGGACTACCGCACATTATCGGTATCCGGATTAAAGGGCTTGAAGGGCAATATGTTATGTTAGAGTTAAACCGTAAAGGTATCGCTGTCTCAACGGGCTCAGCTTGCTCGATCGGCCAACATCAACCTTCGAAAACTTTGCGGGCGATGGGAAGAACGAGTGATGAGGCAAGAGAACTCGTCCGCATCAGTTTTGGACGAGACACAACCATGCAAGAAATAGAAAAAGCCGTAGACGGATTTAAAGAAATCCTTACACGCTGTTCCGTAACAAAGATATAATAAGGTTAAGATCGTGTTCTTGGAAAGGGGTTTTAGTTATGGGACAAGATGGAGAAAAAATATTAGGAGAGAATCGAAGATCACTCCTTCTTCAGTGGCTAAAAGAAAGCGAGAAACCACTAACAGGAAGTGATTTATCGAGTCGTACGAATGTTAGCCGTCAAGTAATCGTTCAGGATATTTCGTTATTAAAAGCAAGAAATGAACCGATTATTGCAACTTCACAAGGATATATCATGTTTAATACCGAAAGAGAAAACAAGAAGTATGAGCAGGTTATCGCCTGCAAGCATTCACCCAAAGATACAAAAAATGAGCTTTATACGATTGTAGATCACGGAGGGACTGTTAAAGATGTTACCGTCGAACACCCATTATACGGGCATTTAACAGCTTCCCTTTTCGTAGGGAATCGCCTTGAAGCAGATCAATTTTTATCAAAGCTTTCTATGACAAATGCCTCCCTTTTATCTGAACTTACTTCAGGAGTGCACCTTCATACCATTGAAGCAAATTCTAAAACACAGCTTGAAGCTGTCATTCAGGCATTAAAAGAACAAGGTTTTTTGTTAGAACAAGATTAGACGAGTGATAATGAGTTTAAAAGCACAAAAAAGAACGGTCGCAGCTTGCGCCGTTCTTTTTTATAGATCGTATTTCAATGTCACCAGTTATCTAGGATTTACGACGAAACATGGATACTCGCCTAGTACAGAAATTCCAATGCCAAGCGCTTGTATTTCCTCCATGACACCTTTTAACAGCACATCACGGTTAGGACGTTCTACATCGATAATAAAAAAGTAATTTCCAAGTCCTGTTTTCATCGGGCGTGACTCGATTTTTGTTAAGTTAAGATTGCGCCACGCAAATGCTGCAAGCACTTGATGCAGTGCTCCAGGATAATCAGAAGGAAGAATAATTTTGTATGTGACGCGGTCTTCGCGGAATAAGGGGGTTTTCGGTAAAGCTTCAGCTGTTTTGTGTAACACTAGAAACCGCGTGTCATTATCTTCCGTATCATGAATATCACCCTGAGCAATCGTTAAACCGTATTTTTCTGCAGCAAGTTCATTCCCGATTGCCGCCTCTTCAATCTTCCCAGAGTGTTGCACATGTTCAGCAGCAGCACTTGTTGAAGGTGCATTACTGAGCTCTGCTTCAGGTAACTCTTGTTGAAGAAAGACATGACATTGGGCAATCGCATGCGGATGCGAAAGGACACGCTTTACTTTTTTCCAATCCTGTTGATCAGGATGAATAAGCAAGTGCTGTCTGATCGGCAAAACGAGCTCTCCAACGATTGGTAGTGATACTTGTTGTGAGAGCAGGTCAAGCGTCATATTAACAGAACCTTCTATCGTATTTTCTAGCGGAACAACACCATAATCGACGTCTCCGTTTTCCACCGCTTCAAGGCAAGCGCGTATGGTTGGAAAAGGTGTACGAACCTCCTCATCAAATAACGTTTTTGCTGCAATTTCTGTAAACGTTCCTTCTGGCCCAAGAAAACCTATCTTTTTTTTGGTATCCATTTTCTCCCCCTATGCTCCAGATCCAATAATTTCAGCATTGTTAACCGCTTCAATTTCTTTTATTTTTACAAGTAAATCGTTTAAGCGTAGATTGGATTCTCCAATTTCCATTGTTAAGATAACCGTAGCATAGCCCTGTAGAGGGATCGTTTGGTTGATCGTTAATAAATTACAACCGAGCTGTGCGACTGTACTTAGCACTCTTGAGAGCGCCCCTGAACGATCCTCAAGGTGAACAGAAAGTGTTACAATCTGTTCAATGATCATCGTATGAAACGGTAAGATCGTATCACGATATTTATAAAAGGCACTACGGCTTACCCCTACTTCATCAATGGCTTCTCTGACAGATTCAACCGTTCCACTTTCAAGAAGAAGTTTCGCCTGTAGCGTTTTTAACATCGAATCAGATAAAACATCTTCTCGAACAAGATAAAAATTCTTGTCTTCTTTGCTCATTCTTCCCCTCACCTCTATTTCGGCCAGCTACGGCCCATATTCGTCGAAGCAATGCGGCTATGTAAAAAAAGACCGTCCATCGATCAGGACAGTCTTCTTCGTTCATCAGTCTACGAACTCAAATTCGAACTCCAGAATCCGAACTGCGTCTCCGTCTTCAGCTCCACGCTCTCGAAGCGCTTCATCAATACCCATGCTACGCATCTGTTGAGCGAACCTGCGGACGTTGTCTTCTCGATTAAAGTCTGTCATTTTGAATAGCTTTTCAATTCTAGGTCCATTCACTACGAACGTTCCATCGCTATCACGTGTCACAAAGAATTCTGGTGCACCTTTCTCGTGACGATACATAACGCGAGTTTCTTCTTCCTTCTCTTCATCAAGAGGGAATTCAGGTGTTGTTTCAAGCTTGTCTGCAATTTCAAACAATACTTCCTGTACACCCTGACGCGTTACAGCAGAAATCGGATAAATCGGAAAATCTTCCTCTAACTTTTCCTTGAAAACTTCAAGGTTTTCTTCAGAATCTGGAAGATCCATTTTATTAGCGACAATGATTTGCGGACGCTCCATTAGACGCATTTTATATTGCTTTAATTCATCATTGATTTTTAAGTAGTCTTCATAAGGGTCTCGCCCTTCCATACCAGACATATCAATCACATGAACGATGACTCGTGTACGTTCAATATGACGAAGGAACTGATGGCCAAGCCCCACTCCTTCATGAGCACCTTCGATAAGTCCAGGTAAATCAGCCATAACAAAACTGCGACCATCTTTCGTATCAACAACGCCTAAATTCGGAGCGATTGTTGTAAAGTGATACGCTGCAATTTTTGGCTTTGCTGCTGATACTACGGATAAAAGAGTTGACTTTCCTACACTAGGAAACCCAACAAGTCCAACATCAGCTAGAACCTTGAGCTCTAAAGTAACATCTTTTTCTTCCCCAGGCTCACCATTCTCTGAAAGCTCTGGCGCCGGGTTAGAAGGTGATGCAAAACGTGAATTCCCACGTCCGCCTCGTCCGCCTCGCGCAACCGTTGCACGCTGACCGTGTTCGGTTAAATCTGCAATTACTTCTCCGGTATCTGCATTTGAAACGATTGTACCAGGTGGAACTTTAACAACCATATCCTCTGCATTACGTCCATGCTGATTCTTTGAACGACCGTGTTCACCGGTTTTCGCTTTAAAATGACGATTGTAACGAAAGTCCATAAGTGTACGAAGACCTTCTTCTACTTCAAATATGACGCTAGCGCCTTTTCCTCCATCGCCACCTGCAGGGCCGCCATCCGGTACATACTTCTCTCGACGGAAGGCAACCATACCATTTCCGCCATCGCCTGCTTTAACAAATACTTTGACCTGATCTACAAACATACTTTCACCTCATTTAATCAAAAACGTGCTAACTAGCTCCTGTTCCGTTTGCTCTAATTCAATCAATTTAGCGCTTTTTACATCAGGATTCTCGAACGCCAGCTTGAGCTTGTTTTGATCGGAAACTTCACCCTGAAAGTCAAAAACAAGATGAATTTCTTCGTGGTACAACTGAAGCGTTAATAACAAGTGGTGATCCGCAGGTACATTCACATGTGAATCAAGCACTGTTGTACATTGAGCAATTAACGCAATGAGATCTGCTTCGTAAGCGCAAATATCATACTCGTCTCCGATCACTTCAAAATCCAACTGAAATAAATGGTTACACCAGTTAAACGTTAATATATATTCTGCAAGTTTCGGAGCATTTAAATTCGACAATTTTGCTTCCTGTCTCGACTGGATAATAATTTCTTCAATAATTTCCTTTGCCCTGTCCACATGATCCAGTGCAAGGTTGCCTTTGATTAACTGCAAACGATTTAACCAATCATGACGAGAATGGCGCAGAACATCAAAGGTATTCCACTTTTTAGACATAATTGCACTCCCAATGCTTTAACCATTTTCTTCATTATAACAATAGATGATTCATTCATGTTACCCTAAAAAAGAAAACAATCTTATGCGTATTCATGTGCATCGTCACTTTTTCTAGACCATTTCGTCCATTATATCAAAAAACTCTAACCGAACGGTTAGAGTTTTTCTTAAGCTGCTTATGCTTCTTTAGCAACTGGATATACACTTACTTGTTTACGGTCACGTCCAAGACGCTCGAACTTCACGACGCCGTCGATTTTCGCATATAGAGTGTCGTCTCCACCACGGCCAACGTTTGTACCAGGGTAGATCTTAGTTCCGCGTTGACGGAAAAGAATCGAACCGCCGGATACGAACTCGCCGTCTGCGCTCTTCGCGCCAAGACGCTTGGAGATTGAATCACGGCCGTTTTTTGTACTACCTACACCCTTTTTCGATGCGAAAAACTGTAGATTCATTTTCAACATATTGTCCCACCTCCTATGTGTGAGTAATTTGGATATGCTTGCCGTATTCCTCGGCAATAGCGGAAATGGATACTTCCATTCCTTGAAGGAGAAGTTGAATATTCTCATCCGTACGCTGGTCCAGACGAGCTGGAACGGTACAGCTGAGATAACCACCTTCATCCTCCATGTCAACTATGAGATGTACATCGCAAAGGGATTCAATCGCGTTCACAGTTCCAATCGACACAGCAGAAACACCTGCGCATACTAAATCATAGCCGTACGGGCCAGACTCAGCGTGTCCAGATAGGGAAAAAGAAATAATGCGATTGTCAGAATCGCGCTTCAAGTTGAAACGTATCATCGTTGATATCCTTAAGCGTTAATTTTGTCGATAACTACTTTAGTGTAAGGTTGACGGTGTCCTTGCTTACGACGGTAGTTTTTCTTTGGCTTATATTTATAAACCGTGATTTTCTTACCTTTACCGTGCTTGTCAACTTTACCAGTTACAGTAGCGCCATCAAGCATAGGAGAGCCAACTTTAATATCGTCTCCACCAACCATTAGCACACGGTCAAAAGTAACCGTTTCACCAGCTTCAGTGTTTAGAAGCTCGATGTAGATTTCTTGACCTTCAGTAACCTTAATTTGTTTACCACCAGTTTCAATAATTGCGTACATTACGTGCACCTCCTCTAATACTAAGACTCGCCATTGCAGGTGCTAGAAACTAGCTTAAAAACCTGTTTTTGAGCGGTTGTAGCTCTTTGGGTGCTTCCAAACGAACTAACCACTAAATCATACCACAGCGAAAATTGCGGTGTCAATGCAAGAAAACCTACTTCTTTCATATCAACTTCAGATAAGCTTACTTAAAGGTAGCCCCGCCTTCTTACGCTGCATCTCAAACAGGCCAAGCCTGGTAAAACCGCCAACCTTTAATCGTTTGTCTGCTTTTTCCTTCTTCTTCATTTGCGTAAGTAGTACGTCCCGTTCTTTCTCATCTACTCTTAAAAAATCAACGATAATCATACCACCTATATTTCGAAGTCGTAGCTGCCTGGCGATTTCATCAATGGCCATTATGTTTACTTCAAGGTGGGTTTGGTTTTTGGTACTTCTTCTTGCGCCTCCACTATCTACATCAATGGCCGTTACCGCATTCGTTTCTTCAATATGAAGGGCTGCTTTCCCTATTTTAACCGTTTTCTCTATTCCCTTAATGGTTCGATCAAGAAGCTGAAGAACGTTCTCATTTTCATCTTCTGACATGACTTTCGCTCCTTTTGCCAATAAGGGCAGAAAGGTTTTTACCGCTTCCTCGTCATTTGTAGCTAGTTCAGTTGCTCGATGAATTGGATAGAGTTTGCTAATTCGTTCAGCAATTCCCCCTGCTTTCTTGATAACACTTGGAACCCGCGCATTTTCAGTAGCATGAAGAATCCTTTGCCACTCGTCTCGAAGGTCTTCTAATTCCTTTATAAGTGCCTCTTCACTCAAATTAGCGGAGCTTGTCCGAAAAATAAGTCCTTCTTGTTCGACACAATGTTCATGAGCGATACGAAGAAGCCCATCTCGCATTGTTGGCAACTGCTTGGATACGGCTGAATAGCCGGCGTAGGGCATATAAACAAGAGACTCTCCAGTTAATGAAACGAGTTCCGTCACAATCGGCCCTTTTCGATCCACGCCAGGGTGTTTGACTTGAACAAGGATCGCCTGCCCTTCTTTAATACAAGCAGAAACAGCCGGCATCCGTTCCCCGGCTGTTTTTTTACTCTGAGCGCAAATAAGTTCGTCGCCATTTAATAGGCCAGGTTTTCCGCTACCTAAGGAGACAAATGCAGCATTCTTATCGTCTAAAACGGAAGAAACTTTCCCGAATATCAAATCTCCTTGATCCGGCTTTTTTTGACAGATGGCTTCCGCCCAAATATCTGTTATCTCTTGATCGTTTACAATAGCGGCTGCCTGCCACTCCTTTTTTTTAAGTATTATAAACTTCATAGCCGCTCTCCTTTTCGTGCTTTTCTTTAGTTTACCTAAATAGCGTACCAACTGCACACCCAATTTGATTTTTTTTAAAATAGGCGTGAAGCAATATTTTCTCATCTGCCTCTATATTCATATCTTCAATCACAATTTGGTAATGATAACCGCGATAAAACGTGGCGAGAAGTTCAGTCAATTTCATGTCAGGAGCTACAGACACAACCTTTTTCTTCCCCTTTGTGGAAGTTGAATAGCGTTCAAGCAAAAAACGCAAATAAATATAATGATGATGTTTCCATTCTTTAAACTGGGACACAGAAAGAAAAACGATTACCAACCATAAATTTAAGTGAAATGGAAAATAGACCACGGTTGCAATTATTAGACCACACAAGCAAACAAGAGAAGAATGAAGCATCACTTTATGGGAAGCTTTAAAAGGATAGCGGAGGGAATACAATAAAAAAAGGAGCTTTCCGCCATCAAGAGGCCATATGGGCAATAGATTAAAGAGTAGAACCATTAAATTATGAAGTAGAAAGAGACTAAACATCTCATCCCATAACCCTAAATAGTAGAAAACAGCCCCAGCCCCAATCATCCAGATGTGTTGAAGTGGACCGGCGAGTATCACAATTAGTTCTTCCTTGAACGGCCGGTTTCCATGCTCATCTACGACAGCAACACCCCCAAACGGAAGAAGAACAATTTCTTTTACTCGCCACCCAAAAAAACGAGCTGCCCCCGCATGCCCTAACTCGTGAATAAGGACAACAACGAACAGCAGCAACATTTCTCGAAAACGTCCTGTTAGAATAGAAAGACCAATTGTCATCCAGAAAAGCGGATGGATCGTTATCATTTTTACCATTATTGGATTGGGACAACTTGAAGCGGGTCAATAAACGCTTCATTTTTCTTTATGGCAAAATAAAACGTTCCTGTCTTTCCATCTTCAGAGTTTGAGACGCTTCCAAGCTGGTCCTTCGTTTGAACAAAATCGTAAAGAGAAACATCAATTGAATCGAGCATACCATACCAAGATTCGCTTCCATCTGTATGCTGGAGAACAACGGTCTGCCCTATCCCTTCCTTGTCCCCTGCATAGGTGACCACCCCTGCATCAATCGCTTCGACTTCAGAACTTAGGACGGTTTCGACCATAATCCCTTTTCCTGTCGTTTCAAAATCCTCAAGGACCTGTACCTTCCCACTGGCAGGTAGCGCATACACTGGGGCATCAGCATTCAAGTTCGTTTCAGGAGATGTTGGAAACAGTGCCACTGGATTTCCAAACTTTCCTTCATACCAATCTTTCACCGTGGCAAACTGGAATTCTTCCGCCATCATATCAGTAACGTAATCCTGAGCCGGAACGAGACGATCGCTCTCTGCTTTAAATAAAATGCCTGCCCCCAAAAACATGCAGGCGGCAATCATCGCTCGCATTAAAAAACTTTGCTTGTTAAATAGCGGGTGAATTTTCATTTCTACCTCTTGATTTGAATACCCAGGTATATGATCATGATTTCGTCCTGATCGAGGTACTGTACGCAAGGGTTGACGCTGCTTCTTTCTCGAATGGAGTCGTTTTCTCACATCATCCAGATCTTTCCGCATTCCTCATCCATCCTTCCTATATGTAGTATTCAGTTTATGACTTGTCCTGAAGGGATATGTCATTTGAATACTTTCAAGTAGGAATGAGTTTGAGTTGTACGTTCAGACTGCGCAATCAATGAATATTATAGACATAGAATTCTACAACAAAAAAATCCCGGCCGTAGCCGAGATTTAAGAACGCATTCCAAAAAACTTTTTCACTTTACTAAACACGCCTCTTTCTTCTTGAAGAGAGAGAAGAGGAACCGATTCACCTAAAATTCGTCTTGCGATATTACGGTAGGCAATCGAAGCTTTTGAACTAGGATCAAGCGCAATTGGCTCTCCTTTATTCGAAGCCGTAATAACCGTATCGTCATCCCCTACAATGCCCAGAAGATCAATCGCAAGTATCGAAACAATTTCGTCCACATCAAGCATTTCGCCACTCTCCATCATGTGGTTTCGAATGCGGTTTACTACAAGTTTCGGTGCTTCGATGTTCTCTTCTTTTTCGAGAAGACCTATAATGCGATCAGCATCTCTTACAGCCGATGTTTCAGGTGTTGTAACAACAACCGATTTATCTGCACCAGCAATGGCATTTTTAAATCCCTGTTCAATGCCTGCCGGACAATCAATTAACACATAATCGTAATCTTGCTTTAATTCATCAATAATTTTCTTCATTTGCGCCGGTTGCACAGCAGATTTATCTTTCGTTTGTGCTGCCGGAAGCATGTAAAGTGCCTCAAAGCGCTTGTCTTTAATTAAGGCTTGATGAAGTCTACATCTTTCCTCAGCTACATCGACAAGATCATAAATAATACGATTCTCAAGCCCCATCACTACATCAAGATTTCGAAGACCGATATCCGTATCAACCAGACATACTTTTTTCCCCGATAGTGCAAGAGCTGTTCCAATGTTTGCTGTCGTTGTGGTCTTACCCACACCACCTTTTCCGGAAGTAATGACGATAGCGTCTCCCACACAACATTCCCCTTTCTGTCTACAACCTAGTCAAATTCGGTCGTACTTTGGTCAGTATTTGAACGCGATCAACGCTAATTTCAGATTGACCGTCTTTGACAAAAGCACATTCTGCTTCATGAATGCTTGCCCCTACTTGATCAGGCGGCCTACTGATCAAATCTGCGATTTTAAGCTGCGAAGGTTTCATAACAGCGGCTGTAATAACCGCCTTTATATCCCCATAAGCCCCCGCATGAGCAATGCCTCGAAGTGCACCCATTACAAATATATTGCCAAAAGCTTTAACAGTACCACCAGGGTTCACATCACCAATTAGGAGAAGATCGCCTTCCACTTCAAGAACCTGCCCTGATCGTACCGTTCTCGCTACGGATGTAATCGTGGACCTCTTACGCTCTTCTTCGGCTTCGTCACGCGACATGACATTCGAATCAATGCGATCAATTTGTAGATTTTGCTTAGATTGAATCATCGCACGAAGTTCTCTTTCTTGCTTTTCTGTTAAATAACGATTCCCAAGCTTGAGCGTTACTGTAATCGTATGTCCTTCCGTCTGCTGAATATGACGAGCGGAAAGTTTTTCATCAAGTTCATTTATAACATCACGAAAAGCGCAGGAATCATCTAAAATCAGATTCAAGCCGTCTTTCGTTCCTTTAATCGTAACAAAATGCTGTGTTTGCTTTTGTACCATAGACAATTTCATTCACCTCAACATAGAATAATTCAACGTTGCTAAAGGAAACTCCTTCTTTTGGCCTGATTTTCTTGTCTACGGCTTTCAGATAAATCTTCAAGCAACCGTTTTACAGGGTAGTAAACAATAAGCAAAAAGATTCCATTTAAAAGTAAGGAAGGAAGATAGCGACTGTAGAAAAAGGAAGAAAAGGATACGTCGGTTACATTTATTAAAGAAAATAGTTCATACACATAGAATTCCATCAACGTTACACCTAATAACCCAAGTATAAGTGTCGTAAACCAATTTAGATGAAAAACCTTCGATAAGTAACCGATTATGTAGGCTGCAACCGACATACCAAACATATATACCCCAACAAGATCTGTATAAATCAGATCATGTAGAAGCCCAAAAACAACACCGTATAGGACGCCATAAGCAGGTGACAAAACCATCCCAATCATAACCACAATCACCGTTACAAAACGCGGGATGAGCTGAAAGTCGAAGCCGTATTGTTCAGGTGCGAACACCTGAAAAACGGTTCCTTCCAAAAGAAAAAGAACAAATAGCGTTCCAACTAGAAAAAAACGCCTCATTCTTCTTCACCTTCCCCCTCATCAGGATTTACGTTTTGTGCTCCACGGTCGATGATCATGACATTGTTAATATCATATAAGTCAGATGCTGGTTTCACATAAGCAGTCTGAGTCGTACCAACGTTATCCGTTTCAATATCAACAATTTCACCGATAACAATGCCGCGTGGGAATATTCCACCATTTCCTGCTGTAATAACGGTTTGGCCTTTTTCTACTTTCGTATCTACCGGAATTTTCGAGAAAAGCAATACTTCTTTTTCCGTATCATATCCTTCAATTGTTCCGAAAACATTCTTATCTTCCTGTGTCATTGCAGCAATTCGATTCGTACGGTCAACATCACTTACTAGTTGAACCGTTGATGAGAAAGGCTGAACATTTTTCACTTTGCCAATTAGACCATCAGGCGTAGCAACGGCCATATCCGCTTCTACCCCATCCTGTTCTCCCTTATCAATCGTTAACAAATCGTTCCAACGGTCTGGTGAACGCGCAATCATATTCGCATGGAATGTTTGATAGTTCGAAAGTCCAGTTGAGGAGTCAATATTTAACTCACTTTTTAAATCTTCGTTTTCTTTCTTGACGGTTTTAAGTTCTTCTGACACCGCAACAAATTCGTTGAGCCTCGACTTCAATAGCTCGTTTTCTTCATACATGTCTTTCATTTCTCCAATACTCTCAAATAAACCCGCTACTGAATTAGCGGGTTTATAGAAGATTGATTGAAGCCAACCAATGGAATCTTTAAAAAACTGCTCAGGCATTGTGAGTGCATCGCGTTCTTTCATTGATGTACCGATTAAGGCAACTAAAATAATAATGCTCACAAGCAATACAATGAGACGTTTATTTGAGAAAAATTGTGGCATGCGTTACACCTTCCAACTACTTCTGTTTAGAGCGGGAAGTTATACCAGCTCTAGATTTGAACAAATGGATATTTTCTAGCGCACGCCCGGTACCAATCGCAACGCACTCAAGTGGATTTTCAGCAACAATAACTGGCATTTTCGTTTCATCGCTAATTACCTGATCCAAGTTTCGCAGCAAAGCTCCGCCGCCTGTAAGTACAATGCCACGATCCATAATGTCAGCTGCAAGCTCAGGTGGCGTTTTCTCAAGCGTTACTTTAACAGCTTCCATAATACTATTAACCGTATCTCGAAGAGCACCAGACACTTCATCTGCCGATACACTGATCGTTTTTGGAAGTCCTGTCACAAGGTCACGGCCGCGAATATCCATCGCGTCAATGCCTTCTGTCGTTCCTGCAGAGCCGATTTCAAGTTTAAGCTGTTCAGCCGTACGTTCACCAATCATTAAATTATATGTTTTCTTCACATACTGAATAATCGACTCGTCCATTTCATCCCCAGCAATGCGGATGGATTCACTAGTAACAATTCCTCCAAGAGAAATGATGGCAACTTCTGTTGTACCCCCACCAATATCAACTACCATACTACCTGTTGGCTCCCAAACTGGTAAATCAGCACCAATCGCTGCTGCAAAAGGCTCCTCAATGGTGTACGGTTCACGCGCGCCTGCCTGGCGCGTTGCATCTTCTACCGCTCTCTTTTCGACAGCTGTGATTCCTGAAGGCACACAAACCATCACGTTAGGTTTACGTGCAAAAATGGAACGGTTTTTTTGAGCCTGTTGAATAAAGTACTTAAGCATTGTAGCCGTCGTTTCAAAATCAGCAATAACACCGTCTTTCATTGGACGAAGTGCAACAATATTACCTGGAGTACGACCGATCATATTTTTTGCATCATTACCTACTGCCTCGATTGAACCAGTATCTGTCCGAAGTGCAACAACGGAAGGCTCACGTACGACGACGCCTTTTCCTTTTACATATGCCAGCGTATTAGCTGTACCTAAATCTATTCCCATATCTCTTGAAAATCCACCAAACATTTATGTTAAATCTCCCTTCAATTCAAGCAAAACTCATAACTATGATTATACTTCATCAGTATTAAAAACGGTAGTGGGAAAACTATTCCACAGCCTATACATACCCTTTTTCTTTTAAACTAATAAACTTTTGATCTCCAATAATAATATGATCGAGCATATCAATACCAAGCATTTTACCACACTCAGCAAGACGTTTTGTAACTTCAATATCTTCCCTGCTTGGTGTAGGATCACCACTTGGATGATTATGAAAGCAAATTAATGAGGCTGCTGAACGTCTGAAAGCCTCTCGGAAAACTTCTCTCGGATGCACGATTGATGCATTTAAACTTCCAACAAAGACGGTTTGACGATGCAACACCTGATTCTTCGTGTTTAAGTATACGCAAACAAAATGCTCTTGTGATAAAAAACGCATGTCTTCCATCACATAATTCGCACCATCTTCCGGTGAACGAATCGTATAGCGCTCTTCTAATTGAAGACGACTTACTCTTCTACCAAGCTCCATCGCCGCAATCAGTTGAACAGCTTTGGCAGTGCCCACGCCATTTAAAGAGGTTAACTCTTCGATACTGGCATCTTTTAATAGACGCAGCCCCTCAAAATACTGAATGATGCGATAAGATAACTGAAGTACAGACTCCTGTTTTGTTCCAGTTCTGAGGATAATCGCCAATAACTCTTGATTGGACAACGTCTCAGGACCCTCTTTCACTAGGCGCTCTCTCGGGCGCTCTTCTTCAGGATAATCGCGAATCATTAACGGTGTTTTAAGCAACACGCTTCCTCCCTGGATTCATCTTCGTGTCTGACTAACGCTGAATCTCCGGAACAATTCCAAACGCCTGCAACTCTCGAAGCGTTTTGGAAATCGGAAGCCCTACCACACTATAATAATCCCCGTGAATACGTTTCACAAAGGCGGCACCGAAACCCTGAATACCATAACCTCCCGCTTTATCAAACGGCTCTCCGGTATCGAGATAATTCTCAATATCTACATCTGTTAAATCCCAAAATTCCACTTCAGTGGCTTCATAGAACTGTGAACGCTGATCATTTGAAAGAATGACCACACCTGAATAAACGATATGGGTCCGGCCAGACAAAGCTTTCAGCATCTGCCTCGCATGCTCGCGACTTTCTGGCTTTCCAAGAATATCGGCACCAAGCGTTACAACCGTATCGGCACCAATGACAATAGCGTCCGATTGGTTCGTAAATACATCATTTGCCTTCCCAAAAGCAAGCTGTTTCACAAGTTCAGAAGGGGGGACTTGAGAGTGATGTTCTTCAAAGCGGCTAACAATAATCTCAAATTGGAGGTTCACTTGCTCTAGAAGTTCTTTTCTTCGTGGAGACCCTGAGGCTAAGACGAGGCGCTTCATTTTACCACCCTTTTTTTGTAAATGATTCACAAGTGGGAAAAGGGCTTGATAACAGCTTATCAAATCCCTTTTCTTTCCACAATTTAATTTTCTAACGTTCCTCTACATTTTTCGTTTTACTTCGATTCTGTATGTGCATACAGTTAAAATTTGTTTAATCTTATTTTATTTCGTTCTGAAAATCATATTCAGGAGGGTTGCTCCCAACATTCATATCGTACCGTTAATTTAGTTACTCCGCAAATATCAGACTATTTCAAGCTTTCCACTACTTCTTGATATGTTTCTAGCGCATCCAATAAGTGCTGCTGAGCAATCCATAACGAAGATACTGTTTTTTCTGATGAATAGGTTTCAATCTCTTTTGAGGCAGCACTTAAATTTTCCGCTAAAGCTTTCCCCTCCCCCTCTTTCCATCCCTCTAATTTATCACCTTTTCCATTCCAGGTTTGAATCGCTTGCAATACATCAGTTACTTCACTATTTGATACTTCTCCGTCTGATAAAGCAACTAGATCAAGCTTCGTTAGCTGTTCAATTAATTCCCTACCCTCTTTCACATGACTCTCCATTTCCGCACTCGCCACTACGCTAGTTCCATCAATCGTCCATAATTTCTTATAAACATCCTGACCATTGTTTTCAAAATAAGCGGCAAGGGCATCCTGACCTTCAGCAGAAGCTGCGACGCCAATCAGCAAGAAGTATTTTTCACCTTTAAAAATCGTAGCTGGTAGACCTTGATCTTTAAGCTTTTCTTGAAATTCCCTGGCTGACTCTTTTGTTTCATACGCACCTGACTGCACAACATGAAGATCAAAAGATAAATCCATCTGACTAGCTGTCACTGGTGCCGCTTCACTTGGCTTATTAGAGGGCGTCGCTACACTTTCTCCACCGAACACCATAAGTAAACCGAATCCAAATAAAACGCCAAGAGCGATCGCAAAGATCACTGAAGCCACTACCTTTTTATGCAAAGTGATAACATTTTTACTTGGTACGAAATGTTTTTTCTTCTTACGCCCAACTGGTAACCTTGGGTTCTTCTTAGACTGATCAAAAAAAGAGGAGGCTTTTTTTTGACTATGCCGCTTCTTTAACTCTACGATCTTTTTAGAATCGCGACGCTCCGGTAAAATCCATTCAAATTCCTTTTCCTCAGCCGCTGCGCTTTCTTTATGTGTTTCTGGAGTCTTATGGACTTCATCATCTAGTCGAATTGAAATCGTCCGTCTCTCCTTATCCATTCTCATCCTCCTCAGGTACCGGCTTGTACTACAGTCTATGAAATCTCACGAAATACTAGAACTGAAAATACTAGAGTTGAGCAGGATGACAATACAAATCCCCCTCTATGTGCGGGGGGATAAAATGAACCAAACTTATGTTAGTTCGAGATCGAATAGTAAAGAGCCTGCTATTCATTTTTTCATATAAGAAAATCAAAATACCATTGTAAGAGTTGTTTACCATAAAAATACGTTATTAGTGCTGCCAACGCCACAGAAGGACCAAACGGAATATGCTGCTTCCTTTTTACTTTTCCAATCAATAACCCCATGATCCCAATAATCGTTCCAATTAAAGTAGAAAAGAAAAAGACGAGAAGTAATTCCTTATAACCAAAAACAACCCCTAGCACCGCAAACAATTTAATGTCACCGCCCCCTATTCCACCACGACTAATCACAGCGATCAATAGTAGCAATAAAAAGCCTCCTACCGCTCCTATCAAAGGGCTATACCATGGATCCATCGGAACAACAATTCGACCCAAACCAAAGTAAGCTGCAAAAAACAAAAGAATGCGATTAGGAATCAACATATAGGTCAGGTCTGAAACAAAAATAATAATGAGAAGCGAAATTAATCCATAGGTAATCATCAATTCTTTTGACCAACCTACCAAAATAGGTGCGGTTGTAAAAAGTAGTGCTGTAACGATTTCAACACATGCGTAAATAGGTGAAATACTTGAAGAGCATCCCCTACATTTTCCTCGTTGAAATAAATAAGAAAAAACAGGTACAAGCTCATATGGTGAAAGCTCACGTTCACATGTTGGACATGATGAGCGAGGGATGACAATCGATCGTTTGATCGGCACACGAAGACCAACAACATTAAAAAAGGAACCAAGCGCAAGGCCAATTAGAAATAAATAACTATGTAACAAAACCCCCATATCTTTCATCCTTCATCATATTATTGTTAAAATGTAATGGTAGATTTAGACCCAACCTTCTAACATGAGGCGAACAACCTTTTTCAATTTTAAAACAGAAGAAGCTGTCATTATAACCACTGCTGCGCAAGAATCTATTGTATAGCCCGAACCAAAATCCTTTTCCTAATCCTCCGCTTTTGAAGAATGGGAATTTTCTTATCCAACATAGCTTGCAACACGATTTCTACCCCGTTGTTTTGCACCAGTATACATGGCTCTATCAGCATTTCTTATCAAGGTTTGTGCATCTTCTCCCTGATCAGGCGCTGTTGCAACACCGATACTAGCCGTCACGTAAATAACCTGACGATCGCCGTTATCCAAATCACTAAAGATCTCAAATGGACGATCCGCTATGGCACATCGTAAGTCTTCTGCAACTTGTAAACTCTCATTATGAAAATGATTTTCTAGCAAAACTACGAACTCTTCACCGCCAAATCGAGCAACGGTACCCTTATTCCCAACTTCTTCTTCAAGTCGATTAGCTACTCCACAAAGCACGTCATTTCCACTATGATGCCCAAATGTATCATTTACTTTTTTGAAGTGATCCAGGTCGAGCAATATAATTGAAAATGGAGTAGGGTTTTCATCAAAACGGTTGTATTTCTCGTCTAATACCTCGTTAAAAAATCGAAAATTGTACAAATTCGTTAAAGGACATCTCTCACTTCGCCTTTTCGTCTCTTCATAATGCCTTGCATTATCAACAGCTACAGCTAAATAATTGGCTAGAATTTGCATCACGAGTATATGGTGTTTTTCATATGACCGAACGCGATCTGTTGCTAGTGTGATAATGCCAACGACCTTTTTATTGCGTTTCATCGGTACCGAAATAACAGCATTCGCTGTTTCGGGGAGAATTCCCTGAGAAAGATTTTTCCACTGCGCACGCTTCGTGTATAATCGGCTACGTCCACTACGCCAGACTCTTCTGCTAATCCCTTCTTCAAAAGAATGATCTTTTGCGGTAGCTTGAATGCCTCTTTCCTTCTCAAAGCTTTTAATAATCCTTAATTTCTCTACCTGTTCTGCATCCATAATGTAAGCATAATCAACCACAAACATATCCTTAACTTCATTTAAAAATAAGTCAAGAATTTCGTCTATATCAAGAGACTGAGTAATTTGCTGACCGATTTCACTCGTTTGTTGAAGTAGATCATTCACTTTTCGACTTGAGTAATACAACCTGAGCATAAGAGATGCCAACACAAATGGAACTCCAACAAAGAAAATGGCAATTGTTCCCAGGTAGGTATGTAACAAATAGAGAAGAAATCCAACCGGCAGTGTTACTCCAGTAGATATGGCTTCCCAAAGCATATCTTTGTCAAAAAACTTTGTATTAACCTCTTTATAAATATAAATACGTAAAAAATGAAGGAGAATTTGATTAACAATGATTAACGAAAGAATATAGCCGATAGAGGGAACAAGCTGTGTAATCGCATTTCCAGAGAATTCACCAGTGGATCCTCCAAGTAAATAAAAAAGTCCACCTGATACCAGGGAAACGATCATAAACATGAGCATATTAATTGGATAACGATGACTATCTTTCTTTGTAACTCGCAAATTCAAAAGAAAGACAAGAATCGCTAACTGAGTTAGAATCGTTTCCACGAATAAGCCATATCTGAGAAATACAGCTAGTGAAATCCCTTGGATAAAAAAAAGGTCTGTTCCTTTTACGTTTATTGGCATCATTGCAACGACGGCAAGAAGCACAAACAGCGCAAGAACATCGGCCTTATTTCCAGTAAAATCAGGGGGAAAGAAATAGAACGTTGCAAAAATGAGTAGTGGCCAACACAAGAGCCATACAATCCAAACTTTACGTTTCATTATTGCAGTCAATTGTTTCCCCCTCCTTCTTCTGTGGTAAAGAAGAATATTTTTCCATTTCAAAGTGGTTACGTTTCATTTTAGCAAAAAGTAGCGAAAAAGTCCTATTTTTTCGCATTAAATTCTAATTTTTTAGAAAACGACGTACTTCTGATACAAAATAGAGAGAGCCCGTAATTAGAATTAGCTCATTTTCACTTACTTGCTCAGTTGTTGTTTGAATTGCTTTTTTCCAGTTTTCTTCATACGTCTTGGCCGAAAAACTTGCACGTTGAAATAAACTCTCAGCTGAAATAGCTCTTGGAAAATCAAAGGTAGTAAACGTCATCTTTCGAATAAGCGGATAGAGCGGCTTTAACATTGACTCAATATCTTTATCTCCTAGCGCACTGAAAATGACGTGAATATCCTTATCTGGATAGTGCTGCTCTAACGTTCTTGCAAGACTTTCAACCCCTTCTGGATTATGTGCCCCGTCTACAATGATACTGGGATTGGAACGAATCTTCTCAAATCGTCCAGGCCACGCTGCTCTTTTAAGTCCGCGCTGAACCATGTCATGTTCGATGTGTAGACCATAAAAGACGCGCAAGTATTCGAGTCCCATTAGTGCTGCAGCTGCATTTTTCACCTGATGCTCACCTTTCATCTGAATGTGTAGATCAGCTAGTTTACGATAAGGAGATTGAAATGAGAAGTGTTCACCTTCATCATCACTTCTCTTGTCACCAATAGAAAACTCTTCATTCAAACGATAAATTTTCGTCTTTTTCGCTTTAGTTGTTTCATGGAAGAGTGTGAGAACTTCTTCTTTTTCTGCAGTCGTAACAAGAGGTACACCTGACTTAATGATTCCCGCTTTTTCATACGCAATTTGTTTCAGGTCACTACCAAGGATATGGGTATGGTCATACCCTATATTCGTAATGACACTAATAAGCGGATGGATGATATTTGTTGAATCGAGTCGCCCCCCTAGCCCAACTTCCATTAAAACCAGATCTGGGTAGGCTTTAGTTCCAAAGTACAAAAGCGCGATTACAGTAATAACTTCAAACTCGGTAGGTGAACCAAGGGGGGAAGCTGCAGCCATTTCAACAAGTGGCTGAACGCGATTGCATAGCATAACTAAATCTTCTTCGTTAATAGGTTGTCCGTTAACCGCTATTCGTTCACTAAATGATTCGATATAAGGAGAAGTAAACGTCCCTACTTCATATCCAGCTTCCTCTAGCACTGTACGTAAGTAAGTAACTGTCGAACCTTTTCCGTTAGTCCCGCCAACATGCACCGTTTTTAACCGTCTTTCTGGATGGTCAAGCTGTTCAAGCATCCATTCCATCCGCTCTAAACCAGGTTTAATGCCGTGATTTAACAAACTATGAATCCAACTTACCGCTTCATCATACGATTGAAACATTTCCTCTCCTCCTTAAAAGAAGACGAACCTCAAAAAGAGATCCGTCATTTGCTTATTTTTTAAGTTCGTTAATACGAGCTTCAACGTTGCTTCTTCTTTCGAGATAGTCTTTTTCTTTCGCTCGTTCTTCTTCAACAACTTTCTCGGGAGCCTTGCTAATAAAACGCTCATTTGAAAGCTTTTTCTGAACACGATCTACTTCAGAATCGAGCTTCTTCATTTCGCCTCTTAGACGCTCTATTTCTTCATCAATGTTAATTAAGCCTTCAAGCGGAAGAAATAGCTCTGCTCCAGACACGACTGCTGTCATTGATTTTTCAGGAGCCTGAAGATCCGAAGAAATGGTTAGCGTCTCTGGATTACAGAACCGCTCAATGTATTGACTGTTTTGCTCAAGTTGCTTTTGAGCTTCCCCTGACTTCGGTTTAATGCGAAGCTCAATTGGCTTGCTTGGTGCTACATTCATTTCAGCTCGAATGTTTCGAACTGAACGAATAATCTCGGTTAGTAGCGCCATGTCGGCAGCTGCTTCTGGGAAATGAAGCTCTTCATTCTTCACTGGCCAGCTTGCAACTGTGATTGATTCTCCTTGATGAGGAAGGTGTTGCCAGATTTCTTCTGTAAGATAAGGCATAAATGGATGAAGTAGACGCATCGTTTGGTCAAGTACATAAGCAAGAACAGATCGTGTCGTTTTCTTTGCTGCTTCATCTTCTCCATATAGGGGAAGCTTCGCCATTTCAATATACCAATCACAGAAGTCATCCCAGATAAAGTTATAAAGGTAGCGGCCAACTTCACCAAATTCATAGTTATTAATCAGGCGCGTCACTTGTTCGATCGTATCGTTTAAGCGAGTGAGAATCCATTTATCAGCTGTTGATTTTTCACCTGACAAGTCCAGCTCTTCATACGTCATGCCATCCATATTCATTAAGGCAAAACGAGAAGCGTTCCAAATCTTATTGGCAAAGTTCCAAGTTGACTCTACTTTTTCCCAGTAGAAACGTAGATCCTGTCCTGGTGATGAACCAGTGGATAAGAAGAAGCGCAGCGAATCAGCACCGTACTTCTCGATAACATCCATCGGATCAACACCGTTTCCGAGAGATTTACTCATTTTACGCCCTTCAGAGTCACGTACAAGTCCGTGAATCAATACATCGTTAAATGGACGCTGTTCCGTAAATTCAATTCCCTGGAAGATCATACGCGCTACCCAGAAATAAATGATGTCATACCCTGTTACTAATACGTTCGTTGGGTAATAACGATTAAAATCTGCTGCTTCTTCATCTGGCCAGCCCATAGTAGAAAACGGCCAAAGCGCTGAGCTAAACCACGTATCAAGTACATCTTCATCTTGTTGCCAGTTTTCGATATCTGTCGGTGCTTCTAGTCCAACGTGAATCTCCCCAGTTTCTTTATGGTGCCATGCAGGAATGCGGTGTCCCCACCAAAGCTGCCTAGAAATACACCAGTCCCGAATATTCTCAATCCAGTTTAAGTACGTTTTTTCGAAACGTTCTGGGACAAAGTTAACTTTGTCGTCTGATTTTTGAAGCGCAATTGCCTGCTCAGCAAGTGGGCCCATTTTAACGAACCACTGAGTGGAAAGATAAGGTTCTACTACAGCACCACTTCGTTCAGAGTGCCCTACGGAATGAACGTGCTCTTCAATGTTGAAAAGAATCCCTTTTTCCTGCAAATCTTTTACTAGCTTTTTACGACATTCGAAACGATCCATTCCTTGATAGATGCCTGCATTCTCATTCATTGAGCCATCCTCATTCATAACAAGGATACGCTCAAGGTTATGACGATTACCAATTTCAAAGTCATTAGGGTCATGGGCTGGCGTGATTTTAACAGCTCCAGAGCCAAATTCTCTATCAACGTAGTCGTCTGCCACAATTTCAATCTCACGACCTACTAGTGGTAAGATCGCTTTCTTTCCAATAAGATGCTTGTAACGCTCATCTTTAGGATGAACCGCAATTCCAGAGTCACCAAGCATGGTTTCAGGACGCGTTGTTGCAATTTCGATATGCCCTGAACCATCAGCAAGAGGGTAGCGCATGTGATAAAAGTGTCCTGTCACTTCCTGATGAATAACTTCAATGTCCGAAAGGGCTGTTTTTGTTTGAGGGTCCCAGTTGATGATATATTCCCCACGATAAATCAAACCTTTTTCATAAAGCTTTACAAATACTTCTCGAACCGCATCAGAAAGCCCATTATCAAGTGTAAAACGCTCTCTTGAATAGTCTAAAGAAAGACCAAGCTTCGCCCACTGACTGCGGATAAAGTCTGCGTATTCTTCTTTCCATTCCCACGACTTCTCAAGAAACTTCTCTCGCCCAAGGTCATAGCGCGAAGTACCTTCCTCACGGAGCTTCCCTTCAACTTTTGCCTGTGTCGCAATTCCAGCATGGTCCATTCCTGGAAGCCAGAGAACATCGTACCCCTGCATTCGCTTCACCCGTGAAAGAATATCTTGAAGCGTTGTATCCCATGCGTGCCCTAAATGAAGTTTTCCCGTAACGTTTGGAGGCGGAATTACAATTGTATAAGGATCTTTCGCTTTATCACCTGTTGCTTCAAAAAATTTACCATTTACCCAGTACGGGTACCATTTTTGTTCGGTTGCCTTCGGATCGTATTTCGTCGGCATCGTTAGCTCTTTATTCACCATTGCCACTCTTCCTTTCCATTCAATAAGTCTTAGGCCGTTAGCATCGGATTTTCCATCCCGTTTTCAACGAAGTGGTGTTTTTAAACAACAAAAAAACTTCCTCCATCCTTAGGAAAAGGACGAAAGAAGTTTCTTCGCGGTACCACCTTTATTTACAGCTAAATAAACGTTAGCTGTACGCTTCATTCGAATAACGGGATTACCGGATTCTCCTACTACTATTTCAGAGAAACAGCTCAAGGGCGACTTCAAATGCTTCAATCCTGAGAAATCTTTCAGCGGATGATTTCTCTCTCTGAAGGGTTCACATTCTACTACTCCCTATCTTTGCCTGTCGACTATTTGTATAAATAAGTTTACCGTGTAGATTCAAGATCGTCAAGATACTAAGCGCCCTTTTTCTTAGCTTAGCCAGTTCTCTCTCTTCTTAATCACCCCATCCGCTTTCGCACATAGACTATTTGTAACGACAGATGAAAACAAAGGGGAAAACACTATGAAAAAACGTTTTGGGGGAATGAATCGCTACCAGCTCCCGCCGGCTGTGTATAAATTCAGGGATATTTGCGCTCAATTTGTACCGCCGTTTATTGTATTTCAAACGATTCGAACAATTCTTTTTCCAACTTCAGTCGATGTGCTTATCCTCATCATTCTTGTTGCATTAGAAGTGTGTTTTTATTTTGAATGGATCTAGAATGACTGCAGCACATTATGGATACCATTCATCACTTCTATTTTTTTCGTAAATAAGCGGACATGCTTAATATGTGGCCAACTTTGCCTGTTTTCATTAAAGAGGAGCGCACTATTAAAAACAGGCTCTGGAAAATACAAATAGCTTGCAAGAAGCTCTTTCTCTTCTTCAAATAATGAAAATTGCGTCTCATATCGAGTGATATGCGCTGTTGTAGTAGCAGGATTAAATTGAAATGGGTGAACAGAGGAACGAATAAAATAGGCCAAATCCCGTACAGGCGTATCGACAACAGACCTTTCAAAATTAATAAAGTACCCCTTTCCACCATTCATGACATAGTGGGAAGGTGAACATTTTCCATGACAAAAAACACTACGATATCGTTTCGCTTCAACAACCTGTTCATACCAATTATCCAATCTTGTTTTGGCCAGATCACAGTACTTCATTAACTGATGAAAATGAGTAACAAAAGTTAATTCAAAAGGTGAGAGATAGATTCGTTTTTCAATTGAGTTAACGTATTTCTCCATTTCAAACTGTCTGCTTTCTCTCATTAAGATCATCTTTTGATACGATTGTTTGATGACTTCTTCAGAGAATGCTTGATCTCTTGCTGTATATCCATGAAGTTCTGCAAGATTTATTATTAAGTTCTCCTCTTTTTGAGCTGCTTGCCCTTCACCACCGTCCACCCATGGAGTCAAATAAGCTACACCTGTACCCGTGAAAACAAAGGAGTCGCCGTATTTTGTTCGAACGAGTGGCACAAAACTTTCAAAATGAAGCTGTTTAAATCGATCCTCAATGGATAAGATACGATCCATCTGTTCTTTACTTAGCTTTGTCTCCTTTAAGGCAAACGTTCCTCGATCCGTTTCAACCTTTGTTACTTTCCCCATTCTTACGACACGTTCTGGATATAAATCATATTGAAATAGAACTGCTGGATCACTCACTAACCGAAACCCTCCCCTCCGAAATGGAGAGCTGTACCGAACAGGTTATCTTTCTCATCGTTTCCCACTTTTCAACAAACTCCTCCATCACCTGATTCACGTTGACACCTTCATACTGAAGTGATTGAATGCACGACCACCAGTCCCAAGGAGCGATAATCGTTTGAATAAGAAGGTTACTCGTTTCCCTGTCCACCTCAGCGAATAAAGCTTTAAAGCACTGTTTAAATTCGTCCTGACCTTTCTTTTCATACCACACATGCATCGCTTTAGGGAGTACTTCATACACGGGAAGAGGCCCTTCATCACTACTTTCAAAATAGTATTGGCCCATTACTTCTTTTATAGAATGATTTGAAATTGGAATCGATAACTGTGAAATGCTTTTATTATGACTGAGGCGTTTTTTCACTTCTGGAATTAAACGAACAAGGAGTAAATATGGCTCTGGATATAGGGCCTTGATTGTACCTAACGTTTCTAAAGTCTCTCGGTAAGGAAATGTTGTAAATCCATCATAATTGTTCACATCTACACTCACACCTATCAAAGAGGAAAGAAGATAACCTTCCATTTCAGGGAACTGTTCGAAGGCAAACTCCTCTTCAACAAAATCATGAACCGACAAATATCCTTGGTGTATCGGAATAAACGCCTCTTGATCAATCGTTCGAATCATACGATTACATAGAATGCCATATTTAGAAAAAAGACGGTCGCGGAAGTTGAGATGATACTCAAGCAAATCCCGCTCCCGCCAATATGATAACTTCCGCTTACCTAAGTGTGTCATGATGACTTCGGGCTTTCGAACCCAACTCACTTCTTTAAATCCATATTTCTCAGCTATGAACACTAATAAACCCATCTTTATTACTCCTTTTCACACCACCAAAAACAATTGATTCGTTAGCTGTCAGGCAAGAAAATTTACCGATTCACTGGTATATATAAGATCTGCCCTTCCTTTACCTCTTCTTCTTCAAGACGGTTTACGCGAGCAAGGTGACTTGGAAGAACACGATAGCGTTCTGCAATTTCAGACAGTGAATCACCAGGTTGGATGATACACATTTTCATTTTCGAAAACTGCTCTTCTTCTTTTGTTAACATACTTGTTAAATAAAGGGCATTTTCTTCACGAGGTGTTTGTTTCTTTTGTTCAAGTATCTCTTCCTCATCATACTCGTTGGTTTGAGCAGAGCGTGTTTCTTCTACTATAGGCTGATTGTTATATTCAGTTGATCCTTCCAATTGGCGAGCCATCCGCGTTAGAAAGTCATACGTTGGTTCCAGGTATTCCTCATTTTCTTCAATTTCTGCACTCGAATTTGAATAATCAACTTCATCCGAATCGGATTGTGCTCGCATATCTACTTGAGGGGTGCGTAAATGAGAGGTGTGTTCAAGTGATTCTTCCTCATGTTCAACGTATTTAATATCATTCTCCCACACGCTTTCCTCTTCTTGACTAAATTCACTTTCGTCTTCTTCCACGTCATCGACCTCTATTTCTACACGATTTGGATCACCCTGGATCCCACTAATGGATATGTCAGCTTTCAACTGAAGACAATTCTCCTCCACTACCGTGTAGTCAAACGTATCGACCGTAACAAATATATCTTCTAGACTTCTAATACGACTTGCAGGAATCGTAATATCTACCGGAAATCGGTGTCCCATCGACGCCGTACCATCTTCTCTTACATGAACTTCATGAATTGAGCGGTAGGGAGATCCCTCACTGATATCTTCATGATCCGTTTGATCACGCTGCAAATATTCTCCCGTTAAATATAAACAGCCTTTCACAGCTACATAGTCTTCATACTCTTCAATCGAAATTTCAGGATCGAGTGATATCGATAGAACCTCTTCAACTTCCTGTCCTTTCTTTAACCAGACCTGCTCCTCTACGGAGAAATGCAAATATGAGCCTTCAGGCATGCTTTCTCCTCCTTTCAAACATTATCCATACATTACACATGTATGAGTAATTCACAGGATTATGTCTAATTTGAATAAGATTGAGAAAGTTCCCTCTGTCTCCTCAATCAAAAAAGCTACTGGCAAATGCCAGTAGCTTTGGATTAAACAAGCTTTGAGAAAGCTGCTTCTGCAGCAGCAATTGTTTCATCGATGTCGTGCTCAGTATGAGCTGTTGAAAGAAACATTCCTTCGAATTGAGATGGGGGTAGTGAAATTCCTTGTGCAAGCATTTCTTTAAAATAGTTTGTAAAATGTTCAAGGTTAGAAGAAGATGCTGTTTCAAAATTAATCACATCCTCGTTCGTAAAGAAGAAACCAACCATCGACCCCGCACGATTAACGGTATGAGGGATATTGTATTTTGCTGCAGCTTTTGAAAGCCCTTCTCCAAGTCGCTCTGCTTTACGTTCGAAATCCTGGTAGCTTTCTGGTGTGAGTTGCGAAAGTGTTTCATATCCTGCTGTCATCGCAAGTGGATTTCCACTAAGTGTACCCGCTTGATAGATTGGACCGCTTGGAGCAATTTGATCCATGATTTCCTTTTTACCACCATAGGCACCAACCGGTAAGCCTCCACCAATTACTTTCCCAAGACAAGTTAAATCAGGCGTAACATTATAGTACCCTTGCGCACAATTATAACCTACGCGGAAGCCAGTCATAACTTCATCAAAAATAAGAAGCGTTCCATTATCCTCTGTGATCTTACGAATTTCTTCAAGGTATCCCTGCTGAGGTGGCACAACACCCATGTTGCCCGCTACAGGCTCGATGATAACGCCAGCGATATCATCTCCGAACTCCTGGAAGGCATAACGAAGGCTTTCGAGATCATTATATGGTACTGTAATCGTGTTTTTAGCAATTCCTTCAGGGACGCCTGGACTATCCGGAAGGCCTAGCGTCGCGACGCCAGACCCAGCTTTAATAAGCAAGGAGTCACCGTGACCATGATAGCATCCTTCAAACTTAAGTATTTTATTGCGACCCGTGTAACCTCTAGCTAAACGCAACGCACTCATCGTAGCTTCCGTTCCCGAGTTTACCATACGAACGATCTCAATTGATGGCACTCGTTCAATCACAAGCTCAGCAAGTTTTGTTTCATACTGACTAGGTGCTCCAAAACTCGTACCAAGCTCCGTTACCTCTTTAAGCCGATGAACAACCTGCTCATCAGCATGGCCAAGAATGAGCGGACCATATGAAAGTACATAGTCAATGTATTCGTTTTGATCAATGTCATAAATTTTAGAGCCTTTTCCTTTTTCCATAAAAATCGGATCCATACCGACTGACTTAAACGCCCTTACTGGACTGTTCACGCCACCTGGCATTACTTTAGATGCTTCCTTAAACGCTTCTTTGGAACGTTCATAATTACCCATAATAGTCCCTCTCTTTCAATTCTATTTATTTAGCCAGCGAGCAGCGTCTTTCGCAAAGTAAGTAATGATTAAGTCTGCGCCTGCACGCTTCATACTTGTTAATTTCTCAAGAACCACTTCTTCTTCATTCAGCCACCCATTTTGACTTGCGGCTTTTATCATGGAATATTCCCCGCTGACGTTATAGGCAACCATTGGAAGTGGGAAGCGGTCTTTTAGTTCGCGAATGATATCAAGATAAGAAAGGGCCGGTTTTACCATTAAGAAATCAGCACCTTCTTCAATATCACTTTCTGCTTCTCGAATGGCTTCGAGTCGATTAGCTGGATCCATTTGATACGTTTTGCGATCACCAAACTGTGGTGTACTATGAGCAGCATCACGAAATGGACCATAAAAGGCAGAGGAAAATTTCACAGCATAGCTCATAATAGGAACATCAACAAAACCTGCTTCATCAAGGCCATGACGAATGGCCGCTACGAAACCATCCATCATGTTCGATGGCGCAATCATATCAGCTCCTGCTTTAGCTTGAGAAATAGCTGTTTTTGTAAGTAGTTCAAGTGATTCATCATTTTGTACGTAACCATTCTCGATAACACCACAGTGCCCGTGATCTGTATATTGACACAAGCATGTATCTGCAATAACAGTTAACTCAGGAAACTCATCTTTAATTTGCGCAATTGCTTTTTGGACAATTCCCGTATCACAGTAAGCCTCTGAACCAACGGCATCTTTATGGTTTGGAACACCAAACATCATTATGGATTTAATACCAAGATCAACGACTTCACGTACCTCTTCATTCAAACGGTCTAGTGAATAGTGATAAACACCTGGCATAGAAGGAATTTCTCTCTTCACATTTTCTTCTTCAACTGCAAAAATCGGATAGATAAAATCCTCTTTATGTAAATACGTTTCTCTTACGAGGGATCTCATTGATTCAGAACGTCTTAATCGACGGTGACGATGAAAGTTTGCTTTTTCCATTATCATTTCCTCCTATTTATTAAAAAACGCTCAAGACTTTTAAGCATTCCTTCAATGGTATATTGGTCAGGCACGACTTGCGGTACGATCCCGTATGATCGCAGCGTCTTCTCAGTAATCGGGCCAATTACTACTATTGTGATCCCTTTAAGCAGATCTTTCAAATTGTCCGCTCCGAGAAGTTGAGCAAAATGATGGACTGTTGACGAAGAAGTGAACGTAATCACATCACACGCCTGATTTTCCACTACGTCTATTAACGCTGCCTTGGATTCAAATGGAATGACTGTGTCATAAATAGGTAGGTCAGTAACGTCGTACCCTAATTCACTTAATTGCCCCGGTAATACCGCTCTACCAAGATTTCCCCTTGGTAGCAGTATTTTCTCATTTGGCTCAGCTTGCTTTGCTAGAGCGGCAACTAGTCCTTCCGCCACAAAATCATTTGGCATAAGATCAATCTGAATTCCGTACCGCTTAAGGGCTTTTGCTGTTTTGCTTCCAACCGCGCCAACTTTTATACCGTTTGGAATATTCGCCTGCTTTAAGAAAAAACGGACGCCATTGGCACTCGTAAATAAGAGCCAGCTATATTCGCTTAATTCAATCGAATTTAACAATTGATTTCGGGGTTGGAACGAAATAAGAGGGATTTCAATCGAAATCCCCTCTCTTTCTTCAATTAATTTCGTAAATGTTCCTGCCTGCTCCCTAGCTCTCGTGACCATTACACGCTTTCCTGAGAGCGGAGAACTCATTGATCTAATTCCTCTTTCACACGATCAAGGATGTCTTTAGCACCCTGTTCCTTCATTCGATTCGCAAGCGTATTTCCTACTTGTATAGGATCACTACCGATTTCCATCTCTTTAATAATAATAGATCCATCCGGTTCTCCAACAAGGCCAGTAATCGTAACTTTGTCACCATTAAGCGTCGCGTGACCAGCAATCGGAACCTGACAACCTCCTTCAAGTGTATGAAGGAAAGCGCGTTCTGCCAATACTGTCCTCGTTGTTTCTTTATCGCTAAATTTCTCAAGAATCGCTTTTAACTCATCATCGCTCTCTCGACACTCGATGGAGAGTGCTCCCTGCCCTACAGCCGGAACGCACAAGTCAGGATCAAGGTACTCTGTGACAACTTCTTTTGACCAACCCATGCGATGTAGACCCGCAGCGGCTAGCACAATCGCATCGTAATCTTCATCGGTTAATTTACGGATACGTGTGTCAATATTTCCGCGAATCCACTTAATTTCAACATCAGGTCGTATCGCTTTTAACTGTGCCCCGCGTCTTAGACTACTTGTACCAATAACAGCACCCTCAGGTAGTTCTCTAAATGTTTTTTTTGATTCAGAGATAATCACGTCTCGATGATCTTCACGTTCTGGGATACAGCCAATCATGAGACCCTCCGGAAGAACTGAAGGCATATCTTTCATACTATGAACAGCCATATCAATATCACCGTTTAACATCGCGTCTTCAATTTCCTTTACAAACAACCCTTTTCCTCCAACCTTGGAAAGGGTGACATCCAAGATTTTGTCACCACGAGTGACGATCTCTTTTATTTCAAAATCTACGCCGGGGTTTAACTCCTTTAACTTACTGATCACCCACTTCGTTTGAGTAATCGCTAATTTACTTCTTCTTGAGCCTACGATAATTTTACGCATGGTTACTCCTCCAACCTGTACTCCCTTATACATACCAGAAATGAAATTCTGACAATGTTCCAGAAAGGAAGACATTAATTAATACAATAAGAAACGCAGCAACATTCCATAACGCTAGGGAACGCCCCTCCATCTCTCTAGCCACTTTTTGATATAAGTAGGTACTATAAGCGCCTAGTACAAAAAACGAAATAATTACTTTAGCATCGAACAGGCTAAATTGGTCTACCTTTAAAATAGCCCAAACAATTCCTAATATAAGACTTAGTAATAGCAGTGGAACACCGAGAACGCTACATAAATAGGACAGCTTCTCAAGCTGGGATAGATCGCCAAATCTTCTTAAACGTTTATTCCATTTTTTCCTCTTCAACATCTGGTAAAGAATCAAATACATGATTGAAAAAATAAAGGAAAGCGAAAATGCCCCATAGGATAAAAAAGCCATTGTAATGTGAATAATCGACAGCTCAGACATCAGTTGTTCCGTGAGCAGACTTGAAGCCTGCTCTCTAGTAGCAAATAAATTGATCGCCATAATGCTGAAACCGAGTACATTTGCAAAAAACACAAAAAAGTCGACTCGAAAAAACCAGTTAATCAAGAGCGATAGCGAAACAATCACCCATGCATAAAAAAATAACCCCTCAAAAGGTGTTAAAATCGGGAAACCGCCAATTTCAATAATCTGCGTTACAAGAAACGCACTTTGCAGCATCCAGACAATAGAAAGCAACCAGAAAGCAAACTGATTCACTTTCCGGCTGTTTTGCAAGAAATCAATAAAATAACCCAGTACACTAAGGGCATACAGCAAAATAGTTATATCATAAAGCCAGCTGGCGTTGGTCACAAATCATGTCTCCTCTCCTAGGAGCGCAACTGCGATGCCTGTAATAAAGGGGAGTAGTCAACGGATTCATGCTGTCTTTTTTCTTCGTTTTCTTTCACTCGCTGCTTATGAAGTTCTCTCTCAATTTCTTCTTCAATCGCAAAGATTTTCGTGAAGATCTCAAGCGACTCCTCTGCATTTGGCTCTGCAGCCATCTCCTTCACACGAACAATGGGATCACGTAGCAGCTGGTTCACTATACTTTTCGTATGTTTACTTAATACTTTTCGTTCTCGATCCGTTAAGTTAGGCAATTTACGTTCAATACTATTCATTGTTTCTGCTTGAATTGCAAGTGCCTTCGTACGTAAAGCTGTAATCATCGGTACAACGCCGAGTGTATTAAGCCACTCTCTAAATTGAACAAGATCTTCTTCAATCATTAGCTCAATTTTCTCTGCTTCTTTCTTACGTTCTGCAATATTTGTTTCAACAATTCCTTCTAGATCGTCAATATCGTACAAGAAAACGGAGTCCATATTATTAAGGGATGGATCTAGATCTCTCGGAACAGCAATATCGACCATAAACAATGGACGACCTCTGCGCTTTTTGAGAAGCGGTCTTACATTTTGCTCGGTTAAAACATAGTTTGTAGACCCAGTTGAACTGATTAGAATGTCTGCATCAGCAAGCGCAGTTTCTACTTCATCCATAGAACGAGCCTGTCCTTTAAAACGAGAAGCAAGCTCTGTTGCTTTCTCAAGCGTACGATTCACGACCGTTACTTGATCTACGCCGTTACTTTGCAAGTTCTTAGCAGTAAGCTCACCCATTTTGCCTGCGCCAAGAATAACAACGTGTTTATTTTGAAGCCCACCAAAAATCTTCTTCGCTAACTCGACTGCAGCATAGCTGACCGAAACGGCGTTTTCTCCAATTTCGGTTTCCGAATGGGACCGTTTAGCTAGAGTAATCGCCTGCTTGAAGAGCTGATTAAAAATTGTTCCTGTTGTCTCTGAGTGCTGAGCAAGCAAGAAAGCATCGCGAACTTGTCCAAGTATTTGCGTTTCCCCGATAACAAGAGAGTCAAGTCCAGATGCTACACGATAAAGGTGTTCTGTCGCCGCATCGTTTTCGCGAATTACTAGATATGGTGAAAATTCTTCTTTCTCAATTCCGAACCATTCAGATAGAAAAGCTTTTGAATAATATCTCCCTGTATGAAGCTGATCAGCAACAACATATAACTCTGTTCGGTTACAAGTTGATAAGATCACAGCTTCTAGAATACTTTTAGAGTGACGCAACTTATCTAATGCTTCAGGCAAATCATTCTCCTGAAAGGAAAGTTTCTCTCGTATTTCCACAGGGGCTGTTTTGTGGTTCAACCCTACGACCAGGATGTGCATCGTTCCACCCCCAAAAAATTGTTAACCAAACCTAATCTTTTGCTATCATCTATCACTATTATAACATGTGACAAATTGCACAGAGTTATGAAATGTGAACAGACTATGAAAGCAATTATGATATGATGAATAAAGATTTATCTCTGCATATTATTAGTAATCATACAACTATTAATGTACCAGAAAATCAAATGTATAGCAAAACTTGCGTATCTCTTTCAACTAGGAGGATTTTCATTGAAACGTCAAAGTATTTTTCCGGGTGTTTTATTTATTGGAATAGGCCTTTATTATTTATTTCAAACGCTAAACCTTCCCTTTTCAGATCAACTCATGAATTGGCAAGTTATTTTAATTGTGATAGGTTTGGCCATGATCATTCAAGGTTCTATTACAAAAGAAGGGAATATGCTATTTCCGGGGATTTTGCTCCTTGGGCTTGGTGTTCATTTTTATTTTGTCACTAAAATCCCCGTTTGGCCTGATAGCTGGGGAATGTATACACTAATCCTAAGTGCAGCTTATCTGGTTACTTACTATAAAACAAAAAAAACCGGTCTTGTTCCTGGGTTACTTTTACTTGCTCTTTCCATTATTGAACTTCTTTATTCTGGCTTGGAACTCTGGCTCAACTCCACTTTTTCCTTTGTTGGAAAGTTTTGGCCAATCGCACTAATTCTTATTGGAATTTATCTTGTAACGAAAAAAAAGTAAGAGGCCAGCGCCCCTTACTTTTTTAATTCCAAAATTCATGTTATAAAATAGAACTTAAAAAGTCCTGCGTCCTCTGTTCCTTTGGTTCACTAAATAACTCACTTGGGTGGCCTTTCTCTACAATTTTTCCATCGTGCATGTAGACGACCCAATCTCCTACCTCTCGAGCAAAACCCATTTCATGCGTGACGACAACCATTGTCATACCTTCTTTTGCTAGTTCTTTCATCGTAGACAAAACTTCTCCCACTAATTCAGGATCCAGCGCTGATGTCGGCTCATCAAACAGCATAATATCAGGCTTCATGGCAAGCGCTCGCGCAATAGCAACTCGCTGCTTCTGACCGCCGGAAAGTTTATTAGGATAGACATTTGCTTTATCTCCAAGACCTACTTTTGCAAGAAGTTCCTTTCCCTCTTTCTCCGCTTCAGCCCGCTTTAATTTTTTTACCATTAACGGAGCTTCAATGACATTTTCTAAAACCGATTTATGAGGAAAAAGGTTAAAATGTTGAAATACCATGCCGACGCGCTGTCTGACTTTATTTAAATCGTTTTTTTGAGGGTCAATCGTTTCGCCTTCAATAATAACGTTTCCACTATTTTTGATTTCAAGAAAATTCATGCACCGAAGCAGTGTACTCTTACCAGAGCCACTGGCGCCTATAAGTACAACAACGTCGCTTTCATTTACTTCAAGATCAATATCTTTTAGGACGTGAAGATCTCCAAATGATTTGTTCAATTTCTCTACTCGAATCATTTCCGCTTTTTCTATCATCGACAGCACCTCTCTCGTTCTTAATCACTAGCAGATAATCGTTTTTCAAGGAGATTAACAAGAAGCGTGAAGATTAAAACAAGGACGAGATAGTATACAGCTACTATAAGTAAATACGTCATCTCATCAAACGTTCTTGCCCCCTGTGTAGTTGCAACGCTAAACAATTCCGGAAGGGCTATAAATGCTGCTAGCGAGGAATCTTTCAATCCAATGATAAATTGGTTACCAAGGGGTGGTAACGCTCTTCTAAAGGCCTGTGGAAGAATAATACGTCGCATCGCAAGGGTATGACTCATCCCAAGAGAGCGACCTGCCTCCATCTGACCTTTGTCGATTGATTGAATCGAACCACGAAAAATTTCTGCAATATAAGCCCCGTTATGTAGGGCAAGTCCAATTGAGGCAGCCCAAAACTTTGGGATATTGAACTCGGTTAAACCAAAATAGAAGATAAAAATTTGAACGATTAGCGGTGTACCTCGAATAATAGCAATGTACACATTTGCAATCCAATTTAAAATTTTTGATTGTGAAATTTTAAATAAAGCAAAAAACAGGCCAATAAAAACAGCTATTAAAACAGATACGAATGTAACCCGAATTGTAAGCCAGAGTCCTTCAAAGAATACCGGATAGCTCTCTAATAGCGTTTCAAAAAAATGAGCAAAAGTTGGCAAGTGCGATCAGCTCCTTAGAATTCAGTAACATTACAGGTGAAAAAGGAATGCGCGCACCGCACACATTCCTCAATCTTACTCACTTTCAGGATTCTGGGTGATATCGACTCCGATGTATTCCTCGCTAAGTTTTGTTAACGTTCCGTCTTCTTTTAATTCTTCTAGAGCTTTGTTAACTGCTTCAAGAAGATTTGAGTTTTCTTTCTTAATCGCAACAGCTTGTTCACTTGTTCCTAACTGCTCTACTTTCTCAATCTTAAAATCTTCTTCCATTGCCTGTTTGCCCGTAATATCATCTGTTATAACCGCATCATGTTTTCCTTCACTTAAGGCGCGCAACGCAGTTTGGTCACTATCATAGTTGGAGATTTTATCAGTGTACTCTTGAGCTGATTTCTCATAAGTTGAACCTTTAGAGACAGCTACGTCTTTACCTTCAAGATCTTCTACACTCTGAATATCACTACCAGGTTGAACATAAAGAACAGGTCCTGAATAATAGTAGGGCTCACTAAAATTCACGGCTTCCTTACGTTCATCAGTAATCGTATGACTAGCAACCGCTGCGTCATAACGACCAGATTGAATGGCAGATACCATCCCGCTAAATTTAAATTTTTCAACCGCAGGTTCAAGATCAAGTTTTTCCGCAATGGCTTTACCTACAGCAACGTCAAATCCATCAAGATCACCATTTGCATCAACTGTACTAAATGGAGGAAACTCTCCTGATACAACATAGCTGAATTTGCCATCTTCCGTTAATTCCAGACCGTCGTCTTCTTCAGAACTAGATGATCCACTACTTTCTTCATTCCCTCCACACGCTGTTAAAACGAGTACAAACATTAACATTAGAGCCGTGAGAAAGCTCCATTTTCTTTTCATCATCATATGTCCCCCTTATACGACTTTTCTTTTATGCAGTTAGGATTATGTAAACTGCGTTATTCCTATAATACCAATATTTAGACATTTCTTTCAATTCTGACTCATGGTGCTTACACCTCCTATTTCGGTCTAAGCTCTGATAATACGCAAAGAGCTTGTGCATTCTTCTGTTTCCTCTACTTTATTCTCATTCCCTTTCTAACTAGTTTAAAAACGTATTTTTCTTAATAATCAGAAAGTTAACTCATTAGAAAAACCCGGTCCTTTGACCGGGTTTGAGATCTATAAATAAGATTTTATTGCATTCCAAACATCTTCTTTTCCTTGTCCGGTATGAGAAGAAAATGTAACGAGTCGATCCGTCGG
This sequence comes from Bacillus sp. Cs-700, assembly GCF_011082085.1. Classification (NCBI taxonomy): domain Bacteria; kingdom Bacillati; phylum Bacillota; class Bacilli; order Caryophanales; family Bacillaceae; genus Bacillus; species Bacillus sp. Cs-700. The sequence continues at coordinate 1,339,904 of NZ_CP041063.1, forward strand.
TTCAATTTTTAATGTCTGGCTCACAACTTTTAAATGTTTTTGCCATTTCCCTTTAGGGATCTTATCCGATTTTGTCGCAACGACAATCACAGGAATTTCGTAGTGCTTTAACCAATCGTACATTACCACGTCGTCATTTGATGGGGCATGGCGTAAATCTACGATTTGGATGACTGCTTTTAACTGATCGCGATCAGTTAAATAGGTTTCAATCATTTTCCCCCAGGCATCTCTTTCTTTCTTAGATACCTTGGCAAATCCGTAACCGGGAACATCAACAAAATACAATCGCTCATTAATAAGGTAAAAATTAAGCGTCTGGGTTTTCCCAGGCCTTTGAGATGTTCTAGCAAGGTTCTTACGATTAATCAGTGTATTAATAAGCGAAGATTTCCCCACGTTGGATCGTCCGGCTAAGCCAATCTCTGGCAAGCCTTCTACTGGGTACTGCTCTGGTTTAACAGCACTGATAATAAAATCTGATTTTGTTACTTTCATTTGTTCTCCCCCACAAGTGCGGTTTTTAACACTTCGTCCAGATGTGACACTGGAAGGAATGTTAAATCTTTGCGAATGCTTTCTGGAATATCATCCAGATCTTTCTCATTTTCTTTCGGCATAATAATGGTTGTTAATCCAGCACGATGAGCACTAAGCGACTTTTCTTTTAGTCCACCGATCGGAAGAACTCGTCCTCGAAGCGTTATTTCCCCCGTCATTCCTACGTCTCTTCGAACTGCCTTACCCGTTAAGGCAGATACAAGAGCTGTTGCGATTGTAATCCCTGCCGAAGGACCATCTTTAGGTGTAGCACCTTCTGGAACATGGATGTGAATATCGTTCGTTTCATGGAATGTTGGATCAATCGATAGCTCTTCGGATTTCGAGCGAATGTAGCTGAACGCAGCTTGTGCTGATTCCTTCATCACATCTCCTAGCTTGCCTGTTAAGATCAATTTACCTTTTCCTGGCGAGAGAGATACTTCAATTGCTAGTGTATCTCCTCCTGCTGTTGTATAAGCGAGCCCTGTCGCGGTACCAACTTGATCTTCCTTCTCAGCTTCACCATATCGGAATTTCGGATGACCTAGCAACTCTTCCAGCATTGTTTCAGTAACAATAACTCGTTTTTTCTTCCCTGATACAATTATTTTTGTTGCTTTTCGGCAAACCGTTGCAATTTGACGTTCTAGGTTACGCACCCCAGCTTCTCGTGTATAATGACGAACAAGCTTATAAAGACTCTCTTCTCTAATTTGGAGATTCCCTTTTTTCAACCCATGTTCTTCAAGCTGCCTAGGAACAAGGTAATTTTTTGCAATGTTCACTTTCTCAATCTCCGTATATCCTGCAATTTGAATCACTTCCATTCGATCAAGAAGTGGCTCAGGAATCGTTGAAAGATTATTTGCAGTTGTCACAAACATCACTTTTGAAAGGTCATACGGTTCTTCGATATAGTGGTCACTAAACGTATTATTTTGCTGAGGATCCAATACTTCCAATAATGCTGAAGATGGATCACCACGGAAATCATTCGACATTTTGTCGATTTCATCCAACAGGAAGACCGGATTGACAGTACCCGCTTTTTTCATTCCACGGATAATACGACCAGGCATCGCACCAACGTAAGTTCTACGATGTCCACGAATTTCAGCTTCATCACGTACACCACCGAGAGAAATTCGAACAAACTCACGTCCAATTGACCGTGCAACGGATCTTGCAAGTGAGGTTTTCCCAACCCCTGGTGGTCCAACAAGACAAAGAATCGGTCCTTTTAAAGACTTTGTAAGCTGTTGAACGGCAAGGTATTCGAGCACTCTTTCTTTCACTTTCTCAAGGCCATAATGGTCCTCATCGAGAATTTTTTCGGCATGATTAATGTCAAGGTTATCTGTTGTCTCATTGGACCAGGGCACTTGTATTAACCAATCGATGTAATTCCGAATGACAGAACTTTCGGCGGAGCTTTGTGGAATTTTTTCATAACGATCTAGCTCTTTATACGCCATTTCCTGAACGTTTACAGGCATATTGGCTTCTTCAATTTTTTCCTTTAAAGTAGCAATTTCACCAGTTTTGCCTTCTTTTTCTCCAAGTTCTTTTTGAATAGCCTTCATTTGTTCACGAAGGTAGTACTCTTTTTGCGTTTTTTCCATTGAACGCTTTACTCGTTGGCCAATTTTCTTTTCAAGATCAATAACATCTTTTTCATTTTGAAGAATTTCAATCAACTTATTCAATCGTTCATGTGAGCTATACGTTTCGAGAATTTCTTGTTTTTGACGAATCTTTAAAGAGAGGTGAGAAGCAATAATATCAGCTAATCGCCCCGGCTGTTCAATATCACTCACTGAAGCAAATGTTTCCGCCGTTACCTTTTTTGAAACTTTAATGTATTGTTCAAACAAATCAAGCACTGTGCGCATTAACGCTTCGTCTTCCACATTCATATCAGCACTTTCATCGATTTGTTCGATCTCAACTTCATAAAATTCTTCTGTATCTTTAAACTCAATAATTTTTCCTCGCTGAAGTCCTTCAACGAGTACGCGAATTGTTCCATTTGGTAATTTCAACATTTGCTTTACAGTAGCAAGTGTTCCAATTTCATAAATATCATTTACTTCAGGTGTTTCTATCTCCACTTCTTTTTGTGTAGAGAGAAAAATCTTTTGATCATCCATCATGACCTTTTCAAGTGCTTGAACCGACTTATCCCGGCCTACATCGAGATGAAGAACCATTGAGGGATAAACAAGCAATCCTCTTAAAGGTAGCAATGGTAATGTTTTATGTTCATTTTTCAATCATGGCACCTCCAGACAACAAACTATAAAAACGTTATGAAAATCACTTTTGATCCGAGCTTAAACTATTGATAAGTTGTACTTCATTGTATCCTAAGTTTCTTCTACTTGTCTAATCATCCCTGCTCAAACTCTAAAAAAACTTACATCCACCAGGAAACTAACTTTGTAAAAATAGTAGCAATTGCTTCCTTAAAATAAAAACCGTTTAATCAATTCGATGTTTAAGCGTTACATAGTACACTGATTGAATCACTCTTGCAAAAAGAAAAACCCCGCCCGTTAACTTCCTGGCTGGGATTTTCCAATAACAATGGAAGGGAATTCTTGTGATTTTCCAGTTTCAAACGCTGCATCAAACACTTCCGAGAGATGTGTAACGGCTATAACTTTAATACCTTTAATTATTTGCAACATTTCTTCATCGTTTTCTTTCGGAATAAGCGCTAGTTCAGCTCCGGCATCACGCGCAGCCGTAACTTTTGCAAAAACACCGCCTACCGGCTTAACAAATCCATGAATACTAATTTCGCCCGTCATCGCTATTTTATTACTAACTGGAGTTCCTTTAATTGCTGAGTAGATCCCTGTTGCAATGGCTACACCAGCTGATGGACCATCTACAGGCACTCCACCAGGAAAATTAATATGTAACTGATAAGCGTCTACAGGAATACCCATGGACTTTAATACAGTCATCACATTTTCTACGGAAGATTTGGCTAAACTTTTTCTTCGTATGGACTTGGATTGATTTCCGATGCTTTCTTCTTCTACAATTCCTGTAATGGTAACAGAACCTTCTTTATCTAATTTTCCTTTAACTGCCGTGACCTCAATCTCAAGTAACGCACCAGTATTAGGTCCATAAACCGCTAGCCCGTTCACGACACCTACTGCCGGATAAAGCGGTACTTTTCTTTCAGGTCGAGGCGAAAGCCGACTCGCATGGACGACCCATTCCATGTCGGTAGCCGTTATCCTATCACGGTTTTCGGTAATGGCTAGTCCTGCTGCTATTTGCATTAAATTAACTGCTTCGCGCCCATTCCTTGCATATCGACTTACTCGTTCAATTCCGTCTTCATCAAGAGTTAAATTTAGCTTTTTGGCTGCTCTGGTTGCAATTCGTGCGATTTCATCCTGACTTAACTCACGAAAATATACTTCCATACATCTTGAACGAATAGCAGGAGGAATGTCGTCAGGTGTTCTTGTTGTAGCTCCAATCATCCTAAAATCTGCCGGTAGTCCGTTTTGAAAGATATCGTGAATATGATTCGGAATTGTTGTGTTTTCTTCATTATAATAAGCACTCTCAAGATACACTTTACGATCCTCAAGCACCTTCAATAACTTATTCATTTGGATCGAATGAAGCTCTCCTATTTCGTCAATAAAAAGAATACCACCATGAGCATTCGTAACTGCTCCTTGCTTTGGCTGAGGGATACCCGCTTGTCCCATTGCTCCAGCACCTTGGTATATAGGATCATGAACAGAACCGATTAATGGATCCGCTATCCCTCTCTCATCAAACCTCGCCGTCGTTGCATCCAACTCTACAAAGACAGCGGACTGTTTAAAAGGCGTTCCCCGATTACGTTTCGCTTCTTCCAATACAAGTCTTGCTGCTGCCGTCTTTCCTACTCCAGGGGGGCCATAAATGATAACGTGCTGTGGATTTGGCCCGCAGATCGCCGCCCTTAACGTACGAATTCCTTCTTCCTGACCAACGATTTCTGAAAAGCCTGTAGGGCGAATACGCTCTGATAACGGTTCGCTTAAAGAAATGCTTCTCAACCGACGTAGATGCTCCATTTCTTTTCGTGATTCTTTATCTATAGAAACCTTCTGAGTTCGCTGATTCCGAAGTAAATTCCAGAAATACAATCCTATGACAATCCCAAAAAACAATTGTATCGCTAGTGCTATCCCTGTCCAATTCATACTCCTACCTCCTGATGATTGATCAATAGCACTAGTATCTCCTCAGCATTGGTTCCATAAACCGGAAATGAACAAAATGACTAGACGAAAGTTAGCACCCAATCCACCGAGTGTAAGACCGAGAAGGATATCGTGTTAATTAGAGAGGAGCTATATATACAAAAAACCAACCACACTTTAGTGGTTGGTTTTTTAGATTAAGCACTTTCTTTTGGCGATTTCTTGTCTTCATCGATGACTGAACCATCTTCAAGGATTAATTTAGGTGTCGTTTTTTCGCTTACTGTAGAAGCAGATAATACGCACTTTTTAATTTCATCACGTGAAGGAAGATCATACATGACATCAAGCATAATGCCCTCAATAATGGAACGAAGTCCACGCGCACCTGTTTTACGTTCAATCGCCTGTTTCGCAATTTCAACAAGTGCATCATCTTCAAATTCAAGTTCAACATCATCAAGTTCAAGAAGCTTTTGATATTGTTTAACAAGCGCATTCTTAGGTTTAGTAAGAATTTCAACAAGTGCTTCTTCATCAAGCGGCTCAAGGCTTCCAATAACAGGAAGACGACCGATGAATTCAGGAATAAGTCCAAAGCGAAGTAAATCTTCTGGAAGAACTTTACCTAAATATTCACCCGGTTTAAGATCCTCTTGTTTCGCTTCACCACTAAATCCGATAATCTTCTTACCAAGACGACGCTTGATAATTTGCTCAATTCCGTCAAATGCTCCACCACAAATAAAGAGAATATTTGTTGTATCAATTTGAATAAATTCTTGATGTGGATGTTTTCGGCCACCCTGTGGAGGTACGCTAGCTGTTGTACCTTCTAGAATTTTAAGAAGCGCCTGTTGAACACCTTCACCAGATACATCACGTGTGATCGACGGATTTTCCGACTTACGAGCAACCTTATCAATTTCATCAATGTAGATAATTCCTTTTTCGGCTTTCTCCACATCGTAATCCGCAGCTTGAATTAGCTTAAGAAGAATATTCTCAACATCCTCACCAACATAACCAGCTTCTGTTAACGACGTAGCGTCTGCAATAGCAAAAGGTACGTTTAAAATTCTAGCAAGCGTTTGTGCAAGTAGTGTTTTACCACTACCGGTTGGTCCGATAAGAGCAATGTTACTTTTCGCCAACTCTACATCGTCAGGTTTCGAAGATGCATTGATTCGCTTATAGTGATTGTAAACAGCTACTGATAATGACTTTTTAGCCTTCTCCTGTCCAATGACATAGTCATCAAGAATCTGGCAAATTTCATGAGGTTTCGGTACTTCTTTGAAATCCACCTCTTCTTCAGTTCCAAGCTCTTCTTCAACGATTTCAGTGCAAAGTTCAATACACTCATCACAGATATAGACACCTGGTCCTGCAACTAACTTACGGACTTGATCCTGTGTTTTACCACAGAAAGAACACTTAAGTTGTCCTTTTTCATCGTTAAATTTAAACATGAATTCACCCCTAACCTTTGATCTCGATGAAACCCGAGTAGGTCTATCTGGAAAAGGAACTCCGTCTGTTCATTTGAACTCCGATTACAAAAAAGCAATCATAACGGTTATCCACCACTGGTTTCTCATCCTATTTATGTACTGAAATTGTATCATATAACACAAAAGGATACGAAGTAAAACGACTCTTTATAGCTTATTATGTATCGAGTGATTGTCTTACTACTATGTTTAGCAACTTCGTGTCATTTCATTACTACTTCTTTTTGTAAAAACAAGGCGCAATTAAGCGCCTTGTTTAAAATAAGCCAGTCTATTAGCTTGAATTATGCTTTTTTACTGTTATCTACAAGAACATCAATTGCTTTGCGAATGCGTAGGTCACCTTTAAGTGCATCAGTGCCACCTTGCATTGTTAACATGGAACGAATTTGTTCTTCTTCCATGTTATACATTGCAGCCATCTTAGAAAGTTCTTCGTTTACTTCTTCTTCAGAAACTTCCACGTTTTCAGCATCTGCAATCGCTTCAAGCGTTAAGTTTGTGCGTACGCGCTTTTCAGCGTCTTCTTGCATTTGTTCGCGAAGTGCTTTCTCATCTTGTCCAGAGAACTGATAGTACATTTCAAGGTTCATACCTTGTTGCTGTAGACGTTGCTCAAATTCTTGAAGCATACGATCTACTTCTGCATCTACCATTGCAGATGGAAGATCAATTTCACTGTTTTCAGCAGCTTTTTCAATCAACGAGTCTTTCTTTTGAACGTCAGCATCTTCTGCTTTTTGTTTTTCAAGATTTTCTTTCGTTGTTTTCTTAAGCTCATCAAGCGTTTCAACTTCTTCATTTACGTCTTTAGCGAACTCATCATCAAGCTCCGGAAGCTCCTTGCGCTTAATGTCATGAATCTTCACTTTAAAAGTAGCTTCTTGTCCAGCAAGATTTTCAGCATGGTACTCTTCAGGGAAAGTTACTTTAACTTCCTTCTCAGCGCCAGCTTTCTCACCAATCAATTGCTCTTCAAAACCAGGGATGAAAGTGTTAGAGCCAACTTCTAATGAATAGTTATCGCCTTTTCCACCTTCAAATGGTTCTTCACCAAGGAAACCTTCGAAGTCGATTACAGCAGTATCGCCTTCTTTTAGCTCGCCATCTTCAACTACTACAAGTTCAGCTTGTTTTTCTTGAAGAGATTTAAGCTCTGCTTCTACTTCTTCATCTGTAACGTTTGTATCTTGTTCTTCAACTTCAAGACCTTTGTATTCGCCAAGTTTCACTTCAGGCTTAACAGTTACAGTTGCTTTAAAGATCAAGTTTTGACCTTTTTCCATTTGCTCAACGTCAACTTCAGGACGGTCAACTGGTTCGATACCAGATTCGTCAATTGCTTCTGAATAAGCTTTAGGAAGAATAATATCAAGAGCATCTTGATAAAGAGATTCTACACCAAAACGTTTTTCAAAAAGAGAACGTGGCATTTTTCCTTTACGGAATCCAGGAACGTTAACCTGTTTTACAACTTTTTTGAATGCTTCATCAAGCGCATTATTTACCTCAGCAGCGTCTACCTCAACAGTAAGGACGCCCTGATTACCTTCAAGCTTTTCCCAATTTGCAGTCATTTACACATTACCTCCAACAATAAATATATTTCCACTAATCGAGCGTTTAAAAAAGATGACGCCTTTTGGAGTATAAAAGCGTCTACTGTCTTTTAAACGGTCTCTTTTACTAGTAAATATGGGTTTGCAACTATTGTATTATAACATAGAACAGCGAGTTTTCAACACATACGGCGTGAATGAAAACCGTTTAGCCATAGTACAGCTTAACGATAATAACGCGTTAGCGCAAGCAAAACCATTTCGTTTCCATGTATTACTATTCGAATGGCCGATAAAAGGGTTGATTCTCAATATTCATGATTCGATTCGCAGCCACTTCGAACTCGGAAGGCTTTACTTCGTAAAAAATACGTAGTTCTTCATTTGTTACGTCTTCACCGTTCATTTCAGATGCAACCTTATGGACAGCAGCTGCCCACACTGAACTACTTGAAGGCTCTGCTTCAAATGGAGAGATGGCAAATAAATAGTGCCACCAAATTTGCATGCACATTTCAAATAGTGCTGGATTTCCCTGCTCGACAACATCAGAGAGCTTGGATTTCACACTTAAGGAGAAATCTTGTAAAAAGATATCCTGTAATGTAGCTGGATTAACCTTGATCTCTCTTCCAAACTTATGTACGACAACTTCTTGATCCAATTCCTTTTCTCTCAATACTTGTAAAACAAGACTTTTTAGAAGAGGATCCTTGTTTGTTGCATTTAAATATGTAAGATATACGGGGAGAGACTTTTGTTCATCCACAGTGCTTAATTTTTGAATGGCTAACCACTGTTTTTCCGTCTTATCGCTCTCAAGATAATCAATGAGCTTGTCAACATCTTCCTCGTGACCGGCATCATAATCAGCCTCAGAATCAAGGTCATAACTCGTCATTTGTCTGCTAAAATGCAGCAGCTGGTAGAGCGACTCCGCAATGTTAGACGGAAGTTGATGTTCTTGTAATACTGCTTCGATCATCGTAACTACTTTCTGATACTTTCCAAGCTGAACTAAAATTGATATGTATACTTGAAAAATGTCGTAATAGTCCCCGATCCCCTGCTGCATCATTGTTTCACAGCGTTCAGACGCTTCACTCAAATTGCCCATCTCCACCAGGCTTAAAACCATTCCAAAATGCCCCTGTGGATGTTCCGGCTCAATTTCAAGAAGCTGACTAAAATGTTCATGCGCTTTTGTTATTTCTTTAGCTTTTAGTGCTGCCATTCCTTTTTCGACAAGCTTACCTGCCACGTTTGGAAAATAAACTATTTTCCTTTCATCCTTTTCTTTATCCATGACGTAATCGCTCCACTCTCTTATATTCTCTATTAAAAGAGTTTACAGCAGGAAAGGCGCAGCTACGATTAGATATCAGTTTATCAGTATCCACCTGTAAACTCAAGCTGAAGCACGCTACCGGAATCTGAAATCCTTTTATGTGTTTATTCATGATTGCCGTAAAAGCTCATTAGCAACATCAGATATACAAAAAAAGCCATTCTATCACAAAGGATAAATGCCTTTAAAGAAAACATATAATGGTGTCCCAGGCAGGATTCGAACCTGCGACCCACAGCTTAGAAGGCTGTTGCTCTATCCTGCTGAGCTACTGGGACATTGTTAGTATAAAACGATTCAGTTTCTAGCGACATGTATTAATATATCTAATTACATTAGTAAAGTCAATAGGAAATAATAGAAAAAAACACAGCGTACGCTGTGTTTTTTTCTATTATGAAAGAGTAAATGTAGAGGAAATTTCCTCAATCACTGTTCCATTTTCATCATGGTATGTGACTTCAATTGCATCACTGGTCCACTCCACAATAGCGTAAGTTTGAATAGCAGGTTTTCTCGGAAGTTTCACGCTGCCTGGATTAAGAAAAAGCGTACCTTCTTCGAATACTGTTAACACTTCATGCGAATGACCAAAGCAAACTAGATCTGCCTGGGCTTCTTTTGCTTTATAGTGTAATTTCATTAAGGTCATCTTTACATTATACAAGTGGCCGTGCGTAGCGAAAATTGTTTTATTTCCCACCCTTTGCACTAACTCATCTGGATAGCGGTCATCAAAGTCACAATTCCCTCTGACTCTTACTTGGAACGGAAGCATCTCCTCTGCATCATAATCAAATTCAGAGTCCCCACAGTGGATCATACATTCCACTTCGTGCTTATGTCGTTCTACCAGATGGTGTAATTCTTCATCAGAGCTATGATTATCACTTACAACTAATACTTTCACATTACGCCACCTCTTTTCGTTAAAATAATTCCTTAAATACCTCTTCTAAACGATCGAGTGCTTGTCCCCTATGAGAAATCGCATTTTTCTCTTCAGGAGAAAGTTCAGCCATCGTTTTACCATAGGAAGGAACGTAGAAAATTGGGTCATAGCCAAAACCATAGCTTCCAGAACGTTCTAACGTAATCATGCCACTGCACGTCCCTGAGAAAACCTCTGTGTTTTGACCCGGTATCGCTACAGCAAGAACACAATGAAAGGAAGCGTTTCGCTGTTCTTTAGGAACATCTTTCATTTCCATTAATACTTTATCAATGTTGGCCTCATCATCTTTTTCAGGTCCTGCATAACGAGCAGAATACACCCCTGGGTCTCCATCAAGTGCATCGATAACAAGCCCTGAGTCGTCAGCAATAACAGGCTGGTTTGTTAGCTTCATGATTGCTTCCGCTTTTAACACTGCATTTTCAGCAAATGTACTGCCCGTTTCAGCTACATCCGGAGAGTTTTCAATGTCAAGTAAAGAAAGAACACTCAGCTCATCAGATTCAAATCTCCGCTTAAATTCTTTTACTTTGCCTTCATTTTGCGTCGCAATAAGCAATTTACGCATCTGCTGATGATGCCTCCTTTATCTTAGTCGCAAAGTCTCCGATTACTTCAGCTTGTGTGTTAATTAATTCTTCCACACCAGTTTTTCCAAGTGCAAGCATTTCATTAAGTTGGTTCATATTAAACGTGGCTTCTTCACCTGTACCCTGAAGTTCAACAAATTCTCCGCTTCCTGTCATAACAATATTCATATCTACTTGAGCAGAAGCATCTTCTTTGTAGCATAAATCTAATAAAGCTGAACCACTTTGGTCAATGCCCACGGATGTAGCTGCAAGGAAGTTCGTTAACGGCATTTTCTTAATTTGCTTCCGATCCATTGCTTTTTCTACGGCAATTGCGAGAGCCACAAATGCTCCTGTAATGGAGGCTGTACGTGTTCCACCATCTGCTTGAATCACATCACAATCAATCCATATCGTGCGCTCGCCAAGCGCTTCAAGATTAACCACGGTTCGCAGCGCCCTTCCGATTAACCGCTGAATTTCCATCGTACGACCAGCCACTTTCCCTTTACTTGATTCTCTTATATTTCTCTGCTCAGTCGCACGCGGTAACATGGCATATTCAGCAGCAATCCACCCTTTGCCCTGTCCACGCATAAATGGAGGAACTCGATCTTCAATTGAGGCAGAGCAGATTACTTTCGTCTCGCCTACTGTAATTAAAACTGAACCCTCTGGATGTTTTATATAATCTCTTTCAATATGTACTTCTCTTAACTCATTTTTTTGACGCCCATCAACTCTCATACTCGTCCTCCTATTAGCAAATCTTCCCTTTTCTCATCAACGATCATTTAGTCATTTACCTCTCTTAATAAACATGAAAAGAGGCAGTATCCCTGCCTCTACATCCTATCATATTCTATTTTAAAAACCCACTTTGTTAACGTTCTCCGGTCTTGATACCGGCTCAGATAGAGCGTTTCCAGCTTCATCAATCACTTCAGAATGGCCATCTACGGTTATTGCCACTTCTTTAATGTCTGCTTGTTCAGTTAACGATAAAACAAGACTATTTAACATATCTTGCTGGAGCACCATTTCTTCAGATCCTGTTAAAATCGCCTCATTGAAATCAAGTGTTAACAAACCATCCTCTTCATTAGCACCCAATAACTTAATATCTTTAGAAAACTGACTAAATAATCCAGATTGCACAGGTGGCCCTTCCATTAAACTTTTCAATACTCCCCTTACATCATCAGAAACGCCTTCCATCCGCTTCGTTACTGGTACATAATAGGAGTAGTCTTCATTTTGAGCCATGAAGTAGACTGTAATGTCTTCACTATTGGAAACATCCACAACATTGCCCATCTCATGATTTATACCATTTGCTCTGCTAACATTTTCTCCAATTGGCGTGCCATTAACGGGCATTTCTGTTTGATCATAACCGTTGATTTGGATTTTCACGTTCTCTACACCGTCAAATTGGGTAAGAGTCCATGTAACTGCTTCAAGAATTTGCTTCTCATTTTCAGCAGCATAGTCTTTAAACTCATTTGAAAAATCGACGACCAACGTTTTATCCACCTGGTCAATTCCTTGAACAACCGTACCTGCAGGTAACACTGCTTTAAACCCGTTAGGTAGCATTTCGGTTATTGGACCGTCCACCACGAGATATTCAAGCGCTTGTTTTGCAGCGCTTTCCACTGCAGGGAGCTGAAAACTTTGAGGCACTACCATCCCATTTGCGTCAAGCAGATAAAGCTGACGAGTCGTCATTTCAGTCACTTCTTCAGAAGGTTCTTCACCAGTTGCTTCTTCTACCTCTCCTTCCTTAGTTGCGCCAGTTTCATTATCCTCCATCTGCTCCCCTTCATTAACATAATCGACCTTTGGGGGATCAATTTCCTTAAGTGACTTTTCAAAACCAAATCCACAGCCAGATATCGTTAGTATACATGAAAGCAACAATAGCGCGAATCCAATCCCGCGTAAACGCATAGCTATCCCTCCCCGGATGGTTTGTACTACCATTTATACGAGTTATATTTCAATTTATACCTGACTGTTGATAATAAGTTGTGTATCCATTCTGAAAGGTCAAAGAATGAATGATTTGGATGTTCTTTATGAAACTTAGTGATCAGTGATGTTTTATTAAAGAGCGTCAGCCTAATTTTCCACAAAAAAACTCTAATCCAAAGTGGATTAGAGCTCGATACGTTTCACATTTTTCACAGGATATTCTAGCCAGTGGCTCGCAATCCTTGTAAAGTTATCTATCGATCCAGTTGTTAGAAATGTATGGGAAGGTCGGTTATCACCAGTATATAGTAGCGAGCTATATTCTAAGATGCCACTTACTTCATAGGCAGTTTCATCACCAGAACAAATAATAGTCGTCTCTTCTCCCATCACTGATTGAATAACCGGTTCTAACAATGGATAATGAGTACACCCGAGAATCAATGTGTCAATCCCTTTATGAAGCAGGGGAGAAAGGGTATTACTAACAGTCTGATAGGTTTCTTTACTGGATAGATTACCCGTTTCAACAAGTGGAACGAAAGGTGGGCATGCGAGGCTTTCCACCTTAACGTCGTCATCAATTGCTTTTAATGAATATTCATACGCCCTGCTTTTAATCGTGCCAGCTGTGCCGATAACCCCTATATACTTATTCGTTGTTTCTTTGATCGCACTTCTTGCTCCAGGATGAATTACGCCCCTTACTGGTATGTTGAGCTCATCCTGAATTTCTTTAAGAACGACTGCTGTAGCAGTATTGCATGCAATAATTAACATTTTAATTTGATATTTCTCAAGAAGATAATTTGTCATTTCCCACGTAAACTGCTTTACCTCGGGCGCAGACCTAGGTCCGTATGGACACCTTGCCGTATCGCCTAAATAAACAATCTCTTCCTTTGGTAATTGACGCATTATCTCTCGAGCTACCGTTAAACCGCCAACTCCAGAATCGATAACCCCAATTGGTTTTTTCAAATCATTTCGCCTCTCTACTTACCGGTCCTATTCGTTTTTTTTCATTTCGTCATAAAGCAGATGCAAACTTTCTTCCAATGCTTTGACTTGATCACCTGAAAATTTTCTTGTAATCTTCTCCAAATAGACCTGTCTTTTGTGAATAACTTTTTTAATAATGTCATTTCCCTTATCAAGTATATGAATTCGAACAACGCGACGATCGTGTGGGTCTTTGACTCGTTTTACTAAATCCGTCTTCTCCATTCGATCGACTAGATCCGTCGTAGTACTACAAGCAAGGTACATCTTATTTGATAGCTCACCAATGGTTAAATCTCCATATTCAGAAAGCCATTGAAGTGCTAGAAATTGAGGAGGTGTAATGGAGAATTCACTTAAAAGTTCACGTCCATTTTGTTTAATGATACCCGCCACCATTCGAAGTGATTTCTCTATATCAACAATCGAAGCTGGTTCTCTCGTTAATTCTTCAGACATTCAGTCTCCCCCTTATTTTATCCTATAGTCTATTTTGATTGTAGGCGCAGTGAATTGCAAGAAGAGTGTTGCGCGTTCAGCTTCGTTTATACCCAATCAATTTGTGCTAACTCGATCTCACATGCTATGAGACACCCACCAACAATTTTTTAGTCCTTGTAGAACACACATTGAAAACAAAAAAAGAGCTATAGTTTCCTATAGCTCTTCCGTTGCGAAATTTTCTTGTACATAGGTAACCACTTCTTCATTTGTTGCAAGTGAAAGAATGTGATCGATGTGCGAAGAAATTTCTTCTTTTGAAAGCTTCGTCATTTGACTTCTAGCAGGTAAAATTGACGTTGCACTCATGCTGAATTCATCTAGGCCAAGACCAAGAAGAATTGGAATCGCAATTTGATCTCCAGCCATTTCACCACACATACCAGCCCATTTACCTTCTTTATGAGCTGCGTCAATAACCATCTTAACAAGTCTAAGAATCGCAGGGTTATATGGTTGGTACAGGTAGGAGACTTTTTGATTCATTCGGTCAGCAGCCATCGTATATTGAATAAGATCATTCGTTCCAACACTAAAGAAGTCAACTTCTTTAGCAAAAACGTCTGCCATAGCAGCAGTTGCTGGAATTTCAACCATCATTCCAATTTCAATGTCCTCTGAAACTTGGATCCCTTCACCAATGAGCTCCTCTTTAACAGTAAGAAGCATGTCTTTCGCCTGACGGAATTCACCAACAGTTGCGATCATAGGGAACATCACTTTCAGATTTCCAAATACACTAGCACGAAGAAGTGCGCGAAGCTGTGTACGGAAAATCTCAGTCTCTTCCAAGCAAAGACGAATCGCACGGAATCCAAGGAATGGATTCATTTCTTTTGGAAGATTTAAATAAGGTAACTCTTTATCTCCACCAATATCAAGCGTACGAATGACAACAGGTTTGCCGTCCATTTTCTCAAGTACTTCTTTATAAGCATTAAACTGCTCTTCCTCTGAAGGCAATTCATTACGCCCCATATAAAGGAATTCAGTACGGTAAAGACCAACACCTTCGCCGCCATTTTCAAGAACTCCTTTAACGTCTTCAGGTGTTCCAATGTTCGCAGCAAGCTCAACATGTTTTTCATCTTTCGTAGTTGTAGGCTCATTAACAAGCTTAGCCCACTCTTGCTTTTTGGCTTCAAAGTGCTCTTTTTTCTTCGTATAATGTGCGATTTCTTCACCTGAAGGATCTACAATCACGTTACCATCGATTCCATCAATGATAACCATCTTCCCTTCCACATCTTCAGAAGTAATCGTTTTCGTTCCAACGACAGCTGGAATTTCCATTGATCGAGCCATGATTGCAGAGTGAGATGTTCTGCCTCCAATATCAGTAGCAAATCCTTTAACAAACTGCTTATTTAGTTGAGCAGTGTCAGAAGGTGTTAAGTCTTCAGCAAGCACAATCACTTCATCTGTAATCGCTCCAGGGGAAGTAAACGTAACGCCTAGTAAATGAGCAAGCACACGTTTAGATACGTCACGAATATCAGCAGCACGTTCTTTCATGTACTCGTTATCCATGTTCTCAAACATGCTAATAAACATATTCGAAACGTCGCTCATTGCACTTTCAGCATTTACGTTCTCGTTATTCACTTTATCTTTAACCGCATTCAACAACTCAGGATCAGATAAAACGAGAAGATGAGCAGCGAATATCGCTGCTTTATCTTCTCCGAGCTGTTCATTGGCGTGATTCTTAATAACTTCAAGTTCTTCCTTAGCGCGATGAACTGCTGCTTCAAAACGTTCGATTTCAGCTCCAGCATCAGTAATTGAAGTTTTTTCAATTTCTAGTGCAGGGTTTTCAAGTACGAATGCTTTCGCAATAGCTATTCCCGCAGAAGCGCCAATTCCAGTCAACTGATTTGACATTACTTGCCTAGACCTTCGTTTTCCATAACTTCTGTAAGTCCTGCAATCGCCTCGTCAGCATCTGATCCTTCTGCTTTGATAGTGATTTCAGAGTTTTGTTGAATGCCAAGGCTCATTACGCCCATAATTGATTTAAGGTTTACAGACTTTCCGTTATAATCAAGCGTTACGTCAGAGCTATATTGACCTGCTTTGTTTACTAGTGCTGTTGCTGGACGTGCATGAATTCCTGATTCGCTTGTTACTGTGAAATTTTTCTCTGCCATTTTAAATTCCCTCTTTCAATTGTTATATTTTTTATTTTGATATTGTGATAATATCTTTGTCTTCCCGAGAAACAGTACCTTCTTTTGAAAGGTCAATCGTTTCTCCCTCTTCAAGGTTTGTGAACACAATAGGCGTGATTGTTGAGGTTGCATTTTCTTTAATATAAGCGAGATCGACTTTCATTAGCTTTTGGCCCTGTTTAATTTCATCACCTTCGCTAATAAATACTTCGAAACCTTCACCTTTGAGATTAACCGTATCAATTCCAACGTGAATTAGAATTTCACGACCATTAACAGACTCAATACCAATTGCATGCTTCGTTGGGAACACATTCATTATTTTGCCATCAACCGGTGCAACAATCAAGCCATCAGTTGGTTCAATCGCAAAACCGTCACCCATCATCTTACCAGAGAAGACCTGATCAGGCACTTCCGTAATTGGCATGATTTTTCCTTCTAAAGGAGAGATGAGATGATCTTTCCCTTTATCACCAGAAGGTTTTTCAGACTTTTCTTCTTTCTTCTGATCCTGAAGTGGTTTTGGTGTTTTCCCACTAATGATGTCTCTAATCTGGCCTTTCAGCCCATCAGATTGTGTTCCAAAGATTGCCTGAATGTTATTTCCTACTTCCATAACACCTGAAGCACCAAGGCGTTTTAGACGTTTTTTGTCAACTTCACCTTTATCTGCAACAGAAACACGTAGTCGCGTAATACAAGCATCCAAGTTCGTGATATTGCTTTCGCCACCAAGAGCTTGAAGCACATTGTAGGCTAGGGCAGTATTTTCTTGGCCGTCGTCTGCAATTTCATCTTCTTCATCTTCTTCACGTCCTGGCGTCATTAAGTTAAACTTACGAATCGCAAAACGGAAGCCGAAGTAGTAGATTAAAGCAAACACTAATCCTACTGGAATAACTAACCACCACGCTGTTCTACCTTGTAGAACTCCGAATAGAAGGAAGTCAATTACACCACCAGAGAAAGTCATACCAATTTTAACATCAAGTAATGCCATAGTCATAAAGGAAAGTCCTGCAAAAATAGCATGAATACCGAAAAGGACTGGTGCAACGAATAAGAATGAGAACTCAAGTGGCTCAGTAATTCCTGTTAAGAAAGATGTCAGCGCAGCTGACCCCATAATACCCGCTACAACCGCTTTCTTTTCAGGTCTAGCTTCATGGTACATTGCAAGAGCTGCTGCAGGAAGTCCAAACATCATAAACGGGAATTTACCGGTCATGAACGTTCCAGCTGTAAGCTCAGCACCATCTTTTAATTGTTCAAAGAAAATCTTTTGATCTCCACGGATTATCTCACCAGCAGCATTTGTGTACTGTCCAAACTCAAACCAGAAAGGAGAGTAGAAAATGTGGTGAAGACCGAATGGAATCAATGAACGTTCAATGACACCGAAAACAAATGCTGCAAGAGCAGGGTTCGCATCAAGCATGTTATGAGAAAATGCATTTAGGCCTGATTGAATTGGCGGCCAAACAAAAATCATGATGACGCCAAGTATCAAAGCTGAAACCGCCGTAGCGATTGGAACAAAACGTTTCCCAGCGAAGAAGCCAAGATATTGAGGAAGTTGAATATTATAATACCGTTTATACATATAGGAGGCAAGAATACCGACAATTATTCCTCCAAATACCCCCGTTTGAAGAGTAGGTATTCCTAATACATTGGCATATGATGCGCTTTCAGCTACTTGATCAGCCGAAACGCCTTCAAGGACGCCCATCGTAATATTCATAACAAGGAAACCAACAATTGCGGCAATACCAGCAACTCCGTCTCCATCTGATAACCCAATCGCTACACCAACCGCAAATAGTAGAGCAAGGTTAGCGAATACAATCCCACCAGACTCTTCCATTACCGTAGCGAGAAGTTGAAACCATTCTGCGGACATGAATGGTAATTTTTCAAGCAATGTTGGATTTTGAAAAGCATTACCAAATCCAAGTAGAAGACCAGCAGCAGGTAATATCGCCACTGGAAGCATTAGTGCTTTACCAACGCGTTGTAAAACCCCGAAAGCTTGTTTAAACATTTGTTTTCCTCCTTTTATTTTTCCCCCAAAGAATTTAAATATAAAAAAGGCATGAGTGACGGTACGACAATTCAATCAGGATATACTATACCCCAATCAATTTTTGTCATTCCGGTTTCACTCATGCCTGATCGTATCAGTAACACGTTACCGTTAAGTATTTAGTTATTTAGGAGAAAGCCTTTGCAAGTGCATTGTTAAGTAAACTGCTTCTGCATCAGGAAAATTCGTACGAAGTTCCTTTTGCATTATCTTAATCAACTTCCAAGACAGATTATAACACACAGGATATTCTTCTTTCAACACTTTTTCTAAACGTTCGTGAGCTTCAACTGTCTGATTCAATTCACTTCGTTCAATCGCATGTCTCAGATGACGAACAAGTCGTAAATAATCAATTCCAGTTCGATCAATGACAAGATGTAGTGAGTCTTCAATCACATGTACCAATTGATTGATTAAAGCTGAATATTTATTAAGCTTTCCAACACTACGATTTGTAATGGCGCTATGGATATGCAGTGCAACAAAGCCGATTTCTCCATCTGGAAGAGCGACATCTAGCTTATGGTTAATGTGCTGAATCACTTCTTCAGCAACTGTATATTCTTTTGGATACATCGTTTGCGTTTCTACCAAAAAAGGATATTTTACATCTAGGCCTTGACGAAGACGTTTAATTGCAAAGGAAAGGTGATCTGTTAATGACACATGAATATGTTCATCAAGTTGAGAATCTAATTTATCTTCAATCAAAGATATCGAATCATTCATAATGGCAATAAAAGATTCCGAAACATTCGGTACCAATAATTTGTATTGTTCTTGCTCATGCTTATCGATAAGAACAAAATACTTGTCTACTTTTGATTCATCGAGCCTTTCGCCCTGTTTTTGATTAAATCCGATACCTTTCCCGGTTAATACTACCTCAGTATTTTGGTCAGAAATAGCAATAACGACGTTATTATTCAGAATTTTTTTAATTTCAAATCCACCATTCATGTTCAAGTTCCCCTCATTAAACCGGTTTCATTTGTGATTATGAACGTCCTAATGATAGTAAATTACAGGTGTTACGTCAATGAGAAAACGTTCCAATCGATCGTCTTCCCTCCATCATAAACGTTTTGGGAATATTTTTCACCTTTACGGATTATATTTCTTTTCTGTCGTTATTATTTGAGTCTCTATATTTACAAGCGCCTCTAAATCGATAAGCCACCTTTAGTTATTGAAAACGACCCACATCAATTTATCTTTACCGTTATCTTAGAATAGTTTAATAACAATCTAACAAACCTCTAAACTTAATAGGAAAAACCGGCTTTATTAAGCCGGTTCAACTAAATTTCTAACTCTCCCAGTCGAAGCAATTCAACAACAGCCTGAGAACGCCCCTTTACTCCAAGCTTTTGCATCGTGTTCGAAATGTGGTTTCGAACTGTTTTTTCGCTAATAAACAGTTCTTCTGCAATTTCTCTTGTTGTTTTGTCTTGAACAAGTAGTTCGAAAACTTCTCTTTCTCTTTTGGTTAATAGTGGCTTTGGTCGGTAGTGGTTCCCTTTCAACATTCCACCCTCCTCGATAGGGCAACAAAGCTACTTCAACTGAAATCATATAGTCCATACAATATATGAATTTCTATCATACGTGTTACATTTATTCACATTTTCTACCTGATATCTTTAATAAAACCAATATGACAACCTTCGCTCTTGTTCATCATTTCCTGAGAAATATCGTAAGTAAAAGGAAATGCATACATCCACAACTATCTTCATCAAAAAAAGATCCCCAAAAGGGGATCTTTTTTAGTGATCACTTCCAAAGAAGTTTTTAAATGTTTGGAGTGAAGTCGCTCGATTCATTGCAGCAATAGAAGTTGTTAATGGAATTCCCTTCGGACAGGACTGCACACAGTTTTGCGAGTTACCGCAGTTGGCGAGTCCCCCATCTCCCATTAAACCTTCAAGACGTTCCTCTTTGTTCATCGCACCTGTTGGGTGGGCGTTAAATAAGCGTACTTGAGATACAGCCGCCGGGCCAATAAATTCAGAACGGCTGTTTACGTTCGGACATGCTTCAAGGCATACACCGCAAGTCATACATTTTGATAGCTCATAAGCCCACTGACGTTTGTTCTCTGGCATTCTTGGTCCTGGACCAAGATCATAAGTTCCATCAATCGGAATCCAGGCTTTTACTTTCTTAAGCGCATCGAACATTCTACTTCGATCGACTGCCAAATCACGCACGACAGGGAATGTTGTCATTGGAGCCAAACGAATTGGCTGTTCAAGCTGATCTAAAAGAGCTGTACAAGATTGGCGTGGTTTACCATTAATCACCATTGAACAAGCTCCACAAACTTCTTCAAGACAACCCATTTCCCAAATAACTGGCGTTGTTTTCTCACCATTCGCATTAACAGGATTACGACGTATTTCCATTAAAGCAGAAATCACGTTCATGTTTTGACGATATGGAATTGTAAACGTTTCTTCATACGACGCAGAATCAGGGCCATCCTGCCTTTTTATTTTAAGAGTAACGGTTTTCTTTTCACTCATCATTTATTCCCCGCTTTCTTCTTAGAATAATCACGTTTACGAGGTGTAATTAATGATGTATCTACTTCTTCGTAGTAGAACTCTGGTTTGTTGTTAACTGCATCGTATTTCGCCATGGTTGTTTTCAACCACTCTTCATCATTACGTTCAGGGAAATCAGGCTTGTAATGTGCTCCACGACTTTCATTACGATTTAAAGCACCGATTGTAATCACTCGTGCTAACTGCAGCATGTTTGAAAGCTGTCGAGTGAACGAAGCCCCTTGATTACTCCATTTGGACGTATCATTAATATTGATATTCTCGTAACGCTCCATCAATTCTTGGATCTTTTCATCAGTTTCTTTCAACTTATCATTATTACGCACTACTGTAACGTTGGCAGTCATCCATTCGCCAAGCTCTTTATGAATTTGATAAGCATTTTCTGTTCCATCCATCTTCATAATCGCATCTTGTTTCGCTTGCTCTTCTTGTTGGTGTTTCTCAAATAGAGAAGAAGAAAGATCTTCCACCGTTGATTCTAGTCCATTAATGTAGTCAACTGCATTCGGACCTGCAACCATTCCACCATAAATAGATGATAGAAGAGAATTTGCTCCAAGACGATTACCACCATGTTGAGAATAGTCACATTCCCCAGCTGCAAACAATCCTGGAATATTTGTCTGCTGATTAAAATCAACCCATAGTCCACCCATTGAATAGTGAACAGCTGGGAATATTTTCATAGGTACTTTGCGTGGATCATCTCCCATGAATTTTTCATAGATTTCAATAATACCGCCAAGTTTAACATCTAGCTCTTTCGAATCTTTGTGAGAAAGATCAAGGTAAACCATGTTTTCCCCATTAATTCCAAGCTTTTGACTAACACAAACATCAAAGATTTCTCTTGTCGCAATATCTCGTGGAACAAGGTTACCATAAGCCGGGTACTTTTCTTCAAGGAAATACCATGGCTTTCCATCTTTATAAGTCCATACACGGCCACCTTCACCACGTGCAGACTCACTCATGAGGCGAAGTTTATCATCACCTGGGATTGCAGTTGGATGAATTTGAATAAATTCACCATTTGAATAAATCGCTCCTTGCTGATAGAGCGCTCCAGCTGCAGATCCAGTATTAATTACTGAGTTTGTACTCTTACCGAAAATAATACCAGGGCCACCTGTCGCCATAATAACCGCATCAGCTTCAAAGCTTCGGATTTCAGAGGTCGTTAAATTTTCACCAACCACACCGCGACAAACACCTTCATCGTCTAGTATAGCTGATAAGAACTCCCATCCTTCATACTTCGTAACTAGTCCTGCTACTTCATGACGACGCACTTGTTCATCTAGCGCATAAAGAAGCTGTTGACCAGTCGTAGCACCAGCAAACGCAGTACGGTGATGCTGTGTACCACCAAAGCGGCGGAAATCAAGAAGACCTTCAGGTGTACGGTTGAACATAACACCCATACGATCCATTAAATGAATAATACCTGGTGCCGCATCACACATTGCTTTTACTGGAGGCTGATTTGCAAGAAAGTCTCCTCCATAGACAGTGTCGTCAAAATGTTCCCAAGGAGAGTCACCTTCCCCTTTTGTATTAACGGCCCCATTTATCCCCCCCTGTGCACATACAGAGTGAGATCGTTTAACTGGAACGATGGAAAGTAGATCCACGTTCATTCCTGCTTCAGCAGCTTTGATGGTTGCCATTAATCCTGCTAGGCCGCCTCCAACTATCACTAATTTACCTTTACTCATAAGAACGGTTCCCCCTTAAATGCTGGCTCTGTCTGAAAAATTATGTATCAGACGTGGTGAAGACAGTTCACTTTCTTACACAAATGCAAACAATGCGCGCATGCCTACTACTGAAAGTGCAACGAAAATAATCATTGTGACATAAGTCATCATACGCTGTGATTTAGGTGTTACTGTAAAGCCCCAGCTTACGAAGAATGACCATAAGCCATTGGCGAAGTGGAATACTGTACCAAGTACACCGATAATGTAAAAGATCATCATGGCTGGATTTGATAAGATATCAACCATCATTTGGTAGTTCACTTCAGCTCCCATTGCGGCTTGTAATCTCGTTTGCCAAACGTGCCACGTTACAAAGATTAATACGACCACGCCTGAAATCCGCTGCAAGTAAAACATCCAGTTACGTAGATAGCCGTAGCGACTAACGTTATTTTTGGATTGAAATGCGATATAAACACCGTAAATCGCATGAAATAAGAGCGGTAAGAAAATGACAAAAATTTCGAGTACATACCTGTATGGAAGACTCTCCATAAAGTGAGCTGCGTCATTAAACGCTTCGGGCCCTCTTGTTGCAAAATAGTTAACTGTTAAATGCTGAATAACGAAGAGTCCGAGTGGAATTACTCCTAGAAGCGAATGCAATTTTCGGCTTACAAAGTCTCGACTTGCGGCCATGTTTTGTGTGTCCCCCTTTTAAGTTGTTAAGCTACCATCTGCCAGTGCATTTTTTCTATTAAAGAAGTCTTTGCATGCACAGAAATCATCGCTTTCTGTCGATTATATTGTGACATACCCATTGTACTCCCATCATTTAGGACCGTCAAGAAAACGCGTACATTTTGAGTTTTCAAAATTGCTTTGCAAGACTTTTATTTCTATCTATTGAATACGCTTCCTTTGTTGTAAATTCTATCGTTTATGCTATGGAGGATTTTCCTATTAAACGTTATAATAATTTAGTAGAAAAGCTGGGAGGAATTTATGTTTAAGAAGCGTACAAACTCGATTGATTACAGCCATGAACTTGAAACAACTGCTTTTGGGTATGAATTCTACCGAGAAATTCTTATTCCTGAACTTCTTGGAAGTGAGCAGCCTGCTGTTTTATACTGGACTGGAAAAGAAATGGCCAGACAGTTCCCTCTCACCACGCGAGAAGAGATTGAAGAGTTTTTTCAGCGTGCTGGTTGGGGGCGGTTATCAATTGTACAAGAAAAAAAGAATGAAATAACGTTCGATCTTCATTCAGAACTCATCACAGAACGAAAAAAAACAAGTCGTATTGCCTGTTATCAACTAGAGGCAGGCTTTCTTGCTGAACAATATCAAAACATGCTCCATTGCATTGCTGAGGCCTATGAAATTGATAAAAAGAATGACATTCAATTTACAGTAAAATGGGACCCGAAAGATCAGATTTGATTGATAAAAAAGGAGACCACGTCGTGGTCTCCTTTTCGATTACATTTGATTAACAGGTGTTCTCTCATCTAGTTGGAATTTGTCATGTAGAGACTCAATTGCATAAATCATTTTTTCTTCTGGGACGATCGTTGATACTTTGATTTCTGATGTACTAACCATCTTCATTTCAATTCCATGTTCAGCAAGTACCTCAAACATCTGTGCGGCAACGCCTGGATTTGAAATCATCCCAGATCCGACTATTGATACTTTAGCTAGATCTGATTCATGATAAATATGTTCATAAGGAAGTTTCACTTTGATACGACGAAGGACATCTAGCGTTAACTCGAGAGAAGCAGTTTCAATTGAAAACGAGATGCTCGTTGTATTTTTCTCTCCTGTGCTTTGAATGATAACATCTACGTTAATGCCATTTGAAGCAAGGGATGAAAATAGAGATGGGAGCGTTGTAAGCTCATTCGGTAAACCTGAAATTGTTATTTTTGTAACATTACTTTCAAAAGCAAGACCTCTAACCACCAAATTTTGTTCCATTGATACGACCTCCTCAATTAGCGTTCCAGGTTCATTTGTAAAACTCGAGCGTACCTCGAGCAGAATATTGTAGTTTTTTGCGAATTCTACCGCTCTCGGATGCAGAACACCAGCTCCAAGATTGGCTAGCTCAAGCATTTCATCGTATGAAATGGTAGAAAGCTTTCTTGCACCTTTTACGTAGCGAGGATCGGTCGTATATACGCCATCTACATCTGTATAGATTTCACAACGATCTGCCTTAAGAGCGGCTGCAATTGCGACAGCTGTTGTATCAGAACCACCGCGGCCAAGCGTTGCAATGTCAGATGTATCCGTTAGCCCTTGGAATCCTGCAACAATCACGATTTTCCCTTCAGCAAGGTGTTGATTCATCCGGGAAGCATCTATATCAAGAATTCTTGCATTACCATGAAACGTTTCGGTTTTAATCCCAGCCTGCCAGCCTGTTAGTGAAATAGCATCGTATCCTTCTTCATTTAAGGCCATTGAAAGAAGCGCTGTTGTCACCTGTTCACCAGTCGTTAGGAGCATATCGAGCTCTCTTGGAGATGGTTTAGAAGTAATTCCTTTTGATAATCCCACAAGTTCATCCGTTGTTTTCCCCATCGCGGAAACAACTGCTACAACCTCGTCTCCATTGTTTACAGCTTGCATTAGTCTTTTGGAAACATTTTTAATTTTATCTACATCTCCAACAGACGTACCTCCGAATTTCAATACACGTAGTCCCACTCTCTCCATCCTTTCTTTCATACAGCTTGGTTATCCCTATGCGTTTTACTCGCATCTTACTTATACTCACGAATCTAAGAGTTGAAATGGATATGAACACCGTTCACTAACTAAGAAGCGATGTTGCCTATACTTTAATTAAGTAAAACCAATATTAAAGTATAAAAAAACAACAATGAGAAAAACCTCACTGTTGTTTTCATAACAAATCCAAGAAAACGTCCCTTTGTGAGATAGTTCTCCATCCAATTCCCGGGTAGGTATTGGATGACAGCTCTGCATTTATTCAATACAGATCCAGTTTCAGACGGATAAGCGCCTTTCCACTTCGGCAAATTCCCCTTTCAACTACGATCAACGAGTCTTAACACTCTCCCGTGAGCTTACTAATGGTTTTTGCGCCTCTACCATCACTTCAACTTTCGAAGTGTGGAACTATTAAATTTCACTCATTATAACGAACTTACGTGAATGCCGCAAGATGTTCTTGAAAATTAA
The DNA here is from genome assembly GCF_011082085.1 of Bacillus sp. Cs-700. NCBI lineage: Bacteria > Bacillati > Bacillota > Bacilli > Caryophanales > Bacillaceae > Bacillus > Bacillus sp. Cs-700. Next base: position 1,365,856 of record NZ_CP041063.1, read on the forward strand.
TTTGATTGATTTTCAAATCGAGCCACAACTTCCTCCGCTACATTCATCGGTAATCCGGCATTATGAAGATCTTCTGCAGTTGCTTCTTTCATCCTTTTAATGGATCCAAAATGATTCAACAACTTCTTTTTTCTTTTCTCGCCTATACCCGGGATGTCATCAAGACTTGATTTAAGCATTGATTTACCTCGAAGCTGCCGATGAAATGTTATTGCAAACCGATGCACTTCATCTTGAATTCGCTGTAAAAGATAGAATTCTTGGCTATTTCTTGGCAAGAATACACCCTGTGGAGGATCTCCAATAAGAAGGTGAGACGTTTTATGTTTCTCATCTTTAGTAAGAGAGCAAACAGGAATTTCAAGACTAAGCTCATTCTCAAGGACGTCTTTTGCTGCTTGTATTTGAGCAATACCGCCATCAATGATAATTAAATCAGGGAGTGGTCCATTCTCCTTTAACACTCTCGAATATCTTCTTCTAACAACTTCTTTCATTGATCCTACATCATTTGGACCATCAACCGTTCTTATTTTATACTTTCGATATTCATTTTTCTTTGGTTTTCCATCAATAAATACCACCATCGCTGAGACGGGGTTGGTTCCCTGAATATTTGAATTATCAAAGGCTTCAATTCGAAGAGGTGCGTCTATGCCGAGCTGATCGCCCAAATTTTCAACAGCATCAATCGTTCTCTTTTCATCCCGTTCGATTAATGAGAATTTCTCATTAAGTGCAATGGTTGCATTTTTCATCGTAAGCTCTACAAGCTCTTTTTTCTTTCCGCGCTTAGGTTGATGAACAGGGATTTGAAGAAGTTCTTCAACCATTTGAGCATTTACCTGCTGAGGAAGTAAAACCTCTTTCGGTTTAGGATGATTTTGCTGAAGGTAGAACTGACCGATATAGGTTAAGAAATCTTCTTCAGCGTCATTATAGAAAGGAAAAAGCGAAACATCTCTTTCAATTAATTTCCCCTGTCGTACAAAGAAAACTTGGACACACATCCACCCTTTGTCAAAGCTATAGCCGAATATATCTCGATCGATGCCATCATTGGATTGGATTTTTTGAACTTCCATTACTTTATCGATATGAAACATTAAATCTCGGAACTCTTTTGCTCGCTCGAAATCCATGTTTTCTGAAGCAGTCATCATTTTTCGTTCGATATCTTCTTTTACTTCTTGATGACCGCCGTTTAAAAAGCGGGTAATGCCCTCAATCATTTCTTTGTTTTGTTCCTTCGTAATGTCGTTAACGCAAGGCGCAAGACATTGTCCAATATGATAGTAAAGGCAGACCCGATCAGGCATCTTTCGACACTTCCGCAACGGATAGAGACGGTCCAATAATTTCTTTGTTGCACTAGCTGCATATGCGTTTGGATATGGACCAAAATATTTTCCTTTATCTTTTTTGATTTTGCGTGTAGTAATTAAGCGCGGCTGCTCTTCTGCCGTTATTTTAATATAAGGATAGCTTTTGTCATCTTTAAGCATGACGTTATATTTTGGGTCATGTTTTTTGATTAAGTTAAGCTCTAAAATAAGAGCTTCAAGGTTTGTAGATGTAACGATATATTCAAAATCGCGTATTTCGCCTACTAGACGCTGTGTTTTACCATCGTGTGATCCGCTAAAATACGAACGGACTCTATTTTTTAACACTTTCGCTTTCCCGACATAAATGATTGTTCCCTGGCGATCCTTCATCAAGTAACACCCGGGTTGGTCAGGAAGAATCGCTAGCTTATTTTTCAGATGCTGCTCCATACTGACTCACCTCTTTGCTCCCTTTCAAGGCGTATCTATGTTCCCCTTTTATTGTAACATAGTCACTCTTCAACCGATTACTTTAGAAACTCATATAACACAATGTCATGATAGACAGGGTCATATAGCGTTGAAGAATGAAATGTTTGGATTTGCTTCACTTGATCTTCAATCGGTATCCCTTGTTTTTCAAAACCTTCAACTACTTGCTCTGTTAAATATACACGGTGATTTTCATAATAACGAAGATCTGCGAGAAAAGTTGAATAGGTGTAAATTTGTTCATGTTCAAATGAAACACGATTAAAAGACATTACCCTTGTTTCTTCCCAAGTATACACAATAAGCGGTTCACTCTCGTCTTCTAAGTAATCAATTAATTGATAAACAGCCGCTGGATCGTTTGCTTCCTTCATGGTTATATAAGAAATCACTGACTGCACGCTAATAATGACGGCTAGCAATAGCAACATTCTTTTCGACCCATCACATTGTTTTTTAAAACCACACCATAGAAAACCAAGCAATACCATTCCTGGAAGCGGGAGAATATGTCGAGGCTTATCTATATTCTGTGCAAATAAAGCCCAAAGAAAATAACTAAAGATCATACTGGCAAACGCCCATCCAAACCAAGAGACTTCCGTAATCGTTATTGGTTTCTTCACTCGAACCATTGTTAAGTATACGAAGAGTGCTACGAGTAACAACAATACGAAAAGGTTTTGCCCACCAATCCCTGTCCATACAATATTATTTAGAAAAAGATGAGATAGACGCTCAAAAAAAGAACTCGATGCGGAAACAGCTGTACCTCCCCATTCTTCAAAGTGACCTTGAGAGAAGCCTAATGCTAGCTGAAGAAAAGCAGCGACCCCTCCTTCAGAAACAGCAAGACCACCAACCCATATGAACTGAAAAACGGCAGCCACTAGCACTTGCATTATCAAAAAAGAGAGATATTCTTTAGTTGTGAATTTGTTTTTTCGATGAATTAATAGCAACACGAAACCAATTCCGAACGGTAAATACGATAATCGCACTCCTAGTAATAAACTAAAGAAAAATGAAGATATTACGATCCAAACAGTTGAATGTTTAGTAAAGGCATGTTGTAAACTCCACAAATACCACCAGAGAATTGCAACCGCTGAAGCTTCACTCATCGGTTGAACAGTTAGCACATTTATAAACACCATAGATTGAATAAGAGCAACTGCTACAATGCTAAACGTCTTTGAGAGAAACGATCGACTTATTATATACATGGGGTATATGGCAAGTAGCATAAGAAGAGAATTCCAAGTTGCAAGTGCCTCAGCTGGATTAGAAATCCATTTATTCAGCCAAGTGCCTCCAAGAATAAAATAAGGATACCCTGGAAAATGTGGCTGCATTGCAAATAAATCGAAACGATCGAGGGCTAAAGTAAAGTCAACCTGATCCCAGGAACGTGGGGACTCGATTGCATAGATAAATCTCCACCATACGAGTAACGTAAGGCTAATGAGTGACAAGACCCATGCCAGGGTATGAATGGCATACCGTTCCTTTCGATTTCTAAAAGCTCGATTCATTTTGTATCATCCTTTTCAGTTTCAAACAGAGGCGCAAAGCTATCTAAACATCGTTTGTGGTACTAATGATGAAAAAAAGCACAAGACGATTTATTCCGCCTTGTACTTAGTGAGTTTATTTTACTGCAGATTCATTCATCTCGTTCGTTGCTTTAAAAACAGCTTTATTATTAGGTTCTTTTACTTCTGTTTTTACTGGCTCTTTCTGGTGATTGACGAGCAAGTAAATCACGGTAAAGTAACCGACATACGCTATAATTTCTTCAATGGAAGGCATTGAGGAATAACCAAACAATGCTTTAAAGAAGATACCGATATCACCAGAGAGTAACGGAGCTACCCCTTGATCTCGCACGTAATGGGCATAGTCAATTGGATGCTCAGGTAAAAACCATGTTAAGTCATACACATGAGGCATAACACTGCCAATTAATTTAATATCCTGCATCATTGATATTCCCTGTACAAATAACCCACCTGCAATGAGTACAATAAAAATACCAGTGATTTTAAAGAAGGATTTAAGTGGAATACGCATCGTACCTTTAAAGAAAAAGTATGAAACGGCTGAAGCAATTAAGACTCCAGTAATCGCTCCCCATCCTTCAAATCCTTTACCGATGTCCCCTCCAGTAATAGCTGCAAAGAAGAATACAGTTTCGACACCTTCTCGTAGAACAACTAAGAAAGAGTGAATTACCATACCAATAACATTACCTGTCGTAATGTATTCCGTCATCTTCCCCTCTGTTTTACTTTTAAGGTTACGGCTATGCGAAGCCATCCAGAATACCATTTGAGTTAATAAAACAGCTGAGATAAGCATAATGGAAATCTTCAGGTAGATCTCGCTTCCCATCGCAGCGAATCCTGTGAAAACAACCTGAAACAGCATGGCAACTCCAATACTTGCTACAACGGCAAGACCGGCTCCTAACCAGACAAACTTGTTATACTGGCACTGTCCCATTCGTTTCATATAAGTCGTTATGATTCCAATAATGAGAAGCGCTTCAAGTACTTCCCTGAACATGATCAGTAATGCCTGAATTTCCATTAAACTTTCCCCTTTCTACAAACAAATGCTTAGCGACGACGCTTTCTTGTTGTATAAATGACAACTCCAACAATTATTGCTACAAGAATGATGAGCGGGACCCAATTCGAGAGTTGACCTAAATCAGTCCAATCTGTTTTCCCACTCGACGTTTCTTCTTCAGTCGCACTTTCACCAAAGTGACCGATCTCAACCGATTTCATTTCAAAATGATCTTGTAATCCATCAAGAATAACTTTCTTGCTTTCAGCAAACTGTTCTTCATTCGAATCTTTCTCACCAACCCCAAACAAACCAGGATTACCGAGAGAATCAAGTAAAACTTCAAACTCATTTTTTATTGTTTCGTCAAGTTCAGGATTTGTATCTTTCACTACTGGAGAGAGCGTTTTATATGTAGCATCTGCTTTACCAACCAATTTTCTTGTCGTATCATACTCTTCAAAATCTTTCTCTACATTTTCAAGTCTTCTTGAGATATTAAGCACAAGAATTTGCTGCATATTTGTCATCACAGCTTCTTCATTCTCATTGTCTAATTCAATTTGAACAGCCTGAACGGCATCATCACCCATATGTAATTGTATTTCTTCTTTTACAGAAGAAAATATTTCGTTGGCTTGATTAAAATTAGGAGGAGATTCATTTAATTTAGCAGACATCTCACTATAGGCTTCAGCTACTTTTTCTTCAGTAGGATCACCATAGGAATAAGCTTGAGCAAGATCTGGTACAGCAAGAGTACAAATAAGTGTTAGCAAAAAGACTGATGATAGAATGCGTTTTTTCATTAGAAATCCTCCTCATTGATAATGATAATGATTATCATCATTGAAGTCAATAACAGATCGGTAATTAGTGTGACTTTTCTGCCATGATTGCTTCCATCTTGTTAAGATCGAGATCATGGGCATGATAGTTGATCGCTACCTTCTGAACTGGGCGAGTCATTTCCTTGAAAATCGCTGGTAAAACGGAAGTTAAATACGCTTTAAATTTAATATAGGATTCACCTGTCGAGCGTACTTGATAAGTGATTGGCACTTCTTTAACTCTAAATCCCTTTCTAACAAGATTTAATGTTAGTACCTGAGCATAGTTGTAATCATGAATAATTTCACTGTGCTCCATCGCCTGTCTTGAAAAAACCCTCATTCCTGATTGGCCATCATAGATCCACTTTTGCAAAAGGAGCGATTGAAGAAACGTAAAACAATAATTGCCTAGCCGTCGATGTAATCGCATGCCATCAATCGTTCCTTTAAACCGAGATCCCATCACATAGTCTGCTTCGCAATTAAAAACAGGTTCGAGTAGGTCAGGTAATTGCCATGCCGGGTATTCATTATCAGCATCAAGCATAACGCCAATATCTGCGCCAAGTTCGATTGAACGAGAAATTCCTTTTCGAACCGCAGCGCCAAGTCCTTGATTTGTATTAAAAGAATAAATGTAGTCTGCACCCGCTGATTTTGAAACTTCTACAGTTCGATCCGTAGACCCATCGTCTATCACTAATACACTTACGCGAACGGTAGGATGAATATCTCTTGGGATTTGTTCGATTACTTCCCCAATGGAATCCTCTTCGTTGTGTGCAGGTAAAAAAACAATGACGTGTTGCTTCATTTTATTACTTCTTCCTTCCTATCTTGAAAAGCTTCCTCTAAAATTGCTCCTCTACTATGCGATGGAATTGGAGCTCCAAGTAAATGTGCCACAGTCGGTGCAACAGACGTAAGGCTATGTTTTTCTTCGACAATTTTTCCTTTAGCAATCGATGGGCCATTTAAGAAAAATGGCACGAACCGTTCCCCTTCATCAAGATGGCCGTGTCCCCCAATTCCATCTGCCTGTCCATGATCCGCGCACACAATCAAAGTTGTGTTTTCCATAAATCCATTTTCATGTAAGAAATGAACATAATCTTCTACTAATTTATCCGCTTCTTCAATTTTTTGAATGTAATCATCATACAGTACACCTCTTGCATGTCCTGTTTGATCAGTACCAATGAGCTGTACAGTAAAGAAGTCAGGGTTTTTATCTAGCATAATCTGACGAGCACCCTCCATAATTTTCGTATCCGCCACATCATTGTTCATAACAGCTGTTACAGTATCAACATCATCACCCATCGCATCAACAAGGTGAGCAATTCCGAGAAGCCTTCCTGTCTTTCCAACCTTTCGTAGTGAATCAAAAATCGTTTCTACTTTTACACCTAGATTCCAAACCATATTGGATTTGATACCGTGCTCAAGTGGATATGTACCTGTCATCATAGAAGAAAAGCAAACAACAGTACGAGCTGGATAAACAGTTTCCATTTGACTGTATTCTGTCCCATTTTTCTTTAAAGAATCAAGGAAAGGCGTGTTCGCTTCCTGAAATCGTTCTTTCCGCATCCCATCAATCACGATCATAATGACGCGCTCGTTTGTAGGAGTAGATTTCACTGGTTTTGTGTAATCCGATTTCACCGCTGGTTTCCAGTCAAACAGGTAATGATGAAGGATAAAGCTAAACAACCATATTCCTGCATAAAAGAAAGCAAGTGTTGTCCAATCAAGCGTACCTCTATTCGTGAGGGAAGTTTCAATAACCGCGGTCCAGATCGATAAAATCAACAAAAATTTAGGGAGCTGTTCTTGTGCGTTACCGCTCGTGGAATCACTATTCTTAAGTACCAACTTCCAGAAGCGAGTGAAGTTCAGCCAACTTGTCCCAATACGAAGATGATAGTAGAACGTGCCCCAAAAAAAGACAGTAAAGAAAAAATAAAGACCGATCCCGAGCATAGCCGCTGATAAGGAGAACTGATCAAAAATCAATAAATATCCTATGAGAGGAATCCACAAATAATTTCGTAAAAATAAAGGATAATCATAAACATAATAAAGTACGAGAAGCGGTAAGACAGCAATGAATCCTAGAAAAAACGCTCCCCAAAATGCGCCCGAAGTCCACTGCGTAATAAATAATAACAACATCGTCCCCGTTACAAAAATAGGGGTAAATGGTTTACCTTCATTTAGAAGATTCCAGCATCTAGCTGCTATCTTTTCAAATCCTGAAGCTTGTTTCATGATGTTTCTCCTTTCTTTTTCATAAACGACCTCAACTCCTGAAATCGAAGAGGGTAAAGATAAAAAGCAACTAAACCGGCGACAAAAGAATAAGCATATTTAAAAGCATGAGTAACAAGCGCAATTGAAAAGGCCTCTTCCCATCCAATACCAACCTGATGAAGTGAGAAGCTCATCACACTTTCATAAGTGGCAAAACCACCAGGAGCAAGTTGGAACACCCCTGATCCAACTGATAAAGCGGTTACCCACATAGCGTCCAAATAGGCAAAGTGATGGTTAAAGCCAGCAACGGAATAAACGACGATTCCTTCAGCTATCCAGCTGAGACATGAAATGAGGAAGATAAGAACCATGTAAGGCGAGTTTACTAGTTTCTTCATCATAGCGATCTGTTTGTACAAAAAACCCGCATTAGCTTTCTTTCTTACATACAGGATAAGAATTAATACGCTCACTAAACAGAGAGTTATCATTCCTAATAAAAACGTTGTACTAACCGTAATCCCAAAAAGTTCTGCACCAATCATGGCAAAAATACCAAGCCAGAAAAGATCAATCGCACGTAGGATGACGACAGATTGAATTGAAGTTGACCACTGTCCTTTTTGTTTATGCGCAAGAACCCCCATTCGTACAGCTTCTCCTCCCTTAAACGGTAAAAGGTGGTTAAAAAACAAGCTGTAAAAGATTCCTGCCAAATAAACTCTCATGGAAATGGTTCTGTCAACAAGTAACCTCCAACATAACCCCCGTAATAAAAAAGAGCATGTATACCCGATAACCATTGAAAACAACAAGCCCGGGTTGCTGATTAACTCTTTAGTAAGGGTGGTTAGCGTAGCAATATTAAATTCATTTAACAGTAGAAATGCAAAGAGAGAAATTAGTAATAAGCCAAATACCCATTTTATTACTCGTGATAGCTTTTTGCCCATTCAATTGTCCTTCTTATCCCTTCTTCAAAGGTTACTTCAGGAGAATATCCCAGTTCATTTCGTGCCTTACTAATATCTCCCCACGTATGTCGAACATCTCCTCGCCGAAACGTATCTTCTCTCACCTTCGCACTTGGAAAATAATGAGTAAGCAATTGGATCAACTCTGAGAGATGTACAGGTGATCCCGAACCTAAATTATAAACTTCAGATAAACCGTCCTGCTTAAAGGCTAACGTTATGCCCTGAATAATATCATCAATATAAGTGAAATCTCTTGATTGCTCACGATCATACACGGTGATCTCCTCGCCTTTTATCAACTTCTCAATAAAGAGAGGAATCGCCATGTCTGGACGCCCCCACGGTCCATATACGGTAAAGAATCGCAGTATCGTTAACTTAAAGCCATAGAGCGATTGATAAGCATGACAAAACGATTCTGCTCCTGCCTTCGCCGCTGCATAAGGTGATTTCACCTTCCCACTTGCTTGCTCTTCCTTCACTGGACCCTCTTCTCGACTTCCATATACTGAAGAAGATGATCCGAACAAAACATGAGGTATACCGGTTTCACCAGCTGCACTTAAAACATTAACGACTACTTTGATATCCTGATCGATATAATCTAATGGATTTTTTAATGAATATTGTACTCCAGGAAGGGCAGCAAGATGAATCACTTTATCATAAGTGTAGGCTTGGAAATGAGCCAATGTTTGATCAGCATCTAACAAATCAAACCTATGTACACTTATAGGTCCATTTTTCTTAATTTCCTCTATATGTTCTACCTTTCGCTCTACATGATAATATGATGAAAAATGATCAATTAGCGACACATCATGACCAGCTTTTAAGAGCGTTTTTGCAAGACTACTACCTATAAATCCTGCCCCTCCAGTAATTAATACCTTCATACTATGCACTCCCGCTATACACTTCAATCTATACAAAACTTAATAACAAGAGAAATGGCCGCAATTAGCGGCCATTTCAATCAAAAACTATTCTACTACACTTTCTAGTGTGGTCAAAATTTGTTCACTTAGTTTATTTGCCTTTTCAGCTTCGTTATTTGACACAGCATCAAACCAACTTTGTGCGTCTTCGTAAACGGCATTTGTCTCTTCTTCACCTAGTGTTTCCATTAATGGCATTTCGATAGCTTTTAAGAAAACATTGGCTTCCATAGCGGCCTCTTTTCCTTCAGAAAGGTTGTTTTCATCTAATTCAGCTACTTTTTCATGATAGCCTTTAATTTTTCCAGCAAATGCTTTTTCGAACAAGTTAGATACTTCATCCGCTTTAATGGCTTCTGGATCATTGCTAATATCGAATAGCTCGCTTAACTTCTGTGCAGCTTCTTCATCTCCGCCTGAGAGAGATCCTTTAATAGCTTGATAAAATCCAAGTGCTTCCGTTTGCATAATTTGAAGCTCTTCTGTTTCACCAGAGTTTACGGCTTCTTCAATTTTCTCAGCATAAGAATTCGCCGCCAAGTAGTAGCTCTTATAAATTGATTTATCAGTTACCTGCTTTGTAACAGCAAAGCTTTCCATATCTCCTTCAGAAAGAGCGTCTTCCTGTGCTGAAAGACCATTATTGATGTTTTCTACAAGACTAGAATCTCCTTCAAGTTCATAATAGGAGTCTCGTTTTTCTGCAGTAGGAACGAATACTTTCTCAGTAAGTAATTTTACTTCTTCAAAATGAAGCATCGCTTCTTCATCTTTTTTCGCGTCCTTCGCATCAATTACTGCTTGTTGAAGAGACTTTTGTTTCTGATAAAAGTATGACTGTGTGCCTTTATCAATCATTTGTCGCGCAACGTTTTGATCAAGCTCACCTGATTTACCCGCTTGTATACCCGTCGTGATAAAGGTATCAAATTCATTATCGATTTCATTCACAGCGCTTTTCAATTCGCTTGAGTAGGTCGATTCAATAAGGTCCCAGTCCACTTCTTCGTTTTCTTTCATTTTGTTCAGCTCATCCAACATCTTTTGATACGCTTCCACCTGCTTTGTAGTAACAGCGTTTTCAATCGTCATATCATTTGATTGAGTTTCAGATGATTGTGAAGCGGAATTTGTTTGTTCCTGAGAATTGCTACCTGTATTCGCAGCATTTTCAGAATCATTCCCACATGCAGCGAGGACCGTAGCTGCAAGCGTAATAGAAGTAAATAGCATCGTTGATTTTTTCATTATGTAAAACTCCTTTTCGTCAGGTCGTTTATCCAAGATGATTATATCGAGAACGATTATCAGTGTCAATAGCATTTCTCTTGTAGACCCCACAAAAAAGCATTCGAATCTGATTTACAGATTCGAATGCTTTGATCATTTTTCCTTATTGATGCTTAGAAAGTGTTTGTGCAAGTGCTTCTTTTGGTTGGAAGCCGACAACCTGGTCAACAACCTCACCATTTTTGAAAACGAGAAGCGTTGGGATGCTCATTACACCAAATTTGCTTGCTGTTTCCTGATTTTCATCAACGTCAAGTTTTACTACTTTCACGTCGCTCATTTCAGCGTCAAGCTCTTCTAGTACAGGAGCGATCATTTTACAAGGGCCACACCATGGTGCCCAGAAGTCTGCAAGAACGAGACCTTCACTTGTTTCTTGTGCAAAACTTTGATCTGTTGCGTGTACGATAGCCATACTGTATCTTCCTCCTTAAACATTTATCACTTGAGAATACCAGGTTAAGGCCGGTTGCCTCAGTGTGCTCTGCCATCTTGATATTTCATCAACTGGCACAAAATGAGTATATCATTAATCGTCTTTCTGATTCCATTGTTTTGACTTACATTCATTCTTCCCTATCTTTTAGAGAATAAAACGCTCCCACTAAAAACACGATTCTTAAATAATTTCATCAAAAAAGCGAGCTGTATTAGCTCGCTTTTATCTTAGCTTGTTTGTAAAACTTTTTTGAATTCCTGTGTCAGAAGTGGCACCACTTCAAACAAATCTCCAACAATTCCATAGTCAGCTACACTGAAAATGCTTGCTTCAGGATCTTTATTAATCGCTACAATTACTTTTGAGTTAGACATACCTGCTAAGTGTTGGATCGCCCCAGATATTCCACAAGCAATGTAAAGATCTGGCGTTACCACTTTACCTGTTTGCCCAATTTGAAGCGAGTAATCACAATAATCAGCATCACAAGCGCCGCGGGATGCCCCTACAGCAGCACCGAGAAGATCTGCAAGTTCCTGTAGCGGTTCAAATCCTTCTTCACTTTTAACGCCTCGACCGCCAGCTACAATTACTTTGGCTTCTGAGAGGTCGACACCAGAAGTCGACTTACGAACAACATCCTTCACAATCGTACGGAGGTCTTTGATCTCTACGTTTTCTTCAAAAACTTCTCCGGAACGTGATGCATCAATCTCAAGAGCAGCAATATTATTCGGACGAATTGTAGCAAGAATAATACCTTCTTTTACTTTTTTCTTTTCGAATGCTTTACCCGAATAAATTGGTCGTGTAAAGACTACTGCTTCTCCATCAAGTTCAATACCAGTAGCATCTGAGACAAGACCAGCATCAAGCTTACTTGCAAGTCGTGGCGCCAAATCTTTCCCCATTGATGTATGTGGCATTAAAATAGCATCAGGATCGATGCTCTCAACGATCTGCAAAAATGCTTGACCATATCCATCACTTGTATAATTTTTTAGTTTTTCATCTTCCACTTTAATGACACGGTCCGCTCCGTAATGAAAAAGTTGATCTGTTAAAGAGCTCACATTTTCTCCAGCAATGGCTGCAATCACTTCTCCACCGGCTGCAATTTCTTTCCCTGCACCAATTGCTTCAAATGAAACATTTCGTAATTCATTGTCACGCGCTTCTGCAAATACGAGAACTTTTTTGGCCATGGTTGATCCCCTCCTATATAACTTTCGCTTCCTGGCGAAGTAATTTCACTAATTCTTCCACTTGGTCTCCAATTTCACCTTCAAGTACTTTTCCAGCTTCTTTTTTAGGTGGCAAATAGACTTCAATTGTTTCTGTTTTAGCTTCAATTTCATCCTCATCAACATCTAGGTCATCATAATCAATTTCTTCTAGAGGCTTCTTCTTTGCTTTCATGATCCCTGGGAGCGATGGATAACGCGGTTCATTTAGCCCCTGCTGAGCTGTAACAAGCAATGGGAGTTGCGCTTCAACAACTTCCATGTCCCCTTCTACATCACGTTCCATTGTAGCCGTTGTTCCATCAATATCGAGTTTCGTAATTGTGGTTACGTAAGCGATTCCAAGTTTTTCAGCAAGACGTGGACCGATTTGACCCGTGCTGTTGTCGTTTGATACATTTCCGCCAAGAATAATATCGTATTCTTTATCCTCAAAATAAGCGGCAAGAAGGGCGGTCGTTGTATACTGATCGCTTTCATCAAGATCTTCATTGTTAATGAGGACAGCTTTATCTGCGCCCATTGCTAGAGCTGTACGTAGCTCTTTTTCAACTTCTTCATCCCCAATGCTAACCACTGTTACTTCTCCACCATGATCGTCGCGTAGTTGAATCGCTTCTTCTATCGCATACTCATCATATGGATTGATGATAAATTCAACGCCTTCTTCACTAATTTTCCCATTTTCAATAACGATTTTTTCCTCTGTATCAAATGTTCTTTTCATAATGACATAAATGTTCATATCTTTATCCCTCCCTGAAATAATTCACCTTATTTATCTTGAAAGTTTGGCTGACGCTTCTCGATGAACGCTTGAATTCCTTCTTGTCCATCTTCTGAAGCGAATGCCTTTCCAAAATACTCTCGTTCTTTTTGAACGCCTTCATCAAATTTTTCTGTTTTTGAATACGTAAGCAGTTTAAGAGCATAGCTTACTGCTACAGCGCTTTTCTTAGCAATTTTTTCAGCGAATTCTTTCGCTTTAGGTAAAAGGTCTTCCTCGCTATATACCTGATTCGCTAAGCCAAGTTCTAATGCCTCTCGTCCTGAGATGGGTTCACTCGTTAGTAGCATTTCAGTGGCTTTTGCTTTTCCAACTAACGCGGGCAGTCGTTGTGTACCTGCAAATCCAGGGACTAAACCTAGCTGCAGCTCAGGCAGACCTAGCTTAGCATCTTCTGTTACGAAGCGAATATGACATGCCATTGCTAGTTCTAGCCCTCCTCCAAGCGCAGCACCATGAATAGCAGCGACAATCGGTTTTGAGAACGCTTCCATTTTGTCGAATAATTGTTGCCCATAGCTACCTAGATCCGCAAAGCCTTCTTCAGTGCTAACCGTTGTAAATTCTTTAATATCAGCACCTGCTGAGAAAAACCTACCTTCACCAGAAATCAAAATCACCTTTGTCTTAGGGTCGTCTTCAATTAGAGTGAACGCCTCCGACAATTCACGCAAAACGTCCGAAGCCACAGCGTTAGCTGGAGGACGATTCAACGTAATGTGTGCTACTTTGTTTTCATTCGAAATGTTAATGAACTCCACTTCTCCACTCCTCTCAGAACTTTACTATCCCGGTCGAAGCCGGGATATCTATTTATTTGCTTAAGCCGTTAATTAAAAGGTGATGAAGCGGCTTAGCAAGTGGTTCCAATTCGAACTTGTGGTCTTTCATAACCCAGTTTGTGACGGTTTCATCAAGTGTTCCAAAGATCATTTGTCTAGCGAGGCGAATATCTAATTCCTCTATAAATAATCCTGACTTAATCCCCTCATGCAAGATGTGATCCACAAGCGTTAAGTATTTTTTTAATACTTCGCCGATTTGTGCGCGAAGTGCTTTGTTCGTTTGTCTTAATTCTAACTGAGTTACAATTGCAAGTTCATAGTCAGAACCAAGGTGTTTGAAATGCATATCGATCAGCGTAAACAATTTATCCATTGCATTCTCTTTTTTTGCAATTTGTTCTTCTGTCTTATCGATAAAGCTTCCCATTTTTTTCTGAAATAACGAAATGAGCAGATCTTCTTTATTTTTAAAATAAAGATAAATCGTACCGTCTGCCACTCCAGCTTCACGCGCTATTTTAGATACCTGCGCCTGGTGATACCCATTCTGGGCAATGACTACAACGGCTGCATCAATAATCTTATCGTATTTCGGACCCCTTTTTTTCCCCTTTTCTACCATATGAAGTTCTCCTTTATTCTTTATCCGGCACTCACATAAAAATGAATGAGTGTTCATTCATAATCTTATTGTAGCGATATGACCACAACATTGTCAACATTAGATTTCTGAACGAGCGCTCGGTTGGAATCAGGAGCTTTTTCGCAAGTCAATCATACCACAAAAAAGCAGAAATGTGCGAATTTTTCCAGAATAATCGTAACTTTTTCTATCATTCTAAGGATATAGAAAAAAACCAACCGCTAAAGCGATTGGTTTTCTTTTGCTCTCTCTTCATCGACAAGCACTCGTCGCAGAATTTTCCCAACTGTTGTTTTAGGAAGCTCCTCCCTAAATTCATACAATCTTGGCACTTTATAAGCCGCTAAATAGCGACGGCAATGCTGATTTAACTCATCCTCCGTTACATGTGCAGTGTTCTTTAACACGACAAACGCTTTTACCGTTTCACCGCGATAAGCATCCGGTACACCAATAATCACAGCTTCTTGAACAGCAGGGTGCTCATATAAAATTTCTTCAACTTCTCTAGGATATATATTATAACCGCCAGCGATAATCATGTCTTTTTTTCGATCCACGACATAGAAGTAACCTTTTTCATCTCGATAAGCCATATCTCCAGTGTATAGCCAACCATCTTTTAACACAGCTGATGTTTCATCTGGTCGATTCCAATAGCCCTTCATCACTTGAGGACCTTTTACAATAAGTTCTCCTATTTCCTTTATCTCAGCCTCTTCATCAGCTGCATTGACAATCTTCGCATCCGTATCAGGCCACGGAAGCCCAATGCTCCCTACGACTGTACCATCCAAAGGGTTGGAATGAGTAACAGGTGAGGATTCTGTTAACCCATAGCCCTCAACAAGGCGACCGCTTATTTTTTCTTGAAACTTTTGTTGAACTTCAATTGGAAGCGGAGCTGATCCACTTATACAAGCCTTGATTGATGATAAATCATATCGATCAATATCAGGATCATTGAGTAAAGATATATAGATAGTGGGTGCACCGGGGAATAGAGTCGGTTTTTGTTTTTGGATTGTTTTCAACGTGTCCTTTGGCTCAAATTTAGGGAGAATGATCATTTTTGCCGCATACATAATCGATAAATTCATTACGCAAGTCATTCCATACACGTGGAAAAATGGGAGAATTCCTAGCACACGTTCTTCACCATACTTCGCATCATGAATCCAGTGCTTACATTGCATTGTATTAACCACAAGATTGAAGTGAGTGAGCATTACCCCTTTTGCAAGACCCGTTGTTCCGCCGGTATATTGAAGAAGAGCAAGATCTTCTTTTACATTAACATCTATCTTTATCTCTTCATCCTTACCAGATGCTACCCATTCTTGAAACGTATGAATTTGATTTGTTGAAGGCATTTCCACAAGCAATCCTTGTTTTTTCTGTTTTTGTACTAAAGGATAAAGCTTATTCTTGGGAAATGGTAAGTAATCTTGAATTTTCGTTACAATAATATGTTGCAATACCGTTTTATCTTTTACCTTCAAAACCTTAGGTAAGACGAGGTCAAGGCATATCATCATATCTGCTTGAGAATCTTTTAACTGGTGTTCAAGCTCTCTTTCCATATAAAGGGGATTCGTTTGGACAACAACCCCTCCAGCCATCAGAACAGCATAGTAACTAATAACTGCCTGAGGACAGTTTGGTAGCATAATCGAAACTCTATCACCCTTTTTGAGACCATTTTCACGCAATGAATTTGCGAGACGTCTTGAGCGCGTATGAAGTTCTTGGTAAGTTAGTTCTTTTCCAAGGAAATGAACGGCTTTTTTGTTAGGATGCTTTGAAGCTGCATCAACAAGATAAGCATGAAGAGGCTTTTCCTCATATTCAATTGAGGTCGGTACTCCTTCTTGATAAAAATTAAACCACTCTTTTTCGGGCATGTTCATCATTTTTTCATCAACCTCCCTTTCACGTCTCCTTCCAACCAAAAATCTCTCTATATGATAATTATAATGAAAACGCTTCAAATATCCTATCTTTTTTTGATTTTTTTGAATACATTGGCATTTATCGTCGTAAAAGAGAGACAAGTTTAGTAAAATAGTTTGGTTTCATACAAAGCGTTTCATAGTTTTAATCAAAAAGGTTGATCTGTCCCAATCCTCTTAATTAATCGATATCAAAAGAAAAGAAGAACAGGACCGGCCTGTTCTTCTTCTCAATCAAACAAAATAAATCAAATATATAATTCCCGCAATAAAAAAGATTCCTGATACAACCATTAGAACTTTCCATAATGTTTCCATAATGTGCTCCTCTTACGAAATCCCTGCACCAATGACAAAGGACAGTCCAATTGAAATAACCATTGATATAAATCCTACTGCCCGATTATCCGCTGCAATTTCTTTATCGATTCGAAATTTAGGTGTCAAAAATTCAAAAGTAAAATACCCAATTAACAATAAAACAAAACCAAAAACGCCCCATCCCATCATTGTGACGAGAGAATCGTTGTGCTCAATCGAAAAGCGAAAAATGTTGGCGATTCCAAAGATTTTCCCGCCTGTAGCCATAGATACGGCGAGATTTCCTCTTTGGATTTCTTCCCAGTTACGATAAGATGTCACAAATTCAAAGACTGATAAAAACACGATCATGCAAACAATGACAACACTATAATTTGCTGCGGTTTGAAATGCTACACTATCCCAAAGTTGTTCCATCGTGTAAAATCCTTTCTCTACTTCAGTTCAACGACGGTCACACCACCGCCACCTTCATTCATACCACCCATACGAAGGTTTTTCACTCTAGAATGACGTTTCAACCATTCATGGACACCTTTTCTTAGGGCTCCAGTGCCTTTTCCGTGAATGATTGAAACCTGATGATATCCAGCAAGTAAGGCATCATCAATGTAGCGCTCTACTTCCATTTGTGCATCTTCGTATCTTTTGCCTCTTAAATCGAGCTCCGTTTTAACCTGGCTATTATTTCCTCGCACCGTAACGAACGGTTTTCGTTCTACTGCGGGCTTGGATTTAATTGCTTCAAGATCATTTGCTTTTACCGTCATTTTCATAATTCCTAGTTGAACCTGGTATTCGTTCTTTCCCACTTTTTCGACGATATGTCCTTTTTGATTAAAACTAATTACTTTTACTTCATCACCAGGTTCATAAGTTTTTGCCTGCGCTTTTTTCGGCTTCGGCTTTGAAGACCTCAATTCAGGCTTTGCATCCTCAAGCTGTTTCTGGGCATCAATTAACTGATGCTCTTTTACCGCGCCTTTTTGGAAAGTACGAAGATCGTGAATAATTCTCTTCGCCTGTTCCTGTGCTTTCTCTACTTCTTCGGCGGCTTTTTGTTCCGCTTCTTCAAAGAGTCGTTCACGCTGCTTTTCAAATTTCTCAAGCTGTGATTCCAGATCTTTTTTTAGTGATTCTGCTTCTTTTCTTAGATCAGACGCTCCCTGTCGATCCAATTCGGCCTGTTTCTGGCTATCTTCAAGGGAGGAAATCATTCGATCCACCTTATTGCTTTCGCTAGAAATTTGCGACTTAGCATCATCGATAATATCATCCATTAGACCAAGACGTCTTGAAATTTCAAACGCATTGCTTCGACCAGGTACGCCAATTAACAGTCGATAGGTAGGACGTAACGTCTCTACATCAAATTCTACACTCGCATTCATAACACCTTCACGATTGTAAGCATACGCTTTTAATTCGCTATAATGGGTCGTTGCAATCACTCTCGATCCACGATTATACACATAGTCAAGGATTGAGATCGCTAGTGCAGCACCTTCCTGTGGATCAGTTCCCGCACCAAGCTCATCAAAAAGAACGAGACTATTGTGATCAATGTTTTTTAAAATCTGAACAATGTTCGTCATGTGAGAAGAGAATGTGCTCAAGCTCTGTTCAATAGACTGTTCATCACCAATGTCTGCAAAGATATTCTGGAAAACTGCCATTGTGGAGCCTTCATCAGCCGGAATATGTAATCCAGATTGAGCCATAAGTGTAAGAAGACCAGCAGTTTTAAGCGTTACGGTTTTCCCTCCCGTGTTTGGACCCGTGATGACGAGTGAAGAGTAATCTTTCCCAAGGTAAAGGGAAGAAGGTACAACTTCATCTTGAGGAAGAAGTGGATGACGCCCCTGCCTAATTTCAAGTTCGCCTTCATCGTTCATCGAAGGGTTTGTCGCTTTTAATTCATTTGCATATAAAGCACGTGCAAATATAAAATCAATATCGGCTAACACCTCGACATTGTGTCGAAGTGTATCAGAAGCTTCTGCTACGTGTCCTGTAAGCTCAGTTAAGATCCGCTCGATTTCAAGCTTTTCTTTCACTTTTACTTCTTTCAACTGATTATTGATTGAAACAACCGATTGAGGTTCAATAAATAATGTTGCACCTGAAGATGATTGATCGTGAACCATTCCACCAAATGAACCTCTGTACTCCTGCTTCACTGGAATTACGTAGCGTTCATTTCGAATCGTAACGAGCGCATCAGAAAGCATTTTTCTTGTGCTTGACGAGCGAATGAGACTTTCTAACTTCTCTCGGACACGTGACTCAAAACTTCGCAGCTGCGTTCTTAAGCGTCGTAATGCATCGCTCGCTGAATCGAGCACTTCTCCATCCTGATCGATACAGGCGTTAATTTCTTTTTCAAGATCCGTCTCTGGCATAATTTGGTGAACTAAATCTCCTAGAAGAGGTAGCTCAACACCATCATCAATCATATTTTCAAGAAAGGTTTTAAAACGACGTCCTCCATAAATAGTGCTTGAAATATCGAGTAATTCAGAAGGATTTAACGTGCCACCAATCTCAGCGCGCTTCACACTTTGTCTAATGTCACGTATTCCTCCTAGCGGAGCCTGTCCGCGAAGACGAATCACTTTTCTCCCTTCTTCTGTCCCTTCCAATTGATGATTCACGTCTTCAAGTGAAAATAAAGGCGTTAATTGTTCAACTTTCTGTTTACCTAAAGAGGATGAAACATGTTTCCCTAATCGTTCTTTTACTTTATCGTATTCAAGTAGCCGTAATACTCTTTTCTGCAATGGTCGTTCCTCCTAAAAAACGGAATATAATTAGTGATGCCGATGAAAGAATGCTTCCAGATCTTTTGCCGTATACGTATTTAAGACGCTCTCTTTACGCAGCCATCCTCTTCTTCCAGCTGCTACACCAATTTCCATATGTTCAAGCATGTCCATATGATGGGCATCTGTGTTTATCATTATTTTAACATGATTGTCTTGTGCTTTTTGAAGCCATTCAGCTGCAAGATCTAAGCGGTTTGGGTTTGCATTTAACTCAAGTGCAGTCCCCGTCTCTTTTGCAAGTTTAATTAGCTTATCATGATCCAGAGCATACCCGTTTCTTCTTCCAAGTAATCTCCCAGATGGGTGCGCGATAAGATCTACATGGTGGCTTCTGAGCGCTGTTTCAAGCCGCTTCATAATCGTATCTTCGTCTTGAGAAAAGGACGAATGAATTGAAGCGATGACGAAATCCATTTCAGCAAGCAGCTGATTGTCATAATCTAGTGTACCATCTGGCAAAATATCCATTTCGACTCCAGCAAATATTTTGAAGTCTGCCCATTTTTTGTTCAGTCGGTTTATTTCTTCTCTTTGTTCACGTAACCTCTCTGGTGTTAATCCATTTGCAACTTTTAAATACTGTGAATGATCCGTAATTGCGATATAAGAATAACCCTTATCCCTAGCACGTTCAGCCATATCTTCTATCGTATATGCCCCATCGCTCCAGGTAGAGTGCATATGTAGGTCACCTTTAATATCTTGTAATTGCACGAGATCAATCTTGTTTTTCTCTGCTTCTTCAATTTCGCCGCGATCTTCACGAATTTCTGGGGGAATATAAGCGAGCCCAAAATGACCATAAAATTCTTTCTCATTTTCAAACGTGATAACTTCGCCTGTTTCGACAGACTCTACTCCATATTCACTAATTTTCTCGCCTTTCTTCTTAGCAATTTGTCTCATCTTCACATTATGAGCTTGTGAACCAGTAAAATGGTGTAGGGTTGAAGCGAATTCTTCTGGCTTTACAAGTCTAAAATCTACCGAGACCCCATACTCATCATCAAGCTCAAGCGTGATTTTTGTATCTCCTTTGACGATGATTTTTGAAATCCCTTCTAGTTCAAGGAGTTTTTCTGATACATCAGCAGAAGCAGTCGTAGCAATAATAAAGTCGAGGTCTTTAATGGTTTCCCTCACACGACGCAAACTGCCTGCCCGTGCAAACTTTTCGATTTGCTCCAATTCACTTAGTTGTCGTTCAATCTTTTCAGCAAGTGGAAGCATGTATGCAATTGAAAGTCGCTCAGGTCGTTTTCCTGCTTCTTCGATCGCCTCTAAGATCTTCTCCTCACTTTTCTTTCCAAACCCAGGAAGTTCTTGAATTTGTTGCGCTTCACATGCATGTTTTAATGTAGCCATATCAATAACACCAAGTTCTTTGTAGAGCTTAGCCAGTTTTTTTCCACCAAGACCTGGTAATTTCAATAAAGGTACAAGACCAGACGGCACTTCTTTCTTCAAAGTATCAAGGGTTTCTGACTCGCCATTTTCAAGAATCTCGTTTATGACCGCTGCCGTCCCTTTTCCAATTCCATTGAGCTCAGCCGGATCTTCAATTTGTTCCATGCTCCGATCATCCGTTTCCAGTGCACGGGCCGCCTTACGAAAAGCTGATATTTTAAAAGGGTTTTCACCTTTAAGTTCCATATAAACCGCAATATCTTCTAAAAAACGAATCACACTTTTCTTATTCATCCCATCCTCACCCTTCATAAAAAGATCATTACTACTATCGTATCCATAAACCCAAACAAATCCAATTATTTTTACTTGAAAAGCGGAAGCGTCCGTTTAGGTCCGACAAGCGCTGGAGCCTTTGTATTTACAAACAAATAACCCTTCTAGTTGAAGGGTTATGCGACATGGGTACTCCATAAATCTTTTATTTGTTCCGTTAACACCGGGGTATGTTTAACGATGCTTTCTGCAAGAAACGAATTTGAAATCGCTGTTTGGACCGTTTCATTTGGTACAAGTGCTGCAATAAATAGAAACAAGAACACGACAACATATACTTCTACAAACCCTAGCACTCCTCCGAGCCAGCCGTTCACTGTTCTTAAGATAGGAAGATCAGCAAGAAAGTCGAGCATCGATCCGATAATTTGCATGAGGATTTTGGTACCAAAGAATAATAGAGCAAACGCAATACCACTATAATAGGTGGCTTCTAAATTAATTGCTTCAAAAACCATCGCAGTTGAAGAAGCTTCGTTTCCAAAGGATGGATATGGGATCCACAGCTTCAGATGAGGCGCAAGATCTTTAAAATACAGATAGGCCACTAAAAACGAAACGATGAATCCAACTAAATGAACAACTTGTAGGATCAGCCCTCTACGAAGACCAATAAGAAAACCTCCTACCAATACTATAAAAAGAATGAGATCAACCATCTATCGTTATTCCTCTTCTCTCAGTTTTTTCTTTAAATCTTCAAGTTCTTTCTTAATCATGACATAATCATTCACAATATTTACCGCTGTTAATACAGCAAGTCGCTTTGTATCTAAATAAGTATTCATTCCTTTAATCTCATTCATCTTCTCATCGACTAATTTCGAGACTTCAAGGATATGTTGATGACTTTTATCACCGACGATTGTATATTGTTCACCATAGATTTCCACAGTTGTACGAACTTTACCACGACTGTCTGTCACCCCATAAGCCTCCTATCACGAGAAAGAATCCTAACTTGTATCATAGCACGAAAATAAGTGTTTTTGAAATACAGCGCTCCCGAACCATTCTTCTTGGTTAACAGATTCTGATATAATAGGATGCAAGCATAGTTCACAAAGGAGTTTTGTTATGTCACAGGTTGTTTTAACTGTATCACCTACCATTATGAATGAAATTAAAAAGAAATACAACAGTCACTTAAGCGATAAACAACCGCCAGGGAGCGTGTTCGTAGCGAAAACGTCGGCCTGTACTATTACAGGCTATAAATCTGGAAAGGTCATGTTTCAGGGGGCAGCTGCAGAGCAAGAAGCCAAACAATGGCAATCGAGCGGAACAGTGAACCCCAAAAAACCTACTGGATCAAAAAAGAAAACAGTTGGTGACCACCAATATGCCCCTCCGCCCACTATCTCATCACTATCAGCAATCGGAAGTGATGAAGTTGGTACAGGAGATTTCTTTGGTCCAATGACTGTCGTTGCAGCTTATGTTGATCAAGACCAAATTCCGCTTTTAAGAGAACTTGGTGTAAGAGATTCTAAGGGGATGAAAGATCCAGAAATTATTGAGATCGCACGAAATCTAATAAAAACGATCCCGTATAGCCTTCTTATTCTTCCGAACGAAAAGTACAACAACATGCAAAGAAAAGGAATGAACCAGGGTAAGATGAAGGCTCTTCTACATAATCAGGCCATTCAGAATGTGACACGGAAAGTAGACGGCTACGATGCGATCTTAATCGATCAGTTTGCAAAACCGGAAATTTATTTTAACTATTTGAAGGGTCAATCAACAGTCATTAAAGAAAACGTCTACTTCGCCACAAAAGCAGAAGAAATTCATTTAGCAGTTGCAGCAGCTTCCATTATTGCCAGATACTCTTTTGTGATGGAAATCGATCGACTTGGGAAAGAAAACAATGTAAGGCTTCCAAAAGGAGCTGGACCTGCAGTAGATATTGCAGCAGCTAAATTGATTCAGAAACATGGCGATCACGTACTCGAAAAAATAGCTAAGATGCATTTTGCGAACAGTTTGAAAGCGAAGAAAATCGCGGACCAAGCTCGGCATTAAAGCACCCACAAAACAAGAGCTGGCTCAAAGTGAGCCAGCTCTTTCATATTACAAATAGAGTTGTGGTGCTTCTAACCCATCCTCAGCTAGAAGCATGACAGAAGTAAAATATTGAAAGAAAAGATCACGGTCTACATCGTCGACAACGATAACTTCACGGCCTGTTTTATCAAGAACCGTTCTCCCCTGGCTTACGCCGTCCTTTTCAACACGACAGTTTACTTTTCTCGAGTGAATGAAAGACTGAGGTGTGACAGAAACAGTTGTAAGCACGTCCCATAAGTAGTATGTCGAATTGGTTTCAACATGAACAAGCGGCGGACACATCGCATAACATTGCCCGATAAAATCGACCCCGATTTCTTTTCGCTGTGCTGCCCAAATGTTTCTAATATCATTTGTTAATGGAACCTGATTCGTACTTTCAAGCGCCACCATTTCAATCGTAATTGACGTATCAAAGACAGTCGCAACGGCTTCTGGATCCCAGAACGCATTCCACTCTGCCGTCCCATCGTGCTCAGGTTCTTCCACATTTCCTGCTTCTAAAAATGTGCCACCCATCCACACTAACTTTTCGATTTTTTGTTCAATCGCTGGTGCTACTTCTAACGCTCTAGCAAGATCAGTTAAAGGACCAGTAAAAAGAAGCGTTATCGGGTCTGAACTGCTCTCAAGTACATCAATCAGATGCAGATGAGCAGGTCTTTCTGACATTGGCGTATTCACTTGATTTGATTCATTAAGAATCGGTAGTGCATCAACGTAGAAAGCATGCATACGCCACTCCTTAGGAAACGGGTTAATCCCTCTAGAGTTTGAAGCTGAAACATTTAAATCAATACCCTTTCCGAAACGGTCAATGATTTTTCTACTCGCTGAAACAGCCTGTTCTAAATAGCAATCAGCTGGAATAACTGAAACGCCTACAAGTTCAACCTCATCCATGTTCAGCAATAAAAAGAGTGATGCTAAGTCATCCACGCCACCGTCATGGTTAAAGTACACCTTTGTTTTCTCCATTTATATCCTCCTGTACCAAACTCTCATGTCCTTTACTACCGTCTCTACCAGACGCCATTTTTATGAAAATTCATTCACTCATAGTCCTATTATTTCAGGTAACAGGGTAGAAACGTGCAGGCCAATTCCCGACATATATGAGTTTCCATTATTTAATCACTTTGTACTCTAACAGAGCGCGAATAAGGAAGCAACATGTATTATTTTGTCGAACGCTTACATATAGGAAAGGAATATTCAAAACATTGTTACTTTACTAATAGGTCTTGATACCTATGAAATCTTCTGATAGATTGATGAATACAACTTCACATTTATCTCTATATAATTTTGGAAATAGGGTCCAAAGAGTATCTACCCGGCGACCGAGAATTGCTGGACTATAGGGAAAGTATGGCATTGTCGATTAGACAAGTATGTTTTGTTTTTGCGTGCCGGACTTCTTCCTGTAAACTCGGACTTTTCTATAAAGGACGGGTTTTTTATTTACCCAATTTTTATTTGTGAAGCTACAATTCTTTTTCAGGGGGAATCAGACATCATGAGTATTTTAACAGGACTACTCTCTATTATCGGCGTCCTTGCAATTGCATGGTTAATGAGTAACAAGAAAAAATCAGTAAAGTGGAGAACGATCGGGGTCGGTATTCTTATTGAAGGTCTTTTCGTTCTATTCGTATTAAAAGTTAATGCCGGGAAGGTTATGCTAGAAAAGGCTTCCGCTGCTGTACAAAACGTGATCAATTATAGTAACGAAGGGATTCAATTTGTATTTGGAGGATTATACGAACAAACAGATTTAACGTTTGTTTTTGCGATCAATGTCCTCGCCGTGATTATCTTCATTTCAGCTCTAGTATCAGCACTTTATTATATGCGCATCATTCCTTTAATCGTTCAAGTTATCGGTGTAACAATTGGGAAATTAATGGGTACAACAAAAGTTGAAACGTTCAACGCTGTCGGAAATTCGTTTCTAGGCCTAGCAGAAGCACCTTTACTTGTAAAACCTTATTTGAAGATGCTTACGAGGTCAGAGATCTTTGCCATAATGGTAGGTGGTACAGCTTCTGCAAGTGGAGCCATTCTCGTCGGCTATTCGCTTATGGGAATTGAGCTAAAATATTTATTAATCTCCGTCTTTAGTGTTCCTTTCGTCTCGCTTGTTATTTCTAAAGTGATGGAACCTGAGACTGAAGTATCACAAACGAATGATAAAGTTAAGATGAAAAGATCTGAACACGCAAACGTTTTTGAAGCGATTGCGGAGGGTACGGTAAGTGGGGTCATGCTTGCCCTTAATATCGGTGGCCTTCTGATCGCTTTTATAAGCATCCTGGCTGTAGTTAATGGCATGTTAGGTGTAGTAGGAACAGACCTTAGCACCATATTAGGTTATATTTTCTATCCATTCTCACTACTTGTCGGTATTCCAGCCGATGAAGCCTTTCGCGCTGCCTCCATTATCGGCACAAAAATGTCGATTAATGAATTTGTTGCCTTTCAAAACTTAACGGCAATTCAAGATCAGCTCTCTGATAAAACAGTCGCCATTCTTTCTGTAGCGCTATGTAACTTTGCAAACTTCTCATCCATTGGTCAATTAATCATTGGGCTTGGCTCACTTGAACCTTCAAAGCGTTCACAAGTATCAAAGCTTGGATTAAAAGCAATCATTGGCGGAACTCTTGCCTCCTTTATTACTGCTATATTTGTTGGAATGTTTATGTAAAACAAGCATTAGAAAAGCCTCCCTGACAGGGAGGCTTTTCTTACTATTGACGAAGTACAGCTCCAAACTGCTCTTCTACTGCTTTAAGAACACGGTCATGCGCTTTCTTTACTTCTTCTTCCGTTAACGTTTGTTCAGGATTGTAATATCTGAGAGAGAAAGCTAGTGATTTTTTCCCTTCATCAAGATGTTCCCCTTGATAGACATCAAACAATTGAATCTCAACAAGCTTGGATCCACCCGCTTCTTTAATGACGCGCTTCACTTCACCTGCTTCAAGTGACTCGTTCACAACGAGCGCAACATCTCTTGTAACCGATGGGAAACGAGGAAGCTTCTTGTATTTAAGATGAGCAACATCAGCTTTAAGTAGTTTCTCAAGATTGATTTCAAAGACGTATGTTTCACTTAAATCAAGTTCTTTCTCTACTTCAGGATGAAGCTGGCCAATATATCCGATAAGCTCTTCATCGAGATAGACAGCTGCTGTGCGACCCGGATGAAGCTTAGGCTCTTCTGCACGTGCGAAGGTGACACGATCTTCTACACCAAATTCTACAGCAAGTTCTTCAAGAATTCCCTTTACAACAAAGAAATCTGCCGCTTTTTTTTCTTTTTGCCAAAGATGCTCTTGCCATAGTCCTGACACGACACCAGCAAGATGTTCTTGTTCAACCGGTAGCTCATCACCTGGTAAGAATACAGAAGCTGTTTCATAGAAAGCAATATTCTCTAACTGACGGTTTCGGTTATATTGAGCAACCTCTAATAAGTGAGGGATTAAACTCGTTCTAAGTTCACTTCTTTCTTCACTCATTGGCATCGCCAGACGAACAGCTTCTACTGACTCATCAGAGAAAAAATGGCGCTTTGATGGTGAAGTAAGTGAATACGTTACCGTTTGGTATAGACCTGCACCTTCAAGCGTACGGCGAACATGGCGGCGTTTCCCTTGATATTCTGACAACTGACCAGGTGTACTTTCTGTAAGAGGTAACGTTGCAGGAACATTATCATATCCGTAAAGACGTCCTACCTCTTCGATTAAGTCCTCTGAAATTGTAATATCCGGGCGACGTGGTGGTACTTGAACAGTAAACGTGCCACCAAAATTTTGATAAGAGAATTGCAAACGCTCAAAGATTGCAGCAACTTCTGTTTCAGTAATTTCCGTTCCTAGAACTTGATTAATTCGATTTACTTCAATGCTAACGTCAAGAGCTTCAATTGTACGAGCACCTTGCTCAGCACTGCCTTTTAGAACTGTACCTCCAGCAATTTCTTGAATAAGCTGAGCAGCACGTTCGCTTGCGCCAACAACGCGATTTCGGTCAATCCCTTTTTCGAAACGAGCACTTGAATCACTTCTGAGTCCGAGGTCTTTCGATGACTTTCTGACAAGCTTACTATTAAAATAAGCGGCTTCAAGTAGGATAGTTGTCGTATCTTCTTGCACTTCAGAGTCAGCTCCACCCATTACACCAGCAACCGCAACAGGTTTCGAACCATTTGTTATCACAAGATGTTCACTTGAAAGCGTACGTTCCACATCATCTAGAGTGACAATTTTTTCACCTTCAGTTGCTCGGCGGATAACGACTTCCTTTGATCCAAAGCGATCATAATCAAACGCATGAAGCGGCTGGCCATATTCAAGTAAGACGTAGTTTGTAATATCAACAACGTTATTAATTGGACGAATACCAGCAGAAACAAGACGGTTCACAAGCCACTGTGGCGAAGGTTTTATCGTTACGTCTTTAATAACGGTAGCCCCGTAATAAGGATTATCTCCTTCATTTTCTACACGAACTGACACATAGCCTTCTACGTCTTCATCCGAGCGAACAAGTTCTGGTGACGGAAGTTCAATCGAGCGATTCAATACCGCACCCACTTCATAAGCGACACCAATCATGTTCATTGCATCCGCTCTGTTAGGTGTAAGACCCAGCTCAAGAACTTCATCATGAAGGTTTAAATATTCAAGAGCATCTTCCCCAGGTGTCACATCTTCACTAAATACAAAGATCCCATCAGCATATTCCTTCGAAACAAGTTTACTTTCAATTCCAAGTTCTTGTAATGAACAAATCATACCATGTGAGGCTTCACCGCGTAATTTTGCTTTTTTAATTTTAAAATTTCCCGGAAGGACTGCGCCAACCGTTGCAACAGCCACATATTGACCTTGCGCAATATTTGGTGCGCCGCAAATAATTTGGACTGGTTCTTCCTCACCAATCTCAACCTTACAAATATTCAGCTTATCAGCATCAGGGTGTTGCTGACATTCAAGAACGTGACCAATCACCACTCCGCTAATTCCTTTATTAAGCTGTTCAACTGTCTCAACCTCTATACCACCTTTAGTGATCAGGTCTGCCAGTTCATCAGCTGAGTAACTATCTAAATCTACATACTGCTGTAGCCAATTCATTGATACAAGCATTTATTCTCCTCCTAACCTTCAAATCGTTCTATAGTGAGTTAAATTGTTTAATAAATCTACTGTCATTTGTATAGAAGTGACGGATATCATCAATGCCATATTTCAACATTGCAATTCGCTCTGGACCCATTCCAAATGCAAAACCAGTCACTTTCTCCGGATCAAATCCTGACATACGTAGTACGTTAGGGTGCACCATGCCTCCACCAAGAATTTCAATCCATCCAGTTCCCTTACAGACAGAACAGCCGTTACCACCACAATTAAAGCAGGAAATATCCATCTCTACAGATGGTTCTGTAAATGGGAAGAAACTAGGACGAAGGCGAATTTCACGTTCCTCTCCGAACATTTTCTTCGCAAATGATTGAAGAACACCCTTTAGGTCACTCATTCGAACATTTTCGCCAACCATTAATCCTTCAATCTGCATAAATTGGTGAGAATGAGTCGCGTCATCCGTATCACGTCGGTAAACTTTCCCCGGCACGATGATCTTTACTGGGCCTTCACCATTTAACTTCTCCATTGTTCTTGCTTGCATTGGTGATGTATGCGTACGTAGTAACGTTTCTTCAGTAATATAGAAGGAATCCTGCATATCACGAGCAGGATGATCTTTTGGAAGATTTAGCGCTTCAAAATTGTAATAGTCTGTTTCAACTTCTGGTCCCTCTGCAATTGAGAAGCCCATACCAAGAAACAGATCTTCAATTTCTTCAATTACCCTTGTTAATGGATGATGGTTTCCTCTTTTCACTGGACGACCTGGTAGAGAAACATCGATGGTTTCCTTCTTTAACCTTTCTTCTACGGCTGCTTTTTCTAAACGAGCAATTTTTTCCTCAAGTTGATCTGAAATCGCATTTCGTATTTCATTAACGAGCTGCCCCATTTTAGGACGCTCTTCTTTTGACAATTTCCCCATACCTTTGGAAATCTCGGTAATCGGTCCTTTTTTTCCGAGAAACTTCACTTTGATATCCTGTACTTCCTTCATGGAAGAAGCTTGCTGTATTTCCGACAGCGCTTCTTCTTTTAACGCTTGTAAACGTTCTTGCATCGTTTCAACCTCCACTTCATATTCGTGTTACTCTCTTTTGACAATAAAAAAATCCTCGCTCCCCAGAAAGGGGCGAAGATTTGATTTCGCGGTACCACCCTAATTCACCGATAGGTTTCAACTATCAGCCTTAAGCAAAGAATAACGGTTTGTAAACCGATCCGCTTTCGAACGAACAAAGCGGCAACTCCAGAGTGAATTCGGCAACGTTCCTATAGAAATGCTTCCAGTCACGGCATTTCCTCCCTAAATAGGCAGTGGCAGCTTACTACTCTCTATCATTGTTTTTATCATATATAAGTTGCTTTTAATTATAGAAAAAAAATGCTATATCTGCAAGTGCAATTATGAAGGAAGTAGCCCATACATCAGAATTCCAGCAGCAACAGCAACATTAAGTGACTCCGCTTTTCCATAAATCGGGATATACACGTTCTCATCAGCAAGATTTTGAAGCTCTTCCGAAACGCCATTTGCTTCATTCCCTAGAATAACTGCAAACTGAGAACGTCCTTTTAAATCATCATAAGGAGTTCCTCCACTCACTTCTGTGGCGTAGATCGGCATATTAAGCTCTTTTAACTTTTTCACCTCTTCTACAAGATCTGCTTTTTTTACAGGAAGGTGATAGATAGACCCCTGAGTAGAACGGAGCACTTTACTATTATAAGCATCTACTGTTCCATGCCCAAGAAGAATGCCGTCGTAGCCAGCACTATCCGCTGTACGGATCATTGTTCCTAAATTACCTGGATCCTGTATAGCATCAAGCAGTAAGAATTTCCCTGCATTTGGGAAATTAGGCTCCACCATTTCACATACTGCCATAATTCCCTGCGGTGTTTCGGTATCTGTTAATTCTTGCATCACTTTCTCAGTTACAGTATACACAACAGGACGTTCTTTAAACGGATAGATAGATACATCATTGCCTTCCGTTACAATCACTTCAATAATTGGCGCTTCAAACTTCGCCGCCTCTTCAACGATATGCGGTCCTTCAATGAGATAGCTTTGAGCTTTCTCTCTCCCCTTACGCGTTTGGAGCTTTTTCCAATCTTTCACTTTTTGATTTTTTGCGGATTCAATAATCATTATGCTCTCCTTCAGTTTTCAATGTTTCTATTATAAAGGGTTAAATGGGAAGATTCCAATAGTACTCATGAAATTTATTGCATTCGCTCATACTAATGATGCTTGATCCAACAAGCGAATGAGAAAGGTGAGGTGGAAAGCATGGACCTTAACTTACGAAAAGCAATTCTCGCCAATATTAATGGCAACAACGAGGAACAGATTGAAGCGACGATCCTCGATGCCATCCAAAGTGGCGAAGAAAAAATGCTCCCTGGACTAGGTGTTCTTTTTGAAATACTATGGAAAGAAGCACCTGAAAATGAACGTGAGCAGATGCTCTCTTACATGGCTCAGGGTGTAAATTAACGAGCAAAATCCGGTGGCCAAGGCCACCGGATTTTGTGTTTAATTGAAAATAATTTCTTTTACTTTATCAGCATCAAGCTTTTTAATCACTTCAACAATTAAATTAACCGCATTTTCAAAGTCATCGCGGTGAAGAATCGCTGCGTGTGTATGAATATAGCGTGTCGCAATCGTGATTGAAAGAGCAGGTACACCGTTTGCTGTTAAGTGAATTTTTCCTGAGTCTGTACCCCCACCTGCAATGGAGTCAAACTGATAAGGGATGTTATTCTCATCAGCAGTATCTGTAACAAAATCACGAAGTCCCTTATGACCAACCATTGAAGCATCGTACATAATAATTTGAGGACCTTTCCCCATTTTTGATTGAGCATCTTTATCGCTAACGCCAGGAGTATCGCCAGCAATACCAACATCAACAGCAAAACCGATATCTGGCTTAATCATGTTTGTTGCGGTTGTTGCTCCACGAAGACCTACTTCCTCTTGGACTGTACCAACACCATAAACCGTATTTGGATGGGTTTCACCTTTTAGTTTACGAAGTACTTCAATCGCAATGGCACAACCAATACGGTTATCCCACGCTTTTGCCATAAGCATTTTTTCATTATTCATGACTGTAAATTCACAAACCGGAACAACGGAATCTCCTGGCTTAACGCCCCATTCCATTGCTTCTTCTCGACTTGATGCGCCGATATCAATAAACATATCTTTCTTATCAACTGATTTCTTACGCTGCTCAGCAGGAAGAATATGTGGTGGTTTCGAACCGATCACGCCCATAATATTGCCACTACGAGTCATCACGTTCACACGTTGAGCAAGCATCACCTGTTCCCACCATCCGCCAACAGTTTGGAAATAAAGGAATCCTTTATCGTCGATGCGGGTAACCATAAAGCCAATTTCATCAAGATGTCCTGCAACCATGATTTTAGGACCTTCTGCATTACCTTTTTTAACAGCAATTAAACTGCCGAGGTTGTCATACATGATTTCATCAGAAAGAGATTCAATATGCTTCTTCATTACGTCGCGAGGTTCACGCTCGTTACCAGGTACACCATTCGCATCAGTAAGTTCTTTAAGCATCTGTAACGTTTCGTCTAGCTTTGCCATATGTATTGCCCCCTTAATATGTATTCACTGTTCATTATAACGGTTTCCGAAATATTTAACAATTCAGAGCAGTCTTGAACTTAATATCCCTGGTCCTGGCGATTATGATTCACTTTATTTTTTTTCAAATACGCCTCACCTATTTCTTTATACTCAAGTCCAATCGTTTGTCCCAAAGTTAGGTAACTCTCCAATAAATTGTAATAAGGTTCTTCTTTCTTACTAACAAGTCGATCAATCGCGCGATAGACATCATGAAAGGCCTGAACTTCTGATGACGCCGTTGTTTCTGGCAGGCCTTCAAACGCAGTGATGCCTAACTCTAGTCCTAATGATAAAATAAAATGAATTCCATCAACATATTCCTCTAAAATCGTTTCTTTCGGTGAAGGTGCTTTTTTACTCCAATATTTAAAGCAGCGCGTTTCATTCGCAAGTTCTCCTAATTCAACTTTAAGAGCAAGAAGCTTATTTTCAAACAAATCAACATCATCTATCCCATGTTCTTGTACAATTCGATCATCTAATTGTTTTTGTAATGTAAATAATAACTTAAAATTCATTGCAATCGTCCCTTCAAAATCTTTTCATTTTATGAAACCTTTCTTTATCATATACGTATAGAGAATAGAAGCATAGTGAAAATGAGGTGCTGACTAATGATACTTATCCTATTTCGTCTTGTCATTCTCGTAGCCATGGTTTTGATTGCTTATTCTGTCATTCGCTTTTTTATGGATCCAAAACGCAAGCTCGAAAAAGCCCACGATCATAAAGAATACTATTTTTTCGATGACTCGTCCAATGTTCGAAAGAATTTTCTTGTCACTTACAAAGGAGCTCTCTTTGAAGGTGAAAAATACCTTGGAACAACCGAAAAGTCCTTTGATATTATTACGCTTTCTATAGGCGTAAAAAACGCTTCAGAACTTTATTTACTTGAGAAAGAAGATTTCTATTTTCTAGAGAAAGAAATGGATATCCGGTATCCAAGCGCTAAAATTGAATGGAAAAGCCCTGTGAAAGAATTTCTTCGTCACCGGGAAGACTCATAATGTCAAAAGCCCCCTCCAAGTTGGAGGGGGCTTTTGACTATCATCCTATTTTGAAATCGATTTATCTTGCAGGTTGAAAAAAATCCTCCCACTTCATAACCCATTCCTTTCTTTTAAGTAAAAAGAAAAGAATAACCAGGCCTAACAGCATTAATAGAATAAGCACCGGGTCAAAACCACTGATCGCTGTTCCAAAGAAGGAATAAAACAGTGCAAGAGGCAAGTTTGATATAAGAGATGAGCGAAGATAATCTGGAAAATCTTTTGACACCTCAATTAAGCAAAGCGAAATAAAATGAAAATGAACAAAGGGTACCAATCTTAGAATTGCAATCTGTCCAACTGACATAGGCATATGCTTTCGCGTCCATCTTTCCTTCATTCGAATGATTTTCTTGAACAAACCTGGTGTTCGTTTCACGACCAGATAAAAAACCGAACTTACAACGGTAATGCCAATCACCGAATAGATAGTTCCATATATAGCTCCAAACAATACACCGCCTGCCACACAGACTACACTAACTGGCACAAAAACAAACTGACGAATAAAATGAAAAATAATGAAATAGAACGGGGCGTAAATTCCGCTGTTCGACACAACCTCAACAAGCGGCAGGACGAGCTCATTCATGATGTTCCCCCCTTCCTTTTACCTTTATGACAAGAGACGAGCTGTTATGTCAAAAAGTGAAGGTCCTAGAGAATATTTTCTGGCAATACGTGGACAATAAGGGGAGATTTGATGAGAACGGTAATTGGAGGGGATATTAGATGGATGAACTCGTGATTGCTCGTTCATTGTTTGGCATGACAATGGGCGTACATATTATTTACGCTACTCTCGGAGTAGGGCTACCCTTAATGGTGCTTGTAGCTGAACTGATGTATCAAAAAACAAAGGATAAGGATTATGCACTCATGGCGAACAGGTGGACAAAAGGGTTTGCCGTATTACTCGGAGTCGCAATTCCAACAGGAACGATTGCAGGCGTGCAGCTTTCTCTGTTATGGCCAGGGTTTATGGAGGTTGTAGGACGAGTCATTGCCCTACCATTTCAAATTGAAATTTATGCCTTTTTCCTCGAAGCACTCTTTATGTCGATTTATGTTTATGCAGCAGATCGACTTTCTCCGCTTATGCGGATCGTTAGTGTTACACTCGTTGCCTTTGGCGCAAGTGCTTCAGCGATTTTAATTACAAATGTCCATGCTTTTGAAGGCACACCAGCTGGATTTGAAATAGTAGATGGGAAATTTGTTAACGTGGATCCGTGGGAAGCATTTTTTAATCCTTCCTTCATCGTTACAGCAGGACATGTCACAGTATCTGCCCTTATGACAGGTGCTTTTGTCATTGCTTCTATTGCTGCATATAAAATGATTCGTCAACGAGGGAATACGCGTGAATATAAATTTCATCACAAAGCTTTAATGATGGGACTGGTTATTGGAGGGATTTTTTCAATTTTAACGGCGTTAAATGGCCATGAATCCGCTCAGCAATTGTATCAATACCAGCCTGAAAAGCTGGCTGCTGCAGAGGGATTGTTTGAAACACAAACATATGCCCCGCTTGCCATAGGTGGCTACACGGATAAAGAGGAACGAGAAGTGAAATGGGCGATCGAAGTTCCTTGGGCGCTCAGCTTTCTAGCTGACGATGCTTTTGATACAGAAGTGTTAGGACTTGAAGAATGGCCAGAAGATGAGTGGCCACCCTTGTTTGTCCATACTCTATTTAATGCAATGGTTGGAATCGGCTCTTTATTGATGCTCCTATCCATCGTGGGGTTTACTTGGTACAAAATTCTCAAACGAAAAGAATTCCCACGCTGGCTGATGTGGGCGTTTATTGCCGCTGGTCCTCTTGCCATCACTGCAATCGAATTCGGATGGATCTTCGCTTGTACCGGAAGACAGCCATGGGTTATTTATCACGTGATGAAAACAGAAGAAGCGGTGACAACTTCTGGAAACATCGGACTGCTATTTGTTCTATTTCTCATTGTTTATATCATTCTTATGATTTCAACAGTGCTCGTGCTGCGTTATTATTTCAACCGTAATCCAATTAGTGAAGAACTTGATCAATAATCCAAGGAATCGTACGTCTATTAAAAATAAGAGGTGAACAACATGTCAGAAGCATTCTACGCCATCACTTTAATATGGGGACTTGTTTTCATTTATGCGGTGATGGCGACAATCGATTTCGGTGCTGGATTTTGGTCGATGATTTATTTAAATCGAAATAACACGAAAGCAACGAACATAGCAAACCGCTACCTTTCTCCTTCCTGGGAAGTAACGAATGTTTTCATTGTAGCTATCGTTGTAGCGCTCTTTAGTTTCTTTCCTGGGGCGACATTTACTTTAGGGACAGTGTTACTTATTCCTGGCAGTTTGATTATTTTATTACTTGCGCTACGCAGTGCCTTTCTCGTATTTTCCCATTCAGCATCGGAGAATTACAAACGGATCTTAACACTTATTTCAGGAATTACTGGTTTCCTAATTCCAGCCCTTCTGATTTGTGTGTTACCGATTACGCACGGTGGGTTTATCAAAACAACAAACGGAGTAGAACGCTTGTTATTGAGTGAATTGTTTACAAGTCCAAGTGTCTACGCGTTTATGGCTTTTGCGATCTCAAGCACACTTTTTCTGTCATCACTTTTACTCTCTGATTATTCAAACGTATCAGCAGATCAAGAAGCTTATCAAACGTATAGAAGAGATGCCATACTCGTTGGGCCAATCTCACTTGCGATGGCAGGTTTGCTCGTTCTCACCATTCGTACAGAAGCGCCATGGCTTTATGAAAGGCTTATGGACTATGTGCCATGGTTGATTGGTTCAATGATCACTTTTGCGATCGGGTATCTCGCTCTCTTTATTCCAAGAAAAACAGGAGTCGGCATCCCAAGACTTGCTATGATTAGTATTGTTATTCAGTATTTACTCGCGAGCTATGCTTATGGATCAGCGCATCTGCCTTATATCGTTTATCCAAATGTTACGATCGAAACAGGCTTTACAGATCCTGCTACCTTTCGCGCACTAATTGTCACGTATATAGTCGCTTTCTTTATCTTAACACCAGGATTTATTTATTTCTGGCGCCTCTTCCTAAAAGATAAACGGTACCTTAAACAAAATGAATCTTAAACAAAAAAACGCAGCATATGCTGCGTTTTTTCATTTTACTTATTCAAGTAAATAGAACCGCTTATCAAAAGGATTTGTACAATCATAACTGCAGGAATGCCGTAAATAAATTGAGAATGCTTCGTTTTATGTCTAAATCGTTTCATACCAAGATACCCTCCCATACTCCCTCCAATTACAATAAAAAGCCACAACGTCTTCTCTGAAATCCTTCGCGCTCTCTTTTTTGCTCTTCGTTTGTCTACTCCCATTAGAATAAAACTTCCACTATTAATAAGAACCAAATATATAAAGAATATAATAAGAACGTTCACTTTTCATTTCCTCCTTGCTTAAAGCTTTCTACAAAAAAACCATCCTCAACGTATGAGAATGGTTTTTGAGAACTTATTTCAAGTTTTCTTTTGCTTTTGATGCTAGTTCAGCAAACGCTTTTTCGTCGTTAACTGCTAGCTCAGCAAGCATTTTACGGTTGATGTCGATACCAGCTGTTTTAAGACCAAACATCAAACGGCTGTAAGAAAGTCCGTTCAAACGAGCTGCCGCATTGATACGAGTGATCCAAAGCTTACGGAAGTCGCGTTTTTTCTGACGACGGTCACGGTAAGCGTACATATTTGATTTCATAACTTGCTGATTAGCAACTTTGAAAAGCAAAGACTTCGATCCGTAATATCCTTTTGCGAGTTTTAACGTTCTTTTACGTCTGCGACGTGTTACGTAGCCACCTTTTACTCTTGGCATACTAAACCCCTCCTAATTTCTGTGTCTAAATAATATGAAAACCGATTACTTCTTGTTGTAGATTAAAGTCTTAATGCGCTTGAAGTCACCTGCGGAAACAAGAGAAGCTTTACGAAGCTTACGCTTCTGCTTTTGAGACTTGTTACCGAACATATGGCTAGTGTAAGCACGGCTGCGCTTAAGTTTACCTGATCCAGTTTTCTTAAACCGTTTTGAAGCTCCACGGTGAGATTTCATTTTTGGCATGAGTGAGTTCCTCCTTCAAGAATTACTTTTCTGCGATAGGTGCCAAGATTAGGAACATGCTGCGTCCTTCCATTTTTGGTTTGGACTCAACAGTTGCAATATCTTTGCAATCTTCTGCTAGGTGCTCAAGCACCTTTTTACCGATATCAGAGTGTGTAATCATACGTCCGCGGAAACGGATCGATGCTTTCACTTTGTCACCTTTTTCAAGAAACTTACGTGCATTACGAAGTTTCGTATTGAAGTCATGTTCTTCAATATTCGGGCTCAAGCGAACTTCTTTAACGGTAATAATCTTTTGTTTCTTACGCGCTTCTTTCTCTTTCTTCTGCTGCTCATAGCGGAACTTTCCGTAGTCCATAATGCGACAAACAGGAGGTTTCGCGTTTGGAGCAACCATCACAAGATCAAGATTTGCATTACGAGCCATATCTAATGCCTCATTTTTGGATTTCACACCAATTTGGTTTCCGTCTGCACCAACTAGACGTACTTCCCGAGCACGAATGCCCTCATTGACGTTCATATCTCTACTAATAATCAGCCACCTCCATGGTTATTGTTCGATGATGATCATCTCACATGATGTCATTAAATGGTTTATATCCGGTTCAAAGCATAAAAAAAGCGTCGGCGCATACGACACCCACACATTACACAATTATAAGAACAGTGTACCTGCAAACTACCATTACGGCGTCAATCAGGTGAGAAGCGGGCGCTTCTGCTTGCTTTGTTTCCGATATTTAATTACCTAAGACAGTATACCATGCTGACCAAATTTATGTCAAGGTGATAAGATTCGTTCGAAGTGCACTTGATTATCATAACGAATCTTTCTCATTGTGACAAGTGTTTTTTGTGAATTTGTTTTATCTTATAAAATAAAGCCGGCATTTACGCCGGCTTTTCGTTACTTTTTATCTTTAATTTCTTCTTCTATTCGAGCAGTAAATTCGTTTAGAGAAACAGTCTCAGAATCCTGCTGGCTGTAGCGACGAACATTAACCGCTTCACCTTCAACCTCTTTATCCCCTACTACAAGCATATAAGGGATTTTCTGCATTTGTGCTTCACGAATTTTGTACCCAATCTTTTCGTTGCGTTCGTCTACTTCAACTCGAATTCCAGCACGTTGAAGTTTTTTCTGAACACTCTTCGCATATTCTAGGTGTACTTCCGAAACAGGAATAATTTCTGCCTGAATTGGAGCAAGCCATGTTGGAAACGCTCCTTTATATTCTTCAATCAAGAATGCTACAAAGCGTTCCATTGTAGAAACGACACCTCGGTGAATGACGACTGGACGATGATGGTTACCATCTTCACCGATGTAAGAAAGATCAAATCGCTCTGGAAGTAGGAAGTCAAGTTGAACAGTCGAAAGTGTCTCCTCTTTACCTAGAGCTGTTTTCACCTGAACATCCAATTTCGGACCATAAAATGCCGCTTCGCCTTCTGCTTCTATATATTCAACGTTAAGGTCATCCATGGCTTCTTTTAGCATTTTTTGTGCTTTTTCCCACATTTCGTCATTGTCGATATACTTCTTCTTATCAGCTGGGTCACGATAAGAAAGACGGAATGAATAGTCACTAATATTGAAGTCTTTATAAACTTCTTGAATCAGCTCGACAACTTCAATAAATTCTTGCTTAATCTGATCTGGACGACAGAAAATATGAGCATCATTTAACGTCATTGAACGTACGCGCTGAAGTCCTGCTAGGGCACCAGACATTTCATAGCGGTGCATTGTTCCTAGCTCAGCTACACGATAAGGAAGACTGCGGTAGCTTTTCAGATCATTTTTGTAAATCATCATATGGTGGGGACAGTTCATTGGACGAAGAACCAATTCTTCTGTTTCATCCATTTTCATTGGTGGATACATATCGTCTTGGTAGTGATCCCAATGACCACTTGTTTTATAAAGCTCCACGTTCGCAAGATGAGGTGTATAAACATGGTTATAACCAAGACGTTCCTCGAGGTCAACAATGTATCGTTCAATCGTACGGCGAATTGTCGCTCCTCTTGGCAACCAAATTGGGAGCCCTTGTCCAACTTCTTGAGAAATCGTAAATAGCTTTAGCTCTTTACCAAGTTTACGGTGATCGCGCTCTTTCGCTTCTTCTAAAAGACGAAGGTACTCTTCAACCTGGGATTGCTTCGGAAATGCTGTACCATAAATGCGTTGTAGCATT
The DNA here is from genome assembly GCF_011082085.1 of Bacillus sp. Cs-700. NCBI lineage: Bacteria > Bacillati > Bacillota > Bacilli > Caryophanales > Bacillaceae > Bacillus > Bacillus sp. Cs-700. The sequence continues at coordinate 1,405,575 of NZ_CP041063.1, forward strand.
TGATTTTCGCTATCTCCACGCCAGTACGCACCTGCAATCGATAGTAGTTTAAAGGCTTTGATCTTACTAGTTGAAGGAACATGTGGCCCACGGCAAAGATCAAAGAATTCGCCTTGTTCATAAATTGTCACTTGTTCATCGTCAGGTATCGCTTCAAGCAATTCTAACTTAAGATCATCGCCAATTTCCTTAAACATTTTCTCTGCTTCAGCACGACTGACAACAATGCGCTTTACTTCAAGATTTTCATTAATAATTTTTTTCATTTCTTTTTCGATTTTCGGAAGATCTTCAGGTGTAATGGATACAGGGCAATCAATATCGTAATAGAATCCACTATCAATGACTGGGCCAACGCCAAGTTTCACATCACTATAGAGACGTTTAATCGCCTGAGCCATTAAATGAGCCGTACTATGGCGAAGAACTTCAAGTCCGTCTTCACTTTCTGATGTTACGATTTCAATCGATGCATCTACTTCAATTTCCCGACGCAAATCGAAAAGAACGCCATTCACCTTACCTGCAAGAGCTTTTTTCTTTAAGCCCGGACTAATTGAGCTTGCAATCTCTTCAGTTGTTGTTCCTTTATTAAATTCTTTCACAGAACCATCTGGGAACGTAATCTTTACCATTTCAGCCATGCTTCTTCACTCCTTTTTGCATATAAAAAAACACTCATCCCAAAAGGGACGAGTGTTTTATCTCGTGGTTCCACCCTGCTTCCCGTATAAAGAAAATCCTATACGGCTCAGATTGCTGTAACGTAGCAGAAACGCTACCCTATTTCCAGGGCAGAGTTCAAAGGTGGTAAGAATGCTTGTCTCGCTAGGAAGTTCACACCAATCCTTCCCTCTCTTAAAGCAGACAGAACATCTCATGTCCTTATCGTAACAATAACGTATATGCGTGTATGTAGGTATTATAAGTAGTGTACTTATGAAAATCAAGCTTATTTTAATGATTACCAGAAAAAAAGTTTTTAACCCGTGACAACGGAAAAACACATAATCGTTCTTCAAAAACATTACGAATGGTTTGAGCTAACCCTTCTTCCGTGTTTTCTGTATATAAATAAATTTCTTTAGGAGCAAGGATCAGAAGGGGCAAAAGTATTTCAGAATCTATTTCTTCTAAAGAAAGTCCATTCGGAATGTTATCAAGTGGTTCATGAATCCCATTAAACTTATGACCACTTAGATCATATAATTGGTAGCTACCATTAAAAACAAGCACTACTTTTTCTTGGAGAGCCTCTCTTGATTTAAGAAGAAGCCTCAATGCTTCAATAAAGTTCTGATATTCTTGCTCAAGTTTATACTCGTCAATCGCTTCTCCAATCAGCTCAGTTAACAGAGCTCGGTAAGGACCGGTTCGAAACCGTAAATAAGAGTCAAATAAGATCGTTCCCCCCTGTTCAATGCAAGAGAACGTTGATCGATGCAATAAATCAACCCGTTTTGTATAACGGACAGCACCAGGGAGTTCATCTATGTTTCCTTCTCCAATACTTTTTGCAATTGCTGTAATTTCACCAATTTCATCTTTATCTTGATAGTAATATTTTGTTGTTAATATTTGTTTCATCCACTGTTTCTCATAGATGGTGCTAACACAGCGGACGATGCATTGGGAGATGTGGTAACACAACTTTGCATTATATGGTTCCACTTGTACAGAGAGTGTTAATTCCGCTTCATTAACGGAGACTTTTTGTTGAACGTCCCTTTCCTTTATCAAAAGTTCATAAACAAATTGAAAATCTTCTTTTTGATCAAACGTTATTGAAACCAATGTATTCCCCCCTGTCCACCTTCTTACTAAAATCTATATGGCTTCAGATTGGAAATGATGTATAGAACAATAAAAAAGCCTTCCCTAAGGAAGACTTTAGACTCGTCTATTTTTCCCCTGTAAAAAGACTGGGGTGGTAAAATGCTTTATTCTTTCCATGATTCGCTTCGCTTTTGTTTCTTCAATTCCACTTTTATGAGAATAAGCGAGATGCTCCTCTAACAAGGAATAATCCAAATTAGAAGAATAAAGCGTTGGTAACCCTTCTGTCATACGATATTGGAGCAGAGCACCAAGTATGTCATCCCGTACCCAACTCGAAATATTTTCAGCCCCAATATCATCAAGGATTAATAAAGGAGTCTCTTTTAAGTAATTTAGCTTTTCATCAATCGATTGATCTTGTATGGCACTTTTCATTTGTCGAAAGAAATCAGGCGTATAAATAAACTGCGAACGGACGCCTTTTTCCTTGGCTAACTGATTTGCAATTGCCCCTAGAATAAATGTTTTGCCAACACCAAAACCACCATGAATATAGAGCCCTTTCTTCGTTTCACCCGGAACAAAGTCCTCGACGTATTGAATAGCTGTGCCAATCGCTTCAATTCGCACAGGATCTTCATCATCCAAATCCGCAAATGTCGCTTCGAGAATTTCTTTTGGAATATAGTAGCTCTGAATCATTTCATTTCGCTTCTTATTCTTATCTTCTTCAATCCTTGTTGGACAGCGGTTATAACGAATATCGATGACTGAACGGTTAAGAAATAACTCTGGCTCGTACCCTTGCATCATATTAATACAGTTGGAGAGCCCAGGGCACCCCTCACACCGTTTAGACTGAGTCGTAAATTCATACAATCTTGCAAGACTTCGATCAATCATTTTTTCATCGACTTCATCTTGTTCCTCAATAAATGCTTGAATATCTTCATCTGCCATGATCGCTTTTTTCATTTCTTGATATTGCTGTTGGAACTTCTTGTTACCCGGCATTTTATTAAACGATTCTTGGATGGACTCCATACGTTTCACCCCGCTTTATTTTTTGTATTTGCTTAGCATCTTCTTAAGCTGATCTTGTTTTTCTGAGCGCTCTTCATGGGACATATCCGGTTCTTTTTGATCAGATATCCATTCAGGAACTTTGTCTTTTCGAGCTGTAGAACTTCCCTTTCCTCGAGATGCTGGATTCGCCTTTTTCTTGGGCTGCTGTAGTTCTTTTATGGCAAGATCCATGGCTTCTCTCACTGTCTTTACCCTTGCTCTTGCCCAGTGACTCGCAAATTTTTCTACGTAGTTTTTCGAGAGCTTTTTATCCTGTGTTTCAATAATAAAATCAAGGAGGACGTTCATTACACCAGGAGTTAGCTTCTGTTCATCCATAATACGCTCGACAAGTTTCATATCTGCTTCTGATGGCTTACCACCTTCAGCCGCACGTTGAAGAATATCATAAGGTGTCATTTGCTCATAACGCTGAGCGGCCTTCTCCTCTTCCGTTACAGGCTCTTTTGTATGGAATTCTTGCAGTGCAGCAGGCTGTCGCCTATATTGAAGAGCAGGTACCTTTCCTCGATTTTCAAGAGCAAACCAGCTGCTTACTTCTTTTCGGAGAAGATCATCTGATAGCTCATCATGATGAATGGCCGCCTGTTCCACGATTCGCCCCATTTCATAAGGCTCAATCTTATAGACAAAAGCAAGTCGCTCAATTGTTTTCTTAACCGAATCTGTAAACATTTTCTCTGTTACAATCATATCAGAAATGTGCTGTTTCATCACATCAAAGTCAAATTCAGATGAAGTGAAAACAAGTCCCTTATTATCATTTCGACTTGCGATCTCTCGAACCTCATCTTCTTCCTCATAACTTGCCGTCATCTCAGAAGGATGAAGGGAATCGTATACTTCGTTAAACGAAGCAGTCATATCCTTATATTCTGACAAATCCGGCTTTTCAACAGAGAAATACTTTTTTAAATCCTGGTATCGATTACGGCCTAATCGATTGAACAAATAAATATTTAAAACACCGTCATTAAAAAAACGATCAGGTGTTAGCGGTGGCTGAAGCTCGTAAGTAAAGTGTCTCGTATCTTCTCCGTTTTTGAGGAAAGTTTTTAATAAGCCGATCCCCTCTAGCTTTCGTCGCTCTTCAAGTAGTTTTTTTGTATCCCATCTCATCATCAGTAATAAATGATGATGAGTCATTTTTGTAACAAGACTGTCCTGTTGCTCATGAGCGCTCCACATCGTCATATAGAGACTGTATGCCCCTGCACCAATTAGAGGCTGATATAACAAGGTAAGGACATTCCTATCGTAATCATGCAATAACCCGAACGCCTCAATTTGAAGCGTATCAACAGGAAGAAGTTCTTTCCAATGCATATGCTTCACCTTTATATTCCTTCATAGATTTTTCTAACTAACTGATCGCCTGAGTCATAACAAGGTCTTGACTCATCATGGCATTTGTCTTATTAACGTACAAAAAAAGAGCTTACACTAAGCTCCTTTTCCTTACTCTGCTCTGTTAATTAATTCTTTAAGCTCACGAATAAAAACATTAATGTCTTTAAACTGACGATAAACGGAAGCAAATCGAACGTAAGCGACTTCGTCAACTTTTGCCAGTTGATCCATCACAAGCTCACCGACAGTATCACTACTGATTTCGGAAGCTCCCTGATTACGAAGGTCGCGTTCTATTTCATTTACGATGGTTTCAAGTTTTTCGAGCGGCACGGGTCTTTTCTCGCAGGCTTTAATTAAACCTCTGAGAATTTTTTCCCGGCTAAACTCTTCCCTAGCTCCATCTTTTTTCACGACAATAAGCGGTATTTCTTCAACTGTTTCAAACGTTGTAAATCGATAGGTACACGATTCACATTCGCGGCGCCTGCGTATCGATCGGCCTTCATGAACCGGTCTGGAGTCAAGCACTCTTGTACCATTATGATTGCAGTTGGGACAGCGCATTAGATCATCTCCACTAAACGAACAAGATTTCTATCTCTTATTTTAGCATAAAATGCGCGACGACACACATCCTACTAAATTTGCTCTGAAATGCCTGTTCCAATCAACGTTAGCTTTTTCTTCAAATCTGAATAAATCGTTTCAATTACTTTTTTGCTAAAACCGAAATCTACTGGTAAAGGAGTCTCTGTCGAAACCGAAAAATCTACCGCTGTTTTATAAGCGCGCACCGTCACGACGGTTACGACGATTAACGCTTTTTTAGGACCCTTCACTTGAAATACAAACTCTCCACGTTCGGGTGAATTGGTCACAATTTCACCTTTGTAGTGTTTTTGAAGAATCGCTTTCGCTTCTGTAAAAGCCTGTTCTTTTGTCGCTTTAAAATAATGCGTTTTCAATGCATCATTTTGGTGCCTTTCCCCTGTTTCAGAACGATTGCTAAAAAACTCTTTTATTCCCACCCCTAGTCCTCCTCTATTTTTTTTAAGAATAGCAATAAATGACTGATAAATCAATGAGGTCGCGCTGAATCCCCGTTCAACCGAAGCTAATAAATTTCTTAGCTAAACTAAAAAAGGGCACCCAGGGTGCCCTTTTAATCGAAGTATTATTATTATGAAGTAAACGCTGACTGTTCTTCTCTAACTTTAGGTTTTACAGGTCCCATGCCTCGTGGAAGTTCGATGTTCTCACGCGTATCCGCTCCAAGTGCATCCGCAATGTAGTTTGCAGCTACGTTTGGATCAAGATCACCACAAGTATACACATCAATACTTGCATAACCATGTTCCGGGAAACTGTGAATTGTTAAATGTGATTCAGAAATAATCACAACACCACTTACACCCTGAGGTGCAAATTTATGAAATGCTACTTCCCGAACCTCTGCACCAGACTTAAGAGCAGCTTCAACAAACGTTTCTTCGATAAATTTCATGTTGTTTAATTTTTCAGTGTCACAGCCCCATAGTTCAGCAATGACGTGACGTCCCATTGTATCCATAGCAAAATTCCCCCTTTATTTTTACTCATGCCTAAAGCATGCGGTATTGAAAATCCACCACGGGGGAAAGTTAGTCCGATGAGGTCCTAACCCTTTAAGTAGTTTTCAATGCCAAATTGCTATAAAAGAAGTTCACGAAAAATAGTATAAGGCTTTTATTTTTTTTTTGCAAGAATAAATTAAATGCTGATTACGCTTTTGTATCCTCAACCTCAAAAAATCCAGTGTCCTTGCAAATTTTTCCGCGATAATTAAAACATATCCAAAACTGTCGAGATTTATCCTTTATTTCAAAAGCTTTCATTAGCGATAACAAATCAAAAAAGAAGCGGGAGACGTTCTCCCACTTCTTTCCTTATCACCTATACGCTTACTTTCAACCTTTCGGGAATTCTTTCCCCAACGTACTTCGCCATATCAACGACTCGACAAGAATATCCCCACTCATTGTCATACCAGGCAAGTACCTTTACTTTTTTATTCTCAACGACCATTGTCGATAGTCCATCTACGATAGAAGAATGAGCATTACCATTGTAGTCAATTGATACTAATGGTTCATCAGAGTAAGCGAGAATACCTCTTAGTGGCCCCTCAGAAGCAGCTTTTAAAGCATCATTAACTTCATCAATGGTCACTTCTTTCTTAAGATCAACCACAAGGTCGACTAATGACACATTTGGTGTCGGTACGCGAAGCGACATTCCGTTAAGTTTCCCTTCTAAATGAGGCAATACTTTTGAAATCGCTTTAGCTGCACCTGTCGACGTCGGAATAATTGATTGGCCACAGGCACGTGCTCTTCTTAAATCTTTATGCGGATTATCAATGTTTTTCTGATCATTCGTATATGCATGAACTGTTGTCATCATACCCGAAACAATTCCAAAGGACTTATCAAGCACTTGAACAACCGGGGCCAGACAATTGGTTGTACAAGATGCATTTGATAAAACATGATGTTTCTGATCATTGTATTCGCTTTCATTAATGCCCATCACAATTGTAAGATCTTCATTCTTACCAGGTGCTGTAATGATTACTTTCGTAGCTCCTGCATCAATATGAAAACCAGCTTCTTCTCTCGTACGAAACTTGCCGGTAGCTTCAATCACAATGTCGATTCCCATCTCTTTCCATGGAAGAGATTTTGGATCACGATTATTTAAAACAACCACTTTTTTATTGTTAATCTTTATCCCATTCTCAATTGGTGTAACCTCTCCATCAAATGTACCGTGAATGCTATCATATTTAATTAAATGGCTGAGCGTTTCTGGCGGATAGCTAGCGTTAATTGCTACAACTTCCAAACTATCTTCCATTATTGCCTTTCTAAATACCATTCGCCCAATTCTTCCAAAGCCATTAATTGCTACTCTTGATTTCATTCAGCGTTCCTCCCGCCACATATGTGTTATACTTATTTCCCCTATCACAAAATTAGTATAACATATAATATGCAAATAAAAAGATTAATTTACACTATTTTTGTAGAACGTCTTTATCTAAGCGCATGACGATTAAAAAACAAAAAACACGCCGTTTGCAGACGTGTTTTTGTTTATAGTATTCTCCATTTTTTTAGAATGTTGTTAAGTTGTTCTTCCGTTTCTTCACGTGTTCCGGTGTTATCAATCACATCATCAGCCAGTTCTTTCTTTTCTTCAATGGGCATTTGCGATTGAATACGATCGAAAGCCTCTTCTTCCGTACTCCCATCCCTCTCAACTAATCTCGATAGCTGGGTTTTTGCATCGACATAAACGAGAAGGGTTTGATCAACCATATGAGTTAGCTGACTTTCAAATAAAAGCGGAATATCGAAAACAATATGCGCGCTTCCCCGTTCTTTTAGAGCTGCTGCTTGATCAAGCATTCCTTTCCGAATTGCAGGATGAAGAATACGATTTAATACTTTGCGCTTTTCCTCATCTTTAAAAATGACAGCTCCTAACTTCTTCCGATCTAGCCCCCCATCTTCTGCTTTCATATCATCTCCAAATAATCGAAAGATGTCTTGAAGTGCTGGCTCACCAGGTTCAACTACTTTTCTTGCCATTACGTCTGCATCAATGATTGGTATGTCATATCGGCGAATCATCTCTGCTACAGTACTTTTTCCACTAGCGATTCCACCGGTAAGTCCAATATCCATCGTCATCCTCCTTTCACTACATTCTAAGGAACCCTAAGATAATGAGTAGGCATCCCGGTAAGAGTGATAGTTTATCCATCCATTTAAGGTTTGAAGTAAGGTTTCCGAACTTTAAACCTAAGAGCAAAAACAGCGAACTCATACAAGCAATCAAAAGTGACGTTTCAATAGGAGGAAAACCAACCATTGACGCACCTATACCTGCTCCAAACGCATCAAGAGACAATGCAGCACCCAGCATAATTGCTTCAATACCTGTAATTGTACCAGAATCATCAAAGTCTGCCGTTGTCGGTTTTCTCAAAATGCTGATAACCACCCCGATCGAGCGTATTTCATAATGAAGAAGAATTCGCTCAGAAACCGTTTTTTCAACCTCTTTGTTGTTACGAATCATTTGATACAATACCCATCCACCTAGCGCAATAAGAATGCCGCCACCAATTCGCTGAGCTACTATATCTGAAATCCATAACTGTAAAAGAGAGCCAAACCCCATTGCGATTAACATGGAGATCGCCGAACAAATCGAGATGATAAGAATCGACTTAAAAGGAATTTTCATCCTTCTGAGGCCATACGTTAAGCCAACTCCAAATCCATCTACGCTTACGGCAAATGCTAAGAAAAAAAGAGAAACCCAGTACATAGGCGAGCTCCTTCCATACTAAAATCTTAAATAGTATATGAAAGGAGCCCATCCAACGCTACGACTCACTCATTCACCTGACAGAGCGGACAAAACGTAGTACCTCTTCCTCCAACAACGATTTTCTCGAGCTCAGTTTGACAGTTTTTACATCCCTGACCAACGCGTCCATAAACAAAGAGATTATCCTGATAAGTGCCTACTTTCCCCTGACTGTTTACATAGGAACGAATTGTACTACCACCTTTATTCACAGCATCAGATAACGTATGAACGATCTGTTCTCTAAGTGTTTCAATTTCTCTGTTTGTAAGTGTCGATGCGATTCGCTCAGGGTGTATTCTAGCTTTAAACAGTGCTTCATCGACATAGATATTCCCCAGTCCAACCACGAGGGTTTGATCTAACAACACTGTTTTAACTTTTCGAGACGTTTTTTGAAACCCTTTTTGTAATACTTCAGAGGTAAATTGTTCTGAAAAAGGTTCATGCCCCAGCTGCACGAGTGGCAACTCATTTTCCTCTAATCCAATAGGAAAAAGATGCATCGTGCCAAACTTCCGCACGTCATGATAACGAAGCTCCGTTCCATCTTCAAACGTAAAAAACACATGCGTATGATGATCAAATTCTTCATCGATAGCAGATAACTTATATTTTCCTTCCATACGAAGGTGAGAGACGATTACATCATCTTCAAGAACAAGTTTTAAAAACTTCCCTCTTCTTTCAACACCTGTAAAAGTCTGACCAATCACTTTCATTTTGAAGGCTTCAACATCATCTGGTTTCTTAATGATTTTAGGCCACTTTACAACAACATTTGTGACCTTCTTCCCTACAACCAGACCTTCTAGTGTGCGTTTTACCGTTTCTACTTCTGGTAATTCAGGCATATTTCCCTCTCCTTTGATGCCTACTTCGCATCATACCAGGTGGAGCCATACTCATAATCAACTTTCAGTGGGACGTCCAGTTTGATTGCAGATTCCATTACTTCAGGTACGATACGTTTTAACGTTTCAATCTCTTCTTGTGGTGCCTCAAAAATCAATTCATCATGTACTTGAAGCAACATACGTGTTTCTAACTTTTCTTCTTTTAAGCGTGTCTCCATTTGAACCATGGCGAGCTTAATAATATCCGCAGCCGTTCCCTGTATTGGTGTGTTCATTGCCGTTCTTTCAGCGAATCCACGCTGATTAAAATTCCGAGAATTAATTTCAGGTAGATACCTTCTTCTCTGTAACAATGTTGAGACATATCCGTCTTCTTTAGCTTTTGTAACAACGTCTTCCATATAGTTTTTTACGCCAGGAAAGCTTTCTAAATAGCGATCAATAAATTCTCCCGCTTCTTTTCTCGAAACGTCGATACTTTGTGACAAGCCATAATCACTAATGCCATAAACAATTCCAAAGTTAACAGCTTTCGCATGTCTGCGCATATTCGACGTAACATCTTCTTTGTCTACATTAAAAACGTTCATCGCTGTTTTTGTATGAATGTCTTCATCTTGCTGGAAAGCCTCTATCAAATTCTTATCTTGCGCGATATGTGCGAGAACGCGTAGCTCAATTTGAGAATAATCCGCTGCAAACATCACCCAATCTTTTCGAGATGGAATAAACGCTTTTCTGATTTTGCGACCTTCTTCGAGGCGAATTGGTATATTCTGCAAATTCGGATCAGTCGAACTGAGTCTTCCAGTCTGTGTTAAAGCTTGATTAAACCTTGTGTGTATTTTACCTGTATCTGAGTAAATAACTTTTAACAAACCTTCAATATAAGTCGAATTTAATTTACCGAGCTGACGATAAAGGAGGATTTCCGGAATTACCTCGTGTTTACTTTCAAGCTTTTCAAGCACATCAGCTGACGTTGAATAGCCAGTTTTTGTTTTCTTAATAACCGGAAGCTCCAACTTCTCAAATAAAACTTCCCCAAGTTGTTTAGGCGAGTTAATATTAAATTCAGTTCCCGCGAGTTCAAAAACCTTTGCTTCAATCTTACTCAATTTTTCATTTAACTCTTCACCCATTTTTTCTAGGAATTTGGTATCAACGGAAACACCTTTTGTTTCCATTTCACCTAAAACAAGCGTAAGAGGCATTTCTAGGTCATGGAACAGCTCATACTGCTCATTGTTTCTTAACTGTTCTTCAAGCTTGTCTTTTAATTGATATACCGCATAGGCTTTTCGAACAAGATGGTCTGTAAACTCGTCAACTTCTGGAAGCTTACGTTTCGCTCCCTTTCCATAAATGGACTCATCAGAAGAAACAATAGAAAAGCCTTCTCGTCTCGAAATAGCAGATAGGTCATGCGTCGATTCAGATGGATTTAGGAGATAGGAAGCAATCACTAAATCAAACGTAATCCCTTCTAATGAAATGCCCTTCCACCCTAAAGCTACAACGGCTCTTTTCGCATCAAAAACCCATTTCTTCTGAGAACGATCTTCTAGAAAATTTCGAAACAATTGAGACTGCAGAGCTAAATCTGTTGGGATAAAATAATTCCCGTTTTCATTTACAAGGGAAATCCCTTGTATATCGGCATTATGGTAATTCTCATCCATCACTTCCACAATCATGGCAGAAGGACTAACGAGATGCTTGGCTTCTATCTCGTTGATCGTCTCAAAATCTAAATCATCGATTTTCTCGTCTTCTACTTCTGTCCCCCCGATTCGATTAAGAAGAGACTTAAACCCAAGTTCACTAAACAGTGTAGCGACTGCTTCATGATTATAACCGCTGTAGCCTAAATCAGTTATCCCTAGTTCAAGTGGCGTTTCTTTAAAAATCGTTACAAGCTCTTTGCTCATCATGGCCTGCTCTTGATTTTCTTCCAATTTTTCTTTTAACTTTTTACCAGATACATCATTAAGCGATTCAAAAACGGCATCCACCGTGCCAAATTGTTTTAATAATTTAAGAGCCGTTTTCTCTCCAACACCAGGTACACCAGGAATATTGTCCGAGTTATCACCCATAAGCGCCTTCATGTCAATGATTTGATCAGGGCTAAGACCATACTTTTCACGAAGAAAGGCTGGGTCATATGTATCAATGTCGGTTATTCCTTTTTTCGTTAAGGCTACGTGAACGTTATCTGAAACAAGTTGGAGAAGATCTTTATCTCCGGAATAAATTTTCACTTCCCAATCTTCTTTACTCGCAAGATCCGATACGGTTCCAATGATATCATCTGCTTCATAATTCTTAATTTCATAACGTTTAATTTGAAATGCGTCCAGCACTTCACGTATAACAGGGAACTGTTCACTTAATTCTGAAGGGGTTTTTTGTCGCCCGCCTTTATACTCTGTATACGTTTTATGGCGAAACGTTGTTTTACCGGCATCGAAAGCAACGAGCATATGTGTTGGCGATTCATTTTCTATAATTTTCAGCAACATCGTTGTAAATCCTAGTACGGCATTTGTATAGACACCTTTATCATTATTTAACAACGGCAATGCAAAAAACGCACGATAGGCAATGCTATTTCCATCAATTAAAACTAACTTGTTCTTCAATAGAAGTCCTCCATTTCATTCATTCCGCAATTTGTCGATCACTGTACATCCCAAAAGACGCCTGCTTCATATATTTTACCACGATGGTAAAAAGAATGAAAAACAAGCGTCCAACTGATTAATTTTGTTTTGATAATGAAAGACAAAAAAAGAGAGACGAGAAAATCTCGTCTCAAAAATGTGCTCTCGTCATGATGAAGGGGTCACTTGTTACTTTACAGAAATCATTTAAAGAACATATAAACAGACTGTAAAGAAAACGTAAAGATTAATATTGTCTCTCTTTATTTAACGTGATGACAAAAGTTGTCCCTTCACCAGGTTGACTGTTAACTGCGATCTGACCCTGGTGAGCTTCGACGAGATGTTTTACAATAGCAAGTCCAAGACCCGTCCCACCAGAATTTCTACTTCTTGCACGATCTACTCTGTAAAAGCGTTCAAAGATTCGGGGAAGCTCTTCTTGTCGTATTCCAATTCCATTATCCGAGATTTTGAACTGAACAGCATCTTTTTCCTCGTTAACGAAAATCGTAACGCTTCCTCCTTCTGGAGTGTACGTAATACTATTGGCAATTAAATTAAGAAACACCTGTTTTAAACGGTTTGCATCGCCTTTTATTTGAAGATCTCCATTATAGCTAATATCCACTTCAATGCTTTTCTTATCTGCTTTACTTTTTGTCATTAAAAGGCAATCATCAATCACTTCTTTTAAATCTACATCCTGCCAATTTAACGCAAAGTGCTTTTGTTCCATCTTTGAGAGGTCGAGAAGATCCTGAATGAGGCTCTGAAGACGGTCACTTTCATTTAAAATTATTGTAAGAAAACGAGTGCGAAAGGCTTTGTTTTCCATAGCTCCATCAAGTAATGTCTCTGCAAAGCCTTTCAACGAAGTGACAGGCGTTTTTAACTCATGAGATACGTTTGCTACAAAATCCTTTCTCATTTGCTCGAGCTTTTTTAACTCTGTGATATCGTGGAAAACAAGAACAACACCTTTTAGCTTTTCATCGTGATTAAGGATCGGCGCACCTGAGACGTCAAAGTGGCGCATTTCGATTCCAACTTGCAACTCAACTTGTTTTCGAACGGTTTGCTCAACGAGTAGCGTCTCTTCCACTAATCGAATGATTTCCCTATACGGAAGTGCTTCATAATAGAGCAAATCTAAGTATTCTTCGGTTTTGATATGAAAAGTTTCTTTATAAAAGCGATTAACAAGGTTAATATGACCTTTTGAATCAATCAGAATTAAGCCACTATCCATATTTTCAATTAATGTCATCAATCGATTTTGCTGAATTTCATAGGAATTGGTCATGTTCTGTAAATTACGAGCAAGAATATTTAAGGCGTGACTAAGTTGCCCCGTCTCATCCAGCTTATATTCATAAGTTCGTGCTTTAAAATTCCCAGAAGCAAGCTCATTGGCAACATTCAATGCACCTTCTAAAGGTTTTGTTAACTGATTTGAGATGCGAAGACTAAGGTAAACAATAATGAAAAAAGCTCCTGTAAATGAAAGAATTAGGATTAGCCACATATTTGACAAAGCCTCTTCACTAGCATTATCGAATAGAATTCCTTCAAATAAATTACCAATGAAAACAACTAAGATTGAAAAGACAAGAAAAAGAATAACGAATTGAGCATTCAGAAAACGTGAGCGGAACCGCTTCATTTAACAGAAGGCTCCTCTAACTTATAGCCAAGTCCTCTAATTGTTTTAATGTATTCAGGTTTACGCGTATTTTGCTCAATTTTTTCTCTCAAATGACTAACGTGCACATCTACAATCCGGGTATCCCCAACAAAATCATAATTCCAAACCGCACTCAAAAGCTGCTCTCTCGTTAGAACTCGACCTTTATGACGTACGAGATACACTAATAATTCAAATTCTTTAGGAGTAACCTCCATTATTTCCCCTTGGAAAAATGATTCGTAATTATTTGGATAAACCTCTAGTTCACCTACCTGGATTTTCTCTGATTCTTCCATCTGGTTAGCTACTTTCGATTCTTCAAGCTGTTTTACCCGCCTAAGAATCGCCTTAACACGCGCAACGACTTCTCTAGGACTAAACGGCTTTGTCATATAATCATCAGCACCCAGTTCGAGACCAAGTACTTTATCAAATTCATCATCTTTGGCAGTCAGCATTAAAACAGGCGTATGAATGTGGCGTTGTCTCAATTCTTTACACACCTCTAACCCATCCATTTCAGGTAGCATAAGATCAAGAATAATGCAATTTGGCTTCTCAGCCTCAACTACTTTCAATGCTTCTGCACCATCTTCAGCCGTCACAACATCATAACCAGCTTGTTCCAGATTAAATTGAAGCAATGTTAAAATCGACATTTCGTCGTCTACAACTAGTATCTTTTGAGCCATCGTAAAATCCCCCTAACGAATTTCCCCATTCATCAATGCCGATGCCAGGCTTTTCTTTTATTTTAGCCTGAATACCCTCATCATACTATTATTTTCATAAAGGCAAAAGAAAAACTTGACTTTTTTAGCAGTATGAAGCGCTTTTATCATAAACAAAAGGAAAATGCATAAAAAAAAGAGCCTAATCCAGGCTCTAAAAATTCTCAAAGGATGTTGACTTTGTTAATGGTTTTGCAGGATATGGGGGGCAGACAGTAAACAAGCCGTCTAAGATTGCTTCTCCTGATTCATTTATGCCCTTAACGTTTATTTCAACTTCATGTTCTTTTGTACAGACATTCATAACTTCAAACTGAAAATGAAGCGTCTCATAATGATGGACGGGATTCTCGAAAATGACTTCCTGTTTTTTAATACTACTCCCAGGTCCAGGCAAATACTTAGATATAGCACCTGTTACGATAGCAAGAAGCATAATTTGCGGGACAATCGGTTTTTTGAAAGGTGTCATCGAAGCATAATCATGCTGAATGAAAAGAGGATTATTGTCATTTGACAGCCCGAGATATAAAAGAAGGTCCCGATCCTCTATTTTTTCCGTCACTTCAAGCTTTTCACCTACTGACATTTCATCGATCATTCGTCCTAGTTTACGTTTTTTTCCTAGCAACATCGCTACTCCCCCTTTATTGAAAGCGTTTTCTTTTTGTTTTAAAAAGAGATCCGGTTCTCACACCGGATCTGCGTTATTAACCTAATACCGTCATTACTTTACGAACGGAATCAGCTGATTTATCTAGCTCTTTCTTCTCTTCATTTGTTAAATCAAGTTCAATGATTTCTTCAATACCGCCACCGCCAAGAATTGTCGGTACACCGAGGTAAAGCCCGTCATAACCATACTCGCCTTCGAGATAGGCGATTGTTGGAAGAACACGACGCTGGTCTTTAAGGATTGCCTCTACCATCTCAACAAGTGATGCAGCAGGAGCATAGTATGCACTACCATTTCCTAGAAGACTTACAATTTCGCCGCCACCTTTGCGGGTTCGTTCCACAATTTCAGCAAGGCGCTCTTCAGAAATAAGGCTCTGAAGTGGAATGCCACCTGCAAACGAATAGCGAACAAGTGGAACCATATCATCACCATGCCCACCGAGGACGAATCCTGTAATATCTTTAACAGAAAGGTTCAACTCTTCAGCAATAAATGAACGGAATCGGGCAGAATCCAGAATTCCTGACTGACCAATTACGCGATTTTTAGGAAGCCCAGACTCCTTAAACACCGTATACGTCATGGCATCAACAGGATTCGTTAACACAACAATGGTCGTTTCAGGAGAATATTTCACAATATCCTGAGTCACACTTTTCATGATTTTCGCATTTGTATTCACAAGATCGTCCCGGCTCATTCCTGGCTTTCTAGCAATACCAGCTGTAATCACAACAATATCTGAACCTGCTGTATCTTCATAATTTGATGTACCGGTGATTTTAGAATCAAAACCCTGAACAGGGCTTGCTTCAAACATGTCAAGTGCTTTCCCTTTTGTTGGGCCCTCCTGATTTGGGATATCAACGAGTACAACGTCAGCAAGTTCTTTTTGAGCTAAAAGAAAAGCAGTTGTTGCCCCAGTAAAACCTGCACCAATTACGGAAACTTTTTTACGTTTCACTGTCATTTAAATGCCACTCCTTTCATACAAGGAAATATAGTGATTTTATTTTAGTCCATATTATTGATGAGCTCATCACCAAATTCTGATGTTTTCACTTCCGTTGCGCCGTCCATAAGACGTGCGAAGTCATAAGTGACAACTTTATTCGCAATTGTTTTTTCCATAGAATCGAGTACAAGCTTCGCCGCTTCATTCCATCCGATATGCTCGAGCATAAGGACTCCTGAAAGAATAACGGAGGAAGGATTTACTTTATCAAGACCAGCGTATTTTGGAGCCGTTCCATGTGTTGCTTCAAAAATAGCGTGTCCAGTTTCGTAGTTAATGTTTGCTCCAGGAGCGATTCCAATTCCACCAACCTGAGCTGCTAGGGCATCAGAAACATAGTCACCGTTCAAGTTCATTGTAGCAACTACATCAAATTCGGCTGGACGAGTTAGAATTTGTTGCAAGAAGATATCGGCAATGGCATCTTTAACAATTAGCTTGCCTTCGCTTTCTGCCTTGGACTGCGCTTCATTCGCAGCATCTTTTCCTTTTTCTTCAACGATGCGATCGTACTCAGACCAAGTGAAAACCTTGTCGCCAAATTCTTGCTCCGCTACTTCATAACCCCAGTTTTTGAAAGCTCCTTCGGTAAATTTCATAATATTCCCTTTATGAACGAGCGTTACATTTTTGCGCCCCTCATCAAGTGCGTACTGAATAGCTGCACGAACCAAGCGCTTAGTACCTTCTTCTGAAACAGGCTTAATTCCAATACCAGACGTTTCAGGGAAGCGGATATTTTTTGCCCCCATTTCATCTTGAAGGAAAGAAATGATTTTCTTCACTTCATCAGTACCCTTTTGGAATTCAATTCCTGCATAAATATCTTCTGTATTTTCGCGAAAAATAACCATATCGGTATCCTCAGGACGCTTTACAGGTGAAGGAACCCCTTTAAAATAACGGACTGGACGAAGACAAGTA
Organism: Bacillus sp. Cs-700; assembly: GCF_011082085.1. Classification (NCBI taxonomy): domain Bacteria; kingdom Bacillati; phylum Bacillota; class Bacilli; order Caryophanales; family Bacillaceae; genus Bacillus; species Bacillus sp. Cs-700. The sequence goes on from NZ_CP041063.1 coordinate 1,422,774, forward strand.
AATAAATCAAGCTCTTGACGTAGGGCAACATTCAGCGAACGAATGCCTCCTCCAACTGGTGTAGTGAGTGGTCCTTTGATTGCAATTATGTATTCACGAATCGCATCAAGCGTATCTGCCGGTAGCCATTCACCTGTTTTATCAAATGCTTTCTGACCTGCATATACTTCTTTCCATACGATTTTTTTCTTACCACCATAAGCTTTATCAACTGCGCCTTCTAATACTTTCGAAGCGGCCGCCCAAATATCAGGTCCCGTTCCGTCGCCCTCAATGTATGGAATAATTGCATGATCTGGAACGTTTAGTACACCATTATTTACGGTAATCTTCTCTCCATTAGCCATTTTATATTCCTCCTAGTAAATGATTAACATTTAATAAAAGGGAAGAAACCTTCCCTTTTTATTATCTATTTTCTACTTTTACATACGTTTGATTTGTCGCCCCTACGTATTCAGCACGCGGTCGGATTAAACGGTTATTGCTATACTGCTCAAGAATATGAGCAATCCAACCGGATACACGACTGACCGCAAATAGCGGTGTGAACAAATCATGATCAATCCCTAGACTATGATAAACAGAAGCCGAATAAAAATCGACATTAGGCGGGAGGCCTTTTTCACTTGTCACGATTTCTTCCATCTTCGTTGACATCTCGTACCACTTTGTTTCTCCAGTAAGTTCTGTTAGCTTGCGAGACATTTCACGCAGATGTTTTGCACGTGGATCACCCGTTTTGTATACGCGATGTCCAAAGCCCATGATCTTTTCTTTGTTTTCAAACGCATTTTGCAAATATGGTTCAACGTTATCAACGCGATCGATTTCACTTAACATAGCCATAACACGTTCGTTTGCCCCACCATGAAGTGGTCCTTTCAGTGCACCAATTGCAGCCGTTACGCCTGAATACATATCTGAAAGTGTTGCAACGCATACGCGTGCAGTAAATGTTGAAGCATTTAGCTCATGATCGGCATGGAGCACTAGTGCTTTATTGATTGCTGTGACAGCAACTTCTTCCGGAAGTTCTCCTGTTAACGTATATAAGAAGTTTGCAGCAAAGCTAAGATCTTTCTTAGGCTCTACTGGAGGTTTCCCTTCACGAATACGTGAAAAAGCGGTTACAACAGTTGGGATCTTTGCTTGAAGACGGATCGCTTTACGGTAATTCGCCTCTTCGCTCATATCGTCCGCTTCTTCATCATACAGTGCAAGTGTAGAAACCGCTGTACGAAGAGCCGCCATCGGGTGTACCTTATCAATTGGATACGATTTCATTTGATTCACAATCTCTTCAGGAATCGAAGCGTTACTAGCAAATTCTGCTGTGAATTCCTCAAGTTCAGTCTTATTAGGAAGTTTATCGTTCCATAATAGATAGATTACTTCTTCAAAACTAGCATTTTCAGCGAGGTCATCGATATTATATCCTCTGTATGTTAAGACATCATTTACAATAGAACTAATCGATGATGTTGTTGCAACTACGCCTTCTAATCCGCGAGTAGTCGTCATACGTCTCCCTCTCCTTTTCCATATTATTGGCTCTGATATTTTCTAAAAATTCTGCTTTGATAACGCTTTTAAAACGCTCCAAAAAAATAAGAACCTATGTACAAGATGGTGCGTCAGTTCTCATTATAAACAATTCTCTGATATTTGTGAATGAATATGCATAATTTCGTCGATTCCTTTTTTTCTCAAATGTTTGAAAAATGATAATAAAGAAGCGAATCATGCAAACGTTATGCCCTTCTGAGCAGACGTTCAGGTGAAAAATTCAACAACCTTCATCGCCATATAAGCAATGCCCGCTCCAATCAATGGACCAACGGCAATTCCTTGAAAAACAGCTACAGCAAGAATTGTACCAAATACAAGCGCTGTGGTAATATGCGGATCATTTTGTAGTAAAATAATCCCTTTTGAAGCGATTATCGCAACAAATATACCAGCTCCCATTGCAATCCATGCATAAGAAGATTTAACTGCTTCACCAAGTTGCTTAAAACCTATTTCTCCGTTTGCAATTGGTACGAGCACGGCAATCGTAATGATTGTTACTCCCCAGGAGATTCCTTTTGATTGAAAGATCGGAAAGACTTTATCACCAAGTCCCACCGTTTTCACAACCAGTAAGACCGCTACGGCAATAATGAGCGAGCTATTTTTCGCAATAAGCGCGATTGAAAGTAAAATGAGTAGAAAAATAGTAGGCTGAGAAATAATTGACATAACGCTCCCTCTTTCACATTAGCAGAACTCTTTTAGCATAACAAACTTTTAGAAAATAAGCACGAAACTGGTTTACTACAATTGCTTGTTTTAAAGCAAGCAGTGTAAAATATAGGAAAGGGATCCTAGGAGGGTTGAAATGAATTGGAAATACATACATAGAGTTTTACGATTTTTCCTTGTAATCTTTCTTATTATTCTTTCCTTAATTGCCTTTTATTATATTTGGCATCTCGCTTACCCTTTTGTAATTGCTTTACTTCTTGCTTTTTTAATCAATCCAATGGTCGACTTACTAGAAAGAAGAGGAAAAATTCCAAGACCCTTTGCTGTAGCTCTTTCCATTTTATTTCTAATTGGAGTGCTTGCAGCTTTTATTGCCTTGCTCGTAAATGAGCTTGTCCAGGGCATCGTTTATATCGCTAGCGTATTACCAGGAAACTTTCAAGAAATCGTTAGTTTCATAGAAGAACTCTTCGTGTCACACGTCATGCCACTTTATAATCAATTAGAAGACCTGTTTAAAGATTTAAATAAAGATCAGCAAACGACTGTTCTTGACAATATTCAATCAATCGGGACAACTGTTACTACCGCTGTTACCGATATTCTTCAATCTCTTGTTGAAGGAATTCGCTCGATTATCGTTAGTTTACCAACCATTTTAACTGTGCTTGTCTTCTCGATGTTGGCCACTTTTTTTATCAGTAAAGACTGGTATAAATTCATTAATTGGCTTAAAAAGAAAGTACGTAGTGATATCCAAAAAAGTATTGGTACGGTCTATGTTGATTTAAGGCGGGCTTTGTTTGGCTTTCTTAAGGCACAGCTTACGCTGATCTCCATGACGGCTGTTATCGTCCTTATCGGTCTATTTATTTTGAGAGTTGATTATGCGATTACAATCGCGATTATTATTGGCCTAGTAGATCTCTTACCTTACCTTGGTACTGGAGCAATTTTTGTACCGTGGATGATTTATTCTTTTTTAACTGGTAATTATGCTCTAACAATTGGGCTTTCTATTCTCTACGGAGTCGTCGTCATCCAACGCCAGGTTATGGAGCCAAAAGTCCTATCTTCTAATATAGGACTTGATCCTCTCGCAACATTAATTGCGTTATTCGTAGGCTTTCAACTATTTGGATTCATCGGTCTGATTATCGGTCCAGTTCTTCTCGTAGTTCTCAAAACACTTTACCAAGCGAATGTATTTCAGGATATATGGGGTTATATAAAAGGGGCATCAGGTAAATAGCGAAAACAAGATCATAGATCAACAAAGCTTATTAAAGGCAAAAAAGCATAAAAAACCATAGGAGCAACGTAAAAATGATACGTTGCTCCTATGGTTTAATTTGTTACATCCATGAACCTTTCAGCTCAACAATTATTTTTGCACTTCAGTTGCGTCATACACTTTAACGTCTAATGGGGCCACCAAATATTCTGGTGCTTTTCCAACAAATGCTTGAAAATGAGCACTTTGATTGTGCTTTTCAACTGCAGCCATGTCTTCATAAGCTTCAATCATTTTATAAGTACTCTCTTTTTCAATCTCTTTCGTCAAAGTATAAGAAAGATTTCCTTCTTCTTTTCTAGCTTCTTCAATAAGAGTAGCTACTTCGTTAAGAAACGCTTCTTCCTTAGCCGGGTTAATTTGTAATCCTGCATGAATAATAATCATTCGTTATATCCTCTTTTCAATGTTTATTTTTATTTCCACTCTGTAATTGATTCAACAGGTAAGCGAACAGATTTGTATCCTTCGTTTGCTGCTTTACCAATTGAAATCAGCATCACTGGATAGTAACGCTCTTTATCCATACCGTAAGCTTCAGCAATCTGCTCTTTCTCATATCCACCAATTGGATTTGTATCATATCCGTGTGCTCGAGCCGCTAACATCAATTGCATGGACACTAATCCACCATCAATGATATTCATTTCTCTAAATTGCTCAGTTGACATACCTTCTAACAAGCCTTTTATCGCTGGAAGCTGTTGATCTCTTACTTCTGCAGGCATATACCCTTTTTGTACAGCAGTGTCATAAATTTCATCAGCATAGTCGAGGCTGTTCATATCTACAAATACCGCAATAACAGCTGCAGATGTTTCAACTTGTGATTGATTAAATTTAGCAAGTGGTGCTAATGTTGTTTTTCCCTCATCACTATCGATAACGACAAAACGCCATGGTTGAAGGTTGACTGAAGATGGTGCCAGCGTAGCTTCAGTTAAAATTTCCGTCATCTCTTCTTTAGTAATTTTGACTGACGGATCGTAATGACGAATTGAGCGTCGTCCTGTAATAATTTCATTAAAGTCATTTATTTTGGTTGCATTCATCGTTAAATCTCCTTATGTCATTTCTTGTTAGTATTGAATTTCTTCAATGTTCTTTTGAATACGGCTAAGCATATCAGATAATTCGATTTGTTCCTTCTCACTAAAGTCTTTTAACACTTTATGAATGAACTCTTCTTTCTCTATTCGAAAAGAAGCAATTTTCTCTCTACCTTCTTCTGTTAACCTCACAAAGGTAAAGCGGTTATCATCTGGATTCTTTCGTCGAGTAACCATTTCTTTAACCTCAAGCTGCTTTAAATGTCTTGTGACAGCAGCACTATCAATATTCACTTCTTTCTGCAAAGCTGTTTGGCTAATCTCCTCAACCTCAAACAATTTATGCAGGATCTCTAAGCGAGACTGACTGATGCCGGTACATCTTTCGAATTTCGGACTCATTTGTTTGTATATATTATTTAACTGGTATAATATTTTACCTTCATCTGAGCAAGAAGCTTTCAACGCATCCTCCTCCTCCAATCGTTTGATGGGTCAATCATTGACTCGTCAACTAATATACTAGTTGTATTTCTGAATGTCAACTAGAAAACACTATTTAATTGATAGGTCAATCATTGACTGCTCAATTAAATTGGTACACGGATGTCAACTAACCGCTCATTACTCCCACTAAAACAGGAGCTTGAATGTAGACTCAAGCTCCTTAAAGACTTATTTTCTAAGATAATTACATCAATTATATGGAACAATTCCTTACCTTCTAATAAACATAAACTGACCATTATTCATTCGACGTTCAAGGAATTTCTTAATCCATCTCTTAAATGGTTTTCTAGTTGCCGGTATAAGAAGCAAAAAGCCGACTGCATCTGTAATAAATCCCGGTGTGAGTAGAACGACACCACCTACAAGTATACACAAACCATCTAGAATAGCTTCACCAGGCATTTGACCAGTCTGCATTTGTCTGTTCACCTTCTGGATCGTCTCTGCTCCTTCTTTACGCGCAAGCCAGGCTCCGAGGATTCCGGTACCTATAATCAATAATACTGTCGGAATAAGCCCCAGTGTTCTTCCTGACAGAAGTAACAAAGCAATTTCTAAAGCAGGTACGATGATAATAAAAAGCAATAAAATACGAAACATGACATAGCTCCCTCAATTATAATCGGGAAAGTGTCCCGTTATCCCTATTATACGTGTTTTTCAATTTTTTTCGAACTCAATTGCCTCATTCGTTCATTATAAAGAATACCCACAAGAGGTTTCGGAGTATGGAAAAAGGCTGTCGATTTACTCGACAGCCTTTAAAAGCTTACATCATACTTATAGGATACTTGCTTTCCCGTTGTAAATAATTCCTGTTGTTGCATCTAACGTTACTTGTTGACCCTCTTCAAATAGCTCAGTAGCATTCTCAAGACCAACGACTACCGGGAGACCAAGACTTAAGCCGACAACAGCAGCATGGCACGTAAGACCGCCTTCTTCTGTAATAAGTCCAGCTGCTTTTTCTAGTGCTGGAACCATATCCTTATCAGAAGCAATCGTTACAAGGATTGTGTTAGCATCTGCTTTTTGAATCGCTTCTTCAGCTGTTTTTGCAATCGCAATGCGTCCTGAAGTAGATGTTTTGCCAATACCCTGTGCTTTTGCAAGAATATCACCGATCACGTGAACTTTCATCAAGTTTGTTGTACCAGATTCTCCAACCGGTACACCCGCTGTAATGACAACAGTATCTCCATGATTAACAATACCAGATTGGATTGAAGCGTCTACAGCCACTTCTAGCATTTCATCCGTAGTCGAGACTTTATGTCCTTCTTGTGCGTGAACGCCCCATACAAGAGCAAGCTTGCGGCATACGCTAGCGGTATTCGTTACAGCAACAATTGGTGCCTTCGGACGATATTTAGAAATCATACGAGCTGTATGACCGCTTTCTGTAGCGGTAATGATAGCAGGCACATTTAAGTTATAAGCTGTGTGTGCAACAGATTCACTGATCGCATTTGTTGTATTTGTTTCCGTTTCTTTACTTCTTACAGAAAGAAGATCACGGTAGTTTAGTGATTTTTCAGTGTATGATGCAATGTTATGCATCGTTTGCACAGCTTCGATTGGATATGATCCAGCTGCTGTTTCACCTGAGAGCATGATCGCATCTGTGCCATCTAGGATCGCATTGGCAACGTCACTTGCTTCCGCACGTGTTGGGCGTGGATTACGCTGCATAGAATCAAGCATTTGTGTTGCTGTAATGACTGGTTTACCAAGTGCATTACATTTTTTAATAAGCTGTTTTTGTACTAGAGGCACTTCTTCAGCTGGAATTTCAACACCAAGATCACCACGAGCAACCATTAAGCCGTCAGAAATCTCAAGAATGGAATCGATATTATCGACACCTTCACGGTTCTCAATTTTAGGGATGATTTGAATATCAGTAGCTTTATGCTTCTCTAGAAGTTTACGAATGTCAAGAACATCGGATACACGACGAACGAATGACGCAGCAATAAAGTCAACACCTTGCTCAATACCGAATTCGATATCTGCAGCATCCTTATCCGTAATTCCAGGAAGGTTAACACTTACGTTCGGTACGTTAACACCTTTTTTATTTTTCAACGTTCCATTATTTAGAACCTCAGTATAAAGTTCATTCTTTTCGATTTGCTTTACTTCAAGTTCAATTAATCCATCGTCAAGTAGAATTTTAGATCCTACGTGAACATCGTTAACAAGTTCAGGATACGTAACAGAAATCTTTTCTGTTGTGCCTAGAACTTCTTCCATAGATACGATAAGCTGTTGACCTGCTTCAAGATCAATGCCGCCATTTTCCATATTATTCGTACGAATTTCTGGGCCTTTCGTATCTAAAAGAATCGCTACGTTTTTACCTAGCTTCTCAGCAACGGAACGGATTGACTTAATACGGTTACCGTGTTCCTCAAAATCACCGTGTGAGAAATTCAAACGAGCAACATTCATTCCTGCATTAATCAATTTCTCTAATGTTTGTTCATTTTCACTTGCTGGTCCTATCGTACAGACAATCTTAGTTTTGCGCATGGGTCTGTCTCCTCCTAAAAGCTATGCTTCAATTAGTTTTCTTCATAACAGAAATGTTATGTATTTTTTCAGGCATTACGATACACCCCTTACCTATGAAGGGGTGCCCCGCATATTGCTAAATGGATAGCTCTTTTGCAAGCTGACACATTTTCTGGTTCACTTCGTGTGGAAGTGCAAGAGCTTCGTTAATATCCAGATCAACAATTTGGTTGTTTTGAATGCCAACAGTTCTACCTTCTGCTCCTTCAAGAAGAAGTTCGACTGCACGTGCTCCAAGACGACTTGCTAGAACGCGGTCAGCTGCTGTTGGTGAACCACCACGCTGAACATGACCAAGAACTGTTACACGCGTTTCCATGTTCATTTCTTCTTGAATTTGCTTTCCGATTTCAACGCCGCTTCCAACACCTTCTGCAACAACAATAATGCTGTGGCGCTTGCCACGGTCATGTCCACGCTTGAGACGGCTTAGAATGTCCGACATCTCGAACTTCTCCTCAGGGATAAGAATTGATTCAGCTCCATCGGCAAGTCCTGACCATAAAGCGATATCCCCAGCGTCGCGTCCCATTACTTCAATCACATATGTACGCTCATGAGAAGTGGCCGTGTCACGGATTTTGTCAATTGCTTGAATAACAGTATTCAATGCAGTGTCAAAGCCGATTGTGAAATCCGTTCCAGGAATATCATTATCGATTGTGCCCGGAATTCCAATCGTTGGGAAACCATGCCCAGTCAATTTCTGAGCACCTCGGTAAGAACCGTCTCCGCCAATAACGACTAGCCCTTCAATACCAAACTTCTTTAAGTTTTCAACACCTTTAAGCTGACCTTCAAGTGTCTTGAACTCTGGACAACGTGCAGAATAAAGCATCGTTCCTCCACGATGAATGATATCTGCTACAGAGCCGATTTCCATTTTCTCTATATTTCCATTCATTAACCCGGTATACCCGTGGTAAATCCCGTAAACTTCAATATCATGGTAAATTGCTTTTCGAACGACAGCACGAATAGCTGCGTTCATTCCTGGTGAGTCTCCTCCGCTGGTAAGTACACCAATACGTTTCATAACTGTTCACCTCATTAGTTCTTTGTGTTATTAAAATATCAAATACAGCCCCTGAATACAATAGCAAAGGTACATCGCAAAAAAGTGCTTTCTCTTTTGCGAGAAAGCACTTCCCTTATTTTAAGCCAATGGTATCGGTTACAAACGTATATTGTCCAATATTTCTGTATTTTTCATAACGATGATCCACCAGCTCTTCTTTGGTAAGTTGTGTCAGTTCTTCAAGAGATTTCGAAAGGGCGCTCTGAATAGCGTTTGCCTGTTCTTCCACATTGCGATGCGCCCCACCTTTTACTTCAGGGATAATTTCATCAATGACATTTAACTCTTTCAAATCTGGTGCTGTAATTTTCATTGTATCTGCCGCTTGTTGTGCCAGACTTGAATCTTTCCACAAAAGAGCCGCAGCACCTTCAGGGGAAATAACGGAATACCATGAATTTTCGAGCATGTGCACATGGTTACCTACACCAATGGCAAGCGCTCCCCCACTCGCGCCTTCCCCGATAACAATGCAGATAATTGGGACTGTTAATCCAGCCATCTCGATCAGGTTCCTAGCAATCGCTTCACTCTGGCCCCGTTCTTCTGCGGCTTTACCAGGAAATGCGCCTTTCGTGTCTAGTAAGAAAATAACCGGACGCTGAAATTTTTCAGCTTGCTTCATCAATCGAAGCGCTTTCCGATACCCCTCCGGATGCGGCATACCAAAGTTCCTTCTAAGATTCTCTTTTGTGTCCTTACCACGCTGATGACCAATAACTGTAACAGGATTACCTTCAAACGTAGCGATTCCCCCTACAATGGCTTCATCGTCTCCAAACAGACGGTCACCATGCAATTCAAGAAAATTATCAAAAATACGATCGATGTAATCTGTTGTCGTTGGTCGCTCAGGGTGTCTTGCTAATTGAACACGATTCCACGCGGTTAAATTCTCGTAAATTTCACCTTCCATTTTAGAAAGTCGTTTTTCAAGTCGTGAAACTTCATCAGTAAGGTCCACCTTCTTCTCTTCCATAAAAGCATGAAGTTCTTTGATTTTATCTTCTAACTCTTGAAGCGGTCGTTCAAAATCAAGCCTCTGCCCCATTATTTCTCACCTCTATTTCCATGAATCATTA